>JBNPEH010000007.1:0-310217 GCA_051117635.1 Opitutales bacterium | reverse complement strand
GAAGTACCCAGCCCAAGTGCACGAAGAAAAATCCGCCGCCCCCATGGGGGCGAATCCCTCTCTAAACTAACTCTAACCCAAAACAAAAACAGACCCAGAACTGACAACCGGAAATCAGGACGGGACATTCGATCCCGATTTGGATCGGGAGCCTTAAGTTAGCGCCATTCCAGTCTGCCCCTTGTCTATTGCCTATTGTCTATCGGGCATCGCTTCGCGCCCGGTCATTGACCTCCTCGGCCCGGCTTGCCATATCCCGTCCTTCCCCGCTGCTCGGGTGGTGGTACCGAGGTTTCTCCAGAAACCGACATCGTCATTGGCAGGCCAATTCCGGCCGGGGCCGTCATTGACCTCCTCGGCCCGGCTTGCCATATCCCGTCCTTCTCCGCTGCTCGGGTGGTGGAATTGGCAGACACGCCAGGTTTAGGTCCTGGTGCCGCAAGGCGTGCGGGTTCGACTCCCGCCCCGAGTACCATCCTTCGCTCCAGGCTTCGCCCGGAGCGGTTTTGTCCGCCGAGCGGAAGGGGAAGCCGGGGAAGCCCCGCCTTTGCATCCATGCCCCTTTTTGCTTTAGCCGTTCGGAAGGACCCCTTACGGTCCTTGCGTGGTCGGGGAGGAGACTGCCCGACTTGTGTGTTTTGTTCTACGGGGAAAATCGGTTGCCTGACCGGTCGTCCCCGTTTGCTCTGTCCCTAGCCCGATGCCCCGCTTGAAAAGCCGCTTGATTCACCGACGGACGGCCCGGACCTGTCCGCGCCCCGGGGCCATCCTGGGTTGTGTGCTGGCGGGACTGGTCGGGGTCACCAGCCTGTCCGGACAGACGCCGCGGGAGCTGGGCACGTCGAACCTGCAGGCCTACATTGCCGATCAGGTATCCGACCAGGCGTTTGCAGAGGCCATCCCCTATTTGGAGGAGTTGATCCTTCGCCTGCAGGAGGCTCCGCCGGATCAGCAGGCGGTACTGGAGGCGGTCTACCTGTTCCTCGGGATGGGCCATATGCAGCGCTACGCGGCCGAGCGCGACGAAGCCGCGCTGCAGGTAGCCATCGAAGCGTTTTCGACCGGGATCGACCGTTTCCCGAACGGCGAGCGCACTCATTTCATGCTGGTCAACCGGGCGGACTGCTACCGGGGGTTGCAGGAATGGGATAAGGCGGCGGCCGACCTGGCCCGGGCGCTGACCCCCCCCTACCTCCGGAAGCTGAATCAGACCGAGCGGCTGAACGCTTTGGAGAAGATCGTTGAAAGCTATTATTACACGCAGAACTGGGAGGCGGGCATCCCGTGGTTTCGTCAGCTGGTCGATTACCGGGATTACCCGGAAAAGGCGTCCCTTGCCGCCGCCGCGCTGACCGAGGCTTACATCGCACGGGGAACCATCGAGAAGGTCTTTGATCTGCTCCCGCTCCTCGTCAGCAACGACACCATCCGTTATGACCTGCGGTTCAATGTGAAGCTGATGGAAGGCGGCGACCGGCTCACCAAAGAGGAGCGCTTCGCCCAGGCCGCGCTGCTGTATTACCTGACTTTCGGCAGGGATACCCTGGCCGCCTTTCAGCAGCGGAAGGCCGACCGGATCGAATCCCAGTTGAACCTGCTGCGCACCACCAGCCGCAACAACCTCGACCGTATCGAGGAATTGGAGACGGAGCTCGCCAACACCCGTTTTCAATATGAGCAGATCCGGAAAATTCCGGATTACACGCCGGAGCTGGAATGGCGGAAGGCACGCAACTTTCAGCAGACCGGTCGCGACTGGGAGGCTTTCTGGGCATTCTGGCGGCTCGCCACCGACTACCCGGACGATCCCGACCGCCTGCAGGACTTTCTCTACGCAGCCTTCGTCCAGGCTGACGCCGCCGGCTGGCCCGAACGGGCCGAAACCATCGGGCGGGACTACCTGAGCGAGGAAGGCTACGACAAGTACCGCCGCGAAGTCACCGTCAAGCTGGCCCAGATCTACCGGAACGCGGAGAAGGATGACGCCTTTTTCCCGCTCGCGGAATCCTTTACCCGCTCGCATCCCGAAGATCCCTATAACCGGCAACTCATCTATCTCATGGCGGCCCGACTGATGGAGCAGGAGGCCTACCGGCGGATGGTCGACCTGTTCACCGGCTTCATCGATGCCTACTCGAACACGGTGATGATCGACGGCTGCCACTACTGGGCGGGCCTGGGTCATCTTTTTCTGGGCGAGCCGGCCCGGGCCAGGGATCTGTTCGAGGTGGTGGTCGAGGCCTTTCCGGAAAGCCCCTACTACGAGGACGCGCGGTTCCGGCTGGGTGCGGCCGCCTTCGCGAGCCAGGATTTCGAAGCCGCTCGAACCATCCTGACCGGGTTCATCGAGGCGTTTCCCCAGAGTGCGCTGCGCGGGGAGGCGGAACTGTTTCTGGGGGACATCGCCGCTTCCGAAGCGCGGGTGGAGGATGCTCTTGCCCATTACGGGCGTGTGGCCACGTACACGAATGGCCAGAGCTTTATTGACCACGCCACCTTCCAGAGCGCCGAACTCCTCGAGGCGAACCACCGTTACCGGGAAATGGCTCTCCTGCTGCGCGACTACATCGCCACCTACCGCGAGGCCGGCTCCTTGACCGAGGCGATTTATGAGCTGGGCCGGGCGAAGGAATTGCAGGACAAGCCGGAAGAAATGCTGGCCGACTACCTCGATGCGATCGAACGCTTCGGCAACGACCCGACCAGCTTCGGTATCGACCAGATCCTGAAAGCCTATCCGAAACGGTATGACGGTCACCGGCGCCGTCTGGAAGCCACCGTCACCTTTCTTCGGAAGCTGCAGGCTGATCCGGGACTGGTCGCGCGGTTGCTCGAGAGCCGGCGAGCCGCCTACGACTACTTCGAGGAGCATCCCGACATCGACGAACGGATCCGGGAAGCCGTGCTGCGCGACAAGGCATTCCGCACCGGGTTGGAGTCGGGCGCCGAGGTTCTGGAGGAGCCCCTGGAAGTCTGGGAGGCGCGCCTGGCCGCCTTCCCGGATGAGTCGCCCGTGGAGCGCCTGCGTGCGCTCTATGACCGCGTGACCGCCTTGGGGGAACAGACCCTCGCTTTCCGGCTCATGATGGTGCTCGACGAACTCGGCGAACCGGTGGTCGACGATCCGGTCTTCACCGAGGAGGATTTTCAGAAGGCCAGTCCCGCCACCCTGGTTTGGATGTCTCGCCAACTGGCCGCCGAAAACGCGCCCCTGGCCCGGGAACTCGCCGGCCGCGCCCTCGACCGGGTGCTGACCGTTTTCCCGGAGGCGGAAGACGCACGACTGGCCGCCTTCCTGGCTCTGGGCGATCTGCGTGCGGCTCAGGAGGACTACGAATCGGCCCTCGAGGCGTACGCCCGGGCCGAGGAAGAGTTTCCCGCCGCGGATGAAACCCGCCGCGCCATGATCCGGCAGGCGGACATGCTGCTGGCAATGAATCGCCACGATGAGGCGATCGATAAACTGGAGTTGGTGCTGCGCGACCGTCAGGCCCGGGGCCCACTCTGGGCGGAAGCTCAATTCAAGATCGGGCTTTCCTTTTTTCGACGGGGTCAATTCGACCAGGCGCACGGCCATTTCGAGCGTACCTTCGTCGCCTTCAGTCAGTATCCCGAATGGGCGGCTCAGGCCTATCTGTATGATGCGCGTGCGCTGCTCGAGCTTGGTCAACCCGCCGACGCACGCAGCACGCTGGCCGAGGCGGTGGCCAGCGATACCTATGGGGACACCCCCGCCTTCGATGAAATCCAGTCCCTGTTGAAGACCCTCTGATGGCCCGAACACGTAAAGCCCATGCGCTCTCCCTGCTGGCGATGCTCCTGGCCGGGGCTTTCCTGGATGCCCAACCCGAGCGTTTTCTACGCGAACACGGAGGCAATCCCTTTACCGTGACGGTGGCAACCGGCGGTCGGACCAATGACTACCGGCTGCTGGGTCTGGAGGAGCGCGAACTTGTTCTGCAACCCATAGACGGTGACGCGGACGCCCGCGTGTTGTTGCCCCTCGACGACATGGATGAGTTCACCCTCACACTGCAGTTGCCCAATCGTTATGACCGTGCCCGCGAGAACCTCGACCTGGAACAGTATGATCGCGCCGCCGCTCTCTACCGGCCGATCGGCTGGTCGCTTGCCCCTTACACGGTGCTGTCGAGCGACACCCTGAATGTACACGACGGGGTCACGGAGTTTTTCCGTGCCCTGGTCGGCGACCGACAATTCGAGGAGGCCTTTGCCCTGGTGCAGGCGGTCGACATTCCGGCCATGCCGCCCGCCTTCCTGAACGAAGCCCTGGGCCTGGTTAAACTGCTGGTGGCCGAGGGGGCCACCAGTGATGCCATCAACCTGCTGGTGGAGATCCCCCTCGCGGTTGACCAGTACGAAACGCTGCAAACCATCCTGGCCTTCGCCGGTGAGCTGCGAGTCGAAGACAAGCTCGAGGAGGCGCTGGCCATTTACCAGCGCATTGTTCAGCTGGGCGATACGGATTGGCGGCGTGAGGCCATGCTTTGGTCGGCCTATTGCCACGTCCGGCTGAATCGTGTCGAGACCGCCCGTCTGCTGCTCGGGGAGATGGGCGAGGTGAAGCCGCGTGACCCCGTCTTCTCCCTCTACCAACTGGTCCTCGGTCGCATCCATTTCCAACGGGAGAACTACCGTGCCGCCATGCAGGAAATCAGCCAGGGCGTGGTCTTCGCCAAGGTCGGTTATGCGTGGGTGCCCGAGCTGTTCTTCGTCTCTGGTGTCTGTTATCACGCGCTCGGCAGCCCCGACATTGCGGGCAATGTTTTCGACCAGATGGCCCTGTTCTTTCCCGCCGACACCTGGACGGACCGGGCCCGTGAATTCCGGCGTGAATCCGAGCCTGCGTCCGACGCCCCCCCGTCATCCTGACGCATGACCCCCTTTCTCCTTCAGCAACCGCCCAGCCTCCAAACCTTATGAACATCCTAAAACGCTTTCGACTGCTCCTCTGGTCGGCGGGCCTGCTCGGCCTGCTGCTGCTGGGGACCCCGCTGCTCTCTCAGGACGACGAGGGACCGGAAACGCCGGTCGCTGCCGAGTCCGCCGAAGCGGCCGGGGCCAACCTGACCTTCATCGAGCTGCTCCAGCAGGGTGGGTGGACGATGATTCCCCTTGGCCTCCTCGCCGTGGCGTCACTCGGCCTGATGCTCTACAACAGCCTCGCCATCCGGACGAAGCCCTTCCTGCGGCCCGACCTCATCGCAGAGATCGAGCCGGCCATGCGGGATCTGGATGTCGAGAAGGCCCGCAGCATCTGCGATGAGAACCCGACCCCGGTGACCAACATCATCGGCGCCGGCCTGCGTCGTATCCACGACGGCGAGCTTGATCCCGTAGCCATTGAGAAAGCGGTCGAGGAAGCCTCCAGCGAAGAACTGGCGAGTCCCTTTGTCTTCATCAATTTTCTCAATGTCATCGGTTCCGTGGCGCCGATGGTCGGGCTGTTCGGGACCGTCCTGGGGATGGTCAAAGCCTTCCGCGCGATCGGCCAGGTCGGCATGGGCGATCCATCCGTCCTCGCGAGCAATATTTCGGAGGCGCTGGTCACCACCGCTTCCGGACTGGTCGTGGCCATTCCTTCCCTCATCGCCTATTTCATTTTCAAGAATCTGTACGGAAAAATCACCTCCCGGATCAGCCGGATCACCGGTGACCTGTTCTACGACCTCTTTTCCGCCGCCCGGAAGGCCCACGACTGAGCCGTCGCCGACCCCCCGCCCGCCTCCGTCATGAAAGTCTGGACACCTGAAGACGTCGACGATCGCCCCGATCTGACTCCCATGATCGACGTGGTCTTCCTGTTGATCGTGTTCTTCATGACGGTAGCCACGCTGTTGACCGCCGAGAAGATCGAAATCGAGATGCCGGTCGCTACCGCATCCCAGGTGCCGGAAGACACCACCGGCCGGGAAACCATCACCCTGTTGCCCGGCGGTGAACTGTTTGCCGGTATCCGCCCCGTCGAGGAGGCCGACCTGCGGGAAATCGTCAGCCAGGGGCTGGCCGAGCAACCCGGCTATAAAGTCTATCTCCGCGTCGACCAGAACACACCTCACAAACATGTCCGTGAGCTGATGAAGCTGTGCGCCGAAGCCGGTGCCTATGACGTCATCTTCGCCGTCTTCCAGAACGAGCAATGAAGCGGCCCTCCCTCCTTCAGTCCGAAGACCGCGTCGATCTTACGCCGATGATCGACATCGTCTTCCTGCTGCTCATCTACTTCATGGTGACGACGCAGCTCATCCAGGAAGAGTCGGACATGCGGCTCCAACTGCCCGCTGAAACCGCCCCGCCGGAGCAACCGGAAAATCTGCCAAGCGAACAGATCATCGACATTCTCGAGGATGGCCAGGTGCTGCTCAACGGCGCACCCGTCGATGACGTGGCCGACCGGGAAATGCCCCAACTGACTCGTACCCTGACCCGTCTGCGACAGGCCGACCGCCGGATGCGGATCGATACGATCGTCACCATCCAGGCCGCGGATGAATCCCTCCATCAGCGCTCGATCGACGTCCTCAACGCCTGCGCCAAGGCTGAAATCAAAATGGTTTCGTTTGGTGCCGGTGACGATGCCTGACCCGACACCGTATGTATCGACCTAAACGTCAGCCGAACAAACTCCTTTACCTCTGCCTGGGGATCGCCGCTGTAGTGTTGCTGCTGGTGACCGGGGTCCTCGGCGGGTTGACCATTTACCGATTTGTCCAGCCGCCCGAACCTGACTTCGAACCACCGCCTCCCCTCGAGCGGATCGAGCCGAAGAAGCTCGAGTACCAGGTCAAGAATCAGAAGCGGCAGAAGGACAGCGCCCGCCCGCGCCAGCAGCGTATTTCGGTCAAGGCGGTTTCGCAGATCCAGGTCGCCGACGTGCAGATCGACGTGCCGACCGTCCCCGCGCAGGTTGCTGTTGGTTTAGGGGCGGGGCGGGGCGGTTCCGGCGCCGGTATTGGCGGCAGCGGGGGGGTCGGGTTCGGCAAGAGCGCGGTGGATGTCTTCGGCATCGAGGAATCCGGGGAGCGCATCGTCCTGATTGTGGATGCCGCCCGCTCCATGCTGGATCCGCGCCGGGGAGACCTGCCGGGGTACAAGCGCGTCAAGGACGAGGTGTCACGGGTTGTCCGCGGCCTGAATGCCGGTACGCTCTTCAACGTCTTCGTCTTCTCCGATCGGCTGGACGTGCTCAGCCAGCGGATGCTCGTGGCCAACAAGGCGAACAAGGACAAGGTGGTCTCCTGGATCGAACCCTACTGGGCTTTTGAGGGCACGGAGATCACGGGGAAAAAGGGCGCTTACCTGAACAACTACCAGCCGGAGCTTGGGGAGAGGTTCGATATCCGGTCCGGGGGATCGCGGATGGATTTGGCGCTGGTGGCAGCCTTCGAGCAGCGGGCCGACGCCATTTTTCTGATCACGGACGGTACCCCGTCGATTGTCCGCGAGTTCAACGAAAGCGAGCGCCGCGAATACGAACGACGTCTACGGGAGTGGGAACGCGAAGGCGAAGTCCGGTACACGAACAATGAATTGCGGAAGTACGAACAGGCGGTGAAGGCGTGGGAGGAACGCGTCGCCAAACTGAAGGAGGAGCGCCGCCAAAAGGGCCTGCCGCCGGTTGTATCGGAGGGGAATGCCTATGGTAATCGCCCCTCCCTCCCTCGAAAGAAGTCCCCGAAGCCCAATGATGCCAAACGTGTGTCGGACGAGGAATTCATCGATTGGATGTCGGAAATGGCTCGCCAGCATTACGGCGACAGCCGCCGCGATCTACCGCCGTTGCATGTCATCGGCTACTCGACCAACGAGCGGACCGAGGCCTTCATCAACGACCTTCAACGGCGCTTTCCGGGCAGCGAGTTCCGCGAGATCGGCGGCTTCGACAAAGACGGCAACCCCCTCGACCCGGCTGATTGAAATGAAAGGGAAAGGCGGAAGGGGCGCTGGTCTTCAGCCCGCGGCCCCTCCCTCATTTCCCCCGCCCCGTTCGCTTGCGGCGGGCCTGGGCGAAGAGCAGTTGCTGGGCGTAGCCGGCGACCGGTCCGAAGTGAACCTCGGCAAAGCGCAGCAACTGGTGCGGCTTCCAGTCGGCCAGGCCATAGCGCTCGCGGAGCACCCGCAGGATCCAGGTGTCGACCGGGAAGACCGCGAGTCGCCCCAGGCCGAACAACAGCACGCAGTCGGCGATTTTCCGACCGACACCGGGAAGGTCCATCAGGAAGGTTCGGGCCTCGTGGGTCGACAGGGACTGCAGCTGTTTCTCCCAGTCCGTCTGGTCGGCCAGGCAGTTGGCGGTAGCAGTCACATAGCGGGCGCGGTAGCCCAGCAGGCAGGCGCGCAAATCGCCTTCCTCGATACCGGCAAGCCTCTGCCAGTCGGGGAGGGCGTTCATCCCCGGCGCCACCCGCGGCCCATAGCGCTCCGCCAGTAGTGCCAGGGACTGTTGGATCTGTACGATCTGCCTGGTCGAACTGCAGAGAAAGCCCAGCAGGGTGTCACCGACAGGTTGATCCAGCAGGCGCAAGCCGGGAAAGGCCTTCAATGCCTCCGCAATAACCGGATCGGATCGCCAGGGAAGCGCGTCACCGGTGGCCACCCAGTTCCGGCCGGCCCGCAGGTAGGTGGACAAGGCGCGTATATCGGAGTCAGCCGCCTGTATTTCGTTTTCAGATACAGGAAGCGAGCCGGTGAGGTCTCCGGTTGAGTCGAGCCGGAGGCGTGCTGCCCGCCGACCGAAGGTACCCTGCCAGATCCCGGTTTCGCTGGCGTCGGGCCGCCAGGTAAAGGATTGGCCGCCGTCGAGCGTCTCCGCCAGAGCGTCCGCAGACAGGGCGATGGGGGGGGCGAACCGGAACCAGGGTGACCAGTGCAGCACGTCTTCCACAGGCGTTTGTCTCACCCGGGTCGTTTCCAGAGGAAGCTCTCGGCCTCCGTGACAACCGTCGTTCCGTCGCGGGCGATGATCCGGATCTGCCAGGCAGTGGGGTGGACCCCTTCGTCGAAGGGCCAGTCCTTTCCGGTCAATCCCAGGTAGAATTCGCGGCGGGGCGGCTTTGTCGCGGGCATGTCGAGTCGGAGGACGCGGACCTCGGGATCGTCGGGGCGGATGTAGCGCAACTCGAGGGTACAGTCTGCCGGCAGTTGCTCCCAGTTTTTATCCACCCGGATGATCCAGTAGTAGCCGCGCCGGGACCCGGGCACGCTGCGGATCACCATCCGGCCGCCATCGGATTTGGTCCCGGTCAGGAATTCGGAAATTTCCTGGAAGGCGGCCTCCGGCAGAAAGCGCTGCGCCACCGACTCGATGGATTGGCCGCTCAGGGTGGGTCTGAGCCCAACCAGCAGGGCGGATAAAATGAGGAAAGCGACGGAGCGACCCATACCGGGAACCCTGTCACTTCCTCGCCACGGAATCAATCCGCGGAGGGAGGACGGCCGGCGAGCCAGCACCGGCGGCGGGCGGCTTCCTCGGTGGCTACCAGCCGGGCTTGAAGCGCAGGGTTTCAAAGGTCTCGGGATTGGTCTCCCGGATAAACCGGCTGGCTTCGTTGCGCTGGGGCGGTCCGCCCTGGGTCTGGATCATCGGGTAGGCCAGATAGAGTTCGTCCATCGCCCGGGTGACCGCGACATAGAACAGGCGGCGCTCTTCCTCGATGGTTCCTTCTTCGATCGCCCGCTTGAGCGGAAACAGACCATCGGCCAGCCCGATCACGAAGACCACCGGAAACTCGAGACCCTTGGCCTGGTGGATGGTGGTGAGCCGGATCGCTTCCTGATCGCCGGTATCCGTGCTTCGGTCGGACGTCTCGCTCGACAATAGAACGAGCTGAGCCAGCAGGTCGTTCAGGCTTTCGTGCCGTCCGGCAAACCCGATCAGGCTTTCGAGGTCGTCTATCCGTTGTGCCCAGTTGGGATACACCTCGCGAATGAATGAGCCGTACCAGCCCTCCACCGCCAGGCGGACGATGGTTTCCGGTGATTCATCCCGCGAGCGCCACAGGTCGATCAGTGTCTGGCTCAGCGAGGGCCATTCCTCCCGGGCATCCTTGGGGACCTTGGCCAGCACGGCCTCGTCCGCCAGGAAGGGGATAAAATCCTTCTCGCGCTTTTCGGCCTCGGCGCGCGCGAACCGATAAATCTTTTCCGACGAGCGGGGGCCCACTTTCGGCAGAAGGCCGGTGAAGCGGCTGAAGGCCGGCGTGTCGGTCGGGTTGTTGGCGAACCGCAGCTGGGCGGTCAGGTCGCGAACGTGGGCCTGTTCGAAAAAGCGTACGCCGCTGGTAATCTGATAGGGGATATTCGCGCGGGACAGCTCCATCTGGAGTTCCATTGCCTGGTAATGCGCACGGTAAAGCACCGCGATGTCGCGCAGGCTGCGCCCCTCCTCGTACAACCCCTTGATGCGTTGCAGAACGAACTGCGCCTGCTGGCGACCGTCCATCACCGGTACGAAGCAGGGCCTGCTGTCGCCCGGTCGGGAAGCGCGCAGCTCTTTCTCGTAACCGGAGCCGACCGGCTGGTTGCGCAGGACCCCGTTGGCGAAGGTCAGGATCTCCGGGGTCGACCGGTAGTTGGTCTGGATCTTGTGCAGGACGGTCTCGGGATGCCGGTCCGAGAAGGTCATGATGTTTTCAAAATTCGCGCCCCGCCAGGTGTAGATGCATTGCGCGTCGTCCCCGACCGCCATGACCTGATGGCGCGCGGCGATCTTGTCGATGATGCGGGCCTGCAGCTCGTTGGTGTCCTGGTACTCATCGACGAGCACATGCTCGAAACGGTTCTGGTACTCTTCGGCGATGGCCGGGTCGGCGTTCATGGCCTTGAGCCACAAGTCGAGCAGGTCGTCATAGTCGGCCACCTGACTCTCCCGTTTGCGCTTCGCATAAGCCCTGGCAAACGCCTCCACCTGGTCCGGCAAGTCGCGGAAAAAGGGGTACCGGTCGGAAAGCACCTGCTCGATGGTCAGGCCCGTGTTGCGGCTGTAGCTGATGATATCGGCCAGCACCTTGGCCTTGGGATGACTCTTGTTCTTCAGGAAGGCCGGGTCGACGCCCCGGATCACTTCCGCCAGCAGCGACTCGGCGTCATCCTGGTCGAGAATGGTGAAATTCCTGTCCAGACCGACGACGCTCCCGTGCTTGCGGAGGATGCGCTGGCCCACGCTGTGGAAGGTGCCGCCCCAAAACTGGTGGCGGGGCGTGCCGGTCAGGTCCTCCACGCGGGTCAGCATTTCGCGGGCGGCCTTGTTGGTGAAGGTGAGGAGGAGGATTTTCCAGGGGGGGACCCGTTTGGCCAGCAGGAGGTAGGCGACCCGGTAAGTGAGGGTGCGCGTTTTTCCGGAGCCCGCGCCGGCCAGCACCAGGGCCGGTCCCGGCTCGGCCGTCACCGCCGCATACTGCTCGTCGTTCAACTCGGCCCGGAAATCGATCGGGCTGAAAGCCGGATCGAACCCGGGAAAGGCAGACGGGCCGGAGTCGGGCTCGGACGGGTCGGACATGGCGCAACTGGATGCCAAAGCGCGTCCGGACTCAAAGGAAAAGCGGCTCCCGGGGCCGACCACGCCGCAGATCGCGCATGTGGGTGAAAAGAATCGGAAAAATGGGCACCATCACGAACGTGCCTTCCAAAGAAATGCTTAAAGCCCTTCGGCCAGAATTCCTTACCGCCCATTTTTCCGATTCTGGTGAGAAATGCGGGCTAAGGCGTTCCGCGTCGCGGGGGTACGACCCTCAATACGGGGGTGCCCGTGCCTTCGCTCAGGATGAACAGGGCTTCTCCGCCGGGACCCCAGGCCAGGGCCTCCGCCTGGGGAAGCTGAACGGTGTCGAGGACCCGGGGGGATCGCCGCAATGCCTCCAGCCAGGCTTCACCCGGCTGACGCTCGTACAGGACGGGATCCTTGTAGGTGAGGATCGCCAGGCGGCTGCCGTCCGGGTTGACGGCCATGTCGGTGGCCTGCCCGCTCCAGCGAAGGAACCGCTGTTCCTTCCAATCGACCGGCCGGGGCTGGGGAAGGGTCGAAACGTCCCCGAGCAGAGTAGCCTCCACCACGCCTGTGCCGCCCGGCGGCCGCGGGCGAATGCGGTACCAGCGAGCTGGAAACTCCCGTTTGGACAGGAGATAAAAGCACCGGTCGCTTGGGTCCCAGGCCAGGCTCTCGGCGTCCCGGGGTCCTTCCGGATAGGTAATGGCCAACCGGTCCAGCAACGGGAGCTTCACATTACCGGGAGCATCCGGCGGCGACTCCGGCAGGCGAAAAATCAGCAGGTTGATTTTGCGATAGACTCCGGCGTTGTCCCCGATGTCGCCCACGACCAGAAGCGCGCCCTCGACGTGGGGGTAACCGCGCCGGATCAGGGTCATGGCTTCCCAGTCACGGTTACGGACGCCCTCCAGTTGCCAGGTACCGTAGGCAGCCCCGCCGGCATCCAGCCGATAGAGCCGGGTATCATCGTCATCATTATGGGCGACCAGCACGGGCTGTCCGCGACGGCCCTCCAGCACGATCAGCCCGCTGGCCTCCTGCAGCTCTGGAACCGCCAGCGTGCCTGCCCGGTCGGGATGCGCCCCGGTCTTCGCCATCGCCGACTGGGTGGCAAGGGTCGCCAGGCAAACCAGACCGACCGCATGCAGAAATCGATTAAAGCAGAACCAGACCATCGCGGTGCACCACTTCCAGACGTTTGCGACGGGGGAAAATACGCTTGATGTCGTCCGTGGACAAGCCAGCCACCTGTTGGAGGTGCAGCTGACTGTATTGGCTGAGCCCCTTGGCAAAGACCGTCCCGTCGGGACTGGCGATGCTCACCACAGCCCCCCGATCGAAGCTGCCCTCAACCGCCGTCACGCCCTTGGCCAGCAGGCTGCCGCCGGTTTCCTTCAGCGCCCGGACGGCCCCGGCATCGACGCGAACCGTGCCCTCGGGCGTCTGAAAGAAGGCGATGTGCCGCTTGCGCGACCGCAGGGCCAGGCTGCGCGGAACAAAAAAGGTGCCGGGGGCTTCGGCGTGGATGAGTTTCCGGATCAGCCCGTCCTGATTGCCCGGGCCGATGAATACACCGCAACCGGACTGGTTCGCGATGTGCGCCGCCTCCAGCTTCGTGACCATACCCCCGGTCCCGGGACCACTGGTGGTCCTGTCGGCCAGGGCGCGGATTTCGGGCGTGATTTTGTCCACCACGGGAATGATCGCCCCGTCCCTTGTCCGGTCGACCAACCCGCCGGCGGTCGACAGGATCACCAGCAGGTCGGCCTTGACCAGGCTGCTGACCAGCGCGGCGAGGATGTCGTTGTCCCCGAAACGGATCTCCTCGGTGCTGATCGAGTCGTTCTCGTTGATGACCGGGACGACGCCGTTCGCCAGCAGGTGTTCCATCAGCTCCAGCGCGCGGACGTGCCGCTTGCGTGAGCGCAGGTCTTCGCGGGTGAGCAGCAGCTGCCCGACGGTCAGGTCGTGCGGGGTAAAGGCCTTGGCCCAGGTGTTCGTCAAAATGCTCTGTCCGACGGAGGCGCAGGCCTGCAGGGCCGCGATCTGGCGGGGCCGCGTTGGCAGCCCCATCCTGCCCATGCCCAGCAGGATGGCGCCGGAACTGACGACAATGACCTGGATGCCGCGCTTGCGCAGCCCGGCGACCTGGTCGGCGATGTCGGCGATACGGTGTGTATCCACCTGGCCGATACCGGAAGTCAGGACACCGGTACCGACCTTCACCACGACGCGGCGCGTGTTGTCGGATATGAAGGCCATGGCGGGTGGCCGCCGCCGGAGCGGTTATACCTTCAGGAGTTCGGCCTCCTTGGCCTCCAGGTGCTTCCCGATTTCGGCGATGGAATCGTCGGTGAGTTTCTGGACCTCCTTTTCGTAGCGCTTGAGGTCGTCTTCGGAGACGTCGCTGCCCTTGAGGCCCTTGAGGGCGTCCATGGCGTCGCGTCTGGCGGCGCGGACGCCGACGCGACCGTTCTCGGCCATGTTGCCGGCGACCTTGGCGAGTTCCCTGCGCCGGTCCTTGGACAGTTCGGGGATATTGATGCGGACGAGCCCGCCGTCGATGGCGGGGGTGAACCCGATGTTGGCGGCCAGGATCCCCTTTTCGACGTTTTTGATGACGCTCTTGTCCCAGGGCTGAATGACAATGGTCCGTGAATCGGGGGTAGTGATGGCGGCCACGTCGCGGATTTTCATGGAGGAGCCATAGGCTTCGATCGACACACCTTCGACCATGGACGGGGAGGCCTTGCCGGTGTGCAGCGTGTTGAATTCGCTGAGCGTGTGGTCGACCGACTTCTGCATATCGGCCCTGGCGCTTTTCAGGATGTCGTCGGGAGTCATGGTGGTTCCTGGTGTTGGTCGTGAAACGGGTGGGCTAAAGCGAAAAACGTGACCTCCCGCGGACTTGCGGGCAAGGGCTTTCCCGGCAGCCCTAAGGTGCGAACAGCCGGGCCAGCGTATCCAGAATCTGCGAACGGGTCGCTGGATGAATTTGGCCGAGGGTTCGGACGATGCGGGATTGATCGATGGTACGGATCACCTGTGATCGTACGGCCTTTCCCTTCGGCGTGCCGCAAGCGGCAGCCCTACGGCTCCGGAATCGGTGTAGGGCCGACGCTTGCGCCGCGCCGACGAGGCAGGGGCTGTTCAGGCTGATCGTTATCTTTTCCGGATGAAGCGATAGACTCAAAGTCATCGAAACGATACAGCCTCTAGAATCTATCGATACCCCCGCTCAGAAACCGAACGGTTTTCCGACAAGGAAAGCCGATATCGGCTTTGTCCTCACCACGCCGTCAATGAACCAGCGTGCCGATGCGTTTCCCCATGACGGCCCGGAAAATGGACCCCTCTTCCTCCATGCTGAAGACGAGGATCGGCATCTTGTTGTCCATGCAGAGCGAGAAGGCGGTGGAGTCCATGACGGCCAGGCGTTCGCGGAGGGCGTCGATGTAGGCGAGTTCCTCGAATTTCTTCGCATCCGGATGCTGCTTGGGATCCTTGTCGTAAACGCCGTCCACCTTGGTCGCCTTCATGATGATGTCGGCTCCGATTTCCGAGGCCCGCAACGCGGCGGTCGTGTCGGTGGAGAAATAGGGGTTCCCGGTGCCGGCGACCAGAATGACCAGTCGTTTCTTTTCGAGGTGGCGCGTGGCCCGGCGCAGGATGAAGGGTTCGGCCAGCTTGGCCATATCGATGGCCGACATAACGCGGACGACCACCCCCATTTTTTCCAGGCTGTCCATCAGGGCCAGGCCGTTGATGACGGTGGCGAGCATGCCCATGTAGTCGCCGGTGGTGCGGTCGATCCCGCGGTTCTTGGCCCCGGCCAGGCCGCGAAAGATGTTGCCGCCGCCGATGACCACCCCGACCTCCACGCCCGCATCGTAAACCGAGCGGAGTTCCTTCGAAAACCGGATCAGTTTGGCCGGATCGATGGGTTCCCCGTTCTTCTCGTTGCGCAACACCTCACCACTGAGCTTGAGGATGATACGTTTATATTTGGGCTGCGGGGTTCCCGACGATTCGTCCTGCATGCAGGAAGCCTTAAGCTCGGCTTATCAGCCCGTCAACCACCTGTTCTCCCGGTACTTGCGTAATCGCGCCAGGATTCCAATCGCCGCTTGACCCCTTCGCTCCCGATTTACTCAATGTCTTTTTCTGCGCTCCCCGATGGTGTAATGGTAGCACAAGTGGTTTTGGTCCACTTAGTCGAGGTTCAAATCCTCGTCGGGGATCCAGCTTTCCCCCGTCCACGCCGCAGATCGCGCATGTGGGCGTAAAGAATCGGGAAACCGGGCCCCACCACGAACGTGCATTTCAAAGAAATGCTTCAAGCCCTTCGGCCAGAATTACTTCCCGCCCATTTTTCCGATTCTGGTGAGAAATTCGCCCTAATCCGCGTCGTAGACGAGGACTTTTTCGGCCAGGGGCCGGGCGTGGCCGGCCACAAAGGCGTCGTGGAGGGGATGCTCCTGGTAGGCGGTCTGGCCCGCCACGTCATCGAACAGGACGGTCAGCCCGAAGTCGTAGGACTTGTCGACGACCGGGCGGTCCGGAACGGCGGCTGGCGTGCCGACATACAGTTGCCGGACGGTGGGGATGGCCGCCAGGGCCTTGAGTGCTTCGCGGAAGGATTCGCGGTCGGCCTCGGACGTGTCGGCCTTGAGCCAGAAAAAAACAGTGTGGATGAGCATGAGCGGGAAGTGGTCAGTCGTCAGTTGGCAGTCGTCAGTTGGCAGTCGTCAGTTGGCAGTCGTCAGTTGGCAGTCGTCAGTTGGCAGTCGTCAGTTGGCAGTCGTCAGTTGGCAGTCGTCAGTTGCCAGTTGCCGGGGCGCCAGGCGAACAATCGGCTTCTGATTGATGGCTTACCTTAGACCAGAGCTGAAAGGTAATCAGAAGAAGGGTCAACTGACGACTGACGACTAATCATTCCACCGCGATCCAGTCGCCGGCGGAGAAGAGGTAGAAGAAGCGGGGCCCGGTGGTGCCGGGCTCATAGTAAAGCCAGCCCTGATAGGATTCGCTGAAGAGGTAGGGATAGCGATCGGCCCGGGTGAACAGCCAGCCGAGGGATGGATCGTAGAACCAGTAGCCACCGCCGCGGGTGAGGACACGCCACCAGCCGTGCGTCTCCGTATGGATCCAGGGCAGTTCGGCGGTGAAGACATCGCCCAGCCAGGCGACCCGATACCGGTCAGCGCCCAGCTTGGTCGCACCGGGAAACAGGTCGCCCGGATCGGCGGGCAGGACGGAGATCCGCACATCCCGGCTGTCGGCCGAGCCCTGATTATCCGTGACCCGCACCCAGTAGCGGTTGTCTCCGTTGATGCTGGGGATATCGAGCCCGGCATCCGTCTGGCCCGGAACGGGTCGGCTGGTGTCACCGCTCGCGCCCTGGTACCACTGGTAGGAAAGACCGCCACTGTTGGAGCGGGCCACCACGGGGATGCGCAGCGGATCTCCCGCGAGCACTTGCCGGGGATCGGGCTCACGAATCAGCGCGGGCCCCTCGCGTTGCGGGAACCAGCGGACGTTGTCCAGCCACCCGGCATCCATTCCCTCGCTGACCCCCTCATCCTTCACGTACAACCAGGAAAGCAGTTGGGGGCCGTCGGGCACGTCAGCCACCTCCTGCCGCCAGTCCTGTTCCCCCGAAAAGACGGCACGCACGTCCGTGCCGACGCTGAAACCCAGGCCGTCGTAAAAGGCTTCGGACGAGACCTTCCAGTTGAAGGCAAGGATGCCCGGTCCCTCCACCCCGACATCCACGCCCGCAACGCCCCCGTCCTCGACCGGCCCGGACTGCAGGGCTTCCGGGGGACTCAGGAAAACTTCGGATTGCCGGAACCAGGAGCCGACGGGGAAAGTTTCCCAATCCAGGCTGCCACCATCGCGGAAGCCCGCTCCGATCGAGGCGTCTTCGTCAAAGACCGCCAGACGGACCGATCGGCTGGCGACACTGCCCGTGGCGGATGTGATCACCACGTGGTAACGACCGCTATCGGCTACCGTGGCGCCCGAAATCCGCAGGGTGGGCGAACGCGCACCCGAAAGCGCCCGACCGTTCCGGTACCACTGATAGCTCAAGGCCCCGTTGCCGATCGCCCGGACTGACAAGTCGGCTGTCTGGCCCGTGCGGACGGACACGCCGACCGGTTCCTCCAAAATGCGGATTTGCAGCCCGTCCTCGGGTTCATAGCGGACGCGGTCGACCCAGCCCGCGTCGTCTCCCCGTGCCAGGCTGAAATCCTTGTCGTAAACCCAGCGCAGGGTGTGGACTCCTTCGCCGATGCTCAAGGTCTCCCGCAGCCAGTCGCGCTCCCCGCTGATTTCGTCGATCAGCACGTCGTCGAAGTAGAACTGCAGGTAGTCGAAGCCGCTCTCCGAGGAGACGCGCCAGAAAAAGCTCAGCTCGCCCGGCCCGATGACGGTGCTGGTGAGTGTACTTTGTTCGGAATTGCCGATCGTCCCTGACTGGGCGGCATCCACGCCGTCCTCGGTGACCCGGGTCTGGCTCGTCCAGCCCGCGTCCCCGCTGGTATCCCAGACCAGGGCCGGATCGTCGAGCGCCGCCCCCAGGGCGTCATTGCGTACCCGGACCTGCAGGTCGGCCGAATCACTCGTCGTCTGGCCGATGGGATTGGCGACGATCACCCGGTAGGCGCCGGCATCGGTCTCCGAGACGCCGGTCAGGGCCAGTGAGGCCGCATCGGCGCCCGCCAGGTCCACCCCGTCGCGCTGCCATTGGTAGGTGATGGGCTGCACACCCGACACTTCGACGGAGAAGGTGGCGTTTTCCCCGGCATCCACGACCAGTGGGTCCGGCTGTTTGGTGATGACCGGTGCGATCACGGCATCGACCACCTCGAGGATGGCCGCCTCGCTGTCGACCGAACCATTGTTGTTCGCCACGCGCAAGGAGTAGGCGCCGGCATCGGCATCCGCCACATCGTTGATGACCAGTGTCGCTTCGGTCTGGCCGGTCAGGGCGTCGCCGTCTTTGAACCATTGGTAGGTGAAGGGCGCGGACCCGCCCGCGCGCACCGTCAGCGTGGCGGTGCTTCCCGTCGCGAAGGTGCCGGCTGCCGGCTGGTCGATGATGCGCGGCGGTTGGGAACCGTCTACCGTCAGGCGGGCGGTGAGGCTTTCCGTGCTGCCCGCCGCGTTGCTGACCGTAACCCGATAGGATCCGGCGTCGCCGCTGTCGGCATCCACAACGGTGTAGGTAGCCAGCGTTCCGCCGGCCAGCGGCGTGCCGTCCCGCGTCCACTGGTAGGCGAGGGGTGCGGAGCCGGTGGCGGCGACGCGGAAGGTGACGTCGTTGCCCGGAGCCAGGGTGATGCTTTCCGGCTGACGGGTGATGACCGGAGCCGTGCCTTCGCCCTCAAGAAGAACCTGGTCGATCCAACCGCGGTCGGAGCCGCGCGAGAGGGAGGTGTCTTTTTCATAGGTCCAGCGCAGGGTGTGGGTTCCTGCCGGCAGATCGTGGGTCACCCCGGTCCAGTCCACCTCGCCCGAGATGCGGTTGATGACGTCGTCCCCGACCGAGAAGACGAGGTAGTCGAAAAACGCCTCGCTGGACACCTTCCACTGAAAGCGTACCCGCACCGGGCCTTCGACCGTGGTTTCCATGGCCGAGGTTTCGTTGTTGCCGATCGATCCGCTCGCCGCGCTGTCAGTGCCGTCAAAGGTGGTCGTGGTATCGCGCGTCCAACCCCCGGGCTCGTCGGTCGTCCAGTCCAGGTTGATCCGGTCCGTCGCTTCGGCCAGTTCCGAGGAGGGCGCGCGGACCGACAGAACGGCCGAACTCGACGCCGTGCCAAAGGCGTTGGATACCGTCACGCGGTACGTGCCGGCATCTGCCTCGGTCACATCCGGCAGGGCGAGAGTGGCCTGGTCTTCGCCGCTCACGGTCACCCCGTCACGCGTCCAGGCGTACTGGAACGGCTCCGTGCCCGAAGCGGTTACCGAAAAATTCACGGCTGCCCCCGGGGTCACCTCCCGGTCATCCAGCGGTGTGGTGATCCTCGGGATGTTGACGTTCGCACCGATTTCCAGGGCGCCGGCCAGGTTGGCCCGCACACCGCTCGCGGTGCGCCCGGCCAACGCGTCGATCGCATCGCCTCCCGCCAGCAGGCGGTCGATCAGCCCGGTGGTCTCGGACGGATATTCGGCCTTCAACAGCGCGAGGATACCGGAAACCACGGGTGCGGCCATGGAGGTGCCGGACAACTCCCGGTAACTGCTGTCGCTGGCGTTGTAGGTGGACAAGATGCCCGATCCCGGTGCGCCCAGCGTGACGGTCTGTTCACCGTAGTTGGAAAAACCCGACAGGTTGTCTCCCGGCGTGGTGCTGGCGACGGCCACCAGATTCGGCAGGTCGTAACTGGCCGGGTAGCTGGGTACGTTGTCGTTATTCGTCGTCTCGTTGCCGGCAGCCGCGACAAACAGGATGCCCGTGCTGCCGGCCGCTTCGATCGCATTGCGTGATGAAATGCTGAAGGAGGGCCCGCCGTAGCTCGCGTTGATGATATCGGCGCCCTCGCTGCGTGCGTAATTGACCGCCCGGATGCTGTCCGCGTTGGACCCGGTGCCGTTGCCGATGAATTTCAGCGGCATGAGGTCGACGGACCAGGCGACGCCGGAAATGCCCGTGTCATTGTTTCCGCTTGCCCCGATAATGCCACCCACGTGGGTGCCGTGCCCGTCACTGTCGAAAGGGTCGCCGCTGCCACTGATCGCGTTGAAGCCATTCACATCGTCGACAATGCCGTTGCCGTCGTTGTCGATTCCGTCGGCGCTCTCGGAGGGGTTCTGCCACAGGTTATCGCGCAAGTCGTTATGGCTCGTGCGCATGCCGGAATCCACCACCGCAACGACAATGCCGTCGGCCGACCGGCGCAGGTCCCAGGCCTCGGGAGCGTCAATGTCGGCATCGACAGTTCCGCCGCCCTGCCCGGTGTTGTTCAGCCACCACTGGTCGGCGAAGCCGGTGTCGTTCGGAACCACCTGGGCGCGGACGATGCCGTCGGCCTCCGCAAACGCGATCAGGTCGTCCGTGGCGGCCAGCGTTTCCAGAGCCCGGGGCACCGTGTCCAGATCGGGCTCACCGGGAAAGGTGACCAGCCAGGTGTCCGGCTGGCCGGGAGCAGGTGCCTCCGGGCCGACCCGTTCGGTCAACCGGCCGCCCAGGCCACGGATCAGCTGTTCGAAGGCGACGGGATCGGCGCCCGGCGTACGGGCCACCAGAATGCGGTTGGCCACGATTTCACGCGTGCCGGCCGGGGTCTCCTCGCCGGTCTCCGGGTTGATTCGCCGTTTTTCTTCCACCCGCACGGGGTAGGGCAGGTCCGCCGGTTGAAGCAGTGTGGTAAGGCGCCGGATGTTGTCCGGGCCCGCCGGTTGAATCCGCTGGTCGAGGATGGTGGCGTCGGGCCAGGCGGGGCCGACCGGGTCGAAGGCCGTTTCCGGTTCCGATCCCGGGTTGCGCTCGGGGCCCGGCGCCGGGTCGTTCGTGCCGGCGTTGTCGGCGGCCGGATTGGCGCTCGAGGCCTGGTTGGCCAGCTGCCCGGCCGGCTGCCCGGCCGGGTCCGGGCTCGCCACCGGCTCCGGTTGCCCGCCCGAAAGGGCCCCGACCAGAATCAGCAGCAACAACACCAGGCCGGGACCGGTCGGTCGGGATGAGGAGCGGGCTGGGTGCGAGGCGGCCATACAGGGATCGGCAGAGGTTTCAGACCGGATAAATCAGAAAACGTTGCAATCGACGATCCCTTCCCGACGTGTCGCGGGAAAATCTGCCCACCGGAGCGACAAACGTAACGGGGATGAGGTAGGGGCGGCCCCGATCCGCGCATTGCCTGCGCTCCCCTCATTCGGCTGTACCTCCGCAAGCGTAAAGATGAGAGACACCTAACCAGGCGGTTTCCAGCCCGACTACCGAGCCCGCAGGGCGACACCTCAACGAGCGCAGCGAGAATAACACGCCGCAGATCGCGCATGTGGGCGAAAAGAATCGGGAAACAGGGCAACACCACGAACGTGCATTTCGAAAAAATGCTTCAAATCCCTCGTTCAGCATTATTTACCGCCCTGTTTCCCGATTCTGGTGAGAAGTTCGGGCAAAGCGGGACGACGGCGGAAGGCGGGGTGTTATTCTCACTGCGACGGCCCTCGATCCCGGGGCGGGCGAGTCACCGCTCGCGCTGTGGCCGAACGGCAGGCCAGCGAAGATATTTGAGGCCGCTGTCCGTGGTTAATCGCCCAGGCGTTCCCAGGCGTTTTGCTGAAAGTCGTAGAGCCAGGGGCCGTCGGTTCGGCGGTTGTCGTGGAAGAGCCAGCCCTGGCGGTTGTAGCTGTAGAGGTAGGGAAAGGCGTCGAGGCTGGTGAAGCACCAGCCCAGGCCCGGTACAAACAGGAAAAAGCCGGCTGGATCGGTTCCCTCGACAAAAGCGTCACCCAGCGTCTGGTGGTAAATCCAGGGATCGTCCAGGATGCGGTACAGGCCGAAACCGTCGGTCACCCGCCAGCCGTCTGCGAACGCGGTCGTCGCGTCGACCGGAAACGGTCCGAAGGCATCGGCATTCGCCACCGAAACGGTGAAGGTCGTTTCAGCCGTCGTGCCGGTCGGGTCCTCCAGCGTGACAGTCACGTTGGCTTCGCCCGCGGTCAGCGGCGTCAGGGTGAGGGCCCCGCCGTCGACCGAGACCTCGACCACGCCGGCCGGGCTGGAGCTGGCGCTGACGCTGAGCGCAGCCGGGGCGTCCGGGTTGGCCGGCAGTACGGGTACAGCGGCAACCGATGGCAGGATAATGAAGTTGGCCTCGGCCAGGGCGTCGCCATCCTGGAAGTTGCGCAGCGGCAGCTGGCTCAAGGGGGGGTTGAACTGAAAGGTGGGCACGGCGGCGATTGTATCGACGACCGCCATGCCGTTGCCGATGACCCGGGCGAATACGGTGAACCCGCCGTTCTGGTTATCGAGGTTTTCGCTGTTATCGCCCAGATTGACGAACCACTGGCTGGTCGCGCTGTCGGGATCCCCGCCCAGCTTCGCCATGGCGATGGTGCCGCGGGTATTGGATATCCCCGGCTCGTTGGGGATCGGGTCGTCGGTCGGGATGGATGTGACCACGGTTCCCTCCACCGTAAACCCACCGCCCTGAAGCACGAAGCCCGGATCGAGCCGATGGAAAAAGCTGCCGTCGTAATCCCCATCCTCCGTGTAGTTCAGGAAATTTTCGGTAGTGACCGGGGTTTCCTGATCAAACAGCTCGATCAGGAAGTCACCCATGACGGTGTCGATGCGCACCACGGTGCCGTCCACGTCCTGGAGGCCTGCGACGGCGGTCAGATCGATGGTAGCCGGGGCACCGCCCCCGGTCAGGGCCTGATCCGGCAGGCCGTCGGTGAAGACGGGATCGCCGGTGGCGCCGGGTAGCAGGGAAGCGGGAAAAGCCAGCAGGGCAACAAGCGGGCGGGCGAAGGGAAGAGGCGGCAACAGGGGCATGGGGAAAGAAGCAGGCTGACCGCCCGCCATGGAGGGACAAGCGGAAAGCGGTCAGGTGTGAGCCGCGTCGGACGCTGGGGATTCCCGAAAAACTGCAGTGCCGGTTGCGGACTGTGCCGCTCGGGCAGGGGTGGAGCGGTCCGAAGTGCCTGGGGGTCAGGCTATTTTTTGGGCTAGCGTGGGGAAGCTGGCGCTCAACAGCGGTCAGGGGCGACCGCCCTGCCGGCAGGTTTGGGCCCATTCCCGGGAGGGCCTCCGTCCCCGGCGGCCGGCAGGTCGGTTTGGCTGAAAAATCCCGTTGGCTCCGGGGCGGCGTCTGGACGAAGCTCTGGTCCATGCAATCTTTCGGTTTTCATGGTGGCGGCAGTGCTTACCCCGGCCGCCGCGGCTTTTCCTGGACCTACCTGCTGTTGGCGGCCAACGGCCTGTGTTTCGTCCTGCAGCACATGATCAATGACGGCCTGTTCCGCGGGTTCATGATCAACGGCGCGCTCTGGCCCCTGGCTCCGGTAGCCGATGGTCGCATGCTGTTTCGGCCCTGGCAGATCCTGAGCTATAGTTTCCTGCACGGCGACCTCGGCCATCTGTTCTTTAATATGCTGGCGCTCTGGATGTTTGGCCAGGTGCTCGAGCAGGTGCTCGGGAGCCGCCGGTTCATCACCTATTACGTGGGCTGCGTGTTGGGCGCGGCCGTGGTGCAGCTGGTCGTGGCCACGCTCGCGGCGCGGACCGGTAACGCTTATCCGACCGTCGGCGCCAGTGGCGGCGTGTTCGGCCTGCTGCTGGCTTTCGGGTGGATGTTCCCGCGCCAGAAACTGATGCTGCTGTTCCTGCCGGTGCCCGTGCCCGCCCGGTACTTCGTGATCGGCTACGGGGCGATCGAGCTCTTTCTCGGGGTGACGCAGACGGCGAGCGGTATTGCCCACTTCGCCCACCTCGGGGGCATGGTCGCCGGCTTCTTCCTCCTCCTCGTCTGGAAGCGCCAGGGGATCTGGCGGGTCAGGGGGTAGGCAGTTGCCAGTTGCCAGTTGCCAGTTGCCAGTTGGTAGGGAGTACGCGGGTACGGAAACCGCAGATGGTCGCAGATGCCTCACCCGAAGACCCCAAGCCACGAGGTTTGGCAAAGCAACCGTCCACGCTGCGATTCCAACGTAGGGGCGTTGCTTGCGACGCCCGCCGTGCCCGTAAAATAGCCTCGCACACCGAGTCCCGAGTCGCCTTGAGTCGCGTACACAAGCTAACCCGGACTCCATGAGGAGTACGGGTTACACGTCCGCCCGGCCTTTCAACCCCAGGAAACCGGCCACTGACGACTGACCCGAATGGTACTAACTTAACAGCGTTTTCATCGGTATCGCTATCGAAATCGCTATCGAAATCGCTATCGAAATCGATTACGTAAGCCAATGCATATTATTTCCTTATGCATGTTCGATCCCGATTTCGATTTCGATCCCGATTTGGATCAGGACCCTTAAGTTAGCGCCATTCACGACTGACCCCTTCACTACTCCACCCCTTCACCAATCAATACACGTCACGCTGGTAACGGCGCTCTTTCTGAAGCGCCTTGACGTAGGCCTCGGCATCGTCGCGTGACTTGCCGCCGTGTTCCTCGACCACGTTGATGAGCGCTTCATGGACATCCTTGGCCATACGGGAGGCATCCCCACAGACGTAGAAGTAGGCGCCGTCCTCTAGCCAGGCGTAGAGGTCTCTGCCCTTTTCCCGCATGCGATCCTGCACATAGACTTTGTGTTCCTGGTCACGTGAGAAGGCGACATCCATGCGCGTCAGGATGCCGCTTTTCAGGTAATTCTGCCACTCGGTCTGATACAGGAAATCGGTCTGCAGGTGCTGATCACCGAAAAACAGCCAGTTCTTACCCTTGGAACCCAGCGCATCGCGCTCTTCGACAAACGCGCGGAAAGGCGCGATGCCGGTGCCCGGGCCGATCATGATGATCGGCGTGTCGCCGTCCTCGGGAAGGAAGAAGCTTTTATTGGGATGAATGTAGACCGGCATGGTTTCGCCGACGGCGACGCGGTCGGCGAAGTGGGTGGAGCAGACACCGCCGCGGTCGCGTCCATGGGCCTGGTAGCGAACCACAGCGACCGTCAGGTGCACTTCTTCCGGATGCGCGAGCAGGCTGGAGGCGATCGAGTAGAGCCGCGGCGGGATCTTTCGAAGCAGGCCGAAGAACTGGTCGACCGACATGTCCTTGGGGGGAAAGTCGGCAAACATGTCACGGATTTCGCGGCCCCAGAGGTAATCGGACAGCGCGTCCTTGTTGTCATCGGCAAGCAGCTTGTCGAGCTTCCGGTTCTTGGCCATCGGTGCATATTTCTTGAGCATGCTTTTGCTCAGTCCGGTGACATCAAACTCGGTCATCAGGTGGTCGATGATGGTCTGGTAATCACCGTCGACCTCGATCAGTTCGTCGCCCCGGAAACCGGCCTGACGGATCATGTCCTCGACGACCTCGGGGTTGTTGGCCGGTATCACGCCGAGGGCGTCGCCGACCTTGTAACTCAGGCCGCTGCCGGCCAGATCGAATTCGAGGTGAAGCGTCTCCTTGGCGGAGCCACGCCCATTCAGGAGAATGCGCTCCTTGAGCGTGGCCGGAAAGGGGTTTTTCTTGTTGAAGGCGGTTTCCACCTGTTCGGCGGGCGGGGCGACCACCTCGGTAGCCGTGGTTGGCGCGGCGGTCTGAGCGGTCGCAGCAGGCGCAGACCCGGCTCCGGTCTTTTCCACCAGAACAGGCAGCACTCCGTTCATCCATTCCTCGAACGGCTCCTCGAATTCCACATCGCACTCCTGCGCCTGGTGAATCCGGTCCGCGCCCAACTCGCCGAGTCGCCGGTCGAAGTCCTTGCCCATCTGGCAGAACTGCTCGTAGGCGGTGTCGCCGAGACCGCAGACCGAAAATCGCGTGTTCTTCAGCTCCGGCGCCGCATCGCTCATCAGGTTTTCATAAAAACCGGTGGCCCGGTCGGGCGGGTCGCCGTCGCCCCAGGTCGAGACGACCACCAGCAGGTTTTCCTCCTTGCCGAGGTTGCCGAAGTCATAGTCACCCATATCGATGACTTTCGGATCAAAGCCCTTTTTGCGGGCTTCCTTGCCGAGCGTTTCCGCGCAGCTTTCCGCGTTGCCGCTTTCCGAACCGAAAAGGACGGTCAACGGTACCTTGGGGGCAGCCGGCGCGGCCGCAGCGACGGGCGCCGACCCGGCCGGCGCGGCACCTGCTCCTTGGCTGCGACCGGCCAGGAAGCCGCTCAGCCAGATCTGTTGGTCGGGAGACAGGCCGGACAGCGCGGCGTCGAGGGCTTGACGCTGCTCGGGTGAAAGCGGGGCGGATTCAGGCAATTGAGACATGAGCGTACTAATACTATATACCGAGTCTTCCGGCCGAGAAGCGGAAAAGCCTCCTTTTTGGTAAACTAATATAAATGGGGTCAAATACTTATGATAGGCGCGGGTGGGGCGGATGGGGCGGTCCTGTCGCCCCCCGTCCGCCAGGGGGGCGGAGCGCGGTGATTGGCTCCGGACCTGCTCCCGGCAGTTATGCCCTCCACGGAAACCCTGCCCCCCGGCGCCCATCCCGAGGTTCCTGTTTATTTGCCGACCGGCGACGCCGAAGGCAGTTTCAAGGCCTTTCAGGCTGACCCGATCGGTTACCACCTGAAAGGCTACGCCACCCACGGCGCGATTTATCAGACCTGGTTTCGCAATCGGTGGTGGATTGCGATCGGCGGTCTGGAGGCCAACGACTTTGTCTGGAGCAACCCGGATCTGTGGTCCTACACGGAGGCGAACGCGCCGTTTCTAGATGAAATGGGCGATGACCATGTCACCGCGCTGGAGGGGGACCACCACGAGCAGAAACGGGCGATCCTCAAGCCGGCCTTCACCAAGCGGGCCGCCATGCGATTCCTTCCCCGGCAAAATGCCTTTTATCGCGATCTGATGCAACGGCAGCTCGCCAGCGGGGAACGCATCGAGCTGGTTCACTTCTGGACCGAGCAGATTACTCGCCTGAATGCGCGGACGGTCGCCCAGGCCGATATCCCCGATGAGGCGTTCGCGGATATGGCCGTGTGGGAAGTCCTTTTCCTGCGCGGCCTCTTCCTCGACGATGCCCGGCCCCCTTACATCGAGCGCGAGCGCTACCGGAAGCTGAAGGAGAAGACGCTGGGCATCTTCCGCCGGATCGTGGACGAGCGCCTCGAGGATCCGGATGTGATCGACGACAATTTCGGCGCCGTCCTGAAAAACCGCATCGAGGTCGAGGGCCCCCACCCGGACCGCACGCGGCTGGTCAACGACCTGTACTTCGTCCTGCTGGCCGGCGGAGACAACATCTCAGCGCTGAACAACTACGCGCTCACCTTCCTGTTTCATCCGGAAAACGCCGGATGGCTGGCCAGGCTGCGGGAGGAAGTGGACGCCTGGGATCCGGACGACGCCGAGGGCGTCATGAATCTGCACCGAGTCAAGGCCACGGTGATGGAAACGCAGCGTATCCGGCCCGGTGCCTTTGTCTTGAATAAGAAGAACAAGCGGGCCTTCACCTTCAACGGCTATGAGATTTCGGAGGGAACGGACATCCTCCACCTGAACAACCTGGGCCATTTCCTTGAGGAGCTGTATCCCGATCCGTTCACCTTCAACCCGGAGCGGTTTATGGAAAAACAGCGCTTCGTGCCCAAGTCCTTCGGTTTCTTCGGCGGGGGTTCCCATGTCTGTCTGGGCCGTAACCACGCGCTTATCCACACGCCGCTGGCTCTGGCCCATCTGGTGCGGGCCGGCGATCTCGTGTTCGACGATCCCATCGACCTGCACCCCCGCGCCAGCTACTCCGCCGGCCGCATCGAGCGCCAGCTCTGGGCCCGCCTGGTCCCACGCGGATAGGGAGTAGATCGGTAGGGGCCGCGCACGGCGCCACGGCGGCACGCAGCCTGATTCGCGAAAGGGGCGGAACAGCCGAGGAATTCCCCGTAGAGCGCCGCTTCAGCAAGCGAAGGGAAGTTGAAATTCAAACGGAAAGCCGCGAACCCCAAACCGGGTTCCGCTCGCTGAAGCAGCGCGCTACGGCTTGTGCCGCGTAGGGGGGCAGCACCTTCAGTCGACGCTCGGTGCGGCAGGATGCAATCCGGCGTCGCGAGGCTCAAACCTCCCAACCCTGAAACCCCTTAACTCTTTAACTCTTTAACTCACTAACTCCATAACCCTCAACCTTTCCGCAGCAGTGCCACCCAGGTGGTGTCCGAACTGGGTGGGTCGAGAGCGAGGCGACTGGCCTGATCGACTTCAAGCGTCTGTTCGGCCTCCCACTTGTGCCGGGCGAGGTCGAGCCAGCGGACGGAGACGGGTGAAGTCGGCGGCAGGCCGGTGGCCAGGTGGGCCAATTCCGGCGTGATGAAGGCGACGGCGGCTTTGCCGGGCAGTCGGCCATAGCCGACCACCTGCGCATCGGCATGAGCCGGGAAAAGCTGTTCGAAAATGGGTTCGCTGTCGAACCAGCCGAGTTGGTCGCTGAGATCCCGCAGGCTGCGAATCCAGGTTTGCGCTGATTCGTTCAGCCCGATGCCGGCGTCAGGGCGGTGAAACCGGACGGCCGCGCAGCCCCCGAAGACGCACTGGGTGAATCGGGCGAGCGCCTCGGCTTTGGACCGACCGTGTATGCCCTGGTCGGACCCGTAGACCTTGACGCAGTTGATGGGCCGCAGGGTGGCGCTATCCAGGATCTTGTTCCGAAAGGCCATGAGGCGTTTCCAATGCAGCTTGGGCTCGAGATGGTTGTTCTGGGATACATCGCAGAAGGTGTAGAGCTCGGGATGGCGCCAGGTCTGTTCATGCTCGGCGTCTGTGATATCCCAGTTGTCCCACATTTCGGTGCAGTGGATCCGCCGGTTGGCGGCTTCCGCCTTGGCCCGGAGATAGCGCGCCCAGAAGGCGCCCCATTTCGGGCTACCCGCGGTCTCGTTATCCATGCAGAACAGCACGTGCCGGTAGGGCAGGGTGACTTCGAGGAGGCGGTCGATGTGCCGCTCCTGATGCGGCAGGACGAACGTGTTGTTGTCCAGTTCCGGAACCGTGTAGAAAAAACGGTTCTCGTTTTTCCCCGGATGGCTGTCGATCTCCTCAGGCAGCCCGGACTCCTCAGCCGAATAATTCCGGTTGTTCTTCGGATTGAAGGGATTGCTCTGCCAGGGCTCCCGGACGAAGTCGAACCGGTCCCACAACTCGAACTGGAGCACGATGCCGCGTTCGGCGGTCAGCGCCAGAAGGCGTTCCACCCGTCGCCAGTATTCCCGGGACGGCTGCTCCAGATCGTAGAGCCCGGTTTTCGGATCCTGAGCGAACGGCCAGACATCACCCGGATCACGGGAGCTGAGTGTGCACCGGACGTAGTTGCCTCCGCAGCCAACCAGCGTGTCGAGGTGCTGCTCGAGGTCCTCGATCTGAAACAGGTTGTCTTCCTTCGACCCGCCCAGGAGGAGCACCGGCTCACCGTCGATCTCCCAGAACATGGGATTTCCCGAATGAATGGCGAGGTACAGCTGTGGCTTGGTTTTAAGAGCCATTTCTTGATCCTAACACAGCGATGGAGCCCTGACTAACAGGAATGCGCGGTTCGGTTTTCAGCCAGCTGGCTGTAGGGCTGCCGCTCGCGGCATGCCGCCGGACCAGTCGGCTGCGCGCGTCGCCTTGCGGATGGCTCAGGCGGGCGTCGCAAGCAACGCCCCTACTTGCCTGTGCCGGCTCTGGACGTTGTGAAATTCGCTGGAGGTTCGGCGGTAACCCCGGTCCCCCCGGAGGATTTGTTATCCCTCGTGCCAGGTTCCCCGGATCAGCGTCAACCGGGGTGGATCGCTGGCCGGATCACGCACGGTCCAGATCCGCGCGATCAGCGAATCAACGGCCACGGTACCGATCCGCTCGAAATTCTGATCCATGCCGGGATAGCCCTGCCACGCGGGATTCCAATTGAATGAGCGATGGTGGATCGCCCCCAGTCCTTGATCCTCGCGAAACTGTTCCCATTCAGCCGGCGTGTTAAACTCGTGAAGGATCCCGTCCCAGTCGCGCTCCTGAAGCTGTTTTGGCCGTTCAGGACCGACGGGAATGATGCGCACCTTTAAATCGTGGGCTTTGGGATCCTTTTCCAGCAGGGAAGTGGCGGCCTGAAATTGTATCCCGGACCAGGGATCGGCGAGACAGTTTTGCGGCAGCACCGCGATTCGTCTGGCTCCGGTCGACAACAAGTGCAGCAGCGCGTCGTAGAGATTCTGCATCAGGTCGAGGGTTACCCGGTGCTGATCGGCCTGGTAAACCGAGGGCGCCATGGTGCAGACACAGAACTTGCCGCTGGGAACGGGCGCGCTCGGTCCGATCATTTTGTGGGGAAAAAACAACAAGCCGCGGATATTACGGGTCTCCAGAATTTGACTGAGTCGCTCGGGGGACATCTCCGGGTTGTGAAACATGAAGTGGTCCACCCGGAATCCCTGGGCCCTGGCTTGATTGAGTGCCCCTTCATAGTAACGGCGGAATATGGGATGGCCCGTCCAGCCATCAGGCATTGGCCAATGACCAAGAAAGGCCAGCGTCTCGGTCGGGGCCCGGGCATGACCCCGCCGTAACGACTGGGCGAACTGACGATGCAGCGGATGGACCGCATAGCCCAATTCAGCCGCTGCCGCCTCCACCCGCTTTCGGGTCGCCGGCAATACCTTGTCCGCATCCCGGCCCAGCGCACGAGACACCGTGCCCGGCGACACACCGGCTTTCTGCGCCACCGCCCGCAGATTGGGTCGCTCCCCCCCACGTCGACTGTTCTTCAGCTCCGCCTGAAAGCCAGCCACCAGGCTGTTGCGGTGGTAACCCATCGCCTCCGCCAGTTGCTCGATCCGCTCGCGCGTCGAGCGCTTAATCCGCCGGTCCTTCCGCAGCGCCCGACTCACCGTCGTCTGCGAGACCCCCGCCCGCGCCGCTATGTCCACCAGCCGAATCATCGAATGCGATGAAACAAGGTGCAGCAGGTCGGCATCGCAACCTTAAAGGCGCCTGGTTAACAACGGTTTCTAGTCGGAACAAGCTTTCCGGCCAACCCCTTACCCCCTTACCCCATGCTGTCTTACCTGTCGTTGATGCGTTCGGGAGCCCGCCAGCCGGTGCCTGCCCTGCTTTGGTTCGCCGCCCTCCTGGGGCTCCTGCCGGCGCTGTCGGCACAAACCCTTGTAAATGTGGATTTAAATGGCGGGGGTACTCAGTACGATTTCTCAGGCGCTGCAGCGGTCGGGCAGACGGGCGACCAATGGAATATTATCACCGGCACGAGTACCTCGAGCCCACTTGTTGATACGCAAGGTAGTGCTACGACGATTACCTTCCAGGCAGGGGAACAAGGGGCTTTCGAAAATGGAGAGGATCCATCGTCTGGAGCCAGTTGGGGCGGAAGACGCTATCCGGCGGATAAAAACGACCTTTTCAGGGATTATAAATTCAACAATCACACCGACGCGAATAGCAGAAATTTTGTGATTGGTGGGTTGGATTCCACCAAGAGCTACGACCTTTATTTCTATGGTTCGGTACGCATTTCCGGAGCTAACTTCGGTGGCACGTTTACGGTAGACGGCGTTACCAAAGAATCGGACTACACGCTTTCAGGTAATGCGCCCGCAACCCTTACGGAGGGTCATCAGTATGTTGTTTTCCGCAACATTGCATCCGGCACGGGTACCAACGGGAACGGCCCCGCTGCCAGCAATGAAATCCGTGGGACGTGGGGGAGCGCCCCAACGAACTTCACCGCGATTAGTAGCTCTTTAGTCTTTAATGGACTCCAGATCTCCGCCATTCCCGAACCCGAGCACGCGGCCCTTATCCTCGTGATTCCGCTGGCCATCCTTTTGATTCGCAGACGCCGCACGCGTATCGGCGATACCTGAGCCCCGGCTCGGGGATTTCCCTGCCAATCAAAACACACGGCCTCCCAGGTGCCTGCCCGGTTTTCTGCCCGGCGGGCACCGCCGTGTTCGGTCATTTTTTGGATGCAAAGCAGAGCCATGGCAGCGCGGGCGCAGCCCGTCGACTCGCTCAGGATTTCAAACAAGCATCCCCCCCTTACCTGACGATCCTGGCCCTGGCCGTTGTGAAAACCGCTCGAGGGTCGGCCTATGGACGACTGCCGTGCCTCGAGGGTCGTTAACCGATGGCGGCTCAGAGATTCGCCCTCCGCCCTCCATGGAATGAAGGAACCATGCACCGCGGTGGGCATCCAGCCGTAGGGGCGTAGCTTGCGACGCCCGCAGCGCATGAGCCCGGGTTTCGGGCCACAGCCCGCTCTTGGTTTATAGACCCTTCCGGGTGATGCTGAGGCAATGGTCGCATTCGGAACCTTTCTGGTGATCATCGCGCTGTCGCTGGTGGTTACCCGTGTGGCCTCCATCGCGCTGATGCAGACGGGGCTGTCAAAGGACCTCGCCCGGTTTCAGGCCCGCTCGGCTTTCTCCGGGGCGGGCTTCACCACGAACGAGGCCGAGCGGGTAGTCAGCCATCCCGCCCGCCGGAAGGTCATCGGGCTTTTGATCCTGCTCGGAAATGCGGGTCTGGTTTCCGCCGTCGCGACCCTCCTGCTCGGCGTGCTGCAGACTCAGTCGACCGACCACTACCTGCGCAATTTCGTCTTCCTGCTGGCTGGCGTCGTCCTCATCGTCCTGCTCGCCTTCAGTAAGCGGGTCGACGCCGTCATATCCCCGCCCATCGGGCGCCTGCTCGACCGTGTATCGGAGATTCGGATACGCGACTAGGCCTGGACCTCGACCTGGCCGTCCCGAACGCGGACCGGGTAGGTCTTCAGTTTCCGTTTCATGGGGACGACCGGCGAGCCGTCGTCGAGGTGGAACTCCCAGTGGTGCCAGGGGCAGCGGAGGACTTTGCGGGTGGCGTCCAGACGGAGACGAGCCGATCCCGAGCGGTCGGACCCGTCGGTGAAGGGCTCGGCGGTCAGGCAGGATTCCACCCAGCCGCGGCAGATCGGCGCAGCCGCGTGCGGGCAGACATTGATGCAGGCGAACCAGCCCTCGGGCTCGTGGAAGACGCCGATTTCACGCTTGCCCACGGTCACGATCCGGCGATCGCCTTCGGCCACGTCGTCGGCCGGAAAAAGGGTGATCCAATCAGCCATCAGCGCTTGGGATTCAGGTTGCTTTCGATGTTACAGGCGGCCGTGCCCGTACCGCGCTGCTTCAGCGAGCGAGCGGAAGTCGCCCGGGGAGTCCAACTGGGTAAACGAGTCGCGCCGCCACGGTCGCTTGCTGAAGCGGCGCGGTACGGGGAAAATCGAGGCATACACGGGCTGATTTTGGCATCTCCGGCTCGCCACCCGTCAGGCCTGACCGGCGGACTCGACTTCCGGGGTCGCTGATTCAGCCTCCAGTTCCTCCAGTGTCGGCAGGCCGAACAGGCGGGCGGCGTTGTCGTGCAAAATCTTCTTCAGGCTTTCCTCGGGAAAGGCGCGCAGGACATCGGGCGGATCGAAGTCGAAGTGCGGGAAGTCGCTGCAGTAGACGACCAGATCGTCCGCGCCGATCATGTCGAAGAGCTGGACGAGCTGACGCGGGCGGTCCGGTTCTTCGAGCGGCTGACTCCCGAGAACGATATGGTCGCGCACGTAGTCGCTCGGCAGGCGCTTGAGGAGGGGTGCCTGGTGCCGCAGGCCCTTGAACTCCTTGTCCATTCGCCACAGCAGGTGGGCAAGCCAGGTGACGCCGCCCTCGATCATCATCACTTTCAGGCCGGGGAAGCGCTCAAAGGTGCCTTCCAGGACCAGGCTGATCAGGTCGCTCTGGTAGAATTGCGGCAGGGCGCAGTGGCTCTGCAGGTAGTTGGTGGCCATCCCGCTCGCCATGCTGGCGTGGTTGGCGATCACCGCCGTCGTGGAGGGATGGAGGTGGAGCGGCAGGCCGTGCTTCTCGCAGGCTTCGAAGAGCGGCCAGAACCAGCGGTGGCCCAGCGGGGTGCGCCCGGCCGTGGCAGCCATCGCGACAGCCTTTACCTGAGGATGCCCGGCCCAGGCCTCGATTTCGCGCGCCGAAGCGACGGGATCCTGCGCGGCCGCGGTGACGGCCATCATGAGCCGGTCGTCCTGAGGCAGCCAGTGGTCTGCCGTCATTTTGTTGTAGGCGCGGGCGAGGGCCATGGCGTAGTCCGGATCGGGCTGGCCGGAGGTTGCGTGGGTGCTGCTGCTGAGCAGGCCGAAGCGGTGGCCGTAGCGGTCCAGCAACTCCTTCTTCAGGATCGGGTAGTGGTTCCCGCCGTGCTTGCCGTCGTCCTGGATCAATTCACGGCGGAGGCCGCCATCTTCGAAACGGATCCCACTGCCCATCGGTCGTGGGCCCTGTTTGCGGATCTCGCGCTGGTAGGGCTCCTCGATACAGGCGTACAGGGTTTCGGCATCCGGCTCGTTCTGGTGGATGTCGCAATCGATGAGAGGGATGCCAAGAGCGTTCATAAGCGGAGTATACCTGCATGTTTAGAAGAGGCGCATGGGGAAGGCTGCCAATTGTTTGATAAATCATGCTGTTTTTGCCAGGATACATCAAATATGGGAGCAACAACCGAATCAGGGTCGGCCGACCGTTGGCTCGGGGCCATGGAAAGGGCGGGCGGTTTCCGGGCCACGCTTCATTGGTTGGGGGCTCCCAGTCCGTCCGGTCTGGCACCCGCCTGGGGATCGCACCAGCGGTCGGCTGCCTGCCGTGAAGCCTTCTGCAACCGGTGTATCCGGCACTGCCGGGGAACCGTTCACGTCCGTGCGGCGGGCCGTACTCGTCCTTTTCTCCACCGCTGCTGGAACGGGCTCGCGGAATGGGTTGTTCCGCTCCACCGCGGCGACCGTCTGGTCGCCATCCTCTTTCTGGGGCAGTGGCGCGCACCGGGAGCGCGGTCGAAGATCGCGACGGATACGCCCGTACCGGCCCTGCCGGACCGGTTGTCCGGGGAAGCCGGTGCCGACTGGGCCCGCCTTATCGGGATCGGGCTCATGCAGGGGCTGGACCGGGCGGTGCCGGAATCAGCCTGGCCGGACAGACGCACGCGTATCCTGCGCTGGGTTCGCGACTACCTGTTGGAGCGCCCGCAGCTCGCGGCGTTGGCCCGCCATCTCGGCCTGTCTTCCTCCCGGACCAGTCATGTTGTCCGGGAAACCTGCGGGACATCCTTCACCCGTCTGGTGAACGGGGAACGGTTGAACCGTGCCAAAGGTCTGCTCCGGGAGACTGACCTGCCGGTCAGCTTGGTCGGCCAGTGGAGCGGGTATCCGGACCCGTTTACTTTTTCCCGTCAGTTCCGGGCGGGCACGGAGATGAGCCCGACCGCGTGGCGGCAAGCGTACGGCCGGCAGGCAGGGGGGGCGGACGCCTGAGTTCCCTCCCGGTTTCCCTTCGAAACCCGGGCTGTGATGTGCGGTCGGATATAACGACTTGTCATTACGCTCCCGGAACCGGCAGGTTGTCTCCGTACGTCCGCAGTGAACAGCGGTTCCCCTGTTACCCCCGTTTAGTTAATCCCCGCGTTGAAAAGCTTTCTAGTCATAGCCCTGAGCCTGCTGACGGCCTGGAGTGTCCTGGCGCTGGTCCTCAAGCCGGAACCGCCGCCTGAAGGCATTACCCGTCTGGTCTGGGTGTCGGACAACAATCCGGCCCGTCAGGAGCAGATTCAGCTTTTCAACGAGTTGGGCGAGGGCCGCGGGCTGGTCCTCGACTACGGCAACGGTGGTGTCGAGAAGATCATCGTCCAGAGTGCCAGTGGCGTGGGGCCGGATATTTTCGATACCTTCAACCTGGCCCAGCTCGAATCGATCGTGGAAGCGGGGATCGCCCAGGATCTCAGCGAGTTACCCCAGGCGGAGGCCTATGACGCGGACGATCTCTGGCCGGCCGCACGCGACGGCCTGATCTTCAATGGCGGCCAGTGGGGCTACCCCGCCAACATCAACGTCAACATCCTGATCTATAACAAAAACGTCTTCGACCGGTTCGGGGTGCCCTATCCCGAGCCTCATGAATCGATGTCCTGGGAGGCGTTTCTGGCACTGGCCAGAGAACTGACCGACGAATCGGCTAATATCTACGGTATCCTCGGCTTTGACTGGAAGAACATGGTGGCTTTCCGGAAAGCGCAGTATTTTTCCGAGGACGGTACCGAACTCCTGATCGACACCCCGGCCATGCGGGAGGTGTTCCGCCAGTGTCGGGACCTGATTTACAAGCATGAGGTTCAGGTCTCCTCGCTCGAACTGAAGAGCATGATGACCCAGGGTGGCTGGGGCGGCGGGGGCTCCGTCAACCAGTTTGCGACCGGTAACTTCGCCATGCTCAACCTGGGCAAGTGGTCCATCATCGGTTTCCAGCGGGCGCTCCAGACGCAAAAGCGGCAGCTCGCCAAGTGGGAGGACGATCCGGACGGTCCCAAGCCGGAGGTATTGCGTCTGGGCTCGACCCTGCTGCCCCATTTCACCGACGTCGGCGCCCCCAGTTACCTGATCAACACCCGCGCGGCAGCCATCAACAGCCGGTCCGAGAACAAGGAAATGGCGGCAGACTTCATCGCCTATCTGGCGGGTCCGGAGTACAGTCGCTCAATCAATTCCAGCCACGACGCCCTGCCCGGCAATCCGGCGTACGCCAACCTCGGGCTTGCCGAGGGCCCCCCTGAATTCAATGTCCCCGAGATGCACAAAAACACCGTGCAATCGATGGATTTCGGGATGGTCCCGCGCACCAGTCCGTTTCTCCTGAGCTTCGACGTGGAAACCGAACTCGAAAAGCAGTGGAGCCGGATCGAGGCGGATCCGGATATCACGGTCGAACAGGTGCTGCGCGACGCCCAGCGCCAACTCGAGCGGCTGATGCGCCGCAACATCGACCGCTCGCCCCACCTGCAGGAGCTGTGGCTCGAAAAGACGGGGGAACCCTGGTCATGAGCGACATGCGGAGCCGTAACCGGACGGCCGTGATCACGGCGATCCTCTTCCTGCTGCCCAACCTGCTGGGCTTCCTGACCTTCACCTTTTTCCCGGTCATCCTGAGCTTTTTCGGCAGCTTCACGACCTGGAGTTTGCGACCCTCGGTGCCTCTGGAGTTCATCGGCCTCGCCAACTTCACCGATTTGCTGACCGACGGGCAGTTTTACTACTACCTGTACAACACGGTCTACCTGATGCTGGCGCTGCCCATCACCATCGCCGGTTCGCTCTTTCTCGCGGTTTTCCTGTCCTCGCACTTCAGGTTCGAAACCTATGGCGCGCGCAGCACCCTGGCCGGGGTGTCGCTCCTCTTCTTTCTGGGAATCGCGGCGATCTACGGCCTCGGAGGATCGGCCGACGGCGCCTATCTCTTCGGTTTCCTCGGGCTGACCGCCGCCCTCGGCCTGCGATACGGCAGCATGGCGTATCGGGTTTTCTACTACCTGCCGCACTTCACCGCCGGGGCAGCCACCATCCTGCTCTGGACGCAGCTCTACAATCCCAACTACGGGCTCATCAACCAGGCCATCGAAAACTTCGGCAGCCTGCTTGGCCAGGACTGGTCCGGCCCGCGCTGGCTGACCAGCACCAAGTCGCTCCTCGGCTTCCTGCCGTTGCCGGACCACTTCAACAACGGCGGTTTCGGCTTCGGCGCCCGCGAGGCCATCATGATCATGGGGATCTGGGCCGGCATCGGCGGCAACAACATGATCCTCTACCTGGCGGCCATTTCGAACATCCCGCCCGAGCTTTATGAAGCGGCAGACATCGACGGCGCCAGCGCCTGGCAGAAGTTTCGCCACATCACCTTTCCGCAGCTCGCCCCGACCACCTTCTTCATCGTGGTGATGGGTGTGATCATGGGCCTGCAGGGCGGGTTCGAACAGGCGCGCCTGATGACCGAAGGCGGGCCGGCCGGGGCGACCACCACGCTTGCCTATTACATCTACACCATGGGCTTCCAGCGGCTCGATCTCGGCTACGGCTCGGCGGTCGCCTGGGTCCTGTTCATCCTCATTTTCAGCCTAACCCTGGTGAACTGGAAATACGGCAGCAGCGGGGCCAACGACTGACATGTATTGGGAAGACGTCAAAACCCTCCTGCGCCACGTCCTGATGATCCTCATCGCGATCCTGATGGTGCTGCCCTTTCTCTGGATGCTCGGATCGAGCCTCAAGCCGCATTCGGAGATCCAGAATTTCTCTTTCCTGCCGGAGATCCCCCAGCCAGAGAACTACGCCATCGTCCTGCGCCAGAAACCGGATCCGTTCACCGGCAAGCTCCTCGATCTCAATTTCCCCAAGTGGTATTTCAACAGCCTGTTCATCGCCACCTGGGTCACCGTCCTGCAGACCCTGACCAGTGCGATGGCCGCCTATGCCTTCGCCCGCCTGCAGTGGCCCGGCCGCGACAAGTGTTTCCTGCTCTATCTGGCCACTATGATGATTCCGGGCATGGTGCTCATGCTGCCCAATTACCAGATCATGGTCAGCCTGGGCCTGGTGAACACCTATGCCGGGCTCATCATCCCGGCCGCCTTCAGCGCGTTCGGCACCTTCCTGCTCCGGCAGTTCATGCTGGGCATCTCACGCAGCTACGACGAGGCGGCCGAGATCGACGGCGCCAATCACCTGCAGATTTTTCTGGATGTGATTCTGCCGCTGGCGCGGCCGGGTCTGGTCACGCTTGCCATCTTCACCTTCCTCGGGAATTTTCAGTCTTTCTTCTGGCCGCTGGTCATGATCAAGGATGATTACCTGCGCACGATCCCCATCGGACTGCTCAGCTTCCAGGGGCAGTATGGTCAGCAGACCGAGCTCATCATGGCCGCCACCGTGATGAACGTCATCCCGCTCATCATCCTCTTCATCGTGATGCAGAAACAGCTCATTGCCGGCATCCAGCTCGGCGGCGTGAAGGGCTGAGGAGGGTGGCCTTGTGGTCAAGGGCGATCGGTCAGCCCCCTGGAGGCCCGGGTCCACTCACCGGCTGGTCGTTTTCGGGACGCCCTCTCCCGTGTGGGTTCGTCGCAGCAGGGTGATCGGCAAACGCGGAGGGGCACCGCAAATCCCTTACCTTTCCGGACCTGGCTCAGAAATCCACGGAAAACAGCGAGACGTGGTTTTTCCGGGCCTTCCGGCGGAATTCGGGCTGGTGGTTGTCCCAGAGCGACCGCATGTCTTTGGTGTGGAAAAAGTAAAGTTTGCCATCCTCGATGCGAAAGATGCGGGGATCTCCCGGGAGGCGATGCCCCATGGCGACCGCACAGGCGCAGTGGCCACCATATTGAGGCGCATAGCGCTGGGGATCTTTATCGAAGCGGGCACGGTTGGCTGCTGAGACGAAGTACCAGCGCTTTTTGTCCCAGAGAAGGGTGTGCTCAGCCTTTCCCTCAAGGGCCTTGCCCTCGGTGTGGTAGGCGACTGGATCATAACCGGATATCGCCTCCTTGACGGAATCCGGGTTCAACGGGCTCAGGCTGGAGGTTGCCGATGGTCCGGGTCGATCGGCCCGGTCGCTTTCCGCGGCTGCGGCGGGAAGAGACAGTGCAAGCAGCAGGCTGAGAAAACAAGGCAGGGAGTTTGGGTGAAGAGACATGACTACGGAGGGGTGATTGAGCTGATTCACGGACGACACGTATGCCGTTTCGGTTGGGGGTGATCTCACAGACCGGAAAGCGATCGTCCCACCTTTATTCCCGGCACACTTCCGGTCGCTCTCCGTCAAGGGTTGGAACCACCGGGCCTGCCATCCGAAGCGCGAACGCAGTGAGCGCAAAGGTTGGTGCTCAGGGCGGGACTTGAACCCGCACGTCCAAAGGACACTGCCACCTGAAGACAGCGTGTCTACCAATTCCACCACCTGAGCGAGCGGCGTCAGCCCGGACGGGCTACGGCGAAAGCGAAAACGTGGGCAGGCGGGGGTTGTTTGTCAACGGTCGGATGACCCGTCCGTCGCCAAGTCAATTTCGCGTATACACCGGCTCCTGTTGCTTCCGCAGGAAGTCCCCGTCGTAGGCGGATCGGGTGCTGGCCCGCAACAGCGGACCGGGGCGTTTCTCCCAGGCACTGCGGGAGGCCTTCAACTGAACGGTCTGGCCCTGGCGATTCTTCAGCACGAGGAGATAGCCCTCATACTTGTAGCCGAAGGCATAGCCATTCGTGCCGTCGTCATCGTACTTGTTTTCGAAGGGCTTACCGGTCCACTCGGTCGTTTCCCGGCGGGGCAGATCGAGGGTAAACGACTGTCGGTCGATGATTTTGTAGACACGACCGTCCAGCACACTTTCCCCGACGAAGACCAGCGTACCCTTTACGCCGGTAAAGGTCCGCTCCACCTCCTCGTTGGTGATTCTGACTCTGGGCAGGTAAGCGACCTCACGGTCGTCGATGTTGCCGTAGTTGTTCAGGTCGTCGTCGCGTCGGCGCAGCACCCGGATATCGAGGCGGGCGTCCGGGGTCAGGTCGGCCTCATCGAGCGCTTTCACACGCTCTTCGCGCCACTGCCGGATATGGGCCTGATCGTCGGCCGAAAAGAGGCCCACATTCAGGTCCCGGAAGACACGACCGTCGTCGCGACGGATGGTCACCTTGTCAGGCGCCGGGGTGTCGAGAATCTCGGCTCGAAGAGTCCGCCCGTTGTTATCGGTGAACGTCCGCCATGCCGCTTCCGCTGCGAGCGGGGAGCCGGCCACCAGCAATCCGAGCAGCCACCACCAGGGCCGGGGAAAGAGGAACCGGGCACACACAGCATACCTCACCATGGAATCATTAGTGAAGGCGTCGGCAGTAGCCGTCCACACCGAAATAGCGGTTCACTCGAAATTAACCGTCGGGCAACCGTCCGGCGCGCTGAAGCACGGCTCGGATATCGGGCAGGGGCAGCCGGCGCGGTCCCCCCTCATGTCGGCGTTCCAGGTAGGGATCGACATCGGGCGTGTCGTCATCGTCCTCATCCAGCGGTTCCCCGGCCTCGTCCTCGATGATGACGTCATCGGGCAGGCCTGCGGCCCAGGCCGGTCGTCCGTCGGCGCCGGGGTAGTCCTCTTCGAACAGTTGGGACAGACGCCGGGCGGTGGGATCCATCACCTCGGCGGGATTCTCCACCTTACCCTTTTTCATGAGGATCAACCGGGCGGGCAGGTGCTCTTTTTCGTAGCGGCTGAGCAATTGCTGTACCCAGGCGTTGCCGGCGGCTTTCCGGTTGGTCAGCAGGATCACATCGCTGAAGTGGATGCAGGCCTTGTAGAACGCCAGCGCCTGGTCGTCCTCCGCCGCCAGCCCGCAATCCAGCAGGCAGACGATCCGGGCCAGCCGGAAATCCATCCGACGCAGGAAGCCCTGCAGGCCCTCGAGCTGGTCGACCAGCGGGCCGGCGCCGTCGGGCAGGGCAAGGAGGGTCTCCTCACCGGTTCCGGCGCCGGGGTTGAGTGCCTCCGTGGTAAACCGGTGAGTGGCGGCATCGAACCGCCAGGGAACGATGACCGTGCCGGGCCGTCCTTTCAGACTCGAGCGGATTTCCGGAGCCAGGGGATCGCCGGGCTCCTCCAGCAGGATGACCGGTTCCTCCGGATCGAAAGTGCTGTCGACCAGATCGGCCAGAAGGGGGTCCCGGCCGGTCGTCGGCGGTGCGATAAAGTAATAGAGCCGCGGGCGCTCGGTCACGACGGTCGGTCGGGTTGGGCACCGTCTGCCGGGAAGGAGCCGGTCTGGGCCTGGTGGCGCATCCAGTGGTCGATCAGCACCAGCGCGGCCATTGACTCGACGATCGGCACGGCGCGCGGCACGACGCAGGGATCGTGACGGCCCTTGCCCTCGATCGAGGTGGCCTGCCCGGAGGCGTCGACCGTCGCCTGGGCCTGGCGGATGGTGGCCGTCGGTTTGAAAGCGACATTGAAATAGAGGTCTTCCCCGTTGGTGATCCCGCCCTGGACCCCGCCCGACCGATTCGTGGCGGTCCGGATACCGCCCTGGCCGTCCGGCTCGAATAAATCGTTGTGGCCCGAGCCGGTGAGGTACGTCCCGGCGAAGCCGCTGCCGACCTCAAAGCCCTTCGTGGCGGGCAGCGAGAGCATGGCTTTGGCCAGATCGGCCTCCAGGCGGTCGAACACGGGCGCGCCGAGCCCCGGAGGCAGGCCGCGCACCCGGCACTGAATCACCCCGCCGACCGAGTCGCCGGCGTTCCGCATGGCCTTGATGCGGCGGATCATTTTTTCCGCGGCCTCGAGGTCCGGACAGCGGACGGCGGTGGCCTCGACCGCCTCCAGCGCAGGGAGCGGGTCCGGCAGGTCCCCCATTTCGATGTCGTGGATCCGCGTGATGAAGGCACGAAGGGTGACCCCGCTCAGGCCCAGAATTTTTCTGGCCAGGGCACCGGCCGCCACGCGACCGATCGTTTCCCGGGCGGAGCTGCGACCGCCGCCTTCCGGATTCCGGAAACCGAACTTGGCCTGGTAGGTGTAGTCCGCGTGCGAGGGGCGATAGGTGTCGCGCATCGCGTCATAGGCGGAGGGATCGTGATCCTTGTTGCGGACCAGCAGGGCAAGGGGCGTCCCCAGGGTTTTGCCCTGATACACCCCGGAGAGAATTTCCACCGAATCCGCCTCTTTGCGCGGCGTGGTGATCCGGCTCTGGCCCGGACGCCGCCGGTCGAGCTCCGCCTGGATTTCTTCCCGGGTGATGGGAATCCGCGGCGGACACCCGTCGATGACGACGCCGACCCCGACCCCGTGGCTTTCGCCCCAGGTGGAGATGCGGAACAGGGTGCCGAAGGAATTGCCCATGTGCGAGAAAGGAGGAGAGCGCGTGCAGCGGCGCTGCCTCGTTTGTCCGCTCAGGCGAAACGGCTTTCAACCCCAAAACAATCCGGCCCCGCTGGCAGCCCAACCGGAAAACGGTTGCCAAGCCCCGATCGATTTCCTGAAAGTACCCCCTTGGCCGGGTCCCATGCATCACCGGTCGCGTTAACCCCGTCAGGCCCGGAAGGGAGCAGCGGTCGCGACGATCCGGGAGTGCCGTGGGGTGCCTGGCCTTTTTTGTGTTTTGGGGTCGAGGGACGAGGGACGAGGGGGCTTTAAGGAAGAAGGAGCTGGCTTCGGAGCGGATGCTGAATAAACTCTCCCACATGGGAGGAATGGAGAAGGAATTTAGACACCGCCCTGTTTTCCGGTTTGAAAAGTTGGATATATGGCAGGAAACAAGGGCTTTAAATCGACTCATTTACGAATGGACCCGGTCGTTTCCTTCTGAGGAAGCCTTCGGACTGACCAGCCAATTACGTCGGGCTTCAGTATCCATCTCTTCCAATATTGCTGAAGGATCTGGAAGAAACTCCGATGCGGATTTCTGTCGATTCTTGGAAATCGCTTTCGGCTCACTGATGGAAATGGTTTCTCAGGCATTCCTGGCAAACGACGAAGCCTACCTGTCAGACGAATCCCATCATGAACTCATGACTCGCGCAGATAGCCTTTCCAGAACGCTCGCCGACCTTATCCGGTCGCTAGGCCGAAATCCCAGAAGCAAGCAATAGGCGCCCTCGACCCCCTCGACCCTCGACCCCCTCGACCCCCTCGACCCTCGACCCCCTCGACCCTCGACCATTTTATATTGGCTCCCGCCGGGCTCTCCGCATTGACTCAACGGCGTGCCCGTTTCTTCCGGATATCAGGTCATTGCCCGCCGCTGGCGGCCGAAGCAGTTCGACGAAATTGTCGGCCAGGACCACATCGTCCGCACGCTGAAAAACGCCATCGCGCATGACCGGATCGCGCATGCCTACCTGTTCGTGGGGCCGCGCGGAACCGGGAAAACGACGACCGCCCGCCTCTTCGCCAAGGCGCTCAACGCGGAGGGCGGTCCCAACCCCGAACCGGACGACGAGACCCCCATCGCTAAGGCCATTATGAACGGCAGCTGCATGGATGTCATCGAGATCGACGGGGCGTCCAACAACAGTGTCGACAACATCCGGAACCTGCGGGAGGAGTGCCAGTACGCCCCGGCCGAGGGCACCTACAAGATCTATATCATCGACGAGGTGCACATGTTGTCGCAGGGCGCGTTCAACGCCCTGCTCAAAACGCTGGAAGAACCGCCGTCGCACGTGAAGTTCATCTTTGCCACAACCGAGGCTCAGAAAGTCCTGGCGACGATCACCTCGCGCTGCCAGCGCTTCGAATTCCGCCCCATTTCCGAGGACCTGATCGCCCGGAAACTGGCTCAGATCTGCAAGGCCGAGGGCATCGACGCCACGCCTGAAGCGCTGCACGCCATCGCGCGCCTCGCCAACGGCGGCATGCGCGACTCCCAGTCCATCCTCGATCAGATGATTTCCTTCTGTGGCAACGAGATCAACGATCAGGATGTCCTCGATGTCTACGGCCTCGCCTCGCCGAAAGAGGTCCAGGGGCTGGCCGAGTCCATGGCCGCTGCCGATTTTTCCGCCATCATTGAGCGGGTTGACCGCCTGGCCGGCGAGGGGCGCGACCTCTATCGGGTCCTCGGCGACCTGGAGCGTGTTATCCGGGAGGCCCTGCTCGACGCCATTCGCAAGGGCGGGGCCACCGCCGTCCTCGGGCCGTCGCTCGAATCCGAGCGCTTGCTCCGGATGCTCGACGCGCTGCGCTCCGGGGAAACCAGCGTGCAGCGCGGGCTCTCCGAAAAGGTCAATTTCGAGGTCGTGCTGCTCCGCGCGGCCGAACAAAGCCGGTCGCGGGCCATCGATGCGCTGATTCAGGACCTGACCCGGGTCGCGGACAGCCTGCCGGAGGAAGCCGGCCCGGCGAAAAAAAAAAGGATGAAGCCGGCCTAGAGCCGGCGGCGGCCCCACCGACGTCCGAGGTCCGGCCAGCACCGGCGGAAAACCGGGAACCCCGGTCGGAGACCGCCCCCGAGCCGCCTCCCGCCGAGGACTCCCCGGCAGCGGAAGGCGAAGCCGCGTTCGCCGCCGATCCCCCGGAGGCTGATTTTCAACAACTGGTCGACCGGGCGGTGCCGGGTGAGTCGAACAACAGCCCTTCCGCCGAAGGCTCCAGACGCCTGTCGACCCGAGACCTCGAAGCTCTGGCTGAACGGCACCTCGATCCCGACGCGCTGGCTTACTTCAAGGAGCACCTCCAGGGCTATTTCAAGGGCGTGACGCCGCTCGATACGAAGAAGAAGTGAGGAGGTTGGGATAGCTGCTTATCCGGACCGGCAAAAGCGGCCGCGCGGCACCCGGTTGAAGCCGGGCCTGCATTGCGCGATAGCGCCGATCCTTACGTGTACAGCGGCAGGTAGCGTTCCCTGAGGTAACGGATCAGGCTGTGGTGGCCCAGGGGCTGGCCGGTGACCGCCCGGGACAGGGCCTGCGTGTCGAACCGTGCGGCGCGGGCGTGGACATGTTTCCGGAGCCAGGTCAGGACCGCGCCGGTCTCGCCCCGCGCCAACTGGTCGTCGAGGTCGGGCACCGCCGCGCGCAGGCTGTACCACAGCTGGGCGGCGAGCAGGTTGCCGAGGCAGTAACTGGGGAAATACCCGAAGCCACCGGAGGACCAGTGCACGTCCTGCAGCACGCCCTCGGCATCGGATGTCGGCCGGAAGCCGAGCATTTCCTCCGAACGGGCGTTCCAGGCCTCGGGCAGGTCGCGCACGGCGAGGCTGCCGTCGAACAGCTGCTTTTCCAGAAGGAAGCGCAGCATAATGTGCAGGTTGTAGGTGACCTCGTCGGAATCGACGCGTATCGGCGTAACGGATACGGCACAGATGGCCCGGTATAGATCGTCGGCGGTCACTCCGTCCAGATTGCCGGCAAAGGCTACCCGGTACCGGGGCTCCCAGTACTGCCAGAAGTGCGGGCTGCGACCGATCTGATTTTCCCAGAGCCGGCTCTGGGACTCATGGACAGCCATGCCGACCGCGCTGCCCAGGGCGGTGCCGAGCCAGTCCGGGTCGAGCCCCTGTTCGTAGAGGCCGTGGCCCGCCTCGTGGATCGAGCTGAAGAGCGAATCGAGCGGGACGTCCGGGTGGTAGCGCGTGGTAAGGCGGGTGTCCGCGGCGTGGCCGCTGCAAAAGGGGTGGATGGCGGTGTCGAGCCGTCCGCGGTTCCAGTCGAAACCCAGACTGCCGATCACCTCACGGACGAAGGTCGCCTGCCGGTCGACGTCGAACCCGCGGAGGAAGCTGGTATCGGGTTGGTTTGGCGATCCGGTCATAGTCTGAACGAGATCCAGCAGCTCGGGTTGGAGGGCGGAGAACAACCGGTCGATGGTCTCGACAGTCATGCCCGGGTCGAAGTGATCCACCCAGTAATCGTAGGGCCGGTCGGCATGGCCGAGGAGATCGGCCTGTTCGCGGGCCAGGTCCAGTTGCTCCTGAAGCGCATCCTGGAAGGCGGAAAAATCGGAGGCGGACCGGGCTTCGTGCCAGGCATGATAACCCTTGCTGCCGGCCTCCGCCTTTCGCCGGACGAAGGTGCCGGGCAGTCTGGTGACTTCCTCGTAATCCCGGCGGGCGCGTTTTACGACGGCGCGGGCATCCGCATCCAGGTCGGGATCGCTTTCCAGTGCGCAGAGCCAGTCGCCGATCTCGGGGCGCGCCGCCTCCCGCCAGGCCAGTTCGGAGAGGGCTGCGACCTGTTCGGCCCGGAAGTCGGAGGAGGCCGGCGGCAGGTTGACCTGCTGATCCCAATGCAGCAGGCCGAGGGTGGATTTGATGCGATGCAGGTCGCGGAGGGCGGCGACCAGGCGGTCGTAGGTGGATTCGCTGGAAGCGATCATCGGGCTATCCGGGGGAAGCCGGGCCTGGGGTGTTATCGGCCTCGCGGTCGGCCGGGCCGGGACGAATCAGGTGAAAATGCTCGACCGACAACCATCCCCGTTCGCCGGTATCCAACACGACGGAAACGTGATCCTGAAACCGGTCGGTCACCCGGCCGGTGCGTCCGGCCGGCAAAGTCAGCGCTGCCGGGCTTTCCGCGGTCGGTGCCACTTTTAACGGTGTGTCGTCCGAAACCACCACGCCGCGCCCGCTCTCGATCATCCAGAACAGGCAGCCCGCGCCGGTGAGAAGAAAGACCGGGAGAGCCAGCCAGGGCTGGCGCCGGCCGGTGGACCGACGCGGCAGGACCAGGCGCCAGACCAGCCACCAGAAGCACAGAAAGGCCAGGATCGTCCACAGCCATTCCGGCAGCCAGCCGGCCCAGGACCGCAGGGCGTTCATGCCGGGCTCGGGCAAGCCGCGGGCGTCCCGGAGGTCATCCAGCAGAGCGCGCACCTCCCAGTGCCAGGGTTGGAGGGCGAGTGCCCGCTCCCAGGCCAGGACGGCCCGCCCGGTCTCACCCAGTTCGCGGTAGGCCAGCCCCAGGTTTGCCTGAAGGCCGGGATCGCTGCCGGTGGTTTCCCGGGCCGCCTCGAGGGCGTCCCGCGCCTTTTCCCAGTCACCCGCCGCCAGCGCGGTCGCGCCGGCGGCGCGGGCGGTTGCCGGGTCGGTCCGGCTGAAGCCAGGAACTGTGCCAGCGAACGCGGCCAGCGCCGTCAGCCAAAAGAGGAGGGTGCGCGTGGATACCATTGCTTCAGGCGGTTAGCTTCTGCAGGGAGCGAAGGCGGGCCAGCAGTTGACGGGCATCCGGCAGATCTTCCTCGAAGGTTCGACCGGCATACCAGGCTTCGTCGACCTGCCCGAGGAAGGCGGCCACGGCCGCCCGGTCGCCTTCGGGAATCTTCAGGCCCTCGAGTTGGGCAAGCACCTCGTCGGTGGTCAAAGCATAGGCACGGTCGCCCACCTGTTGGCTGAGGCAGGCGCGGATGCCGCGTTGGCCGGCGGCCATCAGGTCCCGGGAATTCTTTTCGCGGGCCGCCCGGTCGATATCCCGACGCACCTGGCGGAGGGTCCGCTGGGCGAGGCGTCTACGCAGCCAGGCGATGTCCCGGGTCAGTTTGAAGTGGTAGCGACGCCAGCCGGCGGCAGCCAGGAGGGCCAGGGCCGGCAGGGCCTGCGCCCAGAGGAACCATCCCTGGCGGAACAGGGGTCGAAGCGATCCCACCGATGGCCCGAGTCCGGCCAGCGGCTGCAATCCGGGCAGTTCCTCCGGATCGGTTTTGGCCAGGGTCTGCGTTTCGCTCCCGGTTGTTTCCGGGGTGAAGCCCGGATTGGCCCGGACGCGCACGGGGATGGGCCCGGTGGACAGGGTTTCGTAGGACTCCGTGTCCGGGTCGAAATAAGCAAACTCGACCGGCGGGAGTTCGGTGGTGCCGGCTTCGCGCGGGATGAGGGTAAAGATAAACCGTTTTTCACCCGAATAGCCCAGCGGGTCGGTGGCATCGAAGGTCGTTTCCGGATCAAAGACCTGCCAGGCGTCGTTCTTGGCGGCGACCGGGGGTGGGGCGATGCGGTCGAAATTACCGCGCCCCACGACACTCAGGGTGAGGGTAACGGGGTCTCCCACCTGAACCTCGTTGGTGTCGGGAAACGCCTTCAGGGAAAAGCGGCCAATCGCGCCGGAGAAGACCGCCGGCCGGTTGTCCTCCGGAAGGGGCAGGATTTCCAGCCGGTGCTCCGGAGTCTGAAGTTCGAGCCGCTGGTACTGCATGTCCGGATTGAACTGCAGGCCGAAGCGCCGGAAGAAGGGGTCGTTGAACGGGGATCCCGAGCGGTTACGCTGGTTGTTCAGGTTGCCGCTGGTCGGCAGGAGCGCCTCGGCTCGCATCGCGTATTGAACGGTTTGCTCTCCCGTTTTCAGCGGGGTCAGCAGCACCGGGTAGGCAAACACCTCGTAGTCGATCTCGCCCTGACGGGTGCGGGAACGGATGAATTCGTTCACCCGTTGCCCCTCGGAAAACGCGTCCCCGCGCTTTTCCACCCCGCCCGGGCGGACATCCGGTACTGCGCTCGCGACATAGAGTTGCAGCGTGGCCTTGATCGCCTGGCCCAGGTAGGCGTTCTGCCGGGGAATGGCCAGGTCAAGGAAGAGCGGATCCCGGTCCCTGTCCGGCCGTTCCGCCGCCTCGGTGACGGTCAGCGTGGCCTCGGGGATGGTGACATCCTTGCCCCCGAAGCGAATCGTGAAGGCCGGAACGGTGTAGGTGCCGGGCTCCTCGGCCAGGGCGGCAAAGGGCAGGGTCATCGTGAACAGGCGCCTTTGCCGTCCGTTGATGATCGTGATGTTCTGGGACGTGCTCTGGGGTCGAGCTTCGAGTTCCAGCCCCGGAACGTCGGGCAGCACGCCGGTGATGCCTGGTCGCGACGTGAACGTGCCCGAGGTCAGTTCTGCTTCGATCCGGATTGTGTAGCGGCTGCTCTGGCCGTCGGCGACGGAGGCCGGGGCGAAGGTCGCCTGGGCGTTCAACGTGAACTCCGGCTCCCGGGCCGGCAGCATGCCGACCGCGAGACACAGAGCCGCCAGAAGGAGCAGGGTTCTCCGGCCATTTTGCAAGCGCTGTATTCGAAAAATCATTACCAATCCTGTCTGGGCGTGGCGGGTTGGCGCCCCTCGCCCGCTTCCTCGGAGAAGAAGGTCAGCGGCAGTCGGCGCTCGGTTTCACGCAGGCTGTCCAGCAATTGCCGCGCTTCCACGGTCGACATGCGCATCGGCTGTCCCGCCGTGTCCGCATCCCCGGCGGGTGGTGGCTCGGCGCCGGTCTCGGCCTCGGCCGGGTCGGCCTCGGCCTTCCGGGGATCGGCGGCGTCGAGCTCCTCGTTGCCGCTGCGCTTCTCAGGTTGCCGGCGTCGTTCGGGTTGTTCGCCCGGCTTCCGCTCGCCCGGCGGCTGGTCCCGGTCGTTCGGATCTTCGCCGGCGTCGTCCCGATCCGGATTCTCCGGGGGCGACTCCTGATCCTCCGGTTCGCCGGCGTTCTGCTGCTGTTGGTCCTGCGGCTGCTCGGAGTCGGAGGCATCCGGCTGCGATTGTTCCTGCTGCTGTTGGTTCTGATTGCTGTTTTGCTTCTGCTGCTGCTTCTGGTCGTCCTGCTGCTGCTGTTGTTGCTGCTGCTGTTGTTCGAGCAGTTTTTTCAGGTCCTGAAGTTTCGGGTCGTCGGGGTGTTCCGCCAGTGCCTCATCGACGATACCCAGAGCGAGGTCATTGCGCTGTTGCAGGTAGGCGGTCGATCCGCGGTGGAAGGCCTGTTCCGCGTCGATCTGGGCAAGGGCTATGGAGGCCGCCGGGCCGACCGCGAGGAGGGCCCCGGTCCAGCGGAAAATTCCCCTGAGCCTGTGTGTGGCCAGGCCGGAGCGGTGATCAGGGTTGGCTGGGCGCGGGTTCATGTTTTTCGACGATGCCGGCGATCTGGCCGGCGCGTTGTTGCAGATCCTGATAGACGGCGGCGGTGGGGTCTTCCTCGGCTACCTCCGTCATCAGCTCATAGGCTTCACGGTAACGCTGGCGCGACAAGAGTTCCCTGGCTTTTTCGAGTGTTTCCCGGACCCGGGCGGTCGGTGTCTTCAGTTTTTCGATCATGGCCTCGAGGTCGGTGATCATGCGTTCGACCGGTTCGCGTTGGCCGGCCAGGGTATCCAGCGCCCCTTCAAGCGAGCCGAGCCGCTCCCGGAGCAGCCGTTGGTTTCGCCGAATATCCGCTGCCTCGGGATCCAGCTCCGCGGCGTTGGCCAGGTGTCGCCGGGCTTCCCGCCAGGCCTGGCGGACCGGTTCGAGGCGATCGCTCAGACCGGCCGCCTGTTCAAGGGAGGCCTGAAGCTTGTTCCGGGCCTGCTCGCACCGTTCCCAGGCCTGTTTCCGGAGGGGTATCCGATCCAGGGCGGTGTTCCCGAAGGCCAGGGCTTCCCTTCCCGCGGCCAGCTGTTCATCGATGGCAGAGACCAGCCCGGCCGGGTCGAGGCCCTCCTCCCGGGCGCCGACACCGATCCGGTACCAGGTATTGCTCAGGTTGAAAAACGCGTCCGCCTGCAGGTCCAGGTCGGCCGCCGGCAGGGCGGCTTCAAAGCGCTCACGAGCACCTTTGTAGTTGCCTGATCGGTACAGGGCGACGCCCTGGTTGTAGATGAGGCGCGGATCCGTGACCTCCGGCAGCGCTTCGGCGGGGGCCGGCCCGGGCGTAGGGCCCGTCTCCCTCGCCGGGGACGCTTCCGGTTCCACCGTCACGGTCTGGGCATGCAGGGGGTCGTCCCCCGTGGGGGTCGCCAGGCCGATGGCCAGAACACCGACCAGCGCGGGGCCCGTCCGTCGTGTCGGGATGGTCGCGTTCCTGCGCCGGGTGCCGATCAGCAGCTCGATGGCCAGGCAGGCGATCGCCGCCCCCAGGAACCAGGGATAGCGCTCGACGGGCACACGTTTCGTCCGGCTTTCGCGCTCCTCCGGCGGGATGTCCGCCAGACCCTGGTTGTAAACCGTGCGGAGGCCCTCGCCGGTCGGACCGAGCGGCTGGTAAAGGGCGTCGGTGGCGCCGGCGATGGATCGCAGCGTGTCGGCGTCCAGTCGGGTCGTCACAATGTCACCCGTGGCGTCCCGCACATAGCGCAGGTTGCCGCGATCGTCGCGGATCGGAATGGGCTCTCCCGATTCGGAACCGACCCCGATGGTGAAAATGCGGATACCCCCTTCCCCCGCCTTGCGTGCCACCTCGAGGCCCTTCTCCGCGAGGTCTTCTCCATCCGTAATCAGGACGAGGAAGCGGAAATTGTCGTTGGCGGCAAAGGCGGCCTCGGCCTCACGGATGGCGGCCGCGATGTTGGTGCCGCCCCGCGCCATGATGTCCGGCTCCACAGCGTCGAGGGACAGGGTGAAAGCGTCGTAATCGAGAGTGAGGGGACATTGAAGGAAGGCATCCCCGGCGAAGGCGATCAGGCCGACCCGGTCGCCGCCGAGGCCCGATACGAGCGACCGTATGGCGAGCTTGGAGCGCTCGAGCCGATTGGGGCTGATATCCTCCGCCAGCATGCTGCGGCTGGCATCGAGGGCGAACAGGATGTCGATTCCGCGGCCGCGCGATTCCTGCCAGGTGAAGCCCCACTGCGGGCGGGCCAGGGCCAGGATGGCCGGGGTGAGGCCGAGGACGAGGAGGGTGTTCTTCAGCCGCTGTCGACCGGGACTCCAGCTGGCGGTCAGGCCGGCGATCAGCTGCCCGCTGGTGAAGGTTTCCAGCAGTTTCCGGCGCAGGCGCGCCGTCCGCCACATCAGCAGGAGGATGAGGGGGAGGACGCCGGCCAGCGCGGCCAACCACATCGGAGCGCCGAAGGTGATCATGGCAGGCGGCGGAAACGGGTTTGCCCGAGCAGTTGCTCGAGGAAGATCAGGAGCACGCCGGGGATGAGGGCCCAGGCGAACAACTCCTCGAACGACGAGAAGTTGCGCAAGGTGACTTCGGTCTTCTCGAGACGGTCGATCTCGTCGTAAATGGCCTTCAACTCCTGCGTGTCCGTGGCACGGAAAAAACGGGCGCCCGTGGTGTCGGCCACTTCGCGGAGGGCCTCCTCATCGACCGGAAAGTTGGCGTAACCCTGCGGCAGCGGCTCGCCGTCGCGCCCGCGCAGGATTTCATAATTCTGCCCATAGCGGGGATAAAGCACCCGGTCGTTGGTGCCGGCCCCGATGGTGTAGATTTTGACGCCGTAGGTGGCGGCCGCCTCGGCTGCGGCGGTGGGGCTGATCTGCCCGGCGGTGTTCTCCCCGTCGGTCAGCAGGATCACGACCCGGCTTTCCGCCTCCAGATCACGCAGACGGTTCACGCTCATGCCGATGGCCGAACCGATGGCCGTCCCTTCGGGCGGAACCATGCCGACATGGAAGCGTTCGAGGTTCAGCTCCAGCCAGCTGTGATTCAGTGTAAGCGGCGAGACGAGGTAGGGATTACCGGCAAACGCCACCAGGCCGATGCGGTCGTAGGGTCGCTTCCGGATAAAGTCCGCGATAACCACTTTCACGGCTTCCAGCCGGGTGTCGCGCCGCCCGTCGATGGTGAAGTCGAGGCCGAGCATCGAGATCGAGACGTCGACCGCCAGCACGATGTCGATCCCGCTCGCTTCGACCTCCTCGCTGGTGCTGGCGAACTGGGGCCGGGCCAGGGCCGTGATCAGGCAGGCCAGGCCCAGGTAGCGCATGGCCAGCAGCACGGCGCCGGCCCGGCTGCGCTTGAGGCCCGCAATGCCGCGTGCAATCGCTGTCGTGGAAAAACGGATACTGGCTCCTTTTCCGAAGCGGCCGCGGAGCAGGGCGATGAGCGGAATCACCAACAGGAGCCAGAAGGCTTCCGGATGCTGGAAGATGAACGTCTTCATGTGCCGGTTCCCGAGTCGGCGGATTCGCCGGTGGAGCGGCGGCTTTCCAGGTTTTCCAGAATTTCGGCTACCGCATCGATCATATCCTCGACGGTCGCGGCATCAGCCGGCAGTCCGGCAAAGCGAATGGCGTCCCATTGCTCGACGAGCCGCTCCAGGGTCTCCCGTTCGGCGGAATTCAGGCCCCGGGCGTCTTCGAGGGCGGGCAACCATTCCTCGCTGGTCCGGGCGCCGGCCGGCAGTCTGCCCGTGCGTGCAAGGTAGGTGGGCGTGGCCATGGCCAGGATATCCACCGCGCGGGCCGGTTGCCGGGCGACAGCGGCACGAGCGGTGGCCAGGGCCTGTTTCGCCTCCGGCCAGGGGGCGGGCCGGGGCGGGGGGCCGTCGCGCCGGTGGCGCGATCGCAGGGCAAACCACAGGATGGCCAGCAGGATGAGGAGGCCGACGCCGGCGATCACCCACCAGGCCCAGGGCGGCAGGAGCGGGAGGTCGACCGGCCCGCGAATGTCCGCCATTTCCGCAGGCTTGTCCCGGGCGGCGAGGAACGGGGCGATTCCTAAGCCGACCGCGCCGGCGGGCGAACGCCTGGTCCGTAAAATCCGCATGGGCGTCACAGGCGTTGCCCCCGCCGGTCGAGGAAGCGTCGCAGGGCATGAATGTACGGCTGGTCGGTGGAAACGAAGAGGCTGTCCGTGCCGGCCTGGGCAAGCGCTTTTTCCAGGCGTTGTCGCCAGGTCTGGCTGCGGCGTTGGTAGTTGGCCCGGGCTCGCCGGTTGCCCGTATCGAGTTCGATGACCTCGCCGGTCTCCGCATCCTCCAGCGTAACCAGACCAACGTCCGGCATGGTCCATTCGCGTGGATCCGTCAGGACGATGCTGATCAGGTCGTGGTGGCGGGCCGTCAGCGCCAGGCGCTGAAACAGCGATCCCCGCTCACGGCGATCGGGGTCGGGCAGCTGGCCGTCGGGTCCCTGCAGGAAATCGGTCAGGAGGAAGACGATGGCCCGGCGCTTGAGGAGGCGGTTGCAGAACTCGAGCGCGGCGGTGGTGTCGGTGCGCGCTCCCTCGGGCTCAAAAAACAGCATGTCGCGAATGACCTGGAGGACATGGCTGCGGCCCTTGCGCGGCAGGATCACCTGCTCGATCCGGTCCGTGTAGAGGATGAGCCCGACCTTGTCGTTGTTGCGCGTGGCGGAAAAGGCGAGGACGCTGGCTATCTCGGCCGCACGTTCCCGTTTGCTCTGCTCGGCCGAGCCGAAACTGCCGGATGCGCTCAGGTCGAGCATCAGCATGATGGTCAGCTCCCGCTCCTCTCGGAATTTTTTCACGAACGGGCGGTCCATCCGCGCGGTGACATTCCAGTCGATGTCGCGGACATCGTCACCGGGCGCGTACTCGCGCACCTCCTCGAAGTCCATGCCCTGGCCGCGGAAACTGCTGTGGTAGGCGCCGATCATGGCGTCCGTGACCTCACGTCGGGTCCGGATCTCCAGTTGGCGCACCTTTTTCAGGATGTCGCGGGTAATGGCTTGCGAATCGGGCATCAGCGAAAGCCGGCGCCGGCCGGGATCAGATCATGAGCCGGGCCGACCGAATCACGGCACGGGCACGTTCTCGAACACACGATTGACCAGGTCCTCGCTGTCGAGGTTCTCGGCTTCAGCCTCATAGGAGGGGATGACGCGGTGACGGAGCACATCCATGCCGATGGTCTTGATGTCCTGCGGGGTGACATAGGCGCGTCCCGAAATAAAGGCCCAGGCCTTGGCGGCGAGGGTAAGGGAAATGGTGGCGCGGGGGGAGGCCCCGAACTGGATAAAGGGTTCGAGATCCTCCATCCGGTAGGCGGCCGGCTCACGGGTGGCGAAGATCAGGCTGACGATGTAATCGCGGACCCGTTCGTCGATGTAGACCTGATTCACCAGTTGGCGGGCAGCCATCACGGTCTGGAGGTCGACCACGGGATTCACGGAGGTCTTCGGGGCGGTGGACGCCATCGCGTCGAGGATCTGCCGCTCCTCCTCACGACTGGGGTATCCGATTTTCAACTTCAGCATGAACCGGTCGACCTGAGCTTCGGGCAAGGGGTAGGTGCCCTCCTGGTCGATCGGGTTTTCGGTGGCCAGGACCAGGAAGGGATCCGGCAGCGGATAGGTCGATTCACCAATCGTGACCTGGCGTTCCTGCATGGCTTCCAGCAGCGCGCTCTGCACCTTGGCCGGCGCGCGGTTGATTTCATCGGCCAGGACCAGGTTGGCGAAGACCGGTCCCTTCTTTGTGCTGAAGGTGGTTTCCTTCGGGTTGTAGATCAGCGTGCCGACGATGTCGGCGGGCAGCAGGTCCGGCGTGAACTGGATGCGGGAAAAATCCGCATTCAGCGCACCGGCAAGCGTCCGGATGGACAGGGTCTTGGCCAGGCCCGGCACGCCCTCCAGCAGGACATGGCCGTTGGCCACCAGCCCGATCAGGAGCCGGTCGACCAGATACTGCTGACCGATGATGACGCCGGCGATTTCGCGGCGGAGGACCCCGATCCATTCGGCGGCTTCCTCGATTTCTCCTTTGAGGGCGGATAGGTCCTGCGACTCAGTCATGGTGCATGGGCGGGGCGTCGCGCGGCATTGCGCGAAAAGCGGATCATGTAGGCGACAGGAACCCCGCTTCAAGGTTTCAAAAGCGCGGGGGGCTTGCCTTTGACCCCGGCCAGCCCTGAAGCTCGGGCCATGTCACGATCCATGCAAATCGGAGCCCAGTTGTACACGCTGCGGGAATACACCAAGACCCGCGACGACCTGGAAAAGACCTTTGAGAAGCTGGCCGCCATGGGCTTTCGCAGCGTCCAGATTTCTGCCCTCGGGCCCATCCCGGTGGACGAGGTTGCCGAAACGCTCGGCAACCATGGGCTGACCTGCGCGGCCACCCACATGGGCTGGAACAAGTTCGAGGAGGATCTCGATGCGGTGATCGCCACGCACAAGGCCTGGGGGTGTGTTCATACCGCCATCGGCGGCGCTCCGCAGGATCGTTACCTGGTGCAGGACGGCTGGAAGGCCTTTGCCGGCGATCTGGCGCCCATCGCCGAAAAGCTGGCGGCGGAGGGCATGGACTTCAGCTATCACAACCACGATTGGGAGTTTCGCCATTTCGACGGCAAGCCCTGGCTCGAGCACCTTTACGCCACTTGCCCGCCCGAACACCTGAAGGCCGAGTTGGATCTGCACTGGGTGACACGCGGGGGCGGTGACCCGGCCGCCTGGGTCCGGAAACTGGGTAACCGTCAGCCGGTCGTCCACGTGAAGGATTTCGTGGTCAGCGAGAAACGGGAGCCACAGTTCGCCCCGGTGGGGCATGGCAACATGAACTGGGATGCGATCCTCCCGGCCTGCGAGGAGGTGGGGGTCGAAACGCTCCTGATCGAACAGGACGACTGCTACGGGGAGGATCCGTTCGCCTGTCTGGAGAAGAGCTATCGGTTCCTCAGGGATTGCGGCCACGGCTGAGCGGGATCACCGCGAGGCGAACCCCTCGTCGAAACCACGGCAGGCATTCGCTTCAGCCGCGGAGGCTTTCCGGCTGACCCGAATTTTCCTTCAGGGTAGTCATCCTGCGGGTGTTTTCGGGCTGGTCGCAAGCGCGGATGGCCTTTAGACAGACGCTCATCCGACCGGTTGAGCCGGGTCGTCTGTTCCCCGCCCTGTGAATCGTCTGTTTTACCTGCTGATGCTCATGCCGGTCCCGCTGCTTTGGGTGGGTCTGGCGCTGACCGGCTCGCTGGACCGCCTGGAAAACATCGTCATGGACTGGCGTTTCCAGGTCCGGGGGGAGCTGGAGTCCCCTGCCAACATCATCTACGCGGACCTGGACGAAAAGGCCATGGCCATGGACATCGTCGGGGAACGTCCCTGGGACCGTCGTTTTTTCGCGGATGTCGGTACGCTCCTCATTGAGCTCGGCGGAGCCCGGGTGGTGGGCTACGACTTCGTCTTCTCATCCAAATCGATGTCGAAGATGGTGCCGCCGGAGGTCCGGCTCAGCAGTGACCAGAAGATCGCCAATCTGGTTCAGCGCTTTCCGGACAAGGTCGTCCTGGCGGCCAACTACACGCAGCTGCGGCTGCCCTTCATGGATGAGCCCAGCATCCCCCCGCTGGTTTACCAGGATGACAGCTTCCTGACAGAGGATGTACTGCCGTATCCGGAGGGGCCGACCTACCCGATCATTTCCTACCAGGAGGGCAGGGATATGGGCCGCCTGGGGATAATTTTCACGGACGACCAACGGGCCAAAGGGGCTAAACCCCGCTGGTGCCCGTTATGGTTTCCCTACCGGGGCGAGGACCACCGGGAGAACATCCTGGGCGGTATGCGCGACGCCTTCCGGATCCAGGGTCTGCCGACGGAACTGGTCAAAAAGGAGGAGACCATCGAACTGCAGGTGGACGGCGAGCCGTTCGAGACCATGCCCCGCTGGGACGATTTCAATTTTCACCACCTGTCGCTGGAAATGCTGCTCGCCTACCACGGGTTGACCGGCAGCCACGTCCAGATCAGTGAAGAACGCCTCACGGCTACGGATGAGACGGGAGAACAGGTGTTGAACGCTCCCCTCACCGACCGGCAGCTGGTCGAGGTGAACTGGTTTTCCCGCTGGGACTCTCCGGTCAACCCGCGTGTCAGCATCCACGACCTGTTCTTCCAGTACCAGCAGCTTGAGCAGGGGACCCCGAAAGAACAGGAGGAAGCAGAGGCCTTCTTCGCCCGGTTTCAGGACGCGCTGGTGCTGATCGGTCCGGTCGACCGGATCCTGCAGGATCTGGCCCCCACGCCCTTCGACAATGTGCCCGTACCCAAAGTCGGGGTGCACGGAAACATGCTCAAGACGCTGATTTCCGGCCGGTTCATCGAACGGCTGCCGATGGCCGTCACCATCGTCGCCATCCTCCTGCTCAGCCTCGTGACCACCTCGCTGTTTCTTTACAGCGGGAAGGCCAGCGGCTTCGCCAAGGCTGCCGCCCTTGTCGTACTCGGCGGGTACATCGGGGTCGGGTTCGCCCTCTTTTCCGCTTATGATCTGGTCGTTCCCCTGGCCGCGCCCGCCGGTGCCGCGCTCAGTACCGCTTTCATCGGTCTTGGCGTGAAACTCGTCTCGGAAGAGCGGCAGAAAGGCCGGATCAAGGGCATGTTCGGTACCTATGTGTCACCCGAGCTGGTCGACCAGATGGTGGAAAGCGGGGAAGAACCCAGCCTGGGCGGGGTGGAGGCGGACATCACCGCCCTCTTCAGCGACATCCAGAGCTTTTCCAGCTTTTCGGAGAAACTGCCCCCCGGTGACCTCGTCGAGCTGATGAACGAATACCTGACGGCGATGACCGACATCCTGCAGCGGGAAAACGGTACTCTGGACAAGTACATCGGGGATGCCATCGTGGCCATGTTCGGCGCCCCTATCCCGCTGGAGGACCATGCCTTGCGGGGCTGCCGGGCGACTGTCGCCATGCAGAAAAAGCAGGCCGAGTTGCGGCGCAAGTGGGAGGCGGAAGGGGATCGCTGGCCCGGCATCGTGCAGCGCATGGAAACACGCATCGGTCTCAACTCCGGTCCCGCCACAGTCGGCAACATGGGCTCCCAGACCCGGTTCAATTACACCATGATGGGCGATACCGTGAACCTTGCCGCGCGCTCCGAGAGCGGCGCCAAGTCCTACGGGGTTTACAGCATGGTCAGCGGGGAAACCAAGGCGGCCTGCGAGGCCCGTTCCGACGCGATTGTTTTCCGCCAGCTGGACCGGATCATCGTGAAGGGGCGGAGTCAGCCGGTGTCGATGTACGAGGTCATCGACCTGAAGGACAATATTTCCGAAGACGACCGGCTCTGCATGAAGTATTACGCCGAGGGCATGGAGCTTTATTTCCGACAGCAATGGGAACCCGCGATCGAGTGCTTCCGGACCGCGGAAAAAAAGGAGCGCCACCGGCCGGAGCTGAACAGGTGGTATCAGACCAATCCCTCGATCATCCTGATCGCCCGCTGCCAGTACATGCAGCTCCATCCCCCGGGTGAGGATTGGGACGGCGTCTATACGATGAAATCAAAATAGGCCCGGGCTCGAACCGGCCCGATCAACCGGTGTTCTCCGGCTTCCACTTGATGTTGCACCCGAGCGACGGGCGCTGGCCTTCCGCCGGGACCTCCTTGCCGTCCAACAGGAGACGGACGGCCGTCCGCAGGTCCTCACCCGTCGGCTCAGCCCCGCGGTCCGGCGTGTCCGGCGCGGTCCGGTGGTCGGGACGCGTGGCATCGAATTGGCCCCGGTATACCAGCTTCCGGTCGCGGCCAAAGAGATAGAAATCGGGTGTGCACGCGGCCCCATAGGCCTTCGCCACTTCCTGGGTCTCGTCGTAGAGGTAGGGAAAGGGATAACCGTAAGCCCGGGCCTCTTCGGCCATTTTCTCCGGACCGTCCTGCGGATAGGCTTCCGCGTCATTGGCGCTGATCGCGACCATGGAGACCCCTTCCGGCGCCAGATCCCGGGCAAAAGTGACCAGTGCCTCTTTGAGGTGGATGACGTAGGGACAGTGATTGCAGATGAAGGCGACGACCAGCGCTTCGGCGTCATCAAAATCGGCCAGGCGGACGGTCTTTCCGGTCAGGGGTTCGGGCAGTTCAAAAGCCGGTGCAGGCGTGCCCAGCGGAAGCATGGTGGAGGGGGTGGCAACCATAAATAAGTGAGGAGGCGGGTTGGTTTGAGCGGTTAAGGAAACGCGCAGCCGCATCTTGCCCGGTCAGGCAGGGTGGTTTTCGGCTATCCTGTCCCGGGTTCATTGGCTTCAGCGGCTTTGCGCGAGGGTGGGGGAGATATCCTGGCGAGGTTTGAAATAGGCGTCCAGCATGGCCCGGGCGACGGGTGCGGCCGTGGTCCCCCCGCCGAGGCTTTCCGCCGGATCGGTGCCCTCCACCACGACACAGACGGCGACGCGGGGATCTTCCATCGGTGCCATACCGACAAACCAGGCCAGGGTCAGGTCCTGCCCCTTGCTCCGGACCTGGGCGGTTCCCGTTTTTCCGCCCACGTTCACGGTCGGCAGCTGAGCCAGCCGGGCCGTTCCCTCCCGGACGGCCTTCCGCATACCTTCGTAGATCCCGGCGAGGGAGTCACCCGGCAGGCCGATGGGGGTGCCCCCGTGATCGATCCCCGCCCGGCCGGATTCCGGTTCCGGTTGTTTCCGCAGGGTGGGGCGGGTGCGGGTTTCGCCCCGGGCGAGCGAGGCGGTGAACAGGGCCATATGCATGGGGGTGGTCCGCAGGAAGCCCTGGCCGATCGACACGTTGGCGGTGTCCCCGTCGGTCCAGGATCCCTGGCTGGGGCGGTTTTCCCGTTTCCAGGCCTTGTCGGGGACGATCATGCGTCCGGAATTGAACGGCAGCTCCAGGGAGGTGCGTGTGTCGAGGCCGAAGGCTTTGGCCTCCCGGGCGATGGGACCGATCCCGGCGGCGATGCCCACTTTGTAAAAATAGACGTTGGCTGAAACGGACAGGGCTTTGGCCAGGTCGATCGGTCCGAACCCGTTGTCGCTGTGGCAGGGGAACAGGCGGTTGCCGACCCGGAGGTATTTCGGGCTGTCGACGATGGTGTCCGGCGTGACAACCCCCTCGCGCAAGGCGGCCAGGGCCGTGATGAGCTTGAACGTGGACCCCGGGGGATAGAGCCCCTGGGTGGCGCGGTTCAACCAGGCGCCCTTCTCGTTGATTTCCCGGTACACATCCCGGGGAATGTAGGGCGACAGGCGGTTGGGGTCGTAGTCCGGATGGCTGGCCAGCACCAGCACCTCGCCGGTCAGCACATCGATCGCCACCGCGGCGCCGGTTTTGCCGGTCAGCCCGTTTTCCGCGGCCACCTGCATCGCAATGTCGATGGAGGTGACCAGGTTGTCGCCCTTCTCGGGGATTTTCCGGGCCACCAGGCCTTCCTCGTACTGGTACCCGCTGGGATCGACGATGGTGATCTCGCCACCGGGGACACCGCCGATCCGGTCATTGAAACTGCGTTCCAGCCCGGTCATGCCGACCTGAGTCTTGAAGGAGAAGGTGGTGAGGTCCTCGCCGGGGACGGGGGCCGTATCCGGTTCGATGATCTTCGAACTGGTGTAGCCGAGGATGTGGGCGGCCACCGGGCCGAAGGGATAGTAACGCGCCGTATCGGTATAGATCTGGATCGGGGACTCGACCGGCAGCTGCTCGATCAGACGGGCGTACTCCTCGGGTTCGAGGTCCTCCACCAGGGTCAGGGGCATCAGCAATTCCCGGGTGAAATGGCGCTCCAGGGCGCTGCGGCTCAACTGTTCATCACGACCCGTGATGCTGTTGAGCTGGTCGAGGTGGCGCTGGATGACGGCCCGCCGGCTTTCCCAGATCAGGTCGCTGAGGTTGATGTCCGGCTCCTCATCCGCGGCTTCAGTCGCCGCGTAGACGGCTTCCCGGCGCCGGGCGAACTCCCGGTAGAAGGCTCCTTCGTTCCTGAGGCGGGCCAGGCCATCGGGATAAATAACCGCCGAAAAACGCGGGCGGTTGCCGGCCAGCAGACGACCGTTGCGGTCATAGATCTCCCCGCGCGGGCCGGGGTGAAGGATGCGGCGCTGGGCCTGAATCTGCTCCTTTTCCAGGTATCGGTCCTGCTGCAGCAACTGGCGGATCGCCAGGCCGACCATCAGGATGCCGAACAACAGCCCGATCAGGCCGAAAAAGAACGGCATGCGCGGGTTCCGGCCGGGCCGGCTGGTGTCGATCATATCCATGGGCGCGGCATACTCTGTGATTTATTCAACATCCTCGGACTGAATGTCGACGTTCAGCAGCTGCAGGCTGGCGCGCTGCAGGTCGAAAAACCAGAAGGCGACCGGCAGAAGGACCAGGCTGGACAGCAGAAGATCCGTGAAAACACGGCTCCAGTAAACCGGCTGGAGGGTCTGTGCCCCGGCCAGGACGATGCTCAGCCCGACAATGAAGGCGGCATTGAGCAGGACGGCCAGCAGGGCGGCCTGTTGCCGGTCCTCACGCCTGAGGCGAAACCGGATGCCCGTGGCCACCGCATACAGCGCGAGGATGCCGACGAACCCCAGCGTGAAGGGGCTGGGGTGCGCCCCTTCCCAGAGCAGGGCCGAGGGGATGATCACGATCAGGCCGTGAACCGGCTTCAACTGGAGGGCGGGAAAGGGAATCAGCAGCCCGGCCAGGATGAGGTAGACCGAAGCAACCGCCATCAGGTCGTTGACCTCGGCCAGCAGGAGCAGGAGGAGGACATTCGCCAGCAGCGGAACAAACCAACGGGGGTTCGGCTTCATGACGGATCCGGGACGGCGGCCGTTTCGGGGGCCACGGGTTCGATCGGCAGCAGAACTGCGACCTCGCGGAGGGTAGTCAGGCGTGGGTCGAGCAACACCCGCCCGGTCTGAAAGAGGCCGTCCGGGCCCGGCTCCAGTTCGGTCACATAGCCGATGGTGATGCCGCTCGGGAAGACCCCGCCCAGATGGCTGCTGACCAGGCGCCGTGGCTGTTCGGGGGTGGGTGTGATGTCCGCCGGGGCATCGTAGACGGTTCCCTGGGGGCGGCTCAGAATCGGATTGACCCGGCCCTGATAAGTCACGGGCCGGAGATCATCCACGAAGTTGGCCGCCATGCGAAAGCGGGGGCTGGTGACGAGTTCGACTACGCTGGTGGTGCTGTACACTTCCTTCACCCGGCCCACCACGCCGCCGGTGAACACCACGGCCGCCCCTTCCGGGATCTCCGCATTGGCTCCTTTCCGGATCACCACCTGGTGCCACCAGGCGCTCTGGTCCCGGCGGACCACCCGTGCCACCTCGTAGCGATAGCGGGGCAGGCTGGGCAGTTCAAGGAGGTCTTCAAGCCGGTCCAGGTAGGCGGATTGATCGGCCAGTTGCTGGCGTTCAAGCCGGAGCCGGGCGTTTTCCCGGGTTAAATCGCGGACCCATTCGGCCAGTTCCCGGCGGGAGCGCGTGGTCAGGTCGACGGTGGCCTGAATGTCCTCGAGGTAGGAGGTGCCGATCCAGGCCGGGGCTTGAATCTCGTAAAAGGCCCGATCGAGACCGGATTCGACCAGGTCCTTGAGCGGCTGGACGACCCGGAGGAAGCCCGGTACCAGAAACCATCCGACCACGAAGACCCCGAGGAGGATGAAGGGCTTGAGGAGGGCGGTGCGTTCCTTCGACAAGGGCGGCTACTGGGCTGGAGGCGGTGTCAGCCTGAAATATCTTTCAGGAGGAAGGACAGGTCCTGCAGGACCAGCCCGGTCCCGTTGGCGACCGCGCTGAGCGGATCGTCGGCGATGATGACCGGCAGGCCGGTGCTGTCACTGATGAGCCGGTCGAGCCCGCGGATCATGGCGCCGCCCCCGGCCAGGACCAGACCGCGGTCGACCAGATCGGCCGACAGCTCCGGCGGGCAGCGTTCGAGCGCATTGCGAACCAGCTCCACGATCGAGCTCATGGTGTCGGCGAGGGCCTCGCGAATCTCCTGCGAGGAAATATGGATGGTCTTGGGCAGGCCGGCCACCGAATCGCGCCCGCGCACCTCGTAGGACAACTCTTCCTCGAGCGGAAAAGCCGACCCGACGGCAATCTTGATGTCTTCCGCCGTGCGCTCACCGATCATCAGGTTGTAGGCCCGCTTCATGTAGTTGATGATCGCACTGTCGATCTCGTCGCCACCGACCCGGATGGACTTGGTGAAGACCACGCCGGCCAGCGAGATGATGGCCACCTCCGTGGTGCCGCCACCGATATCGATGATCATATTGGCGGCCGGTTCCTCAATAGGCAGGCCGACCCCGATGGCGGCGGCCATCGGCTCCTCGAGCAGGATGACGTCGCTGGCACCGGCGCGGACGGCCGAGTCCTTGACCGCGCGCCGCTCGACCTCGGTAATGCCGGAGGGCACGGCCACGACGACCCGCAGGCCGCCGAAATGCATGACATGGGGCTGCGCCTTCTTGATGAAGTAGCGCAGCATGGCCTCGGTGATATCGAAATCGGCGATCACGCCGTCCTTCATCGGGCGGATGGCGACAATATTCCCCGGGGTGCGGCCGAGCATTTTTTTCGCTTCCAGACCGACGGCGCAGACCTTTCGATTGCCGGAATAGATCGCGACCACACTGGGTTCGCGCAGGACGATGCCCTTATCTTTTGCGTAGACCAGCGTATTCGCTGTTCCGAGGTCGATACCGATGTCGTTGGAAAAAAAGCCTAGCACCGAAGCCTTTCGGGTGGTGTGTTAATAGCGAGGTCCTTGGGGGTTGTGGTATTTTTTGAAAACAATTGAAAGTCAAAATCTTAATTCGCGCCCAGCCACTGTCGAAGGCATTTAATCGTTCATGGTTTTACCGATCACCATAGCTGCCGGGGCCACCCCGAGTCTCATTCATGACCTCGGCATTGTGGCGGTGGTCGCGATCGTGGTCACGCTGCTGTTCTTTCAGCTGCGTCTGCCGGTTATCCTCGGCTACATCCTCAGTGGCCTGCTTGTCGGGCCCTACCTGTTACCCGGGTCACCCATCCGGGACATGGCCACGGTCGAAGCATTGGGAGAGCTGGGCGTCATCTTCCTGATGTTTGCCATCGGGATAGAATTCGATCTCAAGCGGCTGCGCAGCCAGCTGGGCGGGGTGCTCCTGGCCGTGGTCTTCCAGACCTTTCTGATGATGTTTCTCGGCCTGCAAGCGGCTACCATTCTCAACCTTTCACGCATCGACGGCATTTTTTTCGGGGCGATCCTGTCCATCTCCTCCAGTATGGTGACGATCGGTGTGTTCCGCGCCCGGGATGAGCTGAAGCTGACCCGGGCGCAGCTCGCCGTCGGTATCCTGATTCTGGAGGATATCCTCGCCATCCTGCTGCTGGTCGTGCTGACCGGTGTCGCCGTGGAGGGCCGGATGGAGTTCGGCATGGTCTGGCTCACGACGCTCGGGGTGGGGGTCTTCGTGGTCTGCGTCTACGTGCTGGGCCGGGTATTAATGCCCAAGTTGCTCAACCTCGTCGCGACCCACGCCAATCCGGAACTGACTACCCTGTTTTCCGTTTCGCTGGTCCTCGGGGTGGGCGTTCTGGCGAGCAACTTCGATTTCTCGGTGGCCCTGGGAGCTTTCCTGGCCGGCGCCCTGTTGACCGAATCGCGGCTCCTCCACCAGATCGAGCATGCCACGGAACCGCTGCGCAACCTCTTCGGGGCGGTTTTTTTCGTGTCGGTCGGCATGAAACTGGATCCGGCCGCCCTGATGGCAGATTGGAGCATTATCCTGATCCTGTCGGTGCTGGTGATCGGGTTGAAAATCGGCAGTTGCTGGCTCGGTCTCTTTATGGCCGGGCAGAATCCGGGAAGCAGTTTCCGCGCAGCCATGGGCAAGGCCCAGATCGGTGAGTTCGGCTTTGTTATCGCGGGGCTCGGGTTCAGCCTGGGGGTGCTCGACCAGCGGATCATGACCCTGACGGCCGGGATCGCCGCCGTGACCATCTGCGTCACCCCGCTGTGGGCGGCACAATCCACGCGCATCTATGCCGTTCTGGCCGATTGCATGCCGCGGTTTCTGGTGGTGTTCGGGGACTTTTACCGGAACCTGACCACGTCGGCCTCGGAGCGGCTGGGGAAGAGCGTCTTGTTTCGGATGATCCAGCGGCCGCTCCTGCAGATGGTGACCTACCTCCTGTTGGTGGGCGGGATTCTGGTCGTGGCCTCGCTGGTTGCCACCTGGCTGCAGCAGAAACCGGAACTGGTCGGCCGGGAGTGGCTGGCCTCGCTGGGCGTCTGGTCATTGGCGGCCCTGGCCATCCTGCCCTTCGGAATCGCGGTCATCCGGAACGTCAATGCGGTCGTCATGCTGTTGGCCGAGGTGGCTCTGCCGGACGCGACCCGCCGCCAGCTGTTTCAGGGGAGGGTCGGCAATTTTGTGAATTTCGGGGTGACGCTGCTGGTGGTACTCGTCGTGGCCGGGCTGTTTCTCTCCGCCGCTTCCGCCTTCTTTCCGTCCGGGATCATGCTGACCATCTTTGTGGCGCTGGTCCTGGTCGCCGGGATCCTGACCTGGCGACGGATGATACGGATCAACAACCGGATCGAGGTGATGTTCATGGAGAGCTTCAACCAGCAGGCGCAAAGTGAGGCCGAACAACGCCGGGAGGCGGCCATGCAGACCATCCTCAAGGAATATCCCTGGGAGATTAAAGTGAACAATTTCGAGATCGAGGAAGGCATGGTCGGGGCCGGCAAGCGGATCATGGACCTGAAACTCCGGCAGAAAACCGGCGCCTCCATCGTAGCCCTGAGTCGGGGCAAATATATTCATTACGATCCGGGGCCGGATGTGCCGCTTTTCCCCGGGGACCGGCTCTTCCTGTTCGGGGCGGACGAACAGATCCAGGCCGCCCGCGGCCTGATCGGCGCCACCGATCCTACGGGGGCGGAGGACACGGAGAGCATGCAGTTCAACCTGCAGCCCATCCTGGTGGGGGAAGGTTCGCCGCTGGCCGAAAACACCTTGTCGGGTCTCCGGATGCGGCGCCGGTTCGGCGTCAGTGTGCTCGGTATCCAACGAGGCGATGAGCGGATCAGTGTGCCTCCGCCCGATGAGGTGATCAAAAGCGGGGATGTGTTGTATGTGGTCGGGAATCCCGATGCGGTGAAGAAGCTTCAACAGGCACGCGAAGCCGAGCTGGTACCGGGCTGACCGGTTTCATTTCGTTAAGTTTATTTTATATCGACTTAACGATTGAAAGGCGTGGCGGAAGCTGGCCTGCTGGTCTGCATGCGCCGACTGCTGATATTTGGCTTTCTCACCGGCTTTGGCCTGCTCGCTGGCCGTGGTCAACCCGTTCTGCCCGAGGAGCTTCCATCGTTGGAGCCCTTCGATGTGTTTGCTCCCCGGGTGGCGGTGGATGCGCCGGCCGGCGCCATCGCGATGCCGGTCTCTGCCCTGCGCTACGAGCCGGCGGTGGATGTCCAGAGCCGCAACCAGGCGGAGGCGCAGGCGGATGTTGTCCTCCGCGGCAGTACGTTTGAAAACACGGGCCTTCGGTTGGGTCCGGTCCCCTTTCTGGACCCGCAGACCGGTCATTACCTGATGGAGCTTCCGCTGGGGCCGCACCGGCTGACGGGGCCGGCCATCCTGCTGGACTCGGCGAATACGCTGGGCGGCTTCAACAGCACCGCGGGTGCGCTGGTCTTCGGCCTGGGGGCGGTCCGACCGGGCGGCCGGGTGTCCGCCTCGGTGGGGAGTGACGGTTTTCAGGCCGGTTCCCTGCGCGTCGGAGGCGGCGATGATCGATCCGGCTGGGATATCGATCTGGCCGGATCCCGGTCCGACGGCCCGATCCGGGACGGGGATCATGAATTCCTGCGGACCAGTGCCCGGATCCTGATACGGCATGGGGCGGGCACAACGCACATGCTGGCGGGCTATCAGGACAAGTTCTTCGGCTGGCCCAACCTGTACGCCGCCCCTTTTGGCGCCTCGGAAACGGAGGACATCCAGACCTGGTTGCTCGCCGTCCTGCACGAAGCGACGGTCGGGGGCGATGCGGATTGGCAGGCAGGAGTCGCGTACCGGCAAAACCGTGACCACTACCAGTTCAATCGATACAGTCCGGACGACCGTTTTCGGCACCGCACCGAAACCCTCTCCGGAGGCTTTGCCCTCCGGAGCAGCGCCGAAGCCTGGTCCTGGGAGCTGCGTCTGCAGGCCCTGGCGGACCAGATCCGGTCCACCAACCTGACCCGCGGCGATTTCGACAGTCGGGCCTATGCCAACCTGGGGGGGCGGCTGAGCTGGCAGCCCGCTCCGGATGGTCCGGAAGTGTCCGGCATCCTGGCTTATCAGGCGACGGACCGGGATGGGGGCCGTTGGGCGCCGGCGTTTCGGGTCAGCCTGCCCGCATCGAAGCGGACCCGAGTCATTGTTGAAGCTTCCCGCGCCAGCCAGGTACCCGGCTACACGGCCATCGCCGCCCCTCCCACCAGCGGCCTGTTCCGCGGCAATCCGGATCTGGGCTGGGAAACCAGTGATACGCTGGCGGCCAAGGTTCGCTGGGCGGGGGAAACCGTTCAGCTGCAGGCCGAATTGTTTCACCGGCAGGATGAGGACCTGACTGACTGGACCTTCCGTTTTCCCGGACCGGGGCAGATCTTCACAGCGCGGACCGCCAACCCGGTCGACTTGCGTGTGACGGGCTTGTCCACCGAACTGCTCTGGCAACCGTCCAACCGCTGGGATGTTCTGGTTTCGGGCCATCTGCTGCGGAAGGAGGCCGATTACGGCGGACGACCGGTCGACGCCAGTTTCTATGCGCTGAACTACCCGTTGCTTCGGGCTACCTTTCACCTGCTCTGGCGTCCGGATCCCGCCTGGCAAGTGGCGCTGGATACGGAGTGGCGGCACCAGGAGGCTAATGCCCTGCGGACCACCGGAGACACCGCTCTCCTGTCGACGCTGGAAGTGACCTGGCAGCTGCCGGTCCGCGATGGACTCGAGGTGACGGCCGTTGTCGACAATCTCTGGGATGAAGCGTTCGAGGAGGTGCCCGGTACGCCCGGCACTCCGCGGACCTGGTCGCTGCGGGTCAGCCGGCGGTGGTAGCTCCGCGCCGGTTGTTCACCGCATCCGGGCGGGCGAGGTGGCCCGCCACCAGCAGGAGGCTGCTACCGGCCAGAACGCGCGTCCAATCGGCCAGACCGAAGTCGGCCGCTTCCCGGAAAAGGAGCAGCGAGACCAGGACAGCGACGGGGATAACCGCATTGTTCATGACCGCCAACTGGCCGGGTGTCACCCGGGCCGCACCCCGGTTCCAGCAGAAAAATCCCAGACCGGAAGCCACGGTTCCCAGGTAGAGCAAAGTGATCCAGGCCGCGGGTTGACGGGGCAGGTGCACGTCCATGCCCAGGGGTATGGCTGCGAGGACCACGGCGCCCAGACCGCCGAGGAACAGCAGCGCCATGATGGATCGCTGGGGAATCCGGGGATGGCTGCGCGCCCAGGCTGCGTACGCTACCTGCCCGGCGGCGAAGGCGAGGTTGGCGCCCTGCATGAGCAGGATACCGGTCAGACCTTCCCAGGCAGGCATACCCTGGAAGCGGATGATCAGCGCGCCGACCACAGCCAGAGCCCCGGCGGTCCAGACGGATCCGGGCAGCATTTCGCGGCGAAAGCCGGAAGCAATCGCCACCACATAGAGCGGGGTGGTCAGCGAAAAAAGCGCGACCTGGTAGGCGGGCAACCAGGTGAAGGCCTGCAGGTAAAGGACGTACATCAGGCCAAACTGGAGGGCGCCGATAGCCGGGAGGACCAGGCGTTCGCGGCGGGGCAGGCCGCCGAGGCGAACAAAGGGCAGGAAGACCAGACCGGCCAGGATGAGGCGAACGGCGGCAATCCAGAGAGGATCGATCCCGGACAGGTGCCGCTTGATCAGGCCGAATGAGAAAGCCCAGAGGAGCGTCGTTGCCCAGAGCCAGATCATGCCCTTGCGGAATCCGACTCGGCCCGGTTTTTTTCTAAAACCGCCTCGAGGGTGGGATTGGCCGCCTCCGGGGTGTCTGCAAAAACGAGACCCTCCAGATCCTCCGCTGCGGTGAAATTCAGATCCACGATGGTCTCCCAGTTGACCAGCGATCGCCAGAAGTTGCCGGGGTAGGCAAGGACCTTCGGAGCCAGCGGCAACTTGCCGGTTTTGCACAGCGTCAGGCCCTCGAAAAGCTCATCCAGTGTGCCGATGCCGCCGGGCAATACCACGATCAGGGAGGCCCGATGAAGTAACCAGTGCTTGCGGGCCGCAAAGGAGCGGAAGGTCAACCCGTGGTCCGGGTCGATCTGCGGGTTAAGGGCCTGCTCGTCCCGGATGACGATGCTGAAGCCCACCGAGCGCAGGCCGGTTTCCCGGGCCGCCCGGTTGGCGGCTTCCATCAGGCCGGGGCCTCCGCCGGTGATGAAGGCCGGTTGCCGGGGCGGTGGGAGGGAGGCCGCCTTTCGGGCCAGGTGTCGGCAGAAGACAAGGCTGTCGCGGAACAACCGAGCCTCCTCGGTTCCGACCGCCGCGTCCGGTCGAATGCGGGAGCTCCCGAAAAAAACCCAACTCGGCGGAAGGGGATGCTTTTTGAAGAAAGCCTGGCCCTGATACCAGTCGGGGGAGGGCCAGTGAGGTGTTTCGGGCGTTTTGGCCAAGGTGTGGGATTATCCGCGGAGTGAACGCGTCATGCTCGACCAGGTGTCGACCAGTTGACCGATGCGTTCCCCGATCGTCGCGCTGGGCTCACCGGCTTCCTCGAAGTCGGCCCTGGTGGCGTAAACGAACCGGGGCACGATGACCGACCGGTAATCGAGCATGAGGCTGTTGGCGAACGGCATGATCGACATGTAACTGCCGGAACCGCCGGCGGCACAGAGAAAGCCCACCACTTTTTCGGTCCAGCCGTCGCCGGTCATTTCCAGGAGATTCTTCGCTGCGGCATTCACATCGTAGTTGTAAATGGGCACGGAGAGAAGAATACCGTCAGCCGTCGTCACTCGCTCACTGATTGCCGAGACGCCTTGCGCCCCGTAGGCGCCGCCCCCATCGCAAAAGGGGAGAGGGTGATCCTTCAGGCTGAACGAATTGACGGACAGGCCGGCCTGCCGGGCGTGCTCCTCGGCGACCTGGGCCAGCAGATCACTGCGGCTCGTCGGGCTTAAACTGCATCGGATGATTTCAAACTTCATGGGTGGTCGGGGTGTTATCCGGTCCCGAGGTCGTGAACGCAATGCCCGAGCAATTCGGACGACGGGGGACCCACGGCGGGCCATCCGAGCGAATCCGCCCTTTTTCCTGATTTGAGCGAATCCACAAAAAAAGCCCCATCCGGGAATCCGGATGGGGCCTGAAAAGGTTGGATGGATCAGTGATTACTCGGTCGGGCTGACATCCTCGACAAGATCGCTGTCATTTTCCGACGGGGGTGTGACTTCGATGTCCTCATCGCCGGCGTCAGCATCATCGCCGGCGTCGGTGTCATCGCCGGGGTCGGTGTCATCGCCGGGGTCGGTGTCATCGCCGGGGTCGGTGTCGTCCGGCCGGGTCGGCGTTTCGTCCGCCGGTTCCGGAATGTCATCGGTGTCGACCGCTTCGAAGATGCCGCCGACATCACCGGCGTCCGAGGTGGTCGGGTCTTCCGTATCCACGGTTACCCCGGTTCCGATGGGATTGTCGCCGGCATTGGCGAAGCGCTGGGAAGAGGTCACCTCTCCGCCTTCTTCGACGACGACTTCGACGTCCGGCTCACCATCGCCTGACTCGTCTTCAACCGTCCGGGTGCGTACGGTCTTGTCACCCTTGGTGACGGTCTGGTCGATCGTGCCGGTTTCCTCATTCACGGTCGTGGTCGAATCGGTGACCACCGATTCCGATCCGTCCGGAGCGACTTCGACGACCCGGACCGACGTGGTGGTGCTGCCGTCGGGATTTTCCGTAACCGTCTGTTCGACACGGAAGGTTTCGCCGGTGGCGTCGGACGATGCCTCGATGATCGAGGTGTCGCCCTCCTGACGGGCGGTGACCGAGGAGGTCTGGCCCTGATCGTTGGTCGACTGGACCGTGACGGTGTCGGGGTCGCCTGCCGGGGTGGCGACGGTGGAGGTGGTGCCGTCCTTGGTGGAAATCGTCCGGGACTGGCCGGGGGCGGTCTTGACGAATTTCGGCACGGCCTTGCCTTCCGCGTTCTTGGACTGGCCGGGGGCCACGACCTCGGGGACTTCACCGGCGAAGCGGGCCACCACCACGCCGTCGGCGTTGGTGATGTTGACCGAGACCTCAAAGGTGACCGGGTCGACAAGGACTTCGACGCGGAAGCTGGTGCCGCGGATGCCGGCCGAACCGGTCGGCGTGTCGACATCGAAGCGTGAGGACGGTTGAAGTTTTTTTACATTCCCGACCACATCCCCGTAATTGAGGGACAGGCGCGTGCGGGAGGTGCTGGGGTCGCTCTGGAGCGTGGCGTAGGAGCCGGCCGACTGGTCGTAGGCTTCCTGGATGAACTGCTCGAAGTTCATCTCGCTGTTGGCCTGGAGATTCACCGTTGCCCCGTTGGAAAGGATCATCAGGGCCGAGGAATTGTCCCCGGTCAGCACCGCGTTGCCCTGGCGGAAGACCATCCCGGGGCGAAGCGGAACTTCCTCGCCGGTGGCGGTATCGACCAGAATCACGTCACCGGTTACCCGGAACGTTTTCACAGTGCCCTGAACGGAAGACTGGGCCAAAGCGGAAGATGTGCCGAAAAGGAACAGCCCGAGGACCAGAACAGATAAGTATCGCGTTAGTTTCATAGGAGATGCGCTCAAGAGTGACAGTAGGTTTGCAGTCGTATGGACCTTATAGCGGAAGGGATCACCGGCAAGCACAAAGTCAATTCCTTCGCTGAGCACGGGAGACGGCCATCCGGCGTTGATCTCCTTGTGAACCGGGTACATCCTTCCCGGAGGAAGTTGGCCGGATAAATGTATTCTGCCTTTTTCTCGGGCGGCGCCCCCAGGAAGTCAGTCGAGATAACGGAGTCTGCTGTGTGAACCGTCCGGTCTCAGGTTTCCGTCTCCAGGCGACTTTTGATTTTCCTGAAGACACCCGGACCGTAGATTTTCCGCATCATGCGGCGACGGTGGGCAACAGCGAGTTGGAAGGCCTTTTCTTCTCCGTACTTCCGAATGGAGAAGGAAGTGCACTTCTGGACTCCGGGTTCGGGGCGCCAGGAAACCGAATAACATTCGTTAACGGTCCCGTTGGGGCCCTTTTTTGCCGTGCGGCAAACACCCAGAACGCCGGAGGAGTTGCGGGAATCCCGATACACGAGACGGCGCCCCCGGGGTTTCTGGGGGATTTTCTCGAGTTCGGCTGCCAGTTCGTCGCGGTACTCGCGGGCCATGTTCAGGGCTTTACCCTTCCCGCCGCATTTGCGGTCGCTGAAGAGCCGGGAGTAGGTTCTCCCGTTTCGATAGCCCCGGACAAACCACCCGTGCGTCGAGCCCGAGTCGATCCGGCTGATTCCCTTGTTTTTGGTCGTTCTAGCCATGATTACTGGAGCGGCGGGCCGAATGCCCCCCGCGAAAAGCAGTCACGCTTGCTGAGGTAAAAAATTTGCTGCTGATAAGATACCGGCAGGCCTGCTTTCATTCCTGCATTGGAATTGATTGCGTCACAATTGTTCATTTCCTCCACAAGGGACCGCCCGGCGTCCTTGCGCAAGAAACGTTACTCAAAAACCGGCCGGCAACCCATAAGTGTCAAGCGGTAAACATGACGATGGTCGACAATTCCGACCTGGTAACTGACCGAATCGGGCTCTTCGGCCCTGTTTGTTGGCCGATTTGGTAGTGAAAATCCGATTGCGGAAGAGAAGACCCCGGATCCTCGCTTCATATCTGCTTCCGGCTCGGGGAAAAGTCGATCGCCCAAACAGTGCCGGGTGGTATTTCCAGGGTGAGGCGCTCCCCCGGTGACCGCGGTCGTTCGCGGTGGGGCAGGGAGGCCCCGCGCAGCTGCGCCTCCTGGTCCGGGGTGAGGGTGGTGGGTGCCCCCAGGCGTTCCCAGGTCTCACACGCACTGCCCGCCTCGGGCAGAATGGCGGTCAGGGTGCAGGGTTGGTTGCCGGGCAGCCCGCGAACCGTGCACTGCCAGGATTCGGGGGCTGTCGGGTTGTCTGCTTCAGGGGGGTCGCAATGCCAGAGGATGAGGCGTCCATGGCCTGTCACCGGGTCGATGCCGAAGAGGGCACCGCGTTCCCAGGTGTCCGGCAGGCCCTCTACGGCTGCCTGATGAGAGGGCAGGCCATGGAGGAGTTCGAACCCGCGGCCTGCGCTCTTGATCAGGTTGTCGACGGTAAACAGGCCATAGCCTCCATGGAAGGGGGCAAAGTGGTAGTTGGGTTCCTCATACACGTCGGAGAGGTTCCACCAGAGGCTGCCGTCGGCGTAGGCTTCGATGGCGGAGCAACCGGCCACGGCGGCCGCCGCGTTGCCACAGGTGTCGTGATTGGGGACAAGGGGCCCGGCGGAGGAATTCCATTCGCCCCAGAAAACGGGCAGGCCGGGACGACGCTCGGTGACTTCCCGGTGCACCCGCCTGATTTCGCCCACCATGAAGTCCATGCCGAGTCGTTTTGTTTCGCCTTCCGCCCCTTCCACGAAAGCTACGTCGTTTGGGTAGATGTGAGTGGAAATGAAGTCGCAGGGAACGTCGTTGTCTTTGCAGTAGTCCAGGAGATCGGCCACCCAGGCGGCGCGGGCGGTGGCGGGGCCGCCTACCCGCAGAGTCGGGCAGGCCGCTTTCAGCGCCCTGGCCGCCCGGGCGTAAAGCTCGAAATATTCCTCCTGCGTTCCGGCCCAGAAGCCGATGTTCGGCTCGTTCCAGACCTCAAAGTACCAGGTGTCGATTTCGGACCGACCATAGGTGGCGAGAAGCCAGGCGACGAGATGATCGATCAGGCGGGACCAGCGGTCCCAGTCGCCGGGGGGTGAGGTGTGCCCGCGGTACCAGGTAATGGTCGGCTTCGGATCCCGGGCCAGAGCCTTCGGCATGAAGGACAGTTCGAAAAAAGGTTTCACGCCGGCAGCCAGGCCCGCGTCCAGGATGCGCTTCAGGCCGGAAAAAGCATAGTGGTCGGGTTCGCCGTCCCGGCCCGGGAGGACGATACCCACATCGTCGCTCAGCGTTCCGTGGCAGCGCCAGTAGCGCATGCCGAAGAGCTGGCCCGCCTCCCGCATGTGTTCCTGCACATCCGTCCGCATGACGATCGGCGCATGACAGGTATTGAAGCCGAAGCTCCAGGCACGTTTGAACGGATTGCCGACGATGTCGGGACGGAGGGTCAGCGTGTCTTCCATGGAGCTATGGCTGCAACGGACTGCCTGGTTTTTCAACAAATTCAAAGGCCGCGAGGGCAGGAAAAAGGTCGGGAAGCCTCGACGATTGGCGGCGGCTCCTCAACCCTTGACCGAATGTCAGTGACAACCTCACCCCCGACGACCGCGGTCGAACCGGTCTCCGACGAACGGACCGGTCGTCCGGTTTTTCCAATCAGCAACCCGGCGGCACCCGCCGAAGCGCCTTATTTCGAAGCACGCGGTTTCACCGCCGACGAGCGTTACCTTGTCTTTCGCAGTGAGTCGGGCGGCAGCAGCGAGTTGTACCGCTTCGAGCTGGCGACCGGAGAAACGGTCCAACTGACCCAGGGAATGTCGGTCGGTCACCACAGCCAGTGCATGGCTCCGGACGGTCGTTGGCTCTACTTTATCGTCCGGGACACCCTCTGGCGTATTGATGTTCCGGCCGCCGGCAAGCCGGAGCCGGTCTTTGGTTATACGGGCCGCGGACCGGGAGAACTCTGGCCGTTCCCGGTTTCCTTCAGCCAGGACGGAAGCCGGGTGGCGTTGGCCGCGAAGGAAAGCGCCACCGGGGAACCGATTCCCTATTCCGCGACGGGGGCCAAACAGCGCCCCACCCATCTCTGGATCCTGGATCTGCCAGGCGGAGAGGCCAGCAAGGTCCTGTCCTGGAAAAACGGCTTTTCCCATCCCATGATCTGCCCGGCGGATCCGGATTTCATCACCTTCGTCCAGCACGGGGAAAACTGCTGGAACATGGAAGCGCCGCCGGAAGGCCGGGTGCGCACCTGGTCCGTGCGCGTCGGCGAGGGGGTGGCCCGGCCCTTCCTGACGCCGCTGCTCAACCGCACGATCACCCACGAGAGTTGGTCGCCCGACGGGGAACGCCTTTTCTTTTTTGATAAGCAGTATCCCAAATGGTGTCCCGTATCGGTCTGCTCGATCAACCGGGCGGGCGGCGACTGGCAATGCCATTACACCAGCTATGAGTACGCCCTCGGGCACGGTGTCGTCTCGCCGGACGGGACACGGTTTATCAGTGACTGTCAGAAAGCCGGGGACAGCCCGCTGATCGAAATCGACCTGAAGACCGGGCGAGGGACGGTCCTCTGCTGGCCGGACACCTCCCAGGAGGGCGGTCATGCCAAGGCGGCCCATTGCCATCCGTCCTACAGTCCGTCCGGACGCTGGATTCTCTATACCTCGGACAAGTCGGGCACGCCCCGGGTATTCCTGACGCCGTCCTCCCAGCAAGCCTGACCGTAGCAACCATGCCTCTCGGAGAAACCCTTCCCCCTGAAGACCGCCCCTTTCCGGATCCCCGGACCGGGCGTGGTATCCGTCAAATCACGACAGCCGACTGCGCCAGCGAGGCCGTCTATTTCGAGCAGCAGGGCTTCACGGCGGATGAACGCTATCTGGTCCTGCGATCGGAGCGTGGCGGCCCGAGCAACCTCTATCGCTGCGACCTGACCGACGGCAGCCTGACCCCGCTCCTGCCCGGGGAGGGTCGACATCTGCAAACCAAATGGACGCCGGTCTTTCACGACGGGCGCTCGGTCCTCCTCAACGGCTCGCAGATCCGGACTGCCGCCGGCGAGCCGGCTGAGGATTCCCATCACTTGTTCCTGCTGGACATCGAGACCGGTGAACTCAGCGACTTCGCCACCCTGCCGGACAGCCTGCCCGGCAAGGTCAACGGGTCCACCATGACGCGGGATGGCCGGTACCTGGCTTTCGGCACAACTGAAGCCGGCAGCCGGTATCCCATCCCGACCGGAGTCAGCCAGAAGGAAGGGCCGCGCATGCATATCGGCCGCTACGACCGGCAGACCGGCGAGGTCGTGCACGTAGCCCAATGGGACGGGGGGTTTTCTCATGTCCTGATCAACCCGACGGATCCGGATCGCATCACCTTCATCCCGAACGGCGCGCTCTGCTGGAACATGACCGTACCGGACGATCAGCGAGCCCGGACCATGGTCGCCCGCGTTGGTTCAGGTACCGTCGAACCGCTCATCACGCCCTTGAAGTATCGGACGGTGACGCATGAGACCTGGTCGCGCGACGGCGAACGCATGTTCTTCTTCGACAAGACCTATCCCGACTGGCTGCCCGTGTCGGTCTGCTCGGTCGACAAGGACGGCGGGGATTGGCAGTGCCACTACATGACCTACCGGTATTACCTCGGTCACGGTTCCCAGTCGCCGGACGGGCGTTACTTCATCGCCGATTGCCAGAAGTGGCAGGACAGCCCGCTCCTCGAGATCGATCTGGAGACCGGGCGGGCAGACATCCTCTGCTGGCCCGACGCGTCCCAGGACGGCGGACACGGTGCCGCCGCGCACGTCCACCCGAGCTACAGCCCGTCCGGCCGTTACATCACCTATACCTCCGATCAGCTCGGCCAGCCCCAGGTATTCGTCCTCGAACGCGAGGGCTAGGGCGTGTTTGGAAAGTCTGGCTGGAGTCGCGAACGCCGGCCAAAGAGCCGGCGTCTCCATGGAGTGGCGGGCTCTTTGGCCCGCCACACGCGTAAAAGGCGTCCGTTTTTCGCCTATCTCGACTTTTCAAACACGCCCTAACCCGGATTTCTCACCAGAATCGGGAAACATGCAATAAATCCGGGCTAACTGCGGGCATTGGGGTATTGAGTGCGGCGAATCCTTCGCCGCTTTCCTTTGGCGGGTCTCCCAGCCGTCGTCTCGCTCCGCGAGACGACGGCGGACAGGCCGACACGCTGAATCCAGAATACAAAGGCATTGCTGCCTCACAACCGGGACAGAGTCCCGGTCGGAAAAGCGGCGAAGGATTCGCCGCACTCAAAAAAATAGAGGTTCCCTATGGTTGTAAGGTGAAACAATACCTCCCAGTGAATCCCAACACCTTCACCACCGGCGGCAGGCGGAAGACCCGGTGTGCCGCGTCCGTGAAGTACAGGTGGGAGTCGGAGAAAAAGTGCGGGTCGCCGTCCGCCCAGAAGGCGGTGAAGGCGGGCTGGCCGCCGCGGACCGCGCGGACATAGGCGTGGTTGCGTTCGCTGCCGGCGGTCAGGGTCGCGGCCAGTTCCCAGCGGGCGCCCGCATCGTCCGTGACCCAGCACCCGACCTCGCCGCCGGTTCCCCAGTGCTGGGGCCCCGGCAGGTGTGGCCCGGTCAGTATCCATGTATCCGCATCCAGGATACGGAGGCAGCCGCTGTCGTAATTGTGCGTGGTTTCACAGACGGGATGGACCTGCCAGTCTGAACCGGTCCAGGCCACGACCTCGACGCGGCGCGGATCCCCGGCCGGCCCGGGCTGAAAGTGGCCGCTGGTCACGACGAGAACAAGGGGCCGTCCGTCCGGGGTAAACTGCAGGTCCTTCATGTAGGTGAAGCGCCGGTCCGCACTGTTGGCGAGGATCCGCGCCGGGCTGTCGGGGTCGGTCAGCGGGGTTTCCAGATGGCGGCCGTCGATGGTCTGCCAGGTTCGACCCGCATCGGACGTCTCAAGGTAATACAGGTCGAACCCCAGACGAAGAAGGTGCGGTCGACCGCGGGCGCGTAAACCGCCAGTGGCGCGTGTTTGCAGGTGTAGGTGCCCAGGCCGCCCGAGTATTTCGGGCCATGCCGGCTGTCCTGCCCCAGGTTGAACCAGATCCCACGGTAGCCGGGTAACGGCGTGTTCGGTTTAAGCCAATCAGCCATGTCCCAGTACAGAAATAAATTTCAAAATATGACAAAACTTATTTGAAATTTCTGAAATGTAGAATTTTGATGGCGGCCATGTCAGCCAACCGCACCCTGGGTAACGGTCTGCGCCTGCTGGAAGCCATGGCCACGCAGCCCGGCCCGTTTGGTGTACGCACCCTTGCCCAGACACTCGCGGTGCCGGACAGTCACGCTCATCGCCTGCTGCAGACGCTGGTCGAGGCGGGTTATGTGGAGCAGACGGTCGGGCGGAAGTACCGGCTGACCTTTCGCATCTTTTCTCTCACCGCGGCCCTGGCGGATGCGCACCCGTACCGGCGGGCGGGGGCACCGATTCTGCGTCGTCTGGCCGAAGAAACCGGCGGCGGGGCGGTGCTCACTGTCTGGGACAGCGGGCAACCGCTGGTTATTCTGGCGGACAGCCCCGGAGCCCGCAAACGGCGGGGTGGCCCCGACATCGGCACCCGGTTTCATCCGCTGCATTCGGCCAGTGGGCGGGCTTTTCTCGCCTGGCGAGCTGATGCTGGCCACACCCTGCCGGCGGAGGAGAAAACCGCGATTCGTGCTTCGGGCGTCGCCTGGAAGCCGGCATCCGGGGTCGACCCGATCCGCGCGCTCGCCGCGCCCGTTCACCTGAGCGACGCTGCTCCCTGTGACCTGGTGGTGGGTCTTTCCTTTCCGGGCGAAATCTGGCTGCAAGTGGCCGATAAGCAGGAGGGCATCGCCCGCCTGGTTGGATCCGCGGCTGAGGAACTGGCCCTGCAACTGGCCGCCCGCGAGGACTTCGTTGCCCAACCCGTCGATGTTTAATGGCTACCCCTGGCTATGTCTGATCCACGCCCCATCATCGACTGCGACATCCATCCGTCGGCCAGCGCGGACTGTCCGCTGGATCCGTACCTCGACAAGGATTTACGCGAAGCGCTCAACCAGGGCCTCGGCCATGCGCCGGGGCAGGGCTATGGCAGCCCGACCGGGGTCAACCGGCGCGACGTCCAATTCCGGAATCCTGATGATCTGGCGCGTGAACACATGGACAAGTTCGGGATCACCTGCGGGGTGTTACAGAGCCCGGGTATGCACGTCGGCATCATCAACCAGGTGGATGTGGCGGTCGGGCTGGCGCGCGCCTGGAACGACTGGATGGTGGCCGAATACCTCGACAGGGATCCGCGTCTGCTGGGCAGCCTCAGCATCACCCTGCAGGATGTGCCTGCGGCGGTTCGGGAGATCGAGCGCATCGGTCCGCATCCCCGGATGGTGCAGGTCCTGGTCTGCAGCCAGGGGGCCTATGCCTTCGGACACCGCGCCTACCATCCGGTCTATGAGGCCTGTCAGCGGCACAACCTGGTTTTCGGCCTGCACCCGGGGCGGGAAGGCGCCCAGACTTCGAGTTTCCCGGTGGGTCGGCCCAGCTGCTACTTCGAATGGCACACCTCGCTGCCGCTCACCTATCAGGGCCACGTCATCAGTCTGCTGGGCAGCGGGGTTTTTGAGAAATATCCCGGCCTGAAGGTTATGCTCACCGAGGGTGGGTTCGGCTGGTTGCCGTCGCTGCTCTGGCGCATGGACAAGAACTGGAAGGCCCTGCGCGGCACCGTCCCGTGGCTCCGCCAGGCACCCAGCGCCTACGCCTTCGAACACCTGCGGCTGACCACGCAGCCGATGGAGGAACCGCCGCATCCGCGTCAGCTCGCCGCGCTGTTCGAGATGATCCAGGCGGAGCGCACACTCTGCTTCAGCTCGGACTTTCCGCATTGGGATTTCGATGACCCGCGCAACTGCCTGCCCAAGTCCATCGAGACCGACCTGCAGGACGCCATCTACTACCAAACTGCGGCCGAACTGTTCGGGCTGAAGCTGCCCGAGCCCGCCGCCTCAGCATAATGCCACCCGACGCCGACCATTCCCTCGGAACCAACCTCGGCTTTGACGCCCCCGATGACGGCGTGCCCCGGGCCGCCGATCTTGCCTTTGCCCACGTCGAACAGGCACGTCCGCCCAAAGCACGGCGGGGCAGCCAGGTCGTCGTCTGCCGACAGGATGCGTTGCCCCCCGGATCACGCCGCATCGTCGAAACCGAAGCCGGCAGCATCGGGGTGTTTAATCTGGACGGGCGGTTGTACGCGCTGCTCAACCGGTGTCCGCACGCCGGAGCCGAACTCTGTCGGGGCACCCTGCACGCCACGCACAAACCGGGGCGCCCCGAAACCTTTCAAACCACCCTGCACGGGCGCGTCCTGCGCTGTCCCTGGCATGGCTGGGAATTTGACCTCCCAACCGGACAGGGGCTGCACGCCCGCAACTGCCGCGTCCGCACGTTTCCGGTATCCGTCAACGATGCCGGTGAGATTGTGGTGATTCTCTGAGTGCCGACGCACGCTCCGAACCGGGCTGCATGCAACGACGGGCAGGGGTTTGGGTGTGACTCGGTGGCCCCGTGCCGTCAGCTTTCCGGCATGGTCAGGCTCGCCTCTTTTTTCCTCACAAACCTGTTGCTGGCCGGGCCGTTGTCGGCTGCCGCGGCCGCCGCCGGGAGCGAGTCGGGTGTCGGCTGGTGGCGGTTTGAGCAACAAGGGCTGACCAACAACGGGCACCTGCCGAATCGTTACCGGGACGACGGGCTGGCCGGGCTGTCGGCGGAGGCGGGACGGCTGGTGACCGCCGTGACCGCGTCGCCCGGGCCATGGATTTACGATCCCTTGCGGGGCTCGTCCGGTCAAAACCGGGCAGCCGTCCGGTTTGGTCCGGAAGGCGAAGCGGAGGCAGAGGGAGCGGCACCCTATTTCCGCGCACCGATAAAAACCCTGGCCGGCGATGAACCCTTCACCCTCGAAGGTTTTTTCAAACCGCACCGGAAAACGGAAGGCCCCTGGATCGCCGGGTTCGACGCCGACGGGCGTCAGGCCTGGGCGGTGACGACCAGCCGGGGGGGACACCGGCACCGGTGGTTTGGCTATCAGGCCGGAAACGGCCGTCCTACCCATGGTGGATTTTACAAGGGGCCGTCCATGCTGTTCGACGAGCCCCCCTGGCGGCATGTCGCCCTGGTCTGGGATCCGGCCGCCGGCAAACTGTCCTTTTACGTCCAGTACCAGCTCTGGTCCGAGTGGGAAATCGATCCCGCCACCTTCCCCGAGACGGTGGAAGTCCGGATCGGCGGCAGCGAAGGTGAATCCGGTTACCGCGGCCTGATCGACGAGGTGCGGCTGGTCGGACGCGCCCTCCATCCGGCGGATTTCCTCCGGGCGCTGCCCCAGCCGGTCGAAAACGTTGATTTCCGGTCGCCGAACCGGACCCTCCCGCTGGATGCCGGCATCATCGATCTGCGCCTGCACTACGGGGCGGTGGGTGACGGCCAGGCGGATGACACCGAGGCCTTCCGGCGCGCCTTCCGCGACTACGAAAACAAGGTGCCGAACGGCTTTTTCACGATCTATGTCCCGCCGGGCACCTATCGGGTGACCGATGTGGTCCGGTTTCGTCGTTTCATGGCGCTGGACGGCGCGGGCCCGGATAAAACGATCATCCGTCTCGATGATCAGGCCCCCGGCTATCAGGACCCGGATGAGCCGAAGGCCGTTCTGGGCACTGGCTACTCGGCGTTCAGGAAGTGGAAGAACGGGGTGGGAAATGCCATCCAGAACTACATCGTCGGCCTGACCGTGGAAACCGGCTCGGGCAATCCGGGCGCGGTCGGCATCGATTATATCTCCAACAACGAGGGGACCGTCCGCGACGTCGTGGTGCGCAGCGGGGATGGCACCGGCTATATCGGTCTCAGTTGTATCCGCCCCTGGCCGGGACCTTCTTTCGTGAAAAACGTCCGGGTGGAAGGGTTCGATTACGGCATCGCCATCGGCTCGCTGGAATACTCGATGACTTTTGAGGACATCCACCTCGAGGGGCAGAACAAGGCCGGTTTTCTCAACCAGTCGAACATCGTGGGCATCCGGCGGTTGACCAGCGTCAATGCGGTGCCCGCCATCGAGAGTCGCGGCTCGCGCAGCCTGATGACGGTCCTCGACTCGGACCTGACGGGGGGCGCTGACGACCAGGCCGCCATCTTCAGCCAGGGCGCGCTCTACCTGCGCGATATCCGGACCGGGGGCTACGGTACCGCCCTGAGGAAGGCGGTGCCGGCCGAATTCGCCGGTCGCAAGGTCGCCTCCTGGGAAACCGAAACCCTGCCCGGACCGGTTATCGACGAATACATCGGCGACACGGTGTATCAGGGTTTTGGGGACGCCAAACGGCCTCTGAACCTGCCGGTCGAAGACCCGCCCGACGTGCCCTGGGGGGATCCCGAAACCGACTGGGTGTCCGTGGAGCAATTCGAGGACAAGGTCGAGTGGGTCGACCGCCGCCGGGATGTCGGCGACTGGGCGGAAGCCATTGAGGCAGCCCTCGCTTCGGGGGCCGGCACCGTTTATCTCCCGGCCAATCGACGCATCCACATCGGGCGCTCCATTCATGTGCGACAACCGGGGCCCACTCGCCTTTTCGGCCTGCATTCCAGTATCAAGCGCCTGGATACGATGCCGGAGGATGAGCCGGGTCTGGTCTTCGCCTCGGACGAGGCCGACGCCCTTTTCCTTGTTCGTGGCCTTTCGATCGACGCAGGGGTTCACCACGACAGCCCGGGTACGATGATTTTCCGCCACGGCAACCTGGTGCCGTTCACCAACAGCGGGCGGGCCGGCAAGCTCTTCCTCGAAGATGTCGGCCGGTCGGGCTACACCTTTTCGGCGCCCCTGAAGATCTGGGCCCGGCAGATCAACCCGGAGCTGCGCGACCGGACGGCGGCGGCCATTTACAGCCACGGGGCCACCTTCTGGGCGCTCGGCTTCAAAACAGAGTACGACTCCGGGAAACTCTGGGCCGATTCCGGTGCGCGGACCGAAATCTACGCCGCCTTCATCTACCCGGTCGTTCCCGATATCCCGCGCGATCTGCCCATTTTCAAAAACATCGACAGCGATCTGAGCGTGCAATTCGGGACCAGCGTCTACTCCGCCAATCACTTCCTGCAGGTCCTGGAACGCAAGGACGACGAAGAACGATCCTTTACGGTCCGGGATTTCCGCTACTTCGGCCCGCGCGGGCGCGCCGATCTCTACGTGGGGCGCGCCCGGCAGAATCCTTGATTCCTTGGCCGCCTGACCGGATGATCCTGCCGGTATGCCGCCCGCCTCCAGCCCATCCCCGGATCGGGACCTTGTTTTCGTCGGCGCCGGCAACATGGCCGCCGCCCTGGTGCGTGGCCTGCTCGCCCAGGGAGTTCCGCCGGACCGCATCGCTTGCCTGAGCGGCAGTGGGGCCTCCGCTCGGGCGCTTTCGGAAAAAACCGGCATCGTTGCTCTGCCTGCCGATGCGCCCGGGACGGCCCCGGTCTGGGTCATTGCCTGTAAGCCACACCAGCTCGGTGACCTGAATCCCGCCGTGATCGCGGCGACCCGGGATCGCCTCGTGATCTCGGTGTTGGCCGGCATTCCGCTGGAACGGCTGCGGACGGTTTTCCCCCGCGCCGCCCGGCTCGTCCGGGCGATGCCCAACACGCCGGCAGCTATCGGCAAGGGGATGACGGGCTGGGCTGCCGACCAGCCGCTGGAGCCGGCGCAGCGGCAGGCCGTCGACCAACTGATGGCCGCCACGGGGGCCGCCCTCGAGGTGGATGAACGCGCCCTGGATGCGGTCACCGCCGTCAGCGGCAGCGGCCCGGCCTATGTGTTCGAGATCGCTCGGGTCTGGATCGAGGCCGGTGTGAAGCAGGGGCTGACGCCCGATCAGGCCCGGCTGCTGGTACTGAAAACCCTGGAGGGCGCGACCGCCCTCATGCTGGAGGACTCCGACCCCGATCCCGGGTCTTTGCGCAACCAAGTTACCAGCAAAGGCGGGACGACCGCCCCCGCCCTTGCCGCCTTTGAAGCTGGCAACCTGGACAGTCTGTTCGAGGAGGCCCTGGCCGCGGCCGTCCGCCGTGCCCGCGAAATCGCCGGGAACTAGCCCGAATTTCTCACCAGAATCGGAAAAATGGGCGGTAAGTGATTCTGGCCGAAGGGCTTGAAGCATTTCTTCGAAATGTACGTTCGTGATGTAGCCCATTTTCCCGATTCTTTTCGCCCACATGCGCGATCTGCGGCGTGTTATTCTCGCTGCGCTCGTTGAGGTGTCGCCCTGCGGGCTCGGTAGTCGGGCTGGAAACCACCGGGTTACGCACCTCATGCGCGCCCAGCCGGCTTCGCCCTCCCGCCGTCACCCTCCGGGTTATGGCCGACCTGCCGCCTTCCCGCCGTCACCCTTCGGGTTATGGCGGGCAAGCCGCCGTCGTCCCGCTTGGCGGGACTTCCTCCTACGCCAAGGCTACGGCGGACATGATGGCGGACAGGTGCAGCTCATCACATCCGGGCTTTATGAGGAATCCGGGCTAGGGCGTGTTTGAAAATCACTGCCGTGAGTCGCCTGGGCAGGACTGAAAGTTCTGCCTTCCCGGACTTTTCAGCAGAGATTCCTGAAAGGCCGTTACCCGGGCCTGCCGTCTTTTCAGGAACCGGGCTCCCTGTCGGGAACGGGTCCGATGGTGGCATCGGGGTCTTCACTAAAGGGTCCTGATCGACTGTAACCCTCTTTGACGAAGACGACATCCGAGTCGCTACCCCGCATTTTGACCTTTTCCTTTTCGTCGGTGGAGGTGCCGATGTAGTCAATCGCGGCGGCGGCCATGACCGGCAGGTACTCACGCAGGTCGTCGCTTTCATCCTGGTTGGAGACCTTGACGGTCCAGACTTTGCCCTGGCGCCGGTCGCCGGATTCTTCGCTCAGGGCCACCCCGCTGAGGCTGAGGTACTTGTCGTACACAGTCATCGGCTTGACCCGGGGTTCGGTCCCCATAAACACCCGCCGGGGCGGTTCCTGGACCGGGACCTGAATGCGGATGGGGCGGCCCTTGGAATCATAAACGGTTTGGGTCACGTACCGCGTGCGGCCCGGGATGGTGGAATAGACCGGCTCTTCGTATTCCACCAGAATCTGTTTGGCGGGACCGATTCCGTAATCCAGTTCAACCAGCATGTCGGCCTCCTCTTCGGAAGGAGCCTCGTAGAGACCCCGGCCGGAAAGCGCGGTGCGGATCTGTTCTTCGGTTTCCTTGTAGCGGAGGCTGGATTCGTCGTTCTCGCGGTTACGGGTGACGATTTTGTAGGACTTTCGGTCGGCCAGTGCGGTCGGCTCGCTCTTGGCTTCGACGTCGAGGGTGTAAGTGTTGGTCTCGCAGCCACTCAGCAGGAGGCCGGCCCCCATAAGCAGCAAGCCGCCCAGGATAGGAAACGAGGAGTGGCGATTTCGAGCGGTTGTCATTGGCGGCATGGGTGAAGGGTTGAGGAGTGAGTGGGGTAATCGGTAAGGCGGGAAAAGTCAGGGCCCGGTCAGTGCGCGGTCAAAGGTGGGATCATTTTCGACGTATTGGACTTCCTTCGATTCGGGGCCGAGGTTGACCTCGATCTGCTCACCCGTGTTTTCGCCCATGTGATTCATGGCGGCGGCTGTCAGGATGGGCAGGTATTCGCCCAACGATTCACCGGCGTCCTCCACTTTGACGACGATGTTCCAGATTTCGGTCGGCTTGCCGTTTTCATCGATGCGCTGGGGATTCCGGGCACTGAGCGTCAGGTATTTGGTGGAGACCACCTCGGGCACGATCTGTGATTTCATCGCCACCGGGATGATGCCGGGAAAGCGACGGTAGTCAGAACCGTAGAGGTCGCTGACAGGGGTCATGACCTCCCGTTCGCGGAAACTGACGCGACCCGCCGTGCGACCCACTTCAACGGTAATCACCAGATCAGCCGCCGAAACGGAATCAACCGGGAAATACCCACGTGCGGCCAGGGCGCTTTTGATCATGCGTTCCGAGGCGACCGGGTCATAGTCGCCGGACACCGCTTCTTTCGGCGGAATGATCAGCTTGTAACTGGTGCCGGCAGGGAGCCGGACGCGTTTGTCGTGAATGGCGTCCACCTTGACCTGGTAATTTTCCTCGCAACCCGTCAGCCCGAAGAGAACCAGGGCGCAGAGGGCCCAGCGAAGCAAACGGGGAAGCGAGCCCGCCCGAGGGTGGGAGGACAAAAACAGGATCCGGGGCTGCGGGCTACCGGACATAAGCGCTCATTGGGTGGGGGTTTCGGATTCCTCCGCCTCCAGTTTGGCCAGTTCCGCTTCCAGCTGGGCAATTTCCATCTCCGCCTGGTCGATCGTCTGGAGGGCCTCATCCATGGCTTCCTTGCGGGCGATGGCGGCCTGGCGCTTTTCGCGCAACTCCTGCAACCGCCGCTGGGTTTGCTGGGCGCGGTTCCTGATCTCCGCGAGTTCTTCCTGGGAAATTTCCATGCCTTCCGCCAGGGCGAGATCCTCTTCGAGACGCGCGCGCATTTCGGCCTCTGCCTGACGCTGCCGGGCGATCTCCTGCTGCTGGGCCCGATTCATGGCGAGGGCCTCCTGCTCTTTCTTCTCCTGAGCATCCTTGGCCGCGCCGATGATCCCGCCAATAATGGCACCGGCCGCGGCACCGGCCAGAGCGCCCTGGGTGGACTGTCCACTCTGGCTGCCAACAACGGCTCCTCCGACGCCACCGACCGTACCACCGGTCGTTACTCCGCGGGTGGTCGCGGACGACGTGGAAAAGGTGGGCGAGGAACAACCGGCTTGAAAGCCGAGTAGAAGTGAGCAGGTTAAAAGACTGGCGACGATCCGGATAAACATGGCTGGAGAGGCAATTTGAATCAGCTTAGGAAAGTGTTTGGGAAAAATCAACCCGTCCCGTCTTTAGGAACAAATCCCGGGTGACAGGGCTCTCCCAACGCAGGACTATTGGACTATTGGAAATGGAAAAAACTAAAAAGTTTCCCATCGGGTCTCGTTTAAAGACCTTGTATCGCATTGGCGGGCTCGTGTTTGCCTTTCTTTTTGTCGACGTCATCTACGATCAGGTGATCGAGCCGGGCGCTGAGGAGGCCACCCTGAAGCGCGATCTGCTGAAGGAAAACGATCCGAACGAAAGCAGTACTTCAGGCCGGTCGGTCTTCATCATCCTGCAGAACACGGAGCAGCAAATATGCGCGTCGCTGCTTCTCTGGGCATTTTTGCTGATCGTCGAAAAGTACTGGTTCCTCGCCCGCGAGCGCCAAACCCTCGACATGACCTTTCTTCAGCTCGGAAAGGGCGAGCGTATCATCCCCAATAACGCTCTGGGCTATTTCCGGTCCATCCGTCAGTACGTGGATCAACGCGGCGGGCTGCGCCACCGGCTGCTCCCTCAGTTTATCCTCAATGCGCTCCATCGGTTTCACGCAACCCATTCTATTTCAGCAGTTTCTGAATCCATTCAGCAGGACAGCGAGGTTGCCTCGGACCAGATGGATACCGACCTGTCCCTCATCCGCTACATCGGCTGGGCGATCCCGTCGATCGGCTTTATCGGCACGGTGCGCGGGATCGGGGAGGCCCTCGCTCAGGCCGAGCAGGCTATCGAGGGTGACATCAGCGGGGTCACCGCCTCGCTGGGCCTGGCCTTCAATTCCACCCTGGTCGCTCTGCTCTTCAGCATCGTGCTGACCTTTTTCGTTTACATGCTCCAATCCGCTCAGGACAACCTCGTGTTGCGCATCGGCCGCTACTGCCAGGAAAATCTCCTCGGTGCCATGAAGACGCCCGTGCTCGGGCCGGAGCCGCAAACCGCAGGCACGCCGCCCGCTACCGCACCCGCCGGTTCGCTCACCTGATGCTCTCGCAGCCGTGGAACCTGCCTGGCGGTTCCCGTTCTCCCCTAAGACATGCAATCCCTTGGCATAGAAATCTCCGACGCCGGCATCGTGGCCTGCGGGTTCGACGGCACGGAACACGCCCTGTTGCCGCTTGAAGCCCATACTCTGGCGATGCCCGGCTATGCCTTCATCGGTGAGCGCGGCATGCTCCTGGGCGAGTCCGCCGCGGCTCATCTGCGGCTGAATCCGAGCCGCTCCACCGATCGTTTCTGGTCCGAATTGTCGTTGCAGCCGGCGGACATCAAGGGTCTGCGTCGCCCGCTGTCCTATGCCCATTTGGCTTACCGACAGCTGGACCGTACCTGGAAACGCGCCCAGGAAGCCTTTCCGGACGTTCGGTCGGTCGCGGTCGGGCTCAGTCCTACGCTGCTGGCGGACGGGGGCGAGACGGACGAGCGCCTCGGTATCCTCCTCGGTATCATCCGGGACCTGCAGATACCTTTGGCCGGCCTGGTATCGCTCGATGTCGCCCAGCTGAATTTTGAAAACCATCCCGATCTGGAACGTCCCGGCAGTTTGTTCGCTCTGGACGTGCACCAGCATGAGACGGTGCTGACCCGCCTGTCGCGGGAAGCCTCCGCCCGAAGCCGGGTGGTGGCCCGCCTGCCCAACTGCGGCTTCAACCAGATTCTGGACGGTCTGGCTGACCGCATGGCCCAGCGGTTTCTTCAGGAAACCGCCTACGACGTCCACGACGATCCCGAGGATGAGCAATCTTTCTTCCTTCAGGTCCGGCGCCTTCTGTTTAGCGGTCGGCTCAAGCCCGCCCGGGAAATCCGTATCGATGTCTCGGGCAATGCCCGTCACATGCATGTGCCCGACGACATCCTTGAATCGGCCCTCGCCACCTGGACCGACCGGCTGTCCGAGCTGACCAGTCGCACACTGACCGCCGAGCCCGGTTTGAAACCGGGTGAGCCCGTCACCATGCTGCTGTCCCCCCGGGCCAGCGGCCTGCGGGGTCTCGGGGTCCGCATCGGCCGAAACAGCCCGCGCCCCGTGCATGTGGTGCGCACCGAGCCCGGCTCCGCTGCCGCCGGGGCCGCGCAGGTCGCCGCTCGCCTGAAGCCCTCCGAAGATCTGGAGCAGACCCCGGTGATTACCACCTGGGAACGCCCGCCCGCCGAGGGTGCCGATCGTCCCGAATCCCTGGAAACGACCTTCCGTTCCCCGACACATGTGCTGTTCGACGCCGTTGCCTATCCTTTGAAGGCAAGCGGCCTGCTCGTAGGAACATCGGGGGAAGGGGGTGCCCCGTTGCCGGACAATGTGCGTCATGCCTTCGACCTGCCCTGGTCCGCCCGCGACCTGGAAGTTTCCCCCAGCCACTCGCGCACCATTCAGGTGAACGGGGTCGAGGCGAAAGGGCCGTTCACCCTGCGCACCGGCGACCGCCTCACTGTGTCCGCCGGCGACCGCCTCTACGGCCTGCAGATCATTCATTTGGCTGGAACCTCACCGGCCTGATCCCCTCCTGGTCTCATGCTGAGTCGGAAAAACCGCGAAAGGGAACAGTTTGGCCTGTCCTTCCTGGACTGTATCTGCTGCGGGTTTGGCGCGATCCTGCTGCTCTTTGTCCTGACGACCGGGAAGAAGGCCAATGAATCCCAGGGGCAGATGGAAAATGCCCAGGAAATCATCGCCCGGCTTTCGGCCGACATCGAGCGCGAGCAAAAGCAGGCTGAGCAGTATCGCCGTTCCCTGAAAGAGAACAGCGACGAGATCGCGGTTATTCAGGAGCGCAAGCGCTCGCTGAAGGAGGATGTGTCGGCCCGGACGGAGGACCTGGCCCTGCTGTTGCGTCGCCAAAGCACGCTGGAGGACGAGTTGCGCCGACTGATGGAGGCGGGGGAAGCCCTGCCCACCGCCGAAGACGTGTCCCTGCCGGTACCCAATCCGGAAAAGCGGCAGTACCTGACCAATTTCCGAATGGAGGGCGAACGCGTCCTCCTGCTGGTGGAGGCCTCGGGCGGGATGCTCGACACCACGATTCAGGGAGCCTTCGAGCGGGCAAACGCTCCGGCCGAGGAGCGACGCCTGTCGCCGAAGTGGCAACAGACCCTGGATATGATCCGGTGGTTCATCGCATCCATCAATCCGGCTTCGAAATACCAGATCGCGTTTTTCAACCAGGAGCCGTTTCCGGTTCTGGAGAACCGTGCCATCGACGAATGGATGGATCCCCTCGATACGGAAAACACCGATCAGGTGCTGACCCGGCTCGAGCAGGTGACTCCCGGGGGGCCAGCCAACCTTGAACAGGCCTTCCAGAGCATCAACCAACTCGACGGAGATCTGCCCGATAACATCATCCTGATCGTCGACGGCCTGCCGACCCGGGCCAACTCCTTTCTGGCTGGGGATGTCATCGACGAGGACCAGCGTATCCAGATGTTTCTCGCCGCCCGGCGCGTGCTCCCCCCCGACACCCCCTTCAACATCCTGCTGCTGCCCTTTGAGGGCGATCCCACCGCCGCCATCTTTTACTGGAGCCTGGCAAACATCACCAAGGGTTCCCTCGTGACACCGTCGCCCACCTGGCCCGACCTCGATGATGACGAACCGCCACCGGCCGCTCCCACCGAATCCGGCTCCGACTCTGATCAGCCCGGAGGGTTTCCGTCCGAATGAACAAACGCAAACGCAAGCGCCGCGGGCTCGCCCAGGTGGGCCTTTCCTTCCTGGACTGCATCTGCTGCGGGTTCGGGGCGGTTATCCTGCTGTTCGTCCTGACCATGGGCGCGCAGACCCGCCAGGTGCGCGGGGTCAATGAATCCCTGAACGAAATCCTGCAAAAGCGCCTGGAGCAAATGGCCCGCGTCCAGGCAAGCACCGCCGAACTGGAGCAGCAGGTCGCCGCCCAGGAACAGCGCCTCAACCGCGAGCAGTCCGAGGAAGACCAGCTGGCCGCACGGATTTCGGACCTCATGGCCCAGCTGTCCCAGGCCGAGGCGGGACGGAAGGAACTCATCACCGAGATCGAGGAGGCGCAGCAGCAGATCGCCTCCCGGCAGCGCAAACTGGAGGTGCTCCAACGGGCCAGCCCCGATCCGGTCGGCATCCCCGTCGAAAGCAATCACCTCATCTTCATCATCGATACCTCGGGCAGCATGCGCGACCAGCGCACAGGCAACGTGTCGTCCTTCGTCCAGCGCACGCTGCAGGAAACACTGCTCGCCTATCCGGTGGTCGAGGCCATCCAGGTCCTGGACTCCAGCGGCAACTATATCGTGCGCCAGAGCAACGGCCGCTGGCTGGAGGATGGGCAGGAAACCCGTAACGGTATTGCGCGCGCGCTCGCCAATTACCCGATCTTCAGCGTGTCCAATCCCGTGCCCGGCATCATCCGCGCCATCCGGACCTTCGGCGAGTCGGAAGATCCCGAGGTCAAGGTCGGCATCTACGTATTTGGCGACGAATTCAACGGCCGGGCGGACGAGGTGATCGACCGCCTCGAGGTCATCAACCCCCGCGACGAGGAGGGCAACCGGCCCGTCACCATCAACGGCGTCGGCTTCCCGCACCTGATCTTCGACCCCAACAACTTCGGCGAAACCGGGCTCAAGTTCGCCAACCTCATGCGCGAGGTCACCTACCGCCACGGCGGTGCCTTTGTCGGCATGCAGCCCGAGCAGGTGCTCGAATCCCGGGTTCTCCAGAGCTTCGCCGCTGCCGAACGCCCCGCGGCCCTCCGCGCCGCCATGGGCGAGCTGTTCGATGCCCGGCCCATGCCCGAGGCCGCCCTCCTGCCGGGGCCGCAAACCACCAGCCTCGAGGCCACCCGCATCGCCTGGCGTCGCTCCTGGGGTTGCCAGCCCGAACCCGCGCACTGAGGTGCGTAACCAGACGGTTTCCAGCCCGACTACCGAGCCCGCAGGGCGACACCTCAACGAGCGCAGCGAGAATAACACGCCGCAGATCGCGCATGTGGGCGAAAAGAATCGGGAAACAGGGCATCTCCAGGAACGTGCATTTCGAAGAAATGCTGCAAGCCCCTCGTTCAGCATTATTTACCGCCCTGTTTCCCGATTCTGGTGAGAAGTTCGGGCAGAGTGCCGCACGGCGGTACGACAGCAGAAGCGCTGCCTCGCGACTTGGGCAACCTACTGCTGAATCCACCCGGGGACCGTCCCGCTCATCGGCGGACCATCCTCGCTGCCGCCCGGGTCCCTGGCCGCCGGCTTTTTCCTGCCGCTGCCGCCGCCCTTGCCCTCGTTGCGGTCCTGATCTCCCTGCTTGCGGTTCTGATGACGCCCGCCGCGTCGGCCGCGCCGACGCGGCGGGCGGTTGCCACTGCTGCCGCCCTTTCCGCCGCCGCCGCCTTTGCCACCACCATTGCCGACACCGGACGATGCCTGCGGCAGGTCCCCCCGGCGCTTGATCTGGCCATTGGAGGTGAGCATCACGGCCACCGGGCGCGTCGCCGGGAAGTTGGAGCAGATGATGACCGCGATGACGGTCAGCGGCACGCAGAAGAACATGCCCGGGATGCCCCAGATCATATTCCAGAGCGCCAGCGAGAGCAGGATAACCAGCGGGCTCAGATTCAGCGTGCGGCCCATCAGGCGCGGCTCGAGCACATTGCCGACAAGGAACTGCAGGGCGCCCACGCCGAGCGCGATGGCGAGGAAATAGCCGAAGGGGTTGTCCTGATACTGGACCAGCGCGAGCAGCGCGGGAAAGGCGGTCGCGATAATCGAACCGATTGTCGGGATGAAGTTGAAAATGAAGATCAGCAGCGCCCAGAAGACGGCGAAATCCAGCCCCAGTGCCTCCAGGATGACGTAGCTCAGAAAACCCGTCAGCGCGCTGGTGAAGGTCTTGATGCCGACGTAGGTGCGGATGTCCTTGCCGATCTGGCCGATGATCGACTCGAATTCCGAGCGCCGCTGTTTATTCGGAAACAGCGCCTGGATCTTCAGCCCGAAGGTCTTCTGCTCGAGGAAGAGGAACAGGACGTAGACGGTGATGATCCCTGCGCGCCCGGCCAGGCTGGTCATCGCCCCCGCCAGCCGCTGGAAAATCGACTCGAAGTTCAACTCGGCCGTCAGCTGCGAAAAGGTGGGCGGCTGCTCGATGTCAAAGTAGGCCCAGCCTTTCGCCAGCAGCGCATCGATCCGGATCTGGTACTCCGGGGCCAGCGCAATTACCTGTGCGATGTTGGCGGTGATCAGGTTGACCAGCAGCGTCAGGCCGGCAAAGACCACCACCACCGAAAAGGGCAGACAGAGCGCCTTGGGCACGCGGTATTTGCCGAGTGGCAGCGAATGGATCAGCGCCGCCAGCGCGTTCATCAGATACCAGATGAACACCGCCAGCACCAGCGGGATCAGCAGGTTCTTCCCGACCGACAGCCCCGTCAGCAGGACGGCCAGGATCAGGAAAACATAAGCAGCTTTCTGTAAGCGCATAGGGTGGGGCCGACGGATCGGCCGGGGGCCTCACGTCGTGCAAGTTCTGCGCCGAAATGCCCCACCGGCGCAAGCCGGGAACCGCGGAGGATTCCGGCGGGCAACGCGGATAACCCCTGTCAGGCGCCCACCTTCTCCCACTGTAACACCCGCATGGGGGGAATGTTGAGAAACTCGGTCGTCGCCTGCTCATTTCCCAGAATTGGCTGACACAGGGTGGCGACCCGGCTACTCCTGAACTGGTAGGCCACGAAGCGCCCGCTGGGGGAAAGTTGAGATGAAATGCCGTTCAGGATCTGCGTCCCCGCGCGGCGGCTCATGGTGGAAAACGGAATACCGGAAATGACGACATCCGGCGCCTGCAGGTCATGGGAAGCGATGATGTCCCTGAGCTCAAACGCACTGCCCTGGTGGACGATAAGCCGATCATCCTCAATGCTTTTCAACAGCCGGTCAAACGTCGGATTGATCTCTATACTCAGCAGTTTTGCGTTCCGGGGTAGCGCATTCAGGATGGCACGGGTTACCCCTCCCGTCCCGGCGCCTAACTCCACAACCACCCTGGCCGAGGCGATGTCGGCGGCGCTGATGATGCGCCGCTCCATATAACGGGAACTGGGGATAATGGACCCCACCTGGAGGGGATGCTTCAGGAACTCTTGAAGGAAAATCCATTTGTCGTCCCTTCTTCGCTTCGGTGGCAGGTTTTTTGGCAAATTCATGATTTCTTGGCATACCCTGTCATGCGGCCTTCAGGATCGACAATACCTTTACTTTGGTTTCTGGCCCGGTTTTGCCGGGATTGGGCACGCGGGTGACCCGGCCCGCCACACGCGTAAAAGCCATCCGTTTTCCGCTTATCTCGACTTTTCAAACACGGCTTAACCCGTCTTCCGGTGCTCCTCGCGGCCGCGGAGCTGCCGGGCGGCGAAGAGGAGGTAGACCATGGTGGTGGCGACGAACCAGCCGGGGAGCCAGCCCAGGGCCTCGACGTATTTGGCATTTTCCAGGGCGCGGCCGGACAGCGTGCCATCGGCGTCTTCCTGAACCACCGGGGCGAGGGCATTGAGCAGGATGGCGAACAACCAGCTGGCGAGCGCATAGGCCAGGTTGAACGAGAGGCCCTTGAAGCTCAGCACGGTCGCGCGCTGGTGCGAGGCCGTGATCCGGTTCAGGTAGTGGCTGATGAAAAACGGCAGCACCGCGAAGGGAATGTAGAGGACCATGACCGGCAGCAGGCCCCAGTAAGGCCAGGCCTGCGCGATACCGGTCAGGCCGAGGAGACAGACCGCCGCCATGACCCCGAAATTGAAGGTCGGCGTCCGATGTTCGGCCATCCAGCGGGCCACCGTCGGCATGAACAGGCCCAAGACCGCCATGAGGCCGCCGAGGAAGCCATAGCTCCACTCCGGCAGGCCGATCACCGCATAATACTGGCTGTTTGTCGTGATGTAGGTCCGGACAACACTGTCGAAGAGAAACCCGGCTGCGATGACGACCAGCGCAAAGGGCGTCTTCAGGATCCAGTCGCCCGCCTCGAGGGTTTTGCGGAGCGCCTGCACCGTAGCCGTCCAGGTGCCGGCTTCCGGGTTTTCGACCGGTACTGCGCCGCTGGCGTGGCCGTCCGTGGTCTCGACCTCGCGCAGCCGCAGCGTTACGAGCAGACAGAGCACCGCGTTGACCAGCGTGAGGTAGATGGGGAACCGCATGGTCGTCTGCCGGGTCAGGTTCCAATCCAGGCCGGTCCAGCCGGCGGCCCGGTTCAGCAGCGTCTGGTCGAAGACGAGGGCACCGAGCCCCATCGCGAAGAGGAAGCCAAACGAGCTGAGCCGCATCTGCACCTCGAGGACCCGACCCCAGCAGTCCGTCAGCTTTTCCCTGGCCAGCGTATCGTAGGCCAGGGCTTCGTCCGCCCCGCTGGCCGCCGCTTCGGCGGCTCCGCTCAGCACACGGTTGAAAAGAAAGAGGTAGAACAGCAGCGTCGGGTTGCCGGTTGGTGCGAAGGCGATGATGCACATCTCGACCACCATCAGGACCGAGGCGGCGATCAGCAGCCGGCGCCGACCGACGGTATCCGCCAGCGCGCCCGAAGGCACCTCCAGCAGCACGATGCTGATGCCCCAGGCCACGTTGAGCATCATGAATTGCTCCATCGACAGCCCATAATCGAGGAACAGCAGCGTGAAGATGGGGTAATAGTAACGGGCGTTGAACAAAACCCGGAAGGCGAGAAAGGCGCGGATGTTGGTCAGCCCCAAGACCCGGGAACGGTCAGCGTCGCTCGGCATCCGGAAACCCTAGACCGGCCCTCGGGGCCTGCAACCGCCGATCCCCTTTACAGAGAACCCCGCATGTGGGATTATTACCTGTTTGTCACCGACCGGTTCCGATCCGGCCCTGTTATGACCAAGACCCTCCAACCGACCGAACCCCGCATCGAAGCGGAGGCCGAGCGCCTGCTCGCTCGCCTCATGCATGTCGACTGCAGCAACGAGAAACAATGGAACCTCGACAGCTGCCGCGCCATCGCCCCGCTCACCCTTGAAATCCGGGAACTCAAGGAACAGCAGGACGCCATCATCCTCGCCCACTCCTATGTGGAGCCGGAGATCGTCTACGGCGTGGCCGATTTTACCGGCGATTCCTACAAGCTGTCCGTCGAGGCCTCCCGCAGCGAGGCCTCCACCATTGTCTTTGCCGGGGTCGTATTCATGGCGGAAACGGCCAAAATCCTCAGCCCGCGGGCCCGGGTCCTCGTGCCCGACATCCGCAGCGGCTGCAGCCTGGCCGATTCGCTGACCGGCGACCAGCTGCGTGCCCTGAAAAAGCAGCATCCGGGCGCCGCCACCGTGTGCTACGTCAACTGCAATGCCGACGTGAAGGCCGAGTCCGATGTCTGCGTCACCTCGACCAACGTCTACGACATCATCAGCCAGCTCGAAGAGGACCGCATCCTCTTCGTGCCCGACCGGCTGATGGGCGAAAACATCCGGGTCGAAATGCGCAAACGCGGCATCGACAAGACCATCCTTACGTCCGATGGCACCTGCATGGTGCACGACCAGTTTACGCCCGACCTGATCGACCAGGCGCGCGCCCGCTATCCCGGCCTCAAGGTCGTTTCGCACCCCGAGTGCACGCTCGACATCACGGGCAAGAGCGACTTTGTCGGCAGCACCGGTGCCATGATGGAATACGTCAAGGCCACCGACGCCCCCTATTTCATGTTGCTGACCGAGTGCGGTCTGGTCAGCCGGCTCGAGGTCGAAAATCCCGAAAAGCGCTTCATCGGCTCCTGCAAGCTCTGCCCTTACATGAAGATGAATTCACTGGAGAAAATCCGCGACGTCCTCAAGGTGCCCCGGCCCGAGCAGGCGATCCATTTGGAAGAGGATTTGCGCCAACGCGCCGAGGCCAGCCTGCGGCGGATGATCGCCATGACCGATGCAAGCCGCTGACGCCCTGATCGACCTCGCGCTCGCCGAGGATATCGGCCTCGGCGACGTCTCCGCCGAAACGCTGTTTCCCGCCGATGCCCGGGCCGCCGGCACCCTGGTCGCCAAGGCGCCGCTGACCGTCTGCGGGCTGGGGATCGCCGCCCGGGTCTTTGCCAGGGTCGATCCCGTCATTCGCTTCGAGCCGCTGGTCCGCGACGGCGACGGGCTCGCCGCGGGGGCTGTCCTCGCACGTTTCGCCGGGCCCACCCGTGCGCTCCTGATGGCCGAACGGACGGCGCTGAATTTCCTGCAGATGCTCTCCGGCATCGCCACCCAGGCCGCCCGCTACGCCGCCCGCACCGGTGACACCGGTATCCGAATCGTGGATACGCGAAAAACCATCCCCGGCTTTCGCGCGCTGGCCAAATACGCCGTCCGCTGCGGCGGTTGCCACAACCACCGCGCCAGCCTGGCCGACTGCGTCATGATCAAGGACAACCACCTGGCCGTGCACGGTAGCATCGCCGCCGCGGTGGCGGCCGCCCGGGCCGGTGCCCCGCATACCGCCAAGATCGAGGTTGAGGTCACCAGTCCCGCCCTGGCGGGCGAAGCGGCGGAAGCCGGCGCCGACATCATCCTGCTCGACAACATGGACCCCGAAGCGGTTAAGGCGGCCGTGACCGAGGTCGGCTCCCGCGCCATCGTCGAGGTGTCGGGCGGCATCGGCTGGGACAACCTCGAGGGCTACCTCCTGCCCGGCGTCGACGTGATCAGCATCGGCGCGCTGACCCACACCTTCCAGGCGGCCGACATCTCGCTGCGCTTCGATGTGCCGGCGGTGTGATTCAGCACCTGTTCGCCATCCGGCCGGTGCGCCGGCGGCATCGTCGGGAGGTTCCTCCGGGGTGCGCCGTTATTTTAACGCGTTCAGGACGCGGGTGGAGGGCTTGGCTTGTCTCCGGTCTGCTGCCGGGCGCAAACTGGGCCAATGGTCGATGTTGCCCCCATCCGTTTCGCCTGCATGAGCCTCATGTGGGGCTTCGAACTGCCGGAAGATCGGGTCGGCCTGTGGCTGGACGAAATTAAGGGCGCCGGCTTCGAGGGTGCTTCCCTCTTCGAGGACCTGTTGCTGCGTCTCGGCCCGGATGGGCTGGGTCCGCTGCTCGAATCGAGGGGCCTCTCCCTCGTGAGCGTCGACTACTTTCCCGACCGGGACCGGGACCGGCTCGAGCGGATTTGCTCCATGATGCGCGAACTGAAGGCGCTCCACCTCGTCCCCATCGGCGGCCTGACCGGGCGCAAGCACGGCCTCTCGCCCGGGCAACTCGGCGGTCTGCTCAATGAAATCGGGGCGGTGGCCCAAACCTTCGGCCTCAGCACCGGGTATCATCACCACACCGGGCAGGTGGGGGAGAGCTTCGAGGAGTTGAAAGCCGTCCTGGCGGCAACCGACCCGGCGACCGTTGCGCCCTTCCTGGATACCGGGCACGCCACCAAAGATTTTCTCGAACGGCCGGAAGCGGAACGGGCGCCCGCAGGCCTCGACCTCTTTGCCGGCCGCTGGTCCGAGCCGGCTGCCTTCATCGAGTTCAAGGACTGGACACCGGAGCACGGGCTGGAAACCACGCTGGGTGCCGGTCGCTGCAACCTGGCAGCGGTGGCCTCCGGTCTGCGGGAAGCCGGCTACACCGGCTGGATTACACTCGAACAGAATGCGCCCATGCCGGGGCGCACCCCCCATCAATGCGCCCGGGAATCGCTCGAGACCGCTCGCCGGCTGTTTGCGGAAAGATGAAGACCGGCTCGGAGACACCGGCCCTGCCCCGGCGGCCATTCGGAAAGACCGGGCTGGAGGTGACCACCCTGTCGCTTGGCAGTGTCTTCGTGTCCAGCGGCCTGGGTACCGCCCGGGAGACCGGGGTCTCCGTGGTCCGTCGGGCGCTCGACCTGGGTATCAACTATATCGATACGGCTCCCTTTTACAGTGACGCCCAGGCCGTCGTCGGCGAGGCTCTGGACGGCATTGATACGGACGTCATCCTCGGGACCAAGTGCGGGCGCTGGAACTGGCGGGAGGGGCCCTACCGCGACCTCGACGCCTTCAAGCGCCAGTTCGAGCAATCGCTAAAGGACCTCAGGCGGGACCGTGTCGACATTGTCTATGTGCATGAGGCCGACTGGCTGCCGTTCTGGTCGGATGAACGGCCGCCCCCGCAACGGAACATCGATCCGGACGCGAGTTATGCCTTCGACGACGCGCCCGTGGCCCGCTTCCTGGCGTGGCTCCGGGAGGAAAAGCTGACCCGGTTTACCGGCATTTCGGGAAACAATGCCCACTTGCTGGCCAAGGTCCTGCGCGAAAGTGACCTGCCCGTCGACTGCCTGCTGGTGGCCTTTCAATACAGTCTGCTCTATCGGAACGCCCCGGCCCGGCTGCTCGACGAGACCGCCCGCCGTGGTATCGGCGTGGTGCTCGGGTCACCGCTGCAACAGGGCCGCCTGGCCACCGTTCATCCCGAATGGCTCGAGGAACCGCCCGACTGGGTGGAACGGGCCGGCCTGCTGGAGGACCTCAGGACGCTCTACGCCATCCAGCGGGAATCCGGCCTCTCCCTGGCCGAACTCGGCACCCGTTTTCTCCTGAATGATTCGCGGTTCAGCACGCTCGCCACGGGGCCGGCGAGCCTTGAGCAACTCGAAGAAAATGTCGCCTGTGCGGCCCGCGGGCCTCTGCCTCCCGCCATCCAGCAGCGGCTCGAAACCCTGGGCAAGGTCTTCCCCGGCGTGCATGAGATCGACTACTGAAACCACTCGGGCCCGTTGACCTTTTCCGTGGGTTGGCTTGTCCTGAAGGTTTCATGCAGATCGACCAGACAGACTGCCTCGTGATTGGCGCGGGGCTGGCCGGGGCCGCCTATGCTTTCGAAGCGGCTAAAGCCGGGTTGACGGTTACCGTGCTTTCGGCCGAAAACCCCCTCGATGCGGCCAACAGTGGTTGGGCCCAGGGGGGGATTATCTATCACCGGCCGGAGGACATGCCGGCGCTGGCTATGGACATCGAAAAGGCCAGTGGTGGTACGGCCAATCCAGTCGCCGTCCAGACGCTGGTGGAGGACGGCCCCGCCGCCGTCAAAGAGTTTCTCCTCGATGAGCTGAAGGTCGGCTTCGACCGCGAAGTCGGCGGGGACAGCCTCATGTATACCCGGGAAGGCGGCCATTCCCAGCGGCGGATCATCTTTGCCAAGGATGCCACGGGCCATTCCATCCTGTCGGCCGCCCACCGGCGTATCCTCGCCATGCCCGAGGTTGCCTTCCGGGCCGGTACCATGGCGGTGGACCTTCTCACCCTTTCCCACAGCTCGGTGCGCTACGTCGATCGTTACCAGCCGTTGACCTGCGTCGGTGCTTACATTCTGGATACAAAAACGGCGCGGATCTCGGCGCTTCTGGCACGCAAGGTTGTGCTGGCAACAGGAGGCCTTGGGCAGATTTTCACCCACACCACGAATCGGCCCGGTTGTTTTGGTCACGGGATCGCAATGGCCTATCGGGTCGGGGCCCGGATCATGGACCTCGAGTACATCCAGTTCCACCCGACGGCCTTTTGCAAAAAGGGAGCCCCGACCTTCCTGATTTCGGAGGCAGTCCGGGGCGAGGGGGCCGTTCTGCTTGGAGAGAACGGCGAGCGGTTCATGGAAGACGCCCATCCCCTGAAAGAACTGGCCCCGCGGGATTTCGTCGCCAGGAGCATTTACCAGCAGCTCGCCCGGCAAAACGACAATGCGGTCTACATGGATCTCTCCGCCATGCCGCCTTCCTTCATCCGGGAGCGCTTTCCGTCCATTTACGAGCGTTGCAAGACGCACGGTGTCGACATCACCCGCGAGCCGATCCCCGTTGCACCGGCCGCCCATTATCTGTGCGGCGGCGTGCATGCCGATCTTGATGGCCGGACCACCGTGCGTCACCTCAACGCCATCGGTGAGACGGCCTGCACCGGCTTGCATGGCGCCAACCGGCTGGCTTCCACGTCCCTGCTCGAGTGCCTCGTTTCCGCCCGCCGCGCGGCTTGGGCGGATGCGGCTGAAATCCGGGAAAACGCCTTTTACCTGCCCGAAGTCCGGACGTGGGCCAGCCCGACCCGGGAGCCCGACGCTCACCTCATCAAACAGGACTTTCAGCTCATCCAGAATACGATGACCAACTACGTCGGCATCGTCCGCTCACCGGCTCGCCTGGAGCGCAGCCGGCGCATCCTGGGTGAACTCCGGCGCGAGGTGGATCAGTTCTATGCTGATTGCCGGATCACGCCCGACCTCCTCAATTTACGGAACGCCATCCGGACTGCTTTGCTGGTCGTCCACGCCGCCACGCTCAACCGGTCCAGCCGCGGCTGTCACTATCGGGAAGATTATCCGCCCCGGGCAGACGAGGCCGAACTCGATCCCGATGCGCTGACCCCGAATCGCTAGCCCGGATTTCTCACTGTTCCCAGGGATCGGGTTGCCGTTCAGGCAAGCGATGGCCGTTCAGCGCGAAGGCGTCAAAGGTGTCCCGCATCCGGTGCGGGACCTTGCCCAGCACGTAGACCCCGTCATCCCGCGGTTCTTCCTCCGTCACGCAACCCAGCTGGTGCAGCTGGGCCACCAAATCATAGCGGTCGTGGGGAAACAACCATTCGGCCGAGGCGTAGGTGCTGTCGATCCGTTCGGCTATCCGCTCCTGCAGCCGGTCCATGCCCTCGCCCGTCACTGCGCTGACCGGGATGCCCTCCGGGAAGCGGGTCGCCAGTTCGGGGCGGGTCAGGACACGCTCCGGCGGCTCCTTCCCCGGCTCCTCCGGCGTGTCGGCCGCCGGGGCCGTTTCCGGGACCTGATCGATTTTGTTGAGGACCAGCAGGGTCGTCTTCGCCGCTGCACCCAGCTCCTCCAGCACTTCGCCCGTGGTCTGGATGTGTGCCGCGGCCTCCGGACTGGACGCGTCCACGACGTGTATCAGAAAATCGGCGACAAGGGCTTCCTCCAGGGTCGCCTTGAAAGCCTGCACGAGCCGGTGGGGCAACCGGCGGACGAAGCCCACCGTATCCGTCAGGACCAGGGTGTGGCCGGTTTTCAGGCGGAGCCGCCGCGAAGTGGGGTCCAGCGTGGCGAACAGCTTGTCCTCCGCCAGGATGGTGGCTCCCGTCAGGTTGTTCAACAGGGATGACTTGCCCGCGTTGGTGTAGCCGACGATGGCTCCGGAGGGCACCGGCACCTTCATGCGGCGCTTGCGCTGGGTGTCCCGGTGTCGGGTGACCTTTTCCAGTTCGCGTTTCAGCCTGCTGATCCGGTCGCGGACCATGCGCTGGTCCATCTCGAGCTGGGTTTCCCCGGCGTCGCGCTGGACGGCACCGCCGCCGCGTTGACGGTCGAGGTGAGTCCAGGCCCGTTGCAGGCGGGGCAGGTTGTACTCGGCGCGGGCCAGGGCGACCTGGAGGACGGCCTCCCGGGTCTGCGCGCGCTCCGCAAATATATCGAGAATGATCTCCTGCCGGTCGATGACGGCAATCTCCCCTGTTTCGACCTCCCAATTGCGCTGTTGGCCGGGAGTCAGTTCGTTGTCGAACACGATGACGTCCGCCCTGCTTGTCTGTGCCTCCTCGATAATGGCCTGCGTTTTGCCGGTCCCGGTCAGGAAGCGGGGATGCACGTCACGCAGTTTCACCAGTGAACGGCCGGCGATGTCGATCCCGAGGGTGCGGACCAGCTCGGCCAACTCGTCCAGCAGCGCCTTTCCCGTTTCAACCGTATCCTCATCCTGGATACAGCCGACCAGGAAGGCCCGGGTGACCATTTTGGGTTTTTCGACAACGTCCGGCATGTGCGTAAACGGTCAGGTTAGACACTGCCGCCCCGACCGTCAACGGGGGGCCGAGCGTCTCCGTCCGGTGCCGCTTCAGCCAGCGCGGCTTCTCCTTGCGGGTGACTTGCTGAAACGGTGCGGGACCCTATAGACACCAATAAAAAGCCCGCGGCCGGTGAAGCCGCGGGCTGAAGGAAAGGGTTTGCTGAGCCAGGTCGCCGGCTCAGGCCAGAGCAGCCTGCGCGGCGGCCAGCTTGGCCACCGGCACACGCGGGGGCGAGCAGCTGACGTAGTTCAGCCCGACCGCGTGGAAGAACTTCACGCTTTCGGGATCGCCTCCGTGCTCGCCACAGATGCCGAGTTTGATGTCCGGCTTGGCGGACTGACCCTTGTCGACGGCGATTTTCACAAGACCGCCAACCCCTTTCTGATCGATGGTGGCGAAGGGGTTCTGAGGAATGATTTCCTCCTCTTTGTACTTCGGCAGGAAGCTGCCGGCGTCGTCCCGGCTCATGCCCAGGGTGGTCTGGGTGAGGTCGTTGGTGCCGAAACTGAAGAAGTCGGCCACCTCCGCGATTTCGTCGGCCGTGACGGCCCCGCGCGGTATCTCGATCATGGTTCCGACGAGATACTTGAATTTGACCTTCTTCTTTTCCATGACGTCGGCGGCCACCTGGTGAATGATTTTGACCTGATTCTTCAGCTCGTCCGCGAAACCGACGAGCGGAACCATGACCTCGGGCACTACTTTGATCGGCTTCTTCAGCTTGTAGCAGGCAGCGGCCGCTTCGAAGATGGCGCGTGCCTGCATTTCGGTGATTTCCGGGTAGGAGATGCCCAGGCGGCAACCGCGGTGACCCAGCATCGGGTTCTCTTCGTGCAGCGCCTTGACCCGGTCCGAGATGACGTCCGGCGAGACGCCGATGGCCTCGCTCAACGCGCGGCGCGCCGCGTCGTCGTGCGGCAGGAATTCGTGCAAGGGCGGGTCAAGCAGGCGGATGGTGACGGGTCGGCCTTCCATCGCCTTGAAGAGCCCGGTGAAGTCCTGGCGCTGATAAGGCAGCAGTTTCCTGAGCGCCTGTTTCCGTTCCTTGCGGTCACTGGCCAGAATCATTTGGCGCATGAAATTGATGCGCTCGCCCTCGAAGAACATGTGCTCCGTCCGGCACAGGCCAATGCCTTCGGCACCCAGCTTGACGGCGGACCTGGACTGGCCGGGCGTATCCGCGTTGGTGCGCACACCGAGTTTGCGGTACTTGTCGGCCCAGGACATCACGGTGCTGAACAGCTCGAAGGTGTAGCTTTTTTTGGCGCTCAGTTTGCCGTTCAGGACCTGATTGACCTCGGAGGGCATCGTGTCGATGTGACCGGCGTATACCATGCCGGTCGTTCCATCGATGGAGATTTCGTCGCCGGCCTTCAGCGTGGTCTTGCCGACGGAAAGCGTCTTTTTGGCATAGTCGATCTTCACTTCGCTGGCGCCGCAGACGCACACCTTGCCCATCTGGCGGGCGACCAGCGCCGCGTGCGAGCTGACGCCGCCCCGCGCGGTCAGGATACCCTCCGAGGCAATCATGCCGCGCAAATCCTCGGGCGAGGTTTCGACCCGGCAAAGCACCACTTTGCGGCCTTCGGTCACATGGCGTTCGGCCTCGGCGGCGGAGAAGACCACCTTGCCCGCGGCGGCGCCGGGACCGGCAGGCAGCCCCTCGGCCAGCGGTTTGGCAGCCTTGAGTGCCTTGGTGTCGAAAACCGGCACCAGCAGGCTGGAGATGGATTCCGCCGGGATCTTTTTGACCGCGGTCTTGACCGGCATGAGCCGTTCCTTGTTCATTTCGACAGCGATGCGGACGGCGGCCAGACCGGTCCGCTTGCCGTTGCGGGTCTGGAGCATGTAGAGCCGCCCGTCCTCGATTGTGAACTCGAAGTCCTGCATGTCGCGGAAGTGTTTCTCCAGCTTGGCGCGGACCTTTTCGAGCTCGGCGTGGCTGCCGGGCATTTCCTCCTTGAGTTGGGCAATCGGCTTGGGTGTACGCACGCCGGCCACGACGTCTTCGCCCTGGGCGTTGATCAGGTATTCGCCATAAAAGACCTTTTCCCCGTTGGCGGGGTCACGGGTGAAGGCGACCCCGGTGGCTGACGTATCGCCCATATTGCCGAAGACCATGGTCTGGACGTTGACGGCGGTGCCCCACTCGGCGGGGATGTTGTACTTCTGGCGGTAGACGATCGCGCGTTCATTCATCCATGAACTGAAAACGGCGCCGACGGCTCCCTGCAGCTGCTCAAAAACGTCTTGCGGGAAAGCCGCCCTGGTCCGCTTTTTAATCAGCTTCTGGTAGCGGACGATCAGCTCCTGCAGATGCTCGGCGGTGAGATCGGGATCGTTCTCGATGCCCACTTCCTCCTTCAGCTCGGTCATGACCTCGTCGAAGGGCTCGTGGTCGTCCTCGGATTCGGGCTGCACGCCCATCACTACGTCGCCGTACATCTGGATGAAGCGGCGGTAGCAGTCGTAGGCAAACCGCGCGTTGCCGGTCAGTTCGGCGAGGCCGGCAACGGTTTTGTCATTCAGGCCCAGGTTGAGGATCGTGTCCATCATGCCCGGCATCGATTCACGGGCGCCGGAGCGGACGGAAAAAAGGAGGGGATTTTCGGGATCGCCGAAGGACTTACCGGTTTCCTTTTCCACCTGCGCGACCGCGGCCCGCATTTCGGCGTCGAGAGATTCTGGATACGTCCGGTTGTTTTTGTAGTAGTACGTGCAGACGTCGGTCGTGAGCGTGAAGCCCGGGGGCACGGGCAGATCAATCCGGGCCATCTCGGCCAGGTTGGCGCCTTTGCCGCCGAGGAGATTCCGCAGGGTGGCGTCTCCGTCGGTTTTGGCACCAAAGGCGTAGATATACTTTGCCTGTTTCGTGGAGGCCTTCGTCTTGCGACGGCTGGCCGATTTCTTTGCGGTCTTTTTCGTGGACGGCATCGTTGGGATCCCGGGTTGGTTAATCGATGGGTTGGGCGAAAGCGACGTCCGCCGCGGGAGCGGACAAAAAGGTCTAGGAAAGCCACAGCCAATGGCCTGTCAATGGTATCCGCCCCGGTGGGATCCCAGGCCGGGAGCGGGCTGACGCTTGCCCCGCGGAACGGGGGTTAAGCTTGCCGAGCCCAACCTGCGGCACACCCTTTCAGGTGTGACCGACGACCCGCCAGTACCCCCGCCGGGCGAGCCGCCCGATTCGGGGGAGGACGGCATGAGCTTTCTCGATCACCTTGAGGAGTTGCGCGGCGTGTTGTTCAAATCGCTGATCGCCTTCGCCATCGGTGTCGGGGTGGTGGTGTCGCTCCTGGGCAACGTGACCGACGCCCTGAACTGGCCGCTGGTCCGCGGTTATGGTTCGGTCGACCTGGCCACGCAGAACCTGATCACGACAGGTGTCTTCGAGATTTTCACCGTGTTGCTGCAAGTCTGCTTTCTGGGCGGGCTGGTGCTGTCCTTTCCCTTCATTCTCTACTTCGTGGCGACCTTCATCGCGCCTGCGCTGACACCGAAAGAAAAAGGGGTGCTCGTACCCGGCTGTTTCGCCGCTTTCGGGCTTTTCCTGCTCGGAGCGTCGTTCGGCTATTTCCTGATCCTGCCGGCTGCCATTACCATTTCGGTGAAGTTCAATCAGCTCCTGGAGACCCAGTTGCTCTGGCGGGCCGGGGATTACTACGGCTCGGTGGTCTGGTTGACGCTGCTGGTCGGCGCCGCTTTTCAGTTTCCGCTGGTGGTGGTGCTGCTCGCCTACCTCGATATCGTGACGCCGCAGAAGCTGCGGGACAACCGGCGGCTCGTGTTTGTGATTGTTCTGCTGACCGCGGCACTGATCACGCCCGGCGGGGATCCGATCACGCTTCTGCTCCTGGCCGGCCCGCTCTATGGGCTGTACGAAATAGCCATCCTGGTTGCAGAGCGCATCGTGCGGCGCAAGCCGGCGTCCCCGGAGTGATCCAGCTGTGCATGGCGTGGCCAAACTTCCCCGCTCTCCGGCCCGTCGGAGCGGCGCCCCTCGACGACCTCAGGGTCGCTGACAAGCGCCGGCTCTGCAAGCGCCTTTTATTTGTAGGGCTGCCGCTTGCGGCACGCCGACGCGAAAAAGACGAGCAATAGGCCCCGCGTTGGAGGGGGCTCACTTACCGCCTGCCAGACAACGCGGAGGCGGAACAGGAGGGCCGTATCACGCTCCGCGTTTGCGGCGGCGCTGGTCGACCAGGGTGGTCGTGAACATGATCGCGGCCAGGAAGAACGTGCCGGCCATCGGGGTGGCACCGAAGAGGGCGACGATCCAGAGGGTTACCGGATCCTCGGCCGGGACAAAGGCGCGGAGAAAGCTGCCCATCACCAGCCAGAACAGACCGGTCAGGCCGACAATGACCCCGAACGCTTTCGGGCCGACAAGTTTTGCGTTGGGCGTGTCCATGCGTGATATCCAGCAAAGGGCCGGGCGTGCGGCTGTCAACGCCGGCCGTTTCGAGCCGGTTATCCCAGGCAGCCGGTGGCCCGGAGCCAGGCCTCGGCCATGAGCGCGTGCCCGGCCTGGCTGGGGTGGACCCCGTCCGGGGCCCAGAAGGCGGGTTCGCGCCGGCAGGCCGCCGCGGCGAACAGCCCGTCGAAGGGCACGTAGAGGGCGCGGAACTCACGTGCCAGTTGGCGGACGGCCTGGATCTTGGGATCGAGGTCCTCCCGCCAGGTCTCGCGGTCGGGCGGTGTGGGAAGGACAAAGGGCTCGCCGAGGATCAGGCCGGTATCGGGCGACAGCCGGGTGACTGTTTCCTTGAGCAGCGCGCGGTAGCCTTCGAGATAGGCCTCGGTGCTGGTCGGGTCATTGCTGTCGTAGCGACGCCAGACGTCGTTCGCTCCGATCAGGATGGAAACCCAGTCCGGCTTCAGGTCGAGGCAGTCCCGGTCCCAACGGTTCTGCAGGTCCTTCACCCGGTTGCCGCTGATGCCGCGATTGAGGCATTTCAGGAAGTGATCGGGCAAAAGAACCGCCAGGCGCGAAGCGGCCATCATGGCGTAGCCGTTGCCCAGGCTGTCGGGCTGTTCACGGTCTCGCTGGCAGTCGGTGATGCTGTCTCCCTGAAAAAGGACGGTCTGGTTCGGCTGAAAAACGAGTTGGGCGGCCATGGTGGGAGGGGGTTAGGGGGTCAGAAGCGAATGTCACTAACTTAACAGCGTTTTGATCGGGAACGCTATCGGGATCGATTCTTTAAGTTTTTATAAACGATATGCTTATGCATTTTCGATCCCGATTTCGATTTCGATCCCGATTTGGATCGGATGCCTTAAGTTAGCGCCATTCGGTTCAGAAGCCGAAGCGACATTCGAGGCCGAGGACGGGGCCGTCGTCGACGGTCAGGCGGTCGACGGGGGTTTCGTCGAGGTGGTAGGTGTAACGCCGGTCGAAGCGGTAGCCGGCCAACAGCCGGAAGGAGACAGATCGGGACAGTTGCCACCGGTACTCGGCCAGGAGTTCCCAGGCTGTTTCCTCCACCACACCTTCGCCCGCGGCGGGCAGGGAACTGACGGGGGGCGCGAGGGCGAAGTCCCGCGACCGGTAAAGCAGCGAAAAGTTCGCCCAATGATCGCCCCAATCGTCCAGCATCCATTCGAGGATGACCCCGTTGCGCGTCGACAGGATGAAGTTGTTGCTCAGTTCCCAGCGCAGGCCTGCGAAAGGCAGCACCTCGGTACCTTCGCTGGCACTGTCCCACCAGAGTGCGCCGAAGACGAGGTCCAGCGATCCGTCATAGGCCCAACGCAGCCCGCCGATGGCAAACAGTGACCGGGCGTCGGACACACCAAACCCGTCTCCCCCGCCCCCCGTGGCCCGAACCTGCAGGTAGGGTCCCAGGTCACCGTGGGTCAGGGTTGAGAAGGCCGCGTCGATCTTGAGGGTTTCCACGGAACCGTCCTCGCTGTTCCAGAAGGGGGCCGTATCCGAGAACGCGTAATCGTGGTATCCGTAGGTCAGCATGAGGTTGTAGAAGCGGCCGTCTTCATGGAACCGGCCGACGCCTGCCGAGAGCAGGTATTCGTTTACCTCGAGCTCGCCACCGACTCTTGGATCCAGATCGGAGCCGGGAAAGGTGTTTGCCTTGACCGAAAAGCGGGGAACCAGGCCCTTCGGCCAAAGCGTGGTGAAGCCGGACAGGGAGGTGACGCCAATGAGCAGGGCGACGGAATAAAAGAGGAGGCGGCTGGCTCTGCGCATGCATGAACGGGTGTCGATCCAGCCAACCGCGTGCAATGCTTTTTCCCGGTCAATCTGAAGAGCCCGGGCTTGCCTACCCCCATGGCTGCGTCCTAGCTGTCGACTCCATGCTTTTTGGCGTGATTTCAGGCCTGAACGCAAACGGGCACCCGGTGCGACCGCTGGGCCTCCCGTTTCTTTTTCTGGTTGGTCTCGGTCTGCTGGTTGCGGCGATTCCGGCCTGGGGGTTCCGTCCCATCCACGTCGAGGAGGATACGCGGCTTGCGCTCGCGGGATACGATGTCGTGGCCTATCACAAGATGGGCAAGGCGGTAAAAGGAGTTCCCTTTTACCAGACAACCTGGAAGGGCGCCGTCTGGCGTTTCCGGAGCCGCCAGCACCTGGAGGCCTTCCGCAAAAACCCCGGCGCCTACGCTCCCGTGTACGGTGGCTACTGCGCGGTCAGCATCGCAGCCAAAGATCCGGTCGGCTGCGATCCCACCATCTTCGTCGTGCGGCAGGGCCGGTTGTACGTCTTCGCCTCTGAAGAACACCGCCAAGCATGGCTGGAGAATCCGGAGGCCCTCGAGAAAAAAGCCGATCCTTTTTATCGGCAGGCTACTGAAAAAACCGCAGAAAGCTGAGCCATGGCATCCCTCCTTCACGACAATGCCAACTGCCTGGAGCAGATCCGGCGGTTGTTAACCGACCTCCCGGGCGAGGCCTACCGATGCGCGCACCCCGCGGTCTTCGATGCCTCGATCGGCCAGCACCTCCGCCATGTCGTCGATCATTACGAACAGTTTCTGGGCGGGCTGGATGAAGGCGTGATCGATTATTCCCGCCGCAGCCGCCGGCAGGCGGTGGAAACCGACCGGAGTACCGCGGTCGGCCTGCTCGAGGACCAGCAGGCCGCGCTGCGGCGTCTCGCTGAGGCCGGACTCGATCTCGATGAGCCGGTTGAGGTGCACGAGGAAGCCGACGGTGCTGACGCGGCGCCGGCCGCCTCCACCTTGCGCCGCGAGCTTCAATTCCTGCTCAGCCACACGGTGCACCATTGCGCGCTGATCGGGGTGATCTGCCGGCAGACCGAGCAGGCCCTGCCCGAGGGGTTCGGCATCGCCCCGTCCACGCTTCGCTACCGCGCAGCCCGACGCCAGCCGACGGAGGGCCGGTCCTGATGTGTACCATGACCTGGTGGACCGGTTCGCGGGGAACCAGCATGTTTTTTAACCGCGACGAGCAGAAGACCCGGTTGCCGGCCGAGGCCCCCTCCCCAGCCATCCGCAAGGGCGTCCGGTTTCTGGCCCCGCGCGACGGAAACTTCGGCGGCACCTGGATGCTGGTGAATGAGTACGGTCTCGTCCTTGCCCTCCTCAACCACTATCCGCCGGATGCCCCGACGCCGGTCGATCAGCCCACCAGCCGTGGGCTGCTGCCGCTGACTCTGGCCGATCTCGCCGATACGGATGCCGCCGGCACCTGTCTTCGGCACCAGGACTTGCATGCCTTCCGGCCTTTCCGCCTGGCCGCGTTGATGCCGGGACGCCCCCTTACCCTGTGGACCTGGGATGGGCGCACGCTGGACGGTGTGGAGGCGCCGCGTCAGCCGGTCTCCTCCTCCAGCTTTCAGCCGGCTGTGGTGGAGGCCGAACGGCTCCGGGCCTATCGACGGATTGCCGGGGAGGATCCGCCCGAACCGCCGGCCCTCGAGGCCTTTCACCGGCAGACGGGCGCCTGGCCGAAGACCGATCCCCACGCCATCTGCATGACTCGGGAGGACGCGGAAACGGTCAGCCTGAGCCGGGTCGATGTATCTGAAAATTCGATACGGTTTGTCTACTATCCAAGACGGCCTGCCGGTTTGCGAAGACCCGGCGCCGATCCCTTTGCCGCACCGGTGGTCCGGACCCTGCCGGGCGTGCTGATCTCGGCCTGAATGGTCGGTATGGCTGCTCCGACCCAGGCGTCTCCCCCGCCGGGCCGCGGCCGGTGGCTCCGCTACCTGGTGGCCGCATGGTTGATCCTGCTGGCCGCCTCACACCTGTGGCGTGCCCTGGTTCCGCCTTCGCCGCAACTCCGACCGGGCCAGCAGGCGGTGGAGGTACCGTTGTTTATCGGGGATCAACCGACGGATCGTTCGGGCCGCCTGGCCTATTTCGACTTCGGGCCCGAGGATCCGAGCGCCCCGACTGTCGTGCTGGTCCACGGTAATCCGGTCAGTTCCCCGGCCATGGTACCGCTGGCGCGTGCCCTGGCCGGGGATTACCGGGTGCTGGTTCCCGATCTTCCTGGCTTCCCGGCCTCGATCATGCGTGACGTGCCCGATCTGTCGGTAGAGGCCCAGGCGCACAGTCTCCTTGCCTGGCTGGACAAGCTCGGTGTGGTTGAAGCCCACTGGATCGGTTACAGTCAGGGGGGGGGGGTGATCCTCCGGGCAGCGGAAGCGGCTCCTGAGCGAATAAGGTCGCTGGTCATGGTTTCCGCCATTGGGGTGCAGGAAACGGAGTTGCTTGGCGACTACACGCTCAACCGGGCGCTCTATGCGCTTCAGCAGGGTGTTGCCTGGCTGCTGCAGGAAGGGCTGCCGCACTTCGGCTGGTGGGACACTTCGTATTTCTCCACCAACTACACACGCAATTTTCTGGAAACGGACCAGCGGCCCCTCCGTGGAATTTTGACCGGTTACTCCGGTCCAATGCTCATCACTCAGGGACGCTCCGACCGTCTGGTCCCCCCGCGTACGGCGCGGGAACATCATCGCATCGTCCCGCAAAGCCGGCTGCTGATGCATGAGGGCGGACACCTCGTGCCGATCAACCAGGTCGGACGCATCGCTCCGGCCATCCACCGGTTTATCGCGGAAGCCGAAGCCGGCCGGGCGCTTACCCGGGCCGACGCGTCGGCGGAGCGCCTGTCCGACACCCGGAAACCGATGACCACTCGCGGGCCGGAGGGGAGCGGACGGTGGCTGCTGGTCGGTCTGATCGCCCTGGCGACGCTGGCCAGTGAAGACCTGACCGCCATCGCCGCCGGCCTGTTGGCCGCTCGGGACGTCCTGCCCATCCCCATGGCCATCCTGGCTCCCTGGCTGGGAATTCTGTTCGGCGACTGCCTGCTTTATCTGGCGGGGCGCCTGTTCGGCTCCGGGGCGATCCGCCGGGCGCCGTTGCGGTGGATGATATCGCCGCAGCGGCTCCGCCGGGGTGAGGCCTGGTTCCGGCGGCACGGCATCAAGGTGGTCCTGGTTTCGCGCTTTCTGCCCGGGACCCGGTTGGCCACCTATGTGGCTGCGGGAACGCTCCGCCAGCCCTTCAGCGCGTTCTTCTTGACTATGCTGGTCGCAGTCAGTCTGTGGACGCCCTTTCTCGTCGGTCTGAGCCTGCTGATCGGGGAGCCATTGCTTGGTTTCGTCGGGGAGCTGGAAGGCGGGACCGTGCCGCTCTTTCTCCTCACGATCGCCCTGGTCTGGATGCTGAGCCACCTCGGGGTGCATCTGGCCACCCGCCGCAGTCGTCGTCGCCTCTTCGGTTGCTGGCGTCGGCTGACGCGTTGGGAGTACTGGCCCCCCTGGGCCGTTTATCCGCCGGTTCTCGCCTATGTATTGGCAAACGGGATACGCCACCGCTGTCTGACGCTGTTCACCTGCGTGAATCCGGGGATGCCCGCCTCGGGTCTGGTGATGGAGAGCAAGGCGGCCATCCTTCAGGCCCTGGCCGCCGACCCGGGCAATCAACGCTACCTGCCGTCCTTTCGCCGGATATCGGCGGGTCCGGTATCAGAACGCCTGACGGCCCTCGACCAATTCATGACGGAAGCCGACCTCACCTGGCCCCTGATCCTGAAACCAGACATCGGGGAACGCGGGATGGGTGTGGCGCGGATCCAAAGCCGCGACCAGGCCGAAACCTATTTTCGGGGGCAACCCGCCCCGGTCATCGGCCAGGCCCTGGTCGAAGGCAGCGAGTATGGCATTCTCTACAGCCGTCAGCCGGATGCGGACCGAGGGCTCATCACCAGCCTGGCGGAAAAGGTGCCCACCGTGGTCACCGGTGACGGCAAGCGGACCCTGGAAACGTTGATCATCGATGATGACCGCGCTGTCGCCATGGCTGACTTTTTCTGCGATCAATGGGTCGACCGTCTGGACTGGGTGCCGGCTGCCGGCGAAACTGTGCGCCTCTCCGAACTGGGTACCCACTGCCGGGGCGCCATCTTCCTCGATGCGGGTGACCGCCTGACACCCGAGTTAACCGATCTCATCGATACCATCAGCCGGCGAACCGACGGCTTCTTTCTCGGGCGCTTTGATGTGAGGATCTCATCGGGGGGGGACATCCGTACCGGCAGAGGCTTACAGATTCTGGAACTCAACGGCATTTCTGCCGAGCCCGCACACATATACGATCCGCGCTTCGGGCTGTTTGCCGCCTGGGGGGCCCTCCTTGGGCAGTGGCGGTCCGCTCTCCGCATCGCCCGGATCAACCGCGACCGTGGGGAGGAGCCCATGTCCCTTCACGAGGTGATCGGCCTGCTGCGGGCATGGAGGGCTCACCACCCGGTGGAAGCGCCAGCGGGGAGAGGCTGAGCTGAAAAGAGGAAGGGTTATTCGGACGGGTCCGGTCGGCCCAGGGAGCGCTGGATCTCGTCGAGCAGGCGACGGTTGGTTTCCATCAACTGAACCGTTTTGTCCTCCAGTTCGCGTTCGAGGCGCTCGTTCCGGCGCTGTTGCTCCACCAGCTGTTTTTCGAGATCGGAGACCCGCCGGGCCAGGCGTTCATCGCGCTGAATCCGAACCCGGACACGGTTGAAGGCCTGTGCCAGGGTGGAGGCGTTGATGGATGGCTTGGCCAGAAAATCACAGGCGCCGCGGCGCAGGCTTTCGGCTGCGGTGTCGGCATCGCCCTGGCCCGTCATCATGATGACGGGCCAGGGATGATCCGGGAACCGGCTGTTGAGGCCGTCGAGAAAATCGAGGCCGGTCTCCCCGTCGAGCCGGTAGTCCACCAGCAGGATGTCGAAGCGGGTGACGCCACAGAGCTTCAGGGCATCCTCGACGCGGTTGACTTCGACGATGCCATAGGCGGTGTCCTCCACCTGCTGGAACCAGTGGCGGATGATTTCCCCGGCCTTCGGCTCGTCGTCCAGCAGGAGAACCCGACAACGCCGCGTGGGAACGGTCAGGGCAGACGACGGGTCCTGAATGTTGGCAGCCGACATGATTACCTTTCTGGTCCGCAAACGGATCCGGCTCAAGCCCACGGCTCAACAGTCTTACCCCAGGAAAGGAGGTGAAAGCCCCCTAATTGACGATGAGGGGAAGGCTGGAGCAACCCGTCTTCAGCCACTCTGCCGGCTTCAGGCGGGTTGATAATACCGGACGATGGCGGTTTCCCCCAGCAGCCGCAGCCGGTCGCCGCGGTGTTCACACTGCTTCGGATCGAGCCGCAGGCGGTCGCCTCGCTGCCAGGCGAGGACACGCTTTTTGGCCGGCGCATCGAGTTCCCGGGTCTGGATCTCGGCCTGAGTGGCCTGGCCGTCGGCATCGACCATGTGCCAGAGCAGGACTCCCTTGCGCCGACCGACGGGTGAAATCAAACGCCAGCCGGATTCGGCTGCCGTGACAGGTTCGGCCTCCGGTTGTGCCTTGCGGTCGCCTCGCGCCATCAGCAGGTAGCTGAATTTCAACGTATCGAGGTTACGCCACGCGATGCGATTGAGCTCTCGCAGGCTGTCCGGGGGAGACCAGGGGCGCACCTCGTGCGGCCAGCGTTTGCCGTGCTCGGCCAGCGGGTGCGGGGCGTCAAACCGATCGGGACCCAGCACCTGCCATTGAGGCGAGGCCAACAAGCGCTGGCGCACCTGTTCGATGCTCCGGGAAACCGTTTCGCGAGCCACGTCCAACAGCAGCAGCCAGCCCCGGCGGCTGAGGTGACCGGCCCAGGGTTCGATCTGTTTCCAGAGCGCTTCCGGATCGGCGGTGTCCGCCCATTCGTTCGCCGCGAAGCTCAGGATGATCCCATCCCAGTAAGGATCCTTGTTGTTGTTGGCCGCACCGGGTTGGTCGAGGGAACGCACAGCGGTCCGGACGTCGACCGCCGGCAGATGAGTCCGGGCCAGTTCGCGGCCGCGTTTCAGCGCGGACTGGCTGTGGTCCAGCAAGGTCAGGCCGATGCGATCGGTGCAGCCCCGCGCCAGAAGGAACTGGGCCGCCGACAAACCGGCCGGGCCGGGCCCCGATCCGAGGTCGAGCAAGCGCAGGCGCCCGGTTTCAGGCCGGACAGGTCCGCCGAACCAGTCCAGCCAGTCGGCCAGGGGAAAACGGACACGCGTCCAGTTGCGTGGAAAGTGGTACAACCCGTAGGCGGCCAGGCGTCGGGGGTCCTGCAGGTAAGGGACGTAGTGTTCGGGGCGCCGGTCGGTGAACAGGTCGGTGAGGGCCCGGACCTCCGGTTCAAGCTGCGTGATGGCGGCCCGCTGATCGCGGCTACCCGTGGCGGCCTCACAGGTGGCAAGCCAGTCCCCCTCGATCGATGTGGGATAAAAGTGGACGGAGCCTGGATCTATGTTGGCCATGGGTGTATTGAAAGGAATCGTTGACCTCCCGGGGAGGCGATTTTGTTCTCAGGCCACTCCCCCAATCTGTCCGGCTGATTTTCCGGACCCAGCCCCATGCCGGTCCATGAAGACCCTTTTTGCCGCTCCTTCCACCACGATCCCCGATCCCCGCTGCCCGCTTTCGCCCGACAGCGTACGCAAACTCACCCAGACCGGTTTCGTGGTCACCTTCCCCTCGGGGCTGGGGCAGTCGGCCGGCTTTTCCGATAATGAGCTGGTGAAGGCCGGGGCCGAGGTGGCCGCGGACCCCGCCGGCGCCGAGCGTTCTGCCGATATCGTCCTGCGCGTGCGCAAACCCTCCGGGGAAGAGGTCGGCAGGCTGAAGGAAGGGGCGCTCCACCTCAGTTTCCTCGATCCTTTCAATGAAAAGGAGCTGATCGAGCAGATGGCCGCTGCCGGGGTCTCGGGCGTGAGTCTGGAAATGATTCCACGCACGACGCTGGCGCAGAAGATGGATGCTCTCAGTTCGCAGGCCAACCTGGCGGGCTACTTCGCCGTCATCAAGGCGGCCGAAGTGTCCAATCGCATCCTGCCCATGATGATGACCCCGGCCGGAACGCTTTCCCCGGCCAAGGTGTTCGTGGTCGGGGTGGGGGTTGCCGGCCTTCAGGCCATTGCCACGGCAAAGCGGCTGGGCGCCCAGGTCGAGGCCTTCGATACCCGGCCGGTGGTCGAAGAACAGGTCAAGTCGCTCGGCGCCAAGTTCCTCAAGATCGACCTCGGCGAGACCGGTCAGACCGATCAGGGGTATGCCAGGGAACTCACCCCCGAACAGATCGCCAAACAGAAGGAGGGGATGAAGCAGGCCTGTGCGCGGAGTGACATCGTGATCACGACGGCCAAGCTGTTTGGCCGGCCCGCTCCCAAAATCATCGACGTCGCCATGGTCGAGGCCATGAGCCCCGGCAGCCTGCTGGTCGACCTTGCGATCGATACCGGGGGCAACGTCGAGGGCGCGCGCAAGGACGAGATCGTCGAAACGGAAAACGGCGTGAAGATTATCGGACTGACCAACCTCGAGGGGCATGTCGCCGGAGATGCCAGTCGTATGCTGGCGGCCAATTTTCAGAACTTCCTGCAACATTTCTGGGACAAGGAGGCCAACCTCATGAAGGTCGATCGGGAGGATCCCATCATGCAGGGCGCGCTCATCACTCATGACGGAGCCATCGTCCACGATAAATTCGCTCCCAAAGGCGAAAAATCCTCCGACGAGGCGTAGCCGGCCGCTCACCTGTATACAGTTTCCTGCTAATCAACCTGTTTCCCCATGGACCTTGATATCCTTATCGCTCTGCTCTTCGTCTTCACGCTGGCTGTCTTTCTCGGCTTCGAGCTGATTTCCAAAGTGCCGAGCCAGTTGCACACTCCGCTGATGTCCGGCTCGAACGCCATCTCGGGCATCACCATCGTCGGCGCGCTGCTGCTGACCGGTAGCGGGGAGGGCGGACCCCTGGCTCAGGTCCTCGGTGTCCTTGCCCTCGTCCTGGCCACGATCAATGTCGTTGGTGGTTACCTGGTCACCGACCGCATGCTCGCCATGTTCAAAGCCAAAGGCGGCAAAGGCTGACAGGTGTCAGTTGCTGGTGGCTGGTTGCTGGTTGTCGCGCCACAAAATTTCCACACCATCGCGAGCGCGATCTCCATCTCAATCTCCATCGATTCTGAGCCAACGTCACCAATCGATTGATCTTATGCCTTTTGGACACGAGCAGCTGAATGTTTACAGGTTGGCTATCGAATACGTGACTTGGGTATTCAATATGGCGGATTCACTCGAAGGAAAGCTTCGGCCTGCCAGGGAACAATGGCTTCGTGCATCCAGCTCAATTCCGCTCAATATTGCGGAGGGTAATGGTAAAACGACACCTGCTGATCGGAGACGTTTTTTTGAGATCGCCCGTGGTTCTGTTTATGAATGTGCCGCCATTCAGGATGTTTTGGTTGCGGGCAAAGGGCTTACGGCTGACGAAAGCAATCCACACAAAATTTGTTTAGATCGAATCGCAGCAATGCTGACTAGCCTTGGGGGCCGAGGTTACCGAGTTGGCGAAGAGCCTGCTCCGTTCGATGGGTTTGCAGGGGTCGATCCAGATCGCGATAGCGATAGCGATTGAGATCGCGTCCTGAATCTGAATGACCCTGACGCCAAACTTTACACACCAACGGCCCTTATTCCGTAAACTGACACTCGCCACCGCACCACCCCCTTCCCCATGTCCGCTTCCATTCTCATCGACCTGGCCTACATCGCTTCGGCCATCCTGTTCATCTTCGGTATCAAGATGCTGGGATCGGCGACGACCGCCCGGAAGGGTAACCGGATCTCCGCCATCGGCATGCTGCTTGCCGTCGTCGTAACCCTGCTCGACCGCCAGATCGTCGACTATCAGTGGATCATTGGCGGGCTCGTCATCGGGGCTGCCATCGGGGCCATCGCCGCCAAAAAGGTCGAGATGACCGGCATGCCCGAACTGGTCGCGCTCTTCAACGGTTTTGGCGGGGCGGCCAGCCTGCTGGTCGCCTGGGCTGAATTCGCCCGCTCACGTGTGGTCGAGGGGCTGGACCTCACGCATTTCACCGGACTTGTGGTGGCGCTGGCGGTCCTGATCGGGGGCGTGACCTTTACCGGCAGCCTGATCGCCTGGGGTAAACTGGCCGGGAAGCTGTCCGGCAGCCCCAAGACCTTCGAGGGCCAGAAGCAGCTCAATATCGGGCTGATGGCGGGCGGAGTCGTGCTGACGGTTCTCCTGGCCTTCCTGCCGACCGGCTGGCCGGCTGTCAGCATCATGACCTTGCTGATCGCGCTGGCGCTGACCTTCGGCGTGCTGGCGGTGATCCCGATCGGGGGCGGCGACATGCCGGTCGTCATCGCGCTCCTGAACAGCCTGTCGGGTCTGGCCGCCAGCGCGGCCGGCTTCGTGATCGGCAACAAGGTGCTGATTGTCGCGGGCTGTCTGGTGGGGGCCTCGGGCCTGATCCTGACGGTGATCATGTGCAAGGCGATGAACCGTACGCTGGTCAATGTCCTGATCGGCGGCTTCGGCGGGAGCGGCGAGGCGGTCACCGCCGAGAGCGACGAGGGCGGGGAGCTCAAGCCCATTTCCGCCGACGACGCCTATTACATTCTGGAGGCTGCCTCGAAGGTCATGTTCATCCCCGGCTACGGGATGGCGGTTGCCCAGGCCCAGCACGTCGTGAAGGAACTCGCCGGGCTGCTGGAGGAAAACGGCTGCGAGGTCGGTTTTGCCATTCACCCGGTGGCGGGCCGCATGCCCGGCCACATGAACGTCCTGCTGGCCGAGGCCGATGTCGAGTACGAGCAGCTGCTCGAAATGGACGACGCCAATCCGCAGATGCCCATGACGGACGTGGCCATTGTGATCGGCGCCAACGACGTGGTGAACCCCGCCGCCGCCCGCGACCAGAGCAGCCCCATCTACGGCATGCCGATCATCGAAGCCCACCAGGCCAGGACCGTGTTTGTCCTCAAGCGAGGCCAGGGGACCGGCTTTTCCGGGCTCCAGAACCGGCTCTTCCTCCTGGATAACACGCGCATGCTCTACGGCGACGCCAAGACCTCCATCTCCCACCTGGTCTCGCAGTTCAAAGAGGGGTGACCCGACAACCACCGCCTTCCTGTCGGTGGGGATAGCACCGCCTATCTTCGCTCATCGCCGCAGATCCCCGGGTGGACGATTTTGTTTGAGATGGATGGCGATTCGGGAAGCCGGTGCTCCAGCGCAGAAGTCACCAAGTGAATGAGCGGCAGGGGTCGGAGGCCCGGCTTAAGCCGGGCATAAAGAGCGACTACGTCTCTATTCAACCGGCCCTAGCCCGCCAACGGGTTGGTCCAGCGCAGACCTTCGAAACGGTGGAAATCCGCGTCATTGCTTTGGAGCTCGGCCTGGTGCTCGATGGCCAGCGCAGCCAAATAAGCATCTGTAGTCAGGCTGCCCGCGGTTCCGAGTTGATTCAGGAACCGAAAGAAATGGTTTTGAAAGGCCTTACCGGGTTCAATCACAAGGACGTTGGGCCGCTCCAGCCAGGATTCGACATAGGCGATCGCCTGCTCTGCTGACAATGGCTTTTCCAAGACGCGCGGATGTGTGGTCAGCCGGATAAACCCGACGTTCACGATCCAAGGCAGAGCGACCGGCGTTTCGCTGTTCATGCAATCCGTCCACCAGCGCCAACTGGCCGGATGGTGGGGCGCGGCGGCGTTGTGTGCATACACCAGAAGATTGAGGTCGGGTAGGATCACTTGTGCAATTTACCCTCCAGCTGCGACTCTACCTCCAGCTCGTCGACCAGCTGGTTCAGCCTGCCAGGGTCGATTCCCGTCCGGAATGGGGAATGGAAGGTCTTTACCCGGAAAGGCTTTGCCTTGGCCTGTTCGCCCTGATCCGCAAATCCGCGTCGGAGTGCCTCGTTGATAATCTCCTTCTGGCTTCGCTTGCCGGACAGTCCCGCCTGCCGGATTTTTTCGGCGACATCGGGATCGAGCGTAAGGGTGGTCCGCATAGTGGCATCATGTGCACTACATGTTTGATGTCAAAGCATCAAAAATGCGCGGTGCGCAGGGGGCGGGGATTTCCAGCGTTGCCGCGAGGAGGCCTGTCCATAAAGCTGCGACCATGAGCGGATCCTGGACCCGGCAGGAAGTGGACCAGCTGCTGCATGACCACGGCAGCGGCCAGGCAGGCGACGTCGGCGATCTGGAGCACCGCGTCGCCAAGCTGGAACTGGTGGTCGAGAGCCTCTGGCGGCTCCTGCGCGACCAGACCGATTTCACCGAGGCCGACCTGCTCGACATGGTCGCTGCCGTCGACCTGGAGGACGGCAAGTACGACGGCCAGAAGGCACGCGGCCCGAGCTTCCGCACTTGCCGGCGCTGCCGCCGAAAGATCTCCAAACGCCACGGGAAGTGCCTCTATTGCGGCACCCTCCAGCATATTGAGCCCTTTGGCTGAGGGCACTGACAAATCAACCCCACGTTCCCCGATTGGGAAACGGCCATCAGTGCCCATCAGTGGTTACCCCCCGTATCCTCAGCGTGGATACCGCCGTTGGCTCAGAGCTTGCCGCCGTAGATGGCGTTCCTGCCGAGCTCCTCTTCGATGCGGAGGAGCTGGTTGTACTTGGCCGTGCGGTCGGAGCGGCTGAGTGAGCCGGTCTTGATCTGGCCGCAGTTGGTGGCGACGGCGATATCGGCGATGGTGCTGTCCTCGGTCTCGCCCGAGCGATGGGAGAGGACGGAGGTGTAGCCGGCCTCCTTCGCCATTTCGACGGCGTCGAGCGTCTCGGTCAGCGAGCCGATCTGGTTTACCTTGACGAGGATCGAGTTACCGACCCCCAGGTCGATGCCCTTCTTGAGGAACTTGGTATTGGTGACGAAGAGGTCGTCGCCGACGAGTTGCACCTTGTCGCCGATCCTGTCGGTCAGGAGCTTCCAGCCGTCCCAGTCGTTTTCATCGCAGCCGTCCTCGATCGAGAGGATGGGATACTTGTCACACAGGTCGGCCAGGAAATCGACCATCTCGGCCGAACTCCGCTCGGACCCGTCCGACTTGTGGAAGATGTATTTCTTCTTCTTGGCGTCGTAGAATTCGGAGGCGGCGACATCGAGCGCGAGGAACATGTCCTTGCCCAGTTTGTAGCCGGCGTTCTTCACGGCGGTGGCGATGACATCGAGCGCGGCCGCATTGGATTCCAGGACCGGCGCGAACCCGCCCTCGTCACCGACTGCGGTCGACAGGCCCTTCTTCTTCAGCACGGCCTTGAGCGCGTGGAAGACCTCGGCCCCGGCGCGCAGCGCCTCGCTGAAGGTCGGCGCACCCTTCGGCATGATCATGAATTCCTGGATGTCGATCGGCGCGTCGGAGTGCGCCCCGCCGTTCATGATGTTCATCATGGGCACGGGCAGCACCTTGGCGTTGGTGCCGCCGATGTACTTGTAAAGCGGCAGGCCGAGGGCATCGGCGGCGGCGCGGGCGGTCGCCAGCGAGACACCCAGGATGGCGTTGGCCCCGACCTTCTTTTTGGTGCCGGTGCCGTCCAGCTCCAGCATCGTCTGGTCGATGGTCACCTGATCCGCGGCGTCCAGCCCGATCAACTCGGGCGCAACCAGCTTGTGGACGTTCTCGACGGCCTTGGTCACGCCCTTGCCGAGGTACCGCTTTTTCGCGCCGAAGCCCTTCGGGAACTGGTTGGCCGGCAGGTCGCCGTCGCGCAGTTCGAGCGCTTCGTTGACGCCGGTGCTGGCACCCGAGGGGACAGCGGCGCGGCCGATGATGCCGCCCTCCAGTTCGACGTCCACCTCGACGGTGGGGTTGCCCCGGGAATCCAGGATCTGACGCGCGCGGATATCTACGATGGTGGTCATGTGTCAGTGATGATGGATGAAAGCTTTCGTGTGAAGCGGGAAACCCGCAGCCTTGCCGGTCCGCCCCGACTGTCAACGCGCAAGGGGCCCGTCACCCATTTGTGGCTTTTGCCCGCCAGCCTGAAACCCGGAGTCACGACCGGGCATCCACCGCTAAATCGCCACGCTCGCTAAGCTTGTTTGCCGCAGGATGGGAGAATAGTCCCCGTTTGCCGACCGGTAGTGGCAACGTGTAGGGCTGCCGCTTGCGGCACGCCGCAGTGGCGGAAGATCGAGCTCAGCGGAACCATGCAGTATCATCTCGGCGACATGCCGCAAGCGGCAGCCCTTCGTGGTTCACTACCTGGTGCGGTTCAGTCCTCGCGGCCTGGCCGTTGCTCCCAATCGATTGCGCTCAGTGGCCTGCGGCCAGGCCGCCGCGGCGCCGGCTGTCGCTGAAGCCCTGGAGCGTCTTGTCGGGCAGGCGGACGATGGTCTGCGCCGCGCCGAGTGTGCCCCCCGTTTCCACCCGGTGGCCTTTGGCTTCGAGCAGCGCCCGGGTGTCGGGACTCATGCCGCGTTCGATCCGGACGACATCGGGCAGCCACTGGTGGTGCACGCGTGGGGCGAGCGTGGCCTCGGCGGGGTTCAGCCGGAAATCGATCAGGTTGACCAGCACCTGCAGGACGGTGGTGATGATGCGCGGACCGCCCGGGCTGCCGGTCGCTGCGAAGATGTTGCCGTCCGGCCCGAAGACGAGGGTGGGGGTCATCGAGCTGAGCATGCGCTTGCCGGGGGCGACCGCGTTGGCCTCCCCGCCCACCAGCCCGTACAGGTTGGGCACACCGGCCTGCGCGGAAAAGTCGTCCATCTCGTTGTTCAGGAAGAAACCGGTACCCGGCACGACATGGCGGATGCCATAGCTGCTGTTCAGCGTCAGCGTGACGCTGGCGGCATTGCCGAGCCGGTCGATCACCGAGATATGCGTGGTTTCGAAGCTTTCGGTCGGGATGATGCCGTGACCGGGCTCGACCGCGCTGCTCGGGGTGGCCCGTTCCGGATCGATTCGAACCCGGAGCCGGTCCGCGTAGGCCTGGTCGGTCAGGCGTTCCTGCGGCACCCGCACGAAATCGGGATCGCCGAGAAATTTCGACCGGTCGGCGAAGGCCAGGCGCATCGTCTCGATCAGCCGGTGGGCATGAGCTGCGCTCCCGAGTTCGCCTGGTTCGATGTCCCAGCCCCCGAGGATGTTAAGCATCTGCACCAGGTGGATCCCGCCCGAGCTGGGGGGCGGCATCGAAGCGATGCGATAACCGCGGTAAGTGCCCGTGACCGGTTCGCGCCAGACCGGACGAAAGCCCGCCAGATCGCGCAAGGTGATCAGGCCACCGTTGGCCTGCATGTCCGCTGCGATGGCTGCCGCCGTCTCCCCGCGATAAAAGCCGTCGCGGCCCCGGTCACGGATCCGCTCAAGCGTCTGCCCCAGATCCGGCTGCAGCAGCAGCGAGCCCGCCGACAGCGGGCGCTCCGGGTCCCCGTCCTCAAAAAAGAGGGCCAGCGCGGCCGGGGATGCGGCCAGCTCTTCCCGGTAGGCGGCGAGCGAATCGGCCATCGACGGGCTCACCGCGATGCCTGTCCGGGCAAACCGGATCGCCGGTTCCAGCACCCGCGCACGCGGGCGGGTGCCATACCGCTCGAGCGCCTCCAGCAGCCCCGCCACCGTGCCGGGTACCCCGACCGCCAGATGCGACCGTCGCGAGAGCGCCGGATCTGCCTCGCCGTCCGGACCGAGGAACATGTCCCGGCTCGCCGCCGCCGGGGCCGTTTCGCGAAAATCCAGCGTCCGGGTTTCATCCATCACCGCGCTGTGCACGACCAAAAATCCGCCCCCGCCGAGGTTGCCCGCACGGGGCAGCGTGACCGCCAGTGTGAAGGCGGTCGTGACCGCCGCATCCACCGCGTTGCCGCCCTCCCGCAGCACCCGGACCCCTGCCCGGGTCGCCGCCGCCTCCGCCGAAACCACCATGCCCTCATCCGCCACGACGGGGTGTACCCGGCTGTCCGTCCGGAAGATGCCGTCAGCGATCGGCTGGCCGGAGAGGGGCGCCTGAACAAGGGCACAGGCTCCGGCGATCAGGACAAGCAGTCGGATGAGCGCGTTCATGATGAGGGGTGCGGCTCACTGTGGCCGAGTTCGCGGTGGGGGAAAGCGTGGTCGCGGATGCGCTGTTTAAGGACCTTGGCTTCGGGGAAACCGCCGTCGACGCTGCGGTCCCAGATGATCTGGTCATTGAGGGTGATGACAAACACCCCGCCGGTCTCGGCGTCGGGTTCCAGGGTGACGGCTTTCAGGCTGGCACCGAACGTGGACAGGGCCTCCTGGGCGAGCCAGGCGGCGCGGAGCAACCACTGGCAGCGCGTGCAGTAGCGGATGGTCAGCTGGGCCTCCGGAGGCATGGGTTCCGACGTTCGGGCGGCATCCATGAAGCAGAGTGTTTACCGGATCGCACCGTTGGTCAAAGTTTGGCGTTGTGTCCGGACGACCGGCGGTCAGTCCGGATGGGTTCTGGTCGGCCGTTTGATAGCTTTCAGTCAAAACAATTAGAAGAGCTGAAAAGGGCGCAGTTATCGACTTGGGCAGTTGAGCTGGCGGGTGAAATGCTTTTTATCGACGTACTGTGGAACGTTCAGTCTTGTCTCAATGTGCCCTGCTGACCGGTCTGGTGCTTCTCCTGACCGGCTGTGAATCCACCCGGACCGCACGCGACTATGATGCGCCGATCAAGAGGCAGCTTGCCCGCGGTGGTGATGCCATCGTCGAGCTGTTGATCGAAGTCGACCGCGACGGGAAGGCCACCATCCTCGATGTCACCGGGGTTTCGCCCGGTACGCGTGCCTCCGACATCGATATCACGTACGATCTGGTCGCGCTGACCACCTACCCGCGGCCCCGCCCGCCGGCCGACAGCTATCAGTCAAAGACGCTGATGAATCTGGCCCGCATCGCCGGGAAGGGCGACAACCTGCTGGCCAACCCGACCGAGGACAGGCAGCTTCAGCAGTATCAAGAACGCCAGTTTATGGAGCGTCAATTGACGACTCGGACACCCAGGTCATTGCTGGGCCCTGATCATACAGCAAACAACTGATAGCCTGTACTTCGGTTCGGGATTATATCAGCATGCTGTTTATCGAATGATACCCCCGCCTCGCCCGCCGGCCGACAGCTATCAGTCCAAGACGCTGATCGACCTCGCGCGGCTGCAGTCCGAAGGCCTGCTTGCCAATCCTCGGGAGGAGGCCGCTTTCAAGGATTATCAGGATCGCCAGTTCATGGAAGACATGGTGCCGACCCGGCCGGTCGATCAGCCTGAGCTGCCACCGGGTCCCGACCATACCGCCCGCAATTGAGGTGCTGTCGCCGGCACCGGCCCGGGGTGAGCCGCGTCAGTTGTAGATCTTGAAGGATTCGAGCAGCCGCTTGGCCTTGGCCAGCGAATCGTTCGGCTGCTGTGCGCCTTCAGTTCCTTCACCGTACAGGAATCCATTCAGCCGTTGGTATTTGTCGATGTCCTCGGTCTCGATCTGCTTGAAGCCCATCGACCAGTTGGGGAAATCGCGCGCCTCGATCGGCTCGTCCTCCAGCACGATCAGGTTGGTGTGGCGATCGTCCAGCGCGATCTTCTGGTAATAGAGGTGATGGATCGCGTCGCCCTCACCCTCCAGCACCTGCATGTATGAGCCCCCCGCGCATAACAGCATGCCCGTGATGCCCTTCGCGAGGTTGTTGCCCCGCGAAACCTTGAGCAGCTGATACAGTTCTTCGGCCGACAGGGTGCGGTTTGCCGTACTGAGGTAAATCAGGTGCCGCAGCATGATCATTGCATGATTTGCCCGGGTCCCCCGCCTGCCAATCCCAATCTACGCGAAGATGCCCCGGGTACCCGGCGAGGACCGCGACTTGTTCGCTGCTCGTGCATCCGGGAACCGGCTGAAGCCGATGCCTCAGCCACGATGGATGATAAGCGATGGAGGGGTCGGAATTGCCGCCAATCGGGTGAAACGAGCCCGGATAGGCCGGTCGGGACGAGGGGCTGCGGGTCAAGCCCCGGTGGGTTCCCCTAGCGGTCGACTTCCTGGCGGCGGTTTTGCAAGTAGGCATTGCGCAGGGAGATGTACGGTGCCACCGCGGAATCCTGCAGAGCCTCATACCGCTCCGTCAGTCCTGGCAGCGTATTGACGAAATCAAGACCGAAGGCAGCTGCCTCATATTCCCATTCCGAATGCTCCCTGGCCGGATTGAGGTAAATATCACCGGTGAATCCCACCGCATCGCGTAGATTGGATGGCCCCAACAGCGGAAGAACCAGATAAGGACCTTCACCGATGCCCCATACGGCCAGGGTCTGGCCGATGTCCTCGGCTGGAATCGTGCCGAAGATTTCCTCGGAGGGGCGGAGAAAACCGAACAGCCCGACGGTGGTGTTGATGACAAAGGACCCCACTTCGCGCCCGCCGCGTCCCAACTTACCCTGGAGGACCGAACCAACCAGACGGACGGGGGTTCTGATATTGTAGAAAAAATTGGAGACGCCCGTTTGGGCGGGATCGGGCATCAGCCAGTCGTAGCCGTCCGCCACCGGATCCAGCACATTGCGGTAAAGCAGGTCATTAAACCGGAAAACGCTCCGGTTGAAGCCCTCGAGCGGGTCGGAGACAGGTGCGGTTTCCTCCTCGGGTCCATAAAGGATGTCTTCAGGAATTGCTTCCTCCTGCCCAATGACCGGGAGGGTGGCGACCATGAGGCCTGAGACCAGGGCTAACAGATATCTGACTGAGCTTTGATTATTCATGCGTTCTCCAGTTTTTCCCTTAGGGTTTGCAGCACCGCCTCGGGGCCGCCCCGGTTTAGGATTTCGGCGAATTGCTCCCGGTAATTGCCCACCAGCGACACCCCTTCGATAGTCAGATTGTACACCTGCCAGTCTCCCTTGTATCGAAGAAGCCGATACACGACGGTGGCCGGTGACCCTCCGACCATGACCGACGATTCGACCTCCAGTCGTTTCTCACTCAGCCGGGTCACCTCGCCCCATTCGATGGCTGGCGGTTCGTCGGAGGTGTAACGATCCATGTAGGTGGTGACCACCAGATCGGTGAACAGGTCGACGTATTGTTCCTGCTGATTGGCGTCGAGCCGGGTCCAACCCCTGCCCAGGGCGCCGCGGGCGATCAGTTGATAGGAGAATCGTTCGCCGATGACAGCGCGCACCGCCGCAACGCGCCGGGCTTCCGGTTCCCCTGCTGTGTCCTCCAGAACCGACAGGACCTGGCGGACGGTGGTTTTGAGCTTACCGACCACATCATCCACCTGGGCCGAAAGCGGCAGGGCGGACAGCAGAAGAATAAGACCGAGACGAAGAGTTAGCGGCTTCAATCCTGCGGATCTCCGTTTTTTCCGTTCACTTCGCCAAATGCAAACCGGCTGATCAGGCTCTCAATATTCACAGTTCCTTCAGTATCGACGATCATGTCTCCCGGTTCAAGTGGGATGCCGGATCCGCCCGGCAGGATCTCGATGAAGCGGTCCCCGATCAGGCCGCTCGTCCGGACCGCCGCCATGGTGTCGTTAAACAGCTCAATGTCCTCCGGCACGGTGAAGCGCACGATGGCGACCAGTTGCTCACGGTCCAGGGTGAGGTCGGTGACTTCCCCCACGCCCACACCGGCAATGCGCACGGGACTGCCCGGCCGGATGCCGGAGGCGTTCGTGAAACGGGCCCGCAGTTCATACTGTTGCCCGTTGCCCAGCTGCTCGCCGCCGAGGACCACGGCCAGGTAAAGCAGGACCGCCGCTCCCGCCAGGACGAAGAGGCCGGCCAACCATTCGATCAGGTTTTTGTTCATGTGCAGCTGAATTGAAACAGGAGGGTGCCCTCCTGTCTGAGTTTGCGCCGGAGATCCGGCAGGTTGTTCATCTCGGATCCGCGAAACCGCAGGTAGCTGATGGAGAAATCGACGCAGCGCGTGGACTTCAGGTCGCGCATGAATCCTTCAAAGCGTTCCACCTGTTCCCGCAAATCGGCTTCCGGATCCTCCACCGGGTCCGCCTCGCCAAAGACCATTTCCCCCCGCGCAAGCGAATAACCCGGCTGGTGAAAGAACCGGGACCGACCGAGGGCCCGAGCCAGATTCGATTCGATCAGGTGGCCGGCAAACTCCCCCAGCTGTTCCTCCAGCTCGGCGAAGGGATCGATGAGAAAGGCGCCGAATCCCTCCTCCGGTCGAGCCCTGCGCATGCGTTGTTCGAGACGTCGGGTATGCCGCAGCCCGCTCAATTCATCCCGCAACTTGTCCCGACTGTGGAGGAAGCCCTCGGTCATGGCCGAGGCCTGTTGCTCCAGCTCGAGCGGACTGCCCTCGAACTGGATGCGTCCGCCGTCCAGCAAGGCAACGGACTCCGAGATATACAGACACTCGGGCAGATCGTGCGAGACCACGACTGCCGTGTAGCCGAAAATGCTCTGATACCGCTCAATCATCGTGAAGACGGCGTTCTTGCGGAGCGGATCGAGCCCGGTGGTCGGCTCGTCGAAAAGGACGACCTCCGGATCGAGCACCAGGGCGCGCGCCAGGGCCACACGCTTCTGCATGCCCCCCGACAATTCGGAGGGATACAGGTGGCCGATGTCGACCAGGTCGAGCTTCTGGAAGAGACCTTCCACCTTTCGCCTGATCTCGGAGGATTTGAACCGCGTTCTCTCCTGAAGAGGCAATGCCACGTTTTCGAAGGCGGTCATGGAGTCGAAAAGCGCGTTTTGTTGAAACATGTAGCTCAGGCGGGGCGACCCGCATTCCTCCAGGCGCCCGCAGTTGATTTCCACGGATCCGGCGTCGGCCTGCATCAGCCCCGACACGCACTTCAGCAGCACGCTCTTCCCTTCCCCGCTTTTGCCGATGATCGTGGTGATGCGGCCTGGAGCGACCTCGAAATCGACTCCACGGAGCACCTTGTTGTCCTCGAAGCTTTTCTCCAGACCGCGTATACGGATGACACAATCCTTACCCATCGGTCAGAGAACGAAGGAAGTGATGAGGTAATCGCTGAACAGGATCAGCACGGAAGAAATCACCACCGCACGAGTGGCTGACTGGCTGACCCCACGGGCACCGCGCAGATTCGCGAATTCGTGAGTGAAGTAGCCCGCGAAGCAACAGACGGTTACCGTCAACAGCCCGAAAATCGCGGCTTTCAGGTGGCTGTCCAACAAGTCGTTCCAGGCGATGCCGACGCGAACGTTGGCCAGATAAACTCCGCCGTCGACACCCAGGATGGCCACCGAGGAGACATAGCCCCCCCAGATGGCGATGGTGTTGAAAAAAGCCGTCAGGAGCGGAAAGCAGAGCACCGCGGCAATGATGCGTGGTCCCACCAGAAAAGACAGCGGCGGGATACCCATCACCTGCAGCGCGTCGATCTGCTCGGTATTGCGCTGCACGCCGATTTCAGCGGACATCGCCGAGCCCGCCTGCCCGACGACCATGATCGCCGTCAGCACCGGCCCGATTTCGCGGACCACGGTCAGCGCCACCAACGAGCCGATGAGCGATTCCGAGCCGAAGTCCACCAGTGTGTAATAGCCCTGCAGGCCCAGCACCATGCCCGTGAAAAAGCCGACCATGAGGACGAGGGGCAGGGTGCGCAGGCCGATTTCGTAGATGTAGAGCAGGATCTTGCGCGGCGAAAAGTCGCGGGTGGCGCTCTGGCTGAAAGCCTTTGTGCCAAACAGCGCGGCAGCCCCCAGACGGCGTACGCCCACTGTCAGCGGTCGCCCACAGAAACGGATCAAACGCGCCCCGGGCAGGGGTTTTTCTGAAAAAAGATACCTCACGACGAATAGGGCTTACCCAAAGAGAGGCATGCGGGAGAGGTCAAATTCCCGGCCGGACAGATAGCCATTAACCGGCATCCGCTCCATCCGCTGTCGCCGGTTCGTCCCGGCGCTGTTTTCCGGCTGTCTGTCCGAACACCCAGTCGGTGAAGCGCTGTTTCAGGGTAGCCGGCTCGAGGGAATCCGTGACGGTCAGGCAGGCAGGTGCGGTCTGATCGGTCCGGGATGCCCGCATCAGCTCCCACGGTGAGACAACGGTCATGCCCCGGGTATAGCTGCCCGTCTGTTCAACCGGCAGGGAATCAAGGCGGATGCATTGGATCCCCTCGCGCTCACCGACCGCCCAGAAAACCGGCAGGACGTCGTAGCAGACCGGACCGGGTTTGCTCGGCCTGGCCCGGTCCCACCAGAGCCGGGTGCCCGCCCGCAGCGCCCGGACGAAGGGCGAGGCCTCCTCCGGTCCGGCCAGCCGGTCGATCTCTTCCATGGTGAAGAAAAGCTCCCGGGACACGCTCCAGGTCGCGAGGAAGGTGGGCACGCCGCTGCTGAGAACGCGGGCCGCCGCTTCCGGATCGTGCTTCACATTGGATTCGGCATGCATGCGGTGCACCTCACCCCCCATCAGGGCCAGTGAACCGATTGCGGCTCTCCGGGATTCGTCCGCCAGACGCAGGACCTCCGCGATGTTGGTCCAGGGACCTGTCCCGATCAGGGTGACCGGGACCCGGGTTTGGGATAGCAGTCGCAGGATGAAGCCAACCGCATCGGTGTCGTACTGCTGGTCATATTCAGGATCGTCGGGACCAACCAGATCGGCATGGGTCAGGTTCTGACGGTAATCGCTCGCGACGACTCCCTGCCGGGCCAACGCCTCCGGAAGGCGGATCCCCGCCAGCACAGGCACATCCGGCCTTCCTGCCAGGCGCAGCATCTTTGCCACCAGGCGGGCCCGGGCCTGCGTGTCCCCGGCCACCGTGGTCACCGCCTGCAACGAGACAGCCGGGTGCGCGAGCAGCAATGCCAGCGCATAGAGGTCGTCGATATCCGACCCGGCGTCCGTATCGAAAATAACCGGTGTGCTCATGAGTCCGGGAATCCTGCAACGAACAGGCTTGTGAAGCCAATGCCAGGGCTTTCAGCCCTTCACCTTTTCCGCCAGGAACCTTGCGGTGGGACTGGACTTCCGTTTGAGGAGGCCGGCGACATTGCCCTGGTAGAGGATGCGACCGCCGCGGGCCTGGCCGCCGCCGGGACCGACCTCGACGAGGTAGTCGGCCTCGGCGAGGACATCGAGCTGGTGTTCAATCACGATGACGGTGTGGCCCTGGTCGACCAGTCGGTGCAGCAGCTGGATGAGGCGTTCGCAGTCGCTGAGGTGGAGGCCGATGGTCGGCTCCTCGAGCACGTAGAGGTTCCTCGGCTGGATGCCGTGTGAGCGCTCTTTGTAGGTCTGCAGACCCTTGGCCAGTTCGCTGACCAGCTTCAGGCGCTGCGCCTCGCCCCCGGACAGGGTGGGCGAGGACTGGCCGAGCCGGAGATAGCCGAGTCCGGTTTCGACCATCAGCCCGAGCATGGCCTTGAGCCGGCTGTGGAAGTCGAAGAAGGCGGCGGCCTCTTCGAAGGTCATGCGCATCACATCGGCGATCGATTTACCATTCCACTGGATGTCCTCCAGTTCCGGGCCGTAGCGCCGCCCGTGACAGTCGTCGCAGCGGACATAGGTGTCGGGCAGGAAATTCATTTCCAGCTTCACGCGACCGGCGCCGGAACAGGTCTCGCAGCGACCGCCTTTCGTATTGAACGAAAAGGTGCCGGCGGTGTAGCCGCGCATCCGCGCCTCGGGCAGCGTGGCGAAGATCTCCCGAATAAGGTCGAAGGCACCCATGTAGGTTGCCGGGGTCGATCGCGGGGTCTTGCCGATCGGGCTCTGGTCCACCTCGATCGCGGCCTTGAACGGGTCGCCGTTGACCAACTCGGCCAGCGGCAGACGGGAGGCGGCGGGGTCGGCCTCGGGCAGCGCTCCCGCCTCCAGCAGCGCCTTGCCGGTGATGCGCCGCTGACCCGCCTTTGCCGCATGACGCACCGCCGGCAGCAGCAGGTCCCGGATGAGCGTCGACTTGCCTGCCCCTGAGACCCCGCAGATCCCGATCAGCCGGTTGATCGGCAGCCGCAGGTCGTCCCCCTTCAGGTTGCGGAGCGCTGTTCCCTTTGCCACCAGCCAGGCGTCGCGCGTCTTCGAACTCCGCGGGTTCCAGGCACCGGGCAGCTTGCGGTAGCTGCCGTTGATCGGGTGGGGGATGCCCGTCCTGAGGTACTGGCCGGTCAGCGACTTGGGGTTGTCCATCAGGCTGGACCAGGAACCGTCGGCCAGAATCTCGCCACCATGCACACCGGCCCCGGGCCCCAGATCGATGATCCGGTCGGCAGCGCGCATCGTGTCGTCGTCGTGTTCCACCACCAGCAGCGTGTTGCCCTTGTCACGCAGCGCGTGGAGCGACCGGATGAGCCGCGCATTGTCGGCCGCATGCAGGCCGATGCTGGGTTCGTCCAGCACGTAGAGGACGCCGGACAAATTGCTCCCGAGCTGCGCGGCCAGACGGATGCGCTGGGCCTCGCCGCCGCTGAGCGTGCTGGTGGCCCGGTCGAGGGTCAGGTACTCGATGCCCACCCGGTCCATGAAGGCGAGGCGCTCCTCCGCCTGCGGGATGATCTCGGCTGCGATGGCTTTGCCGCGCTTGTCCAGCTTGAGCTGCTTGAGCGTCTTCAGGACCTCGGCCGGCGGCAGCGCCAGCAGCTCGGGCAACGAAACGGTCCGGTCGCCCCGGAGCGGCAGCCGCACCGCCCGGCTGATGCGGTTGAGCCGGGTGCCGTCGCAATCCGGGCAGAGCGCGCCGTGGTCGATCGCCTCGATGCCCTCGGGGGCGTCCTCGCGGTCGGCCATCCAGTCGTAGATCCGGCCGTGGCCGCGGCAGGTCGGGCACCAGCCCCGACTCGAGTTCCAGGAAAAGTGCTTCGGATCGAGTTCGGGGAAGGCTTCGCCGGTCTCGGGGTCGACCCGGGTGGTGGAGAACCAGGCCAATACCTCGCCGAGGGGCGTGGCGATGAAGGCGCTGCCCTTGCCGAGCCGGAGGGCCAGGTCGAGCGCGGCTTCGCCGGTGGGTTCGTCGGGCAGCCCAGTCACGCGGTGATGCCCGGCGCGCCCCTCCTTGCCGACGTCGGCGACCAGCACCTCGACATCATGCTCGCGGTAGCGGTCGAGTTTCTTGAAACCATCCACCGGGACGATCGCGCCGTCGCAGCGCAGGTACTTGAAGCCGTGATCGGCCGCCCAGTTGGCCAGCGGCTGGTGGTGGCCCTTCCGGCCCCGGATGAGCGGTGCACACAGGTAGGCGTGTCTGGCCTTCCTGACCACCGGCTGATCGAGCACTTCCCGGAATCGTTTTTTCAATGCGGTGACGGACATCGGCAGGACGGGCCGTCCCGTCTCGGGATTGTGCTGAATCCCGGCACGGGCAAAGAGCAGCCGGAGGTATTGCGCCACCTCCGTGATCGTCGCCACGGTCGACTTGCGGCTGCCGCGGGTCACCCGCTGCTCGATCGCCACCGTCGGTGCGATGCCCTCCAGACCGTCGATGTCCGGCTTGGGCAACTGCTCCACAAACTGACGCGCGTAGGCGCTCATCGACTCGAGGAAGCGCCGCTGCCCCTCCGCAAAGACGATGTCGAAGGCGAGCGAACTCTTGCCCGAGCCGGAGACGCCCGTCACCACGGTCAGCTCACGGTGGGGGATGGAAACCGTCAGGTTCTTCAGGTTGTGCTCGCGCGCGCCGCGCACCTGCAGGAAGTCGGGGCGTGCGGCCTGACGTTGGCCCGGCGCTGCGTAGGGCTGGGTATCTTCCGCCGCCAGCGCGGGCATAGCCTCCCCCTGCTTTTCAAGGTCGCCTGCGGCGGCCAGGGCCCCGGCCACGAAACGGGCGGTCTCCGTATCCGTTTCGGCGATACGTTCGGGTGGACCGGCGGCCACGATCCGCCCGCCGCGGTCGCCCGCGTCGGGCCCCATTTCGATGATCCAGTCGGCGGCGGCCAGGACATCGGTCTGGTGCTCGATGACGACAACGCTGTGCCCCTGGTCGACCAGTTCCTGGAGGACGGCCAGCAGGCGCCGGATGTCGTGCCGGTGCAGGCCGGTGGTCGGCTCGTCCAGCAGGATGAGGGCGTGTTTGCCGGTTTCGCCGAAGCGGGAGAGGTACTTCACGAGCTTCAACCGCTGGGACTCGCCGCCGCTGAGCGTGTTGAGCGGCTGGCCAAGGGTCAGGTAGCCGAGGCCGACCGCTTCGAGGCTCTTCAGGCGCTGCGCGACCTTCGGCTGGTCGCCGAAAAAGGCGAGGGCGTCCCGCACGTCGAGGGCGAGGATGTCGTCGACGGTTTTGTCGCGCCAGCGGATGGCGAGCACCTCGGGCTTGAAACGCCGCCCGTTGCAGACAGGGCACGGCACAAAGACGTCCGACAGAAACTGCATCTCCACCTTCTCGTAGCCCAGGCCGGAACAGTGGTCGCAACGGCCGTCGCCCGCATTGAACGAAAAGGTGCCGGGGGTGAAGCCCCGCTCGCGCGCCGCCTCGGTCACCGCGAACAGGTCCCGGATCGCATCCCAGGCGTCGGTGTACAGCGCCGGGTTCGATCGCGGGGTGCGCGAGATCGGCGCCTGGTCCACCAGCACGACCTCGCTGAAACCGAGGCCGTGATCGATGCTCTCGATGGCCGCCGGTTCCTCCACCGCACGTCCCGCCTCCGCCTGCAGACCCTGATACAGCGCGTTGTTCAGCAAGGTCGATTTGCCCGAGCCGCTGACCCCGCTCACACAGACCAGACGCTGCAGCGGCAGGCGCAGGTCCACGCCTCGCAGGTTGTGGCAGTGGATCCCCGCCATGCCGAGCGACGGCGTCGCCCAGTTTCCGCCGCCCGCCGGACCGACCTTGCGTCGCTCTGCGGGCAGCGGGATGCCCTGCCGGCCGGACAGGTAGGCGCCGGTCAGCGAGGTGGCCTCCCGGGTCAGCGCTTCGGCCGAGCCGGCGAAGGTGAGGTGACCGCCGCGCGACCCCGGCTCCGGTCCGATTTCCAGGATGGTGTCGGCGGCGCGCATGATCGCCTCGTCGTGCTCCACCACGACCACGGTGTTGCCGAGGTCGGTCAGCCGGCGGAGGATGCGGGTCAACCGGTCGATGTCACGGGCGTGCAGGCCGATGGAGGGTTCATCGAGAACGAACAGCGTATCGACCAGCGAGGTGCCGAGGCAGGCGGTCAGGTTGACGCGCTCGGTTTCCCCGCCACTCAGCGTCCGGCTCGACCGGTCGAGGGTCAGGTAGCCGAGCCCGACCTGATTGAGATAATCGAGGCGCGTACGGATGGCCTGCAGCGCCAGGTTGGCCTGAAAGGTTTCGGGGTCGCCGGCGTCGGTCTCGTTGGGCGTGGCCCTGGCCTCAAGCAACCCATGCAGTTGGTCGACCGGCATGCGGTAGAGATCCGGCAGCCGGTACCCCTCCCACCGCCAGAGCAGGCTTTCGGGCTGGAGACGGGCGCCGCCACAGGCCGGACAGGTCACATAGCTGCGGTATTTCGAGAGAAACACCCGGACGTGCATTTTGTAGGTATTGCTCTGCAGCCAGTCGAAGAAACGCCGGACCCCATACCACTGCCGCATCCATTGCCCCTCCTGATAACCGGCTTCACCATCCATCACGAAGGCCCGGTCCGCCGCGCTCAGGTCGCCCCAGGGGACATCGGTCGGGACGCCGTGCCGGCGCGCCGCCCGCATCAAATCCTTCAGGCTCTCGGAGTACACATTGCCCTGAAACGGCCGGATGGCCCCGTCCGCGATGGACAGGCTGTGATCGGGAATGACCAGCCGGTCGTCGATCTCGATCACCCGCCCAAAGCCCCGGCATTCCGGGCAGGCGCCCAGCGGGGAATTGAACGAAAACAGGTTGGCGGTGGCCGGCCGGTAGGTTTCCCCGGTCTCCGGCGAGTGCAGGCCCTCAGCATAACGCGCCAGCGTCTCACCGTCGCGGTCGGCCAGCACCAGGTGTCCGCGCCCGAAGTGCAGCGCGGTTTCCGCCGCCTCCAGGAAGCGCGACCGGTTGTTCGGCGCCAGGTTCAGGCGGTCCTGGAGAACCACCAGTTCGGCGTCTTTTGTGATGTCCTTTGTATTTAAATTCTCAATACGAATGACTTCGCCGGCGAGGATACAGCGGGTGTAGCCCTGGCCGCCCAGCGACTTGAGGATTTCGGCCCAGCCGAGTTTGCCCGGGCGCGTGACCGGAAAACCGAGCAGCACGGCCTGGCCCGGAAAGGCCTCCTGCGCCTTGGTCCAGATGCTCTGCGGATTGTCGTCCTCGATGATTTTCCCGCTGACCGGATCGCGCAGCCGCGCGGCCTGCGCGAACCAGACTTTGAAAAAGTCGGTCAGCTCGGTCATCGTACCGACGGTCGACCGCGAGGTTTTTACGGTGTTGGTCTGCTCGATGGCGATGGACGGCCGAATGGTTTCCAGGTTGCGACTTTTGGTCCGGTAGAGCTTTCCGTGGAACTGTGGCGTGTGGGGCGAGAAGGTCTCCACGTTCCGCCGCTGGTGTTCCGCATGAATCGTCTCGAAAACCAGCGACGACTTGCCCGAGCCGCTCAGGCCGGTGACCACGATCAGGTGCCCCAGCGGCAGATCGAGATCGAACCCCTTGAGGTTGTTCTGGCGGATGCCCTGGAGGCGGATGACCTGAGGTTTGTCGGCAGACATGAGCGAGGGGGAAACCGCCTAACCTGTCGGGAGCGCCCCTTCCCTGCAAACCGCCTCTGGCGAAAGACCGGAAACCGCTTGTATCCGCGGCTCACCCGGATTGCCTCAGGGATATGGGTAATCCCTCCAATCCACTGGCCTACACCCGGCCGGGCCCGGGTTTTGTCCGGATCGGCGGCAGCGCTATGCCGGTGATCCGTTCCGCCGGGGACCTCCGGAGCCTCCTCGAGCTGGATGCTCCCCTCTGGTCGGCCCTCAGCTGCCCGACCGCCGATCTTGAGTTTCCGGAGGAGACGCTGCGCTTCCTCGACACCGACAACGACGGACGTATTCGCCTGCCCGAGGTCAGGGACGCCATCGCCTGGACCTTCGACCTGTTGGGTGATCCCGATCTGTTGACCGATCCCAGGCCCGAGCTGCCGCTCGAGGCACTCAATCCGGAATCGGGGGAGGGCGCCCGGCTGGGCGAGGCCGCCCGCCGCATCCTGCGCAACCTCGGCAAGCGCCAGGCTGCGACGCTCTCCCTCGACGATGTGCGCCGGCGCGAAGCGCTTTACGCCGACGGCCAGACCAACGGTGACGGTGTGATCACACCCGATGCGGCCCGGGACCCGGAAACAGCCACCGTCCTGCAGGCTGTGATTACCACCACCGGCGGATCGGAAGACCATGGCGGCGCTCGGGGCGCCCTGTTGGGGCAGGTCGACCAGTTCTATCAGGGTCTGGACGCCTACATCCGTTGGTGGGAGACGGGCCACGGGGGCGCGGAGCATGAGGACGGAAGCGGTGCGACGGTCGATGACACCGGCAGCAACCCGGACGTTTTCACGGTGGGGGAAACAACGCCCGAGGCCTACGCGGCCTTTGCCGCGGTGCGCGACGTAGTGCGCCATTTTTTCAGGCTGGAGCGCGTGCGGGCCTACGATCCCGAGGCCGCGGGTGCCCTCAAGGCCGATGGTGCGGCTCTGGTGGCGGCGGCGCGGAAAGGCGAAGCGGCGCTGGATGAGCTGTTGAAGGATCAGCCGCTGATCAGCGGAAGCCTCAACCCGGAGCAGCCCGGGCTGCCGCTGGACCGCCGCATCAATCCCTATTGGTCGCCGAAGTTCCGCGCGCTGCGGAGCGCCGTCCTCGAGCCGGTTCTGGGGGAAGTCCCGTCTGTGCTGACGCGCGAGGCCTGGCTCGAGATCGAGGGCCGGCTGGCACCCTATGCCGCCTGGGTCGAAAACAATCCCGGTGCCCTCGTCGCACCGCTCGGCATCGACCGCGTTCGCGAGTTGCGGGCCCTCGACGTCCGCAAAAAAATTGATCGGCTGTTTGCCGCGGACGAACGCGTCGCCACCGCCTACGCCGCCTTGGCCAGCCTGGAAAAGCTGATCTGCTACCGCCGGGACCTGGTCGCCTTCGTGAACAACTTTGCCGCCTTCCCGGCCTTTTACGATTCGAGCGACCAGGCCACGTTTCAGAACGGTACCCTGTTCATGGACGGCCGGGCCTTCCGGTTGTGCTCGTTCGTGGCCGAGCCGGCCAGGCACCAGGCCATCGCGAAGGATGCCGGCATCTTCCTGATGTATTGCCAGATCAGGCGACACGACCTGCCCGCGCCCCGAATGATCGTGGCCGCCGCCACCGCCGGAGGCATGGGCCTGCTGCGCGTCGGCAAGAACGGCCTCTTTTTAGACCGCGACGGGCGCGCCCACGACGCCACCGTGACGCAGGTGGTCGACCATCCCATCAGTTTGATCCAGGCCATCCTGGCACCGTTTCGCCGGATGGGTAAGGCACTCGCGACGCAGGTTGACAGGATCGCCGCCTCCCGCGAGCAGGCGGTCCAGTCCAACCTCAGCACATCCGTCAGCGCGATCGACCGGTCGACGTCCGGCTCTGTGCAACCCCCGGGTTCGGCGCCTTCAACGGCGGTCGCCGGCGGTCTTGGCGGGGTCCTGGCCGGTGGCGGTCTGGCCCTGGCGGCCATCGGGTCCTCGCTCGCCTTCATGGTCAACCAGCTGCACCAGCTGGGTCTGATGAGCATCCTGTACGGTGTGCTGGTCCTGCTGCTTTTCCTGTTGGCGCCGTCCATGATCCTGGCCGTCCTCCGGCTCCGGGCGCGCGATATCGGCGTCATCCTCGAGGCCGGGGGCTGGGCCATCAACGGCCAGATGCGGCTCAATTTCGCGTTGAGTCGGCGCCTGACCCGTCGTGGCGTGTTTCCGCCCGGATCCCGAATCGGCAGACTGGCGAGTTTGGACGCCACGCCCCGCGCCCGCGGAATCTTCTGGTTCCTGCTCGGGGTGACCGCGACTACCTTCCTGCTGCAGGCCCTGGGTTGACGACGCGCAGCGGTCGGTTGGGGATAGCGTGCGGGCCGGGAACGCGTTCTTGTTCCCGGCCGATGCCCGTGTTATGTTCGATCATGATTCAGAAAAGTGATGCGACGACCGTCATCGTAGGCGTCGGTTCCGGCCTGGGGGCGGCCCTGGTCCGGAAATTTTCAGCGGAGGGTTGTCCCGTTGCCGCGCTCGCCCGTTCCGAGGATTCTTTGCAATCGGTCGCCGACTCCTGCGCGGATCCGGACCGGATCCTGCCTGTCGGGTGCGACGCAACCTCGGTGCAGTCTGTGTCTGAGGCCTTTCAACGGGTCCGCGACACGCTGGGGCCGATTCACACGCTGATCTACAATGCCGGCGCCGGCGGCTGGAGCAGCCTGGCCGATGGCACGGTTGACGATTTCGAACAGGCGCTGACTGCCGAGCCGGGCCGTTAGCCCGAACTTCTCACCAGAATCGGAAAAATGGGCGGTAAGGGATTCTGGCCGAAGAACGTGAAGCATTTCTTTGAAATGCACGTTCTTGGTGGTGCCCATTTTTCCGATTCTTTTCGCCCACATGCGCGATCTGCGGCGTGTTATTCTCGCTGCGCTCGTTGAGGTGTCGCCCTGCGGGCTCGGTAGTCGGGCTGCAAACCGCTTGGACGAGCACCTCAGTGCACGCCCAACCGGTTTCGCCCTCCCGCCGTCACCCTTCGGGTTATGGCGGACACGCCGCCTTCCGCCTTCGCCAAGGCTACGGCGGACAGGGGCAGCTCATCCCATCTGGGCTTCATGAGAAGTCCGGGTTAGGAGGCCGACCAGCGGGCGATGTTGCCTGGCGGCGCGATGTCGCCCGGCATCGGGTTGTAGAAAATGATGGTCATCTGGGTGCCGAAGGTGGCTACCGCAAGCAGGATCAGGCCAGGGGCGTAAAACGACGGCTCCGGCCTGACAAGGAACAGGCTGGCCGACGTCCCGGTTCTTACTCCCTTGAGTGGACAAGCACTTGAAAGGTAAACACCTTAACCTCTCATGATCAGGCTGACACAGTATTTGTTAACCGGATTCGTGTGGCTGGGTGGAGCGGCGACTGCTCTGGCCTTCGTTCCGGCGGTCAAAAAGAGCGAAGAACTGGTCCAGGCGGCCGAGGAGCAATTTCAGGTGCGGATGCACGCTGAGTTGCATCGGTTTGTGCGCCAGGACGCTTCCGGTGAGGTCGTCACGGGCCGGATGTTTATCATCTACCGTTATCTGGAGGAACGGGTGGACGGGGTCTTCCGCGTTCTGCCGGACGGCGATTCTCCGGGTGCTGTCCTGGTCATGAACCATCCGCAGGGAAACCTGCCGTCGCTGTTTCTCCACGAGCCCGCGGCCGGCATTTCCAAAAAGCTCCCCATGCGGGAGCGGGTGCGGAAACTCGGCCCGACCGACTGGTACCTCGAAGGCATCTACGATGATGACAAGAATCCCTGGTCCTGGAAGCCCATCGGGTTTGAGACGGTGCGCAATGAGCGCTGCAGCGTGATTGAGGGGCGTTACACCAATGCCGATCTGGCCCGGTCCTCCGTGGCCAGTTTCCGGCGGGGCTACCTCGCCACCGGCCGGGAAAATCGCCGCTTTCTTCGCGCCAATCTCTACGACCGGCAGGGCGACCTGCTCTACAGCCTGGACATACCGAGCCACATCCGCATCCCCATCAACGGGCGGCCGCAACTGCGTGGCAACCGGATCCACCTGAACGACTGGAAGGCCGGCTCAACCACCCTGCTGGTTCTCGACCGTGGCGTCTGGGACGAGCCCCTGGACGACAAGCTGTTCTCCTTCGCCTTCGCGCCCAAATGGGACACTGCCACCGACGAGGCCCTCCTCGCCCGCATGGCCCCGCCGGGGGAGTAGGGCATATCAGGCTGTCCTCAACCGCCAGGCCGCCAAGCGCCGCAAAGGGGGTCAGGACGAGGTGGTTTTTCTGGAAGGTTCAGCTCCATTGCGGCGAAGAGGTCGTAGCGCGTTGCTTCAGCGAGCGACAGGCGCCTGTGCCCACAAGGTCAGTTCGCCGATCGCTCAGCTTTGATCGCTTGCTGAAGCGGCGCGCTACGGATCGATGCATTCACTGCTCGACCAAGCTTATCAATCCACCATAGGGCAACTTCCCCTCGACCAAGGCGTCGGACTGGTAGCGCCAGCAGCCGTCGCCCGAGAGGATAACCGGGAACGGGCCGTCGCCGGTCGGCAGTTGCAGATCGAGGCGGAAGGCGAAGCCGGGTTATCGGATACCATGCCACCAGTTTATGTGAGGCATGGTTGCGCTAAAAGGGGATAGCGGATGCCGAGGTGACCCAGCCATACCACCGAGCCAGGCTGTCCGCTTGCCGGGCCTGAAGCGGTCTGCTATTCCCGTGGTTATGCAATACCGATCCCTCGGCCGCTCCGGCCTCAAGATTTCGCCCCTCTGCCTGGGTACGATGAACTTCGGCCCGCAAACCTCGGAGGCCGACAGCTTCGCCATCATGGACGCCGCCCTGGAAAAGGGTATCCAGTTCTTTGATACGGCCGACGTCTATGGCTGGAAGCGCGGCGAGGGTATCACCGAGCAGATCCTCGGGCGCTGGTTTGCGCAGGGCGGCGGCCGCCGCGAGCGGGTGGTCCTCGCCACCAAGGTCTACGGACCGATGGCCCCTGAGGGGGTCGACGATCCCAACCGCGACCGCGGCCTCTCCGCCCGCAAGATCATCATGCAGTGCGAGGAGAGCCTGCGCCGCCTGCAGACCGACTGGATCGACCTGTATCAGATGCATCACATCGACCGGGAGACCCCCGTCGAGGAGATCCAGCAGGCCTTCGACCAGCTGGTCCGTCAGGGCAAGGTCCGCTACATCGGCTCGTCCAACTTCGCGGGTTGGGACATCGCCACCTTCAACAGCGAGGCCCGTCACCGTGGCCTGCCCCGGCTGATCAGCGAACAGAGCATCTACCACCTGGACAACCGCCATCTGGAACTGGAGGTCGTACCCGCCTGTCGGCACCACGGGCTGGGCATTCTTCCCTGGAGCCCGCTAGCCGGCGGGTTTCTGGCCGGCTCGCTCGAAAAGGCGACCGAGGGCCGCCGCGCCTCCCCCGGTACGCAGAAGCGCATCGAGGAGCGGCGCGACACCCTGAAGGCCTGGGAAGGCCTCTGCGCCGATCTGGGCCACCCACCCGCCGCTGTCGCGCTTGCCTGGCTGCTGCACAACCCGGTCGTGGCCGCGCCCATCATCGGCCCGCGCACGATGGACCAGCTGACCTCCGCGCTCGCTGCCCTTGAGGTCACGCTCGAGCCCGCCACGCTCGAAGCTCTGGACGGTATTTTTCCCGGCCCCGGCGGAGAAGCGCCGAAGGCCTATGCCTGGTAGCGCCCGCGCCAGTCAACCGCTTCGGCTTATGGCATCGGATTCGCAGACCCGCGAACGGCCCCCGCCCGATCGGGTCGACGACCTGCGGGCAACCGATGTCTTTCGCACCTACGACCAGGCCTTTCGGCTGACAACCGGGCTGGCGCTCCAACTCGTCGCCCCCGATCAGGTCGATCCGCTGCAGGAACGCCCGGAGGATCCGGAGAATCCATTCTGCCGCCTGGTCAACCGTTCGGGCTTTTCCTGCGACCTGTGCCGGCGCCTGACCCTCGACCTCGCCGCGGATGCCGGTCTGCCCGTCCGGCAGGTCGACGGGTCCGCTGCCCCACCGCCCGCTACCGGGCGATGGTTCAGCTGTTGCGTTCCTTTGCGGTGCACCTGGGCACGGTCAGCAACCGGCTGCTGATGGAACGCTCCAGCCGGGAGCCGCCCCCGGTTACCCGGACCAAGGCCTGGATTGCGCGACACTACGGGGACCCGGTCACCCTGGACGACGTGGCCGGCGCGGTACATGCCAGCAGTTTCCACTTCAGCCGGCTGTTCCGGAAAGCGACCGGCCTGACCTTTTCCGAATACCTGGCGCGCTACCGGATTGAACAGGCCAAGCAACTCCTGCTCGACCGCAACCGGCGCGTCTCCGAGGTCGCCTTTGCCGTCGGTTTCCAGTCGCTCACCCCCTTCAACCGCGCCTTCCGCCGCTACGCAGGCCAGAGCCCCAGCGCCTGGCGGGCAGGTGACGGATCGCGCGGGTAATCGGTTTATGGGGGCTCACGCCACGGCGCAACGAGCGCAACGCCCGATCAGGCCCGTGCTGTGTACACCCACGCCCGCGGGGCGGGTTACGATGACTTTCCAAACGGCTCCTGTCTTATTTTCTGGAAATGTGCCGGCATAGCGACGAATAGATGCGTTGCCACTAACCAAAAACAGACACCATGAGCGAAACACACAGCATCAACTTGACTATCGAAATCCCGGCCAACCTGCAGCCCAGCGACGCCCTCATTGACCAGGCCAAGGCAGCCGCCTCGTCTGTCTTCGACGAGCTGGTCGCCCTTCAGGGACTGGCCGAGCAATTGAAAAACCAGGGAATCGAAATCACTGCCGAGGAGCTCCTGGCCCGCAAGTCCGGCGATGCCGGTTCGGTCAACCTGTTGATGGGTAGGGGCAAGAAGCGCGCCTCCGGGTCCCGTACCCGACTGACGGACGAGCAGAAGGGCGAGATCGTCGAAAAGCTCAAAGCCGGCTCGACGCTCAACGACATCGCCAACGCCTACGGCTGCTCCACCGCCACGGTGATGAAGATCAAGAAAGACGCCGGGCTCGCGAAAACACGCGAGAGCTGAACCATGGAGACGTCGGCTCCCGGGCCAGCGTTCGCAGATCAGGCCGGAGGAGTTTCCGTTCCCGCCAGGGTCGCGGGCATTTTGAGAATCGGTATGACGGCATCACCCCGCCTTCGGGCGATAGAGCCCGCTGGCGTTGATGATGACCGCGCCGTCGGCGCCCACCTGGGAGATGGTGCCGGTCACGATCACCTTATCCAGGCCGGATAGACCGGCGGCCTGCTGCAGGTCGATGGTCAGGACCTCACCCACCTCATCGACAAACTGGACCAGCGCACGGTTGGCGCGGAGCTTGTCCAGGTCTTCGCAACAGGCGTCCCAGGGGGTGGGGCAGTGCGTGGCGTCGGCCATTTCATCGCAGAACATCACCGACTCGTCGGCCATCAGGAAGAGCGCGTAGCCCTCGCCGAAGGGCTCGGTGGTCCCGCCGATCCGACCGGTTACGGTGACTGTATCGCCGACCTTGGGCTCGGCCAGAACCGCCCCGATCGGGCGGACATCCGTCGGTGCCTCGGCCAGCAACAGACCGTCGACGGGACGGGTTTCCGGTTCTATCGCCTGGGTCGTTTCACCGTAAGCGGTTTTCGCTTTTTCGGAATTGCCGCCGCAGGCGGTGAGGAAAAGAGCCGCCCCGGCTGTGAGGCTGGCGGCGGCGATCAGCTTTGGGAGGGATGGTGTATTCATAAAGGGGATATCATCGTTGTTCAGGTTGGGAGCGGAAGGGTTTTTACGCAGGGTTGGGTCAGGAGCGAAGGGCGGAAGGAAGGGGAGCGCCGAGGCAGCGGATGATAGGGGGGACGGCGCCGATCAGGCCGAGCAGCAGACCGGCCATCAGGCCGGCCAGGACGACCCCGCCGGTCAGCGCCAGATGAAAGGTCCCCATCGAGAAGTCGACGGCGAGGCCTTCGAGCAGAAGGACCGCGGCGACCGAGGCCACCAGGGTGCCCAGGAGCGTCGCCAGCAGGCTTTCCTGCAGGATGGAGACGATGATGGCCGGCCGTGAAAAGCCGATCGCCTGCAGCGTCGCCAGCTCGCGGATACGCGAAGCGAAGGCGGCATACAGCATGTTCAGCCCGCCGAAGACGGCGCCGGCAGCGATGAGCAACGCGGTCAACCAGGTCATGGCCCGGATCGGGGCGAAAAAAGCGGAGAGCTGCGCGTAGTATTCCGTTTCCGTGAGGGCGGTCAGCTCGAGGTCGAAGCGCTGCTTGGTGAACAGGTCCGCCACCGCAGGCGATGCGCCGGGTGCCATCCGGACGACGACGCAGGAAAGGGTATCCCGCTGGGTCAGGGTCATGAGGTCGTTTCGATCAAACCAGACCTCGGATTCCATGACCGTCCCGGGCGCGGCAAAGACGCCTGTGATCCGAAAGGCCTGTCCTTCGAATTCCACGGTGCCACCCGGCTGCATCGTTTCCCGCGGCACGCCGAGGGTATGGTAGGCGAGGCGACCGACCAGAACCTCCCCCGCCTTCGGGAAAGCGCCCTCGATAATGCGGACCTGCCGGTGCACGGCGAAAACCGAAGGCGTGACGCCTCGCAAGAGCGCCTGCGCATCGCCCTGGCCGGGCACCCGGAGATTCCCCATGTAGTGGACTTCTCCCGATACGGCGGGCCGGCCCAGGGGTCGGTCGATGCCGCGAATCCCGCCCGCCGCCAGCGATTCCACCTGTGGCGAAATCTGGCTGCGTTCAACGCTCTCTTCGGATCCGGCTCCGAGAAGAATTACGTTCTGCGGGGATCCGGAGCCGCCCAACAGGCCGCTCATGCCGCGGTCGAAACTACCAGCGGCCATGATCAGGAACACCACCAGCGCGGCACCGCCCACCTTCTGCAGCAGGCGGACCGGGTCCCGGAGAAGGTTTCGCGTGGCGTAGGAAAAGGGAAGCATGGTCAGCCTTTGCGGAGCGAGGCGACGACGGGCTGGGTGGCGGCCACGACGGCCGGCCAGAGCGAGGCTACGGTCCCGAGCAGGACCGCCATGGCCAGGGCGGTGACGGCCAGGCCGAAGCTGGGTGTCAGCGCAAGAGTCAGGCCTTCGTTGCCGAGCGTGAAGGCCTGCCAGTGGAAGAAGAGGGCGGCTGAGCCGGCCCCCGAGAGGCCGCCGATCAGCCCCAGTAGTGCGCCTTCCCAGACCATGATCAGCCCGACGGTCAGTCGCCGAAAGCCGATGGTCTGCAGGATGGCCCCTTCCTTTACACGACTCCGGGCGGCCAGCAACAGGGCGTTGGTGACCAGACCGAGAACGGCCAGGACCGCGCCCAGGCCCAACCAGCGGGTGAAGCTGATCATCTCGATCAGGTCGCGCGCTGTCTGCGCAAAAAAGGCCTTTTCCGGTCGTGTGTCGGTCGGCGTGGAGGAGGTGGCGAACAGGGCGTCGATCTGCTCTGAAACGGGTTCCAACATCGCCGCCTCGGTCACCCGGACGTTGAACTGGGTGACCGTTCCCAGTCCGACCTGGGAAGCTTGCTGCAGGAAGGGCAGGTGGACGTAGGCCACATTATTGTCCTGCGGGTTGGCGGAGCGGATGATACCGGTTACGCGGACCCGAACGCCGACAGCTTCGAAGGTGTCGCCCGGGGCGAGTCCACGGCGCCGGGCAAAGTTTTCCCCGACCAGCGCGGCGTCCGACTGGTTGCGCCAGGCCTCGGTCGACCCGGCCACGACCTGCAGGTCCGGGTTGTAGGCCAGCAGGTTGCCAGGCGGCACGCCGCGAAAGGTGATGACGTCGAGGCTGGCCCCGCAGTGGTTGACCGCGATCTGGATCGGCACGACCTCCTCCACGCCGTCGATGCGCTCGATGTCGGGCAGGAAATACTCGGGCAGGCGGGAGGTGGTCGGGCAGAACCGGTTTTCCCGGTAGACAACCAGCGTCGTCTCATCGGCGGTGCTCCGGGTGGCTTCGGCCAGCGAATGCTGCATCGTCTGAACCGCTGTGTAGAGGAACATGCCGGCCGCCACACCGAGGACGGTCAGGATGCTGCGGGTGCGGTGCCGAACGACCTGCTTCAGGGCCAGCACGCTGGAGGCGAATGCGTTGAGCTTCATGACGAGACTTCCCTGGTGGATGGTGCGGTGGCGGTGGTGACGGTTCCCGGTTCGACCAGACGGCCCTTATCCAGATGCAGTGTGCGGTCCGCCGCTTCGGCCGCGACCGCATCGTGCGTGACCATCACAATGGTTTTGCCGTAGGCGTCGCTCAGCTCCCGGAGCAGACCGAGGATTGAGGCGGCCGCCTTGCGGTCGAGGTCGCCGGTGGGTTCGTCGGCCACCAGCAATTCCGGGTTGGTCACGATGGCACGGGCGATGGCCACCCGTTGCTCCTGCCCCCCCGATAGTTCGGTTGGCCGGTGGTCACTGCGGTCGGCCAGGGCGACCAGATCGAGGGCCGTATTCACTTTTTCGCGACGTTCCCGGCGCGAAAGGTCTTTGTCCAGTAGGAGCGGCAGTTCCACATTTTCGTAGGCGGTGAGGATCGGTACCAGGTGATAGAGCTGAAAAATGTACCCGCAATGTCTGGCACGCCAGGCGGTCAGCCGACCCCGCGAGAGGCTGGTCAGGTCGTGGTCGCCGATGTGGAGCGTGCCGTCGGTCGGGCTGTCGATCCCCGCGATCAGGTTGAGCAGGGTGGTCTTGCCGGAGCCGGAGGGCCCCATCAAGGCGAGGAATTCGCCGCGGGGGACATCGAGATCGAGGGCCTCCAGCGGGGTGACCGTGGTCTGGCCCTTTCGGTAGACCTTGGTCAGGCTGCGGCAGCGGATGAAGGGGTCTTGGGCAGGTGGGTTCATGGAAATGAGCGAGGTCGAGGGAGGCGAACGGCGGTCGGGGACGACCGCCCTCCCGGTGGGAACATCAGCGGGAGGGCCGCCGTGCCCGGCGGCCGTGTGTGTGGCAACGGGTTCATTCGGGGTTGGCTGGCTCGTGGGGTCGTGGGGCGACGCGATCGCCGGTGGCCAGATCGGGGGCGGGGTTGAGCACCAGCCGGTCGCCGGGTTGCAGGCCGGCCAACACCTCGATGTGGCCGTTGCGGCGCTCGGTGCCGAGTCGGAGGGTTCGCCGGGCGAGGCGATCACCGTCGTCGACCAGAACCCAGGCCCGGGCCTCGCGGCCCTGGCGGTCGATCAGGCCGGCCTCGGGGGCGAACAGGCGGATGCCACTACCGCGACGGCCGGTCGATCCGGCGGTCGAGCCGTTCGCCCCGGCCCGGTCGGCGGGCAGGAACTCGGCCCGGCAGAGCATTTCCGGGCGCAGGCGGGGGTCGGGATCCAGCAGGGCGACCTTGGCCTGGAGCGTGTTTCGCTGCAGGTCTGCCTGGCCGACGATGCGGGTCACGCGTGCCTTGAAAACCGTTTCGGGCAGCAGGTTCGTCCGGATCCGGGCGGGTTGGCCGAGCTTAAGTTGAGCCGCCGTTTCCAGCGGGACATCGATCCGGGCCTGCAGCCGTTCCGGCTGGTACAGGATGGCGATGGTGGCCGATTCGAGGTCGTCCATTCCCAGCAGTTTTTTCTTACCGGGTTCGGCGTGCAGTTGCTGAATCACCCCGTTGATCGGGCTGCGAATAACTGTGCGTTCCAGTGCCAGCGCGGCCTCGTCACGCAGGACCTCTGCCCGGCGGGCGAGGCTGCGGGCACGGGTGATCCCCGTTTCCAGTGCGGCGATGCGCGCGGTCCGTTCCTGCAACCGGGCTTCGAGCGCCGACACCTCGGCGGCCTGGGCGTCGACCCGCAAGGCCGCCTGCTCGATCTGGCGGGCCTGTACCGCTTCCACCCCGGCGCGGGCCAGTCGGTCAGCCTCATCCTCGAGTTCGGCCAGGCGGGCACGTGCGGCAGTCGTTCGTGCTTCGGTGACAGTCAGCCCGGCCCGTGCTTCCGCCAGGGAGGCCTCCGCACGCGCGACCGCGGCCCGCGCGGCTTCCCGGTCCGCTTCCCGATCCGCAAGCCGGAGCCGGGCATCCTCCTGAATGAGCGTGGCAAGTGGCTGGCCCTGCTCCACGGTCTCGCCTTCCAGAACATGAACGTCCCGGACAACCCCGTCGGTCAGTGCGGTCGCACGAATGAGAAAGGGATCCGCCTCAATCCAGCCCGAGGCCTGAAAAAGCATGTCGCCGGTGTACGGATCACCGTTTGCCGCAGGGGTCGCAGTGGATCGCCTGCCCGTCGTCGAGGTGTCCGCGGTCGCTTTCAGGGTGACGACCGGGGCAACGGTCACTTCCGGGGCCGGCAGCAGGCGATCGCCGAACAGCAGCCAGGCGAGCAGGCCAAAGCCGATGAGCAGAAGAATCGGCAGGGCTGTGGCCAGACGGTTGATCCAGCGTGAGGATCGGCTGGGGGGTGTTTCGCCCGGAGGCGGATCGGATTTTTTGAAAAGGGAGTGCGTAGACGAAGCCATACGCGTTGTGAGCCGGGGATTGATTCAGTGAAACTGGCGCACTGTCCGGGAGGACAAGACGCGCCACAGCACACCACCGGAACCGGTGGCGTTTCACCGATGGCTCACAACAGCCGCTGACCGAAATGGATCAGGTGCTCCGCGCCACTCCAGCGGGCGGAAGCCTCGACGGTCGGGACCGGCGGCAGGGGGCAGTCGGATCGCACCCGGACCGGTGAGGCAGCGAGCTCAGCCACGATCCTGTGGACCGGCTGCCAGCGTTCCTGAACGCGTAGGTCGGCCGGTACCCGGGGCGATTGCCCGGCGCTGAAGCAGCAGGCACAGGAGGCACAGGTGCAGGCTTCGGTTGCGCAGGTGGTCAGCTGGCCCGGCGAATCGACCGTTGCCGAAATCGCCTGGATGTTCCCGTCCGGAAAAACGGTGTCCTCAACCTCGGGCGCCTCGGCACTACAGCAGTCATGATTGCCCGCCGCCAACCCGTTCTGGGCGACGCCGATCAGCAAAAGCAGAACTGTCAGCACGAAGCGCATGTCTCGCTAAAGTCTTCCGAATGCCCGCATTGTCAATGCGTCAGCCGTGGTGACCTCCGGAAACCGGGGACTGGTTTACATCTTTCGCTATCGCTTATCGCTGTCCATAAATGTGTATGGCCCCTGCGATGATTGGTTTAGCCCACTCGGGAGCCTCCCGGGGCGATAACCAAACAATGTCTTTATTCGCTGCATGAAGCAACAATTCGGGTTTTGGGCAGGCTCCTTTCGCCGGGTCTGCTTCGACTGAATTATCGTAGAGCCGCAGGCTGTCGAGGTGGGGCAGGAGCTTGATCAGGTTGCGCCGGCTGCTGTCCCAACGGTTCCGGATATCGGCCTCTGGAATATCGTGGCCGCCCCGATCAACGCGCGCCTTCACACGGGCAAGATTCAGTTCCACCGATTTAAGGCCCGCATACCAGATCTTCACCAGGATCCCAGCCCTGGCGGCTTCGATGAGCAGGCGGGTAATCGTGTTACCGCCGAGAGTGGTCTCGAACGCGTAGGTCTGCTTGCTGGCGATCGCCTTCTCCAGCAGTTCCTTACCAAGGGTCCAGGCATGGCCATTGGCCATGGCCTGCGTCATGGTCGGGTGCTGCCTAATCAGCTTCCGGGCAGCCGTGTCGGGATTATAGTATGCGATCCCCCGCTGCCGGATCGCTGCCCCGCCAAGGCTGCTTTTGCCTGAGCCATTTACGCCCGCGAGGACGTATAGCGTGGGCCGGGTCATTCAGTTTTTGCGTGAGCGACGGCCGCTGCTCCGAGTTCCTTGGGTGTGGCATCGAAGGCATGCTGCAAGGCTTTGCGTGCCGGATCGCTCTGGAGAGCGGCAAACCGCGTGTCATACTCCGCACGGAGGACTTCCAGTGGGTCGCGCGCGGCCAACTCGGCAAGGATCTGATCGTAAAGGTCGGCTGACATGATGACCGCTTCCCGTCGCCGGTTGCGCGTGATGCTGACGGCACCCGCTTCCAGTACCTGCTGAAAAACAGGCTTAAAGGCGTTTTTCAGTTTTGAAGCAGGTGACGTTGGCAAGCCCTCCAGCGGTTGGAGGGCATGAATGTCAGTTGACTCAGGCATTATGGCAAATATTGCCAATTTTGCCATATTGTCAACATTAGGTTGATGCAGCCATTCTCAGGTTTTCTGAATGTGTTTCCTGCAAGCCCGCCGAGGTCGGTTGTATTCGGGGTCAAAAAAACCCGCCAGGACGGCCCTGGCGGGTTTTAAATTGGGTGCAGGGCTCGGATTTGAACCGAGGACCTTCAGGTTATGAGCCTGACGAGCTACCGGACTGCTCCACCCTGCATCGGGGAAAATGGATTGGAAAAAAAGAACTGAGGATCCCGCCGGGCGGGGTGCCTGCTCCGGGTTCACGGAAACGGCGAAAAGTTTCAGCGTGGTGAGATGATCTGAAGGCTCAAGCCTTTTCTGGTGAAATTTGGGCGGTTTCGCCCGGGGCTTTGCCATGGCGTTTCTCTGCGGGCAATCCCATCTTCGACCCCATGGTTCACGACCGCCCGTCTTTATCCGGCAACCTGACCTCTGCCTGGACCGCGGATGTCCTGCGTGGGGAAAACGCCCCCGTATATCCCAGGCCACGTCTGGTTCGTCCCGCCTGGACCTGTCTCGACGGGGACTGGGACTATGCGATCACCCCGATTCAGCAGGATGGGTTTCCCGACACCTGGGCGGGGACCATCCGGGTGCCTTTTGCGCCGGAGGCCTCGCTCTCGGGCGTCGGGCGCCACCTGGAGCCCGATGAAGCGCTGTGGTATCACCGGCCCCTGCGGGTCGACGCTGTTCCGGGCCACCGGACCTTCCTCCGCTTCGAGGCGGTGGACTACGCTTGTGCGGTCTGGATCAACGGTCAGGCGGTCGGGCGCCATACCGGGGGGAACCTGCCTTTTGGCTTCGATATCACCGATGCGCTCGATCCGTGGGATCAGACCCTGATTGTCCGGGTGACCGACGCCACCGACGCTGCGGGTACTTACCAGACGCATGGCAAACAGGCCCTGGCGCCCACGGGGATCTGGTATACCCGGGTGTCCGGGATCTGGCAGTCCGTCTGGCTCGAATCCGTGCCTGCCGCCCACATCGGGGATCTGGCCGTGACCGGCAGCCCGGAGGGCGATCTTCACCTGCAGCTCACCGTTGCGGGGCCCGACGCCGGCGAGGTCCGCGTCCGGGTGAAAGCCGGCGAGCACGTGGTGGCGGAGGGGGCGGGCCCTCCTGCCGGCCTGAAGGTGCGTATCCCCGATCTCCGCCCCTGGTCGCCGGAGGACCCGTTTTTGTACGACCTCGACATCCTCTACGGGGAGGACCGGGTCGGCTCCTACTGCGGGCTGCGCCGTCTGGGCATGGCCGCCGACGCATCCGGCCATCGGCGCTTCACGCTGAACGGCGAGCCGTTCTTTCACTGGGGCACCCTCGACCAGGGCTGGTGGCCCGACGGTCTGCTGACGCCTCCGACCGACGAGGCGCTGCTCAGCGACATCCGCTTCCTCAAGGCGGCCGGTTTCAACACGATCCGGAAGCACATCAAGGTGGAGCCGCGCCGCTTCTACTACCACTGCGACCGCCTGGGTATGCTGGTCTGGCAGGATCAACCCAGCCAGCATCGCCAGGATGATTCCAGGCCCGCCTGGGTCCGGCTCAACCCCGATCCGCCCGAAGCCACCTGGCCCGAACCCGCCCACCGCCAGTTCCTGCGCGAGGTGGAGCAGCTCGTACAACACCTCGGCAGCCATCCCTGTGTCGTCCAGTGGGTGCCCTTCAACGAGGCCTGGGGCCAGCACGCCACCGCTGAAGTGGCCGCGCACCTCAGGGCCCTGGACCCGACCCGTCCCGTCAATGTGGCCAGCGGCGGCAACTGGTTTCCCGCCGGCGACATCGTCGATGCGCACGCCTATCCGGATCCGGATTTTCCGGGTCTCGACGACCCACGCTTCGTCGGCTACGTCAAGGTGGTCGGGGAGTTCGGCGGGCACGGCCTTCGATTGGATGATCACCTCTGGAACCCGGACATGCGCAACTGGGGATATGGCGATCTGCCCCAAACGCTGGACGAATGGAAGGAGCGGTTCGCCGCATCCATTGACCGCCTGATCGATTTGAAGCAACAGGGCATTGCCGCCGGTATCTATACCCAGACGACGGACGTGGAGGGCGAAATCAACGGCCTCCTGGCCTACGACCGTACCGAAAAAGTAGATACAAGCTGGCTGGCAGAACAAAGCCGTCGCCTGCTGGAGGCATAGGGCTCGACTCGCCGCGCCCTTCCCGGAAAAGCTCAGGGTTATGGCTCCCCCGGACCGTCCCAACATCCTTTATTTGCACTGTCACGATGCGGGACGGTATGTGCAGCCATGGCGTATACTGATCGTCAGTTTGGACAGGTGCTGGACGCTCTGGATCGATCCGGCCAGGCCGACCATACGCTAGTGATTGCCACCACCGATCACGGCATCGCCTTTCCCTTTATGAAGTGCCACCTGACAGACCACGGAACCGGGGTGTTTCTTGTCCTGCGTGGCCCCGGCGGCTGGGAGGGCGGTCTGGTGCGCGACGACATGGTGTCTCAAATCGATCTCCTGCCGACGATTTTTCAACTGATTGGCGAGCCGGTGCCGGAGCACGTGCAGGGTCGCGCCCTGGCGGCCAACGTCGAAGAACCCCATCGCGATGCCGTCTTCGCTTCGGTGAATGTCCACACGGTGGTCCAGCCGATGCGTAGCGTGCGAACAGACCGTTGGAAGTACCTCCGCTGCTGGCCGATCAATTTCCCGTTTACCGTTCTGCCGAACATCGACGACTCACCGACCAAGGCATTGCTTTATGCCAATGGCCTCAGGGAGCGGGTGCTTCCCGGGAGGGCCTTGTATGATCTGCTTTTCGATCCCAATGAAACGCACAACCTGGTGGAGGACGGGGCGTATCACGGTGTTCGGCAGTCTTTGGAGCAACGTCTCCATACCTGGATGACGGAAACAAAGGATCCGTTGTTGTCCGGTAGTCTTTCGCTTCCTGAGGACGTTGTCCTCACCTCGCCGGATCACTATCACCCGCCCGGCGAGGATGGGAGCCATCCGGATGGTCTGGAATATTTGAAAATCGACTGAGGCCGGTGGCCCGGACTGATGCCCTGAGCGTGCGCTGAAGCACACGCCTCCCAGGTATTCGGCGAGCTACCCGATTGGAGGGCTGGGCTTCAGCCCTGCTCACGCGACTCCGGTGTCAGCAGGGAAAGGAGTTCGTCCTGCGTTTTCTCTGCTGTTGGATCCCCGATTCGGTTCTGCTGCTCAGCGGGGTCCTCATTCAGGTTGTAGAGCTCACACACATCATCCGGTCGGTGGACGTATTTCCAGCCGTCGGGCGCGATGAGGGCGCGGTCGGCCATGGCCATAGGCTGCAGGCCGCAGGTGCGGAGGCCAATCCCGATCCCGCGGGCGAGGTCCTCCGGGACCGCCCGGCGAATCGGCTGGAGACCCGAACCGGGGTCGGACAACCTGCCCGCCGCCGTCGTCTTTTTTGTTTTCCGTCTGGCGCCGAGGATGCAGGCTGCGCATCTCTGAAACGCCCAACCGTCCCCTCAGCCCCCGATTCCCATGGCCCGACTGAGCGCCTTTGCCGACGAAGCCGGCTCCGACCTGAACGACCAGATTAACGCGCTGGCGGAAGCCGGTGTCCGCTGGATCGACCTCCGCAGCGTGGGCGGCAGCAGCATCGAGAAGCTGCCGGTCGCTTCCGCCGAATGGGCGGCCACCGAACTGGAGCGGGCCGGGATTGGCGTGAACATGTTCGGGTCTCCCATCGGCAAGATCGATGTGGCGGACAGTTTCTCGATCGACCGCGAACGCCTTGATCACCTGCTGCACATGGCAGAGGCCTTTAGCTGCCGGTCGGTCCGGTTTTTCTCCTACCGGAACCAGGCGCATCAGCTGCCGCCCGCCCGCTTCGAGGCCGATGTCTTCCGTCGGGTGGAAAAGCTGCTCGCCGTCGCGGAATCCGAGGACCTGCTGCTTTTTCATGAGAATGAGGGCGGTCTTTACGGCGAGGGAACCGAGCAACTGTTGCGGCTGGCTGAGACCTTTGGCCCGCACCCGTCCTTCCGCATGATCTTCGACTTCGCCAACCTCACCAGCCAGGGGGAGGCCGCCTGGCCCGCATGGGAACGCCTGCGCGATCATACCCATGCCTTCCATCTCAAGGAGCGCGACGGCGACCGGCACCACGTGCCGGTCGGGCACGGCTGCGGCGAGGTGGTCCGTATCCTGACCGATGCCCGGGCGCGCGGTTTTGACGGATCGTTGACCCTCGAACCGCATCTCCGCTTTTCTTCGCTGGCCTGGGGACCCGACAACCGGCCCCTCGACCAGTGGTCGGCGGCGGACGCCTTTCAGCTGGCGGCCGAGGCCGGCCGGGATGTCTGCGAACAGTCCGGGCTTGCGGTCTGATTCAGGGCTTACGAGAGTCGTGCACATGTCCGCTTTGGGTACCCGGTCAATGTTCCGAAGCCTCCTGTTGCTGGTGGCTGCCCTGTTGTCGACGGGTGTCCATTGGGACATGACGCAACTCGGTGCCTGGGCCCGCATGACGGCTATGTATGCCGAGGGCATGCCGGTCCGGCAGGCGGTGCAGTTGGCGCTGAACCCGGATAACGCCTGCGGCCTCTGTCAGGTCGTGGCTGGTGCCCGGGACGCTGAGGAGCAGGTTCCTCCGCTGTTGATCGAGCGTCAGGTGGACAAGCAAGTCTGCGAAGCGCGGGTTCCGCTGATGCTGCGCCCGCGCCCCGCCGCACCGTCCGGACGGCCGGATCGGTTCGACGCCCGGCTGCGTGCCGGATCTGCGCCGCCCGTGCCGCCACCCCGATTGGGATGATCGCCAGGGCGTGTTTGGAAAGTCTGGCTGGAGTCGCGAACGCCGGCCTCCACCTTCGTCCAGGGACTTCGGCGGACAGGAAAGAGCCGGCGTCTCCATGGAGTGGCGGGCTCTCCCGCCGTCGCACGAAGAGCTATGGCGGACAGGTTGGCCCGCCACACGCGTAAAAGGCGTCCGTTTTTCGCCTATCTCGACTTTTCAAACACGCCCTGGAGCCCGCCCGGTGTCAGGGCAGGCTCGTAGTGTCTAACGTGTTTTACCGGAACGACGGGTTGTCGTCCGGTTTGCCCGTGTGCCGTGGGGTTTCCCGGCCGGGCGTTCTCTTAACCTTTTCCTGATCATTCCATGTCTTTTTTTATGATTTTTCGTTCCCGCCTCCTGTTGGGCGGATGTCTCCTGGCCGCCACCCTGTCGGCCCATACCTACGATACCGGGCGTCCCGACGCCCATGCACCGATCGCCGTGATGGGCGATCACTACCACCAGGCCGGTGAGTGGATGCTGTCCTACCGCTTCATGTCGATGGACATGGACGGGATGCGCAGCGGTACCGACCGCCTGACCCCCGCTGAGGTGTTTGCCGACAACTACACCGTGACCCCCGTCCGGATGACCATGGACATGCACATGGTCGGGGCCATGTACGCGCCCGACGATGCGGTCACCCTCATGGTCATGGGCAACTACAGGGAGAATGCCATGGACCATGTGATCTTCCCCATGGCTTCCCCGCTCATCGCGCTCAATGGCGGGTCGGATACCTTCACGACCGAATCGTCCGGCTGGGGGGATACCAGCGTCACGGCTCTGGTGCGGCTGTGGGAAAACGAGGCGACCCGCCTTCACCTGAATCTCGGGATCAGCCTGCCCACCGGTTCGATCGATGAGGAGGCTGTCGTACCCGGCCCCGGCGGACGGGTCCCCCGGATCCTCCCCGCCGCCATGCAGCTGGGCTCTGGCACCTGGGACCTGAAGCCCGCCATCACCGTTCAGCATCAGTTCTCCTCCGGCTCGGTCGGCGCCCAGGCATCGGCTGTCTGGCGACTTGATGAAAACGACCGCGGCTATCGGCATGGGCATGTCCTGCAACTGGAGAGCTGGGGAAGCTATGTGCTGGCCCCCTGGGCGAGCCTGGGAGTGACCCTGCGCTACCGCCACACCGGTCAGCTTTCGGGCAACCAGGCCGGCCTGGCGCGGAATCCCCCCTTCGCACCAGCCCGCCGGACCGTTACCACCGCCTTCGGCGAGAACTATGGGGGTGAACGGCTCGAAGGCGGGCTGGGCCTGAATCTGCAGGTGCCGGGGACCGGTCATCGCCTGGCCCTGGAAATCCGGCAGCCGCTCTGGCAGGCCTTTGACGGCCCGCGCCTCGAAACCGACCGGATCACCACCCTCGGCTGGCAGTGGAGTTTTTAGGGCCTGTATTAAAACCCCGGCCGGAAGTCGCGAACGCCGGCCGACCTGTCCACCATAGTCCCGCTTAGCGGAACGAAGGAGGAAGAGCCGGCGTCTCCATGGAGTGGCGGGCTCTTCCGCCGTCGCCTGAAAGGCTATGGCGGACAGGTCGGCCCGCCACACGTGTACAAGCCGTCAGTTTTCCGCTTATCTCGACCTTTCAAACACGCCCTAATCCAGCAGGTCGTGGGGGGATGCGGTCATGGCCTGGATGCCGGTGTGCAGCGAGGCCCCTGGCAATGAATTTTGGCATGCAGGCCACTTTTTACGTGTAATCAAAAAGGTTGGGGGTAAGGTCGGGGGTTTTTCCGGTCGCCCCGCAGGCGATCGGGACCGCATGGCCCCCGACGACACCAACCAACCGCCCAGGGAAGATCCCAAGCCGATGTCGGCCGGGGTGGGGGAAGAAGCCAGCAACTGGGTGGTCATCAAGCGGCTGTTGCGGATCGCTTTCAACTACCGGGCCGGCTGCATCAAGATCCTGCTGCTGCAGATCCTCCTGCTGACGCTCGGCTTGAGCGGGCTGAGTTTCACCGGGCTGGGCATCGATGTCATCCGGGGCGAGATCAATCCGGCCTTCAGCGATGTCAACTGGCCCTTCGGTCTGAATCCGTCGGCGGATTGGAGCGGGATGAAAAAAGTCTGGGTCATCGCCAGCCTGATCCTGAGCTTCGCCATCACGCGTGCCTTGCTCAACTACACCTACTCCGTCGCGCAGGGCCATCTGGTCCATCAGCAGATTGTCCTCGATCTGCGTGAACAGGTTTATGACAAGCTCCAGCAACTGAGCTTCCGGTTTTTCGACGCCAATGCCTCGGGCTCCATCATCAACCGGGTGACGGGCGATGTGCAGGCGCTGCGCATGTTCATCGACGGCGTGCTGGTGCAGGGGATCATCATGTTCCTCTCGCTGGCGGTCTACATGATCTACATGCTGAGCCTCAGCGTGCCGTTGACCCTGGCCTGTCTGGCGACGACCCCGCTGCTCTGGTTGTCCTCGGTCATCTTTTCCAAGTCGGTTCGCCCCGCCTACCGGCAAAACCGGGAGATCTACGACCGGCTGATACGCAGCCTGTCCGAGACGATCCAGGGCATTCAGACCGTCAAGGGCTTCGGGCGGGAGGACCGCCGCCGCGACGATTTTCTCGGTATCAACGAGCATTTTCAGCAGCAGCAGCGGAGCATTTTCTGGAAGGTCAGCCTCTTCTCGCCGACCGTCGGATTCCTGACCCAGGTCAATCTGGTGGTGCTGTTGGGCTACGGGGGCTATCTGGTGTTCCAGGGTGAATTGGCGCTTGGCACCGGGCTGGTCGTCTTCGCCGGCCTGCTGCAGCAGTTTTCCGGGCAGGTCTCCAATATCGCGAATATCGCCAACACCATTCAGCGCAGCCTGACCGGGGCACGCCGGGTGTTTGAAATCCTGGATACGCCGATCGAAGTGGATTCCAAGCCCGATGCCATCCCGCTGGAACGGGCGCACGGCGCCATGGCTTTTGAGAACGTCGGCTTTGCCTACAAACAGATCGAGCCGACGCTGCGCGACATTTCCTTTTCGGTCGATGCCGGCGAGACCGTTGCCATCGTCGGGGCCACCGGCGCCGGCAAAAGTGCGCTGATGTCGCTCATCCCGCGCTTCTACGACGTCACCAACGGGCGGATCACGCTCGACGGTCACGACCTGCGCGACATTCACCTCGAGGACCTGCGCCGTAACATCGGCATCGTCTTTCAGGAGAGTTTTCTGTTTTCCAACACCGTGGCCGCCAACATCGCCTTCGGGCATCCCCACGCCACCCAGGCCCAGGTCGAAAACGCCGCCCGGATCGCCGCCGCCGACGGGTTTATCCGCGAGCTGGAAAACGGCTACGACACCGTTCTCGGCGAAAGCGGTGTCAATCTGTCCGGCGGTCAGCGGCAGCGCCTGGCCATCGCCCGGGCGGTCCTGCTCGAGCCGCCCATCCTCCTCCTGGACGACCCGACCGCCGCCATCGACCCCGAGACCGAGCACGAGATCATGGAGGCGATGGAACGCGCCAGCCGGGGCCGGACCACCTTTATCGTGGCGCACCGGCTCAGCACGCTGCGGCGGGCGGACAAGATTGTCGTGATGGCGGAAGGGCGCGTCGTTGAGGTGGGAAGGCATGAGGACCTGATGCAGCGCCCGGGGCTCTACCGCCGGTTGGCACGGCTGCAGATCGTCGACGATATCTCCCAGAAGGCGGCGATTCTCCGGGAGGTGAAACCGCTGGTCGAGGGAGAGATCCCCCCGCGTGACGAAGGTGAGCCATGAGCGCGACCGAAAAAGAAAAACCCGCGGTCAGGGACATCAGCCTGACCGTGAAAAAAGAGGAAGATCACGAGGCGAAGCAGCGTCCGCTCAGTTTCCGCCTGATCGCGCGCATTTTCACCTACACCCGACCCTATGCGCTGAAGCGCAACAGTCTCTTTGTCCTGGTAATCCTTCGCTCCATCCAGCTCCCGATGTTGGCCTGGGCGATCGGTGCGGCCATCAGCGGACCCATCGCCAACGGTGAGCCGGACGGCCTGGTCATTGCCGTCCTGGGGTATTCGGCCCTGGCGATTTTCACCGACGTCGTCTTCCACTTTCGCTCGCGCTACGCCCTGGAGCTGGGCGAGTCGGTGATGCATGACTTGCGCAAGGCAGTTTTTGCGCACCTCCAGCGGATGCCTCTGCGCTTCTACAACAAGATGCGGCTGGGTCGCATCATCAGCCGCGTGTCCTCCGACATCGAGTCCATCCGGCAGGGGGTGCAGGACGTGCTCTTCATCTCGATGGTGCAGGGCGGCCAGATGCTGGTTTCCGCCATCCTGATGATCTACTACGACTGGGTGCTGTTTATGGTCATCGTCGGCATGGCGCCGATTCTCTACGCCATGAACCAGTATTTCCGGAAGCGGCTCAGCGACGCCACCCGCCAGGTCCAGGAATCCATGAGCAAGGTGACCTCGGCCATCGCGGAGTCGGTCTCCGGCATCCGGGTGACCCAGGGCTTTGTCCGCCAGCAAACCAACCTCGGTATCTTCCGCAGTCTCATCTCCGACCATTCGCGCAACAACATGGAGGTCGTCCGGACCTCCGCGATGCTCACGCCGATGCTGGAGCTGAACAGCCAGTTCTTCATCTCCATGCTGCTCCTGCTGGGAGGCTGGCGCGCCATGACCGGCGGCGGCACCGAAATCGGGGACCTGATCCAGTTCTTTTTCCTGGCCAACCTCTTCTTCGGGCCGATCACCACCATCGCCAACCAGTACAACCGTGCCCTGTCGGCCATGGCCGGTGCCGAGCGGGTGTTTCGCCTGCTGGACCGCAAACCCGAATGGGAGGACAGGCCGGATGCGAAAGTCCTGCCGCCGATCGAGGGAAAGATCGAATGCGAGGATGTCACCTTCAGTTACGATCCGGGGCGCCCGGTCCTGCACAACCTGTCGTTCACCGTCGAGCCGGGGCAGACCGTGGCCCTGGTCGGGCACACCGGCAGCGGCAAAAGTTCGATCATCAACCTGGTATCTAAATTTTACCTGCCGGACAGCGGGCGCATCCTGATCGACGGGCATGACATCACCGGCGTGACAAGCGACTCACTCCACCACCAGATGGGCATGGTCCAGCAGACCAATTTCCTCTTCACCGGGACGATCATGGACAACATCCGCTTCGGTCGACCCGACGCCACCGACCAGGAGGTGGTCGAGGCTGTGCGGAGCCTGGATTGCCTGGATCTGATCGGGGCGCTGCCTCAAGGCTTCAGTACCGAGGTCGGCGAGCGAGGGGGCAGTATTTCCCTCGGGCAGCGACAGCTGGTCTGCTTCGCCCGGGCCATGCTGGCCAACCCGCGTATCCTGATCCTCGACGAGGCTACCAGCGCCATCGACACCGTGACCGAAGCCCGGCTTCAGACCGCGCTGGACAAACTGCTGAACGGCCGCACCAGTTTCGTCGTCGCGCACCGGCTCTCCACCATCCGCAACGCCGACAAGGTGCTCGTCCTCGATCACGGCCGGCTCATGGAAGAAGGCCCGCACGACGAGCTGATGCAGATCCCCGACGGCATCTACGCTGGACTCTACGAGCAGTTCTCGTCCGGCGGCAAAGACGACGCCAAGGCTTGAGCCGGTGTTGGCGATGCTGGCTGGGCGGCAGGGGCCGGGCCTCCATTGGTTCGCCGGATATGAATATCCCTGCCGGGAGTCGCGAACGCCGGCCAAAGAGCCGGCGTCTCCATGGAGTGGCGGGCTCTTCGGCTCGCCACACGTGTACGAGGATCCATTTTCCTCTCATCTCGGCTGTCTAACAACCCCTAATCCAGTGGCACGCTGCCATACCGGTTCATGCCCGCGCCGCCGTTGGAGCCGGCGTCGTAGACAAAGCCGTAGACCGGGCCGTCCGGGCCACGGGTCTGGACCTGGCCGCGCACCCACTGGGCGGTGATGCCGTCGATCAGCCGTTTCGGTGGCTGCCACGTGCCGTTCGCTCCGGTTTGCGTCAGCCAGAGGTCCTGATCGGCCCGGTCGATGAAGAGGACATAGCGCTTCCCGTCGTGGATAACCAGGTCGGCGCCGGCCTGGTCGGAATCCACCGCGTTCTGGATGACCGGTCGATCCGTAACGGTCGCGGGTGTATCCAGGATTCCGTTACGGATGCGGTGCTCCACCAGGGTGCCTTCCGTCCTGCGAAAAATCAGCGAGACCTGGTCGTTGCGCGCGTCCCGGGCAAGCGGCAGGAGGGCGATCCAGTCCGCCTCCTCGGTGCCGAGCCCATCCGTTACCTGCTGTTTGTCGGTCAGGGTGTTGTCCGGCCGGAGTTGCCGGTACCAGGCCGTGCCGTCGGACCGGGTGTAGGCCAGGTGGAGGGTGCCGTCCGGTTCGCTCAGGGCCACTGGTCCGGACAGGCTGTGCGGCCCCTCGGGTCGGAGGGTGGCGACGGGCTGCCAGGCCCCGTCCGGAGTGCCTTCGGCGAGCCTGAGGTCGCCCGGGCCGGCGAAGAAACCGACCAGGCTGCCATCGGGCCGGGCGGTCAGGCTGACCGTCTGGATAGGCGGTTCAGGGGGCGCCGCGACCTGTTTGTCGGTAAAGGCCCAGGTATCGGGCGCTTCCGGGTGATCGCTGCTTCGGAAGGCATGGTGCCAGACCGCGTCGGAGGTCTGGTGCAGGCTGTGGATCGTTCCGTCGATCAGGACGGAGGCCACGCCTTCGAGGTCGCCGGCCGCCGGCCGGTTCGGACCGTCGACTTCGTGCCAGGTGGCACCGCGGTCCATGGATTTCAAGACCATGAAAACATTATCGGTTTCGGTCGGCTCCATCAGAAAATACAGGTCGCCGTTGGTCGCCTCCCACGGGCCGATCCGTCCGGGTGTTTCAATGAAGGTCCCGCCGAGGTGGCCGTCCGGGACCTGTGCTGTAACTGTCGGTAAGGTTTCCGTCGGCAAGGGTTTTCCGACATCGTCAACGACACGCAGGGAGACCTGGTCGCCGTCCTTGATCGCGACGGGTCCGTCTCCGTAACGCCGAATGACCAGCGGCCAACTCCATTCACCCGCCGTGTCCACGCCCGCCCAGAAGGGCGTGCTTGCCTGAAGATTCAGCCCGGCACCGGGCAGGAAGGCCGTGTCCGCCCGACCCAGCAGGGGCATGGTCTCCGCCGCAGGTTCATCAGCTTCGGTACCCACGACGGCGACCGGCGGGGTGGCCGCCTCGGGGTAGGGGAAGTCGGAGGCGATCACAGGCATCCAGTCGCTATCGTTCAACCGGTACTGGAGGGAGAAGCGTCTGGGCACGGGATGACCGGATCCCGCCTCGATGCGAATGCGGAGCCGAAAGGGTTGGTCTACAGGATGGCTGATACCGGCATTCCTGGCTCCTGCCCAACCGCCGTCCGCATTCAGCGGCAGGCCGGTCACGGAGCGAAAGCGAAAAGCGGTCACCCGGTCTTCGGGCTGGGAGCCCCAGCCATCATCGAGGCGGGGTTGGCCGCAGCCTGCCAGCATCAGTAACACCGAAACAAATACAAATAATCCGATGAAAGGCGGCTTCATGTCCCCTTCCCAAGGGTCTCATGGAAAAACCGCAAGCCATTACGCCGAAACCGGTTGAAATCGGCGTCCCACCACTGCCGGGATAAGGCAATCAGGTATCATGTATCATTTCCGTTACACCAACGTGAGGGAAGGGCAAAACCTTTTCCAGGTACTCATGATGCCTTGACCGCATCTTCATTTAACGAGGGTGATGGGCGGCCATGAACCGCTTAACCCCTATGAATCAAACCGTCGTTCGATCCCTTCTTCGTCGAATCAGCGCTCCCTTACTGACGGGCCTGATCGTCAGCCTGCTGCCTCTGGCCGCGCATGCTCAGGGAGTCGTCACCGGCAAGGTCGTCGATGCCGACACCGGCAATGCGCTTCCGGGAGTCCGCGTGTCCAGCCCCGCCGGCATTATCTACACCGACCGGTATGGCGAATTCCGGATCGCTGACCTGTCCGGCAGCACCGACATCCGCGTGTCATCCATCGGCTATGATGCCAAGACGCTTTCAGTCTCCCCGGGAGAAACGGATATTCAGGTCGAGCTGGGGGGCTCCATCCAGGAACTGGAAGCGTTTACCCTGACGGCCCGTAATTCAGCCGAGGCGCGAGCGCTGAACCAGCAACGCTCCAGTGAAAACCTGACCAATGTGGTCAGCGCGGATGTTCTGGGACGTTTCCCCGACCAGAATGTCGCGGAGTCGATCAACCGCCTGCCCGGCATTTCGGTCGAGCGCGACCAGGGCGAGGGCCGGTTCGTGGTCATTCGCGGCATCAATCCCGACCTGAATTCGGTCGCCATCGACGGCGTCCAACTGGCCTCGCCCGACGCCGGCCAGCGCGCCACGCTGCTGGACACCATTCCCTCCGACGCGCTTCAGCAGGTCGAGGTCAACAAGGCGGTGCTTCCCAGCCAACCCCATGACGCCATCGGCGGGTATATCAACATCACCACGCCGAGCGCCTATGATTATGACAACATGGTTTTGCGCTTCACCGCCCAGGCGAACTACTCCGAGCTGGTCGACGCCACCCAACCCAAGTTCAACGCGACCTGGGGCGACACCTTCGGGGAAGACAGGCAGTACGGCCTGATTGTCTCGGCCAGCTTCGGTGAGACCGAGTTCGGCTCCGACAACCAGGAGTCCGAGGCCTGGACCCTCGAGGAAAACGCCGCCGGCGAAGAACACTACATTCAGGACGACGCCTTCGAGTTCCGTGAGTACGACCTCGTCCGCGAGCGGACCGGGGTCAGCGCCAATTTCGAGTATCGGCCGGATCCGGAGACGCTCGTGTATGTGCGTGGTAACTACAACAATTACAAGGATGTCGAGACACGCAACGCCGGCATCATCGACTTCGGGGCCGAAGCGGAGAACGCCGCCACCGAGGAGGACGAGGACATTGTCCGCTTCATCGATATCCGGGAAGACCGGTTTCGCGCCCTCGATGCCCCCATCGAGCGCGAATTCAAGGACCGCGAGGAAAACCTCGGCGTGAGCGCCATCTCCGTCGGTTTCGAAAAGACGGTCGGCGACTGGAGCTTCGACGGGCGGCTCGGTTACAGCTTTGCCGAGGAGGACACGCCCTACGACTTCGAGACGGTCTACTTCCTCGGCGTCGACGAGTTCGACAACGAGGCGACCAAGGCCGCCCAGATCGGGGAAAACCCCAACTGGCGGATTACCCGGTCCGATACCAACAACCCGGTGCTGCGCTACGTACCCGGGACCGGCATCGATCCCCGTGTTTCCGGCAACTATGAATTCGACGAGGTGGAGAATGCTTTCCAGTTGGTCGAGGAGGATCACCTCGAAGTGGCCTTCAACGCCCAATATGAAACCGATCACGCGGTCCTGCGCTATGTGAAGGCGGGCTTCCTCGGGCGCTTCAAGGAGAAGACGAGCGACGCGGAAGTCTTCGTTTCCGATGACAATCCGGCCATCGTCGACACCCTGGACGGCCTGACGCTGGAGAATCCCCGGGACCCCTTTGGCACCCGTCTGCCGCACGTCGCGCTCGACTACCGCCAGACCTTCCTCGCGAATGAGGATGCCTTTGCGATGGAGCGGGAGGACGGCGATTCCGTGTTCGAGGACTTCACCTCCAATGAAGATGTCTATGCCGGTTACGCCATGGCCGCTTTCGGAAGGGACGCCCAGGAGCTGATCGTCGGCCTGCGCGTCGAACACACCGAGTTCGAGACCGAAGGCTTCGACAACGACGCCAATCCCCAGTCCGGTTCCAACAGCTACACGAACTGGATGCCCGGCGTGCATTACCGGTACAATTTCACTGAAAACCTGGTTTTCCGGGCCTCCTGGACCAACCCGATCGCCCGGCCGAGTTTCGAGCAGTCCGCCCCGATCACCGAAATCGACGACAGCGATGTCTTCCGGGGGAACCCGGAGCTTGAGCCCTTTGAGTCGATGAATCTCGACGCCTCGATCGAGTATTATCTGCCTTCGCTCGGGGTGGTGTCCGCCGCCGTCTTTTACAAGGACGTGGAGAACTTCATCTTCGAACAGGAAATCAGCGATGCCGAGATCTCGCTCAATGGCACGCCCACCACTGTCGACCTGACGACCTTCAACAACGGTGACGATGGCGATATCCTCGGTCTGGAGCTGGCCTATCAACAGCAGTTCACCAACCTCCCGGCGCCTTTCGACGGCCTGGGCATCTGGGCCAATGTCACCTTCAGCGACAGTGAAGCGACGGTGCAGGTTGGTGACGTGGAGGAAGCGCCGCGGACCACGCCCTTCATAAAACAGTCCGACGCGGTCGGCACGTTCGCCGTTTCCTACGAGAAATACGGCTTTTTCGCCCGGCTCTCGGCCAGCTACCGCAGCAGTTATCTGGACGAACTCGGGGAGGAGCAGGTCGAAGACCGTTACATCGACGACTTCCTGCAATGGGATCTCTCCACGAGTTATCAGTTCAATCGCCAGTGGACCGTCTTCGCCAACCTCAAAAACCTCTCCAACGAGCCTTTCGTGGCCATCTGGGACGTCAACGACCGGCTGTCCCAGTTCGAGGAATACAGCTGGAGCGGCGAGGTCGGCGTCAAGTGGACCTACTGAACTACGGCACCTGCTGACGCGCTTTTTCTTCAGGCGCTCCCGGTCCACCCGGGAGCGCCTTTTGGGTAAATTTGCATCCTGGGAGGGCAGGGTCTTTAGCCCTGCCTCGCGCCTCCGGTCCACTTTCGTCAAGCGCGATGCTGCAATCTGTGACCGAACCGGTAAACTGATACCATGATTGGGCCTTTTCTCCGTTTCATCCGTCCGGTGGCCTGGCTCGTTATCCTGGCAGGCGGGCTGCAGGGAGCCGCTCCCGTCTGGGAGGTGTCGCGCGGCGATGATCGTTTTTTCATCGCAGGCACCTGCCATGTGATCCGTCAGGATTCGCTGCCGCTGCATCCGGCCTTCGATGAGGTGCTGGACGCCGCCGACCGGATCTACCTGGAGACGGATCCCTCCGTGCTGACCGACCCGGGGTTTGCGCTCGAAATGCTCCAACGGGCCCGCCTGCCCGACGGCGAGACCCTTCAGTCGATCCTGGAACCGGATACCTATGCTGCCCTTAAAGCCGTCCTCGACCAGGTGGGTCTGCCGATCATCGCCATGGAGCAGTATGATCCCTTCTTTGTGCAGGCGACCTACCTCAGCATTTTGATTCAGGGCGATCCGGAATACCGGCCCGGCGTCGAACAGGTGATCATCGAGCGTGCCGCTGCAGCCGGTACCCCGGTTGCCGGCCTGACCCCGCGCGACCAACATATCGCCTACCTGACCGAGCACGACCGCGCCGAGGTGGTCGCCGGCCTGAACCAGTGGCTGGCCGAATCGGCACACAGCATCGATTATATCGATGCGCTGATCCGGGCATGGGCCAACTGGGACCGCGCCTACCTCGAGGAAATCCTCGTCCGTGACCTCAAGGCGGTCGCGCCCAACATGTACCAACGGCTGATCGTGGAGCGGAACCATGCCTGGGTGGCCAAAATGGGCGATTTTCCGGAGATGCCCGGCACCGAGGCGGTCTTTGTCGGCGTCGGGCATTGCGTGGGTCCCGACAGTGTTCTCCGGTGGCTGGAAGCGCGCGGGTTCACTGTCCGACCGCTGGCCCCGGGCGAAACCTGATTGGTGCCCCCGGGAACGGATTGCTCCGGTCCCCGGTGACCAGCCATCCTGACGGCATGACAGTCCCGGCGGAACGAAATGCGGCGGCCTATGGCTTTGCTCCCGAGGCAAGCGGCCTCGAAAACTGGAAGGCTCTGCAGCGTGCGGTCGACCGGGGCGGGACCGTCACCGTCGACCGGCCGGGCGTCTATGCTCTGGCCGCAACCGTTCAGCTGGGCAGCGACACCGCGCTGAATTTCGGCCGCGGGGTTGTCGTCCGCAAGACCGATGAGGCGGGTGCCTTTTCGCACGTGTTTATGAACCGTGGCGCGGTCGGACGCAAAACCGACCGGCGGATCACCATTGACGGCCTCCACCTTGAGGTGAACGGCGTGTTCACCCGCGACTTTGACCAGGCTGACCGGAGTGACCGCGTCTACGGCCTGCAGGCCCATCTGGCCTTTTCCTATGTATCCGATCTGCAGATACGCGGCTTTCGCTGCTACGACCTGGAAAAACAGCAGTTCGCGGTGCAGGTCAGCACCTTCGAGGACCTGCTGATCGAGGACGTGATCATTCACGGCGAGAAGGACGGCCTGCACCTCGGCCCGGGCAAGCGGTTCACCATCCGCGACGGCGTGTTCCGCTGCTTCGACGACGCCATCGCGCTCAACGCGCACGATTACGCCACCAGCAACCCGGAACTGGGTTGGATCGAACAGGGCGTCATTGAAAACTGTCGCGATCTCGACGCTCCTGAAACCACGGGATTCTTTTGCCGCATCCTGGCCGGTGGCTGGCTCCAATGGCAGCCGGGGCTTGAGGTGCGTCACTCCGACGCGGTGATTCACGAGGGACGCCTCTACCGCGTCCACGCAAAACCCGACAACCAGACCTGGGTTTCCAAAACGCCGCCCACCCATACGAGCGGTCTGGAAGAGCTGGACGGCATTCCCTGGGGCTGGGTGCAGGACAAACCCGTCCAAACCGCCGGCGTCCGCGACGTCGTCTTCCGCGACATTTTCCTCGAAAAGGCGCGTCCTGCCTTCTCCATCCATTTCGACAACGACCGCTACAGCCGGTCCTACTACCCCGGCGCGCCGGTGCCGGTACAACAGCGGCTGACCTTCGATACGGTGCACTGCCTTCAGCCCGGGGCGACTCCGTTGCTTGTCTGCGGCACGCCCGTCGATGTGGTCACCTTCCGCAACTGTCACCTGGCGGATAATCCGTTTCACTTCCATGCACCCGCCGACCTGGATGATTACGGGACAACTCACCTGTTGCTTCAGGGCTGTTCCTTTCAACCGGCAGAAACGCCCTTCACACTCCTGACCAACCAGATGCCCGGAAAAACCGTGGTCCTCCGCACCTCCGACAGCCTGGTGCCGGATTCGGCGGCCCGCTTTACCGTCGATGCCGGTCCCGGCAGCGTCACCCTTGCCAGCGACCTGCCCGGCCTGGAAGAGGGGTAGGCCGGGTGCGGACGACCGAATCCCCCTCCAAATACCCCGTATCGCGCCGCTTCAGCAAGCGACGGGATGGGGTGTTTCGTTGATTTGAGATCGCCGTGGACTTCCGCTCGCTGAAGCAGCGCGGTACGGATGAGGCCTTCGGCGTATCGCGCCGCTTCAGCAAGCGAGGTATTGGGTTAAGAACGCCGTGGACTTCCGCTCGCTGAAGCAGCGCGGTACGGATGAGGCTTTTGGCGTATCGCGCCGCTTCAGCAAGCGGGTGGTTGCTGTATTCACCGAAAAAGTCGCGCGTTCAATCTGCGGTTCCATCCCGGCAGCGAACCAGCCCTTCGCGCCCTTGGCGGCTCTACGGTTGGAGCCAGTCATACCCATATTGACTGAATGAATCATGAACTCGCCAGTACCACTACGGCCTCTGCCTGAAAAAGGGCTCGAGTTCCTGTGGCAACAGGCAGCCCAGCAGGTTGATCGGATTATCAGACAAGGCGGTGCGCCCCTGCGGATCTGCGGCGGCCAGCAGGGACGGATGGTTGTCCGGCAGGCCGCTAATGGTAGCGCGATAGCACGGCAGGGTCTTCCGCTCCGGACGATTCCCGCGTGCCGATGCATTCAGATACCCGATCCAATGGAACGGGGTGGTTTCCTGCTGAAGTTCGATCATGTCAGCAAAAGGGGGCCGAACAGTTGTTTCAGCTCTGGTTCAAAGGATGAAACGCCACCCTATGAAACCAGAAACGCGCCCCAGGCGTAAACCCCATGCGATTCACCGTATTCATGTGTGGGAGTGGACTTCCAGCACGACCGGCCCCTATCCGGGTGGAACGGTGTCAGACTGGGATGGGCCGCACTACCCGTCCGATCCCGACCGCGTCGTGCGCAGCGGCGGCCCCCTCTCGCCAGCCCGCGTCTGTCGTTCAGCCTATCGCGGCGGCGCCGCCCTCGATGTCTGGGGAGACCTCATCGGCTTTCGCGTTGCCTTGCGGGTTGGGTAATGGTTGCTGAATGGGCAGAAACGAAATTCTGAGCGGAATCTTATCGTGGTAAAAGGCTCGGCCCTGGCATGACCCCAAAAAACTGGATCGCTTGAAATTGCAGTCCAGGTCTTCCAAAAAGGAAATTAAACAAGGCTCATGCTGCGTTGTTGACCGAGTGGAAGGGCATAAGATGCTGATAATCAGTGGCCAACCGATACTTCAAAAGTTCCAGACTTTCCGATGACCAATTCAGGCAGCTCAATCGTCTCTTCGTCCTTGATCTGGAGGCAGTCAAGATCGCTCAAATCATGGGCGTTCATCGGACAACCGTGGATCGTCATCTGCTGGCGATCCGGGCCCGGGTCGCCGAAGCGTGTGACCGGGAGGCACCCCTGAAAGGCAACATCGAGATCGATGAGAGCTACTTTGGCGCGCGTCGCGTTCGCGGCAGGCGTGAACGAGGAGCTGGACGCAAGGTGCCGGTTGTCGGCCTGCTCAAACGCGGAGGAAAAGTGTACACCGATGTCCTCGAAGATTGCTCCCGAGCGGCTCTGGAGGCGGTCATCAAGGGGAGAGTGGCTTATGAGAGCGTCGTACATACCGAGGGGTGGAAGGGCTATGACGGGCTCATCGACATCGGTTATAAGCGACATTTCCGGGTCCATCACAGCTCCGATGAGTTCGCCCGGGGCAACAGCCACATCAACGGCATCGAGTCCTTCTGGAGCTAAGCCAAGACACGCCTGGCCAAGCACCGAGGCCTCTCCCGAAGGCTCTTCTACCTCTACATCAAAGAGACTGAGTTCCGGTTCAACCATCGACACGAGAATCTTCATCGCCTACTTCTCAAACTCTACAGAAACCAGCCGCTTACTTTCCAGTAACGCAGCATGAGCCTCAAACAATTAGGCCGGTACAGCCCTGAGGTTTAGTTTAGGTCAGATTCTCGCTCGAAAAATGCTCGCAAACGAAGAGAACCGTTTTCTAAGGTCACTGATTGTGAAAATGCCGAGGACCTTACTTGATTCGTTATCCGAAACCTTTCCAGCAAAGTTTCCTGCATTGTTAATCTTCCTTTTTTGCGGCCTGAATGCTCTTTGCGCGGAAAGCCTTGTCTACTATCTCGTCGATCGATCCCGCTCGATGGACGGCAGTCAGGAGAGACCTTCTCTGGTCGAGCCGGTTCTGCGTTCTGTTGAGCGTCACGCAGCATCTTTGAACGAGGATACTGACGTTTATCTCCAATTTTTCTGGGGGGATGCGGGTTCTCTGATGCGTTGGGAGGAATTCACGGATGCCAAGCGTGCGGAGTTCCTCGAAGCAGTCAGGGGAGGCCTGGATCCCAACGGCAATACGCGTCTTTTCGACACAGTGGCGGAAGCGGTCGACCGGCTGCGATCGGTGGCCTCCCAATACGAGCAAATAACCTTAATTATTTTTTCTGACGGCGATGATAATCGATCTTCAGATCGCTCCCGGGAGCTTCGATGGTCTTTGATTACCCCGAAGTTGCTAAAACTCGCGGAAGCAAACGAATTCTCGCGGACTTACCTGATCGCGCTTCCCGGCCAAGACCCTACGCAGGAGGATTTTAGGGAATTTCAAAAAAGCGGCATAATCCATACGGAAGTGCCACCGGAGCAGGAGGTTATCATCCCGGTCGCGGCTCCGGAACTGAGCTTTACTGCCTTTCCGACCAAGGCAGAGCCGGGCCAAACCATTCGTTTTACGGCGAAGAATACAGGAGGTCCGGTGACTGGGTATTTCTGGAATTTTGGTGACGGACGCTCACTGGAGGGAGGACCGATGGTCGACCACAAGTATTCGAAGGAGGGTATCTATGATGTCCAGCTGCGTGGCGTCGGCGAGGGAGGCGAAGACATCGTCGAGCAGGCGGCCTGCATTCATATCGCTTTCTCGGTGCCGCTGGAGGCTGCAATTTCTATGTTCCCTGAAGAACCGGTCAGTGGCCAGGCGATCCGGTTTACTTCGGAATCCACGGGTAAGCCCGAGTCGCTGGAATGGCTTTTGAATGGAACGAGGGTTTCCACGGGGCCTTCCTATACATGGGATCGACCGTCTGCCGGAGGCCACAAAATCGAGCTCCGCATCGTCAAAGGTGGGCGCACAAAAAATGCGATGAAAGCTTTTGAGGTCGCTCCGCCGCCGCCGAGCGCGGAATTCGATTTTCCTGATGGCGACGAATATGAATACGGCGCTATGATTCGTGCTGTGGCGCTTGTCTCGGGACCGGGGGTTAAGCATTCTTGGACGATTGGAGGTTCAGAGACGCGGAGTGGTCAATCCATCCAGTGGAAGGCGGATCGCGAAGGCTTGATCGAATTTGTGCATCGAGTGGAGAACGGTCGGGGCGACATTTCCGTGGAAGCGGACAAGGTTCTGGTGGATAAGCCGCCGGAGATTCTGCCGGACGCCGGATTTTCCGTGGAGCCGCTGCCTGCCGAGGTCAATGCCACTTTGAAGTTTACAGCGGATTCCGTAGCACCGGACCTCAGTCACGATTGGTATATTGGCGGAAAGCGAATCGGCGAGGGCAGCGTGATTCGCTACGTCCCGGAGAAAGAAGGCACATTGGGTATTCGGCATGTAATCCGGAAAGGGGAGGTGACCAAGGAGAATAGTTCGGAGATTTACGTGCAGGCACCGGAACTCGCTGTGGCGAAATTTCAGGCTTCAGACGACTCTGGAACCTATCCGCTGGAGGTGGAGTTTGCCGACCAATCCGAAGGCAAGATCGTGGCTTACCACTGGGATTTTGGTGATGGTGCAACCAGCAAAGAGGCCAATCCGGTCCATACCTTCGACAAGGCGGGGGATTACACGGTCACGCTGACTGTAACGAATGCGGCTGGCGTGGAAACGCCAAGCCCCGAGCCACTCGTCGTGGAAGTCAAGGAGCCGCTTCCAGTCTGGGTAAGGTGGGCCGTGATCGGGGCGATGGCTGCTCTGATCCTGCTAATCTTGATTAAGAAGTTTTCTCCCGATAAGCCTTATGGTCGCATCCGCTGGAATTATGGCGAGGAGTCGAAGATGGTCGATTTAGCCGAACTGAATGTAGCAAAAGTAAACCTCGAGCAACTCGGAATACCCGGTTGGACACCGACCATACCCCACACCATTGAGAACAAAGGCGGTGTGAAGTTGTACCGTAACGGGGCTGTCGGGGAAGAGCTAGACCGTCGAAAGGAGTTCGAAGTCGATGGCGCGACCTTCAAATATATGCCTTGAGCTGGGACATTCGACCGCCTTTTAACCTCCTTCTTATCTGAAGCTGTGAACCCGGATCCAAGTAAAAACCATGACCGAAGACGACCTGCTCAGTAGCATCCTCGCCGAGCTCGAAGCCGACCCTTTTTATCAGACGCCCAAGAGCGGCAATTTCACTCCCACATTAGTCGTCGGCTTGGGCGGGACAGGTACCCGGGTACTGCGCCAATTGAAAGGCTATCTCGGCGCGCAGCGAGCCAACCGGGTTCGCCTTTTCGGGATCGACAGCGACAAGGCGGAAAACGACCGCTTTGCGATGCCGCCGCTAAACGACTCGGAACACTGCCTGCTTGATCCGAAGCGCGCGGTCGCTTGGTTGGACCGCTATGATGCAGGCGATCCCGACTATCAGTGGCTTTCCGGCTTGCTGGAGGAAACGGGGCCCGAAAATTCAATTGAAGCGGAAATACGTCAAAAGGTCCAGGCGGGTGTAGGCTGCGGACAGCGCCGGCGCGCCGGGCGGCTCATGTTCTGCTCGAATATTTCGGGGGGTGCGAATGTTCGAAACCGTTTCAACAAATTACATCAGGAACTGCGGAGCCTCCGCTCGGAATTGCAGCGTATTCATCGCGGCTTCACCGTGGACGAAGGAACGCGGGTATTTGTCGTCACTTCTCTTGCCGGTGGTACTGGGGCGGGGATCGTGATGGATACGCTGGCGCTTCTCCGCTCGGTCTTCGACGGTACCAACGACGACATTACCTTGATCGGCTTGCTACCGGGGTGCGCTTTGGATCCCAAACTGACCGATACCAAAAGTGAAAAGGGATTCACCCGCGGAAACGCGATTGGCGTATTGCGCGAGTTGGACGGGCTGCGCAGGCCCGGACACAAGCGGATTTTTCAGTTTGGCGCTCACGACCGCGTCGAATGGGATTCGAGCCGCCAGCACATCGCCACCAATGTTTATCTCGTCGATAACGAGTGTGGTGTTCGTGGTGGCGCACCGGTGACCGATTGGGACCAACTGATCGCGGCGACCGGATTTTTTCTCTACAACTTTTTAGAAAACGGAGTCGGTGCGTCCGCCTTCTCCGGGGAGGTCAACTACGCGCCGGATAAAAACTACGAGGGAGATCGTGGAGCCGTTTATCGGGCTTTTGGCATTAGTGCGGTGCGCTACCCGGTGGACGGCCTGATACGTATGAGGCTCTTCCTGAAGGCTGGCGAATACCTGGCCGAGGCGATCAAGACTCCAAAAGGTTGCGTCGGACAAGCGAACGAGTTGGTCAAACAGACACTCAACACCCTCGGCCTGGTCAAGTCAGAGGACTTCAGTGCCTATTTCAACGACCTTCAGATTGACGAGGCCGCCTTCAAACAGACGAAAAAACAGTGGAAGACTATCAAATGGGCTTCGGACGACGATCTGATCGAGGCTGGTCACACGGCTATTCGAGACCTGAAGGACGGCCTCCCATCCTACGACGGCGCTTTTGACGAGCGCGTCCGCGAGACGATGGCGAAATTATCTGCTTCTGTCGAAATGCGGGCGCTGGAGCTGCTGAGCGGAAACCACGCGGTGGTTCGGGAGCATTACGCTCGACTGCTGAATCGGCTGAAATCTTGGGAGACCGAACTTTTCGATCAGTTGGACAGCTTGCGAAACAAGTTGGAGACTGCGGAACAGGAGATAGCCCGGCTTGAGCAAATGATTCACAGGCTCGATTTCTTCCTCGATTTCAAACATCGTGCCGCTTATCGGCGTAAGATTCAGAGCTATCTCTCTGACCTGGCGAAAGAATATCGCTTGGGCAAGGCGAGATCCGTCGTTGTGGCGGTAACCCGCACGGTACGGAGAGCCCAAGACAAGAGCCTAGAAATCTTCGAGGAATTGAAGGGCAGGCGTCTCGCCTACCGCAGTTACGCGGACCGCTACGGCGAGTTGCTCGGGCAGGGATTGTTTGTCCAGAGCGGCATGGACCGCGAGGCGATCGGGGAATGGCTGGATGGCTTGGACGCGAAGGTCGAGCCGGTGCCGGCCACTGCATTGACAACGCTGGGAGTCCTTTTCCCGCTTTTTTTACCCTTGGTGAAGGCGATGCGCGACAGTTTGAAAAACCGAGATATTGTGATCGACGGCATAAAGAAAGGCGATACGCCGCTGAAACGGCGCCTGAAGGGGGCCAACGAGGCCAGCCGCCCCCTCATCGCGCTCAAGAGCACGGCACCGGACGAGGAAGACCTGACGCCCCAGCGCTACGTCCTCGCGGTGTCCGCGGAGACGAAGGAGAAGGAACTGGCCAAGCTCTTCCCCGGAGTCGGGGATAACGAGACGAAAATGCAACCCCTGAACTCGGACTACGGGACGGTCGCCTGCCTGAGCACGGTTGTGGGCTTCAAGATCGCGGACCTCAAGCGGTTCGACGAGTTTTACGCCAATTATGCGGGTCATCCTTGGATCTTCCACACCGACGAGCGCCATTCCGACTTGCCGGCCCTCGATCCGCGGATGTCGGCCGAGAACCATAAATACAGGATTTTCGGCTTGGGCCTCTTCCTCGAAGCGCTCGAAAGTCGCGGGAGCAACTACTATGTGAATCTTCTGCGGATGAACCGGGAGGGACAGGCGGAGTTTCAGTATATCGTCTTTTCGAAGGAACGGAATCCTTACGCTTCGGCCTTGAAAGAGCATGAAATCGTGGCCGAAGCGCCGAAGTCGCAGTCGCGTGCACGCTCCGAGGACCGGATCGACAACAGCCTCGAGGGTGCGCTGGATAAGCTGGCCTCCGAGGAATACGCGCGCTTTTCCTCCCTGATCGAGGATGTCTGGGAAAGCTACGTCAATACGATCGGTAAAGCCAGCGCGAAGGAGCAACTGGAGCGTTTCGCGGAGGAGACCATCGATGCCATGGTTGGCCGAACGAAATCGCAAACCGAGCGCAGGGAAGCGCTGAAGCGCGTCTACCAAGCGCTCCTCGAGGTGGCCGATGGCATCGAATGACGGACAGGCCGTGGAAGATGCCTTGCTCGGCGATTCGGCTCCGGTGGTCCCTTTCTTCTGGGAGCCGGGCGAGTCCGAGCTGAGTCGGCGGATCGGAAACGAACTGGAGCGGATTTTCGCAGCCGCCGACTATTCGCAGTTGTTGATCCGTGCGGACGGAATCAGCGAGGCGGTCGACTGGATGCGCTCGCCGGATCTCGCCACGCGCCTGCATCCCTACATTTTGTGGGAAAACCAGCCTGCGTTCTACGCAGCCGTCCGTTTGTCGGGCAGCGAGCTGCACGCGGAAGACGGCGAGCTTTACCCGATCCGGCTCAATCCGTCTTCCGAGATATCCGGAGCGGCGGCATCCTCCGGATTGAGTTTTGCTTTCGACCCGAATCTTTCCGCCGCCCCGGATGAAGATGCGATTGCGAAAGTGCTCGCTTATTTTCTCTATTCCGGATGGCTGCATTTCTGGAGCAAGCGGGTCGGCGAGGCGCATGCGGCCTTCGCTTTGGAAGGGGCGGGCCGGCTTTACTACCTTGGGATGAGCTGGCTGGGGCCCTCGTGGGATGCTGTCATCAATGGGGAAGCGGAGGGGCTGCTGAACGAATTGCAGAAAAGATGGAGAGGGCCGACACAGGCACCGTCGGCGACTCCCTGTCCTGGTCTCGAAGAATTGCTGCGTACGGCCGTGCCGGACCAAGGCTACCGAATTCTCGAGAACGAGAACGACGATCCCCATGTGCGGATCGACGACGGCGACGAACGCTTATGGCTGAAAATGACCGAGCGCATGAGCCTGCGTCGGAAGGTTCGCTGGGAGCGACGGCTCGGCGAGCTATTGGAGGCGGGTCAGCAGGTCGCGACGTTTTCGGTGCGGAACGCCTGCCGCTGGGCGGAAACCCATATCGTACAAGCGTTCGCCCGGTTGCGCGAGAAGTTCCCGGGCTATCTGAATCCCTTTGCGGAGGCGGGGCAGGACCGGGCGTGTATCACCGCCATGGAGAAGCGTCTCCGTCACCTGCGGGATCGGGTTCAGGCCCTCGCGGATCTGCAGATCGAAGATTGTTTCGAGATCCGCAGTCTGGAGGAAAATATTTTGTCGTTGAAGGCGCGCATTCTCGGTCTGCCTTCACTGAAATCCTGCTTTTTGAGGTTGGCCTTGATCGGTGTCGCCTGCGCCTGGCTATTCATCGGGGGCATGCTCTGGACCGGCGGCTCTTTTACCGCGACGGATTACCAGATGCGCGTACAGGCGGGCTCGGCCATCGGAGGGGCTTATGCATTGCTGGTTCTTCTGCTTGTCGGACGCTGGGTCTGCTATCACTTCGGGATTCTCCGGCTGGAGAACTTGACTCAACGCGATATCCAAGCCGACGCGGCGCGGGAGCTCGCGTTCTGCACGCTGCAGCAGACCAATCAAGAGGTTCGGAAGCTTCAGAGCCTGCTAAAGGAGCGCGAGAACTGGCTCAAGCAGTTGAAAGAAGAATTGGAGGAAAGCCTCTGGCAGACCGAACAGGTCGATGACGGGGTGGAAGATCCACGCTTTCCGCGCAATCGTCTCAAAAGTTTTTTCCAGACGCGTTTCGACGACTGTGTTCGCAGCGCTGAAGACATTTTTATGGAGCGCATGCGCGAGCCGGAGGCGATCCTCGATACGGCCCGGTGGAAGAGCGAGGCCAATGATGCGGCCCGAATCGCGCTGCGCAGGGTGGCGGAAAGTCTGTCTTTCGAAGACGTGGCCGATGCCTGTGGGCTGAACCAGTCGGACCGGGAGAACTTGGTCCGTCAGTCGGTCCGCAATGCGCGGCAGATTTTGTCGTCCGCGGTTCCCCCGCCTAAGCCGCGTGCGATGCTCTTTCTCGCTGCGTCCTGGTCGGACTGTTTGGCCGAGCGGGATACGACGCTTCTCCGAGACGATCCCGTCGCGCGCAACGGGCTGATGGCGGTCTGCGCCGTGCCAGCGGGTGAGATGGGAGGTGACGTATGATTCTCCTCGCCTCACTTATTTTTGCGCTGCTCTTCTACGTGATCCCGCTGGAACTGTTGCTCGTTATGCTCGCGGAGATGCTGGGAGACTGGCGATTTGCCGAGAGGCTCTGGCTGATCGCGCTGAACTTTATCGCCTACGTTCTCATTCTCACGGGGGTGGGGTTGACGAAGGGAGCCTACGAATTTTTTGAGGGCCACCGGGAGGCGCATTATCGCAGGCTAAAGGGCTTTCTCGACCTTAGGGGAAGCCGGTGGATGAATCTTTACGGCCTGCTTCTGGTGGGCGGAGGCACGCTCTTTTTCTTCTATCAGGGGCTGCTGCCGTTTCCGTTCATCTTTCTGTTCGTCGCGACGATCTTCGCACTCGGCGATGTCTTTTACCGCGACGCGCTTTTCGTCTGGAAGCGTCCGTTGCCCGAGCCCCTCGACTTTGAGGAACTCGAGGAGGTGAAGGAGGATGAGTCGATCGCCGTCGAGTTCAAGTGGACCTTCATGCCCCTGCCGACCGTGGCCGAGAAACGACGCTACAAGGAGACCTTTCACTTCCTTCGTGACGATTATGAGGCGGCCCGGCAGATTGCGCGGCATAATGACGACTTTCCCCGCTACGTGACTGACGGGCTGACCATCGACGTCCGGCGCCTCGCGCACTGGTTCCGCGCCAAGTCGCGGGAGCAGGAACTCTCGCCACTGGCTGAGGCCGAGAACGTGGTCACTTTCGTGCGCTCCATCCGCTACGCCACGGACGAAGCAACCCACGGCGTGGCGGACTACGCCAACTATCCGATCGAGACCTTGGTCGAAGCAACGAAAGGCAGCGACTGCGAGGACCACGCCATCCTCGCGGCGGCGCTGCTGCACCACCTCGGCCACCAGGTCGCGCTCTTCTTCATCGACCTGAAGGACAGCGCTCACCTCGCCCTCGGTTACGGCGGGGTCGATGCCGCGGGCTTCCACGCCAGCGCCAAGTCCGGCGAAGCCTACGCCTACTACGAAACCATTCCCACCTCCAACAACGACCGCTTCGGCGACATCTGCCGGGAGTGGCTGGAAGAACTCAAGCGCGCGGAGGTTTGGGAGATTGAGTAAAGGCCGCGGCTCGTCGCTTCGGTCGATAGGGCGCGGGCGGTCATGGTCACCTCCGATTGATCAGATCGTAGAGGCGGGAGATCAGGACGCCGAGGTGGAGGAAGCCGACGAAGGCACCGAGTACGCCAGCGAGGGTGATCCAGGTGTTATTGATGTCTTTGACCGTGGGTTCACCGCCGAAGAAGGAGCGGAAGGCGAGTTCCCAGGAGTGATGGTGGGCATTGGGTGCCGGCGGCTTCGGAACGTTGCCGTTATCGATCACGTAGGCTTCGATGCGGATGCGGTCGTTTTCGGAGAAATCGGGGAAGTGTTTGGCGATGGAGGGGGCGAACGTAGCGGGGGGCGAAGCGGGTTGCTGCAGTTGGAAGCCGATGAAAAGCACCAAACCGAGAATCCAGAGGATGGTGGTTCCGAGAAAGAGGGCGAAGGAACCGACAAGCTTTTCGAGATAGAAGCGGACCGGCCAGCCCAGGAGAGACCAAGGCAGGAAGCGGCGGGTCCAGATTTTCCTTTGGAGGTCACGGATGCGCTTCAGGCATTGGTCTTCCTCGTCGAACTCATCGTGGGCGCGAAAAATCGCCCGAAGCCGGCTGATGATCGTCAGTTCGGCATTGTGGATGGCGCTGGCTCTCGCGTTCTGCCCATACCACCGGCCGAGCAGTTGGACGTCTCTGCGGATTTCGCGGAAACGGTCTTTGACCTCGATGTTGTATTGCACCCCGCCGAACTGGCATTCGGCGCAGACTTCGAATCGGTGCTTGAGCTCCAAGGCGTCGCGGGCGGTGGTCGGAGTCTTCGGGCCCAGAAGCTCCAGAGCGCTGGTTGCAAGGACGGCCCCGCGGACGGCTTCGCGGATCGAGTTGGCGCTACCGAGGATCTTCTCGGCGCGGTCGATCAGGCTTTCGGCGATGATTAGAAGTTGACCGGGGGCGCTGTGGTTCTGCGAGCTTTCTTCCAGCGCTTCATCCCGGGTCGGCGGCCATTGGAATTCCGGAGCGTAGCCGGGGTATTCGTCTTCCTCTGGTTTCCCGTCGGGGCATGGCAGGCGGTTGAAGAGGTTGAGTTCGCGCCAGAGGGCGAAGATTCCGGAGATCGGCTTACCGACCTTGCGGCCGCCCCGGCGCTTCTCGCTGAGGATGTCCATGACCACCTCATTGTCGGCTACATTCTCCACACCCCCGCTTTGCGTATGGCCCGAGCTGATAAAGTAGCGCCAGGGCATTTTCTGGTCGGAACGATGGGAATGCTCGTGGTTGAGGACCCGCCAAGTCTTGCTGCGGGTTTTAAGGTTGGCGAGGCGCTGCGCCGAGGACTCGTTGTTGTTGTCCGGGCGGTCGGGAAAGCCCAGGTAGAGATCCTCCATGGTGAGTGCAGGTGGACCGAGACCGGAGGCGCAGTCTGCTGAAATTCCCTCGTCCTGGGGATGCTCGAGCAGTTCGTTCGCTAGTTGGTAGGAATGAACAGGGAAGGCCCGAAATCCGAAGCGGTAGGCGATGTAGCCGTGCAGGTAGGCGAACATCGGCTCTTCATCCATGGCCAGCGCCCATGTTTTTCGCCTAGGGATCCAAGGACCTTGCTTTGCATCGCAGTTGTTCCGGACGAATTGCCGCAGGCCGGTGCTGTCGAAGAGCGGGTCGAAGTCGGGCTTGAAGAGCGAAACAAGGTTGTGCCAGGAGTTGGGGAACAGGTTCTCGTTTTCGTCGTTCTGTTGCGTGATCGTCCCGAACACCCAGCGCACTTCGGGGAGGGCGAGGATGAGCGAGGCCAGCACCGAGTCCCAGGAGCAACTGGTGCTCAAGGGGTTTAGGCCAAGGGGGCGCACGGAGTCGACCAGAACGATAGCGGGCTCCGGAGCGGCTTCCTCTCGCGCTTTTTCGAGGATGCGGATCAGCCGCTGGACGAAAAGGTGCTTGCTGGTTCCGGTCGGCAGTTCTTTGGACCAGAGGACGCGAGGGTCCGTGAGTTTATTTTCGTCTGTCGCCAGTTCACCTTCGCCGACCAGTTCGAGCCAGGCCCCGAGAGCGCGGGCGGTGACTGGGGATTGAGCGAGGATGAAATGACGGGCCATGGTGATTTAGTTTGCAGGAACACCCTTTTTGCGACGGCCCGCAGAGCGCGGGCGTTTGGGGCGGATCTCCAAGGCACGCGCGTAGATGCGGCGTTGTTCGTCGTTCAATTCGTCCTCCATCGGTTTGAGAATGCGCTTGGCGAGGTCGGCGGCCTGAAGCGGTGTCAGGCTCTTGTCGCCGGTCAGCAGTTTGAGGGCGGGGTGAAGGAGAACTTCGCCGCCCGGCTTCTCCGGGGTGCGGCGCAGGGTGAGGCGGACGGCTGCTTCGAGCAATCTGGCCTGCAAGCGATGCGTCTGCTTGTGCCACTCGGGAAGTCGTCCGCTCCAGTCGGCAGCTCGTTCCAGAGAGAGATCGAGCGATTCGAAATCGGGGAGGGGATCGCCGCTGTCCACCGCGCGGGATGCGTTGTCGGCGGGATGCGAGGTCGGGGGGGCAGCCTTCCTTTTCCGGTGAACTCCGGGCGAGGGTTCCGCGAAATGACTTTCGAGCAGGTAATCCACATCGGGGTTATTCTGCACCGCCCGGAAGACGACTCTGCGCAGTTCACGGATGTTGCCGGGCCAGTCACGCTCGGCGAGCGCTTCCAGCGCCTCGGAGGTGATCGCATGGTGGCGGCTCTGGTGCTGCTGTTCCGCCTCGCGGACGAAACGTTCGGCGATCAGTGGAATGTCTGCCCTGCGTTCGCGGAGCGGGGGGAGCCAGAGCGTTCCCCCGGAACCCAGCCGATCCAGCAGGTCGGCGCGAAAGCCAATTTCGTCGCCTTCGAGGGGTCGGTTGCTCGCGGAGATGAAACGTGCATTGAACGGCTTCGTCTTGCGGCTTCCGACCGGGGTGTAAGTGCGCTCTTGAAGGACGCGCAGCAGGGCGGCCTGCACCTCCGGTTGCATGTCGCCCACCTCATCGAGGAAGAGGTCGCCTCCCTCCGCCGCAGCAATGAGACCCTCTTTCCCATCCACTCCGGTAGCGGTCTTCGGTTCGATCCCGAAGAGCTCGGACGCGAAAAGGTTCGGGGTAAAGACGGCGGAATTGACATCGATGAAGGGGATCTTGGATTGCTGATTGTTGATTGCTGATTGTTGATTGCTGTCAGTGATCTCGTTCTCACCGCTTGAAAATCGGGCGTGATGGATGTAGCGCGCCATCAGTTCCTTGCCGGTGCCGCGCTCGCCGCGGATCAAGACATCACCGCCGCCTTTGGCGGCTCGGCGGGCCTCGCGCAAGGCGAGGAGTAGTGGTAAGGAATGCCCGGCAATGGTGCCAGTGTGATCCGGGAGGAGACCGTGGTGCCAAATAGCCGCCTCCAACTGCTCGGGGGCATCGAGCGCACTGCGGTCGATGAAGCCAAGCGCGCCCCGCCGTGTCAGCTCAAGGTTGATGTCGCCACGCGGCTTGCTGGAGAGAATAAAAATCGGTAACTCGGGGAATTTCCGGTGAATCGCATCGAGCAGCGTCAGCCCGAAATACGAGCGCGGGTCGTCGTCACCCGGTCGTCCCTCCGGCATGCCTGGGGTGCGGCGATGGCTTTCTTCCGTGACTCTGCCGGTGTAGAAGCAGAGGTCGATGAGTAGTAAAGACCAAGGGAGATTGGATTGCTGATTGCTGAATGTTGAATGCTGAACTTTGCTCTTGGAATTGGCGGCGTTTGTAGAGTCAGGAGTCTTGAATCCAGTATCATGAATCCCTTTCCATCCTCGTCGCACGGCATCGAGAGCGGATTCGAGGTCGTTCTCCACCGTGTCGCCTGGGGCTGAGCTGGCAGGGGACTGGGCACGGCAGAAGACGGCTTCAGCGGTAGGTTGCAAGACCTTCTGTTTGCTGGCCTTGGCGGATGCGTCGCGCGAGGCATCTTGCCAGAGAAAATGGGCACAGAGGTTTTCCCGGTTGAAGTTGTTTCCGTCAGGTAGATTTCTTCCAAACAGGTCGTCGAGGATTAGAATTCGTGGCAGCATGACGATGTAGGACGAAGGCTATATCAACTGTCGACTGGGAAAGAGGCTGATGGCATCCGAGAGCGCTGAAACTGAATGGCGAACGACGTTCACGATAACTACTAGGGTTTCGATCGATGACTGCGACTGCTCGATGGCAGCGCGAAGTTCCCTAGTTCGCTCATCAACTTCTCTCCAAGCACTGGTGGCATCTTGAATCCATCTATCGACGGGATAAGTTTGTAGCCAATTCTGGTGGATGTAATCTGGAAGCCACGACTTGGTTTCCTCGTCGCAGTTCGCAAGCGGCTGAATGAGGAATAGCATCCTAGGACTCTCCTCCGTTCGAAATGCTTCGATCAAACTTTGGGTCTCGACGCTATGCTCATTCCACTCCCGAATTACGCACTGGCTAGCCTCCATGAGTTCACCATCTAGTTCCTTCTTAGCTGAAGCCAGATTATAAAGCGCACCCAGTTGGATGATGAAGGCGTTCTTCATCCAATCGTGGTTCAGATGGCTCCGGCGTCGTTGCCAAGGCTCTGACTGTGGAGAACACTGTTTCATGGCCAACTGATGGAGCTTCCGAGTTGCTCGGCGACGACCTGATTTGCGGCTTTGGCCTTTTTCTTAAAACTATCAAGTGCTTTTCCGGTCAGTTGCGATTCGCGTAAAGTATGCAGTTGTGTTATGAATTCCTTAACATCGGGGTGGATAGTGGGCGGGTCCTTCAGCTCGCTATACGCTTTAAATTGTTCTTTTTCCAGACGGCAAATCAGGCTTTCACCTAATGTCAATATACTGGACCAATAAGAAGGCTTCAACGCGGCCTGATTCCGGTGCTGAACCCCTTGCAACAGTATGTTTAGTGCGAACCAAGTCGGTGCTGAATGAACCGTCATCATAAATTTACAGGAGGGATTTTTTGGTTTAAGGCATCGAATACAGCTTCCAACATTTTTGATTCAGCCTGCTTTCGAAGGGAGGCGTCCTTACCCAAAGCAAAATGGTTTGGGACGATATCTTTTAACAGTTTTACCGATGCTGGAGCCCCATCTGGCAATGTTAAGCCATCAGGCTGGGTTGATACACGGACGATGGCATAGGTGCTGTTGCACTCTTGCAGCCAGTCGCTAATGTTATTTGTGTGTAAGACCACAACCTGAACACCTGGGGGAATCGTCACGTCCGAAGGGCGGTCTGTTCCCTTGCTCATGCCCACAAAATTGACGGTTCCGCGCTTGCCTTCGATTTTTCCCACTGTTTTTAATGCGTTTGCCCATTGAGCATCACTATTATGGTCGGAAACGAAGCACTTTACATCGGAAGAAGGCGATGCCTTTGGTTGAATTAATCCATCGATGGTGGCGGGCGTATCGCTGTCGCGCTCTGGAATTTCTTCTGCCGGTGCAGTCGCATCGGTAACCCTTCTAATGGCAGCAGTGCCGGATTCAGCCTTTTCATTTCTCCACCCGCACTCGCTCCAAACCAAAGATAAAGTACCTTTGCCATTAGTAGTATTGTGATGGTGCTCAATCCAAAAGAATCGTCTCTTGTCACTCCTTTCGATTGCAAGAGAAACACACGCCCGATTCGGGTTACAGAGCCGCCAAACATTGTTCTCCGAGGAGCTTGAAGAACCAATGTCAAGCGAGTGAGCATGACGTAACAGGCGGGCATACGAACCTAAAAAGTTTCCATAGTTACTACCTGAAACACCATGGGCGGCTGCGTGACACAGAAAGATGAAGTGATTTGAAGCTTTTTCCGGCAAGAATAGCGTATCACCTTCGTAAGTAATTTTGAGGACGGCGCGTGCATCTGTATTTTCGCTAAGATCTAACGTCGAGAATAAGTTTTCCTGTGTCCGGTTTTCAAATTCACCCTTGGCGGCTAGGATAAAGTCCAAGATGCCGTGCTGAGGAAACGGGGAGAAATCGTGCTTCACCGCTAGACGCTTATCTAGATCGCTGTCGCCTTTCGGAATATCAAGGCAGTCGAGCCGCGCTTCCTGGCCTTCTACGGCAACGTAAAAGGGCGATTTCGGCCAATATTTGCTGGAAAAATCTTTAAATGGCTCAAATAGGAGGGCTTTGAAGCGGCTGAGAACACGCCTTTGTCGTTCATCCCGGGTATTGGTGCTCTCGTCTGGGAATGCGTCCACCGTTTCCCAAATGCTAACCTTTTTCTCTCTGCTTTCAGATATTATACTGATTAGAGAACAGAGGTCTTCAAAGACTGGTGAACGCTCCGCATCTCGGAGAAGTTCTTTGCCGTGAGCAAGGATCGCTGCCGGGGAGTTTGCCAATTTAAGTTCGGCACGTCTGCCGAAAACGGAACACAAGACCAATACATACAGCATGTGTAAGTCATCGTCTTTCAGGCTGTCCGGGGAATGCGCTGGCTTTGCGGTGAGTGCGTCGGAAACCTTGATGCCTTTTCGGTCAATAAAAATGTCAGATACCAACTTCTGTGCTCTAAAAAGCGACTCCTCGGGGGAGTTGAGGATGACCTGCATTTCATGCGCTTCTGCCTGGACCGTATCGAAAGCCCTCGTAAGCTCATCCAATGGAACCTGCAGCTTCATTAGCATCTGATGGGACTTTTCCCGCTCTTTCAGAAGTCTCTTGTGATGGTGGCCTGCAAGCATCTCGCCTAAGGCGATTCGAGCAGACACGTTTTCGAGAAGTGGCAATAGAAGGGAATGCAAATTTTGCCAGGCTGAGTCATTCAGTGATGTTTCATCTCGAAAATATACGATCAACGCGATAAGTGTAAGCGGTCGTAACTCTTCCAATTTTTCGCCCTCGACATGAGCTAGCCGCGCTGGAATGTAGAGGCATGGGCTTGGAACATCTCGACGTTTGAATTCATCCGTTAAGTTTTTATGTGACGAGTCGCGGGTCGTCTGTGCATTATTCCCATCCCAATACACGCCTAGCGTTCCCGTCTGGAAAATAGGTTTGGCCAGATAGCCAATATTTTCAGGAGAATTGTTGAGTTTTTTGATGTATTTCTCGTATCGCTCCGTCCACTGGTAGTTCCATGCTTCTAGATACGAACGGGTTTGATTGCATGTGAGAAACGGATCGCCTCCCTCGAATTCGTAAGATGAAAGAGCTTCGGCCATATCCTCATGGTCGCCAACACGTTGAAAAATTAACTGAATGGCTTCGATCTCCGGAATATGCCTAGCAAGATGTTGATATAGGATTGATAGCCACGAGCACCCAAAAGATTTGAGTTGTGAATAAACGCTCCTATCATCATCAACGCGCACCTTATCCGTCGGTAGAACTAAATCGAGTTTTCCGATGGCATTTGCCGTTTGCTTGAAGACTAGACTGCGCACCACCTCCGCAATTGACGAATCGCAAAGCAATGTCGCTGGCATTTCTGTAATGTTTGATCGCCTATATTGGTGAACTAGGACAATTTCTTCTACGTTCTCCTCAATGGCAGTGTTTTCAAGTAAATTGAGGCCCGATTCCCAGTTTTCACCAGATCTCCAAGGTAAATATGGAGCAGCCTCTTCTCGCAAATTTTTGTTACCAAGTTGCCGTTGAAAAAGTCCGGAGATGGGTTCTGAAGTCTTGGAAAAACCATAAATATCAAGCATTGTCCCCAGCTGCCGGTAGTTGGATGCCCTGATGTCTGGAAGCCACGGTGTGCCGTAGTTGTTTTTTCCTCCAAGTCTGTGGCGTTTTTTAAACACATCACGGATATGATCAGCTTCAGGATGCTGGTAGTTTCCTATAATTGTTCCATCAAGCACAGCTCGAAATCCACTGTCTTCGGCAAAGTAGAAAATCCCTTGTGGCTTGAGCGAGCTGAGTAGCCGCGTTAGAGTCTGAATCCATGCTGGTTCGTAGTGGAGTGAAAAAAACGCTACGACATGATCGAAGTTGCCGCCATTTATCGCGTCATCCAACATAGAATAAAACAACCACTTTTCGCCTCGTCCCGTTGGCTGTTCGGAGGTTGTTTGATAAATTGGGTCGAAGCAGTTGATATTTTCTGCACTACTGAAATCGAAGAATATGTCTTCATGAGTCAGTTTGCCAGATCCAAATACGAGCACCCGCCCAGTGAGTTCAATCTTGGTGAGCTCCGGCTTTTTAGTGTAGTTGGGTTCGATCATCCAGTTGCTCATTTGCGTCTTGCGAGTAGAATTCCGTGATCAAGCGGCACAACATGGCCGCACCAGTGCTGCGAATTGAGAACGTGATCAATGAATGGCTGAGTCAGGAAGTTGTGATCTAGTGCATTATCCATCACCAACAACGCTCCCGGCTTTAGGCGTGGTTCCAGAGCCTTCAGGTAGGCTTTGTAATTTTGTGGATCTGCATCAAAAAATACAAAATCAAGTTCTTGAGAACAGTCCTTGGTCACATCAAGCGCCTCTGCCTGAACTAGCGTTACGTTTTCTAGTCCAGCCTTCGCAAGATTCTTCCGTGCCTCTTTAGCTTTCAGTTCGAAAATCTCACAGGTCGTGAGAGTGCCTGAATTAGCTTCGAATGCAGCTCCAAGAAAAATAGTGCTGTATCCTAAGCTTGTTCCAATTTCGAGACCAGATTGACAATTGAACAATCGAATTAGCGAATGGAGCAGAATGCCTGTCGTTCTGGGCACGGCCCACGGACGAATTTCATGCTCCTCGGGTAATCTTCCGTAATTGTGTTCACTGCCGACGCCTCTGGCCACCCAAGATCGGGAAGAATCTTCAATTCGCAGAATTAGTTCCCACCGGTCCCGACCGAGAAGGGACTCGATGAATGAAACGGCGGTGGAAAAGACGCCACCAATAGAGTTGAGCGTGAACTCCTGCATGATATTACTTCGTGGGTTCTAGTCCACTTTTAGATAGGGTAGCCCACCGCAAATCAGTAGTGGCCTCTCCATCATCTCCGATTCTGATTGTTCCGGTGACACCAGTAAGAGTCCTTCCGCGAAGATTGCGGAGCATTTCGTCGGGGGTGTTAACTCCAGATTGTATTAATTGACCCAATGTGATTGCCGCATCGTAGGTAAATGCCGCATCGTAGGGAGCAGGCTTGCCTGACTTTGCCTTGTAATCCGCCTTAAACTCGGTTACTCCCGGCAGAGAGTCATCAATGTAGAAAGCTGGAACGACCGCAGTGATATCAATTTCATCCATTCCGCCCGGCTTTCCGGCTAACTCGGCGAATCCTATTCCGCCGTATACTGTTGTGGGGCGAGTGCCACGGGCTTGGCTTATTGCTTCCAGGGCACCCGGAAAATCGGATCCATACCCCAGTAAAACAATTTCTTTAGTTGCTGTGCCCGCCAGTTTGGCTGACAAGTTTTTGAAGTCCTTGTTCCCAACATCAAACCATTCTACAAACGCAATCTCTTTGTTTGCTGCCTTCAATGCTGGCAGGAGATGATTGTTAACCTGGAAAGTCGTTGCTGGGTCGCGCGATACTACGAGTGCTACGGGGTTGCCGGTGCCTTCGAGTCGCTCAGCAAGCATCGTCGCCTCTTGGGTGGCACTAGCGCAAAAACGAATTATGGGTGCGTTGGTTGATGGGAGGTCAGGGTGGATGGCGACAGACAACATGAGGGCACTCTCTCCAGATAGCGCCTCGCGAACTGCAAGTGAAGGTCCTGAAAGCGTAACAATGAAAATGTTTCGGCCGTTGATATCTTGCTCGCGTCGTAAGATTGTTACTGCCTCCTTGGGATCTGCCTTTGTGTCATGAAGTTTGAACCGTAATGGAATCTCTTCTTCCTTCATCTTCTCTGCCGCAATTTCTAAAGCATACCGGCCAGGTTCTCCAAGGAATGCAAAATCGCCACTGAGTGGGAGTAATGCGCTTACGACACGTTCAGCCGACGCAGATTCTTGCTTGCTGCAAGAAGCAAAGGCCATTATTGCTGAAAGTAAGCAAATGCATGATAGAACTTTGTAATTTGTGCGTATCATATTGTTAGGGATTGTTTTTAGTGATCACTTTGATGCGGGACTAAAGATCAGTTGCGCATGGCAAGTTTGCAAAGTTATTAAGGTTTTTATTAGTTCCTGTGATGACCGATCATCCAGCATGGCAAAGGGTTCGTCGAGCAGAAGTAAACGCGGGCCTTCATCTACCGGGATGGTGAGGCGCAAGAGAGTTCGCTGCTTTTCCCCGCCGCTGAGACTGGATATGGTGCGCTCAGCGAACGGCATCGAGGCGGTGTCGGGTTCTTTAACTTCTCTGGAGAGCCGTGCGGCTTCGCTGACTCGCAGGCTCGGAAAGAGGTAGGCGGCGGATGGGCAGGCGGAGAGTCCGGCCTCGACGCGGAACCATGGCGGCAGGGTTTGAATATCGGTGCCGTTGAGCTGAATCGAGCCTGCGGTGGCGTTGACGTTGCCGCAGAGCGTTTCGAAAAGGGTGCTTTTTCCCCAGCCGTTGGGGGCTTGGAGGATGACGATTTCACCGGGCTGAACGCTCAGGTTGAAGCCGATTGACTCGCCGTGTGCATCCAAACCGATCACCATTTGTCGACCGCGTTCGACGAGTATATTGTTGACTTCGAGAAGCGGGTTGGCGTCTGCTTGCCAATGCTTAGCTCGCCGAATGCGGGTGAGCGAGGCTCCTCGGGGAAGGGCTTCGTTTTTTATTTCGGTGTCACCGCAGGTCAGTTGTGTCATCCAGGCGGGCGCAGCGATATTCACCGAAATGCCGTCAACGTGATCTTCCTGTGGGATTGGATGCATCCGCGAACTCTCGATGCGACCGTCTTTGAGCATCCACTCGCGGGTTACGAGGTGGTGCAGGTGGACGAAATTAAAAACGTGTTCCACGATTACCAGCGTCAGTTCCTCGTCGCGGACGAGTTTTTCGAGGGCGGCGAGGACCTCCCGGATGCCTTGGCGGTCGAGACCGGCGAGAGGTTCGTCGAGGAAGAGGACGTGGGCTCCGGCGGCGAGGGCGCGGGCAATGGCCACGCGCTTGGACTGGCCGAGGGAGACCCGGTCGCCGGAAGAGTTGTCCCGCGTGCCCAGCCCGAAGGCTTCCAGGCGCTTTTCGGCTTTTTCGCGTATCGAGGTTTCCTTGTCAGCGGAGCGGTAGGGAGCGAAGAGGGCGGAGAGTGGGTTCTCGCCCGGGTGGTCGGGGGTGGCCACCGCTATGTTGTCCCGCAGGCTCATGCTCTTGAAGAGCCGGATGTCCTGCCAGGTACGCCCGATGCCCTCTCGGGCGACGAACTCCGGGCGGAAGTGATCCCATGGGTTGAGATCCTGCCACCAGCGGCGAGGGAAGCGGTAAGTTCGATTGCTGATTGCTGATTGCTGATTGCTGACTGGTGAAGTCCGCCTCCGGTATTCGATCACTCCGGCGTCGGGCTCGAGGTTGCCGGTAAGGATGTTGAGGAGGGTGGTCTTGCCGGAGCCGTTCTCGCCGCGCAGGAGGACGACTTCGCCGCGGTTGAGGTCGAGATCGACCTGATCCAGCACCACCTGCCCGCCGAAGGCTTTGTGCAGGCCCCGGGCGCGCAGGACGACCTCTTTAGACCCTGTAGGAGCCGACGTGTCTGTGGCAGTTTCTGGCGGGTTGAGATTCAATTGAAAGGTTTGAGAATCGGTTCGGTTTTCCTTCTATGCATTCCCGGTGCCAGCTCGGAGTTTTGGAAGGGGGGGGTGGTGCCTCAGCGTATCCTAAATGCCTTGTCTGCAGCAATTAGTGGAAAGATGGCGGAAGGTGTATTTTTCTGGGCGTCGTTCACGAGAATACGAAAACGAGGGCTTTAATATCGAATTAGATACTTGAGATTTCCGTTGGTCAAGGATTTCCGTTGGTCAAGGATTTGCCAGAGGAAACCGTTTTGCTGACTGGGCGGTATCTGGGGCGGATTGGATCAGCTTGGTGTCGCAGGTGACGAGGGGGGAGTTGAGGCGCCGGGCCAGAGAGACATACTCCGCATCGTAGGCCGCCAAATTGCAGCCAGCCACAATCACTCGCGTCCTTCGTTTCCGGCTTGGGCGAGAAAGGCGTCGTCCAGGGCGGGAACACCGCCCGCCTTCATTTCGGCGCGAAAGGTCGCGATTTCTCTCAGGAACGCATCCGGATCCTGCGGTTGGGGCAACATCTGGGACTGCAGGCAAGCGATTGTTTCGCGGTTGAGGGACCTGTTGTTGGACCGCGCCCGCTGCCGCAGCCGGGCATGCAGGGCGTCGGATACGTTTTTAATTTTGATCGAGGTCATGGTGGCAACCATAACGCATCCGTTTTGAAAGAGAATTGAATTCCTGAATCATGAATCCAGATTCCTGATTCAAGCAGAGGCTCTCGAGCAACGAATCTTTCCATAGGCCCAGCATCCAGAGGTGGAAAAACGACAATCACTCTTTCAGTAGAGAGAGGTCGAATTCGGGAGCGAATGGGTTGGATATTTGGAGGGTTTCGATTTGCAGGCCGTCTTGGAGGTCTTCGGTGAGGAGGCGGCTGCATTTCGCCTCAAGTGCGGCGGCCACGATCAGACTGTCCCACCATGAGAGGCCATAGCGGTCTTCGATCCGCCAGGCATCATCGAGAAGTGCGGCGGATGGAGCGAGTGGCTGCCAGTCGAGCAGATCCTGAATTTCCTGCCGCGCACTCGCAGGTTTCAGGCCCGGTCTCAGCTTACGGGTGGTGACCGCGTAAAATTCGATCAGGACCTGAAAGCTGAGCCGACCTTTGCCGCTATGCCACAAGTCTTCGATGATCCGCGTGGCGCGGGCCTGCTTCTCCGGCTCCTTGGAGTCGTGGGGATAGACGAGGAGATTGGTATCAACGAAGTACATCGCGGTCGTAGAGAGATTCGCGACTGGGCAAGGGTCCGCCTTCGGTGCGGATGCCACCACGCTTTCTTGCCAAATATCGCTTCATGGAGGTCTGGTAGCTGCTGTTTGCCCGTGCCTTTTCCTCGACCAGGCGACATAGGAATTGAGACATGCTGGTGTCGGCCTCGGCTGCCATTATTCGGGTTTTTTTGGCCAGCGTGTCGGGCATGCTGATGGTGATGTTCTTCATGGCACGAGATTATGAAAACACAGGAATCGTGTCAAGGAGGCCGGGTTTCCTTTTTAGGCGATGCTGAGGCTGCAAGTCGGAATAATTGAAGGGGAGCAAACGGTGGCGCATGTGCTGGGTGAGGACGCTGCTGAACCCGGAGCGAAAGAACCACGATGGGGTTGTTGAATATGGATTGCTGATGTGGGATCCGCGGCTCAAGCGGGGTTTAGGCTCCCGAGAATTCACGCGCATTGATCAATTCAGCATTCAGAGATCAGAAATCCAAGATCCCGTCATTCCATCCGGTAGGTACCGGCGATGCCCTGTGGGCGGAAGTGCATCATCAGAACGAGGATCAGGCCGTAGATGAGCATGCGGGTGTTGGCGGCGTAGGCGTCGGGGAGGTTGAGGAAGCGGAGGACTTCGGGGAGGAGGACGAGCACGGCGGCACCCACGATGGGGCCGCGGAAGTTGCCGAGGCCGCCGACGATGACCATGCTGAGCATGAGGATGCTTTCATCGAGGGAGGCGCTGGAGGGGTCGATATAGCGCACATGGGCGGCGTAGAGTGCACCGGCCACCGCGACCAAAGCGCTGGAGATGGCGAAGACCTGGACCTTGACCAGACGGGTGTTTTTGCCGAGGCCGCGGGCGGCAAGTTCGTCCTCCCGCATGGCGGTGAGCAGGCGCCCCCAGGGGGAGCCCTTGAGACGGGCGATGAGGAAGGCAAAGAGCAGGGTGATGGCCGTGCTGAGGAGAGCAAATTCCGCCATGGTGGAGGGCACCCAGCCAAAAAACGTGGGGCGGGGGATGCCGGTGATTCCGAAGGGGCCATTGGTGAGGTTGCGCCAGGAACCGAGCGGTTCCTGCGGGCTGGACCAATTGTAGAGTGCGCTGAAAATGAGCGCCTGCACGGCCAGGCTGGCGAGAACAAAGAAGTCACCCTTCAGTCGCCAGGAGGGCAGGGAAACGGCGAGGCTCAATACGCCTGACAGGGCTGCGCCCGCCATGACCGCAGGAATGAAATCCCAACCGAGGTTGAGGGCCAGTAGGGCGTAGGCATAGGCCCCGATCGCATAGTAACCCGCGTGCGCGAGGGTCAGCATCCCGCAATAGCCAACGACCAGATTGAGGCTGAGCGCCACCATCGCGTAGATGTTGAAATAGATTACCAGATGGAGGAGGTAGTTCAAGGGATTGCTGAATGCTGAATGCTGAATGCTGAATTTGAAATGCTGAACATGGATTGCTGATCTAGGGGGGCTTATTTGTTCTTTTTTGCCGTTATTTGGGATGCGGTGAAAATGGCGATGAGTTCGGAGGCTTCTTCAAGCAGTGGTTCAACCTTGTCTTGTTGCATGAGTCCGCCGTCGATCAGCAACTCCATCCAGAAGCCGGACTCGTCTGCCTCCTCGATCACCGTTCCCAGCTTGGCTGAAAATTCTGCCTTGGATCTTCCTCGGCAGGCGGCTCGATAGTTCGCTCCGACCGAGGATCCGCTCCGGATCAACTGATTCCCAATGGCCCTACCTGCAGTGGTATTCGGCAAAGCATCCACCAACTTCATCACCCCCAGCGCAAAGTCCTTAGTCCTTTTCTTTAAATCGTTCTGTTTCATGACACTTCAGCAATCAGCGATCGAAAATCAGCATTCAACAATCATTCCGCTTCCAGCCGGGTCTTGCGGCCGATGATGCCCTGCGGGCGGAGCAGGAGAAAAATGGCGAGGAGGGCGAAGGTGGCGGCTTCCTGCCAGCGGGCGGAGAAGTGCCAGACGACCTGGGCGCGGAGGAGGCCGAGGAGGAGTCCACCGATGATGGGGCCGACGAAGGAACCGCGTCCACCGATGATGACCGCGACAATGGCCAGGAGCGTGGCGTGGAGGCCAGTGTGCGGATCGAATCCGACGTCGTAGGCAGTGAGGAGAGAGGCGGCGGCGGCGAAGATTCCGCAGAGAAAGAAGGCGAGCAGCCGGTAGCGGTCGACATTGTAGCCATAAAGGCCGAACATCACTGGATTGTCGGCGAGGGCGCGGAGCCGGAGCCCGAGGGCCGAGCGACGCAGGAGCAGGCCGAAAAGAACGAGAAGTCCGCCGCCGATGACCAAGGTCTTCCACTGGGCGCCGGTAATAATGAGACCCTGAAAGCGGATAACACTGTCGAGGCCGGTGCGGAGCGTTTTGGTTTCATTGCCCCAGATCATGGCCACGATCTGGACGAGGATGATGAAGATGCCGAGCGAGGCGATCAGCTGCGCGCCCGGAGAGGCGTTCTTGCGGCTCAATCGGGCGTGGCTGGCCCACTCGGCGAGGAGGCTGATCCCTGCTGTGACCAAAGTGGCGGTGATGATCGTTAGGGCCCAGCCCCAGTTCGCCTTCAGACAGGCGTGGGCAATGAAAGGGGCGACGGTGTAGATCCCGGCCAGGCCTATAAAGAAAACCCGAGTCGGCAGATATACAATCTGAAAGGCCACCGCGAGAAGGGCGATGGCGGTGCCGGAGACGAGGCCGTTGATGAGGATCTGCATGGAAGTGACAGCGTTGGACAAATAGCGTAGTATTGACTTTAGCGGTTAAAAACGGTTTCCGGGAAAGATGCCAGAAATCAAGGTCAACGTAAGCGATGAGGCAAAAAAGGCTTTCGATGGCCTTGAACAGGTCGAACAGGGGAAATGTGGGGAACTAGTATCCGATGCCCTTGGAGCGAAAAACGTCGGTCAATATGATCGACAAAATGATGTAGTTCGGATTAGGAAGAAGCGATGGGATTGGCTGATCAGTGATCTTGAAAGTTCGCCATCGAGGAGCTTTTTACTACTGCTCTCTTTTGTTCCCCTTCCAGTGTTCGTTCTCATCAGCTGGTTTCAGACGCAGGTCGCGGTATTAATGGGGAGTTGGTTGGGATTCGCTTTTTATGCGGTAACGGTGGCTGCGTTTCTTGCGCTTCCCGCTGTAGTCGCGCTCGCCATGAGCCGTGCGAGTGGGCGCTTTTGAAATTCAGTTCGCGCCCTCCAGCGGATTCCACACCCGCTTGAAGCCGAAGTCTTGGAAGTCTTTGGTGTTTGCGGTGGCGAATTCATCCACGGTGAAGGCGCGCAGGGCGAGCGCGATCCGTGCGTCGAAGAGGGCGCGACGGGAGGTTTCGGGGCGTGCGGCATACTCCCAGAGTGTTGTGTGGAATGCCTTCGAGTCGGGCGGGAAGCCGAGGATGCGCCAGCGGTCGTGCCTGCGGTAGTGGTGGATGACTTGGACGGCTTTGTCCGGGGAAAGAGGTTCCTTGAGAACTGCCGGATTCCTCAGCAGTTGGTAGAACTCCATCAGGACGAATTCCGAGAGGGCCACGTCTTCGCGATCGCTGACCTCCAGCAGGAAGGCCAGGGCCGATTCGTGTTGCGGGGAGTCCTTGCTGTAGGCGTAGAGCAGGAGGTTGGTGTCGATGGAAAGCATTTTTCAGAGGACAGGAGTCAGGGGGCAGAGGTCAGGAGGCAGAGGGCAGATGCTCAACCTTCGGGAGTCACCGCAATACGGGACCACCCCGCCCCCGTTGGGGCATCCGGCTTCGCCTTGCTACGCCGGGACAGGCCCCTCCTATCCGCTTCGCGCACAGGAGGGGAGTTGAAATGTGCAAATACTTGTGCATTTGTTAGTGAAGGCATGCTTCCCGATCCTCCATGGCGGCCTCTTTAAGTTGTTCGGGGCTTAGGCCTTTCCAGCCGAGTTTACGCGGGGCGGGGGGTGTCCAGCGGCTCGGTTTGGAAATGCCTTCCGGTTCCGTATATTGCTGCAGAAAATTTTCCCCGGCGCGCCGGAGTGTCTCGGCGAGAGACCATTCCTTGCGTTTGGCAAGGCGCTTGAGGTCCTTGTAGAGATCCTCGGGAATCTGGATCTGGGTCTTAATCATACATCAAATTTGTGTATCCATTAAAGTTGTGTCAAGTCTGCGGAACCACCTTCAACCTACGCCGAGGCTTCGGTCGGCAGGCTGCCGCATCGTCTGGACGAGGATGGACGCGGTCCCCTCCTATCCCTTTCGGGCAGGAGGGGCGTTTGGTATGTGCTCAGGCAAAGTCGTCTTTTTCCGGCCGGATGGCGTAGAGTCCGGCGCTGCCTGCGATCAGGCGCTCCTCTTCGGGCATTGCTTCGGAGCGCTCGGCGAGTTCGTAGCCTTCGAGGGCGGCGAGGTGGTTGATGAGTTCGGCGGACATGGCGGGGACGAGTTTTTTCTCCAGGGCGCGGTCGCTGAGGGTGGGGAGGTCCTTTTGCAGCAGGCCCAAGGCGGTGATGGCGATGGCGGTCCAGTTGTCGTGTGTCTTTTCGGGGGCGCTGCCGGGGAAGAGCTTGGCGAATCCGGTCTCCGCCATCTTGAGGTGGGCGCTGTCGTAGAGGCCCTTTCGTTTGAGGGTCCGCTCGATAGCCTTGTTGGCGTAGCCGCGGACGCGGGGGAGGTAGGGGCTGAGGAGGGTCTCGAGTTCCTCCCGGCCTTCGGGGGTGTCGGTTCGTTCGAGGATGGTGGCGAGTCGGGAACCGAGGGTTTCGGGGGCGTCGAGCCGGTCGAGCAGGGTTTGGAGCGCGTTGCTCCACTCGTCCCAGAGGCGGCAACGGGCGTTGCTGCCGGACAGGTCTTTTTGGAAGGCTTTTTCGTCGGCCGGTTCGAAGGCGGAGGCGGCCTCGGCGACCGCCTCGGCGTAGTCTTCGAGCCTCCGCGAGGCCCGCCGGAGGCGGGAGAGCTGCTCTTGCGCGGTCTGACGGACGAGTTCCCAGCGCGCCTCGGTTTTCGGATACCGGGCGAGCAGGCTCTCGCTGTGGCGGGCGATTTCGAGGAGGGTGAGCCGGTTGCCCGGGTCGATCTCCAGGATGTCGAAGAGGCGTTCCGGGCCGAGGGCGTCGCTGGCCAGGAAGGTTTTCAGCTCGGCGGCGGCGTGGATGAGGCGGTTGTCCCAGATGACGTCGTCTGCGATCTTGATGCGGAAGCGGGTCTCTCCCTTGCCGAAGACGCTGAGTTTCGCCTCCGGCGTGTGGGTTCCGCCTTCGACGTCGAAAACCGTCCGGTCGTGGAAGATGCGGGGGAGGCTCTCGAAGGGGCTGGACCTGAGGTCCTCGAAGGGGACGCCGTCGGCAAGTTTCCGAATGGGAGTGCCGAAGCCAACGGACACAATACGCTTAAAGGTTTCAAAAAGGGCGGTACTTTTCAGGTTATTCGATTCTCGGAGATTTTTTCGGAAAAGATTAACAGAATTGGCGTAGCGAGAACTGTTTATATCCTGAAAGATGAGGAAGCCGTCGAGGTGATCAACGCTTTCATAGCGGAAAAGAGACCGCAACAATTCGGTTGGCTGGTTTAACACCTCTTCGGATAATTCAAAGGAAACCCGATGGCTTTGAACAATGGCATACCATTCCCGGAGAGGTTCCAGACCCGCGCGGCTAGCCTCAATTGCAGTCGCCTTTGCTTCACAGGCTTCGGAGCGTTGATAAAATGGCACGGCAAGATCTCCAATTGGGATGCCGTCGACTTGAATATTGTCCATTCCGGCGGTGAAGTCTTCCGGACGCACAAAATCAGAATCCTGAAGCCGCCTTTCGATGCTATCGGCAATTGATTTTCGGACGGATCCGGGTATCTGCTGAAGGAGCTGCGCGGTGACTCGTCGACAGGCTTCTATGCCGTATTTGCGGATAAGTGGTCCGTCTGAACTTTCTTCAAGAATTACAACTGGATGAATGCGATCTACCCCTCGCCTAGCCAAATCAACATAATAGTCTGTCAATTTAGAGCCTTTGGTGTGGGAGAAAAGGATAATGTCGAGATTGTCATAGGACCGACGTCGGGCTAAAATTTCCTCTGTAAGAGTAATCCCATAGTGCTCCTTTTCGGACGGGCTGAGCCCATCTTTTGGAAGTTCTGAGGTTGGAGCAGCAGACCAATTGACGTCGATTAGTAGAATTCCGTTGCGGAGCGGTTTTAGTCCAATTTCGCCAGGATGCAACCGGCTGAGCATCCAACCCCCTGATTTTTCACTGCCTGAAAGTGCGTCCAGAGCTTGAGATGAATTCGGACTTGGAAAAGCGGCTTCGGTAAAATTAAAAAACCATGATATTTTGGTTAGAGCTGATCGCCATTGGTCGTCGAGTATCCAAACAGTGGGTTTGTGGATTTGGGTCATGGCGGTTTTGGATTAATTTTTTAAAAGAATTGTTTTTTTAAGGGACAGAAACATTTGTATGAATTTTGTTTCAGCCTTATTTATGCCCTGGAAAAAGCAGTAAATCTTCGGGGATTGAAATCTGGTGATCAATCAGACACCTGCCATCATAGCGATGTACTTGGATATCAAGCGATGTCATAAAAAAGGTGTTGGATATAGACTCCGCCATTCTCAGACCAAAGGTTCGCAGATTCGCCGGCTTAGCCAGTTCCTCCGAAAGGCGATTCGCAGAATGTGACTCAGTTTGATTTGTCCAAGAAAAATTCAGGTCGTTGTTTTTCCCTTTAGTAATATTAAAAATGACTGGCGTATTGGGTATTCGGTGTAAAAACGCATTACTCAAAAAAGATTCAAAGCAGTGCTGAGGGAATAGATGGGGAAGCTGTAAGCAGGTAAGCCAAGAATTGGTATTTTCCTGATCGAAACGACAGTCCTCATCAGGGTTAAATCCAAGGGAATCGATGGATTGCCTTATAATGTTGAGCAAGTTATTCCTCTCAGGAGCCTCAGCTCTCAACTCCTCTGCGACTAGATAGAAGAACCAACGAACTTTGCTTAAAACATAGGTTTGGTCGTTTTGTAATTCGCCCAAATTACCATCGATCGTTTTTAGAAATCCAATGAGCTTTTTCTTCAAGTTGCATTGTGATGGCAAATCTGAGCGTCTGACAGTTCCCAGTGCTGAATTGAGAGCTTTTCGTGATTCCTCTAAAATCGGTTGAGGCATTGCTACTGTGCGCGAAAGCTCGTGCATCACCCGTCGCGCCATAGCTTTCCAAGCAGCATCATTGAGAATGGGCACCAGTCGATTTAGGATTTTTTCCCCAGCGGTGGATACCACTGCGACTGCAGACTCAAAATCCTTCCACTGTAGAGATCGCTTAATATTGGCCGGGAATGAAATCCAGCCTGCATCTTTCTTTTTTGTACGCTCAAATTCATGGGGGAGAGGACAGAATTTCAACCCGCCATAACCGGGAAGTAAATAATGTTGAATGGGCAAATCAAATAGAGGAATATTTTTCGAACGTTTTGGCCAGCAAAGACAAAGTAGTCCGTGATAAGGTTGGTTTCTTTCCCAGCCTCCGAGACGCAATAACAGGGCAAGGTCAAAAGTTACGCCATGCGCGTTTTCCGGTAATAAATAACCTGAAGCCATTGCAGCCTCAGGAATTTTGCTTTGGGCCGAAACGATCGTCTCCATGATCGCTTTGTTCAATGTCACTTCCCTTTTCTTGTGCACAAACCTAAAAGGAATTAATTGGTCAAAATCTCTTTGGGCAAAAAACAAGCTCATGTGGAAAATGTTTTTGCCTTCTGGATCTATAGTCCTAATAAGATCTAATGATATCTTATCTTTTAATGCATCGAATTTAGGGAAAAGCCAAGTCTCATGCGCCTCAACAAGAAGGCGTCCCGCTTCCTCAGCGATGCGCGTTTCGCTATCGGCAATAGAACTCATTTGAGATCCGAATTATTGCATATTGATTGCACGGATTCCCGAAAGGCAACTTCTCTGTAAGTCAGTTCAAGCAGCTGATCAATAAGGCTCGGTTCTAAGCTAAGTTGTCTAGTCAGATCATGAAGCAATCTTTCTTCGAATTGGCAAATATGCGTATCACTAAGGCATATCCGATGAGCGTCGCTGATTGCGATCAGCTGGAGGGGGCGGGTCTGAATTAGAGATGTCAAACCTTCCAGTGATGTTTTTAGATCCCATGCTTCCTTCAGAGAGGCTTCATGTTCATCGGGAGAAAGATTTAAAAACCGGTATAAATTTTGGACGATCGACTCCTTGGCAGAACGTCTCCATCCGAGACCTACCAGTTTGTGGGCAAGGGCAAGGACATGAATTCGTTCCTGTTTTGATGTCCTCTCTGGTTCCGGAAGAATTATTCGCCGCTGCCTATCTGACTGACGAAGCCCTTCGAGCATATAAAAGGCCCAAAGGTCAGCTGGATCGGGACGGTCAACAAGAAGGCAAAAAACATGAAGTAAACGATCGTGGCCGGCAGCTAAACGTTTAGTTTTCTCGGCCAGGCTTGGTGACAAATCCAAACCTCGTTCTGCCTCTTTAAGAGCAAATTGCTCATCAGCGGAAATTTCGCGGTCCAGACGAGTCAATTGGCAGGCATCCAAAAAGGCACATTCACGAAGCGGTGTATTTTTAAGCTTTGCGGCTGCTGTTAGAATTTTTTCATCTGAACATTGGGACTGGTCGACAGCCTTGCGCAGCACTTCGGATGGAACGTCTAGGGAAGCGGCTAGGTTTTCGACAAAGATTTCTTCCTCGGTAGTTGGGCCGCCCGTTCTTGCTATTCTAAAAAGAAAAGCCAGATAGTTTGCGATCGTTTGTAAATCGACCTCGATTGCTTTTTCCGGGGTGAGGTCGCAATAAACGGCAAGTCGGTCGTAATCCACGGTTTTTGATTTTTGGCTTAATGGTTTTCTTTGGATAAAATTTCCAAAGCCAGAATGGGTAGAATGGCGGCGGCGAGGAAGTAGTAGAAACCGATTTCGATGCTTGCGGCGTTCTGATCGCGGGTGCCGAGCGCGAGGAAGGTGAGGAGGAGGGCGACGACAAAGACATCGGTCATGGCCCAGCGGCCGACGCGCTCGATCCAGGCATGCAGCGTCCGGTTCTCGGTTTGTCTGGTGAGGAGGGCGAGCAGCACGAGCTTGGTGGCGGGTGTGACGACACTGAACAGCGCGATGAGCCCGGCCAGAAAGAGATCAGTGCCGGCGAGGTAGCCAATGGTACCGAGGATGCTTTTGGACTGGGCTTTAAAGACAACCTCCCCGGCGACCGGGATATCCAGCGTCGTAACCGAGCTGAGCATGGGCAGGGCCACGCCGGCAATCAGCGCAATCGCGGCAGGCGGGACCAGGCGGCGGACACGCAGGCACGGGCGGCGTTCGGAGCCGGCTGTTCGGGGCAGGGGCCTGAGGATGTATCCCGCGCCCGCCGCAAAGGCACCTGCCGCAAAGAGGCCCGCTGTAGCTTCTTGTTTCTCTGCCCGCTCCTGGAGGGCCTCCAGTTTTTCTGTACGCACTTTGTGTTCTTCGCCGATTAAACCAAAGGAGCCTTTATAGAGCGCGGCGTCGACCATATTGCCGGGCGTTTCGTTGATGCTCAATATATCGGCGACCTGGTGCTCGGCTTCCCGGCTGGCAAAGGCGGCCCGTCCGGACAGGAAGACAGCGGCAACCATGCCGGCCAGGAGCAGACAACCGCCAATGGCTGTCAGTAGAGCAGAATGATTTGATTTCATGCCCAGCGCCGGGTCCGCCTGCCAGTTTGCCTATTGTCTGATGGTTTGTCGCCGAGTGGATCCAGGGAATGGGGGCGTATCCATCCCATGCTCGGGAGGGGCAAAATCACATGGATGGCTCTGTCCGACCGGCTTGCGCTTGAAATAAACATCCAAAGTCGGTTGGCGGTCCGGGGTCAGGCGCTCGCCAGGCGTTTGCGTGCCGAGCCGAGGATGATTGACAGCAGGATAAAATACATGATGGCGAGCAGCCCGAAGGAGAGATAACCCGGATTGATGTCCTCTCGCTGGACGAACCCTCCCATTTTTTCGAGCGCCTGATCAATGGAGCCCGATTCTGCGGCCGGGGGTTGGGTCTCATCGGCGGCGATGGCGGCTGCCTGGTCCTGAGTCAGTTCCAGAGCCTGTTGCGTGTAGGGGACGAGAAACGGGTAGGTCAGGTAGGCGCCCCCGATGGCCAGGGCAAGAGCTACCAGGGTCAAGGTTGCTTTGATAATCGTTCGGAAGATGAAGAAAACGACGATCAGGGCCGCCAGCAGAATCCCCAGAACAATGACTGTATTTTGATTCGGCGGCCAGAAGGCGGGAGGAACCGGTATACTCCTCAACGGGATGCGACTTCCGGGCAGTAAGGTTGCTCCGTTTTCCGCGTCTCCGGTCCCGGTGGTTTCGAGGTGAATCTCTCCTTGTACCGGTTTGCGCTGGATGCCTTTGGTAAACAGATCCTCAGCGTCTTTGTTCTGCAGCCGGATTTTGGCGACCGCCTGGTCATCGGTGATCCTGTAAATGTCCTCAATCGTGGCCACCGGCTGGTTGTCCAGATAGACGGTGTCACCCGGAGCAAGGGCTTCCGATTCATAGATAGCCACCTCGTAGGCGTGCGGTTCCCGGCAGCCGGACAACAAGACCAGACAGATAAGGAAAGTGAAGGGAATCAGGAAGCGCATGGTCTGGGGATGCTGGAGAGGGATGTTACGAAAGCTAAGCAGGGTGTCGTTTCAATGGCCGGCCAACGGTCATTGGCAAGGAATTTCCGGGCAATCGACGTATCTTCGATACTTTGGAGCACAGCGGCTTAAGCAATCGGGAAAAGGTCCTCCCGGCTCCAAGGATGTGTGGGGTTCGGTGTCATGCAGTAACCCCTGGGGTGGGACAAATGTTTTGGCCGAGGGCAAGGGTGGGTGTTCCCGGACGCCGGAATCTCATTTCTCAGGAAACAGCTGAGCAGCTTGCCAACGGAGGCGAGGTAAGTGAATCCCACCAAACAACTGTTTGGCACCCTTCGAGTGAACCAACCGACCTGACTCATCATGAAACCCATTAATCTTTCTTTTCAGTGGTCCCTTGTTCTGGGGCTGCTGGTGGTCCTCTCCGGCTGTGCTACCCATGATCCCGAGCCGGTCGCCGAACTGGCACCGCGCAAAGTTGTCTTTGGCGATGCTCCGGATAGCCAATGGGAACGCTCGGTTCGCCCCGATCCGAACGACCCCCAGTCCATTGTCCGCTACTGCCTGGCCCTCTCGCGCATGGGGCGGCACCAGGCGGCCGGCCAGTTCCTGGAAGAGGCTGCGAACCGGTATGAATCGCGCGACAATGCCTTCGCGCTGGCTGCGCTGTCGGCCGCCGCCAACGAGTATCTCCGAGCCGGTAACGGGCCCGCCTTCAAACGCGCGACCCTGGCCCTGCACGACCGGGCGGATCGCTACCAGATCGCGGTCATGAACACCGAAATGGCTGCCCTGCTGACCCTGGGGGATGTCGCTCAGGGCAAAAGCCAGCCGGAGGACTACGCCCCCCAGCAGCTTCGGGAACTCTTCCTCAGCCAACCCTAACCCGGACTTCTGGTGAGAAGTTCGGGCTAACCGACCTCCCTTCACCCACCACCCAACTTCTCCATGACCATGAAATCCCTACACTCAGTCACCCTGCGGTGGCTCACCATCACGCTGGGCGCGGTTTGTCTCGCGCTCTCCGTCCACGGACAGGAAACCACCGGTCCGGTCATTTCCGAAATCGGGAAACAGATCAACCAGGATATCCGGAAACTCGAAGAGTCCTACGGGGATATCCAGACCCGTAAAGAATCCTTCGTGGCCGACCTGGCTGACGCTCAAACCGCCTTTGAAGCGGCGGCAGACTCGGAGGACGAACGCCAGGCTGCCCATACCCAGGCTTTGGGCGCGAGCGCTGAGATCAACCGGTTTGACCGCGAATTGGTCGGTACGACCCAGGACACGCTGTTTACCATTCTTGGACGGCTCGACGACCTGTTGGCTGAAGTGGAGGCTAGCGGGAATGACCAGGATCCGCAGACGATCTATCAGCAGAAGCTGAAGGTTGCGGACCGGTTGAATGCGATAGGACCGATCGTGAGCCAGCTCAAGGCGGCCCCCGGTTCGAAGCGGACCCAGAGCATTCTTGATGCCCTGGAGGGGACCCTTGAGATGAATGCGATTAGGTTGGCCATGCCCGCTGGCTCAAGCAGCACCTTGAAGGCCGAGGTGCACGCTTTGTCTGACACGGTTGGTCAGTCCATCAGCCACCTGGCGATGGTCGAGGACGTCCTCGAAATCGAACGGAATACCCTCCGCAATAAGACGATGGAAGCCCAGGTCGTGCTCACGCTTGGGCGGGTGGTCGATCTGGCGGGACTGGACGACACGACGCTGAAGAATCTCGGTCCGCGCCTGATGGAACAGACGCGCGATCGTCTGAGCAATCCTCCCGATGTTCTGAAATACAGCCCTCTGGACGACCAGTCGGATAAACGGCGATCCAACCGTTCCGGACGCAGCCCAGCCTATCAGGACGTCTTGAATGGCACCCTGAAGGTGCCTTCGCCTGACCTCTGAACTCACAAGACAACAACCCTCTTCAACCATTTCCTTATCATGAAACACCTGCTTATCCTTCTTCTTCTACTGGCGGCCGTGGGGCCGCTCACCGCGGCGAGCCGCGGCGACGCCGACATGGCAATGCTGATCGATCGCTGGCGGACCGAGCGCGACCAGGCCGTGCTGTCGCTGGTCCGCCTTCACCTGCGGGGCGCCTCCCAGTCTGCTCAGCGGGAATCCCTCGCACGGGTCATCGATCTGGAGGCAAACCTCCTGGACAAGCCCGGGGAGGTGCTCTTCGTGAGCGCCTTGTCAGGACGGGATCCGGAGTCCGCCATTCAGGACATCTTCCGGGAATACCTGAAACGCCGCGGCCTGGTAGTGAAAACCGAACGGTTCTTCGCCGGCCAGACCTTCTACTTCCTGCCCGGGTCTTCCACCGCACGGGTCGCGCGAAAGGACTGACCGATGACCTGGCGCACCCTCATCCAAACGGTCACCCCTGCCGCCCTGCTGGTCGGACTTATGCTGGCCATGGCCACCCAGCACCTGGGATGGGGACACCTCGGCGACAGCCTGGCCCTGATGGGTCAGGCTGCCCGGGGGGTCCTGCAGGTGTTTGGCATCACCATCGTGATCATTGCCATCCTCGGCGTCTGGCTCCTCAAGGTCTTCCTGAAGACCTTGCAGGATGATCCCGCTACGCTCCGGAAAAGTGAACTGGATCTCGACTATATCGGGCGGACGGCACCCGGCATCGGCTTGCTCGGCACCATCATTGCGCTCGTATGGGCGGGATGGCAGATGGCCGAGCAGGTGGCCGGCGGCCAGGTCAATGCGGTGCTGGAGATCGTTCCAGCCGCGCTGCAGGCGCTGATGTCCACGCTGGCCGGCCTCGTCGTCCAGCAGATCGCGGAAAAACTGCTCCACCGGGTGGAGTGCAAACAACACCTCTGACCTATGGAACGGACCCGACGCCAGCGAGGCCTGCATCCCACCATCATCGAGGTGGCCTTTGTCCTCATGTTCCTGTTCTTGATCCTGTCGACGCTTGCCTCGATCACTACCAGCGAAGCGCGCGAGCGCTCGTTGCCGGATCTCAACCTGGCAGAGCTGGAGGAGCCCGGACAGGACCGAGGGCAAACAAGCCTCGAGTCCCTGATAATCTCGGTCGGGGCCGACGGCGCGGTCTATCTGGACGACCAACCGCTTTCCGCCGGCGACCTCGTTGCCGAACTCGAAAACCGCAGGCCGCCCCGCGTCGAGGTTCGCGGAGACGTGGAGGCCACCTATGGCGATGTCCTCCAGGTCTTCCGTGCCTGTCACGCTGCCGGCGTCCGCAACCTCAGCCTCACCTTCGAACTCCCATCATCATGACAAACGCCCCTCCTGCCGATCCCGAAGACCGGACCTCTGCTGCTGCGCAGCTGTCAGGGCTCCCCGCACCTTCTCCACCGATTAATGGCGAGGCTAGCCACGTTCCTGAGGATATACGAATCAGGAACGACAATGATCAAGAAGGCCCGCACCCCCAGGCAGCTGAGGCCGCCCAGGGGGAGCAATCATCCACAGTGGCCGCTGAAGGACCCCGGGCGTACCGCAGCAGCATCTTGGCTTCGGTCTCGAAGAAAACAGGAGGGCGCCACCGAAGAAAACGCAGCAACCGATCCGGGGTTTCCGGTCTGTGGGTCACAGGCTGGGTCCTGGCCTGCGTCCTGATCGGCTATCAGTCCGGATTGGTGCTGATCGCCCCTCCATCCCGGGACTCGGTGGAGCAAGCCCGCACGGCGGCCGACATAAAGAGCGAAGATCAGGCCGGGGATTTCCAGGAGAAGCCTGTGGCTGACACCGCCGCCCGGGAGGACGCCGCAACCGCAGACACCCAACGCCAGAAAGAGGATCCCGGTGACGAGGCCGTTTCCCCCGAAGCGACGGATGTCGCGACGGTGGCTCCGGGCGAGGATCCTGCCCTGAAAACGACAAATCGGACTGCAGGGGACCGGCATGAACAGATGCTCCGGATCCTGTCCCGGACCGAAGCCAACTTGGCCGGGCCCCAGCCATGAAATCCCTTCTGCGGTTGAGCCTGTGGGGTGCCCTGTTCCTGCTGTTGGCCCTGATCGTGGCCCTACGGGCTCCTTCACACGGTGGCGAACGGGCAGACAAGCAAAACGCGTTGCTGGCCCAAGCCCTGGAGCAACAGGTCAAGGATCAGCTGGAGGCCACTTCCGAGCAAACACAGGCCCAGCCCCAGCGGCCCGAACCGGTGTCCGTCGCCGTAAAACCGATCAAAACCAAGCCCGCCGCTCCGGCTCCGGCCGCCCCCGTTCAGTCAGAATCAGAGCACGCGGAAGGGATGGCCATACCCGTCGCGCTCGATTATCGCAGACATCTGGGCTTCCCGGGCTACGTGAAGTTGATGCAGCGGATTGGCGGCCAGTTCTATCTCTTCGATCAGACACGGGCCGAACTGATTGCGAGGACAGACCCGCTGACCGGTGCTTTTGGATCCGTCCGGAAAGAAGCGCTGGCCCGGTTCAGCCCGATCAGTCGGAGCGTGCAGGGCGAGGTGGCGGTCAACCAGCTCTTGAAGCATGCAACCCGTCGCTTTGGTCCGGGCGACTATCAGGTCGTCCTGTTGATTCCCTCCACCTTTGAGAAACGGCTGCAGACGCAATTGCGCCAGGCCCTCCAACGGCGGGGCATCGCACCGTCCCGGGTTGCCGAAGCGCATGGGGCCTACCTGGCATCCCCCGGCGGCAGGATCCGCCTCAACCGCCTCAACCTGAACAACGGGGAAACGGTAGCGGTGGCTGTTCACCTGGTGCCCTGACTCTTTCCAAGCGCAGGAACGGAATGGCCGGCATTGACCGCTAACGCGGAAAACGTAGGGGTATAGTCATGTTTCTGAAAGCGATCATTCAGGGTGAAGGGGTGGTGGGGAAGCTGGACTTGTCGGATCTGGAACGGCGTGGCTTTGGACGCGGGATCACGGGGCAGATGATCGCCGTGGCCATGTTTGCCGACGGGGCGCGTCCGAACCTGCCTGCTTACTGGGGGCTCGTGCTGGTGACGCCTGCCGGGGACCACGAGGCCTTTGCGTTGGAGGCAAGCCTACCTGTCTCCGGGTTCGAAGGATACCACCACGTCATCTGGTTGCAGGAACATGTGGCCGGAATTCTGTTGGCCGGAGATAATCGGATTCCATCAGCTGAGTATAAGGGGAGTCTGGCGACGTCCCCCCCTTCACCGCCAGGCGAGGAGGCCGTCCGGCCTGATCAAGCGGCCCGCACCGGGAGAAACCTTGCGGGCCAACCGAACAATGGATCCCGCCGAGGATGCTTTCGTCCGGATGAAGACGCTGCCAGCCGATGCCATCGTCCGTATTTTCCCAGTGGGCGACGGCGTCTCTCTGCGCCTTCGGAAAACGGGACACCTGATTACACCGGGAACCTATATGTGCTGGATTGAGAGCCCGGGCTATGAACGAAAAAAAATCCAGCGCACCTTCACGCCAGGCTCGGTGAGCAATCTGACTGTTCGTTTAAACCGATTAGAATAGCCTCACGATAGGCTGTGAGATTGGTACAAAAATCGGCAAGACGGATCCCGGCGAATGGAGGCCGCGGGGTGCCGGCCATCGTCTGCCTGGATCAGAGAGGGGTCGGACCAAAGGTCCCCAGTGGAGCACCAGCGTGGGGACATGACTTGGGAATTCCGGACCTGCGCCGGCCCGGGTTGCGAACCGAGCCGGGGGATTTTCGGAGTAACCGGCCAAAACCCTGGCACCGCCTCAGCACGCTGGCCAACCAGATTACCAAGGACAGCCGCTCGGTCGGTATTAAGGGCACGGATTTGGTCCAGACGCAGTGCGCAAGCATCCGCCTGAAGCTCCTCAAAACTGGAGCCGTGGTGGTCCAGATCCGTCGGGTCGTGTGTATTCACCTCAGCCAGGCCTATCGGCTTCAGTCACTCTTCCCCCGTGTCCATGCCCGGTGGAAACCGGGATAAGGGGGCTCCATTAATTACCCTGCCCACCATTTCAACGGTGTCTCCGTCATGCAAAGGCGGTAAAAGATACGTGTCGTTGAAAACGAGGTAAGCCAGCTCGACTGATTGGCCTTAGAAATCCGTTAAGATCCATTTCTTTGCTCTTGAATCTGCAACCCTAAGCCTAATCGTCGGATTATACATTGCCATCATTAACGCTTTTACCCGTATGCCCCAAATTTATTGCTCTGAATGTGATCACGGGATTGCCCTGCCCGACAAACGGGTTGCCGCTGATGTCGCCAAAATGTGTTGCCCCGGCTGCGGAGCCCGATTTCAGGTATTGGCTGGGGGAGCGACAGTTACGTTGAGTGGAGAGAACTTGACCGGTGAGGCAGGAGAGTCTTTTTCGAGCCATTGGCCCACTGGATCTTCCGGGCAGGCGGGTCGGTCCGTTGGCGAAAGTGTTTTTGATTTGACCGGTTATGTAGGGTCTTCCGCTGGAATTCCTCCGAAGGGATATGATTCATCCGGGGTTAGATCTTCGGGCGGCGCCGGTATTTCCTATCCTGTGCTGCAACCGGGCGAGATCTTCCGGGGGAAGTGGCGCATCGAGGAGGAGCTGGGGCGTGGTGCAACGGCGGTGGTCTACCGGGCGACGGATCTCGACGCTGAGCTGGAGGTGGCGCTGAAGGTGGTCGGGGTGGTCGGGGTGGGAGCCGATGCTCTACGCAAGAACTGGGCGGAGGAGTATAAGGCTCGCCAACAGGTGGAGGACGGTCGGCATCTACTGCGGGTGGAAAGCCCGGTGGTGGAAGAGCGCAGCGGGGTGGCCTACGTGGCCTTGCCGCAGGAGCTGGGGGTGAAGACCTTCGGGCGATGGCTGGCGGAAACGAGAGACGATCTGGAGGGCCGGCGGGAAGAAGGCCTGCGTTTATTTTCAGAAGCCTGCCGGGGGGTCGCGGCCTTGCACGAGAAGGGAATCGCGCACCTGGACCTGAAGCCGGAGAACATCGTTTTAGTGGAGGTAGAGGAGGGGCGGAAGCAACGCCTGGTGGCGAAGGTGGGAGACTTCGGGCTGGCCCGTGCGGCGGGGAGCCTGCGCCGGCGCGAGGGCTTCGGGACGCCTAAGTACATGGCACCGGAGCAGATCCGCAGCGCGCGGGAAAAGGAGATCGGGCCGTGGTCGGACGTCTATGTACTGGGATGTATCCTCTTCGAACTTCTCGACGGGGAGGCCCCTTTTAGTGGGACACCAGATGAGCTAAAGCAAAAACACTTAGAACTGAATCCGCCGGTTCTACTCTATTCCCCTGAACGACTGGGGGGATTGGTTCAGCAGGCTCTTCGGAAGAATCGAGGTGCACGAAATATATCCGTCGCTGAATTTATAGGAGAAACCACTTCGTCCATAGCCTCGTCCTCTGGGGTTGGGCAATCACTCCAGGAAAATGATAATGAAATTACGACAAGACATCTTGAGGAAGTGGTTCCAAAAAAGAGAAAATGGATTGTTTTGCACGAGGAGACCCTCTCTTTTTTGAATGAATTAATTCAACAAAAGCCTTTTTTTGTAGAGTCATATTGGAGCGGGGCTGTCCGTGAGCAACCGTTGTCTCATGATGAATTTTCCCTGCTATGTCGGTGCGGAGCTATCTACGATTATTCCAACTTGGAAGAAAAGGTTGTAGTAATTGTAGATATCCTGGCTTTAGCTGTTTTCGGATACGGTGACCGGGTCTTGTCTTTTGTGAAAGAGACGGAGAATATATTGGCAGACAGTCCTGCGTTTCTCTATGTCTTGAAAAATGCTGACACTTCAAAAGCATATTTACTTCTTGATAAGGAAAGTCCAAGGAAGGGGTTTGTGGAAATTGTTGCGGGCTGCTTTCTCAAAGATTTTTCTCTGACTGAAAAATATTTGAAACTAATCGAGGACTCCATTAAGGGAGGAGGAGTTGAAGAATTTACTTGGCATTATCTTGCTAAGGTGTACCATTTTATACTTCAAGACAGGGAAAACACCGAACGTTGTTTAAAGGCTGGCAACGAAAAGTTGACCTCGCCATTTGCCCTACAACGCCACGCTGATTCATGGTTGAGCATTAATAATTCTACCAAAGGTGCCAAGACATGCTTGCGGAAAGGGGAAGCAGAGGCTGATGTCTCTGAATTCTTGGAATTTGCAGACTTTTCTCTTTCTCGTTTATGTGACCAGTCAGAGATAATTAGATATTTGGAAATGGCTGAAAGTATGAGCCAGGCTGAGGAGGACTTCTCGGCTCGGGAACTTGTAGACCTTGCCGGAAAATGGCTAAAAATATTCGAGGATGAAAGCCGCTGCAGGGCTACTCTGGAAGCAGGTTTGAAGCGCTGTGATGACCCGCGTGAACTTATAGTCGTGGGAAGTGGATTTATCCGGTTTCTACAGGAGCCTGGACGTTTTTATGAGATTCTCGCAAGAGTGGAGCAACAGGAACTTGACTTTGAGAATGCGTATGATGTCGCTTCCGAACTTTTCGACCTGAGTAATCGCAATTTTAGAGGAAAGATTATCAAATTCTTGAGTATCGCAGAATCAAAGATTGATTCATTTTCGGATCTGGAAAGCGTAATAGAATTTTGGATGGAGAATTTTGAAGATCGCGCTGAGGTCGCTCGTCTTTTGCGTGTATTTGAGAATCAATCTAGCTTTGAAACGTATGTAGATGATCAAGTGAGTGTCGCTAAAGTTTGGATTAATTATTTGGGCGAAAAAGAGGAAGCGATCCGCCTCTTTGAGCAAATGCTTATTCAAGTAGACAATTTGGAAGGGCGTTGCGCTTCTGAACTTATATCTATTGCGAATCTTGGGGTTCTTGTCAATGGATCCGATCATGGATCGAATTTGGATTTGCTATATGAAAATGCGCTAGAAATTAGTAACTCCGACACCGATTTTGTCAGTCTAATAAAAAGCTGTGATAGCTACTCGAATAAAAAATTTAACAAAAGCCACATCTATGCAATGGCTTTTGAGAAAATGGCCTATGTGGAGGGTGAAATTCTTGAATTTGTTATTTTGGCGGTAAAGGATCTTGAAGATGGCAAAAAACGGGCTTTTAACTTATTAAAACGTTTAGCGGAAGATAAGAATAATGGTGCCTTTGAATATATAAATATCATTGAGGCTTGTTTTGAAATTAATGAGAAAACAATGGCTCGTGAACTGCTCAAAAAAGCTGAGAAAACATCTGACATCGTTGATTGGAGGGATGAGGTTGATGATTTTTGGGGTAGGGTTTAGCTTTTTGAAGTAAAGTTCGAGTAAGCGGAAGGGGGGATCGCGGCGAGGGTGCTCCGGGCTGGCGGTAGCTCCATGCCGTGCTTGTCGCGCAGGAGCACATGCAGCTTCTTGGGCCCTCAGGTCGGGTGCCGTTTACGCTCTTTGATGACGCGGGCACGCACCGCCTCGGCCGTGCGGTGCGAACAGCCGTGGGGGCGACGGGAGTGGTCGTTGAGGCCGACGGCCCCTTCGCTTGCGTACCGGGCCAACCACTTATGGCCGGTCTTGCGGCTGATACCGAAGTCTTCGCATAGCTGCGAGATGCTGAAACGACCGGTCGCAGCCAGGCTGACAAACGGTAGCTTTTGGTCCATAGGAGAGGTGTCTTTCCAGGGCATGCGCCCCAGTCTGACTGTTACCTATGTCCCTAGACTACCTGTTACCTGTGTCCCCGGATCATACCGGAATCGGGCGAAAAGAAAGCTTACCGTCCTGAATGTAAACCTCGGTGTTCAAGGTATTCTGCCGGGGGTAGGACCCGTATTTCTGCGTCAGTCGGAAAGTCCTTCACATTTCTCGTAAGAAGATATGTCGCATGCCACTGCCGGGCCGCTTCGAGTTGGAAGCCATCTTCAATGTCCGCCAATTCTCGATGGAGGGATGCCTCGACCACGACTTGGTCTACGGAAGCGATTTCCAGAAAACCGAGCAGGCGCACGAAGGTCGCGTAGACTCTGGCGGTATCCGCCGGACGCTGGATGTAGGCGATATCGGAAAGCGTGATTGCGGTGACGGCACCGGCACAGCGCCCCTCGCGGACCAGAGCGAGGCACTCCGCAGCCTCGGGAAACCAGGGGGCGCGTTCCTCAAGAACATCGAGGATAACGTTTGTATCGAAAAACAACCTATCCATGTTTTCGGCGGATGCGTTCGGAACGAGTATCGAAGGAGGATTGGGGGCGCAGGGCGCCTACAAGATCGGCCATGCTGTCAGTGTTTAACGCGCTTGTTTGAGCGGTTACGTCCGGCGAGCCTCGCCATTGCTCGAGGGAGGCGGCAAAGAGGGCCGAAACACTCGTCCGGCGAATCTTCGCGATTCGCTTGGCCTCAAGTACGGTCTTTTCCGGGAGAGACAGGGTGAGTTTTGTCTTCATACGTGCATTTTTTTGCTAAACGGACGTGCGTCAAGGCCGGACTTGGACGGTCAGCCCTTGGTGCCAGTGCTGGATCGCATGCCGCTGGCCAGTTCACCGCTGCCGCATCCAGCGCCGATATCGATTCGGCCAGTGCAGTCGGCTGGATAGTCGGAAATTCTGCCGTTTCCGGTATTTCAGACGAGTGCTCAAGTGCGGAGATCTTCGACTGGCTCAGGCCTAGCCGGAGGCTTCCGCGCCACCGTTGGTAATTGAACTAAATGCAGAGTGCTCTAATCGTAGATCAAAGCAGGAGTTTGTCGGAGCGGGACCGAGCCCCGCTTGATCCGTCGAACGCTGATCAAGCTGTCTCCCCTTTCGAAGCAGGAGGGGAGTTTTATGGACTGTCCCGAGGGGTACTGCTGTGCCGAGCGGAAGCCAGGCAGCGGCCCCAATCGGCGACCGTTTCGAAAAAGTCTGCTCGAATCCGCTCATGAGCCAGCTCGTGTCGAGCATCTGCCCAGGAGTGGATATGGGCCAGATCGATTCGGTTGTTTTGTAAGAATTGCCTGAGCGCCTTGGGTGAGCAAACGGGGTCTTTCTCGCCGTAGGCGAAATAAACGGAGGATAGCTGATGAAAGGAATGATTGGCCGCATCCGCGCCGGCTCGGTGCAATTCGGCTAAGAGATCGAAGGGGATGCCCTTGAGGATCTTTGGATCCCGGCGATATTCTCGTTGTTTTTCGCGATCTGCCGTTAGATTGCGGGCGAGGTTTTTGCCGAAAATGGAGCCCTGCGGGAAAACTTTGGCTAGTAGGGCGGTTCCTGTGAAGAGGAGGCTTTGCGTCCAGCCTGCTGGCGCGAGGAAGGGCGCGGCCACGGCGGCTCCGAGCAATTTTTCCAATCCGTGTTGCTGTAGGCGCTTGAGTACGATGGTTCCGCCCATGCTGTGACCGAAGAGGAGGACCTCCTGCTGCTCGGCGCGGAGGGCATCAATGCGCTCCTCAGTTTCCTCTAGGAAGCGGTCGAACCAGTGACTTCCAGAAGGGCGTTCTTTATGCCGCTCACCGTGTCCAGGCAGATCCCAGTAGATCACGCCGAAGCCGGCGGAGGCTCAGTTGCCCATGTTGAGCTGCAACTGGACGCCGTGCCGCTGAGCTGCCGTCTAGTAGCCCATGAGCCAGGGATTTGGAGCGTAAGCGTCCGACAGAGTGCCTCACGGGTTAGCTTGACGTAGCTTCCAGTGCTTGGGCTGGAGTGAGCTATAGCTTCCGGGCTGGAGGAGCAAGTGGGCAAACTGGCAAGGACATCGGCCGGGTAGGCCGACAGGTCGATCTTGTGGACCTGGCAGTTGAGGGTGAGGGGGTAGAGGATGGCGGCCCGGCGACCGGCGCGGGGTTGGCCGACGCTTACAGTCCCGCCAAAGGACCATGAGCGGAGCGAATCGGGAAAGAGCCAGTTCTTGCAGCTGAGTTTGGTGGGCCGGAGGGCCCTGCGGAACCCGCAAGGCGGACTTGAGATCAGAAGATTAACATAAGGGTGTCGGCGGGGCCTTCATTCTGAAGGCGGGTTGGGCAAGCTCTCCCGGTTTTGGCCGGCAGACGGACCGAGGCACCGCATTGCAGGCCTGGTGGCACGAGCGTCTCCTCGATAGTACTTTCATTGGTGGGCGTGTCTCCTTCGAAGGCCTTGGGACAGCGATGAGCTGAGCAGGCGAGCTGTTCAGCGTGAAGCGGGTGGAATAAAAGCCCAAAAATACCCAAAATTTCCCATTGACGCCCATTTTTGTCCCGCCATGGTTTTATTCCCCTCAACCATCGGCTGTCGTGACTGTTTCCGCATCAACCCCGGTCTTTTTTTCGCGCTTCACGCGTCGGTTCGACAGCAAGCGCCGGATCGGGATACCCAGTGAATGGTTTGAGGGCCCGAATGAAGGGATCAGCCATTTCCTGGGTTGGCTGGAAACCGAGCGTGGCTGCCTGCGGGTCTACCCGGATACGTTTGTTGAGCACCTGTTGCGCGACACTGAGACCTCCCGGGAGAGTGATCTGGAGGCCAAACGAAAACAGGCTCAGCTGTTCAGTCGGGCCCAATACCTGAAACTGGATCCCCAGCACCGGATTTCCGTCGAGGCCGCCCTGGCCGACCATTTGGGATTCAAAGCTTCGGTGGTCCTGCTGGCTGAAAACCAAAGCTTTTCGATCTGGGCGGAAGAACGATTTCTGGAGTCGCCCTACGCCCAGAATATTTCTCTGAGCGACCTCTTCAGCGAGGTCGAAAACCTACGTTAATCTCCAAACTCCTTTCTATGACCAAAGAATCGCTCAAAGCTTTCCTTATTTCCGGCAGCACGCGTTATGACCGAGGATCTTCCTATGAACCGCGCGTCATGCCCATCACGTTGGAGCGTTATCTGGCTGATCGGGCCGAGACCGGGTCCTTTCAGCGGGACCGGCTATACCGGCATCGGGGTCGTCGCATGCGTCCGCTTCTGCACAGACAGGCCTGCATCTGATCGGGAGCCCTTTCGCGTAAACGAAGCATGACGCCGCTAACGACAGACAGGCAAAGCGAGGTTGGTTTTCCGTTGAGGTCCCTGCTTCAGGGCGTTCCGGCCTGTTACACGGAGGGCGACCTGGATTGTACGGTTACTCACCTCACGGACGACAGCCGGCGGGTGGTCCCCGGTAGTCTCTTCCTGGCCTGCGAACCAAGCAGGGAGCGCTCCAGCGCCTTTTTGCACGAGTCGGTGGCGGCGGGAGCCTGTGCCGTGCTGGCCGAGCGCCCGCCGGTGGGACCGGTGGGTGTTCCCTGGGCACGAGTCCCGGGGTTGGAAGCTGTCAAAGCCGGACTGGCGGCCCGTTTTTATAGTTATCCGGATCGGGCCATGAGCCTGATCGGCGTTCTCGGCAGCGAGCGCCGTGCCCCTGTGTCTGATCTCGTCCATTATTTGTTGAATGATGCGTCCTCACCCACCGGTCTGATCAATCATCGGGGCGTTGATACCGGGAAAGATCTTTTTAAGTCCGATCTGGTTACGCCGGGACCGGTCGACCTGTATGGCTGGCTTCAGGCCATGGACCACCTGAAGCGGGACAACGTGGTCCTCGAAATCAGCACGCAGGGCCTGATTGAGCGTCGGGTCCAGTCGCTGGGCTTTCACGCCCTGGTTTTCACGGATCATCGGTTTGATCCGGCCATCAGCCGTCCCTTGTGGCCCGCTGTGTTGGAGGCCAAATACCAGGCCTTTCTGGAGGGGGGCGATCTGGGTCGGCCGGACATTGCGGTTATCAATCGCAACGATCCGGTCTCGCCCCGGTTGATCGCCCGGATGCCGTTGGATGTCGATGTCGTGACCTATGGGACGGGTAAGGATGCCCATGTCCGCGCCTCGGAAATACGCCCGCATCCCAAGGGTTGGCAATTTACCCTGACCTGGGGCCATGGCCGGGTCCGCTGTCTGTATCCCGTTCCCGGAAAACGCCACCGCGTCATAGAGGCACTTGCCGCCCTGGCCACGGTGATCGCTCTGGAGCAGGATCCTTATCGGGCCGCATCCCGCTTAACTGCATATCGGGACCTCAGCGCTTTGCCGCTCTGATTCGGAGGGACCCTAAAGGATGACTTGAGAGGGGTCAGACGGGACGGGGCTGCTGACCCTGAGCGTCTATGATTAAAAAATAACACATCTTCCAGGCCGATTCAGCCGCAAAAGTCGGGGTGTGTTCGAGGAATGGAACCTTCCAGCTAAAGGATAAACGTTGTGATCCCCCCTTGGTCGCCAAACAGATGTCTTCTGCCCAGGAGCGTCCCATCGAGTCCCTGTGAACACAGCCCACCAACTTACGAACGACGCCTGCCTGCTGATTTTTGATCCGCATCAGGACAAGGAATGGGTGGAGCGGGTTATCGAGCGGGAAGGGGGCGGGGTCTCACACCTCCTGCTTGGCGGTGATTATTTCGATGCCTTCGCGCACCAGCGACAGGTTTCGGCAGGCGAAATGGCGGCCTATTTGTTGGAACTCGAGCGGGATTGGGGCGACCGGCTCACCGTGCTTTTGGGCAACCACGACATCCCTTATATCGAAGCGCTGCCCTGGTCCCGGGAGGGCGGCACCCCGCCGCGGTTGGTCAACGGCTGTCCGGGTTGGACGAGTGAGTGCTCGATCGAGATCGCAGGGCACCTGACCTGGGCGTTTTGGAGTGGCACGCGACTGTTTCAGAGCGTCAACGGCCACCTTATCAGCCATGCCGGACTGGCTCGGCGCTACTGGTTCGGGGACAATGCTACGGTCGTCAAAGCTCTCCACGATCTCGACCATTTTACTGAACTCGCCTGGAAATACCGCTTCACTCAACACCTCGGTATCCTCGGCGCCGGGCAGGCCCGGGGTGGTCGGCAAGCGACCGGCGGCATTACCTGGCAGGACTGGGACCGCGAGTTTCGCGACGCGTTGCCACTCCCTCAGATCGTCGGACACACGCCATCACCTAGGGGTGCCCGCCAAAAAGGCCGATCCTGGTGTCTCGATGGAGAGAAGACCTGCTACGGTATCTTGCATCGGGACGGAAGCTTGCTGGTGAGGGGCCTGTGATCGAAATCAATTTTGGCAATCCACCGGTGTTCCCGAGTGGTGTAGCGGATAGGGGGATATTGCTACAGCCCGCAATAAAAGCCCATCGGACCGATGGTTCTTCCCAGAAGGCGAACCCGAACGTCTCACCAGAATCGGGAAACCGGGTGGTAAATTATTCCTTCATGAGAAGTCCGGGCTAAATCCTACCAGTCAAGGGTCGTTTGCCCAACAATGGTGGCTTGCATGAAAGAGCCGGGTTGGACTCGTCGGTCCGTTACAGGATTGATGCGTTCAGGCTTACTGACGTCGATACCGACTTTTTCACCTCAGCCTAATCCGTGGAAGCGGAAGGAGCGTTGTTCAGCCAGGTGTCGAGAGGGAGAGGGCCGGCCTGGTCGGCAAAGACAAGGATGTTGGCTGCCGGGGAAGGTGACGCATCGGAAGACGCCTTATCCGGTAGCCTGGCGACGATATTCAGGTCGGCTGTCGCAGGGGAACAGGGGTAATGGGAAAACCGGAGCATGCGTCCCTGGTAACGCAGCTCAAACCTATCGACGCAGATCCAACCATACAGGCGATTACCCGGATCAAGGGCGATATTGTCCTTCGGGCTGCGAGTCAGCAGCACCCGGCCCGGGAGCAGGGGAAGGTAGCGTTCGGCGGAAGAAAACCCGTTCGCGAGGACGTCCCCCAAGTGGATGACCAAATCATCCTCATCTACCAAGCGTGACCAGTCATGAATGATAGTATCCTCATGGCTGATAAATTCATCCTCGGGACCGGTGGCTTTACCAAAGTTTGTGTTGGCTATGATGTGAACGGTCATGGTCAGAACGCGTCAGGCCAGGGATCGGAACAACTGTTTGAGCCTTCCGGATAGGATTCAGCTGAATCGTCGGCTGGATGCCCATTGAGACCTGACGATCGATATGACCCAATCCTCCACCCGTTCCTCCGGGCCGCCGAAGCCGGCCCACAAGCTCTATAATATCCACGCGGAAGCAGGCCTCCTGGCTGCCATCCTGCAGGAAGGCAACACCGGCGATAGCTTCAGTGAGTCGGTCGCTCGCGGGCTCAATGCCGATGCCTTCAGCTTGCCCGCGCACCAGGCAATCTGGACCGGGCTGGTCGGGATGATGGAAGAGGACCTTCCGGTCGATGAGATCAGCCTCGGCGAATTCCTGAAACGGCGGGAGTTGCTTAATCAGGCGGGTGGCCTGGCTGGTATTGATCGCGTCATGTCGCGTATCGATGAGAAACGGCATGGATCTCATTGGCTGGCCATCGTTTACGATTACTGGGTGCTCCGTGAGGTCGATCGGTTTTGTGCCCGGACAACCGATGCGTTGCGGCATCCCGTGGAGGACGTGGAATCTTTTCTGGCCAAGACCGAGGCCGACCTGTTTTCGCTGGGTCAGGAAAAGGTGAAGCAGGAGGCTGTGCCTCTGGAAGGGGAAACGGATGCTGCGCTGGAAGATCTCCTGGCCTGGTCGCGCGGCGAACGCACCGAGACGGGTATTCTGGCGGGGTTGCGGGATTTGGATGCGCTGACCTTCGGGTTTCACGCCAACCAGCTGATCGTCCTGGCCGCCCGGCCTTCGGTCGGAAAAACGGCTCTGGCTCTCCACGTCGCCGAAAGCGTGGCGCTCCCCCGCGGCAGCCAGGCCTCTGAACCGGCGCCCCGGGTGCTGTTTTACTCTCTGGAAATGGGTGCAAGGGAGCTGGCCGGCAGGATCCTGTGTAGTCAGGCCATGGTAGACGGCTATCGGGTGAAGCAGGGCTATATTGACAAACAGGAGCGGGCGGCTTTGCAGGAAGCGGCCACCCGAATGAAAAAAGCGCCGCTGTATATCGATGACAGTTCTGACCTGACGATCATGGAGTTGAGGGCAAAGGCTCGGCGCGAACATGCCCGACGGCCTGTCGGTTTAATTGTCGTCGACTACCTGCAGTTGATTCGGAGCCCCTCCGAAAAACGGAATCAAAACCGGGAAAATGAAATCGCCGAAATTTCCCGTTCCCTCAAGGCGCTGGCCAAGGAACTCCGCGTGCCGGTGCTGGCCCTTTCCCAGCTCAACCGGGCCAGCGAGAAGGATGGCCGTAAGCCGCGGCTCTCCGATCTGCGTGAATCGGGGGCTATCGAGCAGGATGCCGACATGGTGCTTCTGCTTTCCCGGCCGAAGGAAGGATCAGTCCTTGAGACCCCGGAACCCGATACGCCCGCCCGACGTGTTTTCCTGGACCAACTCGAAGTCCGGGACCTCATCCTGGCCAAGCACCGGAACGGTCCCGTCGGTGAACTTCAGCTGATGTTCGATGGTCGGCGTTCCCGGTTTTTCGATATTAAGAACATGGCTCCCCCCGAATCCTGATGCATTCCGACAATCGTTTGCAGGAGGCCAAAGAACGGGTCCGGATTCACGACCTGTGGGCGTTATACGGATTTGAGGGAGAACCCAGAACATCCTGTCGGTCGCCTTTTAGGGAGGACCGCCATCCCAGCTTTTCGGTCACGGCTGACGGCTTGCGGTGGAAGGATTTCGCAACCGATGCCGGAGGCGACGTTATTGACTTCATTGCCGAGGCTGAGGGCATCGACAACCGGCAGGCCTGTCTGCGGCTACTGGACATCGCAGGTCTGGGAAAAGAGGCGACAGGTTATGATCGCTTGAGGGCGAAGCCGCAGGTCCCCAATAAGCCAAAGAAAGGCCAAAAGCGTCCTAAGCCGATCCCGGGTCTGGAACAGCTCCGCCGGGGCACGCGTGATGAAAAAGCCGCCCTGCTGGCCCTTCGCCGATTTCCTGCTCAATGCAGAGGAGCCCTGGATGACCTGGAGGATCGCGGGTTTCTACGGTTTTGTGATCACGAGGATGGTCTTGTCTGGGTCGTTCTGGATGAAACCTTCCGTAACCTCCAAATGCGCCGAATTGACGGCATGCATCTTCCTGTGGGGGATGATCGCTCGGTTAAGGCAAAAACCTGGCCGGGATCCCAAGCTCGATTTCCCCTGGGGGTGAAACAGATCCAGCCAGGCTCGCATATCCTCCTGGTGGAGGGCGGACCCGACCTTTTGGCGGCTTCTGTGCTTGTTCATCAACGAATTCCTAAACGGAGTAGGCGACGGTTTTCTTACCTGGCCTTCCTCGGGGCTGGCCAAACAGGGGAGGGCATCGACCTGCCGGACTGCTCCGGCGTGCAGGCTACGCTTTTCCAGCATACAGACCAGGCGGGTAAGGGAGCGGTCGCGCGCTGGTCAGCCCTGCTAGCCGATCATGGATGCTCCGACCTGGTGACCTTCCGTTTCCGAGGTATGACGCAGCCACAAGGTCCGAACATCAAGGACCTGGCTGACATGGTTGCCCATAGCGATCGTGTCTCAGATGCACACTGGTCGCGTCTGGATCGTATCCTGCAACGGCCGTTTTTGGGGACACTTGCTTAGATATCCACTCAGGGTGAAACAGTTGTTTGTCCCCTGAGTGGTTGATGGAAGCCGACTTTCTTTCCTTGGCCGAGGACTTGGGGATGCCCCCGGAAATCCTTTCCCGGCGGTTGGGAGACATCCTTCCCGCCCGGAGCGAAGTCGATGCCAGCCTGATTTCCAGAATGATTTCGCTTTGTGAGTGTATCGATGATTTTCAGTTAAAACGGGACGGTGGCTATGAATTCGATCTCGATTACGAATCCGCTTATTATGATCGGATCGAGGTGCTTGGACCGCCAATCTATTTTGAGATATCGGATACGGATGCTTTCGAATTGCCGGAGGAAGATGAAGTTTTGGCGGGCTTTTCGAATCCTCCGGCAATGATGCTGCTAGGGGGCCTGATTGTCCCTGAATGGTTCAGGGGATTCGTTGCGGACACGCGTTTTGCCTACGAGCAAGCGTTGGCTGAAGATCCCAATCGCGCGCTGGAACCTTTTTTCGACCACGAGGCACTGCTGCCGTTCGTTGACCGCTTGCCTGATTCATTGCTCCAGAGTCTTTCCTGCCTCCGACCATCTTCGATCCTTGCTTGGGACGACCTCCAATTGATGGTTTCGCGTCGGGTGTACCGTGTCTGCCAATGGCTCCATTTCGGCGAGCAACGGTTCGCCGTGTTGCTTGCCTTGACCTGGGCACCACGGCTATGGGCCACCTTGGCCCGAAGCCCTCAACTGGTCATGGAGATCGCGGATACACTCGTCACCCAGTTTGGCCTGGATTATCGTCACTGGCCCCAGCGCCTCACCGATGGAGAAGCCGGAGTCCAGTCTTATTTTTTTCTCAATCAGGTTTCCGCTAAGCCCTTGAATGTTCGGATCGCAAGCAGCTCAACCATACCGTTGAGCAGGAGCTTGAAACTTACGCAGCTCCTTCGTTCCCCGGAGGCGATAGCCGTGTTGCGTTACCTCAAGCCTCCCTATCCAGAGGCCCTTTTACGCCTGCTCCTTCTATGTCCTTTTTACCACCATAACATATATCGGGAGGTCCAGAACCAGCTGAACGAAGGCGACGGCGCCTACACGGATGATCTCATTCATGCGACACGGCGGCTTTTTGACCAACCGGACTTTGAGTCAGCTGAACCCCCTTTTTGCCAGCTTTGGAGAATGCGTTCCCACCGCCGGTTACTGGAAAATCTTATGGAGCTGTGCCTCGCACAGGGACTGATTGAGCCCTCAGCAAATGAGGGGAAACCTATTCAATTTGAGAAATCGGATGTGATGTCCACCCTAAGGTTGGCCAGGTTTTCGATGGATCAGGCAATTATGCCGGTTTACTCCAGTGGTCAGCTACGTAAATTATGCGGAAAGACCGGTTTTGATAACTGCCTTGGTTATCCGATACCCAGAAATGCCGCAGCCCGCTCAATCAGAGACGGTAAATCGTTGATTTTCTGGATAGACGTTCCGAAAAACCCAGCAATTTTTACACTGGAGCTGAAACAGGATGCCCGCTTTGTGATGAAAATTTGGTGCCTGCGTGAGGCAAAAGGGGTAAAAAACCGACCTGTCGCAGGGGAAGCACTCAGCATTTTATGCCGCTGGTGTGCAAAAAACAGTATCCTGATCCCAGAGGGTATTTTGTGAAGGCAGACAGTAAGGGTCACCAATTCCAATCGAGCAAGGAACTGAGCATTATCGATGAGCGCTGCCTCCTGGTCTTCGACATACACCAAAACCAGGTTTGGCTGGAACGGATTCTGGAGAGGGAGAGCAAGGCGGTTGACCGTTTGATTCTCGGTGGCGATTTCTTTGACCCCTATCCGGGGGAACCGCATGTCAGCGTCAAAACCATGTGCAGACGGCTTGATGCTCTGGCCGCGGAATGGTGCGAGCGCCTAACCCTTCTGCTGGGCAACCACGATGTCCACTACCTCGTTCCGGACCCGTTGGATTCAAGTGGGCTTCACCCTTACCTCCAGAACCTTGTCCAGAGCCCTGTTCCCCGAGCGAGCCGATGGTCTGGCAGTTCGCAGCAACAGGTTAGGCGCTATTTCTCAGAAAAACTCTGGCGGCGTGCCCGGTTGTTTCAGGTAGTCAATGGCTGGCTGGTCAGTCACGCCGGTTTCTCTCCGGATTTCTGGCCTGAATCCGACTCGGTTGATGAATCGCTCCAAAAGCTCGATGAGCAGGGCCGTGAATTCTTTGTTCGATTTCCTCACGCCCACCTCGAGTTTTGTAGAGCCGGAGAAGCAAGAGACGAAACCGCGGTGGGAACCGGAGGACCGTTTTGGCAGGATTTTGAGGATGAGTTCTCGGACGAGCTTCCGCTTCCTCAACTGTTTGGGCACTCGCGACCTCGGGATGGCCAACCAGACGCCCGAAAGAAGGGACGTTCCTGGTGTTTGGACGGAGGCCACTCTTGTTACGGTATTCTGGAGAAGGATGGCTCGTTAGCTATTGATCGAGTCGTTTAGACCTGCATCTGAAATACCCGTTTTCGGCAGGCTATCGGTCCTAACCTGGTGGCTGGTCCGCCGGAACAACTGTTTGGTTCCTGAGGGCATGATGATTATCCATGACTCTGACCTGAAGGGGGATGCTACCCATCAGCACACCTGGTCCCACAGCGACGATTTCCTCAGTGCGCTGATCGGGCTTCAACTCCAGCGTTTCATCGCCGAATTCGGGCGCGGTGTCCTCTGGCAAAAAGCCGAGAAGGAAATCGGGATGCCGACAGATATCGAGCAGGATTCCATGGTCGTGGTGGAGGGTATTGGGTGCTTCAGCTGGGAAAACCAGATTTTCGGTTACCTGTGTGAGGAATCGACACGGAACTACCACCGGGTCGTCAGCGATGGGCCGATTGATTCATTCGTTAATGCGGTGAACGCGTTTATTCGAGAAGCCTCCCCCTTTCGTGGCCATCTGGTACAATTGGCTCATGGAGGCTCCCGTTACATCAGCAACTGCCTGGCTCCTCAATTTCTGTCCCTGCCTGAAATGAATATGGACGACGTTGTCCTCGACCAGACCGTGAAGGACGATGTGTTCGAAAACACTATCGTTCAGCTTGAACTGAATCAAAACACTGGAGTTCTCCTTTACGGCCCGCCCGGAACCGGAAAAACCCGCACGTGTAAAGTTTTGGCGAGTGAGGCCATCAAGCGCGGATATAGCGCCCTGATGATCGCCGGTGGCGTTGATTTCAATGACTTAGGGGAGCTGATCGAAGGGTTCATGCCGCGCCCGTTGATCCTCTTCTTCGAGGATCTGGATACCTTTGCGGAAGACCGCATGTCGGGCCGGGAGTCCCACCTTTCACAATTCCTTCAATTCATGGACGGGATGGCCACCCGCCAGAACCAGATTGTTGTCGTGGGAACGACCAATCACCGTGATTTTCTGGATGATGCGATCAAAAAACGGCCCGGGCGATTTTCTCGTCATTACGAAATCGGGTTCCCCCCACAGAAAAGCCTTCGTACCATGATCGAAGATCGCTTTGGTCCACAGGTCATTCCCGATGAACTGGTTCAGGCTTGTCTGAAATACCCCTTTACGGGTGCCCATATCGAAGAGATCTATCGAACCTCCCTGACCAAGGCACACCGGAAGCAATGCGAGCCTGCCGATTGCTTTGTGGAAGCATTGGAAACGGTCGCTCAGCATTTTGACTGCGAGAGCCAGAGCCTCGGGTTAGGGCATGGTTAGGGGATCGCGCTCGTATTCACGATTGCAGGCCACGGTGATTGCCGTAAACGGAGGGCAAAGCTGCTCCGGGGTCCATTCGATCGGGCCTTTTCACAGCGTAATCTCCCAGTTCAAGCTGGTAGGGCGGTGGGGAGTCGAACCCCATTCGCAGGTGCCACAGACCTGAGCATCACCACCAATGCTTCCGCCCCGATAAAGTTATCGTCCTCCGATTCCCATCGCTTTCATGAGCCGCTCCAGGCCAATAGCCCAGCCGGCTCCGTCCGGATAGGGGCCGCCGCCCAGGAGTTGTTTGCGATTGGCCTCTGCCTCAATTTCAAAGGTTCCCTCACCTTCATTGTATAAATTCAGGCCCCGAGGGACATCATCGTTTAACCGCCAGCCGGCTTCCCCCATCAATTCCCGGAAGAGGCGGATCGCATCCTTACGCACCGTTTTTCGACAGGCATCGGGATTGTCTCCCAAATACTCGACACCAATTTGAGTGAATTGTCGAAGGCGCTCATTGTCCGTTGTGGTTTCGTCGCGAAAACACGGGGCACAATAGTAGATACGGTCTGCGCCGATACGGCGTTTGCCCAAGGCGCGCACATACTGGGTCGCTTCCGGAGCAAGAACCAATTTCCCGTCTCCAACCGAGAACATTCGGTTTTGGGTGCCCGCCGTGCAGGCTTCGTAGATTTCACGGCGGGCCAACGCCGGAATTTCCAGGTAGCGATAACCAAAGGATTCGAGCCAACGTTCAATACGTTCGATGAAGACACCTCCGGATGAGGCTGTCTTGGATGTCGTATGCTTGGACGCCTTTGGGTGTCGGTTTCATGCGGTAGATATTTTTGTGGTTTGGTTGTTTGTCAACGGCTTTAAGGAACGAACAATTGTCTGGAATCTGTGCTTTGCCGCCTTGGGCAATCGCCAAGCCGCAAGGGACGCGAAGGAATATACCCCGCACGCATCAAACCGCAGATGGCGCAGATACACGCAGATTGAGTGTGGGGATTGGAGTGGGTACTGGCTAATTGCGATCCCAACCACGAAGGTCACGAAGAGTTCGAAGCCGGATATTTTTTCTCCGGAAATTTGCGCCATCTGCGGTTGCATCCCGTCCCGCGGTGAATGAGCCCTTCGCGCCCTTGGCGGCTTTGCGGTTGAACGATCGCCCCTCATACCCAGCGCAGCGGCGGGGCGAGGTAGATATAATAGCCGGAGCCGGTCTGGCTGCGGTCGTGGCGGTAGCCGAGGTCGCCGAGCGGGGACCTGGCGCGTCGCGGGTTGGGTGTGGGGTTGGCCAGGACCAGCAGGCGGTCCCGCTCGTCGTCGATGGTGACGATGTTTTCGCGATAGTCGCCGGCCACGTCGTAGGCCAGCAGGTTGCGGCCAAAGCGGGCACCGGACGGCAGACCCTGGATTTCGAAGGGTTCGTTGGTCCCGTCGTCATTGAAGCGGTGCAGTGTGTTGGTCTTGCGGTCGACAAAGGCGGTATTCGGCCCGCCGTCCCAGTGCACGGGGACGAAACACTTGCGCTGCCACTCGGACAGGTTCTGCAGGTGGCTGCCATCGGGGGCGAAGACCGGATTGTGCTCCTTTTCGCGCATGAAGGTCGAATCCCCGTACTCGGCGCGGGCGTCTTCGGCGGTGTGCGGATGCAGCCCCGGGGTCTGGCTGTGGTGCCGACCAATCCAGCCGTAGTGGGCATGTCGATACGGCTCCTTGAAGATCGTCTCGCCGGTCGGACCGTCCACGCAGTAAACGCCGGGGTTGCCGGCCTCAACCGCAAAATAGACCTGCAGCCCGGGTCGCTCGGGATCGATCTTCGCGGGCTTCGAGATATCGGTATGGCCGAAGGGCTCGGCCTCCCAGAGCAGCGTGCCGTCGCCCTTCCAGCAGAGCCCGCCCGCGATAATTTCCTGGTGCCCGTCGCCGTCCACGTCGCCCGCATCGAGGTTGTGCCCGGTATGCCGTTCCTGGCGGATGTGCCAGCGGACGTGGCCGTCCTTGCCGTCAACCGCATAAAGGTGGGTCGGACCGTAACACCAGCCATCCTGGATCATGATGGCGGGTGGCTGGTCGAAGCCATCGATGAAGGCCAGGGTCAGGTGGCTTTCATAGACCTGGCCGGGGTAGGGGGCTGACCAGACTTCCTCGCCGGTCTCGCCGTCCAGGGCTTTCAGGACTTCCCCGCGTGGCGGCGGTGCCCAGCGCTGGCCTTCCCAGCGCGACATCGTGCCCGGACTGACCTCGGCGGCATGCGTGATCTCGTCTTTGAAGCGATCGCCGACCTGGCAGCGGACCACGACCTCGGAGCGTCCATCCCCGTTCACGTCCCAGACCGCGTAGGGCGGGGTGGTGGTGTCCATCAGCAGCGTGGTGGGATAGCCGAGCGCATGACGCCAGAGGTGCCTGCCATCCGGGCCGTAGGCATCGAGATGGATCTGGCCCTCCGCCGCCACCGAAGTGACGAACCCCGTCCGACCGTCGTTGAGGAGGTCGCCTGGTGCCAGGTGCCAGCAGCTTTTGCCGGGCACCGCCAACGGGACGTCGAGCACCGCCAGCGTCGGCTCCGCCCCGCTGTCCACCGAAACATCTTCGGAAACGGTATCTCCGGATCGGATACGATAGGCCCAGATTCCGTCCGCCGGCGGTCTGTCCTGAAAATCCGTCGACCCGGTCAATGGCTCCAGGGACACCGCTTCCCAGTTACCGTTCGCGCCACGTCGCTCGACCGTGAAGGCGGCGTCGGAGGTGTCGCTGTCGAGCAATCGCCAGCTCAAGTACACCCCGTCTCCGCGGGGAAGGGCCAACAGATACCGATGGGGCATGGCACGAGCCTTACACGAATTTCAGACCCCCTGACAACCTGTGCAACCGGTTGCAGGGCGGGGGTGGATTCTGGCCGGTGATGCGTTCGCCTGGTAGGATCCGGCCCCTTACAGGAAGGATGACCTCGACCACAAATGGCCTGCGCGCCTAAATTTCCTCACCATGGCAGATCCCCTTAAATTCGGAGTCGTCGGGCTGAAGTTCGGCCTCTTTCACGTCAAGACCCTCGCCAACCTCAACGGCGGCCGGGTCGTCGCCGTTGCCGACCGCAGCAACCCCAACCTGGAAGCGGTGGCCGAGCGCTACGGCTGCCAGGCCTACAAGGACGGACGCGACCTGATCACTGATGCCGACCTCGACGCCGTCATCATCGCGACCTCCCCGAAACCACGGGGTACCCTGCTGGAGGCGGCGGTCAAACGCGGACTCCCCGCTTTCGTGGAAAAGCCCTGGGCCACCAACCTGGCACATGCCCGCGAACTGGCGGCCCTCTGTGAAGGCTCCAGGGCCCCCATCATGCCCGCCTTCAGTTTCCGCTACCATGCAGCCATCGCGAAAGCGCGGGAGCTGATGGACGGTGAGCTCGGGGCCAATCGCCTGCTCAACGGCTCCTACATCTTCAAGCACCTGCCGCCGGCCGAAGGCTGGCTGTGGGACACCGAAAACGGCGGCGGTTTTTTTAATGAAAACTCCTGCCATCTCTTCGATGCCGTGTTCCACCTGGCCGGACGCCCGGTCGAGGTGTACGCCGCGGGTGGCCGCTTCGAGGGGCGCCCCTCCGAGGACAGCGCCGCGATTACCGTGACGTTTGAAAACGGCGGCATGGGCGTTATGACCGTCGGGGGCATCGGTAAAGGCGGCTTTCAGGATTATCCCGCCATGGACGTGATCACCGAACACGGGCGGGCCCACCTGAAGGGTCGCCACCACATGTGGGAGGAGCTGGCGTGGTCAACCGGCGGGACGGTCGAGTCCCTGACCGCCCCGGTCGAGATTCTCGACAACACCCGCTACGTGAATGCGCTGACTCATTTCGTCGATTGTATCCACGAGGGGAAGACGCCCTCGGCCACCGTCGGACAGGCCGTGCAGGTCAACGCCTTTACCGACGCCCTCTACGCATCCATGCGCTCCGGACAGCCTCAGGCCGTCGAACAGGCCTGACCTGACTCACCAACCCAACCTCATGTCGTCCCTCATGCCTGACCTTGTCGAAGCGGGTAACGATCCTGACCCGGCAAAATCGACCCGGAGTAAGCGCACATGAACCTCTTGGGGGCTGCTTCCGGTGGGGAGCCGCAACTTCTGCGCCGCACCTACGCCTGCTCCGCCACCGGCGAGCAACGCCAGTATCTGCTGTATTTGCCGCCCGGATACGAATCCGGTGCGCCGTGGCCGGTCATGCTCTACCTGCATGGCACCGGGGAACGGGGCGACGGCCGGGACGAGCTGGACGTGGTGATGCGTTACGGGCCGCTGGCCGAGGCCTGGGTCCGGCGGCGTGATTTGCCCTTCATCATCATATCGCCGCAGCTGCCGGTCTTCGGCCTGCACGACCATGTGGCCTTGCGGGGCTCCGAGGCGATGCCGGCCCGCCGCCCCGACCGGCCGCCGCCCCCGCATCCGCAACCCACCCGGCCCAGTCTCCCCGTCCAGCGGGCCCCGGTGGAAACAAAACCGGTCCTTGGCATCGACGACACCTGGGCGACCGACGGCCCGCCGGGCGGCTGGCACCTGATGGAAGCAGACCTCCTGGGGATGCTCGACCGGACGCTGGAGGAAACCCTGGCCGATCCGGCCCGCGTGTTCCTGACGGGAGTCAGCTATGGCGGGTATGGCAGCTGGTGGCTGGCCGCCCGGCACCGCGAGCGGTTTGCCGCGCTGGCCCCGGTTTGTGGCGATGCGGATCCGTCGACGGCTGTGACCCTGGCCGCTGAACCCGCACTGCCGGTCTGGGCCTTCCACGGCGGGCGCGACACGGTGGTAAAACCCCAGTGGGTCTACGGCATGGTTCGCGCACTGGAAGAGGCCGGCCACCCGGGTCCCCGTCTGACCGTGCACGAGGAGCTGGGCCACAACTGCTGGGATCGCGTCTATGGGGGCTCTGATCTTTACGACTGGCTGCTGGAGCAACAGCCAATTACCGCTCTATCAACCTGAATTCATTCAACATGGAACCCATCCCCGTCTCCCCCCAAGCGCTGGCCTGGCCCGAAGGCCGTGTCGATTACGTCCTCGACACAGACACCTACAATGAAATCGACGACCAGTTCGCGCTGGTCTACTCGCTCCTCGCCGAGGAGAAAATCAATTGCCTGGCGGTCCATGCGGCACCGTTTCACAACAGCCGCTCGGAAGGCCCGGCGGACGGCATGGAGAAAAGCTTCGAGGAAATCCTGCGGGTCCTCGATTCGATGGACCGCCCGTCCGAAGGCCTGGCCTTCCGGGGCTGCACCGAATGGCTGAGTGATAAGGAGACGCCTGTCGACAGCCCGGCCGTCGATAACCTGATCAAGCTGGCCACCCAGCCACGCGACGGGCGGCTCTACGTCGCCACCATCGGCGCGCCGACCAATGTCGCCTCGGCCATCATCAAGGATCCGTCCATCCGCGAAAAAATCGTTGTCCTCTGGCTCGGGGGCCACGCGCTCAACTGGCCGAAGACCAATGAGTTCAACATGCGGCAGGACCTGAAGGCCTCTCAGATTATCATGGATTGCGGCGTGCCGCTGGTCCGGTTTCCGTGCCTCGGCGTCGTCGACCAGCTCAGGACCACCCTGGCCGAACTGGAGCGATTCCTGAAGGGTCGCGGCCGCATCGGTGATTACCTCTTTGAAATCTGCGAGGACTATAACGAGCAGATGAAAAAGCCTGGCGGCAGCAAGGTAATCTGGGATCTCGCGCCAGTCGCCTGGCTGGTCAATCCCGACTGGTTCCGCATGGGGCTCATCAGCAGCCCGATCCTGACCGACAACGAAACCTGGAGCTTCGACCCCGGTCGTCACCTGATCAACGAGTGTTTCCAGATCAAGCGCGACGGGGTCTTCGGCGATATCTTCAAGCGCGCCGAGGCGCTGACCAGAGAATAGTCCGTATCCATGCCGCGGATACTGAACATCGGTTCGCTCAACATCGACCGCGTCTACCGGGTCGAGTCCTTTACCGCGCCCGGCCAGACCCAGGCCGCCGCCGGCTTTAGCGAGGGGGTCGGTGGCAAGGGGCTCAACCAGTCGGTCGCACTCGGCCGGGCGGGTGCCGCCGTCAGCCACCTGGGCTTCACCGGCCCGGAGGGCCGCTTTCTCGTCGATTGCCTGCGGGAAGCGGGCGTCGACGTCGACCCGGTCGGTATCCTGGACGCCCAACCGTCCGGACACGCGGTCATCGAGGTCGATGACTCCGGCGAAAACCGGATTATCATCGTGCCGGGCGCCAATCATGAGCTGACTGACGCAGCCGTGGCTTCCGCCCTCGAGGCGGTCCGGCCGGACTGGGTGTTGCTCCAGAACGAGACAAACCGGGTTGCCGAGACGCTCGCGCAGGCGGCCGACACCGGTGCCAGGGTCTGTTTCAACGCGGCGCCCGCACCGGCTGCCGACCTGGCTGGCGCGCTGCCGCTCGACCGCCTGCACGTGCTGGTCGTCAACCGGCAGGAAATGGCCGTCCTGTCCGGCGAGGCGGACGCCGACGCCAGCCTGAAGAAACTCCGCAAACGGTTTCCCCGACTCGAAATCGTCCTGACGCTGGGCGGGGCGGGTGCCCGGGTTGCAGGCCCCGATGGCGAAGCGGATGTCGATGCTTTTGCGGTGGAGCCGGTGGATACGACTGGTGCTGGCGACACCTTCACCGGCTATTTCCTGCAGGCGCGTGCGGACGGGCAGGCCCCGTCAGTCGCTCTTCGCCGGGCCGCGGCGGCGGCGGCCCTGTCGGTGGCACGGGCAGGCGCCGCGGCGAGCATCCCGACCGCATCCGAGGTCGATTCCTTTTTATCCCGACACCCATGACACACGACCCCATTCACATCGAATTCTGGACACCCGACGGAGCGCAGTTGGGCCGACACGGCGCGCCGCAGCGCTGGGTAAACATCCTCGGCCGGGTAACGGCCCGGCACGGGCTGCACGACGTGCGGGCGCGCGTACCGGATCTTCGTTTCTGGAAACCCCTCTCCACCGGGCCGACCGCCTACCGTCTGGCTGGCGGGGGCGACTTCAATTTCGAGATCGAGCGACGTGACTTGCCGATCGGCAAACCGATCGAGGTATTCATCGACGCCTCAGACAAGCGGGGCAACGAGGTATCGCAGTCGATCACCGTGACGCGTGCAGAACCATCGGCCACCGAGCTGACCGACGTCGGCTTTGAACTGAGCGGCCGCTGGGATCCGGAGGCCTATGAGATCGTGGACGGGCTCTGGGAGGCAACGGACGATGGCCTGACGACGGTGGAGCCGGGGTACGACCGCTGTATCGGCCTCGGCGACATGAACTGGCGCGATTACCGGGTGGAGGTGGACGTCACCTGGCACAGCTTTAGCAAAGATCCGATCCACGCTATCCTGCCGAGCAATGGGGCCTGGGCCGGTGTGGTCTGCTACTTCACGGGGCACGTGGACTGGCAGGAACAGTTTCCCCGCCGCGGCTGGTATCCGTACGGCGTTATCGCGAATCTGGACACGTCACCGGATCTGCGCCCCGCCCGCCTGCGACTGATGGGCAATATGTTCAAACCCATACAAGTGGACGACGAATCGGACCGGGTCTTCGACCCGCAGACCCGCTACACGTTGGTAGCGGAAGCCCGCAGTAATCCCGGCGGCCAGATGAACCGTTACCGCATGAAAGTCTTTCCTGCGGGCGAGCCGGAACCCGACGGGTGGGACCTGGCGGGTCTGGGCCTCGAAGGGGAACTCAATTGGGGAGCGCCACTGCTGGTGGCGCACCAGGCGCGGGTGACCTACCACCGGGTTCGGGTGACGCCCTTGAAGGAATAATTATTTTAGCGCCGGCTTGACAATCAGCCGGGCTTCAGTCCTTTGCGGTAGGCTAGGCAACCAGCTCCCCGATTCCTGTCGGGTCTACCCCATCATCAGGCTGGTTGCGTTCAACTAACGCACTTCGGTGCGATAGCTACTGCTTTGCTCACATCCTATCTCCAGTTCCATTGGCTCTGCCTCCTTCCGGTCCTGATTCTTTCAGGTGCCCTGGTCTGGCCTGAATTTGGAAACAGGCGAAGCCGGAATGCGCTGCTCTTTATTATTGGTGCAGCCATGATCTGGACGACGCCCTGGGACAATCTTCTGATCGCGCTGAATATCTGGGATTACCCGGAAACCGCCGTCCTTGGTCGGATCGGGTATGTTCCGGTCGAAGAGTATCTGTTCTTCATCCTGCAGCCGCTGTTCGTCGGATTTCTGCTCACCGGTGTGGTTGCCCGGTGGCAACCAGCCCCCAGCCGGGTCGGCAAGGCCAACATGTTCGTCGCCGGTCTCTGGGTCGGAATCACGCTCATCGGTGCGCTCTTGATCGCCTTCCCGAAGACCCGCTACCTCGGGCTTATCCTCGCCTGGGCCGGTCCGGTCCTGGCCATCCAGACGGCCTACGGCTGGGCGGACATCGTTTCCCTTGGTCGGCGCCTCTGGCCGGTCTGGGTAGCACCGACCCTCTACTTCTGGGCGGCGGACAGCTGGGCGCTTGCGTCGGGAATCTGGCGTATCGCGCCGGAGACCTCCACCGGCCTGATGTTGGGCAATCTGCCCATCGAAGAGGCTCTCTTTTTTGCCCTGACCAACCTGATGGTGATTCAGGGGCTGGTCTGTTTCCACCACGCGGTGGCCACTGACTGGGCGCGGATCCGGCCGATCCTCCAAACGCTTCGCGCCTGTCTTCCCCGTACCCGGCCCTTCCGGACATGACGGTCGACGCCACCAGCCTTCACCGCCTGCAGGGCGTGAGCCGCTACGGTCTCCTGGCGGCAATACCGCTTCTCTGGGCCGCAACGCAACTTTTTGAGCCGGCGCGCTGGTTTCCCCTGTTGGTTAGCCTGGTGCTTTTCGGAATCCCGCACGGGTCGCTTGATCTGGCCGTGGGGCAAAAACTGGCCGGCGGTAAACGGTCCGACCGCGGCCCGGGCTTCACGGCTCTGCTCTTTGTCGGCTATGTGGCCCTGGCCGGTCTCTATCTTCTCGTCTGGTTCGGCGCTCCGGCTCTGGCCCTCGGCTTTTTTCTGCTGTTAACTGCCTGGCACTGGGGCAGTGGGGACGCCTCCTGGATGGCGCGTCAGGGGTATGGTCATTCCCCCGGGACCGTCGGTTTCCTCCTCGACGCCGGTTGGCGTGGGGCGTTTCCGATGGCCCTGCCGTTGTTACTGCACCCCGAGGTCACCCGGTCGGTACTGGCCGGTACTCTCGGCCTGTTCGGCCCGGTTACCGGTCTGGAGGGGCTCACCCTGCTGCTCGTATCGCTGGGGGTAATCGGTGCGGCCTGTCTCGGCCTGGTTCTTTGGATGCCAGCCCACCGCGGAAACCGGCTGCGCGAAGCCGGCATGCTGGTGGCGCTGTTCCTGATCCTGGATCCGGTTGCCGCGATCGGCCTTTATTTCCTGTTCTGGCACAGCCTGCCGCATTGTGGCCGGTTGGTTGACCTGTTGCAGCCCGCCGCCCGTCCGTCGGTCGGCTGGTTCGCCCCGTTGGTCGCCATCCATCGCCGCGGCCTGCCCTACACGGCAGGGGCTCTTGCGATCCTGGGGGGACTGGCCGTCTACCTGTTCGGACCGCAAGGCGCTGCGCTTAATCCCCTGGCCGTTTTAGGCATCTATCTGGTGCTGCTGGCCATCGTTACCCTGCCTCATGCGGTGGTAACCGCCTGCTGGGACTTCGGCTCCACGCTTTCCCACACTGTTGTGTGTTCTCAGTCCACGCCTAAACCAGCGACCCTTCCGGTCGCTCAACCCTAACCTGAATACCTATGGAAACCCTGACTATCGGCCAATACAGCCTTGTTTACAACATGCTGTCCTTCGCCCTGGCCTGCATGTTGGCGTCCTTCGTCTTCTTCCTCTTCGCGCGTCAGCACGTGGGGACGAAGTACCGGATGTCGCTCCTCATTTCCGCCCTCGTGGTGGGGATTGCCGCCTATCACTATTCCCGCATCTTCGGGAGTTGGGCTGACGCGTTCACCCTCTCCGGTGGCGAATACGCACCAAGTGGCAAACCCTTCAATGACGCCTACCGCTACGTTGACTGGCTCCTGACGGTGCCGCTGCTGATGGTGGAACTGGTGGCCGTCCTGGCTCTGGCTAAAGCCAAATCGCGCTCCCTGCTGGCTCGCCTGACGATTGCCGCGTTCCTGATGATCGCGCTCGGCTATCCGGGTGAGGTCGCCGACAACAACGGCACCCGCGCCCTCTGGGGTACCCTGAGCACGATCCCCTTTGTGTACATCCTCTATGTGTTGTGGTTCGAACTGGGTAAGACCATGAACGAGCAGCCGGAAAAGGTGCGGGTCCTGTTCCGCAACATCCGACTGCTGACCCTCGCCACCTGGGGCTTTTATCCGATCGCCTACATGGGTCCGATGATCGGCCTCACCGGTGCCGGTGCCGTCGTCTTCATCCAGATCGGGTACACCATCGCCGATGTGACCGCCAAGTGCGGCTACGGGATCATGATCTATCACATCGCCCGGGCCAAGACCGAGGCCGATGGCAAGGATCCCGATCTCGAAGGTGCCGGGGTCGCCAAACCCGCCACCGCCTGAGGCAGTCGCTCACCTCTGGTCTTTTGCAGGCCGCTCCGGAAACCCGGAGCGGCCTTTTTTATTTATCTCCCGCCTGGTCATCTAACCTGGGGAGGGCCCCCGTCCCCGGCGGCCGCGCGTGTTTTGGCCTTGAGGCCGGTTCAGGATCAACGGCGGTCGGGGACGACCGCCCTCCCGGCTTGAACAGCCTGGGGAGGGCCGCCGTCCCCGGCGGCCGTGTGGTTTGGCAGCGCCTCAAAAGCGATGGTTGAAAAACTGAACCAACCGGCGCTCCACCCACCAGGGGCCGGGGGCGCGCAGGCACTCCATGAACCCCACATGGCCACCGTGGGTGGGCATCTCCAGGTGCAGCGCCTTGTGGTCTTCCGCGATTCCCGCCGGATAGCACCGCGGTCCCAGAAACGGATCGTCGGCCGCCTGGACCAGCAGGGTGGGGGTCCTTATTCCTTCGAGGAACCGGTTGGCGCTGCAGGCCGACCAGTAGGCTTCCGCCGATTCGAAGCCATGCTCGGGCGCAGTATAGGCCCCGTCGAATTCGTTGAAGGTTCGCATCCGCCGAAAGCTGGCCTCATCGAAATCGGTCCCCAGGCTTCGATTTTTGTCTCGAATCTTCTGATACAGATAACGCAGAAAACGTCGCATGTAGATCCGGTTGGCCGGTTCCGCCAGCCGGCCCGCGCTCTCCGCCAGATCGCAGGGGACCGAAACCGCTGCCGCCGCCCGGATGCGCGGATCGGGCGGGGCTTCCCCGAGATACTTCAACAGCAGGTTGCCGCCCAGGCTGAAGCCGGCCAGGACGATCGGGAGGGTCGGGTCGGCCAGGGAATGGCTGCGTTCAAGGACGGCCCGCAGGTCCTCCGTGGCTCCGCTGTGGTAACTCCGGGGCAGGCGATTCGGCTCCCCGCTGCAGCCGCGGAAATTGATCGCTCCGACCCGCCATCCCTCGTGGAAAAGCGCCCGGGCGAGCCCGAGCATGTAGGGGGTGCGGCTACATCCTTCGAGGCCATGCAGCAGCAGGGCGGCGCCTTCGGGCTGGCCCGTGGTGTCGCCCAGCCAGTCCACGTCCAGAAAGTCGTCGTCGGGCAGGCCGATACGCTCGCGGCGATAGGGCATCGGCAAGGCGACGCGGCGCCACAGCGTGGGCAGGGCGGTTTGCAGGTGAGGATGGCGGGCCCACCAGGCGGGGCGGAAACCGGACTGGGGAACGAGGGGCACGCCAGGCACGCTACCGATCCCTGCGGTGAATCCAAGGTCCCTTCGTTGACCCGGTCGGGTTTAAAGCCAGTTTAACGCAGATGCGTTTCTCCCTCTCGACAGGTGTCCTGATTCTGGTGCTGGTGGCTGCCGAGCTGCCCGGCCAGGAAATCCGGCATGGCCGGGTCGCCAGGCTTTACGACACCTACTGTGCTTCCTGCCATTTACCGGACCTGAACGGCGGAACCGGCGGCTCGCTGGTGGACGGGGTCTGGAAATACGGCGCGGACGATGAGTCGGTGGCGCGGGTTATCCGCGAAGGGTTGCCCGATGCAGGCATGCCGGGCTACGGTGACGCCCTGAGCGAGGAACAGATCCGGTCGCTGGTGGTGTATATCCGCGAGCGCGCGAACGAGGCCCAGCGGTACGAACCGCCGAAGCAATCGATCAACCCGGATACGGTCCGGTCCGCCGGGGATGTCCGCTTCCGCCTCGAACCGGTCATGGAAGAACCGGGCATTTTCTGGGGGATGGATTTTCTGCCGGATGGCCGTCTGCTGGTAACCGAGATTTCCGGTGACCTGTTTGTGGTCGATCCCGAGACCGGAAAACGGATAGGCCCGGTTAGCGGAACGCCCCGGGTCTGGCATGCCGGACAGGGCGGCCTTCTCGATGTCGCCGTTCACCCCGATTATGCCGACAACGGCTGGATTTACCTGGGGTACAGCGAAAAGATCGGTGCCTTCGGTGGCATGACGGCTGTCGCGCGAGGGCGGATCCGGAACGGTGCCTGGGTCGACCAGGAGATCCTCTTTTCGGTGGAGGAGCGTTTTGCGATGTCGGGCAGTTATCACTTCGGGACACGCATCGTTTTGCGGGATGGCTACCTCTATTTCGCGATCGGCGACCGTGGATCGCGCGACCTGGCTCAGGATCTCACCCGGCCCAATGGCAAGATCCACCGGCTTCACGACGATGGTCGTATCCCGGACGACAATCCCTTCGTCGACCGAGCGGACGCTTATCCCACGATCTGGACCTACGGGAACCGGAACCCGCAGGGCCTGGACCTCCATCCGGAGACTGACGTCTTGTGGGAAACCGAGCACGGTCCCCGTGGCGGCGACGAACTCAACATCATCCGGCAGGGGGCCAACTACGGCTGGCCGGTGATCACCCACGGCATGAATTACAGCGGGACCCCGATTACCGACCGCACCGCTGCGCCGGGCATGGAACAGCCGGTCGTCCACTGGACACCCAGCATCGCCGTCTGCGGCATGGCCTTCTACACCGGGGACCGGATTCCGGCCTGGACCGGCGACCTCTTCGTCACGGGGCTGGTTGCCGAAGAACTGCGGCGGGTGCGCATTCGCGACGGTGAGGTGACCGAGCAGGCCGTCGTCTTCAAGAACCTGGGACGCGTCCGCGATGTCGCGGACGGGCCCGACGGCTTCCTCTACGTCATCGTCAATGATCGCCGGAAAAGCCCGCGTCTGCCCGGCCGGATTGTCCGTCTCGTGCCAGAGGGGTGAAGGGTATGTGCCGGATACCGTTCACGCCACGACGCAACGATCGCCACGATGCCGACGCTCGACGGGATACCTTCCCGTACCGCGCCGCTTCAGCAAGCGCATGAAAGATCCGCTTGCTGAAGCGGCGCTCCGCTGAGCAATTCGGTTTAGTATGTAAAACCGGGTTAGGGCCTGTTTGAAAAGTCGAGATAGGCGAAAAACTGACGCCTTTTACGCGTGTGGCGGGCCGACCTGTCCGCCATAGTCCCGCTGAGCGGGACGACGGCGGAAGAGCCCGCCACTCCATGGAGACGCCGGCTCTTTGGCCGGCGTTCGCGACTCCGGCCAGACTTTCCAAACACGCCCTAGTGCATCGCTTTCAATAAGGCCAAATGGTCTTATTGCTTGTTGAATTGTAAAAATCCCGGCAAAGCATACGCGAAATCGGTGTATTTTGGGGGATTCACCCTAAAACGCTTAAGGGATTCAACGCTATCCGATGGGGGAAATAGGTCCTTTAGGACTGTTTTGCCGTGAAGCCTCTCAATCCAGTCTTAGCCCCTCCGTTCGGCTCCAGCCGCTCATCTGCGCGCACCTGCGTGCGCGTGGGTGTTGTCCTCGGTTGCCTGATGGCGCTTCTTTGGCCGGCCGTGGCGCAAGGCCAGCTGGTTTATGCAGAGGGCTTTACCAACGAAACCGCTCCGGGTTGGGCCTTTTCGCAGGGCAATACCAGCCCCGGTCCCCGCCTGACCGCCAATGCCACCCCCGACGCGAATGATCCTGAGTCCGGCGCCCCCACGATCGACAACCCGGGCAACGGCTGGCTGCGCCTCGCCACCACCACCGGCAACCAGTCCAACGCGGTTGCTTTCGACACCTCGTTCGCCGGCGATGGTGCCGACATCACCATCGGCTTCGATTTCGCTTTCTGGAAGCCGACCGGAAGCCCCGCCGACGGGATCACGGCCTTTCTCTGGGATGCCGCCCAGCCCTTTTCGCCGGGAGCCTTCGGTGGCTCGCTGGGTTATGCCAACCGGACGGGCGTCGACGGCCTCGGGGGTGGCTACGTCGGTGCGGGTCTCGATGTCTTCGGCAATTTTTCGAACCCGACCGAGGGGCGCAACGGAGGCACCAGCTTCAAGCCGGGACAAGTTGCGGTGCGCGGCCCCGGCAGTGGCCAGACCGGCTACAACTTCCTGGGGGGCACCGATTCGGGGACCGTTGATTCGCTGACTGACGTATTCGGATCCGGATTCCGGATGGATTTCCCGAATTCACCCAACCGGCCCGATCAGGATGCCTCCGAATTCCGTCGTTTCGAGATGCAACTGGATTCGTCGAACAACCTGACGGTGCGGATGCAGAGTGGCTTTTCGGGGGCGATGACGGACCTGTTCACGGTGGCCATTCCGGGAGCCCGGCCTGACCAGCTCCGCTTCGGGTTCGCCGGTTCGACGGGTGGTCTCGAGGAAGTCTACGAGATCCGCAACCTCGACATCGAGGTCGTCGGCGGCACCAACGCCTTTTACTGGGACGACGAAAACGGCAACACGCTCTGGAATACCGGCACCAACTGGGACAAGGACAGCGTGCCCGGCAATCACGACTACGTCTTCTTCACCGACCAGTTCCCGGACACCACGACCGCCCAGACCGTCGACCTCAACGTCTCCCCCGTCCTCGATTCAATGACCTTCAACGGGAGTACGTCCTACACCCTCAACGGGTCCGGCGGAATCACCTTCGATACCGATGGCGGCGGAGCCAGCTCGCTCAACATCCTCAACAGCCCGAACGGCAACGCCGACCACAGCATCGCCAACGCCATCACGCTCGCCAACGACCTCAACATCGACAACCTGGCCGACGGGGATCTCCTGCTGTCCGGCGGCATCGACACCACCGGCTCCGGCTACACCCTGAATATCCGCAATGCCGTTGACGGCACCACCGAGTCCACCGGCGTCATCTCCGGCAGCGGCGATGTCATCGTCCGCGGTAACGGCACCACCACCTTCGCCGCCGACAATACCTATGCCGGGTCCACCACCGTCGAAAACGGGATCCTCCGTGCCGAAGACGCCGGTGCCCTCGGTACCACCGGCACCGGCACCACCGTCGAGGACGGCGGCACCCTCGGTCTCGCCGGCGGCATCACCTTCGACAGCGAGAACCTCACCATCAGTGGCGGCGGCGAGGGTGGTCTCGGCGCCCTGCGCAACCTGAGCGGCACCAACATCTGGACGGGCAACACCACCCTGGATGCGGATGCCACCGTCGCCGCCGACGCCGGGACCACGCTGATCCACAGCGGGACGCTCAGCACCGGCACTGCCGACCATGATCTGACCCTCCGGGTCGGCAGCGGTGGCCAACTGACCGTTTCCGGCCAGATCACCGACCCCTGGTCTGCCGGCTCCGGTCTCATCAAGACCGGCACCGGCAACGCCACGCTGTCCGCCAACAACGGCTACACCGGCACCACCGCCGTCGAGGCGGGCACCCTCACCATCACCGACAACGGGGCGCTCGGCGCCGCCTGGTCGTCCGCCGCCACCGGCACCACCGTCAGCGACGGCGGCACGCTTGCCCTCGACGGGACCTTCAGCGTCAGCGGCGAAAACCTTTTCCTGAACGGCGATGGAGCCGCCGGGGCCGCGGCGCTCTGGAGCGCCAACGGTACCCAGACCTGGAACAGCACCATCGAGCTGGAGTCCGCCAGTTCGATCGGCGTCGCGAACGGCAGCGACACGCTCACCCTCGGCCAGGCCATCACCGGCAATGGCGAGGACCTGACCATCCGGGGTGCCGGTACCGTCGATCTTTCCGGCGGTGCCAACCTCAACAGCATCGGCGACCTGACCATTGAGGGCGGCACCTTCGACACCAGCATCTGGAACCAGATCAACGACAACGCGCGCGTTACGGTGGAGGCCGGAGGCACCCTCGACCTGCAGGACGGCGGCGAGACCGTCGGCAGCCTGGCCGGCGCGGGCGATGTCCAGCTCAGCAACACCGCCACCTCGCGGATCTTAACCTTTGGCGGCGACGATACCGACAGCACGTTTTCGGGCACCTTCGATGGCGCGGCGGGCCTCACCAAAACCGGCTCGGGCAACATGACGCTGACCGGCAGCAACACCGCCACCGGCACCTTCACCGTCGATGAGGGCACGCTCACCCTCGGCGCGACCGACACGCTCGATGATGCCATGGACATGACGCTCGACGGCGGCACGCTGGCCATCGACGGGATCAGCGACACGCTCGACGCCTTCACGCTTCAATCCACCTCCGATCTCGATTTCCTCGGTGAAGCCGGCGGCTACCTGACCTTCGACGACATGACCCGTAACGGCGGTCAGCTGACCATCGACAACTGGATCGGCAACCTCGGCGGCAACGGCGACACCCGTCTCCAGGTCACGGCCGGCTCGCTCGGCGGCAGCCTGATCGACAACATCACCTTCACCGGCTGGGGCGACGCCACGCTCATCAACCTCGGCGGTGGCCTCTACGAAGTCGTGCCCGAGACCAGCGGCTTTTTCGAGTGGGACGGTGAGGGCGCCAACGACAACTGGAGCGCCGGGGTTAACCAACCCTGGGTCGACAACACAGCGCCGCCCGACAGCACCGCCGGCACGCAGGTCCTTTTCGGCGACGCCATTCCGGATGCCCCTGAGACAGTCACCCTGAACGGCAACCGCACCGTCGGCACCATGGTCATCAATGCCACCGGCAGCCGTGACTACACCTTTACCGCCGATGGCGATATCCGCGAACTGATCTTCGACGGCACCGGCTCCACCCAGGCTAACCTCACGGTCCTCGGTGACGGCGAACACATCATCGGCCGCACCGGCAGCGGTAACTTCACCGACATCCGCGCTTCCGACGACCTCCGCATCTCCAACAACGCGACCAGCGCCACCGGGCTGACGCTCGGCCAGGCCGGCGGTGACGATTACCTACACACCTCCGGCAACACCGTCACCTTCCAGGGCTCCGGCACTACTGTCGTCAACAGCGAGGTCCGCGACGCCGGCGACCTCGTGATCGACGGCCCGGGCACCGTTCGCCTCAACAACGGCAGCAGCCCCTACTCCGGCGGCACCACCCTCGACGGGGGTACCCTCCAGATCGGGGACAATGATGCCCTCGGCTCCGGCGACCTCACGCTCAATGGCGGTACCGTCGAAGCCTTCGGGGCCGACCGGACCATCGATAATTCGATCAACCTCGACGGAGACGTCACCTTCGGCGGCAGCAACGACCTCACCTTCCAGGGCGGTAGCAACGAGACTATCGGCTGGTCCGGCAACCGTACCCTCACCATCGATCCGGCCGTCACTGCCACCTTCGGCGACAACCGCGACCTGACCGGTTCCGGCGCGTTGACCGTCGACGGCGGGGGCACGCTCAACCTGGAGGGCGGCGACACCAGCTTCTCGGGTGGCCTGACCGTCGACGACGGCGCCGTCACTGTCGGCAGCAGCGCCAGCCGGGTGAACAGCGCGCTCCGCTTCGGCGGCGGCAGCGATGCCAACGCCTTTCTCGGCAACGGCGACATCACGGTCGGCACCGGCGGCGAGCTGTCGGTCTTCAAGTCCGGCAACGGAAATATCGACTTCCGCAACGACGTCACCCTCACCAACAACGGCGGCACCGTGACCATCGACAGTTCCGGCGGCGGCTCCGACCTCAGTTTCGGCACGACCGGCGGCAACACCCCCGGGACCTTCACCCAGACCGCCGGCACCACCGACATCACCAGCGGCGACGATATCGCGCTCAACCGCAACAGTGCGCTCGACGTCTCCGGCGGCACCGCCACCTTCACCGCCGGCGATGACTTCACCACCGGCGGGACCGCCGCCCAGCCCGCCGCCATCGATGTCTCCGGCGGCGGTACCCTGGCCCTCGACCTCGAGAACGGTACCGGCAGCCGCTTCGCGCTCGACGCCGATGACACCATCAACGTCGACGGGAACGGCAGCGCGCTCGAGGTGACCGGCACCGCGGCCGGTACCGGCAGCGCCGAAATCGACGGTACGGTCGTCCTCGCCGACAACGGGGTCATGCGTATCGAAAACCTCGATACCGAACTCAGTGGGACGGCCCAGCTGAACGGCGGGGCCGCCGCCGGCAAGGGCACGGTCGAACTGGTCGACGCCGACCTGACCATCGACCCCAACGCGGAAATCACCAATGCGCCCAACGTCACGATGACCGTCAACGGTTCGGGCAGCCAGACCTTCGACAGCACGACCGCCGGCTCCAACGTGGAAAACCTCGGAACCGTTTCCAAAACCGGCACGGGCGATCTCACGCTGGGCGGCAACCTGAACAACGTGCAGGCCGAGCGCCTGGTCATCGAAGGGGGCACCCTGCTGCTCAGCGACGATGACCAGATCGCCAACAGCACGCCGATGGATCTGGCTGGCGGCACCTTCGGTAGCGACGGCAACAGTGAGGTGGTCGGCACACTGACGCTCAGCGCCGACTCCGAGATCGACCTTGGGGCGGGCGCCAGCGTGCTGGAATTCGCCGCCAGCGACGGCGAGACCTGGACCGATCCCTCCAAGCTGGTGATCGAGAACTGGTCTGGCGACCGGGTGAACGGCGGCGGCACCGACCAGGTGATCTTCGGGAACATGGGCCTGACCAACGATCAACTCGGCAAGATCGTCTTCCGCAATCCGGCCGGTCTCGCCCCCGGCGTCTACGGCGCCACCTGGCTCGGCAACGAGATCGTGCCCGAGGCCGTACCCGTGCCCGAACCGGGAGCGGTCATCGGGGGCATTCTGCTCTCCGCTCTTGCCGGCTGGCGCGAGCGCCGGCGCCTTCAGGAATGGTGGAAGGGTTTCCGCACTCGCCGGTGAGCGGTGAATCCCAACCTGGATTGAACCGCCAAGCCGCCAAGGCCCTGAACGATGAAGGTCTGAATGGGCGGAAGGATGAGGGCGTGTTTGAAAAGTCTTCCTGGAGTCGCGAACGCCGGCCTCCGCCTACGTTGAAACTTCGGCGGACAGGAAAGAGCCGGCGTCTCCATGGAGTGGCGGGCTCTTCCGCCGTCGTCCCGCTCAGCGGGACTATGGCGGACAGGTCGGCCCGCCACACGTGTAAAAGCAGCCGGTTTTCCGCTTAACTGGACTTTCCAAACACGCATTTGGACCGTGCCGTAGCGCCAAGGCCGCCGCGCAGTCAGCCCCGTACCGCGCCGCTTCAGCAAGCGCATGAAAGATCCGCTTGCTGGAGCGGCGCGATACCCATTGCTTTATTCGCCCTTCGCCCGGGGTGGGCTTTCCGCTTGCGACCGGGAACACTCCACTCCGGAATCCTGAATCATGACCCTGGCGCGCACCGCCCGTCCGACCCTGACGCCGGTCGAACTCGATGAAGGCGAGTCCCTGGCCTTCACGCTGGTCAATGGTGAGACGCGGACCCTCACCTGCAAACGCACCGGCGCCCATGTCCATGCCACGACCTTGGAGGAGCTGAAGGTGGAAGAACCCGGTGCGCGGACCATCATCGGTTTTTTCGTGGACCTGGAAATCGACGGGTATCCGGTTTCGCTGAAGAGGATGGTCGGGGACGACGCCAGCTTCTACCAGCCCTATGACCTGTTCGGGCTGCGCATCTGGCCCGACGCGGTGGATGCGCTTTTCGAGTACATGACCGAAACGCACGGGGAATGCCGCCCGCGCAAGGCTTTCCGCTTTGCCGTGCAGGACGCGAGCCTGCGGGATTGTCCGGTTCGCCTGCATCCCTGGTGTCCGCTCCCCGCGGGCGGGCTCCGCATCGCCGACTGCTACGACAGCGACGACTGCTGGCTGGGCGCCTACCACGGGGCCAGTGCGCACGGCGGCCTCGACATCAATCACCTGGCCGGGACCGTGCTGACTGCGCCGTTCGCCGTTGACCGCCACGGCTGGTTCAACCACCTCGACCGGGGCGACAACAACAACCGGTGGCGGGGGGAGCACCGCTGGCCGGACGGCTCGACCTGGATCCTGCAAAGTCACCACCTGATCCGCCTGCTGGTGCCGGCGGACCAGCCGATCGAGGCCGGGACGCCCTACGCCGAAACCGCCGGCGTCCTGATCGGTGGCCACGAGCACACGCATTTTGTCTTCCGCGTCCGCGAAGCCGACGGCATCGAAACGCTCCTCGACCCCTGGATCCTGTTTTATTGGATGTATCAGGATCTGGATACAGCTACCGTCCGCCGCTTGCCCTCCGGCAGGATTCCCTGAAGCCGAGATACCTCCGGAATCCCATAGGGAAACACCCGCCAAGAGGCCGAGGAGCGACGCCCGCAGAGACGGTGGCCCGGTCCGCGCCGCTTCAGCCGGTGAAAAAGGGACGAGCCAGCGGTGATGACAAAAATTAATCGGCTCCAGTGCCGGCCACCGCCCGCCGCACCTCGTCGATGCCCTTGAGCGTACCGAGGAGGAGGGCTGTATCTCCCGCCTCGAAGCGGAAATCGACGGGGAGCGGCCGGATCTGTTTGTCCTGGCGCCTGACCCCGAGGATCTGGACACCGGTGGTGCGGGTCAGGTCGAGACCAGCCAGCTGCCGGCCGATCCAGGGATGGCCGGCCGGCAGTTGAAGCGTCTCGACCTCCAGTTCCTCCAGACTGGCAGGGCTTTCCGGCATCCCGCCCGGACCGGCGAACGGTTTACCATCCCGGAAAAAGCGTTCAGCTTCGCGGATATTGTCCACTGGCCCGAGGATCAGCAGGCGGTCGTTGGGGAAAAGATGCGAGTCGGCACCGGGCTGTCGCATGAGGATGCCCTGTCGGTCGATCGTCACAAGGGACACCCCGAACCGGTTGCGCAGATCGAGTTCGCGCAGGGAATGGCCGGCCAGCGGGGTGGGGTCGGGCAGTTCGACGGTTCCCAGCTTCAGGCCCCAGACCGGGCTGAGGCCGATCCGGTCGCGGATGCCGAGGCCTTCGAGCGTATCGTCGGCATCGCCGAAAGCACTGTCGAGCGCCACCCGGACTTCGCTGTGCCAGAAAATCAGCCGACGCCAGGCCACCAGACCGACGATCAGTGCGACAATGACTGGAATCAGCAGGAGCCAACCCTCGATTTCCCCGAGAGGAAGAAAGACCAGAACCCACAAGGCCAAACCGCCGGCGAAGACCGTCTGCAGCACGCCCCTGGCCGCGGCCTGCAGACGATGCCAGGGGGTGCCCGGCGGGCAGGCCGCCTCGGAAAGAAACAGCGCGACCGCCGACAGATTGCGCCACAGGGCGATAAGCGGCACCAGCACGAACAGGCTGACGACCGTCCAGAAGAGCGTGTGGTAGACGCCCAGGGTGAGCCGGGCCAGATCGTCGCCGAGTAGATCACGGAGGCCGGTCTCCGCCGGTTGGGCAAACAACAGGACTGCGGCGACCAGGCCCGCTTCGAGGGCGATCTGGATGATGCGTTTCCGGAGGAATCGCCAGATGAAGCTGCCCTCCCCGCGCGAAGCTACCTCGGCCAGCATTCGTTGGTAGAGGGTGATCAACGGGGTCAGGCCGGGAACCGGCCGGGCGGCCAGCCGGTTGACAATCCGGTCGCCCTTGCCGATCAGGATGGGTGCGGTCAAGGCGCTCACCAGGGCGGCACCGACCGCCATGCCGTTGAAGGAGGCAGGGACCACCCCACCCAAAACGCCCAGGCTCGCGATGACGAAGGAGAACTCGCCCAGCGGCGTGACCCCCAGGCCGGCCTGGAGCGCAGTACGGCCCCGCACCCCGACCGCCACCAGCGCAGCCGCGACACAGAGCGGCCGTATGGTCAGCGTGAATACAACCAGCAGGGCAATCCAGCCCAGCGATCCCCGCAACGCGCCCACGTCGACGGTCATGCCGACCGAAACAAAAAAGACCGTGGCGAAGATGTCGCGAAAACCGGAAAAGGAGCGTTCGATGGCCTGGTGTTCGCGGGTTTCTCCGATGATGGCCCCGATCAGGAAGGCACCCAGCGCAAGGCTGGTCCCGGCCTGGACGGCGATGGTCGCCATGCCAAAGGCCAGGCCACCCACCAGCAGGGTGCGGAGCTCCGGCGTACCGCTGCGGTTGAAGAGATCCATCAACCGCGGAACGAGGAACAGGCCGACGACGAGGGCAAGGAGGATAAAGCCGGCCAGCATGCCCAACAGCACGCCGAGTTCAGGCTCGCCCCCACCCGTCTCCACGGAAGCTCCCTCCTGCAGCCGGGTCAGCGGGGAAAGAATCGTGAGGACGACCACCGCGACGATGTCCTCGAGCAGGGTGACGCCGAGCGCGTACTGACCGGCCGGCTGGTGGTCCTGGCCGGTTTCGCGCAGGACCTTGCCGATGACGGCGGAACTCGAAACAACGACCAGCCCGCCGAAGAACCAGGCCGCAGTGTCGTCGAGGCCGAAGGCCAGGCCCAGTTGCCGTGCGATATGGAAAACCAGGAAGGCAGCCAGGGCGGTGGCGCAGACCAGCGGTAGCCCCATCTGCTTGAGCCGGCGCAGGCTGAAGGCCAGCCCGATGCTGAACATCAGGCAGACCATCCCGATCTGGGCCAGGATCTGCACCCGCTCCTCATCCATGATGAAGGAGAAGGGCGGGGTGTGCGGCCCGATGGCGATGCCCGCCAGCAGATAGCCGACCACCGGCGAAAGGCCGAAGCGCTGGCAAACCCAACCGGCCGCCCAGGCGGCCAGCAGGATGACCGCCAGGTCCTGGATCAGTTGAATTCCCAGCATGGCTGCGGGTTACTCAATCAGCTGGCATTCCGTGGTCAACGTGGATGGCTCGCCGACCACGAGATCCCAACGCACATCCAGCGCGGTTTCCGCCGGCGTGCGGACCTCAAACGGCTGTTTCAAGGTGTCCAGGGGGATGGTTTGTGACCGCCAGCCAGGGGTAGCTACCGCACTGCCCGAAAAAGAAAGGCCGAATCGGTGCCCGTCCTGTGACAGCCGGAAAGCCTGGTGGCCTGTCGGCCCGACGGCGGCCCGTGTAATCCACCGCCAGCGCGCGAACCGGGCATCGGCTTTGGCCGGGACCAGTCGATCGACGAGGCGGACGGTGCGGTCGTCGGTCACCACAAGTGTCCGGGTGGCCTCGTGGACAGCCGGCCCCAGGCAGGGCGCGAGGTCCACGACGACCCGGAAGGCTTCCCCCGGTTCGGGATTCCGGCGGGTCAGGGTGGCCATGCCATCGACGCGTGGGCGCTCACCGTTCAGAGTCAGGATGCCGTGGCCCTCGTGCCCGTAAGCGACCAGGTCCCAGCGCTCCGCGTCCTGCGAAAAATCCCACAGTCGGATGCCCGCGGCCTCCAGGCGTTCATAGGCATCGCGCATGGGGTCGACGGCCCAGCGAACGCCACCGAGCTCCAGGCAGAAGCTGCCTGCGTCGAGATGCGCGTGGGAGGTTGTGCCGCAGCCCCCTTTGATTCCGGCAAAAAAGGGACCGGCCGGTCCGTTCGATTCGTTGAACACCGCGATCGGGTTGGAACCCTGGCCGATCCAGGCGGGGGAGTGCTCGGAAAGATCCGGGGCCGGGCTTGGGGGCGTCGGCCACCAGAGGAGATAGAACGGCAGGAGTTGGGGGAACCCCTGTTCGGAATCCTCCTGGTCCGGGGGCAGCGGTCCGGACAGCCAGGGTTGGATGTGGTTGATCCATGCCCGGGCGACGTCCGGCATGCCGAAGGTTTCGGCCATCCAGAGCAGCACGCCGTCGTCGATGCCGCCCCGACCGCTGTCCGCATAATTCCAATAAAGGCCCGAGGGCGTGCGGACCTTCACGAGGTACCGGGCGCTCTCGGCAAAGCCCTCGGTCTTCTCCAAACCGAAGGTGGTGCCCAGGCTGTTCCGGACCGCTTCGAGGAACAGGACGTGAAAGGTTGTTCCGTAGCGCCAGTAGGTGGGTCCCTCCGGATAGGCGCCGTCGGGGGCGTAGGTCTCGAGGACGGCCGGGAGGTGTTCCACGGCGCGGGGAATGATCCGGTCGAGCCATTCCGGATGGTCGTCGGCAATGGCCAGCGCGGCCAGGGTCAGCCCGCCGTGGCAAACCTGCCCCCAGTTGTTTTTGCGGGTGATCCAGGGATTGGGCCGATCGGGTGTTTCGATGGACGGTTCCAGCGCCTGCCGGACCAACCCCTGCTGCCAGCGCGCCCGTGTCTCTACAGGCAGGATGTCGTAGAGCGAGTCCAGCGCGACGGCGACGGCGACGGCCATTTCGGCCGTATCGAGAAAGTGATTCGGATTCCAGTCGCTGAAGGCAAGAACGGCCTCGACCTCCTGCCGGATGCGGTTGGCCCAGACCGATTCGCCGGTGAGGTGAAAAAACAGGCAGAGGCGTGCTACCCGGGCGAGGGCCATGCGGGAGACTTTGAGCAGGCGCCGGCCTTCCAGAGTCCGTTCCAGGGGGGGGGCGGCCAGGGTTCTCCGGGCGGCGGCCTCGATGCGCTCAAGGACCGCCTGCGCGATGGGGTCAAGGTCCAGAGCCTGGCGCGCCTGATCCACGCGGTCCGGGGTAAAGAACAGGCGGGGGTGAGACTGCGCGGGGGATGGGGAGATCGTCATTGGTTCGGGCTGTGCGTATCCGCCGTTCGGAGAAAGGCATTCGGAACCTTTTTCCGGAGAGCTTCAATCGATAGCGCATTCGTAAAAGCATTGATGCCGATATGGGCTTAGGTAAAGATAGAGTTATGGGATGGGCTCTTTTTGCTTCCCGGTTGTGGCGGCGGAAATCACGGGATGGTCGCGCCGGTTATTATCCGGGGTGCTTGTGCTTCCGGGCCGCAGGTATGGGCCTGGGCCTGCTCTCCGCGGTGTCTTTATTGGGTGCCGAGCCGGTGCGCCCCGGACATTTCGAACATACGGCCTCCTGGTGGTTGGGCGCCTGGCTGCTGACGGGCTTTGTCCTGGTTCTGACGATCGGCGGTCTGGTTTTCATCAGCATCCGCCTGAAGAGCCGGAACGCCGAAATGAAAACCCTCAACGAGGCGCTCCGGCGCAAAGTCGACGCCCTGCGGGAAATCGAAGCCCGGCTGGGGGCTGAAACCCGCAAGGCGCGTGAAGCCAATCAGGCCAAGGATGTCTTCCTCGCCATGGTGAGCCACGAGTTGAGGACACCGTTGAATCCCATCCTCGCTCTGTCCGAAATCGGGCTGCTCAACGAGGGCCAGGATGCGGATACCCGGGAAAGCCTCCAGCTCATTCAGAACGCGGGCAATCAGATGCTCGATCTGGTCGACAACCTGTTGAACCTGACCGCCCTCACCGCCCGACGCGTCGAGCTCAACCTGAAATGGAGTCATGCCGAGCAGATGGAGTCCCGCTTGCGTCGCGGCTTCGAAGATAAAATCGAGCGGAAGGGCCTCAGGCTGGACTTCGGCTTTGAGGGCGGGGCCTATGACTATTTCGCCACCGATTGCGACCTGCTCCTGCAGGGGATTCGGGAGGTGGTCGACAACGCCATCCGGCATACGCAGGAGGGTTCGATCCGTTTCGAAGTGACGCTCAAGGAAAGGCCGGAACCCGACCCCGATACGCCGGTTGCCTTCCTCTCCGACCGTCAGGATCACGATTTTCCCGTCGGTCGTCTGACCCTGTCTGTTCATGACACGGGTGACGGCATTCCCCCGGACCGCCTCGATGCCATTTTCGAGCCTTTCAGCCTGGCTGAGAACATCAATACCCGCCGGGGGGACGGCGCCGGTCTGGGCCTGACCCTTTGCCGGCAGATCATCCTGACCCTGGGCGGGCAAATCACCGCATCCTCCATCCTCGGGCGGGGTTCCGTCTTCGTCATCCAGATTCCGGTCCTGCTGGCCGAGGAAATGCCGGAGTCTCCGCTGGTGACGGTTGTGCAGTCCGGGGCCGAGCTCGACGGATCGGAGCTTTAGGCTCGGTTCGCCTTGATGAAGCGAACCGCGGCGGGCACATTTTCGGGTTCCGCATCGCCTATGGTATCCGCATTGCAGCGCCTGGTCCGTCATCCCGCCTTCGAAGGAACCATCCTCGGGATCATTCTGGTCGCCGCCGTTGTGGTCGGTCTGGAAACCTCGCCCCCCATCATGGCCACCTACGGGCCGTTTCTGCGTTTCCTGGACAAGACGATCCTCGGCATCTTTGTCATCGAAATTCTGGTACGGATGGGCGCCTGCTGGCCGAAACCCTGGCAGTATTTTCGCTCGGGCTGGAATGTCTTCGACTTCACCATTGTGGCGGTCTGCCTGTTGCCGGCGGCCGGCCCCTGGATTGCAGTCATGCGGCTCGCCCGTGTGCTCCGGGCGACACGCATCATCAGCCGGATTTCGCGCCTGCGCGTACTGGTGACGGCATTGATCCGCTCGCTGCCGTCGATGGGCTACGTGGGCCTGCTCATCGGCCTGCATTTTTATGTCTATGCCGTGCTGGGCGTTTTTTTTTTCCGGGGTAACGACCCCGGCCATTTCGGGGATCTTGGATCGGCGCTGCTGACGCTGTTCCGCGTGGTCACCCTGGAGGACTGGACCGATGTGATGTACAGCGCGATCCACGGGACCCTGGCGTATCCGGCCCAGGGGCCCGTCCCGGTGGGCCCCGACCCGCAGGCCTTCGGTTTCTGGGCCGTCCTGTATTTCGTGAGCTTCGTGGCAGTCGGGGCGCTGGTGATGATCAACCTGCTGGTCGGGGTCATGGTCAACAGCATCTCGGACGCGCAGGCCGACCGGCTCCGCGAGTCCCTGCACCTCGACGAGGCCGAGCAACGGGAAGCCCAGCTGCTCGAATCGGTCGAAACCCTCGAAACCGAGATCAAACGCCTGCGTGACTCCATCGAGCGCCGGGGCTGAGCGGGGGTTCGAGAGAAAAGAATGAATCACCACGAAGAGCGCGAAGAGCACGAAGGAAGCAAATTCGATGCGCTTTCCCGTCAGGTGATCGGATGTGCGACCGAGGTACATCGTTTTCCTGGTCCAGGGTTGCTGGAATCATCCTATCAGCGTTGCCTGAGCAGAGAATTGAAATTGAACGGAATCGCTCATGCGTGATGTCACCAAACTGAAAAACGGAATGAAGCGACATGTCCTTTGAGCCCAGCCAAGCCTTCGTCTCCTTCGTGCTCTTCCTGGTAAAAAGAAAACTCGAACCAGTCGGTGCTGGCTAACGCCGCCCACTTACCGCCCGTCCCAAAGGGATGCGCTGCCCCGAACGGCAGGCTGCACCAGAGGCGCAATCATTATGAGCATTGGTTTAAGGCCTCGGTCAGTCTCCGGGCGAGCCCGGAGATGCGTTCGGTCGGGCGGTTGATCAGCGCCTCGACCGAGCCCCGGTCGCCCAGGATGCGGACCGTTTCGCGGGCCCGGCTGACGGCCGTGTAACCCCACTCGCGGGTCGGGGGCAGCGGCGATTCCCCGTCCCCGGGGACGACCAGCGTCACCCGGTCGGCCTCGGAGCCCTGCGCCCGGTGCACGGTCAGCGCGTAAGCGGTGAGGTGGGCCGGGAGCCGGGCGGGAGCGAACCGGCGCAGCCTGGCCGGGTCGGCGGGATCGGCGAACCAGGCCCAGAGCGGGCCCGCGGGGTCCTCCGGATCGTGGAAGAAGACACCGCGATCGCCGTTGAAGAGGCCCAGGCCGTAGGCGTTTTCGGTGACCAGCAGGGGCATGCCGTCAAACCGTGGTTGCCCGGCAGCCAGGCCCCGGCGGTCGGCCGCCCAGGTGGCGATGAGGCGGTTCAGCGCATATGTGCCCAACGGGCCCGTGTTCGTGCCACAAAGCAGCAGGTGCCGGTCGAGCGCCGCCAGCGCTTCCGCCGGCGTCGCCGCTTCGACCAGCGAGCGCAGCGCGTCACGGGCACCCTCGTCGAGCAGGCCGTTGACGCTAAGGCGGGGCGGCAGCGCGTCCAGGCCGACCGCCGGTTGGTCCGGGTCGGCCAGCAGGTCGAGCGCGGTGTCGGCTCGGCCGCTGCGGATGGCTGCACAGAGTTCGCCCAGGCTGTCGCCACCGCGGAACCGCCAGTTGTGGGTCAGTTGGTGGACGTGCGCGGCCCAGGGCCGGTCCTCCCCGGGACGGGCCAGGTCCGCGAGGACCGCCCCGGCTTCGACGCTGGCCAGCTGGTCGCTGTCCCCCAGCAGGATGAGCCGGGTCCGCGCCGGGTCGATGGCCGCCAGCAGGTCGTGCATCAGCGCGAGGTCGACCATCGACGCCTCGTCCACCACGATCAGGTCGTGCCGGAGCGGGCGCTCCGGCCCGTGCCGGGGGCGTCCGGAATCCGGCCGTATGCCCAGAAGGCGGTGCAGCGTGGCCGGGGGTTCGATCCGCAGCGTCGCCGGCTCCCCGGCCAGGCGCCAGCCCGATGGCAGCCGCCGGTCGGCGGCCGCCAGCGCATCCCCCAGCCGGGCCGCCGCCTTTCCGGTCGGCGCCGCCAGTGCGATGGCCAGTGGTTGCCCGGCGGATCCGTGGCCGACGGCCTTATCCAGTGCGGCGAAGATGGAGGCGACGAGCGAGGTCTTGCCGGTGCCGGGCCCGCCGGTGATGAGCGTCAGTCCGTCGGCGAGGGCGGCGTTGATGACGGTACGGGCGGTCGCTGCGGCCCGGTCGGGCAGACCGGCGAGGAGGGGAACCAGGTCCGGGCGGTCGTCCGTGGGGGCCCGCCGGCGGATGAGCGCTGCCAGCCCGGCGGCGAGCCGCTGTTCGTAGGTGAAGTAGCGGTGGAGGTAGAGGCGTGGGCCGGCCCGCCCGGAGCGATCGAGGATGAAGGGCGTTCCGGGATCGTCTTCCGGCCCCGGGTCGGTCAGCACGGTGACCGGGTCGGCCGCTTCCAGCCGGGCGAGGTCCGCCTCGTCCGCGGGGTCGAGGGCCAGGCAGGGATGGCCCTCGCCGATCGCTGCCATCAGCTGGCCGCCGATTTCCCGCAGGCGGTCGGCATCGTTGCCGGAAGCACCCTCAGCGAGGAGCCGGCCGATCGGACTGGCCAGCAGGGCCGCAGGCCGGGGATGGTTCATATCGCCGCCTCCGTGGTCAGGGCCCGGTCGAGTGCTTCGACCCAGGCCGGGTCGGGCCGGTCGGTAAAGAAGCCGCTGCCTTCGCCGCCGGGTCGCGTGCCGCGCAGGAAGACGTAGACTGTGCCGCCGAGATGCCGGTCGGGCGTGTAGTCCGGCAGGCGCCGCCCGAGGTGCCGGTGCAGGGCTACCGTGTACAGCGCATACTGGAGAAAGTAATGGTGGTGGGCCATGGCGAACCGGAGACTGGTGGGACCGTAGGGGTCGGGGCCCGCCTCCAGACGGTTGGACTTCCAGTCCAGGATGTAGTACTTTTCCTGATACCGGAAGACGAGGTCGATGTAGCCCTTCAGGAAGCCGGACACCTGCGGCCGGGCCAGGTTCTCCAGGGTGGCGGGATAGGCAGCCGGCCAGGCTCCGGTGCCGGTGGCCAGTGCCCGCCCGAGGCGGGCCGGATCGGGCGAATCGGTCGCCAGGTGGAACTCCACTTCGGCGCGACGGTCCCCCGGCGGGAGATCGGCCAGGCGGAAGGCGGGTCCCCCCGCGGGATCGGGCAGGTCGGCGGTCAACGCGTCGGTCAGGAGCCGGTGGAGAACCTCCGGGCGGGCCCCGGGCCCCGGGGAACTGGCTTCGAGCGCCCGGTCGGCGCTCCGGTTGCGTGCGGTCTCATCGGTCCAGGAGGCGGTCTCGAGCAGGCGGTGGACGAGGTCGCCGGTGCGGGCGCCGGCGGGGAAAGCCTGCTTGTCCGGATCCGGGCGGTCGGAGCCGGCCGGTTCGGCGGGTGGCGGTCCGCCGGGGGCGATGGCCTCGGTCGGGTCGGCGGGGTCGCGATCGGGTTCTTCGGCCAGGACACCGGCCGCCTGGCGCGTGAGTCCGGTAAAGCTGGTGAGGAGGGCGAGGCGGGCAATACGGCCGTGGAACGGGCGCGGGCGCAGGTCGTCGGGATCGGCCTCGGATCCGGTTGGGACCGGTCCGGCGGCCGCGTCGGTTTCCTCGGCAAACGGGGTGGGCCGGTCGGCGCACAGCTTGCGGATCCGGGCGGCGCCGGGCAACCCGATTTCGCCGGCCAGGAGGTGTTCCAGCGCTGAGGGCTGCTTGTTCTTCGGGCGTGAGCCATCCTTGTTGGTGGCGGGATCGCGCCAGGTAATGCGCAGGAGGTGGCGCGCCCGGGTGAGCGCGACGTAGAGGAGGCGCATATCCTCGGCTTCGGCTTCGAGCGCGGCGCGGTGCCGGTCGGCTTCGGGGGGATAGGTGTCGGTCAGGCGCGCGACATGGGGGTTGCCCGCTGGGTCGTGGTATTCGAGGAAGGTCGGGCGTCGGGCGGAGCTTTCGGCGGAGGCAAAGGGCAGCAACACGATCGGAAACTGCAGGCCTTTGCTGCGATGAATGGTCAGCAGCTGGACGCGCTCGGCATCGCTTTCGAGCCGGAGGGGATCTTCCTGCCGGTCGCGGGATTCCGGATCCTGCCGGCGCAGCGTCAACCAGGCGACCAGGCCGCCGGGCGAGAGCCGTTCGGTGGTCTCGGCGCGGTGGAGGATCTCGGCCAGATGCAGCAGGTTGGTGAGGCTGCGTTCGCCGTCGGCCCGCGCCAGGATGCGGGCCGGCAGCCCGGTCTCCTGCAGAAAGGCCTGAAAGGCCGCCATGAACCCGTCGGCCAGCCAGTGCGAGCGGCGTTCGGCGATGCCGGCAACAGCGGCTTCGAGCCGGGTGGGATCGGCGTCATCATCGACCGCGGCGACGGGCATGCCGTAGAGCGGCCCGACCAGGGCGGCGGCCACCTGCCCCCGGTTGCCCGGGTTGATCCAGGCTTCGAGGAGGTTGACCAGCGCTTCGGCCTCCGTGGTATCGAATACGCTGGCTTCGGTCCGGGAAACGGTGGGGATGCCCAGGGCTGTGCAGGCGGTGCGCACGGCTTCCACCTGCCGGTTGCTCCGGGCCAGGACGGCGATATCGCCCGGGCGGATGGACCTGCCCTCGATCCGCAGGTCGGCCTGGAGGTAGTGGGCGATGGCTTGGGCGGCGTCCTCCGCCTCGTCGGCGGCGTCATCGCTTCCGTCCCGGGTGAGGAGGCGGAAGCGGCAGGGAGCGACCGGCGCGCCGCGGGGGTCGGTCGGGCCGGTGCGGTCGGGATGGCCCGGATGCACGGGATGGAAGGGGATTTCCGCGATCCGGAAAGGGTGGGGATCGAGGCTGAAAAGCCGGTTCACCGCCTCGATCAGGAGAGGATCGGAGCGGTAGTTCCGGTCGAGCGTATAGCGCTGGTCGGCGGTCCGGGCGGCCTGAAAGTAGGCGAAGACATCGGCGCCCCGAAACCCGTAGATGGCCTGCTTGGGATCGCCGATCAGAAACAGCCCGCCCGGTGCCGTCCGGAACAGCGTATGAAAAATGGCCCACTGGCGCGGGTCGGTATCCTGAAACTCGTCGATCAGGGCGGCATCGAAACGCCCGCCCACCTCCTCCACCAGGAAGGCGCGGTGCGGGCTCTGGAGGGCCGCGAAGACGTCGCTCAGGAGGTCGTCGAAGGTGCGGATGTTCCGCCGCGCCTTCAGGCTGGCGAGGTGCTCTGCGGCAAAGGCGAGGTAGTCGTGCAGCAGCGTGTCCGGCAGGGTGTCCGCCGCATCGCCGGCTTCCCCGCACAGGGCAACCAGCGGATGGTCGGTGGGCCTGCCCGACCGTTTGTTCACATGGTCATTGGCGTTGGCCAGTGTTGCGACCGCCTTCCAGAAACCGGCAACGGGTGCACCGGCCCGGGCCGAACTGTCCAGGGTCTGGCGGGTTGTTTCCAGCTTGTCCGTGAGGGATTTATTGAAGCGCCTGGCTTCGCTCAACGCCGCCAGGAGGGTCTCCGCCTGGTCCGGCCAGGCCGTGAGCACGCGGTCGACCGCGGTCTGCAGCGTCGTCTCGGCCCGGCTCAGGTCGCGCACCGCCGGTTCCGGCCCGACGCGGGGCACCACATGTTTGGCGACCCGTCGGAGCAGATCGGTAAAGGTCTGCGGGAAGGCAAGCTGCTCCTCGCCCAGTTCGCGCAGCCGGGGATACCGGCCGTAAAAGCGGCTGCGCCGGTAATCCTCCTCCAGCTCGCGCAGCAGCGTGGTGTCCCGGGCCTCCAGCTCGGTGTCGAACAGGCTTCCGGTCTCGAAGGCCAGCTCGGCCAGGAGTCGCTGGCAGAAGCCGTGGATGGTGGCGATGGTGGCCCGGTCGTAGTCGAGGATGGCCGTGTCGAGCCGGGTGCGCGCCGCCTCGCGTTCCGGCTCCGGGGCAGTCCCGAGGCCGGTGAGGGCCGGGTCCTTGCCGGCCTTCCCGAAGCGGAGGGCATCGCGGGCGGCGGTGAGCCGGTTGCGGATACGCCCGGTCAGTTCGGCGGTCGCGGCCTCGGTGAAGGTGACGACCAGGATCCTCTCGATGGGTATCCGTTTTTCCACGACAAGGCGCAGGACCAGGCCCTCGATGGTGTAGGTCTTGCCGGTGCCGGCGCTCGCTTCGAGGCAGGTGATGCCGGCCTCGACCGGGCTCGTCGCCAGATCGAAAGGCTCGAAGGGGTCGTCGCTCACGGGACGGCCTCCGTTTCCAGGTGATCAGCCGCCGGAACCAGCAGACGCTCGGCCTGCTCGATGAAGGGCTCCTGCCAGGGGCCCGCATCGGGTGCAAAGTCGGGAAACACCGCCCGGATCACCGGGTCCTCCGCTTCCGCCGGGCTGGGATCCTTTGGATTCGGATACCATGCCCGGGCAGCGCTTTTACAGGCACCGGCCGGGTTTTTCCCCGCCCCCCGTGCCTCCGCGTAAGCCCAGCTGGTGGCGGGGAACAGCAGCAGCGGGGTATGCAGCCCGGGCAGCCAGCCTCCGAAAACCAGCTCGACCAGGGTGGCCATCGGGTCCTTCGGCGGACGCAGCCGGGTGGTGTTCTCCCGGCGGAAGAGGGCAAGTTCGGGGGCGACCGGTTGGCCGGTTTGGTCGGCCCAGGCGTGGAGGGCGGTCTGCTGTATCCAGGCCGCCAGGACATCCCGGCCCGAGCGGCGGGACAGCCGGCCGTCGGCGATCCGCGGAACGGCTCCCGGGTATTGCTGCCAGCGCAGGTGCAGGGACCGGTCGTCCCCACCGGCGGGATCGGGCAGACGGAGCGTAGCCTCGGCCATTTCGGGTGGGGCTTCGCCGGTCCAGGCCCGCATGCGCCGGATCAGGGCAGTGCCGGCATCCCAGGCTGACCGGAGGTCGAGCCAGCCCTTATCCCCGACCGGCAGCAGGCCCCGGGCGCGCAGGGAGACCAGCAGCGCGTCAAACGGCTGACCGGCCTGCTGGGCTTCGGTCGCCAGCGCGCGAAGCTGGTAGGCCTCGAGGGCATCGGCGGCCATCGGTTCCACCGTTTCGAGCGGCGGGGCTTCCCGGCTGAACCGGGCACCGGTGCGCGCCTCAAGCCAGGCCCCGGGCGGGTGGCGGAAAAAGGTCAGCAGGTCGTCCAGGTCGAGGTCGGTCGGGCGGTCATCCGAAGCATGGGGCGGGTTGCCCAACCCGGGGTAGGCGGCCGGTTCGGGACCCAGCCGGTAGGCCCGGGGCGAGCGAGTCGCTGTCGCAAGGGCCCGTGCCCCGGCCGCCTGAATGCCGGAAAAACTCCGCTCCACCGGTTCGCCGCGGAAGCGATCCGGGTGAAAGGCCTGGCGCCGACCCTGCCGGATCGCGTCGGTCCAGGCGGTGCCGCTTTCAGTCCCGGTTGCGGCTTCCGGTCGCCGGCTGCCGAGGTCGAGGTAGTCCAGGAGTTCCCGGACCACCACACTGGGTGGCAGTGCGTTGTCGTCCGCCACCCCGCGCCCGGGATAACTGATGTAGAGGTGCTCCCGGGCGGCGAGCAGCGTTTCGAGAAAGAGCAGGCGGTCGCTGGCCCGGGGATCCCGGTCGCCCGGTCGGGGCTCGGCCGCGATCCGGTCGAAGGAGACGGGGGGGACCCGCCGCGGAAAGGCGCCGTCGCCCATGCCGACCAGGCAGATGACCCGGGCAGGGACCGCCCGCATCGGGGTCAACGCGGCAAAGGTGACCTGGCCGTTGAGGAACTGGCCGGCGACCCGCGTCTCGCCCGCTCCGGCTTCGACGAGGTAACGGACGACAGTGAGCGGCACCGGTTCCTCGCGGTCGACGGGCCCCGCTCCGCCGACCTGGTCGATGAGCCCGTCGAGGAACCGCAGGTCGCGCCGGTTGTCGTCGTCCTCTCGGAACAGATCGGTCCGCAACCGGGCCAGGTGGCGGCTCCAGTCCCGCCAGGGCCGGGCGGTTGCGCCCGCCTGCGACCAGTCGAGCAGGGTTTCCACAGCCCGCAGGAAGCGGTCGAGCAAGGCCGCGTGCCCGGCGGGAAACCCGGCCAGGGGCTGATCATGGCCGTAGAGCCGCGGCTGGTCCGCCAGGAAGGCGAAGCCCAGCAGCAGCTGGCGCAGCCCGTGCGCCCAGCTGTTTTCGGGGAAGGGCGGGCCGCCGCTTTCGGCATGGTGGTCCGCATCCCGACCCCAGCGGATCCGGGTCTCGCGGATCCAGTTCCGGATGATGTCGAGGTCGTTGTCGGAAAAGGCGAAGCGGTCGCGCAGCGCGGGCAGTTCGAGCAGATCCATGAGGTCGCGGCTGGTGCAGCGGCTTCCCGGCAGCCGGAGGATCCGCAAAAAGGCGGCGACCACCGGTGAGGCGGACCGCTCCTGCCGGTCGGCCAGGGCGAAGGGGATGGCCCGACCGGGCTCCTCCGGGTTGCCGAAGACCGCCGTAATATAGGGCGCGTAGGTCTCCATGTCCGGGGTCAGGACAAGGATGTCGCGCGGCCGCAGCCCGGGCATTGTCTCGAAACAGTGCAGGAGGTGCTCCTGCAGGTCCTCCAGTTCGCGGCGCGGCCCGTGGCAGTCGGCCACGACGAGGCTTTCGCCGGCCGGCCCGGTCTGCTCGCCGGGGCGTGGCAGGGGTGCGGGGGCCTTGCCCGGTTCCGTGCGATCCCGCATGGCGAGGATGTCGGCCTGGAGGGCGCCGAGGATGCCGGTAGCCTCCGGGTCGGGGAAGGCTTCGAGGTCGGGATGGAAGTCGGCGTCGAGGATGCGGTTCACGAACTCGGGGAGAGGCCCGGCCAGGGCTGCCGCCAGGGGATTGCCCAGGAAGGGTGCGTCCCAGGAGTCGGTATCCTGTTGCTGGATACGGGCTAGCCGTCCGCGCCGCCCCGCCAGGATGTCGGTCCAGTAGTCGCCGCTGGGCTGGGGGATGAAGAGATGAACCTGGCGGTGGGCGGCCAGCCAGCGGCAGAGTTCGAGGTGGAGCGGTGCCAGTTGCGACAGCCCGAAAAAGGTCAGGCGCCCGGGCAGGGCCGGTGGGGGGGGGCGGGACTGCAGGGCCTGCAGACGGCCGGCGAGATCGGCATCCGGCCCGAAGTCGTTGCGCAGGCGTCGCCAGAGGGCGGCCTGCCAGTCGCCCGGATCGCGGCCCCCGGCCCAGGCGGCCAGGAGGTCTGGCCGGTAGATCCGGTACTGGGTAAACAATCCGGCGATTCGCCAGGCCAGTTGGAACCGGTGGAGATCGGCTCCCGGTGCAAGGTAGGCTTCGAGCCCGGCGAAGGCGGGATCGCCGCGCAGGGCGGCCAGGAGATGAAACAGGCGGATGGCCAGCTCGGGCTGATGGGGAAACCCGCGGTTCCCCGGTTCAGCGGTGGCGACCAGTAAATCGTCGAACCAGCGAACGGGGAAGAGGGTCCTGAGGTTGAAGGCGATACCGTTCTGTTCGGCCAGACGGAAGCGCAGCCAGCGCTCGAGCCCCGGTGTCGGCACCACGATCCACTCCGCGGCCAGCGGATCGCCGAGAGGTTCGGTCCGGATCAACGCCGCCAGGTGATCGGCGAGCAGCTCGAGGCGGTTGCTGGTGTGAAGGAAGCCGGGCACGTTTGGAAACGGTGAAAGGTGGACGTTGAAAGGTGAAGAATGAACCCAGCACAATTCACCGATTGCCTGTACCTTTCCCAACCTATCCGACGGGGTAGGACATTGGCCGACCAATAGCGGAGTTGGATTGAACTGCAAAGGCGGCACCGGTCGCGAAGGCTTAGTTCGCCTCCGGCATCGCACAGCGCCACGACGGCCCGGCATAAGCCCCTAAGGCGTCTTCCCGTGGCGCCGTCCGAGGCTCTGTTCCGTAAGCTTGCCCCTACCTCAATTGGCAGCGTCCTGGATGGAATCGCCGGCGGATTCGATGTCTTCGCCCATGCCTTCAACGGTTTGGCAGCCGGTGAGGGCGAGGAGGGTGAGGCTCAGCAGGACGATGAGCGTATGGGGGATGGCAGGCTTATTTGTGGAATGCAAAACTCCTCTTACCCGAGATGGACCATTAGATCAAAACCGGGCCCGGATTCGGCCTCGTCTCGGACCACCGGGGGCGTTGCGATGGCGGTGTGACCGATGATGATTTCAACCGTGAGCTTGAACTGGCCCAGAAGCTGTTCCCCGGCCTGGATCCGGAGGCCCGGACCGGGCTGGCCCGCTACGCCGTGCTGCTCCGGGACTGGAACAGCCGGGTGAACCTGGTCTCGCGTAAGGAGACGGATCTGCTGATGGCGCACCACATCGCGCCGGCGGTGGCGATCGCGGCCTTCTGGACGCCGAAGCCGGGGGCGCGCGTGCTGGACATCGGCACGGGCGGCGGGTTGCCGGGCATGCCGCTGGCCATCCTGTCGCCCGAGTTGCGCTTTCTGCTGGTTGACTCGGTGGGCAAGAAAACAAAGGCGGTCCAGGCCATGCTGCGCGAGCTGGGCCTGCGTCATGCGGAGGGACGCCAGGCGCGGGCGGAAACCCTGACCGAGCGTTTCGACCTGGTGGTGGGCCGGGCGGTGGCGGCCTTTCCCCGGTTGCTGGCCTGGGCAAAACCCCGGCTGCGGCGCGATCCGGGCTGCGGTGTCTATTACATCAAGGGAACGCTGTACCGGGACGAACTGGCGTCCGTCGGTCTGGAACCCGATGCGGTCTGGCCGCTCAGAGAGGTGCTGGCGGGGGACTATTACGCGGACAAGTTTGTCGTCCATCTGGAGGCCTCGACGATTGCCCGTTGCCGGCGCCTGCCGACCGGTTGAGGACAACCGGCCGGAAATACCCGGAAGGCGGCCAAATGCCCTTGCCAAGCGGCGGGCCGATCATCACTTTTTGAACTTTTCCGCCCTGTGGATACGGCCCGTCGGCCCGCCCTGGCGGAAATACCAGACAACCCAACCCACCTGAAAAGAAACCGACCGTTTCTCCCGACCCCGGCACCCCCGGAAGGGCTTTGAACCACAACATCCCATGAATATCTCGCCCAAAGACCTTTTGGATGCGGGTGTCCACTTCGGCCATCAACAGCGCCGCTGGAATCCCAAGTCCAAGCCCTACGTCTACGCCCACCAGCACGGCGTCTCCATCATTGATCTGGAGAAGACCTACAAGCTGCTGGAAAAAGCCTCCGCCTACGTCGAAGAACTTGTCGCCTCCGGGAAGGACATCCTCTTCGTCGGCACCAAGAAACAGGCCCAGGAAATCGTGCGCGAAGCCGCCAGCACCTGCCAGATGCCCTTCTGCGCCAACCGCTGGATGGGCGGCACGCTGACCAATTTCTCCACCATCAAGAGCAGCCTGGCCAAATATAAGAAATTCCTGGCCATGGAAGCCGACGGCAGCCTCGACAAACTGCCCGGCAAGGAAGCCGCCGCCATCCGTCGTCAGATGGAACGGATGCAGCGCAACTTCGAGGGCATGAAGGAGGTCACCGCCCTGCCCGCCGCGTTGTTCATCATCGACGCCAAGACCGAGGACATCGCCGTCGCCGAGGCCAGGCGGATGGAAATCCCGGTGGTCGCGCTGGTCGACACCAACACCGATCCGAGCTTGGTCGACTACCCGATCCCCGGCAACGACGACGCGGTCAAATCCATCCGGATCGTGACGGAGGTCATCCTTGAGGCCGCCCAAACCGGCCTGGCCAAGCGCGACGCGTCCAAATCGGGTCCCAAGGGCTCGATCCAGCCGCTGGTCCGCGAACAGTATTTCCAGGACGACGAAGACGAACCGGAGGTCACCCTGCCCGCCGGTTACGGTGAAGACGAGGTGACCCTTTCCGAGAGCGCTCAGCCCGCGCCGGCCCCGGTGCCCGCACCCGAAGCGCCCGCACCCGAAGCCGCCCCGGCCGAGGCGCCCGAAAAAGCGGAGACGGAATCCACCGCCCCGGCTGAGGCGCCCGAAAAAGTGGAGACGGAATCCCCCGCCCAAGCCGAAGCGCCCGACGAGGAAGCAAGCGAAAAGAAAGACGCCTGAGCGCGAAACCATCTAAACAACCCAACCTGTCGATCCTTCATGCCCGATATATCAGCGAAAATGGTAAGTGAGCTGCGCGCCCGCACCGGCGCCGGCCTCATGGACTGCAAAAAAGCCCTCGTGGAATCCGCCGGAGACGCCGAGAAGGCGATCGAGTTGCTGCGCAAAAAAGGCGTGGCCTCGGCCGCCAAGAAGGCCGGTCGCGAAGCCAGCGAGGGCCTGGTTTCCTCCTACATCCACATGGGCGGTCGCGTCGGTGTGCTGATCGAGGTCAATTGCGAGACGGACTTCGTGGCGAAGACCGAAGACTTTCAGGAGCTGACTCGTGATCTGGCCATGCACGTGGCGGCCGCCTCCCCGCTGGTAGTGAACCGCGAGGATGTGCCGGAGGACCTGGTCGCCAAGGAGCGCGAGGTCGCGCAGACCCAGGCCGAAGGCAAGCCCCCGCAAGCCATCCAGAAGATCGTCGAGGGCAAGCTGGAGAAATATTACCAGACCGTCTGCCTCATCGAGCAGCCCTACGTGAAGAATCCCGATCAGACCGTGAAGGATCTCCTCACCGAAAAAATCGCCAAACTCGGCGAAAACATCGTGGTCAAGCGCTTCGCCCGGTTCCAGCTCGGGGAGTAACCCACGCCCGCGCCCTGTTTTTTCGGACCCGCCCGGCACCGCCGGGCGGGTTTTTTCTTTGGCGTTGATCAAAGAGGGTGCCTCATTGCCTCCAGCCACGTATCGGGAGGGCGGTCGTCCCCGACCGCCGTGAGGGAATGGGGACTACAGTCCGTGCTCGCGCAGGGCGCGCCGGAGGAGCGGACGCAGCGACTGGGCGAGGGCCAGGTTGGCATAGGCCGCCCAGGCGACGGGGGTGGTGGTGTCGAGCGGCGGGTCGAGCGGCGAGCCGTCGGGCGCCTCGAGGAGGCAGCCGGCCTCCTGCAGAATCAGGGCGGCGGCACAATCGTAGGGATGGCAGGCCAGGCCGTGTCCCGGCTCGGCCAGGAGCGGTCGGAGATCGGCCAGAAACCGGTCCCGACCGGCCAGCATTTCGTAGAACTGGCCCCCGGTGCTGATATACTGGTCGTCGAAGACCAGCGGGGAGGCGCCGGCGGGCTGCGTACCAAGGTGAGCGGCCAACAGGTGATCCTCGACAGTCACGGCGCGTTGGCGGCCTTCCGGGAAGAACTTTACCAGGCCGCCAAAGCCATGGCGCAGGTCACCCTCGGTGGACGGGGCTGGCAGCCATTCGATGGCGTCACGCGTATCCAGATTTTTGCGACAGCCGCGGATACCTGCGGCACCGTCGCCGCGCAAGGCGGAAAGCTGGTCGGCCAGGCGCTGTTTGCGGACGGGCAGTTCGGTCATGGCCGCGGCCACGACGTCACTGAGCCGGTTGTCGGCAAAGCGCTGGGGCGCGATACCGACGAGGATCCAGGCCGAACGCTTGTCGACCATGAAGCTGCGCGTCCCGTCGATGGGATCGAGGATGATTTTCCACCGGGTGTCCCCGATCGGGGTGCCGTTCGGGAACACGGCCGGCTCGGGCAGGTGCTCCAGGCCTTCCATCACCAGTTCCACCGGCTGATCGGCCGGCCAGGAGTGGTTGAACCACTCGAGGACGGTCGGTTCGACGGCGGCGTCGATGCCATAGAGGGTGTCGGCCGCGGTCCGGGTGACGACCCGGGCATGGGCCTGATCCGGACCGGCGTCGCGGTGCTCCAGGATGGCGGTTTGCAGGCTGTCGGAAAAGGCGAGCAGGCGGTCCCGCAGGGCGGCGGGTTCTTCAGGGGTAAAGGCAGTCATGAGGGTGAGTCGCCGGCACCGGAGTCAGGATAGGCTGGAAGCCCGGGCGGCGAGGGCCACAGGATGGGTGCCGTGTCAGTTTCCCGGCAAACGATAATTCGGCGGGGTCTCCGGCTGCGCTGCCCCAATTGTGGTCACAAGCCGATTTTCGACGGGCTGCGTCTGCAGGTGGCCTGCCCGCTGTGTTTCATGCAACTGCAGCGGGGCAGTGGCTGGTGGCTGGGTCCGCTCGTCATCAACTACGGGCTGGTGGTCTTTGCCTGGGTGCTGCCCGTGCTGGTGATCTGGGCGCTGGGCGGCCTGCCGCTTGCCTGGGTGCCTGGCCTGATCGCGGTCGGTGGTCTCGGGCTGCCCTGTCTGCTTTACCGCCTGTCCTGGAGTCTCTGGCTGATGGCCTACTACAGCCTGTTGCCGCATGAATTACCGGAAAACAACACGGGCTTCGAGCCGATCGACAGCACATGAGGACGCGACGATCACCGTGGCCGGGCGGTCCCTCACGGCCCGAACGGGTTGTGGGTCAACTTGCGGTCGCGGTAAAAGGTTTCGGCCCGGTGCAGCACCTCGATGGGGATGGCGGCGGCCGCCTGTGAAAACAGGATTTGCACACCCCCCGTCAGGCTGTCGCCGGGGTCGACGGGTAGCGTGAGGGCGGGTAATCGGGCCAGACTGCCGGGGGTGGTCAGGGCCAGCAGCCGTTCGCGGAAGGCGGGCGTCAGCTCCTCCTTGTAGGGCGCGGGCTGGGGGACGGCTGGCAGCGCAAGGTAGTCGTAGGTGGCCAGGGTGTGCGCCAGCGCGCTTTGAACGGCGCGCTCCTTTTCCTCGGCGAAGCGGATGTCTTCGCTCGACCAGTGACGCCCGCGGTCGATCAGCTTCCAGACGACCGGATCGTAGGTCTCCCGGTGCGGATCCAGCCAGGCCTGGTGAATGTGCCAGGCTTCACGGCTTTGGAGGACGGAGAAGGCCCGGGCGGCGTCGGTGAAGGCTTTTCTGAGACCATTGGCGGGCCCCGTCGCCTCCTCCGCGCCCAGGCAATGGGCCAGGTAGGCGTAGCCCTGCAGCAACTCCGGCATGAGTTCGATGCCGAGGTCGGGCACCCACAGGCCTTTCAACGGTCGGTGACGCTGCGGGCCGGTCGGCAGCAGCGCGGCCAGGCTGGTCTGCATGTCCTCCCGCGTACCGGTGAACCAGCCGGCGGTGTCGAAACTGGGTGCCAGGGGGAAGCAGCCTTCGCGACTCCAGGTGTTGGGGACCAGACGGATGCCGAAGATGCCACAGTAGCTCGCCGGAACCCGGATCGAGCCTCCGGTATCGGTGCCGAAGGCCAGGGGCACGAGACCCGTTCCGACCGCCCAGGCCGAGCCGCTGCTGGACCCCCCGCTGAGAAAGTCGGGAAACCGCGGATGGGGGCAATCACCGTAGGTGCGGTTTTCGCCGGAGAGGCCGTAGGCGAATTCATTCATCTGCGTCTTGCCGGCATAGGCCCCGCCGAGGCCCAGCACCCGCTGGGCAAGGGGACAGGTGCGGTCCGGGGTGGGGCGTAGTTGAGGGAGAAGCCGCGATCCCGCCGCAGTCGGCACCCCGGCGACGTCAAACAGGTCTTTGAGCAGAAACGGGATGCCGCGAAACGGGTCGCCATCGGCCCGGTCTGAGGACTGCCGGAAGGCGGAGGCAAGAGACGGAGTGTCCGGCAGGGCGGCCAGGGCAGCCCGACGCGTAGTCGCCGGGAGGGCCTCGACCTGGGCCAGCCAGGCGACGGCGGCACCTTCGGGATCACGCCCGACAAGGCGCCGCCAATGGGCGAAGGTGGTGATTTCTCCTGTCATGCGGGCTGGGAATTGAAGCGGGTTCCGCGCCGGGATTCCGACCGCTCGGGTCGCCACACGCAAAAAAGTTTTTCCTTTTCGTTACGGTTGCCGTTAACAGGGAGCATGGACTATGAAGCAAAGCTGGAATTGCTGGGGTTTGACCTGCCGGAAACACCGGCGCCGGGTGGGAATTACGTGCCGGCCGTCCGGGTGGGCAATTTGGTCTACACCGCCGGGACGATCTGCATCAAAGACGGTGAGATGACGCATACCGGCAAGGTGGGCGAGGGGCAGACCGTGGAGAGCGGCTATGCCGGCGCCCAGGTGTGTGCGTTGAACCTGCTGGCGGCCATCAAGGGTGAGGCCGGCTCGCTGAACAACCTCAAGCGGTTCCTGACCGTAAACGGCTATGTCAATGCGGTGGCCGGTTTCCCCGAAAGCCCGCGGGTCATCAACGGGGCCTCCGACCTCTTCGTTTCGGTTTTCGGCGAGCGGGGAAAGCACGCCCGTGCTGCCGTCGCGGTGGCCGGCCTGCCCAGGGACTCGACGGTCGAGGTGCAGTGTGTGGTCGAACTGGAGGGTTGAGCCGAACTGCCCGGTCGGTTTGCAGGTTGGCGGGGTTCCTGCATCAGTTTAAGTCCCCTTCGCGCGAGAACGCTGCTTTCGCCGACGGGTGATCACCTTCAACCAGCTTTGTCATGCACTCCCCCTTCAACCGGGGCCGGCACTCTTTGGCGTTCTTGGCCGGCACCTTCGTTATGCTCTTTTTCTCGGCCTGCACGCGGCCGGATAAGCCGGATGATCGGCTGACCGAGGACGGTCTGTTCCGGATTACGGTCCAGCTCGACTGGTGGCCGGAGCCCGAGCACGGTGGGCTTTACCAGGCCCGGGCGGACGGCCTGTTTGAAGCCGCCGGGCTGGAAGTCGTCCTCGAACCCGGCGGCCCGGGGAAAATCGTGACCCAGCACGTGGCCGTCGGCGAGGCGGACATCGGCCAGTCCGCGAGCAATCAGGTGGCGCTGGCCATTCACGAGGGGCTGCCCCTGATAAACATCGCCTCGGTGTTCCACAACATGCCGATCGGCCTGCTGATCCATGAAGACGGGCCGGTCGACAGCTTCGAGGACCTGGATGGGCGCCGGATCATGGCGCGTCTGGAGGCGATCTACCTGCCTTACCTGCGGGAAACCTTCGGCATCGATTTTGAGGTAATTCCCCAGTCTTTCGAACACGGACAGTTTTTGTCCGACAAGGGCTTTGTGCAGGAGGGTTTTTACATCGCTGAGCCCTACTACCTGCGCAAAAAAGGCGCCAAGGTCACCTGGCTGGCCCTCCGCGACGCCGGCTACGACCAGTATGCCACCCTCTTTGCCAACCGGCGGTTTCTGGCCCGGTATCCCGAGCGGACCCGGGCCTTTCTGGAGGCTGTCGTGACCGGCTGGGAGCGCTACCTCGACGAGGACAGCGATGCCTACCTGCGCGCCCATGCCGCGCTGCAGGCCGCCAACCCCGAAAACACCGGCCCCTTCATGGCCTGGAGTCGCCGTCAGATCATCGAGGACCAGCTCGTTTCCGGTCGCCCGGAGCGGAATGAGTTTATCGCCTCCCTCGACCCCGAACGCTTTGCCGCCGAGATCGACCTGATGGAGCGTCTCAAGTTGATTCCCGAAGGCGCCCTGTCGGTCGATGATATCATGACCCGGATGTATCTGCCCCCCCGGGCCCGCCCCGCGGCGCCGGCCGAAGGCTCCTCGCTGTCGCTGACAGCGGTCTCGCCCTGAAGGCGGCCTTTTCCCTTTTCGGGAGGGGGAAAGGGCCCTCATGCTGGGCCCATGCGCATCCTCTACATCGATATCGATTCCCTGCGGCCGGATCATCTCGGTTGCTACGGCTATCATCGAACCACCTCGCCGCACATCGACGCGCTGGCCGAAGACAGCGTCCGGTTTAATCAGGTCTATGCCTCGGATGCGCCCTGCCTGCCTTCCAGGACGGCCTTCTACACCGGTCAATTCGGCATCCGGTCCGGGGTGGTCGGGCACGGCGGGACGGCGGCCGATCCGCGGATCGACGGCATCAGCCGCGGGTTCAGCGACGTCATCCAGCGGGAGTCGCTGCCCATGGTTCTGCAACGGGCGGGCTTCCATACCGCGCAGATCAGCCCCTTCGGCCAGCGGCATGCCGCCCGCCAGTTTTTCGCCGGCTTCCTGGAGATCCACAACACGGGGGGCGGGGGCTCGGAATCGGCCGAAGCGGTGACACCTGCGGTCATGCGCTGGCTGGAGGCCAACGCGGCCCGGGACGACTGGTACCTCCACGTCAATTACTGGGATCCGCACACGCCCTACCGCGTGCCGATGGATGAGGGCGAGCCCTTCGCGGAGGAGCCCCTGCCCGCCTGGCTGACGCAGGAGGTGCTCGACAGGCATGTGGCGATGACCGGTCCGCACAAGCCGCTGGAGTTCCAGATGTACGACGACCACGAGGACCCCCGCTTCCCCCGGCAGCCCGGCAGTTTCCGGGATCTCGAGGGGCTGCGCCGGTGTATCGACGGTTATGATACGGGGGTCCTTTACGCGGACAAGCATGTGGGCCAGGTCATCCAGTACCTCAGGGACCGGGGACTTTATGAGGATACGGCCATCATTCTGTCGGCCGACCACGGCGAGAATCTCGGTGAGCTGGGTATCTATGGCGAACACGGCACCGCCGACGGCATCACCTGTCGCGTGCCGATGATCATCAAGTGGCCCGGCGTGAAAGGCGGCCGAACCGACGACGGGTTGCATTACCAGCTCGACCTTGCCCCGACTTTGGCCGCGCTGCTGGACCAGCCCCCCAGCCCGAGTTGGGACGGGCAGAGTTTTGCCCGTGCTTTGACCGATGGCGAGGAGCAGGGTAGGGAGGATCTGGTTATCAGCCAGTGCGCCCACGTCTGCCAGCGCAGCGTCCGTTTCGGCCCCTGGCTCTACATGCGGACCTACCACGACGGCTATCACGGCTTTCCGCGGGAGATGCTCTACCACCTGGAGGAGGATCCGCACGAGCAGCACGACCTGGCGGCGGACAAGCCCGAGGTCTGTCGGGAGGGGGCTGCGCGTCTGCTGACCTGGCAGGATACCGCCCTGGCGCGGAGCACCTCCGACACCGACCCGCTCTGGACCGTCATTCGCGAGGGCGGTCCGTTTCATGCCCGCGGCCGCCTGGCCAGATACCTGCCGCATCTTGAAAAGACGAATCGCCGGGCCGCCGCCGACCGGCTGCGTAACCGCTATCCGGAGGAAACCGCTCCCGCTCCCCGCTGGGAAGCGCCCCCGCCCCACCGCCTGCCCTCATGACCACGGCAGTCATCGTGCCGGCCCGCCTGGGCTCCACCCGCTTCCCCCGGAAGATGCTGCACCCGGTGGAGGGCAAACCGCTTATCCTCTGGACGGCCGAGCGCATCCGGCAGCAGGCCCCCGACGTGCCGCTCCACTTCGCCGTGGCCGAGCGGGCCTTGGCGGAGGTGGTCGGGGAGGCCGGTTTCTCCGCCGTGCTGACAAGCGCCGACCACCCCAACGGCACGAGCCGGATCGCGGAGGCCAACGCGACGATCGGGGCGGACCGGGTGGTGAATATCCAGGCGGACGAGCCCCTGGTGACCGGCCAGCAGATTCGTCGGCTGTCGGAGCTGCTGGCTGAACCGGACACCGTCATGTCGACGCTCGGTCGTCCCTTCTCGGCGGCCCGGGATTTCATGGACCCCAATCAGGTCAAGGTGGTCATCGGAGCGGGCAGCCGCGCGCTCTATTTCTCGCGCAGCCCGATTCCATTCAATCGGGACACGGGCGGGTTCACCCCCGGGGCCTGTTTTCTGCACCTGGGCATGTACGGTTACACGGGGGATTTTCTCCAGCGCTACCCGACCCTTTCCCGGGGACGGCTGGAGGAATTGGAAAAACTCGAGCAGCTCCGGGTCCTCGAGCACGGCTATACGATCCGGATCGGGATCACCGAGGAACCGACCCTGGGCGTCGATACACCGGCGGATGCGGACACCCTGGCGCAGCTGCTTCGCGGAGGGCTGAAGTAGCCCGGCAACCCGTTCTCAATGACGCTAAAAAAACGGTTTTTCCCTGTGGCGACGACTGCCCGGGCAACGCCGCGCCCGGTATCACCCGCGCAGGCCAGCCTCCACCCGCTCAATGCCGGGCTTCGTGGACCATGTCGTAAAAAGAGGTAAACAGCGGATCGGCATCGCTCGGTCCGGGGGCCGCCTCGGGGTGGTACTGCACACTGAACACCGGATAGTCCTTCAGACGGAGCCCTTCGACCGTGTCGTCGTTGAGATTGACCTCGGTCACGATCGCGCCCTTGCCCTCCAGCTCCTCCCGCGTCGAGGCAAAGCCGTGATTTTGGGAGGTAATCGAAACCTTGCCCGTCTCCAGGTTGCGGACCGGCTGGTTCCCGCCCCGGTGGCCAAACTTAAGCTTGAACGTTTCGGCGCCCAGGGCATGGGTCAGAATCTGGTGCCCCAGGCAGATGCCGAAGGTGGGGTACTCCTTCATCAGCGCGGCCACCGACTGGTGGGCATAGGGTAGCGCCGCCGGATCGCCCGGCCCGTTGCTCAGAAAAAGCGCATCCGGCGCATGTTCCCGAATGGCCTCCTCCGGCGTGTCGGCCGGAAAAACCGCCACGTCGAACCCGTGGCGCGTCAGTTTGCGGAAAATGGAGTATTTGGCCCCGAAGTCCATGGCCGCCACCGTGTAACGCCTGCCCTCCCGTTCCCGATACAGGCTGGTGCCCGGTACCGAAAAGGGCGGGGTGGGGGCCTCGCGTTCCGACCAGGTGAACGGACCGGAGCAGGTCACCTCCCGCACAAAGTCCCGACCCACCAGGCCGGACCAGCCGCGCGCACGCTCCACGGCTTCTTCGGGGGAAATGCCTTCGGTGCTCAGGCAGGCCTTCATGGCGCCGGTAATGCGGAGCTTGCGTACCAGGGTGCGCGTATCCAGGTTTTCGATGCCCGGTATGCTGTGCTGCTCGAGGAAGGAGGGCAGATCCAGGCGTGATCGCCAGTTGCTGGCGACGGTGGACAACTCCCGCACCACAAAGCCGGCCGCCTTGGGTCCGTCCGATTCCATGTCCTCCGGGTTTACCCCGTAGTTGCCGATCTGGGGCGCCGTCATGGTCACGATCTGACCGCTGTAGGAGGGATCGCTCAGGATTTCCTGATAACCGGTCATCGAGGTGTTGAAACAGGCCTCGCCGACCACGGTTTTCCGGGCGCCGAAGGCCGTCCCTTTCAGCACGGTTCCATCATCGAGAGCAATGAGCGCGGCTTTCGGATCGGGCATGGCCGCATGGTGAATCGCACCTCCGGCCCTGCAAGGTTTTTCCCGGTCAGGACCGTGGCCCGGCGTTCAGGTGACCGAGAGGTTCTCGGAGGGCCTCGTCGCTGCGGCCTGCTCCTCCGGCGGCAACAGGGCCTGCCGCAGGTGCTCGATCACCGCTTCGCCGGCTTCGCGATCAATGTAGTAATAGACGTCCCGGCACATCCGGGTGTGCCGTACCAGGCCGAGCGTGCGCAACCGGGCCAGGTGATTGGAAATGGTCGGCTGAGAGAGCCCCAGCCGCTCGGCGATGCCGGATACATGCGTACCTTCCCGGCAGTCCGGACCGTGCGGCAGCAACTGGAGAATCCGCAAACGGGTGATATCCCCGATGGTCCACAATTCGCGAGCCAGCTGTTCCAGATCCTGCGCCATTGGAATCAGCATTTCGTTCATCCATATATTGACAAGCTTAAATATCACAATATCAACATCAGGCACGGTAACTTTCAAGAGACCTCCGCGAACCGGCCGGGGTCGGGTTTACCCACCGTCAAACACGTATCCATGTATCCCGAAGACGCTCCCGACCGCTGGTTTGAAGGCCAGGGCCACTGGGCAGACACGCCCGAGAAGGACTGGAAACGCTGGCGCTGGCAGTTGCAGCACCGCATCACCACGGTGGAGCAGCTGGAGCAGCATCTGGATCTGACGCCGGAGGAGAAAGCGGGTTGCCTGTTTGCCAACAGGAAGCTGGCCCTGGCGATCACGCCGTACTTTTTCAACCTGATCGACCGGGAGGACGCGAACTGCCCGATTCGGCGCCAGGTGATTCCGCGGGCGGATGAAATGACGACTGCGCCGGAGGAGTTGCTGGACCCGGTCGGCGAGGACAACACAAAGCCGGTCGAGGGGCTGGTGCACCGGTACCCCGACCGCGTGCTGTTTCTGGTGACGGACCGCTGTGCGAGCTACTGCCGTTACTGCACCCGCAGCCGTCTGGTGTCGAACGCCCAGGACTACAACTTCCATCCGGAATTCGAGACCGGGCTCAAGTACATCGAGGAGCACACGGAGATCCGCGACGTGCTGCTTTCGGGTGGAGATCCCCTGCTGCTGAACGACCGGAAGCTGGATTATCTGTTGGGCCGGCTGCGGGCGATTCCCCACCTGGAGTTTATCCGGATCGGTTCCCGTATCCCGGTCTTCCTGCCGCAGCGGATCACCCCCGAGCTGTGCGCCGTCTTCCGAAAGCACGGTCCGATCTGGATGTCCATCCACGTCAATCATCCGCGGGAATGTACGGAAGAGCTGAAGGAGGCTTGCGAGCGGCTGACCTGCGAAGGGGGTGTACCCCTGGGTAACCAGTCGGTCCTGCTCAAGGGCGTGAACGATTCCGTCGAAACGATGCGCAGTCTGGTGCACCGCCTCCTCATGATGCGCGTGCGTCCCTATTACCTTTATCAGTGCGACCTGATTACGGGGAGCCGCCACCTGCGGACCGACGTGCGCACCGGTCTCGATATCATCAGACAACTGCGCGGTCACACGACGGGGTACGGTGTGCCCCAGTATGTGATCGATGCTCCGGGAGGTGGCGGCAAGGTCCCCATTAATCCGGAGTATGTCCAGTCCCTGACCGATGAGGAGGTGGTCCTGCGCAATTACGAGGGCCGCGAGTACCGTTACCCGCTGGTCAACGGAGTTCCGGCCGAAGTGCGGAAAACGGAAGCGGTGCCGGACGAACTGCTGGTCTGATCCGGCAGTCGAATCCGGGGCCTTTATTTCAGCTTTAAGATCCGGGTGGCCTGACCATGATAGGTGGCGGGGCCTGTTGTTGTCCCGTGAACCCTGCCTGTCTGTCAGCCCTGAACTATTGTGGATCCGGCTTCCTCCGTCCGTCGCCTCACCGTCCGTTACCTGGCGGTTCTGGTTGTTCTGGTTGTTCTGATAACGGGAGGCCAGACGCTGATCGTCCTTCAACTGCTGGATCAGGAGAATGACAGCCGTGTGGTCAATATCGCCGGCCGGCAACGCGCCCTCAGTCTACAGTTGACCAAGACGGCGCTCGAGCTGGCCGGGCCGGTAAGTACAGCCGATGCAGACAGCCTTATCCGCGAGATGGAGGATACGCTGGAGCTCTGGGCCTCGAGTCACCGTCAACTCCTGGAAGGCGCGCCGGAAGCGGGGCTACCGCCCAACCGGTCGGCTCTTGTCGAGCGGGAGTTCGCCGCCCTGCAGCCGTTCTACGATGCGGTGCGCAACTCCGCCCGACGCTTTCTGGGTGCAATCCGGGAAGACCCCGAAGCGTTGATAACCGCCGAGGCAAAGGGCGAGCTGTATGACATCCTGGCGAATGTCCGGTCCTTTTACCAGCGCATGAACGCCATCGTATTCGAGCTGGACCGGGAGGCGAAGGAACGGGTGAACCGGGTGATTCTGCTGAGTTCCGCCGTATGGGGTGGGGTCGTCCTGATCCTCATCATTCAGGGCGTAGTCATCTTCCGGCCTGCCACTCGTCGGATCGCCAACATCCTCCAGCAGGTGCGGCAGTCCGAATCGCAGCAGGCCAACCTGGCCCGGGAACTCGCCCGGAAGAATCGCGACCTGGACAAGGCGCTCGAGGATGCTCAGGGAGCCAACCGCTCCAAGGCCGTTTTCCTCGCCAACATGAGTCATGAGATAAGGACTCCGTTGAACGGGGTCATCGGCATGACCAACGTCCTGGCGGACAGCGATCTGACGCCCGACCAGCATGAGCAACTGGAGGTGATCCGGAAAAGCGGCAGCCTCCTGCTCAACATCATCAACGATGTCCTTGATTTCAGTAAGATCGAGGCGGGGCATATCGACCTGAATCTGCAGACGGCCCGCCTCACCGACTCCATCGAGTCGGTTCTCGATCTTTTTGCGTCGACGGCCGGCGAGAAAGATCTGCGCCTCTACTATACGATCGACCCCGACTGCCCCGGGCAGGTGAGGACGGACCCGAACCGCTTGCAGCAGGTGCTTTCCAATCTCTTCGGGAATGCTGTGAAATTCACCCGGGTGGGCAGTGTATCGGTCAGATTGGCCGCGCGTCCGCCCCGCTGCCGCTTTTATTCCAGAGACGCCGAGGCGGTCGAACCGGTCGAAGAGGGCACTCCCCGCGTGTACATCCTCGTCGAGGATACGGGTATCGGTATTTCCCCCGACCAGCAGGGCAGTCTTTTTCGATCTTTTCACCAAGTCCAGCAGGCGGCCGGTGTGAACTTTGGCGGCACCGGTCTCGGGCTGGCCATCAGCCGCCGCCTGGTCGAACTCATGGGGGGACGAGTCGGCCTGACCAGCCAGGTCGATGTCGGCAGTACGTTTGTCGTCGAACTGCCCGCCGTGGCACCCGGCCAGGATCAGGCGGCGAGCCGGGCTCTGCCTCGCCCGGAACAACCGTTTACAGGCTGGCGGGCCGATATCCGTCTCACGGACCAGCGGCTGGCCGCCGACGTCGAGACCGTTCTCGCCACCTGGGGTATGCACGGAGGCGGTGAGCGCCGGTTGGTGGTTACCGGCCCGGAACAGCTGACTGACCTGGCCGCCGAGTCGTCCGCGGTCCCGGTGGTTGTCCTGAAGGACGCGAGGCAACAAGTGGACGGGAACCAGCCCGACCACCTTCCTGTGGAAAGCCTGCGGTTGCCCCTGAAGCCGGGAAACCTGCTGGCCACGCTCAACCGCCTGTTGACCGATTTGTCCGCCTGGAAGGAAGCGGGCGAAGCCGGGAAGGCCGCGGATGCGTCGACCGCCCCGAGCGGCGTGGCCGCCCATACCGAACGCCCCATTCTGATTGTCGAGGACAACGCGGTAAACCTGCGCATTGCCAGCCTCATGCTGCAGCGGCTGGGCTATCGGACCGATGGTGCCCGGGATGGCGAGGAAGCCATCCGTAAGGTTGGGAACCAGGTTTATCCGCTCATCCTCATGGATATCCAGATGCCCGGAAAAGACGGTTACGAGACCACTCAGATCATCCGAAAAGAACTCGACCTGAAGGACCAGCCGCTGATTGTCGCGCTGACAGCGAGTGCCACGCTGGAGGAACGGAAGCGCTGCCTCTCCTCCGGTATGGACGGCTTTGTTACCAAGCCGATCGATACGGGAAAGCTGAAGGATGCCCTCAACCTGCTGAACACCCGCCGCCCGGTCGGGCAGACGAGCGAATCAGAGTAGCGCATGTCAGGTTGGGTCGTAACCGACTGCTTCAAGGGATTGACGTTCCTGTTTCGCCGGAGCGAATCGATTTTATAAAACCCTGTACATCAGCTTTCCGGATCCCAGGGTTCTTCGGCCAGTTCCGGTGAATGGATGACATCCTCACGGGTCAGGAAGGTTCGCATGGGGCCCTTGCCCTTGACACCGATTTCCCCGCGCTGCTGGAAGACGTACTGGTTCTTCAGCTGGTCCCAGGTGGTCTCCGATACCTGGATCCAGCCGGGTACCCCCATGGCCTCCATGCGACTGGCGATATTGACCGACTCTCCCCAGAGATCGTAAGTAAAGCGGGTATGACCGATGACTCCCGCCACGGCGGGGCCCGTGTTCATGCCGACGCGCAGGTTCAACCGCTGCCCGGCACCGTTATCGGTCTCCTGGACTACCTCCAGCGCTTTCAGCGCGAATTGAAGACACTTCTCGGCATGCGCCTCGTTGTTCGGAGGCAGGCCGCCCACCACCATGTAGGCGTCGCCGATGGTTTTGACCTTTTCCACCCCGATCTCCGCGGCCAGGGCGTCGAAGCGGTCGAAAATCGTGTTCAGGGTGTCCACCAGGTTTTCCGGAGCCACACGGCCGGAGAACTCCGTGAAGCCGACCAGGTCGGCGAAGAGGACGGTGACTTCCCCCAGGTTGTCGGCGATCCGGCGTGCGCCCCGGCGGAGTCGGTCGGCGACCGTCTCCGGGAGCACCTGATAGAGCAGGCGTTCCGACTTCTGCTTCTCCACCTCGACCTGGCGGAACAACTCCCGCTGGCGATCCTGGAGAAACTTCCGATCCAGCGTAGACCGGACCCGGGCCAGCAGGAAGGTTTCCTCCACCGGCTTGGTGATGTAATCCACAGCCCCGCCTTCGATGCACCGGATGACACTGTCCAGTTTGTCGTGTGCGGAAATCATGATAACCGGGATTTCCCGAAGCTTATTGTCCGCCTGAATCGTCTCCAGCACATCGTAGCCGTTCAGGCGGGGCATGAAGATATCCAGGAGAATGAGATCAAAGTCGGGGTCTTCCCGCAGCCGGTCGATGGCCTCCTGCCCGTCCTCGGCGAGGGCCAGGTTGGTGTAGCCGGCATCTTCCAGAAGTACCTCGATGAGGTCCCGGTTGTCTTCCACATCGTCGACGATGAGGATCCGTTTGTTTTTCAGGTGACTGGTGCCCGCCTCTTCGCCGGGCTTGGTCTGGGACTGACTGTCAAGGTCACTCATGGGTCGATGATGGTGTCCTCTTTCTGGAAGATGCGGTCCGCCTTGCCTCCCAGCCAGCGCTTCTCCTCCTTGCTGAGGCTCTTGGCGGTCACCACCACGACCGGAATGTCTCTCCATTCATCCCGCTCCCGGAAGGCCCGCAGGAAGCCGGGGCCGTCCATGACCGGCATCATCAGGTCCAGGAAAATGATGTCGGGCCGGAAATCCTCCAGGACTTCAAGGGCTTCCTTGCCGTTGCCGGCTACCCGGATCTCGTTTTCCTCCTGGCCGATCCAGGCCATCATCAGCTGCTGGTATTCGGGCAGGTCGTCCACCACCAGCACCTTGCGTCCGTTCAGTGTCTCGTCGTTCAGGGTCCGGCGGACGGCGCCCATGAAATCCTTTTGGGCGACAGGCTTGGTCAGGGCATCCACCGCGCCGAGGGCCGTGGCCTTCCGGCGGTCGGCCAGAATGCTGACGATGATCACCGGGATGTCCGCGGTGTCGGGATCTTCCTTGAGGACGGAAAGCGTGTCCCAGCCGTTCATACCGGGCATGGAAATATCGAGGGTGATCAGGTCCGGCTGATATTCCCTGGCCAGGGCCTTGGCCTTGAATCCGCTGTCGCACTCCCGGCATTCAGCCCCCAATTCCTGGACGTAGCGGGATACGAACTCCCGGGCGTCCGCATCGTCATCGATGATCAGGACTTTCTTGCCGGGACTGATCGGCAGCAGTTTTTTCAGTTCCTCCCGGCTGTTGCTCGCCGCGGGCTTCAGGCCGGGCAGCGCACTCGCCCCGTCCGAGGACTTGGAAGCCTGACTCGGCTTGCTTGCTGCCGGTTCGGGCGTGCGCCGCTTGCTTTCCCCACCCTCGGAGGACGCCTCCCGGGCCGGCGTCGCCGGGATCTCCTGGCTCTCAGCCTGCGGGTCGAACGGCACCCGGGTCATGCCGGAGCCGGGGAAGGGCGGTTTGGAACCGCTGTCCTGAAGAATGATGCTGAAAGTGGATCCTTCACCTTGCCGACTGGTGCAGGTCAGGGTGCCGCCCAGCAACTCGATGATGGACCGGGAAATGGCGAGCCCGAGGCCGGTGCCGCCGTATTCGCGGGTGGTCGAAGCGTCCGCCTGGGTGAATGCCTCGAAGACATGCTCGATCTTGTCCTCCGGAATGCCGATTCCCGTATCGATAACATCGATACGCATTTTGTTGCTGGCCGGATCCAGGACTTCGATGCCTACGGTGACCGAACCCTCCCGGGTGAACTTGATGGCATTCCCCATCAGATTGATCAGGACCTGCTTCAACTTGTGTCCGTCGGTCCGGACCCTGGCGCCCTCTTCGGGGGTGTCCGTCTTGAGGACGATGCCCTTGTTTTCGGCCTGGGGCTGGAGCATGTCGGCCACATCCTGAACGAGCGGAGCAATGTCCGTTTCCTCGATGATGGTATCCATCCGGCCCGCTTCGATTTTGGAAAGGTCGAGGATGTCGTTGATGAGCGAGAGGAGGTGCCGCCCGTTGCGGTTGATCTTCTCGACCCGCTGCAAGTCCGATTCACTCAGGTTGCCCTTCCGGTTCTTCTGCAGGATGCCGGAAAAGCCGATGATCGAATTCAGCGGCGTGCGCAGTTCGTGACTCATGTTTGCCACAAACTCGCTCTTCTGCTTGTGAGCGGCGAGCAGTTCACGGTTCGCCTCTTCCAGCATCACCGCCTGCTTCTGCGAACTGCGGTAAGTGACCGCGTTGATCATGGCGTTGCTCAGGGCGTCGACCTGATTGGTGAGGAGGCGCTTGCTGCTGCGGTCCAGGCTTTTCATGCCGGCCAGGACAATGACACCGAGGGTGCGCTTCTGGAACATGATCGGTATGCCCAGCAGGCAGCGGATGCGGGCGCGGCCGATCCCGAGATTGAACTCAGGCAGCGCTTCCGAATCGATGTCCTTGAGTTCGATCCAGGTCTGTCGGCGCATGACCTCCCCGGGCAGGCCGCCCATGGGATCCTCATCCACGAAGTGAGCCTTCATGCCCTCGTCGATCGAGATGCTGTGTAGCAGCGTCAGGTCATCCCGGTTTTCATCCCGGGCATAGAACAGGCCGAAGGGGCAGCCGCTCGTTTCGGTCAAGGCCACCAGCGCCTCGCGCCCGATCACATTGACTTCGATGGAGGAAATGCGCGTCAGGAATTCGCCGAGGCGTTCCTGTTGCTGCATAGTCCGGGACAATTCGGCGTTCTGGGCTTCCAGCTCGGTCGACTGGGCCTCCAGTTTTTTGGAGGCGCCCTCCAGTTCGGCGATGGTGGAATGGATCTTCTCCGCCATCAGGTTGAGGACCCGGGCGAGGGCGCCCAGCGAATCGTCGCCGGTATCCTCGGAACGGGCGGAGTACTGACCCCTTCCGATCTGTTCGGCGACCTCGGCCAGGGCTTCGAGTCGCTGACGGGTTCGCCGGAACTGGAGCATCGCCAGGATCAGCGCGGCGACGATGAAAGCCACGGTGATCATCTCCCGGTTGATCAGGAGAAGGCCGCCGGACAGGTGGGGCAGTACCAGCGTGGCGACGATCCCCGCGATCAACAGGGCGATGAGGATTATCCAAAGGGATAGGCCTTTAGTGACTTTCTCGTTGGCCATGAGCGCGTCGGTGAATCCGTCAGCTGGAGGCTGCACCATCCGTCAGCATCTCGATTTTGCCCACCAGCAGGGCCTCGTCGACAATCGGTTTGCTCATATATTCATTGAACCCCGCATCCAGGAGGTGACGGCGGTCGTCCTTCATGGCGTGGGCGGTCAGGGCCAGCATGGGGGCCTTGCTGAAGCGTTCCAGTTTGCGCAGCTCCTTCTGCAGGGTGATGCCATCCATGTTGGGCAGGCTGATGTCGAGCAGGAAGGCATCCGGCTTGAAATCGGGCTCCGCTTCCAGATGGTTGAGGAGGTCTGCCCCGTTGTAAAAAATATCGACCTGATACTGATCTTCCAAAAGGTCCAGAACCAGTTCCGCGTTATCCGGATTATCCTCAACAATGACGATTCTCTTCATGTGTGCCTAGTCTTATCGACATTATTGCGGAAACATCAACCCAGTTGGGGTAAAAACCTCAGTCAGTGGGAACGGGGGTTGATGCCGAATCAGCAGGGACCGGTCGCCGATTCGAGGCCTGCCGGCTTCCGGCCGCTCGGGTGGGATGGTACTCGGAGCGGGGGTCGAACCCGCACGCCCTTGCGGGCACCAGATTTTGAGTCTGGCGTGTCTGCCAATTCCACCATCCGAGCAATCCATGTGGAGGGGGGGGAAGTGATAGGGCAGTTTCCCCCCGGTTGTAAAGGTCCCCTGCCGGTCGACCTGGCAGCTCAGCCTTCCGGCAGTCCCTGGCGGAGCTTGCGGGCGCGCAGGCGCAGGCCCTGAAGGCGGATGAAACCGCCGGCATCGTCCGGGTTGTAGTCGCTTTTTACGCCTTCCATGGACGCCACCTGTTCATCGTAAAGGGAAAGCGGGCTGGTCCGGCCGGCGCAGTAAACCTGCCCCTTGTAAAGTTTGAGACGGACGGATCCGGTGACCGTTTTCTGGCTGTCGTCGATCAGCGCCTGCAGGGCCTCGCGTTCGGGCGCATACCAGAATCCGTAGTAGATAAGCTCGGCGTACTTGGGAACCAGGCTGTCACGCAGGTGCATGAGGTCCCGGTCCATGGTCAGTGTTTCGACCTGACGGTGGCCGAACAGGAGCAGGGTGCCACCCGGCGTTTCGTAGATGCCGCGGCTTTTCATGCCGACGAAGCGGTTTTCCACCAGATCCACACGGCCGATTCCATGCCTGCCGGCCAGCCGATTGAGCGTCCGCAGGACGTCCGCCGGGCTCAGGGTCTCGCCGTTGACCGCAACGCAGTTCCCATTTTCGAAGTCGAGGGTGATGGACTCCGGTTGGTCCGGGGCCAGTTGCGGATCGGTCGTCAGCTTGTACATAGCCCGGTCGCGCTCGGACGTGGCGTCGTAGTTGGGATCTTCCAGGATACCGGCTTCGTAAGAGATATGCAGGAGATTCCGGTCCATGGAATAGGGTTTCTGGGCGGAAGCCTCCACCGGCACCCCGTTGTCCCGGCACCAGGCGATCATCTCGCTGCGACCGGGGAAGGTGTTTCGGAAAACATCCATCCGCCAGGGCGCGATGACCTGAAGCTCCGGGGCCAGGGCAGCGTAGGTGAGTTCAAACCGGCACTGGTCGTTGCCTTTGCCGGTGGCGCCATGGCCCACGGCATCGGCGCCTTCCCGGCGAGCGATATCGATCTGGGCCTTTGCGATGAGGGGCCGGGCAATGGAGGTGCCCAGAAAGTACTGGCTCTCGTAGAGCGCGCCCCCCCGGATCATCGGATAGATGAAGTCGCGGGCGAACGCGTCGACCAGATCGACGGTATAGTGCGCGGAAGAACCGGTCTGGCGGCTTTTCTGGTCCAGGCCCTCCAGCTCTTCCTCCTGGCCGATGTCCGCGGCGAAGGTGACGATTTCGGCCTGATAGTGGTCTTTCAGCCAGCGGACGAGAACCGAGGTGTCGAGGCCTCCGGAGTAGGCCAGGACGATTTTCTTGGGAGAGGATGCGTTGCTCATGGATGTCGTCAAAGGGGGGCTCAGGCCTGGCTCCGGCGCGCTTCTGCCAGAACCGACAGGATGGCCTTCTGCATGTGCAGCCGGTTTTCTGCCTGATCAAAGATAATGGATTGGGCGCTGTCGACGACCGCCTGATCGACTTCCTCGCCGGGGTGGGCCGGCAGGCAGTGCATGAACCAGCAGTCGGGCCCGGCGGTTTCCAGCAACTCGGCGGTTACCCGGTAGGGCGCCATCGCCGCCAATCGGGCTTCGCGCTCAGCCTCGTCGCCCATGCTCACAAAGACATCCGTGTAGAGGACGTCCGCCGCATCGGCCGCCTCGCGTGGATCCGTGGTGAACCGGTACAGGTCCTGTTCGGGCTGGAGCGTTTCCACCTCCTTCAGGAAAGCGGCGTCGGGCCGGAAGGTGTCCGGTCCGCACAGCACGACCCTCATGCCGAAGACATGGGCTCCGAGGATCCAGGACTGGGCCATGTTGGAGCCGATGTCGCCGAAAAAGGCGAGGGTACGCCCCTGCAGCGAGGCGAGCGGATCGCCGGTGTCTCCGCCCCAGCGCTCGGCCAGCGTGAAGGCGTCGCTGTAGATCTGGCAGGGGTGCAGCTTGTCGGTCAGCGCATTGATGACGGGGATGTCGGCCGCCGCCGCAAACTGCTCGACCCGTTCGTGTTCGTAGGCGCGGATCACCATGCCGTGGAGGTAGCGCGAGAACACGCGGGCGGAGTCCTCGACTGATTCGCCGCGGCCCAGCTGAGTCCGGGCCACATCCAGGACCAACGGATGGCCACCCAGCTCGTGGATCCCGACCTCGAAGGATACCCGGGTCCGCGTACTGTTTTTATAAAACAGCATGCCCCAGCTCTGGCGGTTCAGGGTCGGCGGGGTGCTGCCGTAGCGATGCGTCTTGAAACTCCGCGCCAGGGCGAAGGCCTCGGCCCGGTCGGCCGGTCCGAAATCGGTTTCCGCTAGAAAATGTTTCATGACTGTCAGGATTCGGGGGGTGTGTTCCGGGTTAAGAGTTCGTCCAGGATGCTGATCGCCTTTTCCAGATCGGCAGGATCGACGGTCAGCGGAGGGAGCAGACGCAGGACGCGCGGGCCGGCCGGCGGGACCAGCAGGCCCGCTTCCAGGGCGAGGCCCTGCAGCACGGGTGCCCAATCCCCGTTCAGGACCAGGCCGATCATGTAACCGCGCCCGCGCCAGCCGGAAAGCCAGGCCGGATGACGGTCGGCGAGCGCGGCCAGGGCCTGATGAAAGGCGACGCTGCGCTCGCGGACCTGCTCGATGACGGTTTCCTCCTCCAGAATATCCAGCGTGGCCAGGGCGGCTGCACAGGCCAACGGACTGCCGCCGAAGGTGGATCCGTGCGATCCCGGCTCGAAGAGCCCGGCATGGCGTTCGTTCACCCAGATCGCGCCGATCGGAAAACCGCCGCCGAGGCCTTTGGCCATGCCGATCGCGTCCGGCTCGATGCCGGATTCCTCATAGGCGAAGAAGCGGCCGGTCCGGCCGATGCCGCACTGCACTTCGTCGATCATCAGGAGGACCGAGCGCTCGTCACAGAGAGCACGCAGATCACGCAGAAAGGTCGGGTCGGCCGGATGCAGCCCGCCTTCACCCTGTATCGACTCGACAAATACGGCGGACGTTTTGTCGTCGATCGCCTTTTCAAACGAGGCGATGTCGTTGAGCCGGGCGGTGACAAAGCCGGGTACCAGCGGGCCGAAGCCCTTGCGGATCTTGGCCTGGGGGGTGGCGCTCATGCCGCCGAAAGTCCGGCCGTGGAAGGCGTTTTCGGCGACGACGACCTGGTGGATCCGGCCCTCCTCGCCCCCGGCCTTCCGCCGACCGTACAGGCGCGACAGCTTGATCAGGGCCTCGTTCGCCTCGGCCCCGCTGTTGCAGAAGTAAACTTTGCCGGGGCCGGCCTTTTCGACCAGCCGGCGCGCCAGCTCCGGTTGCTGGCGGGTACCATAGAGGTTGCTCACGCTGACCAGCTCGCCGGTCTGCCGGCGGACGGCCTCCACCCAGCGGGGATGGCCGTGGCCGAGCGCATTGACGGCGATGCCGCAGACGCAATCCAGGTAGGCCTTGCCCTGTTGATCCCAGACGGTGGCGCCCTGGCCGCGTACCAGGACGACGGGAGGCGGATTCCTGTAGGTGCTCAGCAGGTACTGCGGGTAGGCATCCAGGGTGTTCATGCGTCCGCCTTGGGTTGGATGATTTCGGTGCCGATGCCCCGGTCGGTGAAGATTTCGAGCAGCAGGCTGTGCGGCATCCGGCCGTCGATGAAGTGAACGCGGTGGACTCCCTGCCGCAGCGCCGCGACCGCGGAGTCCACCTTCGGCAGCATGCCGCTTGCGATCGTGCCGTCGGCCTTCAGCCCGGCGACCTCGGTTGCGGCCAGCGTGCTGATCAGGCTGTCCGGGTTGGCCGGGTCGCGCATCAGGCCGGGGACATCGCACAGGTAAACGAGGCGGCGCGCCTTCATTGCCCCGGCGACATGGCCGGCGGCCACATCCGCGTTGGTGTTGTAGAACTGGCCGTCCGCTCCCCGCGCGATGGGCGAGACAACGGGGGTCTGGCCGGCCTCGAGCGCCCGGAGGATGGGCGCGGTATCGACCGCCTGTACGGCGCCCACGTACCCGAGGTCGACCGCTTCGCCGTCCACGTCGAGCTTCATCGGGCTGCAGGTGAGGACCGCCTGCCCGGGGACACCGACCGGATCACCGTGCGCCTTGGAGATCATGGTGCAGATCTCGGGGTTGACGCACCGGTTAAGCGTGGCCTCGACAACGGCCACGGCTTCCCGGGTGGTGACGCGGTAGCCGTGGCTGAAGGTGGCGGGCAGGCCGGCCTTGTCCATGGCCCGGGTAATGGCCTTGCCCCCGCCGTGCACGACGACGACGCGGATGCCCACCGTGGCCAGGCAGGCGATGTCGTTCGCCACCCGGCTGCGCAGAATCGGGTCCGGGTCGTCCATGAAACTGCCGCCGTACTTCACGACAAAGACCGACCCGGAAAACCGCCGGATATAGGGCAGGGCCTCGAGAAGCACCTTCGCCTTGGTGGTGATATCGACTGGGGTGGGAGCGTTCATTCGCTTTTGTTGAAGTTAACGTAGCCTTCCGTCAGGTCGGTCGCGAGCAGGGTACAGCCGACCGGGCCGGCATTCAGGACAATCCGGATGGTAAACGCCTGCCGTGCGACGTGCTCGCGCCAGGCGGCCAGGTTTTCGGGAAAAGCGCGCCCGCGGACAAAGGCCGGCTGGTCGCCGTAATGGATTTCGAGGCTGTCCTCGGTCACTCCCACGCCCGCGTACCCCACCGCATCCGCGATGCGTCCCCAGTTGGGATCGTTGCCGTACCAGGAGCTTTTCACCAGGAGGGAATTGCCCACCGCCCGGGCGACTTTTTCCGCCTCGGCGGGGCTGGCGGCCTGCTCCACTTCGAGGGTGACGACCTTGGTGATCCGTTCGCCGTCGCCGACGATTTTCCGTGCCAGCCGGCGGCAAATTTCGGTCAGGGCTTCTCCGAAGGCGCGGGCCAGGGGCGTGGTGGGGTCGGTGAGGGCGATGCCCGATGCGCCGTTGGCGAGCGCCAGCACCGTGTCGTTCGTGCTCATGTCGCCGTCCACCGTGATCCGGTTGAAACTCCGGGCGCCGGCCTGCGACAGGTAGACCCGTAACAGATCCGGGGGGACGGCGGCGTCGGTTGCGATGAACGCCAGCATGGTGGCCATGTCCGGCTCGATCATGCCGGCCCCCTTGGCCATGGCTCCGAGCCGGATCACCCCAGCCGGCGCCCGGATCTCCGCCGTGACGGTTTTAATCCGTGTGTCCGAGGTCAGGATCGCTTCCGCGGCCCGTTCCCCGGCGGGCGCACCGGATCCGGCGGTTGCCTCCGCCAGCTGTTGTCCGGTCTCCCGGATAGCCGGGGTCAGGCGGTCCATCGGCAGCGGTTTGCCGATCCGGCCGGTGGAGCAAACCAGCGTCTGGCCGGGCTCGCAGTCGAGAGCCTGCGCGGCGGCCCGGGCCATGGCCCGGGCGTCGGTCATGCCGGCTTGTCCCGTGCAGGCGTTCGCGTTACCGCTGTTGACGACCAGGGCATGAAACCCGGCTCCCGAGCGGGCGGCCAGGTGTTCCCGGCAGAGCGTGACGGGGGCGGCGGGCAGGCTGTTGGTGGTGAAGATGCCGGCCGCCGCACAGGGGGTGGGGCTGTAGACCATGGCCAGGTCGAGGCGGTCCGTGCCCTTACCCCGGATGTCGCAGCCGGTGGCGGCGACCCGGAATCCCGGGACATCCGCCAGCCCGGCGGAGGGATCCTGATAGGTGATGTCGGGAGCGGTTGCCCCCCTGTTGGCGGACTGGGTCATGATCGGTCGGGTCAGCAAAGGCCCTGGGTCATGGGCAGGCCCCGGGAGAGGTTGAACAGTTGGACCGCCTGGCCGGCGGCGCCTTTCATCAGGTTGTCGATGGAGGCGTGGATGATCAGGTTGCCGGTACGCGGGTCGTGGACCGCGTGGAGGTCGCAGCGGTTGGTGCCGAGCACGTCCTGGGTGTCGGGAAACGTCCCCGAGGGCAGGACGGCGACGAAGGGCTGGTCGGCATAGGTGCTTTCCCAGGCCGTGTAAACCGCCTGCAGATCCGCCCGGGCCGGGACCGTGATGGTGGACAGGATGCCGATCCGCATCGGAACGAGGTGGGGGTTGAATTGAACCTGAATCGTCCGTCCGGCCGCTTCGCCCAGTTGCTCCTCGATTTCGGAGAGGTGCCGGTGGCGGGGTTGGCCGTAGGGCCGCATGCTTTCCGCGCGGTCGCTGAAGAGGTAGAGCGGATCCGCCTTCCTGCCCGCACCGGTGACGCCGCTGGCGCTGTTGATGACGATCCGGTCCGGGTCGATCAGCTGCTGGCGGAGAAGGGGGACCAGCGCCAGCTGAATGGAAGTCGGGTAGCAACCGGGGCACGCCAACAGGGGTGCCCGGAGCCAGTCGGTACCGGTCGCCAGTTCGGGGATGACATAGGGCACCGACCGGAGAAGGTCCGGATCGGGGTGCGGCTGGCCGTAATAGGTGGCGTAGACCTCGGGATCCCCGAGCCGGAAGTCGGCGCTCAGGTCGATGACCTGCCGGCCCGCCCGGATCAGGGGCTGCGCGTAGCCGGCGGCCACGCCGTGCGGCAGCGCCAGGAACCAGGACCCGATATCCAGTGTGGCTGCCTGTTCCGGATCCAGGTCTTCGAAGGTGAGATCGGCTCCCGGCAACCCGCGGACAGCGGGCACGGCGGTTCCCAGCAGAAGGCCGGCCTGTTGGCGGGAGGTGATGGCATCCAGCGAGCAGCCGGCATGACGCAGGAGCAACCGGATCAGGGTTTCGCCGGTATAACCGGAGGCGCCGACGACGCCGACGGATAGGGAACTCATGAGGACGATGGGTGCTGGATGAACGGTCGGGAGGAAAAGGACAGGCGATTTGGGCGGGAAAATAAAAAACCCTCGCAGGCGCTGACGCCTGGAGGGTTTGGGAAAGGATACGATGCGATCCGGGGAACCCCGCGCGGTCAGCGCTTGGAGAACTGGAAGCGCTTACGGGCACCCGGCTGACCGGTTTTCTTCCGCTCGCGCATGCGGGGGTCTCGTCGGAGGTACCCCGCTTTTTTCAAGGCGGGTCGTAACTCGGCATCAAACTTCTGGAGGGCCCGGGCCAGACCGTGCGAAACGGCGACGGCCTGACCATGGGGGCCGCCCCCCTGAACCCGGGCGACGACATCCATCTTGTCACGCAGCTCGACTTCGGTCAGCGGGCCGGCGGCGGCGGCCGCAATCAGTTCCTCGGGAAGATAGGCTTCGAGCTCCTTGCCGTTGATGGTGAACTTGCCGGTGCCTTCGGTGAGGCGGACGCGGGCGCTGGCCGTTTTGCGACGGCCGGTGCCGAGAAAGACAGTGCTTGCTGTGGTGGCGCTCATGGATGCGGAATCGGAAACGGGCGGAAAGGTCAGGCGGGCAGGGGCTTGGGCTCCTGTGCGGCGTGCGGATGTTCGCTGCCGGCATAGATCTTGAGCTTCCTGATCATGTGCCGGGCGAGTTTGTTGCGGGGAAGCATACCCTTGACGGCGTGCTCGATGATAAAGTCGGGACGCCGGCCACGGAACTCGGAAAGGGTGACATATTTCTCGTTACCGAAATAACCCGAGTGGAACATGTAGGTTTTCTGGTCTTCCTTGCGACCGGACACCCGCACTTTTTCTGCATTGATGACGATGACACCGTCACCGGTATCGACATGCGGCGTGTAGGTCGGTTTGTGGCGCCCGCGCAGGACATTGGCGATGCGTACGGAGAGCCGGCCGAGGGTTTCCCCGTCGGCGTCGACCACGAACCATTCGGGCTTCGTGTCGGCGGGCTTGGCTAAAGTCGTCTTCATGGCGGAAAAAGGCTGAAAAGTAGATTGCGGATTTCCGGTGTCAAACAGAAAGGCGGCGGGCGGAAGCCAATAAAAAACCCGCCCCGCGGATGGCGGGACGGGTTGAGCAAAGACTCGGGTCTTTCCTGACCGTCAGCTCAGAAGCCGGCGGAGAAGTGGGCGCCCCAGAAAAATTCGGTGGAACCGTCTTCCAGGTCGGAGAGGCGGATACCGATAGAGCCGGAGGCGGCGTCGTTGAAGGAATAGCTGATGTCAGCCGTGCCGCCCAGATAGTAGGCACTGTCGCCGACATCGGGCTCGACCCAACCGAGGTAGGCACCCACATCGAAACTGGTGACGTCATCGATCGGGAAGCTGTAGCCCACGGATCCTTCGATGGTCAGGGTCTCGAGGTCGAAATCGTAATAGACGTAGACGGCCGGAGCCAGGTCCGTATCAAAATTCACCCCGATGAATGGCTCGGTGGTGGTATCTCCGTCGGTTTCGGGGAAGTAATAAACCGTTCCACCGATATCCAGGCCGACCCCGTTGCCGAGATCGATTCCGTAACCGCCATAGAAGTCGATTTCGTTGTCGAAGCCCTTGGTGATGGGTTGGGCGGTCCAGACGCCGGCGTAGAAATCGCCATAGGCCAGATCCACGGCACCCATAAAGGTCTCATCGGCAAACTCCACGCCCCGGAAGACGTAGACCGACTCGAAGCCGACGGTGCTGGAGATCGAGAGATCCTGGGCCTGGGCGGAACCCAGGGCCAGGGAGGACGCCGCGAGAATCGCGGAGATTGTTTTTTTCATAGTCTGTTATTTTCCAGTTTTGCTGTTTGTTGTTCGCTGTCCGGGGCCATCCGCAGGGATTTGCCCGAACAAGCTCGAAGGTATGAGCACCAGACGGTTTTTAAACAAGCCGATTTAATGCCACTTTATTCGAAAATTACCTTTTATAATACCGTCCGGGTTTCCTTGCCCCCGTTTCGGTCGGTGTGGAGCCTCGCGATGCAGATGGAACGACCTGAACAGGAAATCCTGAAGCTGTCCGCCGTCGCCGCCGGTGTGTTGGGCGCCACGGGGGTGGTGGCGGGAGCACTCGGCGCCCACGCCCTGGCGGACCGTCTGGCGGAAGCCGGGCGCCTGGGTGTTTGGGAGACGGCGGTTCTGTACCAGTTGGTGCATGCGGTGGCCTTACTGGCCCTCGGCGGTTGGGCCGGGCGTCTGCGCGCCGGCCGGGCCATCGCCGTCTTCTGGCTCGGCGGCACGATTCTGTTCTCCGGATCGCTCTATGGATTGAGCCTGGGCGGCCCCGGTTGGCTCGGTCCGGTCACGCCGGTGGGCGGGCTGCTGCTGATCCTGGGCTGGCTGCTGCTCGCAACCGGTGGACGGTCCTTGATTCGGAGCTGACCGCCCATAAGGTGAATTTCACGTAAGCCAGTCTTTTCTTCCTGCACCATGACCGACACAGCGCCAACCCAGACCCGGAACGTTCTCGAACAACTGAAGGGCATGACAAAAGTCGTGGCCGACACCGGAGACTTCCAGTCGATTCGCGATTATGCCCCTCAGGACGCGACGACCAACCCGTCGCTCATCCTGAAGGCCCTGCAGATGGACGCCTATGCGTCTATCATCGACGAGACCATCGAGGCCAACCGCAGCCTCGACCTGTCGGGCGAGGCCCTGGTGGAAGCCGTAATCGACAGGATCCTCATCCGCTTCGGCAAGGAAATCCTCGATATTATTCCCGGTCGCGTGTCGACGGAGGTCGACGCCCGGCTTTCCTTCGATACGGAAGGTACCATCCGGAAGGCCCGCGAGCTGATCGACCTGTATAAAAAGGAGGGCATCGCCCGGGAGCGGGTCCTGATCAAGATCGCCTCCACCTGGGAGGGGATCCAGGCCGCCGAAGTGCTGCAAAAGGAAGGAATCCGCTGCAACATGACGCTGCTCTTCAGCCTGCCACAGGCGGTGGCCTGCGCGGAAGCCGGCGCGCAACTGATATCCCCCTTCGTGGGCAGGATCCTCGATTGGTACAAGGCCAAGACCGGCGAAGACTACGCGGCGGCGGATGATCCCGGCGTTCTGAGCGTCCGCCAGATCTACACCTATTACAAGAAGTTCGGCTACCCGACCGAGGTCATGGGGGCGAGCTTCCGCAACGCCGGCGAGATCATGGAGTTGGCTGGCTGCGATCTCCTGACCATCAGTCCCGACCTGCTCGAGGAACTTCGCCGGACCGAGCAGACGCTCGAACGGAAACTGAGTCCCGACTCAGCCCTCAATGAGCCGGTGGAGAAACTCGAGATGACCGAGGAAGCCTTCCGCTGGCGTCTGAATGAGGATGCCATGGTGACCGAAAAACTGGCGGAAGGCATCCGCAAGTTTGCCGCAGACATGGTCAAGGTGCAGAACATCGTGCGCGAGAAACTCGAAGTCTGAATATTTCCCATGGATTGGCTCTACAGCTTTAACGGGACCCTTGGTCGGGGCTCCTTCACGCTCCGGCTGGTCGTCATTCTCATGGTGGGGGCGGTTGCCTCTTATGGCGCCTACCTCGCGGGCTATCACGGCTTTCACCATTTCGTGCCCGTCGGCATCTGGTTTGCCCTGCTGGTCGCCCTGACAACGCTGGCCACCGCCTATGTGCAGGTCGTCCGCCGGATGCGGGACATCGGGATCCCGCCCTTCTTCGTCTGGATCCCGGTCTACAACCTGTACATCCTCGTGCTGCTGTTCGTTAAGCCGGGTAAAGGCTGAGGTCATTCGCGGCGGGCCCACCCGGCCACACCGCGCTCCCCGCTGGCGGTGTGTGGGTGCGCGCGCGTCTTTAAAAATCCTGTAAAGCCTGCCGGTTGTTCCGGCTAACCGCCGTTGTCGCTTGAACCTCAGGGCTGAACGGGCAGGGTAAAGCCTCTTTCGTCGTTCCGGTTATGAGTCAATCCGCGAAACCCATCCCCGCCCCCAAGTTCAAAGACACGCTGGAGCGGCTGAAGGCGAACATCGCCTCGGTCATTCGCGGCAAGGATGACGTGATCGATCAGGTCCTGGTCTGTCTGGCCAGCGGCGGCCATATCCTGATCGAGGATCTGCCGGGTGTCGGTAAGACGACCCTGGCCTACTGCCTGGCCCGGTCGCTGGATTGCTCCTTTTCCCGCATCCAGTTCACCAGTGACCTCCTGCCGTCGGACATCGTCGGTGTCTCCATTTACGATGAGTCGCTCAAGGAGTTCGTTTTCAAAAAGGGGCCGATCTTCGCCAATGTCGTCCTGGCCGATGAAATCAACCGGACCACCCCGAAAACCCAGTCCAGCCTCCTCGAGGTCATGGACCGGGGGAAGGTCTCGGTTGACGGGCAGACCTATACCGTTGCTCCGCCCTTTATGGTGTTCGCCACCCAGAACCCGGTCGACTACGAGGGCACTTTCCCGTTGCCGGAAAGCCAGATGGACCGGTTCCTTATGCGGCTGCAAATGGGGTATCCGGATTTTGAATACGAAAAGGACATTTTGCAGAAGGCGACCATGTCCTATGATTCCATCCAGGCTGAGCCGGTCGTGACGCGGCAGGAAGTCTACGAAATTCAGCACCTCGTCGCGCAGGTCTTTGTGGAGGACAGTATCCTCGAATACATTCTCCGCATCGTCGCCGCCACACGCACCGAGAGCGAGTTCCGTTCAGGCATCAGCACCCGGGGCAGTCTGGCGCTGCGCCGGGCGACCCAGGCCGCCGCCCTCCGGGCCGGCCGCAGCTTCGCCATTCCCGAGGATGTCTACAGCATGGTGAAACCCGTCCTGGCCCATCGTCTGTCGCTGCGTCGCCAGAGCGCCGACGCGCTGGAGGAGCGCCGGACGGTCGAGGGTATCCTCGGTCGTATCCTCGACGCCCTGCCCGCCCCGGTCTGATCCCCTTAGCCGGTATGCCGGTCCAGGAACCACCCCCCCCCTCCCGGGGAGCCGAAACGATCGAGCCGGGCCAGCCCCCGGCTCCCGGTCACCCCGACGACCCGGATGTCAGCGACTGGGCGGATGCGCGGTTTTTCTCCCGCCGGATGGGGCGGCTGCGCGGTTTTTGGAAACTCTTTTCGTCGCTTTTCGTTCCGCCCAAGGGCCACAAGACCAAGCCGACGCCGGCGGGCTGGATCCTGATCCTGCTGGCGATGGGCATCGGTACGGCCGCTTACAACACCAGCAGCAACATCCTGTTCATGACGCTCTCGCTGCTGCTGAGCAGCTTGATCCTGAGTGGGGTCCTGAGTGTCCTGAACTTCAAGGGCACGCGCTGGCGGCTGCACCTGCCGCGCCATTTCCGCGAGGGCCAGATCAGCACCATCCAGATCGAGTTGCACAACGAAAAGCAGTTTCTGCCGGTCTACAGCATCTGGTTCAACGTGCGGGCAGGGGGAAAAGGCCGCGGCCGGCGGATCTATCTCGAGGACCGGCTCGATCCCCGTCGCCAGGTTCGTCTCGACTGGCAGTGGACCCCGGCCAGACGGGGTGAAACTGACATCGAGATCAGCGGTATCGAAAGCCAGTACCCGTTCGGCTTCCTGCGGAAAACGATTGGCCATACGACGAAACGAACGGTCCTGGCCTGGCCGGGCAGGATCGATTACGACCTGACCGTGCGTGCCGGCAAACAGCTCCATTTGCTCGGGGAGATCAACCGGAAGGTCGGCAGCGGGTCGGACCTGATCAACGTGAAGGACTACCAGCCCGGCGACCCGCCCCGACTCGTGCATTGGAAGGCCAGTGCCCGGCAGCGTAAACTGGTGGTGCGTCAGCATGCGGACGAGACCCGGACCGGCTTTATCCTGTTCCTGGAAACGGCGCGGGAAGTCTGGCGGCACGAAGACAGTTTCGAACGGTTGTGCCGCCTCTCGGCCTCCGTCGCGGAAGACCTCTTTCGGGCCGGGCGCCTGATCGGGGTCGCGATCAACGATGAGCCGGTCCAGCCGATCAAGCGGCTGCAGGACCTTTACCGCTTCCTCGACCGTCTGGCCGTGGTCGAGCCGGTGGACCACTACAGGCCGGTGGCCGAGGTCAATGGCCCCAACATCATCAGTTTCAAACCACACGGAAAGAAAGGCGTGGATATCTATGTCGGTGCCAGCGCGGCAGGATCGGCTCAGCCTTGAAGAGCTGCACCAGTTGAAATGGGTGCTGGGTGGTGTCCTCGCTCTCCTTTCGCTCTGGACGCTTTTCTACCTCAACTTCGGCAGCAAGCCGCTGGTCGTCGTCACCATGCTGGTGATCGCCGTGGCACTGGCGTTCCCGGGCCTGCCCGGACGGTTGCCCGCCGCTTTCTGGAAGGCGGCCACGCCCCTGTTGATCCTGGGGGTGCTGGCCGATTTCGCGGTCAGCCGCCAGGATTTCCTGCCACCGCTCATCCGGCTGGTCACGCTGCTCCTGCTGCTGCGGGCCCTGGCTTACCGGCGGCGCCGGGAGGATCTCCAGCTGATCCTGCTCTGCCTCTTCATGGTCGTGGTGGCCGGGGTCCTGACCGTGTCGCTGACCTTTGCGGTGCAGATCATCCTCTTCACGCCGGTCGCGATGGCGCTCCTCTTCATCGTGTCGCTGCTGGAAAGCACGCAGCAGCACAGCCTGTCGCACCAGGACTGGAAGCGTTTCCGCTGGCCGCGCTTCATCCGCCGGATCGTACGGGTGACCGACCTTAAACTGGTCGGGTTTGCCGGTATGCTGTTTGCGCTGGTGGTCGTGGTCTCCACGCTAATCTTCGTCCTCACCCCGCGGTTCCGGCTGGACCAGGCCATCCCCTTCCTGCAGCTCAATACGGCTTCCCTGAGCGGATTTACCGAGAACATTCGCTTTGGCGATGTCACCGAGATCGTCGAGGACAACCGGGTGGCCATGCGGCTCGATCCGCCCGATCGCCAGAGCCTCCCGCCCCTGCCGTACTGGCGGATGCTGGTCATGGACAGTTACCGGTCCGGCGGTTTCCGGATGAGCGATTCGGCCGACGTGCGCCCGCTCCGCGGCCAGGTCGCCTTCTACCAGACAGGGTTTGCCGGCCGGCTGCCGACCATGGATGCCCCGGCCCGGGGCTACTGGGACTTCTACCTCGAGGGAGGGATCAGCCGCTACCTGCCGGCGCTGGGGCCCTATTTCTGGGTCCGCTTCCAGAAGAAGCAGACCTTTTCGGCGAACGACCGCTTCCATGTCTACAACATCGGCGAGACCACCAGCGGACCCTTCTTTTTCCGGATCAACGACATGATTCCGACCGAAAGCATTGCGGCCAGCCGGCTGGATCGCGAGTATCTGCCCGGAGCCGACCCCGTCTTCTGGGAGCCCGGCCGGAGCGAGGGGGCCGAACCGCTGCCCGAGTACCCGATGACCCAGCTGACGGTCCCCGTCTGGCCGGAGGACGTTGCCTTCCTGCAACAGGCTGTCGCCGAGATCACCGGCGGCCGGGATGACCTCGACGCCGAAGCCTTCGGTCAGGCCGCGGTCGCCTGGCTGGAGGGGCGCCACGGCTACAGCCTGCGCCCGGCCTCTCCGGAAGGAGAGACCGACCCGGTGGTGGGCTGGATGCGGTCCGGCGGCCCGGGCCATTGCGAATTTTTCGCCGGGGCCTTCACGCTGCTGGCCCGGACCGCCGGTTACCCCGCCCGCGTGGTGGTCGGCTTCAAGGGCGGTGCCTGGAACACGGTCGAGGATTACTTCGTGGTGCGGAACCGGAACGCACACGCCTGGTGCGAGATCTTCGATGGCGACGACCGCTGGATCCGTTTCGACCCCACGCCCGGCAGCGAGGAAGCGCTTCAGCTGGCCGAAGCGGCCGGTGGGTCCGCCTCCGCGGTTGAAAGCGGCTGGGACGCCTGGGTCGACAGCCTGCGGATTCTCTGGTATCGCCGCGTGGTTAATTTCGACGAGACCTCGCAGGAGGAAATCGCCAGCAGCTTCGTTTCGGTTTTCAAGGAAATGGGGCGCGTGGTCTACGACCGGTACACCGAGGTGGTCGCCGCAGTCCGGTCCTGGTTTGCCGCGCCGTGGACCGGCGACCGGCTGATTCAGGCCGTTGCCGGCTTCTTCGCGCTGCTGGTCGTCGCACTGCTGTTCCTGACGCGGGACCGCTGGCTGGGCCCGCTGCTGGACAACCCGAGCCTCCGCCTGCTCCTCGGCCGACGGGGTGACCCCGTCCGCAAACGCGCCGGCAAACTGCTGCTCAAGGTGCGCGCCACCCGCCGCCGGCTGGCTGCCTCCGCCTCGGGAAGCAACGCCACCTCCGCCAGGGCTGAATCGCTGGTCGAGGCCGAGCAGCAGCTGAAAGCTGTCCGCTTCGGCGAGGATTATCGCCGCGCGGGTGCCGCCCAGCTCTTCCGGCATACCCGCCGCCTGCTGCGCGGCCGCCTGCCCGGGAGGTGAAAATCGGGCTCGGCGGCCCGGCAGGTGTCCGGGTTCGGCGTCCCGGGAACAGGAAAAAGTATCGGCCGCTCCGGAGGGAGCGACCGATGAGGATGGGGCGGCGGGCCCCGGAAGGGATTCGGATTCGCCTCAGTTGCGTTCCGCGCCGGTCAGCGGATCGCCGATGTTCATGAGCGGCAGCGGCTGCGTGGAATCGCCGTCCATGAAGTAGATTTTGGAGGAGGGGTTCGCCGAAATGGCTTTCAGCGCTTCGAGCGACTGGAGCTGAATGTAGGCCGGGTTGGCTGCCATGGCATCGTTGAGGAGGCGGATCTTGTCGGCCTCGGCATCGGCCAGCAGCCGGATTTTTTCGGCCTCCTGCTCGGCGGCCTCGCGGTCAGCCTCGGCTCTCACGACGGTCTGTTGTTGCTCGAGGCTGAAGCGCTCCAGTTCCGCCTTCTGCTTCTCGACCTCCTGCTCGCGCTCCTTTTTGGACTCGATGGCGCGGGTGATGAAGGGCGGCAGGGTGATGTCGCGGATCAGCACCGCACTGACGATAATACCTTTGGGCGCCATGAACTGGCGCAGCGTTTCCAGGATGTTGGTCTGGAGCAGTTCCTGCGTCGTGTCGTTAAAGAAGTCTTCGGCCCGTTCGATGCTCTTGCCCTGCTCACGCAGCGTGGACCGCAGCTTGGGCACCAGGTGGACGGCGACCGCCTGCTGGAAGGTGCCGGTTTCCTGCAGGACCAGCGGCGCCATCTCGCCATTGAGCCGGAACTGCACCGAGACGTCCACCTCGGCCTGCAGTTGGTCTTGCGAAGGCACGTTGGCGGTTTCCTGGTGCGTTTTTTCGCGGGCGTCGAAGAGCATCCAGTTATAGAGCGGATTAACCGGGAAATGGAGACCCGACCCGTAGGGCTTCTGGATGACTTCACCGAAGAGCGTGGCGACGGCGAAATGGCCGGGCGGCACCGAGATGAAGATACGGGAAGCGCCGAGGAGGCCGAGGACGACGATGGCGACGATGGCGCCGATGATGATCTGGTAACGTTGCATAGTTCTCGAAAAAGGAATGAACGGTTGGCTGGCGAGTCGAGCCCCGGGACTGGCCCGGGTCAAGGGCATCCGGGTCGCCACCTCCCCCGCCGGCTCCTCAGTCGGCCCGCCGGTTCCGGTGCAGATCCAGAAATTCTCCGAGTGCACCCGCCACCGCGCCCGGCGCTTCGAGCAGGAGCCGGTGGCTCGCCTGCGGAACGGCGCGATGCCGGCCACGCGGACAAACCTGCGCGGCGACCCGCCCAACCCGGGCATAGGCGGCATCCGCCTCGCCGGTCAGCCACAACACCGGGCAGGCCAGCCCCGGCAACCGCGCCTGCAGGCCGGGCAGTCGACCCGGGGAAAAGGCTTCCAGCGCCCAGGCCAGCTGCCGACCGTCCTGAGTGGCTCGTCGCTCGCAGAAGGCTTGTTCCAGACGGGTGTCGGCGGCCGGGCCGGGCGCCAGTACCGGTTGGGCATCCCAATCGGGCAGCACCCGCTCAAGGGGTTCCTCGCGGAAACGGTGGGCCCAGCCGGCATCGCGGTCGATGCGTGCGGTGCGCTCGCCCGGATCGGAAAGGCCCGGGCTCGCGCTGATCAGCACCAGCCCGGCCAGTCGCTGGCTGAACACCGGATCTAGGGCACAGTGCAGCGCCAGGCGACCACCCAGCGAGTAGCCAATCAGGATGAGCGGTTGTTCTCCGTCGCTGATCGCCTGGATCAACGGGTGGAGGAACCGGTCGACCGATTCGGGAAAGGGCTGTCGGGCCGGGGCGCCCAGCCGGCTGTTCCCATGCCCCGGCAGGTCGACCGTCCACCAGCTGGGTGCGGGCCGGGTGCCGGCGTTCAGGTGACGGATGACAGGCAGCCAGTCGGCGCCCGAACCGAGGAACCCGTGCAACGCGAGCAGGCTGGGGCGGTTGCGGGCACCTGGGTGGCAACGCCCGGACAGGCTGAGCTGCCGGTCGAGTGGAAAGGCGCAGGGGACCCCCGCCTCCTTGGAGTCGTCGCCCACCTCGGGTTCAGGCCGGTCGCTCAACGCTGGCCGATTCGATCCTGACGGGCTTTTTCGGCTTGTCGCGGGGATCGGTATCCACGGCTTCGATACGCTGGACGACGTCCATGCCCTCGGTAACTTCGCCGAAGATGGTATGCTTCATGTGAAGCCAGGGGGTCTTCGCGGTGGTGATGAAAAACTGGCTGCCGTTGGTGCCGGGACCGGCGTTGGCCATCGCGAGCAGGCCGGGTTTGTCAAAGGTGACCTTGGAATCGCATTCGTCCTCGAACGTGTTGCCCCAGAGCGATTCTCCGCCCCTGCCGGTACCGGTCGGATCGCCGCCCTGCAGCATGAAGTCCCTGATAATACGGTGAAACACCACGCCGTCATAGTAGCCCTTTTCGATCAGGCCGGTGAAGTTTTCCACCGTCTTTGGCGCGACGTCGGGCATCAGCCGGAAGGTGATGCTGCCGTGATTGGTGTTGAGGGTGGCGGTGATATCTTCGGACATGGCGGGTGGGTGTGCTGTTCCCGGATGGCGGGGTCAGTTCCTGGGTTTGGTGGGGGGGGTTCCCGGTTTGTGTTTGTTGGAAAGGACACCCATGCGCTGCAGCCCGACGTACAGTTCGCGGCTGACCCAGGCATCGGTGGCGGCATAGGTGATTTGCGAGGGGGAAAGTTCATGCTTCCCCCAATTGGAGACCTGGGCCGCTTTTGAAATGCGCCCGTGCAGGAAGACGGCCGTGAGCGCCCGAAGCCCGGTATTAACCAGTCCCAGCTTCAGAGTCACGTCGGCGATGTCGACGACTCCCTGCTGTTTGAACCGCTCGATCTCCTGAAGCTTGATGAAGTCGTCGCGCAGCGCCACGCCGACCTTGAGGATGTCTTCACGCGTCAGCAGGTCCAGGACCCCGTCGAGCCCGTTCAGGCGGTTGAGCTGAAACAGATAGACCGCCTCGGCGGTCGCCATCTGGATGAGCGACGTGGGGTAGGACTGGCCCTTCCGGAAAACGGGTCGGGTCTCGGTATCAAAACCGACAACCGGTTCGCGACTGATGGCCTCGACGGCACCGTCGACCGCGTCCGGTTCGTTGATGAGGTGGACCGGGCCCTGGTAGCGGATCAAGGGCAGGGCGTTGATCGCCTCTTTGGATATGCGCTCGGGCAAGCCGTCGAGGTTGGGCAGGTCGTGGTGGTCGATGCCGCGGGGCTCGCCATTCTCGGTCTGAAGCGGGGATTCCATCACCATGGGATCACAGCGTCTCAGATTTCCACTACCATGCCGTCGTAGGCGAGGGAGATTTCGCGGGGAAAGCGGTTCGCCTTTTTGGGGACCCGGTTTTCGGAGAAGTAGATGTCCGCATACATGCGCGTGTTAAACAGATACTTGTCCAGAGTCTCGTCTGAGTTGGTGGGTTCGTGGTGAAAGATGACCAGGTGTTTCGCTCTGGCTCGGGCCGACAGCTCGACACCCATGACATTGCTGGAATGGCCCCAGTTGGCCTTGTCGAACGTGGCGTCGGCCAGCGAATACTGGGCGTCGAAAATCAGCAGATCCGCATCCTTGAAAAACTCAACAAAGGGATAGGAGTCCTCGTAGGCGTTTTCGCGGTGCTCCGAATCACTGGAGTACACGATGCGCTTGCCGGCCTTGCGGAACCGGTAACCGTAGGACACCCCGGGGTGCGATTGTTCGATCGCGTCGATCTCGAACCCGCCCACCGAAAACGTGTCCCCCGGCGCCCGCACATCGAACTCGATGTCGGCCTGAAAGGTCTCGAAGGGTACCGGAAACCAGGGACAGTCCATCTGCCGGCGGAAGACTTCCTCCATCTTCTGATGAAAACCGTGAAAGATTATCCGGTTGCCCGGGATGTAGGCCGGAACAAAAAAGGGAAATCCCTGAATGTGGTCCCAGTGCAGGTGGGACATGAAAATGTGGAAGGTGGCCGGTTTGCCGGCCCGCGGGGTGGTCATGAACCGGGTGGCGAACTCCCGAATCCCGCTGCCGGCGTCGCAGAGGATGATTTCCCCGCCGGGATTGCTGATTTCCAGGCAGCTGGTGTTGCCGCCGTAATGGCCCCGGACGCTGAATGGCAGCGTTTCGTTAATGAAGGCATTGATCTCCGCGTCCGTCTCGAGGGACCGCCCGACCGCCGCTTTGAGCGCCTGGAATACCTTTTCGCGCACCGCGTGACCGGAGGTAGGCGTCGGTATCGACCCGCGTGAACCCCAGAAAGTGACCTTCATAATCGTCTTGGTGCCCGCGCTGCGAGCATTCGGTGTTTTAGGAAAGCTGCCCGGCGCTGGCCAGCAATTTTACCGTCGACCCGGTGCCGGCTGATGGACGGATTTCCCACCCTGCCGGGCCTTTAGGAGTTGTGGTTCCCTCAGGCCTCACCATACCCATGAACCTTATGTCGGAGTCGATTCTCCTCGGCCTCATCTTCATCCTGGCCCTCGGCACCCTGGCTCAATGGCTGGGCTGGCGCTTCAGCCTGCCCTCCATCCTCCTGCTCCTGGGTGCCGGTCTGCTCGCGGGGCCCTTCAGCACGCTGATCCTCGAGGATCAGTTCCTGCAGCCGGACGTGCTCTTCGGGGACCTGATCCTGCCGGCCGTTTCGCTCGGGGTCGCCATCATCCTGTTCGAGGGCGGGCTGACGCTGAACTGGCGGGAACTCAGGGAAAGCGGAGGGACAATTTTCCGTCTCGTGACGATCGGGGCGCTGGTCTGCTGGTTTCTGGCGACTTTCCTGGCCATCGTGATCCTGGATCTCGACCTGGGGATCGCGACGCTGTTCGGTGCGGTGCTGGTCATCACCGGGCCCACGGTGATCGGGCCGATGTTGCGTCAGATTCGCCCGCGCGGGCGAATCAACCACGTCCTGAAGTGGGAGGGAATTTTAAACGATCCCGTTGGTGCGGTGCTTGGTGTGCTCGTCCTGGAGGCTATCCTCATCAGCGGGATTTCGGCCGCCCCGGAAGTGGTGGTGATCGGCATCCTGAAGACACTGGTGATCGGCATCGTCATCGGCTCGGTGACGGCTGGATTCCTGGTTTTCGCCTTCCGCCGGAGCTGGGTGCCCGACTATCTGCACAATTCGGTGACGCTGGCCTCAGTGCTGGTGGCCTTCGGGTTGTCCAATGTCCTGCAATATGAATCCGGATTGCTGACGGTCACCCTGATGGGAATCATTCTGGCCAACCAGCGCTCCTTTTCGGTTCGGCACATCATCGAGTTCAAGGAGAACCTGCAGGTGCTGCTGATCTCCGGGCTCTTTATCGTGCTGGCCGCCCGCGTGGATCTGGAAACACTCACCCAGGTTGGCTGGAAAAGCCTGGTCTTCCTGGTCGCGCTGATTGTGATCGTCCGCCCGGCCTCCGTTTTGAGTGCCACCGTCGGCTCTACCCTGTCCTGGAAGGAGCGGATCTTTCTGATGCTGATGGCACCGCGGGGAATCGTGGTGACCTCGCTGGCGTCCCTGTTCGCTTTCCGCCTGGAGTCGGTGGGTTATGCCGGGGCGGACCGGATGTTCGCCGAAATGATCTTCGTCATTCTGGGCACGGTCTTGTTCTACGGGCTGGCGGCCGGGGTCGGCGCGCGGGTGCTCGGCCTGGCCAATCCCAATCCGATGGGTCTGCTGTTTGTCGGGGCCCATCCCTGGGCGCGCATGATCGCGGTCGGCCTGAAGCAGCATGAGATCCCGGTCATCCTGATCGACGCCAATGCCGGGAATGTGCAGGCGGCTCGGGACGCCGGCCTGACCGCCTATGCCGGCAACATCCACTCCGAGGAGTTCATCCGGAACATCGATTTTTCCAACATCAGCAAGGTCCTCGCGCTGACCGCCAACGAGGAGGTCAACGCTTTCGCCCAGCAGGAGCTGGCCAAGTTCGTCGGGCGCACCCAGGTGTATAAGCTCGATCCCTCGGTCGACGAAGCGCACGAGGCCAGTTCCAAGGAAACCACGGTCAAGGAAGGGCTGTTCAGCAAAGGCCTGACCTACGAGAAGATGGAGAAGCTGTTCTATTCGGGCTCGACCGTCCAGTCCGTTGCGCTGCGCGACGGTCTCGACTACAGCAAGTTTCAGGGTACCTACGGCCTGAAAAGCATCCCGCTTTTTGTCCGTGACAACAACACCCTCCAGGTCATCTCGACCAAGAACCCCGTGCAGGCCAAAGAGGGCTCGGTCATCATTTACCTGACCCTGCCCAACAAGTCCGAAGGGATTATCCACCAGAAAACACCCGGAGGAGACGAGGAGAAGGCGTAAGCGGAAAATCTCAGCATGAGAAATCAGGGCTAAACGCCTGTGTCCGCCCAGGTGCCGGTGCGGTCCTTCAGCACCGATTCGGGCGCCTCCTCGATCCGGTCGAGGAGCGCCTGCGGGATCGTTTCCGCCTGCATCGCGGGATCCGCCGCGGTCCGGGTGGCGTACACCGTGGTGAAGCCACCCCTGGCAATCGGGTGCCGCCAGCCGTCGTCGCCGATTCGGAAAAGCCGGAAGCGAAAGGCAATCGCCTTGATCTTGATGGCCTCGACCAGCAACTGCACCTCGACAATGTCGTCGAAGTGGAGCGGGCCGGAAAAATCGCACTGGGCCCGGACCCGCGGCCAGCCCCGGGCTCCACCGCTGTCGGCCTCAATCAAGGGCAAGCCCAGCTCGCGGAAAAACGCGGCCTCCGCCGCCTCCATGTACCGGAAGTAAGTGGAGAAATGGACGATGCCGGCCATGTCCGTTTCCGCGAACTCGACCCGGCGCCGGATGACATGCCCGTAAGCCATGCCGACAGCGTGGGGCGGTCGGTTCGCCCTGGCAAACCCGGGCGGCGGGTTGTCTGCCGGTATTCTTGACAGCCCGGGCGCACCGGGAAACGCTGCCTGACTTCAACGGTAGGGGTGTCCCGCGCGCGGGGCTGAGATTCCGGATCGTCCGTCCGGTCAACCCTTCGAACCTGAATCCGGATCATACCGGCGAAGGGAATCCGAACCCGGGACCACACAGGCGGTCCGCTGGTGCAGGACTCTTTCGCCGGGATCCACAGCCTGGAACCTCCCTTTGTCACCCAGTCCCTGCTCCGCCCGCACCTGCGCCCTGCTGCTCGTCGCCTGTTTTATCTGCCCGTTCCCGCTGCCCGGTCAGTCCGGTTCCGGCCCGGCTATCCGGTCGCTCGATCCGCTCGAAGCGCGAGGCGACAACGAGCCTTTCCCGGATGCCGCCGGGCCCGCGTTGCTCGGCCTGCCGCTGCCCGAAATCGCCGTTCCCCGCAGCGCTACCACGCTGGGCGAGCCGGTCCTCTCGCTGGCCGATGCCCCGGCCGATTTGACGGTCTGGGTGCCTGGGGCCGTGGCCACGGCTCAGTTCGGCCATTTCACCACGCCGACCATTCGCGGCGACGTCGCCGAAAGCTACGTCAACGGCCAGCGGCGATCGGCCAACCTGTTCGGGTATCAACCGGAGCTGTATCCGGTCGACAGCCTGTCGGTGGTCAAGGGCCCGGCCAACGGCATCCTGGGCGCGGGGTTCTACACCGGTGGCTACGTGAACGCGGAAACGCGTATCGCCCGCCTGGGTACCAACGCCGCGCGCCTTACCCTCGACCTGGGCCAGGGGGCGCCGGGCGGCGAGAGCTGGACGGATGTCGAGGCCGTGCTGGACGTGAACCGGGTCATCGAGCCGGGTATCGCCGCCGTGCGTGTCCTGGCTCATGCCCGGCAGGACGATACGCGGCTCATCAACCCGGCGGCTCAGAACGACGGCGAGGGCGTGTTCCTCAACGTCAACTGGAAACCGGAAGAGGGCTGGCGGGTGCGGGTCAACGGGAGCTACCAGCGCCAGCGGGCGCCCCAGTTGCTGGGCGTGAATCGACCGTCGCCCGAGCTGATGGCCGACAACACCTATTTCACCGGGTTCGCCACCGGCTTTCCCCAGGTCATCGATCCCACCGGAACGGTAGCCATTGATCCCGGAGCGTCGCTGCTTTCCGAGGAGGACTTCAGCGACGCTGAGGTCGGGTGGGTGCAGCTGCTGGTCGACCGCGAGATCGACGATGACCGCCGCTGGGTCAGCCGCACGCTACTCGAGGGCGTGGACCGCCGCCGGGAGCACGGCTTTCAGTACCTGGAATACGTGGAACAACTGACGGTGGACCAGCGCTGGGAGTGGCATGGCGTCACCACCTGGGACGGTCGCGAACTGACCTGGGTCGCCGGGCCGGCCCTGCGCTACGAGGAGCGAACCGGTTACGTTAACTTTTTCAACGAGCTGGCCAGCTCCTTCGATATCAGCGGGGGCCAAACCCGTTTTGTCGCCACCGAGACCTTCGGCTTCCTCACCCTGCCCGGGCAGCCCGGACCGGACGGACGCCCGTTTTTCGCCGGCCCCCTCAGTCCGGAAACCACCGCCTCCAGGCTGTGGAACGCCGGCCTCTTCGGTCAGGCCGCCCTCGCGTTGACCCCCGAGACACAACTTACCCTGGGCCTGCGCGGGGACTGGCTCCACGCCGATGTCCGCGATCCCCTCACCCCCAACGGCGCGGAGGATTCGACCGGCGCGACGACCTATAACGTCAATCTGGGGCTGTCTCACCGGCTTCGCCCCGGCTGGCGGGCCTCGGTCACCGCCGTCCGCAGTCATGCTGCCGAGGGCTCGGTGGCGGGAGGTGGTATCATGCTCGGGGCCGACGGGACGGTCGCCGAGGCAAGCCTGCGCAACCGGAGCGACCTGCTGGAGGCCGGGCTGCGCGGTCGCCTGAGGGAGGGCCGGCTCTCCGTCGACCTGACCGCCTTTTACCAGACGCGCAGCCGTCTGGAAGTGCGCGGTACGCGGAGCGACCTCGAAGTCAAGGGGCTGGAGACCGAACTGGCCTGGCGTCCGGAAGCCCTGCCCGGGAGCTGGTTCTTTCTGAACGCGGCGTATCAAAACGGTCACTACGTCGATTCCGCGCCGGGCCAACTGGGCGGCCGCTCCATTTACGACTTGTATGCTCCCGGCACGGGTCCCGGCGGACGCGGAACGGGCGTCGGCTTCGACCACTTTTTTCTCAATCAGGTGGAGCCCGGGGACTGGCGCATCCCCGGTCTGTCGCGGTGGCAGCTCGCGGCCGGGGGGCAAGTGCCGCTGGCCGACCGGTTCACGACCACGCTGTGGGGCGAATGGCAGAGCGACCAGCCGGGTAATCTGGACGATGAGTTCCGCATTCCCGCCCGGTTGATGCTGCATGCCCGGCTTGCCTGGCGGCCCTCGCCGGCCTGGGAGCTGGCGGTGACCGGTCGCAACCTGCTGGATACGGACAGCTGGATCCACAACGGCCAGACCTTCTTCAACAACCAGCTGGTCAGCCGGACGCAGCCGCGCCGCTTCAGCCTGCGGGTGGAACGCCGCTGGTGACCCCGGTTTCCGCTTGGGTCGCGCGGCGAACCGGACTATGCCGGCAGGATGCTCAATCTGGGTGGACGACGGGTCCTGGTGGGTGGTTTTCACGACCACTGGGCACGGACCGGGGAGGTCAACCCGGCCCTCATGCTGGCAGCCGCCAACCGCTATCAGTATGATTTCATGTGCCTCATGGACAATACGGCCGACGACGCGCTGGCCGTCCGCTCAGCCGAGGCGCTGAGTGCTGCGTTCCGGTTTTTCCGCGGCGAGGAAAAGCTCTTTGGCTGGGGGCATGTGGTTACCGTCGAAAACCCCGTGCCCGGCCCGCCGGCCGACGACCCGGATTTTGCCAGCAGCCTGCGGACGCTTCGAGCGGGCGGCGGGCTGGTGGCTCTGGCGCATCCGCAGTTTCCTCATACCTGGGAACACCTCTTCCTCAGCGGGGAGGTCGACCGCCTGCTCGACGAGGGGTGCATGGACGCCGTCCAGTATGGCCGTTCCCCCGAAGAGGCGGCCTGGTACCGGCAACGCTATGCGACCGGGAAACCGACTCCGCTCATCGGCGGTTGGGACATCCATATGGTGAACCGTCTGCCGGGGCTGCCTCCGGTCCTCTATCAGGCTGATCGCGATCCCCGCGGTCACATCGACTCCGCGGGCGGCAACCGTACCCTCGTGTTCGCGGAGGGAAACACCTTCCCCGCGGTGCGTGCGGCTGTGCTGGCCGGGCAGACCGTGGTCGAGGACCTGGACACCGGGGACCTGACCGGTCCACCCGGGTTGGTCGCCTTGCTCCGGACGCAGGGCTATGCGGCTCGGGTGGCCGCCCGCGAGCAACGCCTCCTGGCCATCACCCTGGAAACGGACGGCCCCTGGGTCGCCGGGCGACCGGCCACGCTGCAGTTTTCCGAGCCGGGTCGGGTGCGGATCCAGACCGGGCTGGCGAGCGCCATCAGCAGGGACACCGATGCCGACAACCGGGTCATCCTGGAGGCGGTGCCGCTCCTGATCGACCACGATCGTACCTATGTCGGTGTCGTTTTTACCGCAGAGGCCGACGGGGTGGAGCGGATCTTTGCGGTCGAGACCCGGCACCCGATCCAACTCGATGTCTGGCCGGTGATGGACCGGCCCGACGACCGCCGTTGCGTGGTGATGCCCGAGACCCCGTTTACGGGCGAGCTGTCGCTGACCGTCGGCCAAACGACCCTCCGGCCGCGCCCGGAGGAACCCCTCCGCCTGCCGGGACCGCCCGCCCCGGTCGGGGATCCGCTGGCTTGCCGGCTGCATGCACGCGAGGCGGAGACCGGCGCGACGCGCAGCATCGACAGCACCCTGCATTTCGTCCCGGTTCCCCGGTTGTCCGGGGAAGCCTGGGCGCGGGTGCCGGTCAGCGCCGTGGACCGCGCGACCTTTTCCGGGGGGTATGGGGCGAACGGCCCGTATCCCGGGCCCGCGGTGTTTTCTGCCCGACTGCAGATCGGCTGGACTCCGGAGCTTTTCCGTTTCCGGGCGGAGGTCACCGATCCGGTGCACCACAACCCCTACACGGGGCACATGGCCTACCAGGGCGATTGCCTGCAGCTGGCGATCGACCCGCTCTACCGCCGCGACCGCTCCCTCGGCCGGGTCTATGTCTTCAATCTTTCCGAGAATGCCCGGGGCGTGGAAGTCTGGCGCTGGAAAAGCCCTACCTTACTGGAGGCGACGGGCTTCACCGCTCCACCCGAGGATGTTTCGCTCGGCGACCGCTTTCTCCGCGTCGAACCCCGTCGCGACGGGCGCCGCTACGACCTGGCGCTCCCCTGGTCTGAACTCGCGCCTGCCCGGCCGGCCCCGGGGGTGCGCCTCGGCGTCTTTTTCCTCATCAAAAACAGTAATGGCCATGGACTGGTGGACAGCATGGAATGGCCGGTAAAGCCCGACGGTATGTGGACCGTGCCCCGGATCTGGGGGACCCTCTGCCTGTTACCCTGATCCCCCCTGTTTCCCGAATGATTCCGTTTCCCCGCCTGCTTGTTCTCGATCTCGACGGCACCGCCCTCGGTGGCGGCCATGAACCCTATGCCCGGTTTCCCGATGCGCTGAGCGCCTGGCTCGACCGGCTGAACGCGGCCGGTTGTCGCTGGGGCCTGAACACCACCTGGTCCATCCCGATGCAACAGGAGTTGATCGCAGCCAGTGCCGTCACCTCCCGCCCCGCCTGCCTCGTCGCCGAGTTCGGCCGACGCATCGGCTACGACGACGGAGCCGGATTCCGCGAAGACCCCACCTGGGATCAGCAGACCACCGACCGGCTCAAAGCCCTGCGCCGGGAGCAGATGGATGCCCTCGTCGCGCGGATCGGTCGGGAAGTGACGACCGTCGATCAGCAGGACCATCAGCACCTGTTTACCGTGCGGGTGGACCCGGGCCAGGCCGATGCGCTGCAGGAGCAGGTCCCCGTCTGGCAACTCGCGTTTCCCGACCTCAACCTTCTGGCACACCCCGGCGGCACGCTCGATGTCTGGCCGCTCTTCCTGAGCAAGGGCAAGGGCCAGGAGCAGGTCAACCAGCACCTCGGGCTGCGCCCGGCCCAGGTGGCCGTCGCCGGGGACAGCCCGCCCGATATCGGCCTCATGCAGCCGTCGGTCGCCGGCCTCTGCCTCGCCCCGGAAAATGCGGTCGAGGCAGTGCAGCAACAGGTCCGCACCCGCAACGGGCACGTCGGCACGGGCATCGCCTCAGCCGGCGTCATGGACGCCTTCGCCCGGGCCTTCCCGGACTGGCAGGGGTAACCCCCCTCAGCCGTTCTCTCTTTTTTCTGCCGGCCGAAAAATTAAATGAATCTCACGCCCGCTACGCTCAAGACTCAAAGATGAAAGAAAATGAGATCGGAAAGATAGTGGTGGATGCGGCAGTGAAAGTTCATTCAGGGATCAACGGACTCGAAGATGAAAACCTTGGGGTCTTTGGGGCTTTACCCTGCGGCAGGCTCAGGGCCTTGAGCTTGTCGAAATGGCGTGAGTCAATAAGGAACAGCCAACCAGACGGTGATCTCAACTCCGAGTCGCTGCGCTCCTCTCCGTGAGATACCTTATCGATCCTTCAAAGCTGCCTTCGGAAAAACGGGTTGCGGCAGAGACTGGCCGGGTCAAGGTCGGCAACAAACCTGCGTCCCCCCCAGCTCATGATCGACATCATCCGTGGACTCCTTGGCCTGGCGGTCATCATCGGCATCGCCTGGTTGCTCAGCGGCAACCGCAAGGCCATCAACTGGCGGCTGGTGGCCGGCGGGATCATTCTCCAGCTGGTGCTGGCCGTGCTCATGCTGAAGGTTCCCTTCTTCAAAATCATCCTGGGTGGGATCTCGGCCGGGTTTGTACAGGTACTCAACTTCTCGGCTGAAGGCGCCGAGTTCATCTTTGGCCGGTTGACGACAGAGGCGCGGAGTTTCGGCACCGTTTTCGCCTTTCGCGTCGTGCCGTCCATCATCTTTTTCTCCGCGCTGACCAGCGTGCTCTACTACTTCGGAATCCTGCAGAAGATCGTCTACGGCTTTGCCTGGGTCATGTATCGCAGCATGCGATTGACCGGCGCCGAAAGTCTGGCCGCCGCAGCCAATGTCTTTGTCGGCCAGACCGAGGCACCGCTCATCGTGAAGCCCTACATCGAGAAGATGACGCGGTCCGAGATCCTCGCCCTGATGACCGGCGGCATGGCCACCATCGCCGGCGCGGTCATGGTCGCCTTCATCAGTTTCCTCGGGGGGGGCGATACCGCGCGGCAGACGGAGTTCGGTAAACATCTGCTGACTGCCAGCCTGCTGTCCGCTCCGGCCGCCCTCCTGCTTGCCAAGATCCTTTTGCCCGAAACCGAGGAAGTGACACGTGATTTGGAGGTGAAACAGGAGGAGGTCGGGGTGAATGCCTTCGATGCGGCCAGCAGCGGCACCACCCAGGGGATCACGCTCGCCCTCAACGTCGCAGCCATCCTCATCGTGTTCATCGCCTTCATCGCGATGGGCAATGCCATCCTGGGGTGGGTCGGCGGCTGGACCGGCCTCAATACGACTATCGCCCGGGGCTTTGACGGACGCTTCGAGGGCCTGTCGCTCGAATTCCTGTTTGCCGTCCTCTTTGCCCCGATCGCCTGGATCATCGGTGTCGACTGGGCCAGCTGTCTGCAGGTGGGGCAGTTACTCGGCGAAAAACTCGTCCTTAACGAATTCGTCGCCTACGTGCATCTCGGCGAGATGATTGGCTCCGACGCGCTGACCGACGAGCGCGCGATCATTATCGCGACCTACGCGCTCTGCGGCTTTGCCAACTTCTCTTCCATGGGCATCCAGATCGGCGGGATCGGTGCCATCGCCCCCTCCCGGCGCGGAACCCTCAGCCAGCTTGCCTTCAAGTCCCTCATCGCCGGCACCTTCGCCTGCCTCATGACCGCCTGCATCGCCGGCATGTTTTTGTAAAACGGCCCGGTCAACGGGATCCGGGTCCTGGCCCAGGGTAGAGTATAACCGCTAATCCCGATTCCATCACCGACTGGTTCGAGTTTTCTTTTTACCACGAAGCACGAAGGACACGAAGGCCTGGCTGGGCTCAAAGGACATGTCTCTTCATTCCGTCTTTCAGTTTGGTGACATCACGCATGAGCGATTTCGTTCAATTCCAATTCTCTGCTCAGGCAACGCTGATAGGCTGATTCCAGCAACCCTCGA
>JBNPEH010000030.1:0-103634 GCA_051117635.1 Opitutales bacterium | reverse complement strand
GGTACCCTGCGCTGACAGACTCGGCCCATGGCATTGCTGGACGGAAAACAAATCCTGATGTTTGTCGGGGACATCTATGAAGATCTCGAACTGTGGTACCCGAAGCTGCGTCTCGAGGAAGCCGGGGCCACGGTCGTGGTGGCCGGGGAGTCCGATACTGCGGACTACGTCGGCAAGCACGGTTACCCCTGCCGCGCGGATTGTCGCATCGACGGGTTGTCCGCGGACGATTTCGACGCTCTGGTCATTCCGGGCGGGTTCATGCCGGACAAGCTGCGGCGTAACGACACGGTGCTCGAACTGACCCGCGCCTTCGACCGGGCCGGTAAGGTGATCGGCATGATCTGCCACGCGGGCTGGATCCCGATATCAGCCGGCATCCTGAAGGGACGGACCGTGACGAGCACGCCAGGCATCCGGGATGACCTCGTCAACGCCGGGGCCACCTGGGTGGATGAGGCGCTCGTCGTCGACGGGCACATCGTGTCCTCACGCCGACCGCCCGACCTGCCCGCATTCGGTCGCGCGCTGGTGGAGGCGATTGGCCGGGCTTCGACCGACCGCTGACCACCGCAGGGGCAGGGCCCTAACCCCGCAGGCCGTCTTTTGATTTGCCCGCCGGTTGGCGGGATCGCGAAATGCGTCCATGGCCCGACCCAATGTCATCGTCTTCTTCACCGACCAGCAGCGTTGGGACAGCATGGCGGCACACGGCTGCCCGCTGGACCTGACGCCCAACCTCGACGCCGCCGCGCGGGAGGGAACCTTCCTCAAGCATCTGGTGACCTGCCAGCCGGTTTGCGGGCCGGCGCGGGCCTGTTTCCAGTCGGGTCAATACGCCACCCGCACCGGTTGCTACCGGAATGCCCTCCCGCTGCCACGGAACTGCCCGACGCTGGCCGGCGCCTTCAACGAGGCAGGCTATCGGACCGGCTACATCGGCAAATGGCACCTGGCCGACCGGGACATCGAAGGCCCGGTGCCCGAGGCGGATCGCGCCGGCTACCGGCACTGGCTGGCGGCCAATGTGCTCGAATTCACCTCGGAGGCCTACCAGACGCGATTCTGGAACGAGCAGAACGAGGCGGTTGATCTGCCCGGCTATCGGGTAGACGCCCAGACCGATGCCGCCATCCGCTGGATCGATGCCTGGAGTCGGGAGGAAGAACCCTTTTTCCTGTTCCTCTCCTACATCGAACCGCATCATCAGAACCGGATCGATGATTATCCTCCCCCGCGCGGTTACCGTCAGCGCTACACCGGGCGCTGGACGCCGCCCGATCTGGCTGCGCTCGGCGGCTCCAGCCAGCAGCACCTGGCCGGCTACTGGGGTATGATCAGACGGCTGGACGAGGCGTACGGACGCCTGCGCGACGCCCTCTTCAGTCTCGGCATCGAAGACAACACCATCGTCCTCTTCACGACCGACCACGGGTGCCACTTCAGGACACGCAACGACGAATACAAGCGGTCCTGTCACGAGAGCTCGATTCGCCTGCCCGGGGTCATCACCGGCCCCGGCTTCCAGGGCGGGGGGACCGTGGACAAGGTAACCAGTTTGATCGACCTGCCGCCCACGCTGCTGGATGCTGCCGGTATCGATATTCCGGATACTTTCGACGGTCGTTCCATTCACCAGTACATCCAGCATCCGGCCGGTCGTGCGGACTGGACGGACGAAGCCTTCGTGCAAATCTCTGAGGCCGAATCAGGTCGCGCCCTGACCACCTCCCGATGGAAATACGGGGTGACCGCGGACTGGGAAGACAGCCCTTCGAGTTCCGTCTACCGGGAGGCGCACCTCTACGATCTGGAGTCGGACCCCTACGAATTATGCAACCTGGTGGATCTTCAATCGCATGCCGAGGTGTGCCGTCGCCTGAGACAGAGGCTGCTGGCCCACATCGCGCAGGTGGAGGGCGAGCGCCCGGAGATACAGCCCGTGGGGAGCCGGACCAGTGGCCAGCGGTTCGTCCGTCCGGAAGAATTTCCTGACGAGGCCTGAAGTCCGGGATAGTTCCCGTTCGATCAACTATTCAAGGACTCTGAGCGGGTCGACCGGTTCTCGTTTTACCGGAGCGTACCAGGCTACAGCTTCAGCCGCTGGAAGACCCGCGACGAACCGTCTTCTTCGGGAAGCTCCTGGCCTGCAACCCTTCCGAGCGCCGAATCCGCTGGACCTTCTTGCGGCTAACCCGCCAGCCATCCCGTCTGAGCAGCGCCGTGATCCGTCGGTAGCCGTAGCAGAGCTTTTGCCCCGACAGCTCACGAATCCGTTCCACCAGTTGCCGCTCGCCTGGATTTTCAGCGCCTGGTCGGCCACCAAGGCCTTCAACCGCCGATTTTCATCCTCCAGTTCCCTGAGCTTCCGCGCGTCCGACAGATCCATGTCCGCATACTTGCGGCGCCATCGATAGAAGGTCTGCTCGCTGATGTCATGCTCACGGCATAGCTCGGGGATCTCAGCCCCCGTGTCCGCCGCCTTCAAAATCCGCATGATCGATTCCAGGCTGTGTCGTTTCTTTTTCATCAGTCCGGTTTCCTTTCTGGAAGGCCCGGACTAACCTTTCAAGCGGTCCAGTTTTTCGGGGTCAGGCCAAGGGGGCTAAATAGAGCGCTGACCAACCCTGCAGCGTTTCACGCGTTGCGCGGCGCCAACACAAATCAGCGCTGATGGTAGCCTGTGCGCTGTCCGTTGTTACCCATGATGCCTATATGGTCAATTTGAGTATTGGAAATATAGCACAGCAATCAGGACTACAAAAAACACCTATGACAATTACAAATGATGATTCAGGCTCCGAGTACACTTCTTTGGAAATAACTGGGGGCGCTGACACCGTTTGGAACCATATAGTCAATCAGGGTTTTTATGGTAATAATTTTGCAACGTTCTTAGGCGATTTTAATCAAGATTTTGAAGTTGGGGCAGGAGAAGTAAGCAGTGGTTGGGACGCTTCAACCACTAATTCGGGGCTTGAAGAAGTAACCACAACAGGGACGTTTAACATTGATCCATTCACTTCACATCCAGATGAAAATGAAATGAACGGCACATACACACATTCTCTTTTGGACACTCATGACGCTGCAGGAAATATCTATCAACCTGGCGATATACCCGATGGTTTGACAGATTGGGACCTATACAAGTTTAGTGCGTTAACCCCGCAGCAGCAAACAATTGCAGGCGCAAACAACTGGGATTTCACCCCGAGTGTTACGGCGTACGCAGGCACATTTTCGTTCAGCGACCAAGCCGAATCTCTATCTTACTTCCCAACTAACGCTAACATCCCAACAGCGGTCCCTGAACCCGGTTTGGCAGGTTTGTTGGCGGGCAGTTTGATCGGGTGTTGGGCGTGGAGGCGTCGGTGGTGTGGGGGGCTTGCCCGGGCCGCCTGAGTGGGCGTCGTCAGTGCGAGCTGCGCCGGGCAGGGTGCGACGCCGAGCTCCGGTACAGCCGGAGGGGCCAAACGTAGGCACAGCCAAACGTGACAGGAAACCGACCCCAACGGGATCGCCAGGAAGGCGGCGCATTTTGCGGCTTTGCGGTTAGCAAGAAGCGAAGGGGATCGCACAGCGCCACAGTTACGAGGCCCAACGCAGGGAGGCCAAGGTTTACCCTTGTCACCGGCAGTCCGGGGGCTAGGAGATAGATGTATGCTCCACCGGATCACGGATCAGACCGTCGCACAGCTGCTCACTTGCCTGCGCGGCGGACACGCCCCACGCGAGGCAACGGAAAACAGGTCACGCCGGGCAACAGCAGGCCGCCCCCTAAACCGCACGGCGATGGCGACCGCCCCACGACCGGCAATACAACCCTGCACCGTTTCACGCGTTGCGCGTCGCCAACACAAATCAGCGCTGATGGTAGCCTGTGCGCTGTCCGTTGTTACTTAAGGGTGGTGCTAAAACCGAAAAGTATATAAATAAGGAAGGGTAGTGCATGAGTATGAAATCGTTACGAACACTTGGAGCAGGAGCGCTTGCTAGCGCAATGAGTCTTTTGCCCTCAGAAGGCGCGATTAATTATAGCATTGACGGGATTGGCACAAACGCCGGACGCCAAATTATTGTACATTCTGTTGAAAACGGCAGCGTTCCTGAAATCGATACTACTGAAATCACTGATAATGTTGCACAAACATTGTGGGATGGAGGAATCGTAGACAAGTCATTGTATTCAAATAATATTAATAATTTAATTACGAGCATGAATTTTAGTGTTGGGACGGGTACTTCTGATGTCAGCCCAGATTCTCAAAGGTATGATACACCTAATCAATTGATGGAAGCTGAGTTTGGCGGTTTCTTTTTTTCGGACGTCTTCACACCCGGAAACATCTTTGTGCAAGTTCAAGGTTACGATTTATCCATACTGGACACACATAAAGCTGACGGAACTCGAGGAACAGACGGCATCAACGATTGGAGTTTAGATTACAATTCAAATAGAACCCCGCAGCAGCAAACAATTGCAGGCGCAAACAACTGGGATTTCACCCCAAGCGTAACGGCATTCTCCGGCGTCACGGCAAGGACCACTTTAGGCGACCAACTTTCATTTTATCCGACTAACTCTAACATCCCTACCGCCATTCCAGAAGGTGGTCTGGCAGGCTTATTAATTGGTACAGGCATAGGATTGACAGCTCTGGCAAAAAAACTTAAGAGAAATAGAACGTCCCTTAACTCTAATTACGAATTTCAGAAATAGAGCCATTATTTTGAATATCACTAATAGCATAAAACCTATTTTGGCTACTAGAAAAAGATAAATGCTTTGGATTTTTTCCTAAAAGATTAAAGGTTTCACTAATATTGAATTGAGATATCGCATTACTTGAATTTACAAACGAAAACCATAAAACCTCATCAGATGGTACTGATTTAGAATCGCCGCTAAATATCTCCTCAAACCCACTCCAATACGTATACCCGCGAGTAAGCGTTATATTAAACAAATTATCTCCGCTAGGACAAGATACATTTGCAACATAACGCAAACCACTCACCTGTATCTGCGGACTTTGACAGGTATCAGACAAACTAAAGTTGCCCAATGCAGTGTTATTCAAAGACAATTGACATTGGGCACAATTAGTATTCTCTCGGGTAAACCTAAACGGTTCATACGTTGTCTTTCCAGAAAACCCAGTAAAATTCACCACATTAAACACACCTAATTCTTGTTTGAATGGCAATCCCGAAGTATTGCAAGTTACATTGTAGTTATACGTGCCCCCAGGTAATGAAATAGGAGTAAAATTATATGGACTACCACCTATTTGTAATACACACTGAGAAGATTCATCTACCACTGAAAAATAATCAGCATATGTGACATTGATAGAAAAGTTTGTATTTGGTAAAATCTCTGCAGGAATACGTACAGCAAATGTACTGTTTTCAACAATGGTATATGATCCCGATACTACCTCCCCAAGTAAGAGAGAATTATTCACTGACAGGTTAGATACACTGTATAACCCCCACCTCCGGGGCTGACGCCCCGAAAAACAAATTCCTATCAGTAGTTTATGCAACCTGGTAGATCCTCCATCGCATGCCGAGGTGTGCCGTCGCCTGAGACAGTGGCTGCTGGCCCACATCGAAAGGGTGGAGGGCGAGCGCCCGGAAATTCAGGCCGCCGCCAGCCGGCAAAGCGGCCAGCGATTCGTCCGTCCGGAAGAAATGCCCGACCGGCCTTGAAGCCCGAGTTAGCTTTTGTTCCCTTTCCGTCACCAGGGCTGGTCCCTGCCAGTCGCCGACCGAACAAATCCGGTTGATCCCCGTCCAGTCGGTGGATGGGGCCCAGCAGTTTCTGGATCTGCGCGGCATCAAGCTGGATGATCTGCCAGCCCCACACAAGACGGTCGGAATCCTGGTAAACCGAAAACCCGCCAGGCGCATCCGCATCTCTTTGCGCTTCAGAAACGGCTGGAGGACACCTGCTTCCGGCTGGGAATCGAGCCGGAGAAACGCCGATTTCACCCCCATGTATCCCTGGCCCGGATACGACCGGGGGCCGACGAAATCATTCGGCAGTTCCTGAAAAAACACCTGCGCTGCCCCACCCCGCCCTTTCGCGTCAACCAGTTCGCGCTTTACCGGAGCGATCCCGGGCCGCGCGGGGTCCGGACCTACACCCCGGTCCGGACTGTGACGCTGGCTGAGGATTAGGGCGTGTTTGGAAAGTCGAGATAAGCGGACGGACTGACGGGAATGGTACTAACTTTACAGCGTTTTGATCGGGATCGCTATCGAAATCGCTATCGAAATCGATTCTGTAAGCAATTACAAATAATAGGCTTATGAATGTCCGATCCCGATTTGCTTGCGCCATCTCCGCTTCGCTCCGTCGATTTCGATCCCGATTTGGATCGGAGGCGTTAAGTTAGCGCCATTCCGGACTGACGGCTTATACGCGTGTGGCGGGCCTCCTCCTACGCATAAAGCTTCGGCGGACGGCGGAAGAGCCCGCCACTCCATGGAGACGCCGGCTCTTTCCTGTCCGCCGAGGTCCTTGGACGAAGGTGGAGGCCGGCGTTCGCGACTCCAAGAAGACTTTTCAAACATGCCTTAGAGTTTCAGCCGCTGAAAAAGCGACTCCGGCAGGGCTTTGATCGCGGTCATGATCGGCCACCAGAACCAGGGTGTATAGCAAATCGACTTCCGCTTCCGGATGGCTTTTTCGATATCGGTCGCCACCCGGTCGGGTGAGGCAAACAACGGCCCCTTATCCATCTCGGCGGTCATGGGTGTATCCACAAATCCGGGACGAATGTCGATGATGCGCAGGCCGGTCTTCCAGTGGCGGCCGCGCAGGCCGGACAACCAGGCCTGAAGTCCGGCCTTGGCGGCTCCATAACCGGGATTGGCCGCCCGGCCGCGGTCTCCGGCCACCGAGGAAACGACGGCCAGCCAGGTGCGGCTTTCCCGACGGGCCAGCACGGGCGCCAACTGCGCGGTGATCCGGGCGGTCGAGGTGAAGTTCACGTTGATCGAATCCGTCAACACGACCGGATCCGTGGCCCCGGCTTCACTCTCCGGCAGGAAGCCATGGGTCACCAGAACCCCGTCGATACCCTCCGCACAAAAATCGGCGGCCGACCGAATCATTTCGGACTGAAAACCTTCGTCACGGCAATCTCCCGTCAGTTTCAGGACGGTGACTCGATCATCCGAGCGAACGCGGAGATCATCCGCCACCACGGCCAGTTTTTCGGCCGACCGGGCCACCAGCACGATCCGCCGGGCCTCCGGATGAGCGGCGAGGCGCCGAACAAAAGCTTCTGCCAGGCCGGAGGTGGCCCCCAGGACGACCGTGTTCTTAAAGCATGTCATAGCGGGAAAACGGGTTCAGAGCCCCATACGCCGACTGAAGCCGGAGCCAAAGGCCGGATCCATGAAAGGAATGAACCGATTCAGCTGGGGATAGGCTTCCCGGAAGAGCTCGGGCGGCATACGGGCGTCTTTCGCCGGGTAGAGGCGCCCTCCGGCGGAACGGGTGATTGCGTCCAGGCGCTCGAACAGCGCAAGGGTGGACTGCCCCCGATTGGGAAAATCCAGGGCCAGGGTATAGCCGGGCTGAGGGAAAGACAACCAGCCTGGTGACGGTCGGTCGCCGAAAGCCTTGAGCACGCCGAGGAAGGAGCCTTCTCCGGCCTGGCGGATCTCCTCCAGCATCGATCGGAGGGCGTCCCCCCCTCCGGAGAAAGGCACCACGGTCTGATACTGGAAAAAGCCGCGTCTGCCATAGATCCGGTTCCAGCGGTCGATGGTATCGAGGGGAAAGAAGAAGCCCTTGTAATGCTGCTGAAGCGTCCGCGACCTTCCCGGGACCCGATGGTAATAAAAGGTATTGAATGCGCGGATACTGAAGCGATTGAGGACGAAGTCCGGAAAGTCGACGGGTACCCTCAAGGGTCCTCCCGTCCGATGCGCCTTCAGGGGACCATCGGCCTCGTCGCCAAAATCACCGCTCATCCACAGACCGCGTCCCAACGTTGTCTTGCCGGCCAGGCAATCCAACCAGGCAACGGTATAAGTGGACCGGCTGTCGGCGAGTGCCGTCTCGGCGATAAAGGCATCGAGATCGGGCAGTTTCTTCACCGCGCCCCGGATGGTGGCGGAACGAATGGGAATACACTGGATGGCAGCACGGGTGATCAGGCCGGTCAGCCCGAGACCGCCGACCGTGGCACTGAACCAGTCCCGCTCTTCCGGACCGGTGCTGTCCGGGGCCACCCAGCGTCGTGACCCGTCCGAGCGCAGCAGTTCCAGGCCCCGCACGTGGCAACCGAAAGTTCCCGCTCCATGGTGGTTCTTCCCGTGGATGTCATTGGCGATGGCCCCGCCGACCGTGGCGAACTTCGTGCCGGGAACCACCGGCAGAAACCAGCCGCGCGGCACGAGAAAACGCAGCAGGGTGTCGAGGCTGACCCCCCCTTCACATTCCAGCAGGCCCTTCCCCGGATCGAAACCGATCAGGTGTTGCTGGGCGGTTGTCGGGAGGAGGCAGCCATCCGGATTGAGGCAACTGTCGCCATAGCTACGCCCCAAACCATAGGGCAACAAGGTGGGCCTGTCCGGCGGGCACGCGGGCAGGGCCTCCGGCCGCCAGGGAGCGGGGAGTCGCTGCTGATCGGCACCGGGCAGACGGCCCCAACTGGTTCCGCCGGTTTGCCGGTTGGCGGCCTTCGCCATCAGCTGCCCCCTCCCCAGAAGCTTGCGGCCGAAAAAATAAGCAGGCCTGCCACGCCCACCAGCCAGCTGGCCCGGTCGCGCAGCGCGAAGACGATCGGATCTTCATCCAGGTGCCCCCGCCAGGTCAGCAGCCAGACACGGGAAATCCAGTACAGGACCAGGGGGCAAAGTAACCACAGCAGGCCGTTTGTGGGATACAGGCGGGCGCTGACCGGACTGCTGATGTACAGAGCCAGAATGATGACCGATCCGTACCCGGCCGCCACACCGCAACCCGCCACCAACGGCAGATCGTCGACCTGATAGGCACGCCCGAACCCCGGTCGGTCACGGTCGCTCTCCCGCTTGCGACGGTTGTTCAACTCGGCGGTCCGCTTGGCCATGGCCAGACTCAGGAAGAAAAAGAGGGAAACGCCGAGCAGCCAGGGGCTGAGCACCACCCCGGCCGCCAGCCCCCCGATCGCGATCCGCAGCACGTAGAACCCCGCCAGACTGAGCGCATCCAGGAAAAGAAGCTTTTTCAGAAAGAAGATGTAGCCAAGCACAAGAATACCATAGGCCCAGAGACCGAGACTGACCTCCAGCCCGGCCGCCGCCCCGAAAGCGATACCAAGGAAAAAGATGAGAGGAATCCCGAGCAGCGCCTGTTGGATGGTCAGCCACCCGGCGGCAAGCATTCGCTGGCTTTTGGTCGGGTGCCGCCGGTCTGAGGGCAGGTCGACGAGGTCGTTGATCAGGTAGACCGAGGAAGCGATGCAACTCAGGCCGGCGAAGGCTAGCAAGGACTGGACAAGCGGCCCTGTTTCGGACCATCGATGGGCAGCCAGCAAGGGGACGAAAACGAGGAGATTTTTCACCCACTGATGCATGCGGAGCCCCTTGGCCCAGATTGCCCAGGCGGGCGGCCGCGCTTCCTCGAAAAAGGTACGCACGGTCGCGCCGCGGCGCTCCTCGCCCCTGGCCAGAAACCGGTGCGGACCGGTGATCCAACTTTCCGCGGCGTGCGGCCAGACCGCCCGGTCGGCCGGAGCATCTCCCAGGTACACGTAAGCCTTTTCCCCGAAGGTATCGTCCATGAAGGCGGCCTTGCGCCGGCCCTTCAGATTCAGGCCGGGCCGACTCCCGTAAGCCGCATCGAACAAACCGGTCCGATCAGCCAGACGATCCGCGATGGCCTGATCGCTGGCCGTAACCAGAATCACCTGCCACCCCCTTCGCCTGGCCTCCGCGATGGCGGCCTCGGCCCCGGGGTTGAGGGGCAGATCCTCGGCGATAGCCGGCAGGTGGTCACGCAGCGCCGCCTTCAGGTGGCTCCGCCCCTTCAGGGCCAGCCGAAGCACCTTCAGCGTGCCCAGGACGGGCCTTGCCCGAATCTCCGCCAGGATCGACTCCCAGGTGGCATCGCTGCGCACGAGCGTGCCGTCCAGATCCACACAGAGCGCATGGACGGGGGGATCGGGTTGCGGAGGGGGCATAGGTTACCGGGCTACCGACTTAAATGGAACAGCCCCAATCCACGGCGTCGAGCGAAAGGACCGCCTCCACAAAGGCTTCGCGCCTTTCGACATGCACGTTGTGCCCGCAGTTTTCGAGAACGGCGATCCGGCTGCGCGGAAAGTGGTGCTGGATCCCGGTCGTATCCGTATCCTCGATAAAATCGCTTTTGTCACCCCGGATGAAGAGGGTCGGCCCCGGGAACCGGTCTTCATCCCCCAGAGGATTATCGGCCAGATGCGGCAGCTGTTTGCGCAATACGGGCAAGTTCACTTGCCAGCGGAAGCCCCCCTCCCTCTTGTCCCGCTGCAGGTTGGTCAGCAGGAACTGACGCATCGCCCAGTCATCGATCCCTTCCCGTGCCAGGGCCGCATCCGCCGCCTTGCGGTCGGCCAATGCCCGAAGATCGATGCCCGTCATGACATCCAGCTCCCGACGGTGGTGGGGCTCGTAGGGCTTGGGCGCAATGTCGGCTATATAGAGATGATCCACGCGCTGGGCGAACCGGCAGGCGAACAGCATCGCCACTTTACCACCCAGGCTATGCCCCATCAGGCGGATTTCATCCAGATCCCGGGCGTCCAGCCAATCGACCAGATCGGCCACCAGGGCGTCGTAGGACATCTCGGCAGCGTGCGGGCTGTCGCCGTGGTTGCGGAGGTCCAGAGCAAAGACCTCGAAGTGGTCGGCCAGGTCCCTGGCCGTCGTGGTCCAGTTGCGAGAGCTGCCCAGCAGCCCGTGGAGGATGACCAGCGGGGGGCGGCCCTCGCCACCAAAGTACCGGTAGTTGAGCGAAACGGAGGAAACCATCGGACAGGAGTATAGGCGGCCCGGCTGTCAGCACAAGCGGACCCCGGCTGCGTGCCTCCGCGCTTGCCTGGCCTGGGGCTGATCCCTGCAATGCCCGTTTTCCCGGGATATGGCGGCGCAGAAGAAACTCACACCGATGATGGAGCAGTGGCACGCCTTTCGTGCCAAACTGCCAGCCGACACCCTGCTCCTGTTCCGGCTCGGGGATTTCTACGAGATTTTCGAGCAGGACGCCGATGTCGGGGCGCGCCTCCTCGGAATTACGCTGACCCAGCGCCATGGCATGCCCATGGCCGGCATTCCCTACCATGCCGCCGACGCCTACATCGGCAAGTTGCTCAAGGCCGGGAGAAAAGTCGCCATCGTCGATCAGGTAGAAACGCCCAGAGCGGGCAAACTCGTCAAACGGGCGCTGACCCGGATCATCACGCCGGGAACCACCCTGGACCAGCGCCAGCTCGAGGCCGGGCGCAACCACTATCTGCTCGCTGTCAGTGCGGATAAAAAGCAACTGAGCGCAGCCTGGCTCGACCTGTCGACCGGCGACTTCGCGCTGGCCGCCGTGCCTCACACAGAGGCTGCCCAACTCCTCGCCGCTTTCCACGCCCTGGACCCACGCGAACTGATCCTGCCTGAAAGCGAGGAATCGGTCTGGGCCAAAGCCCCCGCCCTGGCTGCCTTTGTGGAAGGGTTCGATGCGCTGGCCCGTGAACGGCCCCGCACCCCCCTGCCCGACTACCAGTTCGACCCAGAGGCAGGCGCACGCACCGTCTTTGAAACCCTGGGCGTGCTGTCGCTCGACGGCTTCGGCATCGCTGCCGGGCATCCGGGACTCGGGGCGGCGGGCGCCCTCCTCACCTATGCCACCGAAACGCTCTGTGCCCGGCCCGGCAACATCACCCGCATCCGGGAATACCGGACCGGGCGCACCCTGCTCCTCGACCCCGCCACGCAGCAGAATCTGGAGGTTTTCAAGACGGTCGGCGGACACCGGGGGGGCAGCCTGATCGAGGCCATGGACGGCACCCGGACCGCCGCCGGCGGTCGCCTGCTCGAAACCTGGCTGGCCGCACCCGTGCTCGATCTCGAGGAGATCGCACGGCGGCAGGATACGGTCGGCGCGCTGGTCGATGAACCAGCCACCCTGGGGGATCTGGAGGCCGCGCTCGAACAAATCCGCGACCTGGTTCGCATCCTGGGTCGGCTGCAGAACCGCCTGCGCAATCCGCGCGAACTCGGGGCGATCCGGGACACGCTGGAGGCCCTGCCGGGGCTCAAGGAACGCCTGTCGGCCCCCGGCGACGAGCGCCTGCTGGCCGTCCGCGATCGTATCGAAACTTTTGATACCCTGTGCGCCGAACTGAGGCGTGCGCTGAATGAGGAATTGCCGGGCGACCTGAAGGAAGGCGGTACCATCCGGGCCGGCTTCGACGCCGAGTTGGACCGGCTCTACGGCCTGACGAAGGACAACAAGACCTGGCTGGCCGAGCTGGAGGCCGGCGAGCAGGCCCGGACCGGCATCAAAAACCTGAAGGTGAAATACAACGGAGCCTTCGGCTATTTCATCGAGGTGACCAGGGCCAACCTGAAGCTGGTTCCGGAGGAGTACATCCGGAAACAGACCATGACCAACGCCGAGCGCTACACGACCGAGGCCCTCAAGCAGAAGGAAAAGGAGATCCTCAACGCGGAGGAACGTGCCATCGCCCGGGAGGAAGTGCTGTTCAAGCGCCTGGTGGAGGAACTGCTGGAGAATGCGGAGCCGCTCAAGCAGACGGCACAGGCCCTGGCGGAGCTGGATGTCTTCTGCGGCTGGGCCCGCAAGGCCCGCGAGTGGGACTACTGCAAACCGACCGTGCAGGAGGGCGACACGCTGGAGATCGGGGAAGGCCGGCACCCGGTCGTGGAACAGCGCATGCGGGAGGAGCGGCTGGGGCTGGCGGGCACCCACAGCTTCGTGCCCAACGACTGCCACCTGTCCTCCGGCGGGGAGCAGATCGCGCTCATCACCGGCCCGAACATGGCCGGCAAATCGACCTTCATCCGCCAGGTCGCGCTCATTGTCCTGATGGCGCAGACGGGGGCCTGGGTGCCGGCCAAAAGCTGCCACGTCGGGCTGGTCGACCGGATTTTTTCACGCGTCGGTGCCAGCGACGAACTGGCCCGCGGCAACTCGACTTTCATGGTCGAGATGAATGAAACCGCCAACATCCTCAACAATGCCAGCCCGCGCAGCCTCATCATCCTGGACGAGATCGGGCGGGGCACCAGCACCTACGACGGCCTGAGCATCGCCTGGGCCGTGGTCGAACACCTCCACAACCGGGTCGGCCAGACAGATCCGGAGACGCCTGCGGAGGCGGGACCCCGCACCCTCTTTGCGACCCACTACCATGAGCTGACCCAGCTCGCGCGCAGCCTGGAGCGGCTGCGCAACTACTCGGTGGCGGTCAAGGAATGGAACGACGAAATCGTCTTCGTCCGCCAGGTCATCCCCGGCGCCGCCGACCGCAGCTACGGTATCCAGGTCGCACGGCTGGCAGGTCTGCCAGCCCCCGTCATCGACCGCGCCAAGGTGCTGCTCGAAAAACTCGAGAGCGACGACTCCTCGCACAACCTCCTCCGCAAGCGGATGAAGCGGAAGCGGGAAAAGAACGACCCCGACAGGGAGGAGCCGGACGACCAGCTGAGCCTGTTCTGAATCGTTGAGGCAGGTAACGAAAAGGGCTACGGCGTGTGTGAAAAGTCTTCTTGGAGTCGCGAACGCCGGCCGACCTGCCCGCCACATGCGTAAAAGCCGTCCGTTATCCGCTTATCTCGACTTTTCAAACACGCTCCCTTTCAATTTTTATACCGCAAGGCCGGCACCCCGTGGCTCGACGGGACTGGCTGCTTCCATAGGATACCCAAACAGCAGGTAATCATCGGCGAAGAGTCCCTGGATTCGCTCACGGATCAGCGGGGTGAGGAAGTTGGCCGGGTGGTAGGTGCGGCGCTCCCGGTTGAGGTCCATGGCAAAGGTTGCGGAAAGGTCCTCCCGGTCGTGGGGATCCCCATGGAAGCGGGATACGTTTTTGGGTGCGGGCACAAAGTCAATGGCCAGGCACGTATTCAATTTGCGGATATCCCTCTCAAAGGATTCCTGACGCACAAGGTGGAACGGCTCGGGAAACAAACGGTGCCAGCCCACGGGGACCTGATGGGCGAAATGACTGTCCAACTCCAGCGCACTGTCGTGTTGTGCCGCCTCAATGTAGTCCAACAGGTCAAGGAACCGGATGCCCCGATACGGCTCGGTCGGCCAGCGGTAGCGCCGATACACCGCCTGGACCAGCCGGCGCGCCATCGGCTGCAGGTCTTCCCAGCTTTCCAGCCGGCGCTCACGGTATTGAACCAGTTTGTTGATGAACCCGCTCAGGAGCCGGGTCTCCGGATCACGGCAGACCAGCACCCGGGTCCAGTCGGGCGCGGAGACCGCTTCAAGGCACTGCTGAATCTTGTGCTCATAGCCCTCGGCTTTCAACCAGTCCCTCCGCTCGAACAATCCCCGTTTCTTGAAATCCGACAACCGCTCCCCGAGCACCCCGAAGGTGAACCAGTCAGCCACCGCCGTGCTGGCCGCCTTGGGCGACCAGAAGACAGCCAGCCGCCGGTCCCGGTGGAGGTAAGCCCGCATGATTAAAGTGTGCCGGGATGCTGGCTCCGGGGCAACCGCCCCCCCGTTACATGTCCGTTAAAGCGAGGTTACAAGGTCAGCCAGGCCGTCGGCCGCACAGCCCTAACTTCTCACCAGAATCGGGAAACAGGGCGGTAAACAATGCTGAACGAGGCATTTGAAGCATTTCTTCGAAATGCACGTTCGTGATGGTGCCCATTTTCCCGATTCTTTTCGCCCACATGCGCGATCTGCGGCGTTGTCGGGCTGGAAACCGCCTGGTTACGCACCTGAGTGCGCGCCCAGTCGGTTTCGCCCTCCCGCCTTGCAGCTCATCCCATCTGGGCTTCATGAGAAGTCCGGGTTAGCCGACATTGGAAATTCGCTGTCTATCTGATCCACTGATTTCCATGCACCGCCGACCCCTCATCGAGGCCCTGGAAGCCTACAAGCCTTTCCGAGACCGGGACCGGGCTTCGGCCGAACAGACGCTGGCCTTTGTCCGGGCGACGCCCGACTGTTTCGAGCGAAGCTGTCTGCCCGGACACGTGACGGGCTCGGCCTGGGTGGTTGACGCGGCGGGTGGATCCGCCCTGCTGACCCATCACCGGAAGCTCGATATCTGGATTCAGCCGGGCGGGCATTGCGACGGCGACCCCGATGTCTTCGCGGTCGCCGCCCGGGAAGCCTGGGAGGAGACGGGGATCGCGGGGCTGGTGCCGGCCCGGCCGGGCATCTTTGATGTGGACGTGCACCCGTTCCCCGAACGCCACGGCTTTCCCGAACACCTGCACTTCGATGTGCGGATTGCGCTGCGCGCCCCCGCCGATGCCCGGTTCGCCGTCAGCGACGAATCGCACGATCTGGCCTGGGTGCCCTTAGACCGACTCGACGCCTACACCACCGACGCCAGCGTGCGCCGTCTCCGCGACCGATGGGTGAGGGATGGGGGTTAACCACTCATCGGCACTCATGCTCCGCCCGCCAATGGGCGGGCTCTTTGGCGCCGAAAGGAACCGCAAATCACCGCACATCGGCGCTGATGGGGAGAGGGAAACAACCCCCTTCGCCGCTCTTGGGATCAGCATAGATTGGCGTAGATCAGCGGTTTAATTCACCGCGACTCACGCACGCTGCGCCGAGCCCTTTTCGGGCGGAGCACATCAGGGGTTACCCCTCAAGCGGGATTACCGACGGGCTCGGCTTCGGGGGGGAGGTCGTCGCCCTTCTGCTTGCCCTCCTTGGCCTTGGGCTTGTCTTCCTCGAGCTCGGGCTCGGGCTCCTCGGCGGGCTCGGGCGGCTTGACCACAGGGGATTTGAGTTCGCCGTGCTCGATGATCTCCTTCACGTGAAAGCCTTCAAGGGTCTCGTGCTCGAGGAGGGCCTCGGCGAGGACATCGAGGGCTTTTCGGTGCCCCTTGAGGATTTCGAGCGCCCGCTGGTGCTGGCTCTCGACCATGTCGTGGATAGCCTGGTCGATGGCCTGCGCGGTTTTTTCCGAATAGTTCTGGTCGCGGGCAATTTCCTTCCCGAGGAAGACATGGTCCTGATTCTCCCCGTAGGCGACCGGGCCGAGGTCGCTCATGCCCCAGTCGCAGACCATCTTGCGGGCGATCTTGGTGGCCATCCGGATGTCGCCCGAGGCACCGCTGGTGATGTCTTCCATCACGATTTCCTCGGCGGCGCGTCCACCCATGGCGGTGCACATCTGGTTAATCAGCCGGTTGCGCGACTGATTGAGGATATCCTTCGAGGGCAGGAACATGGTGGAGCCGAGGCTCTGCCCGCGTGGGATGATGGTTACTTTGTGGACGGGCAGCGTGCCGTCGTCGATGACCGCCTGGACGATGGCGTGCCCGGCTTCATGCCAGGCCGTGATCTTCTTGTCCTCGTCATCGAGCAGACGACGCCGCTCACGCCCGTAGGCGATCTTGTCGCGGGCCTCGTCCACCTCGAGGTTGGTCACCTCCTTGATGTTGCGACGGGCGGCAATGAGGGCGGCCTCGTTCAACAGGTTGGCCAGGTCCGCACCGGAGAAACCGGGGGTGTTGCGGGCGGCCCGCCGCAGGTCGATGTCTTTTGACAGCGCGATCTTCTTGGCGTGCACCTTGAGGATGGATTCCCGGCCTTCGACATCCGGCAGATCAATAGTGACCTGGCGGTCGAAACGACCTGGACGAAGCAAGGCATTGTCGAGCACGTCGGGGCGATTGGTGGCCGCGATGATGATGATGCCCTCATGCCCCTCGAAACCGTCCATTTCAACCAGGAGCGAATTGAGGGTCTGTTCGCGCTCGTCGTTGCCGCCGCCCAGACCGGCACCCCGCTGGCGCCCCACCGCGTCGATCTCATCGATAAATATCAGACAGGGCGCACTCTTGCGTCCCTGTTCGAACATGTCGCGGACACGGGCAGCCCCCACGCCGACAAACATTTCCACGAAATCCGACCCGCTGATGGAGAAAAAGGGGACATCCGCCTCACCCGCAACCGCCCGCGCGAGCAGGGTCTTACCGGTTCCGGGAGGACCGACCATCAAAACGCCCTTCGGAATGCGTCCCCCGATCCTGGTGAATTTCTTGGGATCGCGCAGGAAATCGACGATTTCGGAGACCTCTTCCTTGGCCTCGTCGCAACCGGCTACTTCCTTGAACGTGACCTTTTCGCGATCCCGCGTCAGCAGCTTGGCCTTCGACTTGCCGAAGCTCATCGCGCCTTTGCCGGCATTGCGGAGCTGCCGGACAAACAGGAAATAGAGCAGGCCGATGATGATGATGAAGGGCAGCAGGCCGACTACGATATCGAGAAACACCGTGCTGCCCCGCTCCTCGCGGAACGTCTCCCGCAGGATTTCGTAATCGTCCTCGGTCAGTTTACCTTCGGCGCGAAACAGCTGCCCGGCCTGAAGCGGTTGCAAGCCATCTCCGTCGCCAGCCGTGGAATCGGGCACCGCGCCGTCGATCGGATCCTTGATTGTGCCCTCGATGATGTAAAAGCCCTCGCCCCAATTCGGGTCGCTCTTGATGACACCTTCGAGCTCCGCGCCCTGTTTGACGCGATTGATCACATCGATCACACGCAGCTCCTTGACGTTGTTCTCTCGGCCGGGAGCAAGCGTCCAGATGCCGAAGATCAGCGCAAAAATAATAAAATAGATCATCCAGACGCGCGTCGGGAACTTTTCGTTTCCGCTGCGACCGGATCCTTTCGGTTTCTTGGGGGATTGGGTAGGCATCGCGTGCTGCTCGGCGCGTGGGCACCGCTTTTCATTAAGCTGTTCCGGGTGGGCGGTAAGTCAACCGAACAGCCCGCCGGGTGCGGGACTGGAGAGCTCCCCTGGCGACCGGCGGCAAACCGGGAACCCAGAGGATTCGGTCCCGTTTATCGAGGACAACCGGCAGGCGGTCGCGTTCCCTCTGCGGGATTTTCGCGTCGATGAGGTGATTTTTCAGCTTTCGGTCACCGGGCGCGCCCAGGCTTCGATACCGGTCACCCGGCAGGCGGGCACGCACCTGAAGCGCTCCATCCGCCAGGGCTGTGGCCGCCAGCCAGGCAGAGGAGCGGGGGTCGACCGCGCCCGATCGAATCGAGCAGCGGCACCCAGCGGTCAGCCGGACCGATTCGGCTTCCAGACAAGCGCCATCGGGCAGCACGAGCCTTCCATCCGGCTCCAGGGTTCCGGCCCACCCGGCCGGCCAGGGCCCCGCTGGCGTCGTTGCATCCAACCGGAACCGGCCTGGGTTTCGGATGAGTTGCCAATCGGGGGATAGGGTCAGGACGGTCCAGCCGGGATCGCCGGCGGGCACCGCCTGCAGCCAGGCATCGAGGATGGCCGGGGGAAGCGATCGCACGGTCCCCGTCACGCGCCGGACCCAGGCAGGCAGGACACGACGCAGGATGGCCTCGGGAAGCGCGGCCAGGCTGTCGCGGTTCAGGGCCCTTTCCGGCGTGGGCTCGCCCCAATCGTTCAACACCTGGTTGGCCCATTGGTCCAGCGCTTCGGCATCCGCCTGTAAGCGGTGAGCGCTCGCAGCCAGGCCTCGGGACAGGGACCGTTCCGGTTCCGCCGCCTGCCAGGCCGGCAGGATTTCCTGCCGCAGCCGGTTGCGGACCGTGAGCCCGGGATCGGTGTTGGTGTTGTCTTCCCGCCAGGGAATGCGCAGGCGGGTTAACCGGGCTTGCAGTTCCCCCCGCCCCACGGTGAGGAGCGGCCGGACACAGGTAAGCCCGTCCCGGTGGCGATGGACGGGGCGCGGGGCGGCCAGGCCGTCTGAACCCGAGCCCCGAGCCAGGCGCAGCAACAGCGTTTCCGCCCGGTCGTCCCGGTGGTGACCGGTCAGGAGGTAGCGGGCACGCATCGCCTTCCCCACCTGTTGAAACACCGCCAGGCGTCGGCTGCGAAGTCGGGTTTCGGTCGACGAGCCTTCCGGAGCGGGTTCCAGCTTTCGAACCGTGCAAGGCACCGCCAGCGCCTTTGCCAGCCGTTGAACAAACCGGGCGTCCGCGGTCGCCGCTCTACCGCGCAGTCCATGGTTCACGTGGACCAGGTGCAGGCGATCGCGGTGGCGCGGCCAATGGGCCCACAGCAGCAGGGTCAGCGCGACCGAGTCGGCGCCCCCGGAACAGGCGATGAGCCAAGTGCTGCGGGAGCAGTCGAGGAGACGGACCGACTCGGGATGCAGATCCGATTTCGGCAACGCCGCCGCCAGCGCATTGGCCCGACGGCCCCAAAGAGTGTTGCGCTGGCTGGACACGGCAGGGAGCGGCAGACCGTCGGGCTAAGCTACCGGATCAGGCGTTTGGCTCACCAACCGTTTCTCCGGGATACCAGGGCTTGAGGCAGGACGGGACCGAAACACGGCCGTCCGGCTGCTGACGGTTTTCGAGGAGGGCGGCGAGGATACGCGGGAGGGCCAGGGCGGAGCCGTTGAGGGTGTGGAGGACGATGGGTTTGCCGTTGGCATCGCGGGTCCGGATGTTGGCCCGGCGCGCCTGGAAGTCGGTGAAATTGGATACGCTGGAGACCTCCAGCCACCGCTTCTGCCCGGCCGCCCAGACCTCGAGATCATATTGGCGGAAATGGGGGAACCCGATGTCACCGGCCGCCATCAGTTGCGTCCGGTAGGGCAGCTCCAGCCGTTCGAGCAACCCCTGACTGTGTTCGCGCAGGGCTTCATGCGCCTCGCCGCTGGCTTCAGGATGGCTCCAAACGACGACTTCGACCTTGTCGAACTGATGCAGTCGGTTCAGCCCGCGGACATGCGCCCCCCAGCTGCCCGCCTCACGGCGAAAACAGGGCGTGCAGGCACAGTGCCTGATAGGGAGCCTCGCCGGATCGAGGATCTCGTCCCGGAAAAAATTCGTGACCGGGACCTCGGCGGTCGGGATCAGGTACAATGCCTCGTTCAGGTCGGCATACATCTGGCCTTCCTTGTCGGGCAACTGACCGGTAGCGGTGGCACTGTCGGCATTGACCAGAATCGGGGCGGTCATTTCCACAAAGCCGGCCCTCGAGGCCTCCTCAAGGAAAAACTGGATGAGGGCACGGGACAGGCGCGCCAGGTCTCCGACCATGAAGGGAAAGCCCGCGCCGGTCACTTTCGATCCGCGCTCGAAATCGGCCAGCCGGTTGAACCAGGGCAGCTCGAAGTGCGGCACGGCTTCGCCCATGCTTTCGGGATCCCCGAAGCGGTGCACCGTCTTGGCATCGTCCTCCGACTTGCCGTCCGGAAGGTCGGTGGCCGGCAGATTGGGCAGGCTCATGGCCGCCTGGTGAAAGGCCTCATCGGCAGCCTTGGCGGCAGCCTCAAGATCCCTGGCCTTGGACGACAGGCTTTTCATCACCTGGATCTGCTCGAGGAATTCGGGGCTGCCCTTTTCCAGACCCTTTATCCGCTGGTTGGCCTGGTTTTGCTCGGCCCGCGCTCGCTCGGAAGCGGATATGGCGGAACGGCGCTCCGCGTCGAGCCGGAGGACGGCGTCGACGTCGCAGGCAAATTTTTTGCGGGCGAGTTGTTCCCGGAAGCGATCCGGGTCTTCGCGGAGTTGCCGGATATCGATCATGGCGGTCGCGGGTTGCGGGGAAACCGTCAGGATTCGTCGGCCGGTTGATGCCGTCAACGCGGAAGGCGCCCGGCGGTTGACGGCTGGCCAACCACGGCCCAATAACCCAGAGTTTTCCGGTTCCCCGCTGCCGTGACGACCTTCCTGTTGAAAATCCTGGGCCGCTGCCTGGCCCTGCTGCCCGTACCGCTGGTCGCCGGCCTGGCCGCCGGGCTCGGCGACCTCATCTACCTGGCGCCCAGCCAGCGACGGCGCGATCTGTTGCGCAACCTTCACCACGCCTTGCCGCGCCTGCCCGAAGCCCAGCGGCGCCGGATCGGCCGGACCAGTTGCCGGCGCATGGTGGAAATGGGGCTGTTCGTGGTCGCCAGTCCGTTTTTTTCGGCGGAACGGGTGAAAGGTGTGCTGAGCCTCAGTCCGGAGGCCCGGCGTCTGGCCCGGGTCTGGTCCGAGGATGGTCGCCCACGGGTATTCCTCTGCCCGCACTTCAACCTGATGGAGGTCCTGACCCTCTGGCCTGTCGTATCCAAACACGCTCTACCGGAGATGGGCGTCATCTACCGGCCCCAGAAGAATCCGGATATCGAAACATGGATCCTTGAGGCGCGCAGCCGCTTCGGCTTCCGCTTGCTGTCACGCCAAAGGGGGTTCGCGGAAGCCCTGGGCCTGCTGCGGCGCGGGCGATGGGTTTCCATTCTTTTCGACCAGAATGCCGGTGCGGCCGGAACCTTGACCTGGTTTTGCGGGCGGGCAGCCTCCACCACCGAGTTGCCCGGCCTTTTGGTCCGGAAATACAAGGCCCGCCCCACCCTGATCTGGCCCGAGCGCAAGGGCTTCTGGCAGGCCGAACTCCATCTGCGCGAACTGCCGGTCGACCCCGAGGCCACGGCGGTGACCCGTGCCATGAACACCTGGCTGGAAGCGCAGCTGACCGAGCGCCCCGCTCTCTCGTCGACCTGGCTCTGGATGCACAACCGTTGGAAAACCCAGCAGCGCCCCGAGGTTCGCTTCCGGCTCGAGGCGAAAAAAATCCTCTGGCCGGAGGGGACCCGCACCGAGCCGCCCCTGGGGCCGTGGCCCCGCCGCACCACCCTTGTCCTGCGGCTGCCGGATCGCCTCGACCGGGCCATTCAGTCACTGCCCGCCCTCCGCGCCCTGCGCGTCGGCCGGCCCGATTTCGACATCCAGTTACTGGCGCCCACCGGCTGGCTGCCACTGCTGAACCGACTCGAGATCGCCGACCGCCTGATCTCGCTACCGGCCACCTTGCGCGAGCGACGGGCGGTTTTCCGCGATCTGCGCACGGCTTACCCGGACCTCACTTTGCACCTGCAGGCCGGTTCGGAAGCCGGCCGAGAGGCGAAGCAGACCGGGGCTCCCCAGCGGTTCGGCCTGGCGGAGGGGCCGCTACCCCGCGGCCTGACCCACGGATTCGACACCGCCAGCCTGCCGGCGGATACGCCGTGGCAGGACAGGGTCACCGCCGGCCTGCGTCACTTCGGGCTTCAGGTGGATCCGGATACCCGGCCCCTGGGAGGCCCCCGCCGCCCGACGCACCGGTCCGGATACACGGTCGGGGTGTGGCCGGGCCCTTCCATCGAAGCCGAACTCCCGCCCCTAGTCGAGGGGCTGCTCCGTGCTGAAAACGACCGGACCGTACGTATCCTCGGACCGGTTCGGAACACCGCTGTCGGCTCGGCGCTGAAGCGCAGCGGCGCGATGATGGAAGCCGGGGCGGGCTTGCGCGAGCGCATCGAGCAGATGGCCGCCTGCGAGGCGATCATCGGCGCGGCGGGGGAAGGCCTGCACCTGGCCAATCTCCATGGTCGACCCTGCGTGGCCTTGTGTCTTAAAAATCTGAATACACGCGACCGGCCCGCCTTCGACACGGCCTGGACGTGGTGCCCGCCCGAACCGGAAGCCGTGGAGGAAGCCCTCCGACGGCTTCAATAAGCGATTGAACCCGCAAGAGCGGACCGCCAGCCTGCGGATCAACGCTCTCCGCTGGTGAACCGCTTTCGGCCCTACTTTGTCTACCTGCGCCCGCACCTTCCGGCCTTCGGTGCGGCCATCCTCTGCGCGGTCATTTACGGTGCGGCCTCGGGATTCGGCATCGCCTACATGCTGGAGCAGGTGCTGCCCTCACTCTTCCGCGCGGATGCCGCCACCCTCGGCGTCTGGCAGACGATCGGCCTGGCTGGGCTGATCCCGCTGGCCTTCCTGGTGCGCGGGGTGTCGGGCTACCTCAACAGCTGGTTCATCGCGCTCTGCGGGCTGCGCACGCTCGCCGACCTGCGCATCGCGCTTTTCGACAAAATGCAGCGGTTGCAGCTCGCCTTTTTTCAACAGCGGCCGAGCGGTGATCTGGTCTCGCGGCTGTCGACCGACACGCTGCTGGTCCAACAGGTGCTCACGACGGTGGCGAACGACCTGATCAAGCAACCGGCCACCCTCCTGGCGGCCCTCGGGTACCTCGTCTACCAGGCCTACGCCAACGCCCAGTTTGTATTCATCCTGATCAGCCTGGCCGTGATCCCCGTCTGCATTTTCCCGATCCGTGTTTTCGGTAAGCGCCTGCTCCGCAAGGCACGCCTGCAGCAGGACCGGGTCGGCGATCTGACCGAGGTCATCGCCGAGAACGTCGGCGGAGCGCGGGAAGTCCGCGCCTACAACCAGGAAGCCAAACAGCGAACGGTATTCGTAGACCGGATACACAAACTGGTTCTCAGCCAGCTGAAGGTGGTCCGTTACAGCCAGATTCTCGGTCCGACGATCGAAGTCATCACGTCGGTGGGGGTAGCTGCCGCCTTTGTTTACGCCTACCGGAGCGGGGTGGGGCTGGAGACCTTTGTCTCTCTCATGCCGGCCCTCTATTTCAGCTACGACGCCGTGAAGAAACTCGGCAACCTGCACAATCGAATTCAAGGCGGGGCCGGTGCGCTGGAGCGCCTGGAGGAGATCCTGGACGAACCCGAGACGGTAGCCGAACCGGCCTCGCCGACGGCCCTGCCGCAATGCGAGGGTGCGCTCACCTTTGAAGGCGTGGGCTTTCACTACGGCGACATGCCGGCACTGGAATCCATCAGCCTGACTATCAGACCGGGTGAGACCGTGGCGCTGGTCGGCCCGAGTGGGGCCGGGAAAACGACCTTCGCCAACCTCATTCCACGTTTTCATGATCCGAGCGAAGGCCGGGTGCTGCTGGACGGTCACGACCTGAAGACGCTCAGCCTGGCGGACCTCCGGCGGCAGATCGCGCTGGTCCCTCAGGACCCGTTTCTGTTTCGAGACACCCTGGGAGCCAACATTGCCCTGGGAGATCCCGAGGCCGAGGAGGCGGCGATCGAGCAGGCGGCCCGGCGCGCGCAGATCCACGCCTTCATCCAGGGTATGCCGGACGGCTACGCCACCCAGGCGGGTGAACGCGGATCGCAACTGTCCGGCGGGCAACGCCAGCGGATCGCGCTGGCCCGGGCCCTCCTGCGCAATGCCCCGATTCTGATCCTCGACGAGGCCACGAGCGCGCTGGACGCCGAGAGCGAACAAAAGATCCAGGAGGCGCTGGCGACCTCGATCCGGGGGCGCACGACCCTGATCATCGCTCATCGCTTCAGCACCATTCAGATGGCCGACCGGATTTTACTGTTCGAGGGCGGTCGCATCGTCGCGGACGGCGATTTCGAGACCCTGATGGAGCATCCGCTTTTCCGGCGGCTCTACGACAACCAGCGCCTGCAGGGATGAACGCTGATCCGGACTTTTCCCGTATCCGCGCGGTTTCGTTCGATGCCGGCGGGACCCTCATCGTGCCCCATCCCTCGGTCGGCACGGTCTACGCACGAATCCTCCGCGAGCACGGCATTCAGGCCGATCAGGACATCCTGGACCGGCAGTTCGGGCCCGCCTTCGCCGCAGCCGAGCAGGCATCCCCCACCGGTCGCGACGCGGATGGCGAACGCCGCTTCTGGCAGGACGTGGTCAAAGCCACCGTTACCCCCTACCTGAAGGCGGATCGGGAACCGGAGCGGTTCGTCACGGTATTCGACGCCATGTACGAAGCCTTCGCTCACGGCGACGCGTGGCGCCTGAGGCAGGGCGCCCTCAGGACCCTCGACACCCTGAGAAGACGCGGGTACCGACTCGTCCTGCTGTCCAACACCGATGCCCGCCTCCGCCGCGTTCTCGACGACCTGGCCCTGACCGGGCGCTTTGAAGCGCTGTTCCTGTCTGTGGAAACAGGGGCCGGGAAGCCGGATCCACTGGCTTTCGAAACGGTGCGCGCCTGGCTCGACCTGCCCGCGGACAACATCCTCCACGTCGGAGACAGCGTGAGCAAGGATGGCCGGGGCGCCACCGGCGCCGGATGGCAGGCCTGTCTGGTCCACCGCAACACCGGTCGCTATGCCGGCATCCCCTGGTTCCCGGAGCTGGAGGATCTCCTCGAGCACCTCGACGGCCCGGAGATGGCGTGAGCACACCACCTGGCAAAAATGTCTTCCTCGTCAGTTCATGCCCGTCGGCGTGCCGACAAGCGGCAGCCCGACCCTTGGAACCGATCGGGTGAGTCTTGCTTGAAAAGGGCCTTCGCGGGCCGTCTGATAGGTTCCGTGCCGTTCTCGAAGTCAGCCCAGCGGGAGATAGCGGCCTTCAAGGGGGTACCGCCAGATGCGAGCCGGGCGGTCCACCGGCATGCGGTGCCGCTCGACAACCTGCTCGGGGTCGTTTTCGAACAATACAGGATCGAGAAGCCGACCGTCGAAAAAGCGCTCATGGGCAGCTGGCGCGAGATCATGGGGCCGCAGCTCGCCCACCGCACCAGTCCCGTCAAGCTGCTGGACAACGGCAAGGTCCTGATGATCGGTGTGGGCAGCGCCACGCTTCGCCAGGAGTTGCAGTTTCAAAGCAAAGACATTTTGAAGCGGATTCAGGCACAACCCGGTTGCGAGGGAATCCAAAGCCTGCAATTTCGGGCAGGATGACCTACTGGGGCTATCACCTGATGTTCACCCTGCCGCTCCTGGTCGGCCTCTTCGTCTGGCTGCGCCGCGACCTGACGCGGGGTCACTGGTTTGCCTGGGGCGTGGTCTGCCTGATCGTCTTCGCCTTCACCACGCCCTGGGACAACTACGCCGTCTGGATCGGCATCTGGTTCTTCGGTGAAGGCGTGTCGCTGGGGTATCCCTTCAGGGGCTTGGCCCGCACCAGCGAAAACCCCGACGGCCTGACCTGGCTCGGTCACATCCCCTTTGAGGAATACAGTTTCTTCATTATCGAAGCGACGCTGGCCTGTCTCCTCACGGTTGCCTGGCTGCGGCGTGAACGGCGGCTGGCGAGGGCCGGCTGATCTGCCGTCCTGGCGAGGAAACGGCGGCCGGGGACGACCGCCCTCCCGGTTTTTTTTGAGATCCAATGTGGCGGGTCGACTCCGGGCGGCGGTCCGGAGGCCCGCTTTCCAGATCCAGTTACCCGAAAACGCGTGTTTTACCCTTGCCGCCTGACGGCCACCGCTCGCTGAAGCAGCGCGGTCCGGGGACATTCTTTCAAAACCATAAAAGAAACCCCTTCGGCGGATCCTGTTTCGGATTGGGGACTTTGCCAAAAAACCCCTTGCGCCGGAACGGGTTAGCGGTCTTATTTCTCCGTTTTGCGCCAGAGGTCTGTTGCGAAACAGCCCTCCGCGATCGCCCCGGATCCGCTCCGGGGACGAGCGGTCGTTCCGGTCGAGTCGGCTGGGGCGACGGTCCCGCCTCCGCGGGATCCCGAAGATCGTGCACACCATCCACCCTCATGACCGAAGCCATCAAGAAAGACCAGATCATCAGCGACTACCGGGTCCATGACAAAGACACCGGGTCCTGTGAAGTGCAGATCGCGCTCCTGACCGCGCGGATCACGCACCTGACCGAGCACCTGCGGGACAACCGCAAAGACTTTCACAGCCGCCGCGGCCTGATCAAAATGACCAGCCGCCGACGCAAGTTGCTGGATTACCTGAAGCGCCACAATCTCGACAAGTACACCGAGATCATCCAGCGCCTGAACATCCGTCGTTGACGCCCTTTCCGACCCGCCTGCCCGCCGGCAGCGGGTCGTTTCTTTTCCCTTTCGCTCCGGCCACCGGAGTACCCTCAACCGACCAAACCCAACCCCACGACCGACCGGACGTCCGGCCGTCACGCCACTCGAAAGGCTGAACCTCGCGTCAAAGGAATCCTGCTCCATCCAATCTTAATCATAACCTTAGGCCTACCGGGTATCCGCCGGAGCAGGCTTAAGCTTAGGATTAAGGTTGGCCGCGGGTCCTCCCCAAGACCGAGCCTCTTTCCGGTGCACCGTACGGTTTCCTGCCGCCCGGTTGGTCTCTCCACACGACCATGAAACAGGAATACAGCGCCGAGGCAGCAGGTCTCGGCATCACCTTCAACACCGGTTCCATCGCCAACCTGGCGAACGGGGCCGTCACCGTCACCCTCGGGGACACCGTCCTCTTCGTCAGTGCCTGCGCGGCCACGTCGCTCCGGCCCGGCCAGGACTTTTTCCCGCTGACCGTCGACTACCGCGAAAAGTTCAGCGCGGCCGGCAAATTCCCCGGCGGATACTTCAAGCGGGAAGGACGCCCGAACGAGAAGGAAATCCTCACCTCCCGTCTCTGCGACCGCCCGCTTCGTCCGCTTTTCCCGAAGGGTTTCATGAACGAGGTGCAGGTCATCGGCCTGTTGCTTTCCACCGATCTGGTGAACGAGCCCGACGTGCTGATGGTCAACGGTGCCTCCGCCGCACTGATGATCTCGGACATCCCGTGGAACGGCCCGGTGGGCTGCGTGCGGGTCGGCCTGCTCAACGGCGAGTTCGTGGCCAATCCCACGCACGAGCAGCAGTTTGAGTCGGACCTCGACCTGCTCTACGTCGGCAACGAGACCGAGATGATGATGATCGAAGGGGCGGCCGAGCAGCTGTCCGAAGAAAAATTCATCGAAGCGCTCGAGTACGCCCAAAACGCCATTCAGCCGATCATCGCCGCGCAAAAGGAACTGGCCAGGCAGGCCTCCAAGCCGAAGCGCGAATTCGAGCTGCATCTGGCCGATGATCAGGTGCTGGACATCTGCCGCCGGGTCGCCGGTGAAAAGCTGGGCGAGGCGCTGATGAACGACAACTACCCCGAGCGCAAAGCCGCCGTCGCCGTCATCGTCGACGAGGCCAAGGATGTCGTGAAGGGCGAGGTCGGGGAAGAAGCCTTCGACGAGGACCAGATCGGCATGGCCTTTGAAGTCCTGCAGGAAGAGGTCTATCGCGACATGATCCTGAATCAGGGCAAGCGGGTCGACGGTCGCGGCCCGGATGAGCTGCGCCAGGTCACCGCCGATACCGGTGTCATTCCGCGTGTGCATGGATCCGCCATGTTCAAGCGGGGGGAAACCCAGACCGTGGTGTTGACCACGCTCGGCACCTCCAAGGATTCCCAGGGCCTCGACGGCCTGACCGGTGGCGCCAAGGAGAAGTCCTTCATCCTTCACTACAACTTCCCGCCCTACTCCACCGGGGAAACCGGTCGTTTCGGCTTCACGGGCCGCCGCGAAATCGGCCACGGGGCCCTCGCCGAGCGCTCGCTCCTGCCGGTCATTCCTCCGGAAGACGAGTTTCCCTACGCCATCCGCGTGGTTTCCGAGATCATGAGCTCCAACGGCTCCACCTCCATGGCCTCCATCTGCGGCGGTTGCCTCAGCCTGATGGATGCCGGAGTACCGATCCTGGCTCCGGTCGCCGGCATCAGCTGCGGTCTGGTCTCCCAGACCGGTGAAGACGGCAAGATCAGCAAGCACGTCGTGCTGACCGATATCCTCGGCGCCGAGGACCACTTCGGCGACATGGACTTCAAGATCGCCGGCACCCCCGAAGGCATCACCGGCTTCCAACTGGACCTAAAAATCCAGGGCCTCCCGATGGCTATCGCCAGGGAAGCCATCAAGCAGAATGCTGAAGCCCGCAAAAAAATCCTCGACGTGATGAAAATGACCCTCGATGCCCCGCGTCCAGGCCTGCGCGAACACGCGCCGCGCATCGAGACCGTCATGATCGATCCCGACAAGATCGGCGCCCTGATCGGCCCCGGCGGCAAAAACATCCGCCGCATCACCGAACTCTCCGGTGCCCAGATCGACATCGACGACGACAACAGCGGCCGCATCCATGTCTTCGCCACGACCGGCGAGGCCATGCGGCGCGCCCTCGACGAGATCGAAATGACCACCGGCGACATCGAAATCGGCAAGATCTACCGCGGCGTTGTCCGCGGGGTGAAGGAATTCGGCGCCTTCGTCGAGTGCCTGCCGGGCAAGGAAGGCCTCTGCCACATCTCCGAGCTGGCCGACTTCCGGGTCCGCAAGACCGAGGACGTGGTCAAGCTGGGCGATGAAATCATCGTCAAGTGCATCGGCATCGACGACAAGGGCCGGGTCAAGCTGAGCCGTAAGGCCGCCATGGCCGACGCCAAGGCCGCCGAAGAAGAGGACGGCGAGGCTGGCGACGTCGCCGAGGGGGAGACCGAAGCGCCGGCCGGTGAAAAGACCGAAGCCTGATTGACCCCCGGGCCTCCTGACGCCTTTTGTGACCGGGGCGGAGACGGCGACGTCTCCGCCCTTTTTTTGAATTCACCATGCCTGACGCGACCGAACCCGACCCCCGCCCGCTCGCCCTCGTCACGAATGACGACGGGATCCGCTCCAGTTTCCTGCACAGCCTGGCCCGCGGACTGCGCGCCAACGGTTTCGCTGTGGTGATTGCCGCCCCGCACGACGAGCAGAGCTGGGTCGGTCGCAAGATGAGCCGTCGTGAAACGGTATCGTGTGAACAGGTGGAGGGCCTGGCCGGGCCCGCCTGGGCTCTCAGCGGAACACCCAGCGACTGCGTGAATATCGCCATCGGGCATCTGCTGGACCGCCGGCCCGATGTCATTTGCTCGGGCATCAACGTGGGCCACAACGTGACGCACACGCTGATCCTGGCCTCGGGAACCGTGGCTGGCGCGATGGAAGGCGCCTACTGGGGCATACCATCGATCGCTTTCAGCAAGAAGATCGAGGCCGATGTCTTCGACCGGCTGAGGGAGCAGGCCAACACCCCGCATCATCCGCTCCGGGACGAAGTGGATGCCGACGGGCAACGGGCGGGCCTTATCACCCGGGCCTTTTGGGAACGGCCCTGGCACCGCGGAGACGTCATTAACGTCAACTTTCCCTCGGGCAGCGGGGCGGACACGCCGATCCGGCTGACGCGTCCGGCCGGCATTGAACTGGGCTGTCTGTTCGCGCCGGAACCCGACGGGGGGTTCGCGTTTCAGTACAGTGCAGGCAATCGCATCGACGAAGCAGCGGATACGGATCTGGCCGTCCTCGATTCGGGCGACATCAGCCTGTCGGTCCTTCGCTTCGCCCAGATCGCGGATCCCCTCGACACGCAGGCCTTCCCCCTCCCTGATAGCCTCCGCATCCGGACATAAGGCTTGAAGGCTCCAGTTTGAAAAAATATTCACACCCTTTATGCCCATGCCTGACCGCCTGGTAGCCGCGCAATCGATACGTGGCAGGATTTTGATGACCCACCCACATTCTTTCCGCCTTTCCTTCTACCTGCCCTGCCTGCTGCTGGCCTGGTTTTCCGGAGCCGCCCCGGCTTTGGCCCAGGAAACCGACCCGGCATGGAAGGCCAGCAATTTTGCCGGCGCGTGGCAGGTCGGCCCCGGCGGGGACCGCGAATCCGATTACTATGTCATAATCAAAAAGGACCAACGGGCCTCCTGGTTCTGGGGATCGAAAAGCGACACCACCATCCACTACGGCACCTGGGAAGCCCGTGATCCGGACACCCTCGTCATCGACTGGGAGAACGGACGGCGCGATGTCCTGTCCCGGACCGCTTCGGGATTCGTCACCCGGGCCTACTCCGGCAACCTCGAATCCCCCGGCAACCTTATCTGGGAGGCAAAGACCCTGCGCGTACCCGAAAATGTGATCGGTTCCTGGGCGGTGCCGCCCGGCGAGGTGGGCAACCGCAGCACGGCCGAACGGGAGGCCGAAGGCTTCTTCGGCACCTGGGAAATGACCCGGGAGGATGGCACCACCTACTATGTCATCGTCCAGGACGACCGCACCGCCGGCAGCTCCTATGACGGCACCGGAAAAGGGGCCGAAGGGCTCCGCGGGGTCTGGCGCCGCCGTGGGGACGAGCTGCACATCACCTGGGACACCGGCCACTTCGAAATCATCCGCCAGCAGGAATTCGACTACGACAGCACACTCTTCGAACCGGGGGCCTTCCTCGGTCGGCTCGAAAACGGCACAGCCGCTGATGCCTCGCGGGTCGAATGGACGGCGCCGGGCATCTGGCTGACCGACTACGAGGAAGAGCGCGAGCGCTATGAGCGGGCCTCGCTCTTCCCGAAACGGTCCGAGGCCTATAAGTTCTATCGCGGCGACTGGCAGGTGGTGGACGGCGACCGGATCGTGGAAACCGTCGAACTGAAGCGTTTCAACGACGCCGATTCCGATCGCGGCGGCAACATGGACGGACAATGGCGTCTGTCCGGTCAGGATGTTTACCTGGTCTGGGACGATGGCATCCGGGCCACCATCGAGAACATTCACCGCAGTTTTGTCATCAAGCTGTTCAGCCCCGGCCAACCGCTGGACGGCACGCCGCAGAAGATTTTTCCGCTCGAGCCGGTCGACGAGGAAAAATTTGAAAAGCTGGAGGAGCTGAAACTTGAGGCCTCCGAACGGATGCGCCGCTTCCGCGAGCGCCAGGAAAACCTGCCCGGCCGCGGGGGAGACAATCAGCGCAGCTGGCTGAATTTCTGGCCCTTCAACATGGGTGGATGAGGCCAGCTGGCTGGTCGCGAACCGCACAGGGCAGCAAGGCGGCCTCGGTCATGCCATGGATGATTTTCTTATCGGCCGGACAAACGGTGGCCAGGATACCGCCGAGCCGCACGAGGTCGTCGCCCTGAACGAAGTAGTAAGGGCATAAGCGGACCCGGCTCTCCATCGGACGCAGGGTGTCGGCGTCCCGGTAAACGGGATGCTTCAGACGCACCGGCTTGCGGTATTCCTGGAGGACAAAGAGGGAATCCGCCGCGAACCGAACCGCCTCCTCGATGGCACTGGCCCACTCCTCGCGGGAACAGTCCGAGCCGAGGACGACGCTGCGGGCGCCCCAGGCGTTTTCATGAAAGCCGGACAACTTGATGATGAGGTTGCGGTCCTTTTTGGATGCGTCGGCCAACTGCTCCCAGCGGTGGATGGGTTTACCCCCGACGGGCGGGGCGTCGAGGACGGCGTTGGGCGGCAGTTCCACCGGATCCAGGATCCAGGACCTGGGGATGACCCGGGTGAGGAGCTTGTAGGCCCGGCGGGGCAGGTTCTCCCGCCAGAAATCCTCCAGCATGTGGTGGTGGAACAGAGCCAGATTCAGCTTTTCCTCCTGATAGGTCTTCATCGGCGGGGTGACCGCCACGTGTTCGCGCGTCTCGTGTTGGAGGAAAAAGGGAGCGATGGCCACGTTGGCCAGGTCGAAGAGCTCCCAGAACCGGTAAACCACATCGACGGCTTCCGGATTACCGTCGAAGTCGACGCACATCTTATCCCCGAGCGGCATGAGCTCGGTGGGATGAAACACAAAAACCCGCTTGCCGCGCTTCTGCAGTTCCCCGGCCAGCCACTCCATCTCGGGTCGGTAGGTCGCGGCCTCGTCGCTGACCACGATGGCGATGAAGGGATTCTGGCTGTCCGGCGCCAGACGCGCCATGGCCTGGTGAAAAGCATCCAGTTGAGCATCGTCCGCCCCGACAATGCCCTCAGCGCCATTTTCCTGGTACAGCCGATTGAGGAAGGCCGTCAGGCCGATCCCCCCCGGCACCGAGTCGATTTCGGTCATGACGAAGCCCTCCTCAGTCAGCAGCAGATCCGGGCGGATCACCTGGGGCAACTGGCCACGCAGCCCGTTCAGCCGTCCGTAGGCGATCAGGCTCTCGGGTTTTCCCCGCTCGAGGTAACGGGCGACCCAGGGGGCTTTGAACTCCCGGTTGCGCAACAGGTTCTTATTGGCGACCGAACGCTGGTAGAGGAGATCCAGCGCCTGGTAGAAGGCGTGGCAGGCCTCGCCAATCTGCTCGATTTCCCTGAGCTGGCGGGCGGTCAGCGGAAAGGGTTCGGGCGAAAGCTGCCAGGTCTTGTTTTCAAACAGGTCCTGGCGCTCGAAGGCGGCCTTCAACTGATGGTAAGGCACGCCGCCGGTTTCGGGAGCGGCTGAAGGCCTGTCATTCATCCCTTCGCCTCCTCTTTCCGAGCGCCTTCGGCCCGTGTGCGGGGTCCGCCAGCACGCAACCAGGCATGGATGAAGGCGTCGATGTCGCCGTCCATGACGGCCTGGATGTTGCCGGTCTCGACCCCGGTCCGGAGGTCCTTGACCATCTGATAGGGCTGGAAAACGTAGGAGCGGATCTGGTTGCCCCAGCCGATTTCGCCTTTTTCGCCGTAGAATTTCTCCATCTCCGCGCGCTTGTCGTCCTCGTATTTTTCATAAAGCCGGGACTTCAGCATGCGCATGGCAGTGGCGCGGTTTTTGTGTTGGGAGCGCTCGGCCTGGCTGGCCGCCACGATGCCAGTCGGGATGTGGGTGATACGGACCGCCGAATCGGTCTTGTTGACGTGCTGGCCACCCTTGCCGCTGGAACGGTAGGTATCAATCCGCAGGTCGTCCTCCTTCACCTCGACGTCGATGTCATCGTCGAGTTCGGCGATGACATCGACGGCGCAGAAGGAGGTGTGCCGCCGGGCGTTGCTGTCGAAAGGGCTGATGCGGACGAGCCGGTGAACGCCCCGTTCGGCCTTCGTGTAGCCGTAGGCGTTGGTGCCGGCGATCCGGACGGTGGCGCGGTTGATCCCGGCTTCTTCCCCGGGCGCCAGTTCCTGAACCTCGGTATCGTATCCGCTGTTCTCGGCCCAGCGCAGATACATGCGGAGCAACATTTCCGCCCAGTCGCAGGACTCGGTGCCGCCGGCGCCGGCGTTGATGGTCAGGATGGCATTGGCTTTATCGTGCGGCCCGCTGAGGAAGGAGGCGATTTCAAGCCGGTCGAGTTCTTCCTCCAGCCTGGGCGCAGTCTCATTGATCTCCTGCTCGAAGGCTTCGCCCTCCTCGCCCGATTCCTCGACCAGTTCCAGAAGGGTGAGCAGGTCGTCGAGCCGGGCCTTGAACTGCTTCAGCCCATTGACTGTGTTTTTGAGGTAATTGATCTCGCCGATCACCTTCTGAGCGGCCTGCGGGTCATCCCAGAAAGTCTGTTCGCCCATCGTTTTCTCCAACTCGGCGACGCGCTTATTCTTCTTCTCGACGTCAAAGATACCTCCAGAGGTAGCCGGCGCGGGTTTCGAGCTTCTGGATGAGTTCCTTGGTTTCGGGAGCAATCATGGCAAAAAAAGCTGGGGTTGGAGATTCGAGCCACCGGAGGGCGGCCGGAACACCCCCAACTTGGTTGCCCCGCGCCTGCAGTGCAATAGCCGGACACCGGAATCCCTGTGAGAAAAGTCGTCGTTCCGCCTGATCGCGCCCCACCCGGGGAGACGGCCTGGCTCTCAGCTGAGGCCGGGGCGTGGCTAAATCTGGTAATCCATCTGGCCGGTGTCCTCGTGCAGGCCGCACTCGCGTTTCAGGCCGTTGAACCGCGTATCCTCCGGATTCATGCCATCCATCAGCTTGCTGGTGCTGTGCACGTCGCCCACCGACACATAGCCCTCTTCCCAGAGCGGATGGTAGGGTAAATCGTTCTCGGTCAGGTACTGGTAGATGGTGCGTTCATCCCAGTCAGCGATCGGGTAAATCTTCGTGGTCCGGTTCTGGCGCTCGATAAACGGGATCGTCTGCCGGCTTGTTGACTGGCTGCGACGCACCCCCGACATCCAGGCCTCGGCGCCGAGGTCGCGCAGCGCGCGGTTCATCGGCTCGACCTTGTTATCCCGGTTGTAGGCTTCCAGCTCCTCGAGCCCCTGTTCCCAGCGCTTGCCGTAACGTTGCTCCTGCCAGGCCGCAGACACCAGCGGTTGATAAACCTTCAGGTTCAACCCAAGCCGCTCGGTCAACTGATCGGCAAACGCATAGGTCTCGGGGAACAGGTACCCGGTGTCGATGAACACCACCGGAATATCCGGTTTCACGCGCGTCGCCATATGCAGCATGACCGCACTCTGGATTCCGAAACTCGTCGACAGCACCAGTCGGTCGCCCCAGTGCTCCACCGCCCAGGCCACCCGGCCCGTCGCCGGTAAGTCCGCCAGCCGCGCATCCGCGGCTGACAGGTCGCGCTCCTCCACCGGCTGTGGCTGTACTGACGTCGTCATGCGAGAAAGTTTACTATTTCGGGTCAGAAAGTAAAGTTTAAGGTGCCGGTAGGCGATAACCGTATGGTTGGCCGTTCCTTTCTGGCTCACGCCTTTTCGACAAGCTCAAGGCCCTGAGCCTGCCGCAGGGCAAAGACGCAAAGACCCCAAGGTTTTCATCTTCGAGTCCGTTGATGCAACCCCCCTGAGCCACCAGGCCATGCTCTGGACTCAGGAAGCGGATTCCGAGGGATTACCGGAGTCCGGTATTTCCCCCATTGAAGATGCCCGACAATCAGCACCATTCTGCTTTTGTATGCCCGCGTCGGATCCACAGATCGGCCCCCTGCCCCTGCTTGAGTGGTCAGCCCTCCAGCCGCGTCTGGATCCCACGACGGCCGAATCCCTCGGCCGGGTCGTTGACGCCATCCGGGCTGCGGGCGGACGGCCCCACCTGGCGGGCGGTGCGGTTCGCGACCTCCTGCTCGGGCTGACGCCCGGCGATTTCGACATCGAGGTGTTCGGCCTGGCGGCTGCCGGTCTGGAGAACGCGTTGCGCCGGGTGTTCCCGGTCGACACGGTCGGGCGGTCGTTTGCCGTATTCAAAATCCGGGGACAGCCCATTGACGTGGGCCTGCCTCGCCGCGAGGTCAAAACGGGACAGGGACACCGGGATTTCGCGGTCGAAGGCGATCCCGAGATGAGCCTGGAAGAAGCCGCCGCCCGTCGTGATTTCACGGTCAACGCCCTGCTTTACGCCTTCGGGGAGGGTCGATTCCTTGACCCGCTGAAACGCGGATGGGCGGACCTGCAGGCAGGCCGCCTCCATCCCTGCAGCGACCGGTTTGCGGAGGATCCGCTGCGCGTCCTGCGCGGCATGCAGCTCGCCGCCCGGTTCCGGCTCGATCCCACCGACGAGGCCATCGCCCTGAGTCGCACGTTGACGCCGGAGGGCCTGCCGGCGGAACGCCTCTGGGAGGAATGGCGCAAGCTGCTGGTCCTGGGGGAACGACCGTCCATCGGCCTGCGCTTTCTCCGGGATGCCGGGTGGCTGACCTTCTTCCCGGAACTGGAGGCCCTCGTCGGCTGTGAGCAGGATCCCGAGTGGCACCCGGAGGGCGATGTCTGGACGCACACCCTTCACTGTCTTGATGCTTTTGCCGCGCAGCGCAGCAGTGACCCGGATGAGGATTTCATCGTCGGCCTGGCCGTGCTCTGCCACGACTTCGGCAAGCCCGCCACCACGAGCGCCGATGAGGCAAGCGGCCATATCCGTTCGCTCGGGCACGAAGAGGCCGGCGTCGAGCCCACGCGGCAGTTCCTGACCCGGTTGACCCGTCAGGAAAAGCTGATCGAGGCCGTGCTGCCACTGGTCCGCCACCACCTCAAGCCGGCGCTGCTCTACCGGGACCAGTCCGGGCCCGCCGCGATCCGGCGCCTCGCCCGCAAAGTCGGTCGCATCGACCGGCTGTGCCGCGTGGCACGCGCCGATTACGCCGGTCGCCCGCCCCTGCCCGGCACCCCCGCCAATCATGTCGACTGGCTCTGGCAGCAGGCGGGTGAGCTGGAGGTGGAAAAGGCCCGGCCAGAACCCCTCATCAAAGGCCGGCACCTCCTCCAGCGCGGGTGGCAACCCGGACCGGCCCTGGGGAAAGCCCTCGACCAGATCTTCGAAGCCCAGCTCGACGGCGCCTTTTCGACCGAGGCCGAAGGCCTTGAGTGGCTGGATCAACAGGGGGACGGATTTGATCCCGAGTGAATGTTACGACAGGAAAGGCAAAAACCCCGAAAAGGGAGCCTTCGCGCTCTTCGCGGGGATTCATTCTTTTCTCTCGAACAGATGATGAACCACTGCTGAAATTCGCCGCGCTTCGGCCAGCGATCCGACTGGTGTATTTCCGGGCGGTACAGTCCGAATTTCCGAAAGCGTCCTCATGAAGCCCAGATGCGATGAGCTGCAAGGCGTCCTCGGCGCGCGGCTCACGCCGAGGACGCTGCCTTCAGGGGTTTCAGGATGAACGCACCCTCAAGCCTGGCGCCAGCGGATGGCCCGGCGGATGAGCCAGGCGAGCGCGAGGGTGACGGCGGCGATGGCGATGGCCCACGGCTGGACCATAAGCGCGAGCCCGAAGCAGCCGGCGAGGCCGACCCAGGCGATCCAGCGCGGGAACAGGCGTTCGCGCGGCTTGAGTTGCAGCGCGCAGAGATGCGTGGTGCCATAATAGGCCAGCACCGTGACCGCGCTGAACGACCAGACCCGGTAGAGATCGCCGACCAGGATGCCGATGCCGATCAGACCGGCGACACCCAGGATCGCGACAACCGGCTCGTTGTGTTTGCCCGCCAGAAGACCGAAGCGGGCGGGTGCCTCGCCGTCGCGGCCCATCGCAAAAAGCACGCGCGAAAGACCGAGCAGCAGCGTCGTGATCACGCTGAAAAAGGCGAGAAAGGCGCCGATCTCAATCAGCCAGGCAAGACCGGGTCCGCCAAAGGCATCGGCGGTGGCCGTGAGGATGATCCCGGTGGCCGCGCCGGCCTGGCGCACCACCACCGCAGCGACCAGGACATAGACGAGCGCGATGACAGCGAGCGTCAGGATAATGGCGCGGGGGATGTTCTTGCGTGGTTCGCGGATTTCTTCCCCCAGCGTGGCAATCCGGCCGTAGCCGGTATAGGCAACGAAGAGCAGGGCGGTCGCTTCAAACAGGCCGATGCCGTCCGGGCCGCTGTAGGCTTCCGCCGGTTGAGCAGGCGCCACCAGCCCGGCGACGACAAACACCACCAGCGCCGCCAGGATGCCCGTGACCAGAACGACGTTCAGGACGGTCGTCTTCCTGAGCCCGGACGCAACCGCCCAGACCAGGAGCGCCAGGGAGCCGAGGGCGGCCAGCCGGAGCGGCACGCCCGACTGAAAGACCGACCAGCCGAGACGCTCGGCAAGATACAACACCAGACCGAGCACGGCGGTGGCCGCCGACATGCTCTTGGCAATGAGAAAGAGCGTTCCGGCGAGAAAGCCGACATCGTCGCGCAGCCAGCGGCGACCATAGGCATAGGTGCCGCCGGACACCGGATGGTTGGCCGCGAGCTGGGCGCTACTCAACCCGTTGGCGGTGGCCAGCAGCCCGGCGAGGACGACGGCGAGGACAACCGGCGGACCGGCGCGCTCGGCGACCAGAGGCAGCGCGACAAAGACCCCCGAACCCAGCATGGAGCCCAGGCCGAGGATCATCGCGCCGAAGACGCCGACCTTGCGCTCGAGCATACGCACCTCAGCCATGTCAGCGGGGGCCCTCCCCGTCCCGCGCCTGGCGGCGCATCTCAGCCTGCCGTATCGGCATGCCGTCGATCCGCGTGAAGATCTGTTTCAGGTCGACATCGAGGCCGGTACGCTCCTTGACCCCGCCGTCCTTGCCGACGAGAAGAACGGCGTTCCGGTCCGGCTGAATCCGGAAGGCGGCAGGCGCAGGCTCGGCCAGAAACACCAGCAGCGGGCGGTGGTGCCACTGCCAGGCTTCGCGGGCGGCGGCCACCGTCCGCGAAGCTTCCGGATCGGGTTGCGGGGATGCCTCAGCCATAGCCCGGGGAATCAGCAGCCAGAGGGTGAGCAGCACGATCCGGCAACACCCCCGGCGGGTCGAAACAGGCGAGGATTTCCATGCCCACATGGTCGGCGACCATGAGCCCCGACCGGGTGAGATGCAACCATGGGCCGTCGCGCTCCGCCAGACCGTCGGCCTCGAGGCGGGCAAGCAGGGGATCAAAGCCGGCGTGGCCGGCAGCAGCGGGGAAGCGATTCCGCCACGCGGAAAGGTCGACCCCGCGCGTCATGCGCAGGCCGAATATCAGGCTGTCGGCGGCCAGGAGGTCGGGGGTCAGCGCGGTCCGGTCCTCCCGGAGGTCGGGCTGCCGGTCGGTGCCGGCGAGCGCGAGCCAGGTAACAAGGTCGGGGCGGTTGGTCCAGCGTTCGCCCTGCCATTGGGAAGCGGCAGCGGGGCCAAGCCCGATCCATTCGCCCATGGACCAGATAATGACGTTGTGTCGGCTGGCCCGATCGGGCAGCTGATCACCCCCGGTGAAGGCGCCTTCCCGGTGCCGGGCAAAATTGGAGATTTCGTAATGGTGGTAACCGGCGGCCTGGAGGGTGTCCCAAACCCGGGAATAGGCCTCGGCCTCGGCATCCGGATCGCGGCTGACCTTGCCTTCGGAGAGCCGCAGGTAGAGCGCGGTGTCCTCCTCGAAAGTCAGGCAGTAGGTGGAGATGTGGTCGGGGTCGAGCGCGATCAGAGCCTGCAGATCGGCTTCGAGGTCGGCCGCCGTCTGGCCGGGAATCCCGAAAATCAGGTCGCCGTTGACGGTGGGAAACCCGACCGCCTCCAGCGCTTTCCAGGCCTTGTCGATCTGGCCGACGGTATGCTGGCGCCCCAGTGCTTCGAGGAGCCGGGGCTGAAAGGACTGCAGGCCCATGCTGATACGAGTCACCCCGTTATCCCGGAGCGCCTTCACCTTTTCCGGTCGGACGGTGGCGGGTGTCATTTCCACCGTCCACTCGACAGGCTCCGCGGCCAGGCGCCGGCGGAGCCCTCCGGCCAGGCGGTCGATTTCCCGGGCACCCAAAAGGCCGGGGGTACCGCCTCCCCAGAAAACGGTGTCCACGGGGAGGTCATCCGGATAAGCAGCCCACTCGCGTTCGAGGGCATCGAGGTAGGCGTCCACGTCCCCGGATCGGGGCCGCTGCTGGTAGAATCCGCAGAAGTCACAGGTGGACGCGCAGAAGGGCACATGGACATAAAGCCCAAGTCCATGATTACTACGAACTTTTGCTTGCGACGCCATCTGGGCGGAACTTACGTTACCCGGATACTTTTGTCATGAAAGTGCAACGGCTTTTCTTCACCTTTCTCCTCACCGTCGGCGCGCTGATGCTGTCCGGATGCTACGTCAACGTGATCAACCTGACGCCGGACACCATTCCGCAGAATCCCTCCGGTGTCTACACGCTGAGCATGACTCCGCGCATCACCAACAGCCGGGTCATGGAAGACACGATGAAGGTGGAGGTGGTGATCAACGGGGAGGCGCGGGAGATGGAGCGCAGCGACACCGGAAACAACGTGTTCGTTTATGACTATGAGCTGCCCGGCCAGGCCAACCGGGCCAAGTACTACTACATCGTTACCTATCAGCTGGAGACCAGTACCGGTGCCGGCAGACAGCGCACGGTGAACAGCCAGCTCTATGACTTTGAACTGGCCAATCGCTATGTCGTGACGCTGGAAAGCAACCGCGCGCCCGTCGGCGCCCAGATTCCGGTCCTCGGCCGCGGCTTTACGCGGTCGGACAGCATCGTGGTCGGTCCCGTCACCGCCAAGACACGCTTTGTTTCGCAGAACCTGCTGGAGTTTACGGTGCCCGGCCTTGAGCCCGGCAAAAGTTATCCCGTGATCTGGCAAAGCGGTTTCGGTGAAATGCCGATCGGCGATTTCCGGATCGATTCCTCGCAGCTCAGTGTCCTGCCGGCCCGCATCGATATTCCGTCCGGGCGCAGCCTCCCGGTCCTGTTTCGGGTTGATTTTCCCGCTCCCGAAGGCGGCCTCCCGATCGATGTAACCACGGACATTCCGGAGAGTATCATCATGCCGGAAGTCGTCATCCCGGAAGGCCAGAGCACGGTCAACGTCCTGATCGAAGGCGGCGCGCCCGGTGCCGGCAGCCTGTTCGTGAATGTCGACGGTATGCCCGAATATGTGGTGCCGGTAAACATCCGGCCGGCCGTCGGCGAATAGGCAATACCCGGCACTCGTGCCGCGCCTTCGGCAGGCTGACGGATCCCAGGTAGAGGACCCGGCGGTCGAGCGGCACGCACAGCCTGCCTTTCGGCCCGAATGACCTGCCGGTTTTGGGGTCGTGGCGGTGCATTCATCCGGGCATCAGCGGCTGGTGTCGCGCGGGGAAAAGCTAACCCAGACAGGGCGGTGGTCGCTGGCGGCCAGGACTTCCCGGTCATCGATCACGCGAACTTCCACCACGACAAACTGGCGGGCAAAGCCGGGCGATTGCAGGATAAGATCCACACGCCGGTAACTGCCCGACGCCCGGTGATAATAGGTCCATACTTCCTCACGGGAGTCGACGGCGGGCAGCCAGTCCGCCAGGCGACGATTGCCCTTGGAAAGGAAACGCCGGACGGGCGGGCGGTCGACCGTGCTGTTGAAATCCCCGGCAACAAGGAAGGCCTGCTCTTCCGGCTCGGGCTGAACGGCAAGGATCCGATTGCGCAGCGTCCGCGCTTCGCCGGCGCGTCGATCCCGCCAACCCGGATCATCCCCACTGGCACCAAACCCGGATTTGAGATGGACGCCGAACAAGCGAAAGAAGCGCTGTTCCCAGAGGAAGCCTGCCTCCAGCAACCCGCGTTTCACCCTGTAGGGGACACCCTGGCTGGTGAAAGGGAGGTCCTTGTGTACACGGGATTGCAGGACCGGGATTCGGGAGAGCAGCGCGAGGTGCCGTTCGGCGTCCGTCGCTGCAGCCAGCAAGGTTTCCGGGTAATCGAGGCCCGCCCGGGCAAGGTCCCGGCGAAGCTCAAGCAGATAGGGGGCCGGCCCCATTTCCTGTAGCAGCAGGATGTCGGGCCGCCAGCGAAGCAGAACGGCACGCAAAGCAGCTTTTTCCGCTTCAGGTTTGGGATAATCCGGCCGGAAGGTACCGTCGACAAGCCGGTGGCTGGCGTTGTAATTGCGCACGTTCCAGGTCATCAGGCTGAAGGTCGGGCTCCGGGTTTCGCCAGCCTCGGCGACCCCGCAGAGGACGGCCAGACCACCTGCCCACAACAACCGCACCCCCCTCCTGCCGTCTCTCCATCCCAGCATGAGTCGACCTCAAGTCGGTCCGTACCGGGTGGCAACGGAAAAGGGGCGGCACGGCATGGGCCGCCGCTGGATTCGGCTTCAATCAGCCTTCAGCGACTGCTCGCGCTCCAGAAGGGTCGGATGGGAGTAGTAAAAGGCGCTGTAGACCGGGTGCGGCATGAGGTTGCTCAAGTTTTCCCGGCTCAGGGTGCGCAGGGCCTCGATCAGCGGATCCGGCCCATCGACAGCCTCCCGGGCAAAGCGGTCGGCCGCGTATTCATGTTTTCGCGACAAGCGGTTGGTCAGGGGGGCGAACCAGAAGGTGACCACACCGCTGCAGAGCGAGAAGAGGAGCAGGATCGGTGCGGCGGAAACGGGTTCCGGGTCAAAGCCGAAAGCGGTCAGGAAGGCGGGTTGCCGGGCCAGCCAGCCCATGGCGGCAAACCCGAGAAAGCTGGTGAGGGCGGCCATGCCGAGGAGCTTGGGAATATGGCCTAAACGGTAATGGCCGATTTCATGGGCAAGCACGGCCTCGAGGGCCTCGGGCTTCAATTGATTCATCAGTGTATCAAATAGAACGATACGCCGGAAACGCCCGAAGCCGGTGAAAAAGGCGTTGGAGTGGCCGGACCGCTTGCTGCCGTCCATGACCTGGATGGTTTGGGCGCGAAAACCGGTCCGATCGGCCAAAGCCAGGAGCCGTTCCCTGAGGGCGCCGTCTTCCAGGGGTGAAAGCTTGTTGAACCAGGGTAGAATAAAAATCGGGTAGACCACCATCATCACGATCTGGAAGGCGAAAAGGGCGAGAAACGCCCACACCCACCAGGTTTGCGGAAACCAGTCGAAGAAAGCCAGGACCAGCGCCAGCAGCGGAATGCCGATGAGCATCCCCAGGACCAGCCCTTTCAGCCGGTCGACGAGCCAGAGCTTTAGCGTGCTCTTGTTGAAGCCAAAGCGCTCCTCTAGCCGGAATTGCTCGTACCAGTTGAAGGGCAGACCGGGCAGACTGAGGATCACCCCGACGGCGAACAGGACGGCGGCCTGGCCCCAGACACCGGACCCCAGCAGGCCCGTCAGCCCCCGGTAGAGCGGCGCCAGCAGCCAGACCACGACGACCGCGAGGACGAGGGCGCCGTAGACGGTTTCCACCATGGAGAACCGCAGTTTGGCCCGGGTATAGGCATGGGCCCTGGCGTAGGTTTCCTCATCCATGATGCCGGCGAAGGCCGTCGGCACCGCGGCCTCATGACGCCGGCTGTGACGCAGGTTGAGGCCATCCAGCAGCAGTTGTACGGTCGTCCGGGCCGCCAGCAGGAGCAGGAAAGTAAGGAGGATCCAGGAAACGCTCATCGGGCAGGAGGATGGCCCGCATCGGACCGGAAAGACAAGGCCGGGAGACCGGGAAGCAATTAACGATTAGGCGGTTGCGGAAACACCCGTTTTCTTTAGCTGTAGGGGTGTGGCCACGAAGAAACAGCAGGATGATTTGTCCTTTGAAGAGGCCCTCGACCAGTTGGAAGCCGTCATCGAGGCAATGGAAGCGGGTGAGGTTCCTCTCGACGCCCTGGTTGAAAAATACGAAGAAGGGGGCAAATTGTTAAAACACTGCCAGGAGCGATTGGCCCGGGCCGAGCTTCGCATCCGGAAATTGAATATCGATGAAGATGGCCTTCCGGCATCGACCGAACCGGTCGGGGACGATCCCTCCGCCTGAACGCCACCCTCCCCTGAAAACCCCATGGCGATTTTGGATTCCATCCACTCCCCGAGTGACATCAAGCACCTGTCGCCGGACGATCTTGCCACCCTGGCCCAGGAATTGAGGGACCGGGTGATTTCCGTCACCAGCAGGAACGGCGGTCACATCGGGCCCAACCTCGGGGTGGTCGAGTTGACGCTCGCTCTGCACCGGGTCTTCGACTCGCCGAAAGACCGCTTCGTCTTCGATGTCTCCCACCAGGGCTATATCCACAAACTGTTGACCAACCGGAAGGACGACCGGTTCGACAACCTGCGGCGCTCGGGTGGCCTCTGCGGTTTCCTCATGCGTGAGGAAAGCGAATACGACTGCTATGGGGCCGGGCACGCCGGCACGGCGCTCTCCGCGGCCCTCGGCATGGCGACCGCCCGGGACCTTTCCGGCGGAGATGAGCATGTGGTGGCTATCTGCGGTGACGCCGCTTTCACCTGCGGCATCACCATGGAGGCGCTGAACAACATCGTTCAGAGCACCCGGCGTCTGGTAGTGATCCTGAACGACAACGAGTGGTCCATCGACCGCAATGTCGGTGCGCTTTCCCACTACTTCAACGAGCTGATCACCAACCCGGTTTACAAGCGCCTGCATGACGACCTCGAAAGCTTCCTCCATCGGGTGCCCGGCGGAGAATCGCTCCTGCGGCTAGGACACAAGGCCAAGGAAGAGACCAAGGACTTCGTCCTGAACAGTTCGCTCTTTGAGAAATTCGGCCTCCGGTACATTGGACCGATCGATGGTCACGATCTGGCCTCCCTCGAAAAATACCTGCAGTTCACCCGGGCGGCGGACGAGCCGGTCCTGCTGCATGTGATCACACAGAAGGGCCGTGGCTGCGAAGTCGCGCTCGCCAAACCGGAGAAGTTTCACGGCACCAGTCCTTTCGATCCGGCCACCGGCGAATCGCGGAAGGCGAAGCATCCCGCCACCCCACCCAACTATCAGGACGTTTTCGGCAAAGCCCTCCTGCGCTTCGCGGAAAAAGACAGCCGGGTGGTGGGCATCACGGGCGCCATGCCGAGTGGAGCCGGCCTGAACTACCTGCGGGACGAGCGTCCCGGGCAGTATTTCGATGTCGGCATCGCCGAAGAACACGCCGTGCTGTTTGCGGCGGGGCTCGCCACACGGGACATCCGGCCGGTCTGCGCGATCTACTCCACCTTCCTTCAGCGAGCCTACGACCCGATCATCCACGATGTCTGCCTGCAGAACCTGCCGGTGATGTTCTGCATGGACCGGGCGGGGCTGTCTCCCAATGACGGGCCGACGCACCACGGCCTGTTCGACATCGCCTACCTGCGAGGGATTCCCCGGGTGGTTCTGATGCAACCGAAGGACGAGGACGAGTTGGTCGACATGATGGCGACCGGCCTGAGCCATGACGGACCGACCTTTATCCGCTATCCACGGGGGGCGGCCGAGGGCGTTCCGATCAAGGATAACGCGCAGCTGCTGCCGCTCGGTACAGCGGAGGTCCTTCGGCCGGGAACCGCTGTCATTTTCTGGGCGCTCGGGCCCATGGTTGCCGAAGCCAACCGACTGGCCGAGGCGTTGGCTGAAGACGGGATCGAAGCCGGCGTGGTCAATGCCCGGTTCGTGAAACCGCTGGATACGGATCTATTGGCCGAGCAGGCGCGCAGTGCCCGGCTGATCGTCACCCTGGAAGACCATGTGCGGATGGGCGGGTTCGGGAGCGCGGTGATCGAGGCCCTCGGGGATCTCGACATCCCGGTTCCGGTTCACCGGATTGGTTGGCCGGACGCCTTTGTCCCCCATGGCAGTTCGGTCGAAGACCTGAGAGCCCTCCACGGCCTCGACACGGACAGCCTGCTCTCGACCGTGCGGGCTCGCTGTGCGGACCTTGGTCTGGCCGGATCACGGACCACCCGCGGCACGGTCAACCGCTGAAGGCAGGCCGACCGGCAGCCGACTCCGCACTCGACACCCGGGGCGTCACGGGAGACCACTATCCGCATGCGCTGTGTCCTGCTGATGTTCGATTCCCTGAATCGTAAATTCCTGCCGCCTTACGGTGCTGAAGGCGTCCATGCGCCCAACTTCGATCGGCTGGCCGCGGAAACCGTCGTCTTCGACAAGGCTTACGTTTGCTCGATGCCGTGTATGCCCGCCCGACGGGATTTTCACACCGGTCGACCGAACTTCCTGCACTGCCCCTGGGGACCCCTGGAGCCGTTTGACGACTCGGTCCCCGAAATGCTCAAGCAGGGCGATGTACACACCAGCCTGCTCACCGATCACTACCATTACTGGGAGGATGGGGGCGCGACCTACCACAACCGCTATACCGACTATGAATTTTTCCGCGGCCAGGAAAACGACGCCTGGAAGGGGGTGGTGGACGATCCTGACATCCCGGACAACATCAACGGTAAAGGCAGTCGCGCGAACTGGGTAAACCGCACGTTTCTTCAGGATCCGGCCGACCACTACCAGACACAGACTGTCACCGCCGGCCTCGAGTGGATTCAGCGCAATGCCCGGGCGCAAAAGCCCTGGTTTCTGACCATCGAGTTGTTTGATCCCCACGAGCCCTTTCTGGCCGATCCGCAACACCGGGGTCACTACCCGGCCGACGACCCCGCGGACCCGCTCTTCGACTGGCCCGGCTACCGGAAGGTGACCGAATCGGAGCGGGACCAGGAGCGCGTCCGCAACAACTATAAAGGCCTGTTGACCCAGTGTGACGCCACCGTCGGCCGTGTCCTCGACGCGTTCGATCGCCACGACCTTTGGCAGGACACGATGCTGGTTGTCTGGACCGACCACGGTTTCCTGCTGGGGGAACATGGCTGGTGGGCGAAAAACACCCCGCCCTTGTACGAGGAAGTGTCGCACACCCCGTTTTTCATCTGGGATCCGCGCTCGGCCAAAATGGGTGAACGACGACGCTCCCTTGTTCAGCCGTCCATCGACCTGGGCCCCACCCTGCTTCGCTTTTTCGATCAGGAACCGACCGCCGACATGACCGGCAAAGACCTGGCGCCGGTCATCGCCGAAGACCAACCCGTGCGCGACACCGCAATCTTCGGCTATTTCGCCAACCGGGTGAACATTACGGACGGGCGCTATGCCTATTACCGCAGACAACGCGTCACCCGGGAGACACCGACCTACACCTACACGCTGATGCCGACCACCATGCGCGGTTACAAGGCAATGAAAAACGTGGAGCTGGTCGACCCGTTTCCCTTCACCAAGGGCCGGAAGCTGTTGCGGAGCGGTGGGTTTCCCGAAGCGGATCCCGCTCCGCCGGATTCGGAGGATCCCGAAGACCGCGACCTGCTGTTCGACGTCGATGCCGATCCGGATCAACAGGATCCGCTTTCCGACCAGACCGTCACGGAACGGCTGAAGGCCGCCATGGCCGAACGGATGGCCGAGGTTCATGCCCCGCCCGAAGCATTTGCCCGCATGGGCCTGACCAGGCCGGAACGGTCGCGGAACGCTTCAGCCCGGTGAAAGCGGATGGCCGGGGATGGATGAGAGGGTTGCTCTCGGCATCCCGGGGCGACAGGGGTCGTCCTGCTTTTTTCCAGAATCCGGGCTAACCCGGACTTCTCATGAAGCCCGGATGGGATGAGCTGCACCTGTCCGCCATAGCTCGAAGAGCGACGGCGGAAGGCGGCGTGTCCGCCATAACCCGAAGGGTGACGGCGGGAGGGCGAAACCGGTTGGGCGTGCACTTAAGGTGCTCGTCCAAGCGGTTTCCAGCCCGACTACCGAGCCCGCAGGGCGACACCTCAACGAGCGCAGCGAGAATAACACGCCGCAGATCGCGCATGTGGGCGAAAAGAATCGGAATAATGGGCTTCATCACGAACGTGCATTTCAAAGAAATGCTTCAAGCCCCTTGGCCAGAATCACTGACCGCCCCATTGTTCCGATTCTGGTGAGAAGTTCAGGCTAATGCTCCGCCAGGAAGCTCCGTTCCTTGAGCTGGATGCGGGTACGGAACTTGTAGGTGGCCGCCCGATCCGTGGCCTTCAGGATGAGCATGGTGTGCCAGGTCGTGCGGAAGGGATTCGTTGTCCGATCCACATAACGAGTGGTTCCCAGGGTGAACGGACGGTTCGCCTCGAAAATGAAGGTCGCGTGGCGGGTTTCAACAACCACCCGGCGGTCCCTTTGCTCGATCTGGATATCCGGATCCTCATAGCCCAGATGCCAATAGAAGTGAATGTCTCCCCGCTGACCCAGGTTGAATTTGAGCGCGTCGATGACCAACACTTCCCGGGCATCCCAAATCACATCCCGCCAGGCAACGGCCAGGGCAAGATAGTTGGCGCTGTTGTCCACCCGGATGTTGCCGCCATCCGTATCCAGACGGCGGACGGTGATGGGCGCATTGCCCCGGATGGGATCCAGGTCGTCCAGTTGCAAGGTGTTGTGGGCACGCACGGGCCGGAAGCCTTTCTCCAGATTCGGATCGGAAAGCTCGGGCATGCCCGCCTCGATCAGGACTGGTCGACCCTGGCTGTACAGGGAGAGGTGACCCCGATCGGCGTGTTCACGTTTGTCACGCAGCCGGCCTCCCTTCACCCAGAGGCCATTGCTCAAGGGATCCCAGTGATCCCGCCACGCCACCAGTGGTTGGGCTTTCGAGTGCCCGAAGGGAGGCGGGGCGGGCGAAGGGGAAAAGGCCATGAGCCCGTTCGCGACCAGATGGGGCAGCCCGGTAGGCGTGGAATCAAACTGTGTCCTGAGCGCCCAGAGCGCGGTCGGGCTGCGCGCATACACCGCCAGCAGCGACAAGGCGGCCGTCGTTGAATCGGACTGGCGGGGCCACAGGGAGGCCTCCGGCGTGTCCCCGTAATTGACGGTGTGCCTGCCCGGCATGAGGTGATCCAACCACCAACCCACCATTTCCCGGAGAACGGGTTTTTCCCATAAATCAGGATCCTGCGTAGACGCGATGGCCACGGCTTCCAGCAACTGGCCGCCGATCGCCCGTTCCCGCGTCAGGCCTCCGCCCGTTTCCCCTCTTGGTCCGAGGCTGTCGATGAACCGCTCCAACAGCTGAAAGGCGGCCCGGATCACCTCGGTGTCACTCTGCTCCTGAAAAAAAATCATGCCGCTGAGCAGCCCGGTCAGGGCGCGTGCATCCGTGCTGTCCCAGACCTCCGGAGCCCGGCTGGTCAGCCGGAGCTTGGCATCCGCCATGTCCTTACGGAAAAAGCGATAGGCGAATCGCTCCATTCCCTGTGGCACGGGTCCACGCGCCAGATAAACCTCCACCTGGGCGAGCCCCTGAAGCACATACGTCCAACCGGGCAGCCCCGACCGGGGATAACGCTGCGCAAAGGCATCCAATCGCCGGCTCATTTCAGCCAGCGTCGCTTCCAGGGCATCAGCGAACCAGTCATCACCGGACAGCCGCCAGGCGGCGGCCAGCACCGGAACCTGCCGGCCGAACACTTGGGCGGCTTCCCGAAGCCGGGCCCGTTCGACGGCGCGCTGGCGTTCGGCGGGGCTCGCGGGGGTCGCCTGTTCGAGCAACGGCTCACCCTCGTCATTCTCGAGGAAAATCTCCACGGCTGAGGCGGGATCATCGACCAGCAGATCGCTTTGGCCAACCAGCCGGGCATGATCCAGGAAGGCCGGCAATAACGGGAAGGCCTCGGGATGAGTACGGACATAGGCCAACCACTCGACCGGGCTCGCTCCCACAATCGGCAGCGGGGCGGGCGGAGGCACCAGATCGACCGTTTCAGCGCCAGCCCGCCGGGAGATCTGCTCCCCTGGCATCGACTGGGATTCGGAACCGGTCTCGGCCGGGCCGCACCCTGCAAGAACAAGGCAACAGGCCAAAAGCGTCAGACTTCGACATCCCGTTGGATAAGGCACCCGCACAATCACGAAGGTCTTTTCAAACGGCCCGAACCCCAAAGCGCAATCCCCCATAAGAGGAGGGCGCCGATTCCAAGGCTCACGACGGGGTGAAGACCGTAGCCCGAGGGAAGAAAGCCGACCGGAAGGGCAACCCCGGCCGCAATCAGGGCGAAGGGCAGCTGGGTGCGCACATGATCATGCGGTTCCACTCCGCAGGCGATGGAGGAGACGATGGTCGTATCACTGAAAGGACTACAGTGATCTCCGAAAACGGCCCCGCTGAAGACCGCCGCCACCACGGAAGCCAGGAGCCGGTAGGTTTCGGCCTCGCCGATCGCGGCTCCCTCCCCAAGGCTGAAAACGGTCGGCAGTGCCAGCGGCATGAGGATGCCCATGGTCCCCCAGCTGGTGCCGGTCGTGAACGAAATGACGGCTCCCGCCAGGAAGACCCCTGCGGCCAGCCAGGCGGGAGGCAACCGGCCGGTCAACGCCTCACTCAGGCGGGTACCCGTATCGAGACCCCCGACAACACTGCTCAGGATCCAGGCGCTGACCAGGACCAGGGCGGGCACCATCAGGGCGCGGACGCCCTCGAGGAAGACGGGAAGGGGCCGTTCGGGCGATCTGGAAACAGGGGGGAAAGCCAGCCAGGCGACGAAGGTCCCCAGAACACTTCCCGCCAGCAGGATGTGGGCGCCCTCCCCGCTGCCGAAGGCGAGCGCGAACTTGCGGAAGGTAAGCGGCCAGAGAGGCCGCGCCTCCCACAGGTAAAAAAGGGCCATGATGCCGAGAACGAGGACCGCCAGGGGAAGGAGCGCCCGCCAGAGCCCCGAATCCTCCCCCGGGGTACGGGTTGGTTGCGGCGGGGATGATTCCGGCAATGCCCGCCGTGCCTGTGCTTCAAAAGCCCGCATGGGCCCGGGGTGAAAACCGGTCCGGATCACCGCGGCCAACAGGAGGAGGGTAAACCAACAGTAATAATTGAACGGGATTGCCTGGAAAAAAACCGTGTAGGGGGAAACTGCGGACCCCTGCGCCACGAGCCCCTCCTGAATCAGGCTTAACTGAAAAGCGATCCAGGTGGAGATGAACGCCAGGCAGGCGACCGAAGAACTGGTCGAATCGACGAGGTAGGCCATTTTTACCCCGCTCACCCCGCAACGGCGGGCGGGCTCGCGGGTGACACGCCCCAGCAACATGCTGTTGGCCAGACCGTCGAAAAAACAAACCAGGCCCAGGCCCAGAGTCGTGGCTTGCAGGCGCCGGGACGCCGATCCACCCCGGGTCAGGCGATGGATCGCGGCCACCAGCCCGCCGCCTTTTTCGATCAGGGCCGCAAAGCCCCCCAGGATCAAGGTGAACAGGAGAGCCCCGACCTTCCAGGAGCTGCCAAAGTTAGGCAGGAGGTGCTCTGTCACCATCTGCCCGATCGCCAGGTCGGGCCGTCCGCCGACCAGCATGAGCGCGCCGGCAAACGATCCGGCCAGGAGCCCCGTGACCACCCGACGGGTAAGGACCACCGCCAGCAGGGCGATGGCGGTCGGCACCAGCGATCCGCCCAGGCTGTTCACCCAGGCGGGAAAAAACGCCCCCAGCCAGGCCAGGGCCAGGGAGGCGGCGAGGACGAGGAGCGACCGGCGGCTGACAGGAGCGACAGCCATGGACTCAGGCCGAGGTGCGGCTGCGCAACCGTCCGCCCGGGGCCTGACGCCCTGCGTCGCCCAGCGAACTCCGCCGCATCCGGTCCAGGTCTTCGCGATCCGGGGGCACGGTGGCGACCGCCTCCTCGACGGAGGTGCGCCCCTCCTTGACCTTCAGGAGAGCGTCCTGGTGAAGGGTCTTCATCCCCGAGCGGATGGCGACGGCCTTCAGTTCGGTGGCTTCCACGGCCATGTTGATGCCGCGGACCAATTCCTCGTTCACCACCATGATCTCATGGATGCCGGCCCGGCCGCGATACCCCGAGCCCTGGCAGTTGGGGCAACCGGCCGGGTTGCGCCGGCTGATTTCTCCCGTCCACTCGAGACCGCGCTGGAGGATTTCCGCCTCGTTGCCCTCGGGCTCGTAGCGTTGCTTGCAGGTGTTGCAGAGGCTGCGCAAAAGCCTTTGGGCACAGACGCAGATCAGGGAGCTGGAGACCATGAAGGGCTCGATGCCGAGGTCAGTCAGGCGGGAAATACTGTAGGCCGCATCGTTGGTATGGAGGGTGGTGAAGAGGAGGTGACCGGTCAGGGCCGCCTCCACCGCAATCCCCGCCGTCTCGGCGTCGCGGATCTCTCCTACCAGAATGACATCGGGATCCTGCCGCAGGAAGCCCCGCAAGGTGGAGGCGAAGGTAACCCCGATCTTACGGTTCATCTGCACCTGGATGATTCCGGGCAGGGTATACTCGATGGGGTCTTCGGCGGTGCGGATGCAGATTTCCGGATCGTTGATCTCGCCGAGGGCGGAGTAGAGGGTCATCGACTTTCCGGAACCGGTCGGCCCGCAGTGCATGATCATGCCATGCGGCTGGTGGATGCACTGCCGGTACTTGCCCAGGTTTTCTACGGAAAAGCCGAGGTCGGTCAGCGGAAGGGTCGACTTCTGTTTGTCGAGCAGACGCATGACACAGCCCTCGCCGTTGTTCATGGGACAGGTCGAGAGCCGGAGGTCCACATCGATGCCCTTGCGGTTGAAAAACTTGTAGGCAATCCGGCCGTCCTGGGAGAGTCGCCGTTCGGTGATATCGAGATTGCTCATCACCTTGAGCCGGCTGAGCAGACCGCGGGCGATGTTGTTCGGCAGGGTGAGGCGTTCCCGGCACTGGCCATCGATCCGGACCCGGACCCGCGCCTGTCGCTCAAACGGCTCGATGTGAATATCGCTGGCACCGCTGAAATAGGCGTCTTCGATGATTCGGTTGGTCAGAAGCACGACCGGCGCCGACTCCTCGTCCTCGAAATCCTCCTCCTGGACTTTCTCCGTATCGATATCGAACTGCAGCCCGAGCGACTCGACCACGTCGCCGAACCCGACACTGGGGATAGCCTGGGCCTTCTTGTCCTCGGTAAACTTCTGGGACAGCTGATCCTCGAGCGCGATCATGAAGACGAAGGGACGCTTGGTCTCCGCTTCGATCTTGGCCCGGAGGGAGGGATTCATCGGGTCACTGGTCGCGATGACGACGTAACGCCCGGCCTTGCCCACGGGCAGGATGTTCAGGTTCTTGCAGAACTCCAGTTCAAGGAACTCGAAGCACTGATCGGTCAGCTTGAAATGCTCCAGATTGATCGGTGCCAGATTATAGGCCCGGGCACGTGCCAGCAGCAGGGACATCGGATCGACCCGGTACTCCTCCTGAAGGATTTTGCCGAAATCCTGGCCGGAGAGGCCTCCGGAATTGACGAGCCGGTCGAACTGCAGGTCGTCGATCGCGCCAAGTTCCTGCAGGCGCTCGACCAGAACCATTTGAGCGCGGGCAAGCATCAGGCCCCTCCCTTCTGTTTATCAGACAATCCGGCGGTCGAAGAAGCGGTCGGTTTATCCGTCTCACTTTCTTTCGGTTTCCCCGCTTTGGCTTCCAGCTTTTCCAACTCGTCCAAACCCATGCTGAGGGCGCTGAGATCGGAGGCAAACCAGATGATGTCGGGACGCAGGCGCTTCACCCAATGGTCGCGCACGGCCTCACTGAGATAATGGGCGGTGGCGACAAAGAAGACGCCCTGAACCTGGTCGAACGGCAACGCCATCGTTGCCCAGCATTCCTCGAGTTTAAACGGGGGGAGGGCTGACCGGTCGACGGTGTAGTTGGCGGGGTTACAATATCCCAGGCGATGTTCATCCACCAGAAAATCCAGGACGTCGCCCTCGTTCATGCGCTTCAAATCCCAACAGAGGATCTTCAGGAGGGACGCCTGCTTGATGTTTCCGTCAAGGAGGTGCTGTTTGAGCTGAGGCATTGCCTCCTCGGTGTCGTCCAGGGTGCAGAGTCGGTTTTTCACCAGGCTGTCTGCCAGCCCCTGGTTGACTCGATTGGCCAGGGCGGGAATCGGGTCCATGCCTAAGATGTGGCCGACGACAGGAGGTCAGTCGAGGGTTTCCTCTTCCCACTCGACTCCCTTGTAGGTGAGGTGGCGATCCATGATCCGGTTGTTCCGGATGATGTTGGAAAAAAGGTTCTCGTCGTAGTGGAAAGTATAATCCCGGTAAAAGCGGAGATCCTCGGTTACCAGAGCGCCGAAAAACGTATTGCGCCCGCGACCGTCCATAAAGGTGTAGGCGCGGGGCGCGTAGATCCCGGCATGCAGGTCGGTATCATCGTTCCAGAACCAGAGAACCGGGACGTTCCGGTCATCATCCGATGAAGAAAGGATCAGGAGCCTGGAGGGATCCTCGCTTTCATTTTCGATATTGCCACCGTTATACACGTAGAAGTCATCCCTGATGTAAAGCGTCAGTGAAGCGTCACGCTCCACAACGATATCGCCGTAGAGCCAGAAATCATCGTCGGCCACGATAACGACGTCGTTTTTGATCCGGATCGAACCGCTCCGATCCAGAAACACGTCGCCCGGAAAATGGTAGCGATACGTGTCGGTAGACGCATCGTAGTGCGCGTCCCGCCGGTCTCCGAAGACATGATCTTCCCGGGACCACCGCCACCAGTCCTCGTCGGGGTCCACTTCCTCCGCTTGCGGCGTGTCGGAAAAATCGGGATACGCGGTGGAAAACCCGTAGCTGAGCAGAGACAGGTCAATGGGCTCGCGCTCGGGGTTGGGCGACTCGTCGCTGAGCAGAATGCCGTCGCGCCCGAGGTTGTAGCTGTCACGGCTCAAGCCGACGGATCCGTAGATTTCGAAATTTTCACCCCAACCGGTGGCCAGCAACTGGTCGGCCCCCACCGTAGCCGCATCCCGGAAGCTATAGTCCAGTCGACCGCGATGCCGGTCACCATAGTCGCGGTTCGGTTGGAAGCTGTTGATCAGGACCCTTCCCCGGCTGCTGATATCGATGAAGCCCGAGGCGCTGATGGCGTTGCCGAAAAGGGACCGAGGCTCCAGATAAACCGACACCCGTTTCGTGCTTTCCACGGCTCCCGACTGATCGATGACCGAGGCGGTTGCGATAACCCGGGTTCGCTGGTTGCCGGTCGCGGCCGGGTCGATCAAGTAGCGGTCGACCTCAATCTCAATTTGAGTGGTCCGGCCGTTGCCCAGGCCGGGGCCGCTGTAGGTCCGGGTGGCCCGGTTGCCCCGCTTGACCCAGCCGTCTGCACTGTCAAAAGAGCCCTCCGTGATTGCGTAGACCGCGTCCTCCAGAGCGGACTCCGCCGCGTTGACCGCCGCCTGGCGGTAAAAGGAATCGTTGCTGTTGTTGAGCTGGGTCACCGCCAGCTGAAGTTGCGTAGCCATGACAAACCCAAGCGCCGTGGCGATGAAAAGGGCGATCATGAGGACCGAGCCTTTCCGCCGGGGGCAGGCACCCGAATCTGGTGAGGCGGGGGACATCATGATTCCTTTAACTGATAAATGACGCTGATTTCATGGGAAGCCCTATTCTCGGCATCCGTTCCGCGAAGGAGGCGCCCGTGAAAGCCGATACGGGTCGTGTTGCGGATGGCACGTCGCTGATCCAGGCTGTTGGAAAAGGGTTCATAAGTCGTCCCGGACGGCCCGAAAAAGGTAAAAAAGCGGGTCTCCCCGGTGGGATAAACCAACCCGCCGGCCAGCCAGTTTCCGTCGCGATACAGCGCATAGGCATCATCGATCCCCTTGGGTGGATCCGGGTCGACTTTGTAGGCGTAGGTAACGGAAGGCTCGCCGGGAATGAGGAGACTGAAGGCGGCCACCTCATCCTCCCGGGGTGTGGGGAACGCAATGCCGGAAGCCCCTTCGACATCGTTTTCCAGGTAGATGACAGCCCGATCGGCCAGATTTTTCATCTCGGCATAGTAAGCCAGGCTCAGGGTCCCCCGGGAAATCTGCATGTAGGCGGTGACCATGCCGGTAATGATGATCGCCCCGACCGTCAGGACGACCAGGACCTCGATCAGGGAAAACCCGGAGCGGGCATCTGGCGCGGAATACCGCGGCTTACAGCGCCGTGGTATAGGCGTCATAAACCCCGCCTTGCGTGTAGGTGAAGGCAATCTCACGGCTCAGTTTCTGACCGGCCATGGTGACCCATTCCATTTCAATGGTGATCCGACGCTGTTTGCCGGCATTCAGGCTCTCGACCGACCGATTGTAGGTGAGGTTGAGGACGGGAACCGGATCCGTAAAATATTTTTCCAGATGGGATTGCGTGTCGCGGTAGTCATAAGTCACCGAGGAAAGGCTGGAAATGGTGTTCCAGGATTCGGCCTTCAATTCGACGATCTCGTTCTGAAGTACCTGGGTGACAAACTGCTCCGACCGTGCACGATCCGTGAGGTGAGCGGCCTGGGTGAGCCCGGAAAAAACACCTGCCAGGACCAGACTCATGACAGCCGTGCCCATGACCGTCTCGAACAACGAGAAACCGGAGCGGGCTTTTTCCTTCGACTGGCGCGGGTGGATCATGGAAGAACTGCCGTTGGACGTACGGAAAAGATTAATCGCCCGAGAACGGAGGGACTTAATCTGTTTTAGGTGCGTCATGGCTGATTTCCCTTAATTTGGCCCGTCCGCCCTCAGGGTCGAGTTGGCTGCCCGTAACGCGCCTTTTTTAAAAGTCCTTTTACACCCGGGCGGGACCTTTTACATTTAAAGCCCGTTTTTTTACATCATACCCGGGCCATTTCCTTTCATGGTGCGGGTTCGCGCGGCATCTCCGATTTTTAACCAGGCCTCAGATACCCCCCTCCAACGAGGGTCAATAGCGGTATTTAAATGAGGTTTTACGGCTGAAAGAAAGCCGTGAAGCAGTCAGGGCCAAACTACCCTGTTTAGGGTGAAAACCCTACTGACAGTGGGGCTGTCCCGGTAGTACCTCAATCCGTTTTAGCCTTGTGTTATCAACGTATCCGGATTCGTTGATGGGTTATGGCCAACACGATTGCCTCACGTCTTTCCGCTAAACCCCCGGTCTTGTCGGTGGAATTTTTTCCGCCCAAGGATGAAGCTGGCGAAGCTTCCCTGTACCGGACAGCGGCTCAAATCAAAGAGGAAGCGCGCCCGGATTTCGTCTCCGTCACCTACGGAGCCGGGGGTACGACTCGCGAACGCACGCTCCAGCATGCCCGCCGGCTCAAGGACGAGTATGGCTTCGAGGTCATGCCCCACCTGACCTGCGTCGGTCACAGCCGGGACGAGCTTCGGGAGATCATCAGCGGTTTCCGCGACGACGGATTTCGCGCCATCATGGCCCTGCGCGGCGATCCTCCGAAGGGGGAAAAGACCTTCAAGCCGCACCCGGACGGCCTTGCCTACGGGAGTGATCTGGTCGCTTTCATCAAAGACGAATATCCCGAGTTCGAGGTGGGCGCCGGGGGTTACCCCGAAAAACACCCTGAAGCCGATACGCTCGACAGCGATCTGAGCAACCTGCTGAAGAAGACACGTGCCGGGGCCGATTTCATCACCACCCAACTGTTTTTCGACAACCGGGACTTTTTAACGTGGCGCGACAAGGCGCAGGCCCTGGGCGTGAATATCCCGATTGTGCCCGGTCTGATGCCGGTTCTTTCGCTCAAACAGGTCGAGCGATTCTGCGGCTTTTGCGGAGCGACGATTCCGCAGGCACTCCGCGAACGGCTCGAGGCCGTCCAGGGTGACGCCAAGGCGGAAGCCCGGGTGGGTCAGGAATGGGCCACCGAACAGGCCAATGAGCTGCTTGAATCCGGCGTTCCCGGCATTCACTTCTACATCCTGAACCGCTCCGAATCGACCCTCGCCGTGATCCGCGAACTGTCCCGGGCGGGTTTCAGCCTGCCTCAGGCCAGCTAAAGCAATCCGGGTCGGGCCGCCAAGCCTCGACCCGGGCGGGACCTTGGATAGGGTATCGCCATGCTGACACGCAAACTGGGAAAATGGCTGCGGGGCAATCCCACCCGCGGAGAGGTCCTGGCGGCCTGCATAGGCGGCTGCATCCTCGGTGCGCTACCCGGCCTGGGGGCGGCCCCCGCCACTTACCTGCTGCTGTTCGTCGGCGTCCTGCTGATCAACCTCAACCTGTTCGTGTTCGGGTTGTCGGCGGTGCTCAGTTGGCTGGTTACCTGGCCCCTGCAAGGGCTCGTTTTCTGGTTGGGGAGCCTCGTTCTGGACAGCCCGTTAGGTGCGCTCTTCATCCCTCTGATCAATGGCCCGGTCACCGCCTGGATGGGGTTGGAACGCTACCGGGTGGTCGGAGCCATCCTGTTCGGGATTTTTCTGGGTATGGGTTTCGGCTTCCTCCTCCATGCCGGGGTGACGGCCTACAGCCGTAAAATCCAGTCGTTTGGCGAGGACGACCCCCGGTTGGCCCGGTTCACGGGGAATCGGGCCCTGCGCATCCTCGGCTGGGTGTTCTTTGGTGGCGGCCTGAGACCGAACCCCAACGCAAAACACCGGCGGTTCCGCATCACCGGGCTGGTCGTGGCAGGCGGTCTGGGCCTGATCGTCGGCGCCTCCCTGTGGTTTCTGGATGATGCGGTTGTCCGCGCCCAACTGCACAACGGGTTGGAGCGGACGCACGGAGCCACCGTCGACCTGGATAGCGCCGACCTGGACCTGGGCGCTGCCAGCCTGTCCCTGTCCGGTCTGGCCCTGGCCGATCGCGATAACTTGACCCGGAACCTCTTTTCCGCCGATACGCTGACGCTGGATATCGACACCTCCAACCTGCTGGCCCGCAAATGGGTCGTCGACCGGCTGGAGGTGAATCAGGCCGCCCTGGGCGACGAGCGACGCGTGCCCGGACGAATCCTGGCCGGGCCCAAGCCCGTGGACAAACCCGGCGAAGGCATTCCCGTGCCATCGGTCGAAGAGGTGGCCGGGGCGGCCGGCAAGATCCTGATCGAGGGCGTCCCCCCGGAGTTTGAAACCGCCCGCATCTGGTTGCAGCGGATTCGCGGTTGGCTGGGGGGGAAGGCCAGGACGGAAACGGGCGAACCCGCGCCAAAGCGGGTATACGAGGACCTCGATCTGGTCGCCAGCCGGCTGATCCGTGACCACCCCCGGCTGTTGATCCGGTCCCTGCACATCGATCCCATCCGTTGGAAACCGTTGGACAACCTCACCCTGAGCCTGGAAGGCGAAAACCTGTCCACCGCCCTGCCCTTGCAACGCGAGACCGCCAACCTTCGGGTTCAGTCTGCGGACGACCGAATCAACCTGCAGGTAACCGGTCGGCCACCCGAGACGGGCGAAACGGCTTCCCCCGCCACCCTCTCGATTCTGTTCTCCGGGAAAAACCTGCCGGTGGCGGCCATCCTCGATGCCCTGAATGCCCGCCTCCCGGCTCAACTGAACGCTGAATCGCTGGCGGTCCAACTGGCGGGCACCCTGACCAGCGAGGCCATCGACCTGCCCGTCACCCTCACCTTCCGGGAAGCGACGGTCAGCCGCGAGGGCCTGCCGACGCTGAACCTCAGCCGGCTGGAGATTCCGGTGGTGGTGGCCGGCACGCCCGCCGCCCCCACCCTCACGGTCAATGCCTCGTTTCTGCTGGAGGGCGTAAAAAGCAAGGTCCGCGAGGAGGGCGAAAAACTGCTCAAGGACAAGCTCGGGGACAAACTGCCCTTCAAGCTGCCCGGCGGCTGAGCGCCAGGTCTGTCAGTAAGGCGGAGCGACCGGCGACACCTCGCCGGCAAACAGCTGCTTGTAGACCTCGTTCTTGGCGGGTTTGACCCGGCTCATATCAAAACCCCGTCTCTTCACGGCATACGGGCCCCAACGGTAGGAGGCGGCCAGCAGGGGATAGCTGAAGGCGTTATGGTCGTCGAGAAAGCCGCGGAGGTGGGCCAGGTAGGCCAGGCCGGCATCCAGGTTGTCCTGCCAGTCCCAGGCCCGACCATAGCTGCGGTCGCTCACCGTTTCCCAGGCACCCTTGGACAGCTGCATCAACCCACGGGCGTAACCGGAGTCCGCATGCGCGTCGAAACTGCTTTCGGCAAACACGATGGCGAACGCAAACTCGGGCGACAGGTCGTAATCGGGCGCCCGCTTTTCCAGATAAGCCCAGACCCGGTCGGGGTGAATCGGCTTGGCACGCCAGGAACAGTTGCTCCAGAGCCCGAACAGCATCAGGGCAAGCAAGCCGCCACCGAACACGGCCGCGGCGGTCAGGGCCTGATCCGGCTTGATCCGCTGCAGTCGTTGAAGCATGGGGGGGCGGTTCAGGAGGTTTTCCGGTAGCGTCGCCGAAGCTGCCACACCTGGTTCATGTCGGCAATCAGATCCTGCAGGACGCCCGGCGTGACCGCCTGCTTCGGGTCATCGCCGATTCCGTTCCTGGGATCGACATGCGCCTCGATGCAAAGACCATCCGCGCCATAAGCCATGGCCGCCAGTGCCGCCCCGGGGACAAAACGGGCATTACCCACCGCATGCGAGGGATCGACGATCACCGGTGCCCAGCTGCGCTCCTGGAGCAGCTGGGTAATGGATTCGTCGGGCAGGTTGCGGTAGCCGTCCAGCCGGGGCTGGGTTCCGCGCGGACACAGACAGACGTTGGCGTTCCCCCCCGCCACGATGTACTCCGCGGCGGCGAGAAATTCGTCCACCGGCCCCATGTGGATACTGCGTTTCAGCAGGACGACGGTGTTCCGCCCCGCTGTGCTCGCACCGATTTCCTTAAGCAGCGAGTAGTTCAGGGCGTTCCGGGCGCCGACCTGTACCATGTCCGCCTCCGCGTCCAGCGCGAGGTGAAGTTGCTCGCGATCCATGACCTCGAGGTTGATGGCAAGACCGGTGCGCTGGCGCGCCTCGACGATGATATCGAGCGCCTTGCCGTCGCCCTGATAGCTGTAGGGCATGGTCCGGGGTTTCCAGACCCCGCCCCGCAACACATGGACCCCGATCTCCCTGAGGGCGGCCGCGGTCTCGTAGAACAGATCGGGATTCTTGGGATCGATGGTGCAGTGGCCGGCGATGACGAGCGGTTGCTCCCGGAGCGTGATACCCCCGATGCGGATCGGGTGCGAAGCCAGCTCGGACTGGAGGTCGAGCAGCTTGTAGGGCGACTCGATCCGGTCGACGCGGAGGATGTAATCCAGCCCGGCGATGCGGTTGAACAACAGGTCGTGCAACTCGTCCCCGAGGATGGCGTAGACTTCACGGTGCGCGCCGACGATGACCTGCAGCTTGCAGTCGAAGGACTCGACGATGGCGGTGACTTCCTTGAGTTGCTCCGGCGTCAGCCGGTTGGCTTTGGATATGATCATGGCAGCTGGTGAAAAGGGACGACGACCCGCGGCGGAAAATCCGTCAATCTAGTGGCGCATAATCAAAAGGGAAGATTGGAAAGCTCAGGGGAAGAGCGTCTTTTGCCCGATCCAAAAACAGATCCGAACCTGGCTGGAATGGGAGGCGTTATCCTCGGGTCACTTCAACAGGCTTGTTCGCGTCGGCGTGCCGCAAGCGGCAGCCCTACAGGAAAGCGCCGCTTGTAGGGCCGACGCTTGCGTCGCGCCGACGAGCTGGAGAGCGAGTGTACCGGGACAGGGAACGACACGCATCTAAGCTTCTGTCCGTTTGGGCATGCTCCTGGAGCGTGTTTGAAAAGTCGAGATAAGTCGGAAACGGACGGCTTATACGCGTGTGGCGGACAGGTCGGCCGGCGTTCGCGACTCCCGGCAGGGGTTTTCAAACACGCCTTAGTCCCGCTCCGGAAAGAACAGGCTTTTGGCCGGCCGATGATCGAAGCGTTCGCGTCCGATGCCCCGTTTGTGACGCAGCACCTGGGCGAAGACACCGGGCATGTCGGCCTTTGCGGAGAAGCGGACACGCTCGCCGTCGACGGTCAGGTCGAGTCCGGTTTCGGCGGCGTGGAGAAACAACCGTTCCTGCCCGGGAAAATCAGCGAAGAAGCGCCGGTTGTAGGCGAAATCGCCGTAGGTCCGGTCGCCCAGAATGGGCAGGCGCCGCATACCGCACTGGACCCGCAGTTGGTGGGTCCGACCGGTCAGGGGCTGGAGCTGCAGGAGCGACAGGCCGGTACCATCGTAGTCCTTTTTTAAATACCGCATGCGGGTACGGGCGATGCTACCGCCTTTTCCCTTGCCGGATCGGGCGCGCACCTTGCCGCCCTTGCGCACCCTCTGGAGATTATCGGTCCAGATCTCCTGGTGACGCATCGGTTTGCCCAGCACGACCGCACGGTAGATCTTCCTGACCTCGTGGCGGGCAAAAGCCAGACGGACCAGGCGCGCGACCTCCTCCTCCACCGCCCCGATCAGCACGCCCGAAGTCGGCGAATCCAGGCGGTTGCACAGCCAGAAGCGCCCCGGCCCGTTCTTGCCACGCCATTGGTAGCATTCCGTCTCCAGGTCATACTGGGCCTTGAGCAAGGCCTGGTCGCGATCGCCCGGGCGGTTGGGGTGCGCCAGCAGGCCAATAGGTTTTTCCAGAGCGACCAGCCCACAGGCATGCGATGCCAGGCAACGGACACCGTCGCCGAGCGGCAGGTTCTGGATCACCGAGTCGTCCACGCCGATCAGCTTACCGGTAGTGGAAGGTAAATGTCAGCGTGGTTTCCATCCCGAGGACGTTGATCATGTCCTCGGTCCAGATGCCGTAGGGCGAGCGGCTCTGAATGGCGTCCCGGCACATCGCCGTATCCAGCGCACTGGCCGAGGTCGTCACGGTTTCCATTTCCTTCACCTCGCCGAAAGAATTCAGGACAAAGCGCAGCTGAACCCGACTGGGCCGTTCACCGATATTTTCCGGAGCCCGGGCCACCTGGCTGTTCCATGCGCGGGACACCGCCTCCACCATGCGCTGGGCATAATCCCCAAACTCGCTGAAGCGGGCATCCACCGCCACCGCGCCCGAACGGGAGGCCACGCCGGCAGACTGCATCAGCGGGCCAGGCACCACGCGCGGCTGCGGCAACCGCGGTCGGGGCTGCGGTTGCGGCTGGCTGTCGGGCGAAGGCGAGACGGCCCGCTTGGGCCGGGTCTCCTGCTGCTCCGGCGTGGGTCGGTCCGGCGGCCGGGTGACCGGGATCACCTCCCGCTCGGCCTTGTCTTCGGGCAGTTCATCCGCCTCGCCGGTGGGCCCGTCGAACAGGCCGGCACCCTCGCCGTCGGCCTCGGGATCGGGTTCTCCTTCGAGAAAGTCGGGAGCCGGCTCGGGCTGAGGCGGCACGGCGGCCCGGTCCGCCGTCTGCTCGGGGGTGGGCACCTGCGGATCACGCGGCTGGCTGTCGGCCTGAGCGGGGGGGGCGGCCGGCGCCGGCTCGCCGAGATCGCCCTCGACGATTTTCTGGGAGTCGGGAGATTCTCCGTCCACCGTGGGTTCGGTGTCGCGGCTGAGTGGATTCGGGTTTTCCTGCGCCGCCTGCTGGTCGCGGTTGGAAACATTGGCCGTCTCATCCGGCTCGTTTTCCACCACCTCCGGGTTCGTTTCGACAAACCGCATCGGCTGCTGCTCGGGCTCTTCCTGGAGGCTCACCTCGTAGATCGTGTCGCTGGCAGGGTCCTGCTCGCCCGCCGTTCCCAGAAACAAGTCCTGATCCGGCACCAGCCAGATCAGGGCCAGATGAATCAGCAGGGATGCGGCCAGCGCCGCCAGCGTGAAGCGGCGCTCCCGGGCACGCTCGTGCGGTTCCCGGTCGAACCGGGGCCAGGGTGGGACGTGCGCATGAGGGGATTCGGGCATGAGGCGGACGGCCTGATCAGACCGGATGGATACCGCAAGCGGCCAACCGGAGCAACAGGTCCTCCAGGGGAAGACCGACAATATTGCTGAACGATCCCTCGAATCCCGCCACGAGGCTCCGGCTGGCCGGATCCTGAATGCCATAGGCGCCCGCCTTATCCAGAGGGTTCGCGGCGTCGATGTAGGCTTCGATCCGTTCGCGGCTCGCCGGATGGAAGCGAACCGTGCTGGTGCTGGTCCAGGCATCCCGCCCATGGGGAACCCGCCCACCCACGAGAACAACACCCGTCAGCACCTGATGCTCCCGACCGGCCAGCGACGCCAGCATCCTCACGGCGTCGGCCCGGTCCGTCGGCTTGTGCAGGACCCGGTTTTCGAGCGCCACTACTGTATCCGCAGCGAGGATACAGTCGGCGTCGGGTGCCACGGCCCGGGCGGCCTCGGCCTTCAGGGTTGCGTTGGCCAGGACGAGGCCGGCCGGCCCCCCGAAGCGGGAGGCATCCTCCAGGTCATGTTCCACCACGACCGGTACCCGGACGGCGAACGGGAGACCGGCGCCGGTGAGCAACTCGGCGCGGCGTGGAGAGCCCGAGGCCAGCACCAGGCCCGGTCGTGGCGTGAATTCGGTCATGAAGGATCCTGAAGCCGCGTTCAGGGCCGGGTAACCCGCCGGACTTCCCCCAGCGCCCGGGCATAATCCAGACGTGCCAGGTTGTAGAAATAGACCGCTTCGATGACCTGATCATCGGCCTGGGCCACCCCGTTCTGCGCGTCCACGATGTCGCGGTTGTCTCCCGTCCCGGAGCGGAAGCGGGCCCGGGCCAGCTCCAGTTCGCGGTCACGGAGGCGGGCCGTTTTCCGGGCGGCGGCAATCTGGGCGTAACGACTCTCCAGTTCCTGTCGTGCGATCAGCAGGTCGCGGTTGATCGTGTTGCGCAGGTCGGCGATGGCAAATTCCCGGGCGCGCACCCGGGCCTGCGCACGCGCGGTGTCCGCGGGAATGCTCAGCCCCTCGAACAGGGGAAAGCTCAGGGTAATGCCCGCGGCCCAGGTCTCGTCTTCCCGTCCGTCAAAGGCCTCCGCACTGGCCAGACCGTAATCGCCAAACAGGGAGATCCTGGGCAGGCGCTGAAACCGGGCGGCCCGGCGGGTCAGGATCGCCTGCTCGAGCAATTGCTCTGCCTGTTTGTAATCGGGCCGACGCTCGAGCACCGCCTTGAGGTCCGGCTGCGGCATCCCGGTGGGCAGCGTAGCCACATCGATGTCCGGTACCTCGGTCTGAATGGGGGTATCGAGGTCCAGATTCAACAAGGTCTTCAGCCGGAGCTCGCTGGAAAGGACGACCGACTCCTGCTGCAGGCGACTCTGTTCGTCCCGGGCCAGCGCGACTTCCGCCCGGGTCACGTCAATCGAAGTGGCGACCCCGGCCTCAAACTGGTTGCGCGCCAACTCGAGCAGCTGCCGGCTGCGCTCGATATTGGCATCGATCGCCTCCAACCGGGCCCGGTTGCGCAAGTGAACGAAGAAGGCGCGGACCGCCTCCCGCTGGACGTCCTGAAGCAGGCTGTCGTGGCCCAGCTCGGAAATGCGATATCCCAGTTTAGCCAGACGCCAGTTGGCGTAGACCGTAGCGTCGAAGAGGGTGAGCGAGGCGGCCAGCCGGGCGTCGAACCGGCTAGACGGTGGCGGGGACCCGATGTCGCCGAAGCCACGACCGACGTTCACGAACTGCGAGCGGGTCTGCGAGGCCTCGACGGAAACGGCCGGCAGCAGGCCGGCGCGTTGGCGGAAGGTTTCCTGCAGCGCCTCCTCCACCTCGGTCTGATTAAGGAGCACGGTCAGGTTTTGCTCAGCCACCCGGTCCAGAATCCAGGGAACCGAAAGCGGATCGGGCGGTGGTTCGTCCGGCTGGGCGGCGGCGACGAGCGATGCACAGAGGCAGGCCAGACAGGCCGAACCAACCCGAAGGAGACGCTTGAAGTGACACATAAGAACTGCAGGTTGTTGAACAAGCTGTACGGGGCAACTCCGCCACCCCATTGGCCGACCTCGCGGCCACTCAGAACGTGGCTATCTTTAGGTGCCTGTGCCCGCCCCGTGCAATCCCCCTCCATGAAAATCGGTCTAGCTCAGATCAACACCACCGTCGGCGATCTGGCCGGCAATACCGCCCTCATCCGGGAAGCCTACGACCGCTGTGTGGCGGACGGTGCGGATCTGGTCCTGTTTCCCGAACTGGCCCTCTGCGGTTACCCGCCCCGCGATCTGCTGCTGCGGTCCCGCTTCCTGATCGACACCCGCGAGGCGCTGGACGGGGTGGCCGGGAACATCGGCCGGGTGCCGGCTCTGATCGGGTTTGCAGCGGCCAATCCCGCGGAACGGGGCCGCCGCTGTTTCAACGCCGCGGCCTGGTGTGTCGACGGCCAGGTGACGGACATCGCGCGCAAGTGCCTGCTACCGACCTACGATGTCTTTGACGAGGACCGCTATTTCGAGCCGGCGGAGGAACCGCTGATTGTCACATACCGGGGCAAGCGGATCGGCGTGACCATTTGCGAAGATATCTGGGTTCACCCGGAGGTCGAAACCAGTCGCCATTACAAGTTCGATCCCGTGGATGTGCTCGCCAAACGGGGTATCGACTTGCTGATCAACGTGTCCGCCAGCCCCTGGCACCTCGACAAGAATAAGTTCCGGCGCGACCTGATCGCCGACGCGGCCCGCACCTGCGGCTGCCCGGTCGCCTATTGCAACGCCGTGGGCGGCAACGATGAGCTGATTTTCGACGGCAAGAGCATGTTGATGGCCGCGGACGGTACCCTGCTCGACGGCCTGGCCGGCTTTGCGCCGGAGACACGGGTCGGCGATCTCGATGCGCCCGCCGCCACGGGACGGGTTTCCCCCACGTTCGATCAGGAAACGCTGGCTGCCGTCCGGGATGCCCTCTGCCTCGGCCTGCGCGACTATGCGCACAAGAGCGGTTTCCGCAGCATGCTGATCAGTCTGTCCGGCGGCATCGATTCGGCGGTCGTCGCCGCCCTCGCCGTCCATGCCTTCGGTCCGGACCAGGTGATGGGCATCAGCCTGCCCTCCGCCATCTCCAGCCAGCATTCCCAGGATGACGCCGCCGACCTGGCCCGGAACCTCGGGATCGCCTTTCACAAGCTGCCGATCGCGGGCGTGGTCGACGCAGCCACCGAGGTGCTCGGTCCGCTCTTCGGCGACCGCCCCCCGGACGTGACGGAGGAAAACCTGCAGGCCCGCAGCCGCAGCCTCCTGATGATGGCCCTGAGCAACAAGTTCGGGAAACTGCTGCTGACCACCGGCAACAAGAGCGAACTGGCGGTGGGTTACTGCACGCTGTACGGCGACATGTGTGGCGGCCTGGCCGTCATCAGCGACGTGCCCAAAATGCTGGTGTTTGACCTGGCCCGATTCATCAACCGCGATGCGGGCCGGGAGGTGATCCCGGAAAACACGATTTCCAAGCCGCCCAGCGCGGAGTTGCGCCCCGACCAGAAGGACGAGGATTCGCTGCCATCCTACCCCGTCCTCGACGAAATCCTGCGCCTGTATGTCGAGGAGGGCAAAAGCCGCCGCGAGGTGGTGGCCGCCGGCTTCGACGCCACGGTGGTGGACGAGGTCGCCCGCAAGGTGGACCTCAACGAGTACAAACGGAAACAGGCCGCACCCGGTTTGAAAATCACGCCGCTCGCCTTCGGGGTCGGGCGCCGCATCCCCATCGTCCAGAAGTATGTCAACTGACCGATTCCCGATTCGCCGGTGGCTCCGGCTGGTCCTTGCCCTCGTCGCCACCGTACCCCTTGCCGCCCAGCCGGAGCAAGCCGCGGAAGCGGAGCCTCCCCCCGTCTCCGCCCGTGATCGCGCCATCCGCAATGAACTCCGCGGTCCCGCGCTGGAACGGCTGCAGGAGGCGCTCGCCGATCACGAATGGCTGGCCACCAGCGCCCGCGACGCGGCTGCCCCCACCCCCGATGAATCATTGACCCGGCTTGCGCTGGAAATCCTCAGCCGCAGCCCGGTCTTCCGGCCGGGCCCGGACCTTCGGGGTCGCATGCCCGCCGAACTCGCCGCGCTGCGTGTTCTCTCCCGTCTGGAACCGGGATCCGGGCCCATCCGGAACGCCCTCAACGAGGCCACCGATCCCGGGCGTCTTTACCTGCTCGCCCTGCTGCGCCTGGGTGACGCCGGGGCCGGCCTGACGGCGGTTTCCCTCGATCCGGCGCAACCGGTGGCGACCATCCGCCCGGAAGCACGGCTCATCTCCCGGGCGCCGGCCAAAGTCCTCTTTGAAGAGGAGATCGCCGGCAACGCCCTCTGGCGGACGGTGGACGCTGCCTTTCCGCCTGCCGCTCCGGCTGCCGAAGCCCCCTGAGCCTGTTGTGTGATGGACTATCCCGCCCAGCCCGTTTCCGATCCCCTCTTCGAGCGCGCCTGCCGCAGCATTCCCGGCGGGGTCAACTCGCCCGTCCGCGCCTTTCGCAGTGTCGGCGGCACGCCCTTTTTCACCGCGCGGGCGGATGGCGCCACGCTGACCACTGCCGACGGACGGACCCTGATCGACTTCGTCTGCACCTGGGGGCCGGCCATCCACGGGCACAATCATCCGGCCATCCGGGAAGCGGTCCACACCGCGCTGGAGGCCGGCACCAGCTTTGGCACGCCCAACCCGCGTGAGGTCGATCTGGCCGAGACCATCCTGGCGATGGTCCCCTCGATCCGGAAGGTCCGGCTCTGCAACAGCGGCACCGAGGCCACCATGAGCGCCATCCGGCTGGCGCGCGGGTTTACCGGCCGCGACCGCATCATCAAATTCTCCGGCTGCTACCACGGCCATGTCGACAGCCTGCTGGTCAAGGCGGGCTCGGGGGCCGCCACCCTCGGCAATCCCGACAGCGCGGGCGTTCCGGCGGACCTCGCGCAGCACACCACGGTCATCCCCTACAACGACCGGGAGGCGCTGGCCGCCGCCTTTGCGGATACCCTGCCCCCGCCCGCCGCGCTGATCGTCGAGCCCTACCCCGCCAATCAGGGCTTCATCCTGCCCGAGGCCGGCTTTCTCGAAGCGCTCCGCGAGCACTGCGACGCCAGCGGCACCCTGCTCATCTTCGACGAGGTGATGACCGGCTTCCGGATTTCCGAGTCCGGCGTGCAGGGCAAGACCGCGGTGGAGCCCGACCTGACCTGTCTGGGCAAAATCATCGGCGGTGGGCTGCCAGTCGGCGCTTTCGGCGGCCGGGCCGACATCATGGACCACCTGGCGCCCGACGGGCCGGTCTACCAGGCGGGCACGCTGAGCGGAAACCCGCTGGCGATGGCGGCCGGCCAGGCCAGCCTCGACCTGCTCCGGGAGCAACAGCCCTACGCGGAGCTGCACCGCCTCGGCACGCTGGTGAAGGAGACGCTCGAGGCGGCCGGCGAGCGCAAAGGCCTGCCCCTGCACGTGATCCAGGACGGAAGCATGTTCTGCCTGTCGATCCGTGAGGAGCGTCCACGCAACATGGATGAGGTCGTCGAAGGCGACAAAGCCGTCTTCAACCGCATCTTCCACTTCTGCCTGAAAAACGGGGTCTACCTGCCGCCCAGTGTCTATGAGACCTGCTTCATCTCCACCGCCCACAGCGGTGAAGCCATCGAGAAAGCCTGCATGACCCTCGACCGCGCGGTTCAGGCGCTCTAGGGGCGTGTTTCTCATGAAGCCCAGATGGGATGAGCTGCACCTGTCCGCCACACGCGAACAAGCTGTCCGTTTTCCGCTTATCTCGACTTTTCAAACACGCGCTAATCGCAAAAGGAAAAGCCTGACCCTTTTTGCTTCCCCCGACGACGCATCGCCAGCGCGATCAGCCCACTCAGCCCGATCAGGGCCGTCGTACCCGAGGCGGGCTCGGGGACGGCGGTCAGCTCAATGTTATCCATAGCAACTTGATTTAGAGAGGTTCCCCCATCACTATCGACAAACCTCAGGAAGATATCCCGCCCCGCATCCTCAATGGTGGCGGTGTAGTCGACCGTGCGCGTGATGAACGTGTCCGTTGCTGTGACCGCAGGAAAATCGACGCTTGCCAGCGGACCGTCACTATCACCGATGCTGGCTTCAACCGGATTGCCGCTCCAATCATCGCGGCGAAACTGGGTGAATGTGAGCGTGTATTCCAGCCCGGCCGTGAATGTCTGGCCGGTATTGGCCTCGGCGGTACCGCCAGAGTGCAGCGCGGCAAAGATCTCACCCAGCGCCGACGGAACAGGATTGAGCCAAGCGTTTCCGGTTCCCGCCGGGTTCAAGAGGTGCCCAGAACCAGATGTTAAGCTGAACGGGGTTCCGTTGGGGCCGTCCCAATCATTGGTGAAGGCATCATCCGCAACACCCGTGCTTTCAAAATTTTCAGAGAAGACCGGCATCAGGAGGGCGGCATGCGCCGACCCGGCGATCAGCGCGAGGACGGGACTGATAGGAATTTGTTTTTCGGGGCGTCAGCCCCGGAGGTGGGGGTTATTCCATCTGGTTGATTGACCTGGTGCACTTTGAACTGTAATCAATAGCGCGATGATTAATTTGAGAGTCCTAAGCATGTTCTTTGGTTTTTTTGTGATCAATTACTTTTTACAAATGAAGTAGCAATTCTGAAAATCACCTTCAATCCGGTCCTCGCGTATGTCTAAGAATCCGGCTTCTTGCAGCAGTTGCCTGGCCGTTTCCACACCCCACATCGTTCCAAGTCCTTCCCCACCTTGTGCGATAGACACGGGAGTGCAGTGTAAGGTGGAGATGGTATAGAGGAGTGGGCCAATGGGATGATCCATGTTGTTTTCCAAATGAGAGGATCCATCAATATCGACCATGAAGAAAATTCCACCGGGATTGAGTTGGCGGTATACATTTTTTAGAAGCCCAGCCGGATCTTTCTGATCGTGGACCGCATCGAAGGCGAAAATAACCTCATACGAGTTGCCGGATGGGAAATCGGACAAATCACGCTGCATAAATGTGGCATTTGGAATACCTTCAGATAATTGGTTGGCTTCAGATACAGCTTGCTCAGACAAGTCATAGCCCGTAAACTGGCTGTTTGGGAAATGAGTGGCCAGTTTTTTAAGATGGTTTCCTTTGCCGCATCCTACTTCCATCACTTCTGCTCCGGCCTCTAACTTTTTCATCAGCTCATCAGAAAGCGGGAGTACCGCATCCAGAAGCATGGCTTCGGCAAAGTTGCCACTGTCCTCGGCCATCACATCATGAAAGTTTTGGTAGGCCTCATAAGCAATGCCATTGCCTGTCTTAAATGCCTCAACTGCCTGCTGCTCTATCGATGCCAGCATGGGGATATACTGTGCGATCATGGCCAGGTTTTCGGGCCCGGCTTCCCGGGTCAGGCAAATTCCATGTTCAGGTGGAAGGTGGTACGTCTGATCGGACGGATCATATTCAATGATACCCCCGGTTACCATGGCCTTGAGCCACTCTTTGACATACCTGGCAGATAGCCCTGCCTTTTCAGCAATTTGCTCAGATGGGGCCGGTTCCATACCAGACAGGGTATCGAATAATCCTGTCTTGTGTCCGATGGACATCAGTATTACCAGGCCGGAACGGTTCAATGCTTCGAGCCACTGCTCGGCAAATGCTGTTGACTGTTGTTCGTTGATTTCTACTGTTGCACTCATGGCTTTTTGTTATTGACAGGAATTTGCTTTTGGCGGCGATAGTCGAACGGGAGGGAGGTTGATCCATAATACGTTTTCTCATACTCCACTTAGCATACTACGATTTTCCCCATTCCCATTCTCCGGGTTTACTGTCAATAAAAATGGGCCTGAACTTCTTTGAATCCGAGAGCTCCATCAATAAATCAGGCGGAGCGGAAAAGGCAGGCTGCGTCTGGCCACACGCAAAAGGCCTCCTCGGCAAAGGTTCTTTGCGCGCGCGGATCTGTGCCCGTGTCAGGGCCGGTAGGCGTCGTCGTGGAAGCGGGTCACCTTCCAGGCAGACTTTTCTTTTTCCATATCCACGACGTGGATCTGTTTCACGACCTCGGTGCCGAAGAAGCTCTCGACGTCGGGGGGATCGATGCGCGAGACCTGCCGGATGCGCATGGAGACCCGGTCCCGGTCAGTGGAGTATCGCTGGCTGAGTACCTGATAATAGGTAAAGCGGATCTCCCCACCCCGGAAGGCCTTCATACGCTTTTCATGAAAGTCGAAGGGTTTGAGGCCTGTTTTATCCACCACCAGTTTCTGGGCGGCGGCTTTATCGTTTTTCAGGAGAGCCTTGGCGTAGTTTTTGTAAGCCATGACCTCACCACTGGTATGCGTGGTGAACGTGTCGTAGCCGAAGTAGCCAAGGGTGCCAAAAATCAGCAGGGACAAGGCAGTCTTCAGTTTCATGCGACGGATTTCAGGGACAACTTACAGGGGAAGGGGACGATGGGCGACCGCCCCGTTCGGCGATGTGGGACCTATCATGGCATTGCCGGGAAAAAAGCGCCAAGCGGTGCCTGCGGTTTGCTGCCGTTTTATCATTTTTCTAACGCCATGTAAGGAGGTCTTCCTCCGGAATTTACAATTCCTGGGGGTTTTCCCTTACAATCTAAAGCTTGTTCGAAATCGCCGTTTCAAAAAAGGCCACCAAGTCGTTCAGGGGGACAGACTTACCTTCACCCGACCGGAGATCCTTCACCATGGCCCGACCGGCGGTTGCCTCGTCCTCTCCCAGGACCAGCGCGAATCGGGCACCCCGCTTTTCGGCCTGTTTGAACTGCTTGCCGAAACCGGCGGGCCGCAGGCTGTAGTCCACCCGAAGGCCGACGGAACGGAGAGCGGCAACCTGCTTCAGGGCCAGGGGGCGCTGTTCCACTCCACCGATCACGGTAAACACATCCACCGGTGCCGGCATGTCACGAAAAAAGCCCGTCTTCCGCTCCTTGATCGCGTCGACGAGCGTTACGTCGCCCATGGCGAATCCGGTGGCGGCGCAGGCTTTGCCGGTAATTTTCTCCAGCAGGTTGTCATAGCGCCCCCCGCCGGCGAGAGCCCGGGACCGACCCCCTGTTTCAAACGCCTCATAGACGAAGCCTGTGTAGTAAGCTAATCCCCGGACGATGCCCAAATCGAGTCGCACATAGGCGTCCAGGCCCAGCGCCGCCAGAGTCCCGGTCAGCTCGGTCCAGGCTTCGAGGCGCTCCCGGACCGCGGCTTCCCCGGGCTGGCCCTCCGCATCCGTCAGGAGAAACTGACGCAGGGCGTCCAGGCTGCGGCAGCCGGCCAACCGGTCGATGCCCTCGGCCAGGAGACGGGCATCCCCGCCAACCTTGCCGGCCAACTGGTCGAGGAAGGCCGTTTCATCCATCCGCTCCCGTTTGTCCACCAGCCCGAGAATCTCCCGCGACTGCTCCTCGTTGAAACCGCGGTTCCCCAGGAAGGCCAGCCAGAGCTGACGGTCACTGAGCCTGACCTGAAACTGATCCGCCGTCAGGCCGAACCGGTGCAGCGTATCGACCAGCAGCGCAATGAGCTCGGCGTCGGCGCCGGGTCCGGGCTCGCCCAGGATGTCGGCGTTAAACTGGTAGAAGGCCCGGGTCCGACCCTTTTGCATGCGCTCGTAGCGATAATGCTCACCGATGTTGAACCACTTGACGGGTCGCCGGAGGCTGTTAATCCGGGCGCCGACCAGACGCGCCAGCGTCGGCGTCATTTCCGGGCGCAAAGCCACTGCCCGGCTACCACGGTCCTCGAAATTAAAGAGCTGACCGACAATTTCCTCCCCGCTCTTCTCGATATACAGTTCCAGCGGTTCGAGGACAGGTGCATCGTATTCCTCGAAGCCAAAGGCTTCGGCGGCGTGACGCCAGGTGGCGAAGACGCGGTTCCGTCGCCGGCAATCATCCGGCAGAAACTCCCGGAAACCTGGGAGGCTCTCGAACATCGGACGGGATGGCGGATCAGTCCGCCTCGTTGTCACCATTCCGGCTGACCTGTACCTTATCCAGATCGATGGCCTTGAGGTTGGCCTTCAGTTCCTTGCCCGCTTTAAACTTGATCACGGCACGCTTGGGGATGATGACATCCTTTTCCGGCTTGTTCGGGTTGCGGCCGATCCGGGACTTGCGGATCTGCACCTCGAACACGCCGAAATTGCGCAACTCCACATTCCTGCCCTGACTCAAGGCCTCGGCTATCGCATCCAGCGTGAGCTGTACGGTTTCCCGCACCTCTTTCTGGGGGAAGCCCTTCTTCTCATAAATATCGAGCACAATGTCGCGCTTCGTGAGGTTGTCAGCCATTGGGAGGAAAATAGAATGGTCGCTGTGGAGATAAAGCTAAAAGTTGCTAATATTCCGACACTTCTGTTAGCGACCCCCTCTGTCAAATTTTTAAATCATGAGCGATAAAGACCCGCCAAATCCCTTCGAAGAGCTTCAGAAACAGCTGCAGCATCTGCTGAACAACCCGAATCTGAAAGCCTCCGGGGGTCCCTCCTCAGCCGGCGTCCAGACAGGGGGGGCGTCAAAGCCGCAAGAGGATGAGCCGGAAACGGATGAAGCCCATGAGGCCGCTCTGGAGCGGATCCGCGGTTTTTCGATGAAGCCCCGGGAAATCCGGGATCATCTGGATCGCTACGTCATTCGCCAGGCGGAGGCCAAAAAGGTCCTCTCGGTAGCCATTTGCGACCACTTCAACCATGTACGCCACTGTCTGGAGCAGCCGGAGGCGGCGACCCGCGACTACCAGAAACAGAACATCCTGCTGCTCGGGCCGACCGGTGTCGGCAAAACCTACCTGATGCGGACCATCGCGCGCTTCATCGGCGTTCCCTTCGTCAAGGCGGATGCGACCAAGTTTTCCGAAACCGGCTACGTCGGCGCCGATGTGGAGGACCTGGTCCGGGATCTGGTCAAGGCTGCGGACGGCGACACCGCGCTGGCGCAGTACGGCATCATCTACGTCGATGAAATCGACAAGATAGCAGGGGCCTCGAGCGCGCAGGGCAAAGATGTTTCGGGCAGGGGCGTGCAGATCAATCTCCTCAAGCTGATGGAGGACACCGAGGTCAGCCTGTTCTCACCCAATGACATGATGGGCCAGATGCAGGCCATGATGGGCGGCCTGGGCAAGGGCAAGGACCAGCCGCGCACCCTCTCGACCCGGCACATCCTGTTCATCGTCAGCGGGGCCTTCGACCAGCTGGGCGAGCTCATCCGCAACCGGGTCGGCACCGGTTCGCTCGGATTCGGCTCCCTCGACCGCGACACGGAACGGGACAATGATCCGTTCCGGTGGCTACGCCACGCGGAGACACAGGATTTCATCCGCTACGGGTTCGAGCCCGAGTTCATCGGCCGGGTGCCGGTGCGCGTCGCCTGCGAGTCGCTTCAAGCCAACGATCTGGCCGATATTCTGAAGACCTCCGAGGGCAGCGTTCTCAACCAGTACCGGGAGGATTTTTCCGGCTACGGCATCGACTTTTCCATTTCCGGAGATGCCATTCAGGCGGTGGCGGAAGCGGCCCACCGGCAGAAGACCGGTGCCCGCGGCCTGATGACGGTTCTCGAGCGCACCTTCCGCGACTACAAGTTCGAGCTGCCCTCCACCGCCATCAGGACCTTCGAGGTGGACCGCGAGACCGTGGAACAGCCGGGCTCCCAGTTGCGCACGCTGCTGGAGGAAAACCAGCACCTCATGCGCGAGGTCTTTGTGGAGGATATCAACCGGTTCGCAGACGAGTTCAAGCGCCAGTACGGGCTCACGCTGACCTTTGACGAGGAGGCCTGTGACGCCCTGATCCAGGCGGCGATGGAGGAAGACAAAGCCATCCGGACCATCTGCGAGCAACGGTTCAAGGACTTCCAGCACGGCCTGCAGATCGTCAGTCGCAATACCGGCAAAAAGGCCTTCTCCATCGACCGGGCTGTCGCTCAGAATCCCGACCGGGAGCTCTCCCAGTGGGTCGTCGCCAGCTTCCGGGACAATCCCGAGACCGGCGATTCCTCCGGGGACGACAAGCCCCCGCAAGCCTGACACCATGCCTCAGGGGGAACAGGTCCGCGCGATGTTCGCCGGCATCGCGGAGCGCTACGACCTGGCCAACCGCTGGTTGTCCTTCGGGATCGACCGGGGCTGGCGGCGGGCGCTGGTGCGCGCCGCCGAGCGGGAACACCCCCGGACGGTGGTCGATCTGGCCACCGGCAGCGGCGATGTCGCTTTCGCCCTTCGCCGCCGTCTGGGCGCCGGTACAGCCATCGCCGGCATGGACTTTTGCCAGCCGATGCTGGACGAGGCGGAGCAGAAACAGGCGGACCGACCGGAGCGGGACCAGGTCGCGTTTCGCCCGGGCGATTGCCTGAACCTGCCGCTGGACGACGCCTCGACGGATGTGCTGACCATCGCCTTCGGCCTGCGCAACCTGGAAGACCGTCACCACGGTCTGACCGAGATGCGGCGCGCCCTGCGGCCGGGCGGGGTCCTGCTGGTGCTGGAGTTCACGCAACCGGCAGCCTGGCTCAGGCCGTTTTACTACTGCTACCTGAAACATGTCCTGCCGCGGCTGGCGGCCTGGCTGACGCGCGATCGCAGCGCTTACGAATACCTCGCGGGCTCGATCGAAGCCTTTCCCACCAAGGAGAGCCTCAGTGAGGAAATGCGTGCGGCCGGCTTCGATCCGGTGGAGGCGCGCGGCATGACCGGATCCATCGTCGCGCTGCATGCCGCCCGCAAACCGGCGTCCTGAAACCACCCATTAAGGCGGATTGAATTTTAATTTAGCGCGTATATAGCGATCGCTACGCCAAAGGCGCCTTCGATTGCGGCGATCCGGCAGGCGATCTGCTCCGGTTGGGCATGCATCCCTGCCTCCCTGTCCTCCTCCTGGCTGTGCTCTCAGTCGTCCCGACCGCCACCGCCCTAGCTCAGACTGACCGCTCCCCGTTGACGACCGAGCAAACCGAGCAGGCGCTGGCCGATCTTCCCGGCTGGGAGATGAAAGCGAAGCGGCTGGTCCGCGACTACCGGTTCGACAGCTATCCGGCCATGATCGCCTTCCTGGTCCGGTCCGCCTTTGTCTTTGAGGCGGAGGACCACCATCCGGACGCGGCCTTCGCTTATCAGGGAGGCTATCTCGTCCTCAGCGTGACCCTGGGCACGCACGATGCCGGCGGCGTCGCCACGCCCGTCGACGTGCGGGTTGCCGGACTGTTGAACGACCTCAGCGATCCAGCCCAGCCATGATGGCGGCTACGATGCGGTCGTCGGATAACTGGTCGGAAGATTCCCGGCCCGGCCGACGATGATGACGTGCCCCAGGTCCACCAGTTTGCGGATGGATTCATTGAGCATTTCCACCGGCGATTCGGGCGCGGGGTGAAGCTTCAGGGATCGCGGTCAGCTGAAACTCCGACCGCAGCCGCAGGTCGCCTGCGCGTTGGGGTTCTGGATATCGAACCCCTTTCCCTGCAAGCCGTCGTCGAAATCAATGGTACTGCCCTTCAGGTAATCCGCGCTGGCCGGATCCACCAGCAGGGTCACGCCATCCTGCTCGATGACCGTGTCATCTCCCAGCCGTTCAAAAAAGCCCATGGCGTACTCGAAGCCGGAGCAGCCACCGGGCTCGACCTTGAGGCGCAGGAATTGACCCGGGCCGGCGCGCTCGGCCTGCAGTCGGGAAATAGCGGAAACGGCTCGTTCGGTGAGCGATAGCATACCCGAATCATACGCCATGCGACTTTTCCGTCAATGCGTAGCGGCCGCTGTAAGCAAATCCCGTGCTCAATCGGTAAATCGCACTTGCCTGCATTCCACCCCCGCCAGCAGTATCAACCGGTGGTCCCCTTGAAGCACATCTTCAATGAAATCCACTACGAGCTGGTGCGCACCATCGCCGAGGGTGGCATGGGCGTCGTGTGTGAGGCCGTCCAACGCGGCACCGGCAACTTTCGTAAGAAGGTGGCTATCAAGTTGATCCGTGAGGAGTTCTCAGCCATCGACGAATTTCGCAGCAACTTTATCGGCGAGGCCCGGCTCGTCGCGGACCTGATCCACACCAACATCGTCCAGACCTATCACCTGGGTGAAATCAACAGCCAGTACTACATGGTGATGGAATTTGTGAACGGCATCACGCTGGAGGAATTTATCCACCGCCACCGTTCCACCCGTCAGGCCATACCGGTCGATATCGCCACCTTCATTATTTCCCGCATCTGCCGGGGCCTCGCCTATGCCCATGCCAAAGAGGACGACGCGGGCCAGTTGCTCGGCATCGTCCACCGCGACGTCAATCCCAAGAACATCATGATCGCCCGGGAGGGGGACACCAAGCTGACCGACTTCGGCATCGCGAAGGCCCTCAACCTGATGTACAACGTCGAAGGTGAGGTCATTGCGGGCAAGGATGAGTACCTTTCCCCGGAGCAGGCCAACTACGAGGTGACCGACGGTCGCGCCGATCTCTTCAGCTGCGGGATCGTCCTCGCCGAAATGCTGTTGGGCAACAATCTCTTCGAGGGAAAGAACGGCCGCGAAACCCGGGAAAATATCCTCAATCTGCCGATTCCCGATTTCAGCGCGATCCGCCCTGAAATCGATGACAAGCTCAACGCCGCGCTGCATCGTGCCCTCACCCGGCCGCGGGACAAGCGCTACCAGTCCGCCGAGGAAATGCTCTATGCCCTCGAATACTATCTGTATTCAGACGGCTACGGCCCCACCAACGAAAAGGTCGCCATTTACCTGAAGGACCTCATGGGCGAGTCGGGGCAGGGAGCCAGCGAACGCTGGGCGACCGGCTCCACACCGGGCCTCACCCGAAACCAGATCTGAGCGGCGGATCCGCCCCGCCCTCTTCCGAACGTCATGGCACACCAGGGTCTCCAACAGGTCCAGAAGCAGACGCAGAGCCTCATCCTGGCTCCGCAGCTGCGGCAGTCGCTCAAGATCCTCCAGGCGCCCGCCATGGAACTGCGCAACACCATCCTGGAGGAGTTGCAGGCCAATCCGCTGCTGGAAGAACTGCCCATGGAGGGCGTCTCCTACGAGGAGAAGGTGGCCGAATCGGAACAGGGCGACAGCGAGGCGCGGGAACGCGAGAACGATGAACTCGATTTCGGCGAAGACTACCAGACGCTGCAGAAACTGACCGAGGAATGGCGGGAGTTTTTCGCCCAGGAGGGGCAGAACCATGTCTACACAACCGAGGACGCCGAACGGCGGCAGCATTTCTTCGACAGCGTCGTATCCGAATCCTCACTACAGGAGCACCTCCTCGCGCAGGCCGACCTGTCGGACATGGACGAGCAGGAGATGGAGGCGCTGAAGTACCTGGTGGGCGCGATCGACGACAAGGGCTTCCTGACCGAAACGGCCTCGGAAATCGCCCTCCAGACCCGGCTACCGCTTCGCAAGGTTCAGCGCGCGGTGGAAACGCTGAAGACCTTCGATCCGCCCGGCATCGGTTGTGCCAGCCTGCAGGAGAGCCTGTTGCAGCAGCTGAGCCTGCGTGGGCGCGGCGACAGCCTGGCCGCCCGTATCCTGCAGAAGCACTACGATCTGCTGCTCCGCCGCCGCATTCCGGAAATGGCGCGCAAGCAGGGCGCCCCGGTCGACGAAGTGCAGGCCGCCATCGAGGAGATCGCCTCGCTGGACCCCGCCCCGGGGCGCAAATTCAGCGAAGACACCAACCGGGTGGTCACGCCCGACGTGAAGGTCGAGAAAGACAACGGCGAGTGGATTATCCACCTCAACAACGACTACATTCCGCGTCTTCGTTTGAACAGCATCTACAAGGAGATGCTGGCTAAGGGTAAGCTGACCGCGAAGGAGAAGGAATATATTCAGGAGCGCATGCGCTCGGGCAAGTTTCTGATCAATTCGATCGAGCAACGCCAACAGACCATCGAACGGATCACGCGCGAGATCCTGAATTACCAGAAGGCCTTTTTCGAGGAAGGTGTGGCCAGGCTGCGCCCACTCACCATGAACCAGATCGCGCAGACCGTCGGCGTTCACGAGACCACAGTCAGCCGCGCCATCGCCAACAAGTACATCGATACGCCCTGGGGCGTCTTCGACTTCAAGTACTTCTTCACCCCCGGCTACACCAACGGCAGCGGCGAGTCCGTTTCCAACACCTCGATCAAGGATGTCATCGCCAACCTGATCGACGCCGAGGATCCGGCCAAACCGCTCAGCGACCAGGAGGTCGTCAACATCCTGAAAGAGCGGGATATCAAAATCGCCCGCCGCACCGTGGCCAAGTACCGGGAGGAACTCGGCATCCTGCCGACCAACCTCCGCCGGCGTTATCGCTGAGCCGGCAGCGCCATGTCTGCCGACGATCCCAGCTCCGCCCTGGCCCGCGGCCTCTGGCTGGCCCTCGACGCCAGCGGGCCCCACCTCCGGGCCGGCAGTTTCCGCGACGGCCACTGGCTGGGCGGACACACCGCTCACGGTCCGGCCCTCGAACAATTACCCGGGCTGCTCGCCCGTTGCCTCGACCAGGCCGCCACCCGACCGGATGCGCTGGCCGGCTTCCTCTTCTGCGACGGCCCCGGGAGCATCCTCAGCCTGCGGCTCGGGCTCCTCAGCCTCCGCGTCTGGCAACGCCTCGGCCACCGACGCCAGGGGCATTGCCCTCCTTTCATTACCTGGCACAGCCTGGCCTTTGCGCTCTGGAGCGTGGGCGGGCGGGGCACGGTGTTGCTGCCCTGGAAACGGGACACCTGGCAGAGCCTCACGGCCGACGACCCCGAGCCGGTGCTCCTCGACCGCGGGCAAATCGCCAAACAGCCCGCGCCGCTCCACTGCCTGCCGGCTGCCCGTATCTGGACGGCCCTTCCCGAGGCCCGCCCGGTCGATCCCCCACCCCTCGAAGCGCTGCCCGCGTTCGGTGGCGAGACCGGGGCCTGGCGCCTCACCGAGGACCCCGAACTCGTTGCGCCCGGAGCCACACGCTACCGGGCCTGGGAGCAGCACCGGCATTCGGCCGCCGACGCACCGCCCCCCGCCCCCTGATCCGATGGCTGCCCCGGTTCAGGACCCTCGCCCCCCTTGCCATCGCTGCTGGGCCGAAATCGATCTGGATGCGCTGGCCCGCAACCTCGGCGGAATCCGCAGCGCCCTGCCGGCCGACATCCACTATGTCGCCGTGGTCAAAGCGGACGCCTACGGGCACGGCCTGGCCCCGGTGGCGGCCGCGCTGATGCAGGCGGGGGTGGACTGTTTTGCGGTGGCCAACGTGGCGGAGGCCGTCCAGCTGCGCGAAATCGGCCGCGGTTTCCCCATCCTGGTGCTGGGGCCGGTGCTGCCGGAGGAAGAGCGCCCGCTGGTCGAGCACCGGCTCATCGGCACGGTCAGTTCGACTGAGGAGATCGAGCGGCTGGACCGGGCCGGCCGGGCCTTGCGAACAACCGCTTCGGTCCACCTGAAGGTCGACACCGGCATGGGGCGTCTCGGCGTCTGGCACGACCGCGCGGCTGGCTTGCTGGAGGCCCTGGCGGGCAGGCGGTCCCTGCGCCTGGAGGGGCTTTATACGCATTTCGCCTCGGCGGATTCGGACCCGGCCTACACCACGCGCCAACGCAGGCGGCTGCTCGCTGTCATCGAGGCCCTGCCGGAGGAGCGGCGGGCAGGCCTGATGATCCACGCGGACAATAGCGCCGGCATCGATTCGTTCGACAGCCACCTGCCCTTCAATGCGGTTCGGGTCGGCCTGCTCCAGTTCGGCGTCAAACCCTACGCGGGCTCGCTGCTGGCCAATGTGCGTGTGGAACCCACCTTCACTTTTCATGCCCGGGTGGGCCTGATCAAAACTCTGCCGGCGGGCACACCCGTCAGCTACGGCGGCACGCACCGGCTGCGCGGGGACACCCGGGTCGCCATCATCACCGCGGGCTACGGGGATGGCATTCCGCTGGGCGCCAGCAACCGGGGCGCGGTCCTGATCCGGGGCCGACGTTGTCCCATCCTGGGCCGGGTCACCATGGACCAGACGGTGGTCGGGATCGACACCCTGCCGGACACCCCGCCGGTGGGCGAGACCGTCACGCTGATCGGCCGGGACGGTGGGGAACACCTCTCGCTGGACGCTTTCGCGGAACAGGGAGCGACCATCCCCTGGGAAGTCCTGACTTCGGTCACCAAACGCGTCCCGCGCATCTATCGGTCCGGCCGCCAGACCTGAGCACCGACAGGCCGGCGGGAAGCCCGCCCCCGGAGTGGATCAATCGGCCCGACCCGGGATATTGGCCTCGGGGAAGCGATCGAGGCTGCCGGCGTAGGCGCGCTCCAGCTCAAAGCCGGTCCAGCGGGTTTCAGCCAGTGGATCGGACTGGTGAATCCAGAACACCTCCCCGCTCCGACCGTCCATGACCTCCACCCGAAAGCGCCACGCGCGTCGCTCCAGTCCGGGCTTCCGTTCCATCAGCTTCTCCTCGAAGAGATCCGGATCCCAGTGATGAATCGGGTGGGATTCCCACCAGGCGGCCACGTAGAAGTCGGGCTCGTCTCCCTCCCCGACCGGCCGGAAGCCCTTTGCCCGCAGCCGTTCCCGCAGCGCATTTGCCACGTCCGAAGCGTCGATAGCCGCCAGGCCGGGAGGCAGCCCCCCCTGCTCCGCCGGTTCCGGGCCCGACACCATCAGCCGGAAGGTCCGGTAATGGGTGAAGTCCGCATCCTGCACGAATTCCTGCCAGGGTGCAGACGACCGGCAAGCCGCCAACAACGGCAGCAACACCACCAGCAGCAGCAACCGGAACCACGTCGTCCGCAAACCCATACGGGCAGCCTGACCCCGCCCGGCCGTAACGACAAGCTCTCCGCCATCGCCCTGCCAGCCGGATAGCCCGACGTTCTCACCAGAACCGGAAAAAATGGCAGTAAATCATTCAAGTCAGGAAACATCCGCGAAGGAGACCACGGGCCCTGCCAGTGGCCCGAAAATCATAGGGTGAAATACCTATTTCGTTGAAAACCAGGCCCCGGCCGTCTACCGATAGGCACTGCCGGCGCCGGAAAAACGCAATGCAATCCACACGCATCTATTTAATACCCAAAACTCATAAAATGCATCTGCATTGCCAATATTAGGCCACCTCAACCCAACACGCACGGTCGGGATAAATTTGTTTTTTAACCTACTGATAATTAGTGGGTTAGAATTAACTACACCATCCGGGCAGGCAATCTGCTGTATAACACCTAGTGCACCCTTTCTTCCAAACAGACAAAAGCTCACCGGCCGGGCCGGCACCGCTGGCAGGAGCCAGGCCGGCCCGCCCCGCGGCTGCCGGGGAAAGGCTGTCTGCCTGACATGAAGCACGGCCTGCAGATGCCCGGTCGCGTCGGGACGTATTGGGTCATGCTGGTGATGCTGGTGCTGGCGGCGCCCCCGCTAGCCGGTTACCGGGTGGACCGGCCGGACTATGGCTGGCTGTTCAACGACGGCAGCGGTTCGACGGTCGACAGTTTTTTCGGGACGGCGGACGGCAGCTGGAATGCGGGCGCGGGGTGGACTACCAATTCGGCCTTCGGGGGGAGCGGGAACGGCGCGGCCAGCTTCAGCGGCAGCAGCTCCGCCTACATCGATTTCAATGCCATCGACACGGTCCTGAACGGTGAGGACGCCTTCACGTTCTCGTTCTGGGTCTACGCGACCACCGGATCGGTCGAGGACCGGTCCTTCTGGACCGGGCAAAACAACATCGGTTCGGATAACGACTCCTACGGGACCCGTTTCGATGACAGTGGTTTTCTCGGCTCGGCCGACAACCCGATGAAGTTCGCCTTCACCGTGGACGGAACCAACTACAACTGGGAGACCGAAGCCAACAGCGCACTGACCGGGCAATGGCAGCACGTGGTCGTCACCTGGGACGGCAATGGCGGCGGGTTCACCACCTACATCGACAACGACAACCAGACCTTCACCGGGACCAATGCCACCCTGCCGACCAGCGGAACGATCTCGGACATGACTCAGTTCATTCTGGGCGGCGGCCCCAAGGCCACCTGGCAGGGCTACATCGACGAGGTGTCGCTCTGGGTCGGCGACACCTTTACCGCCGACGAGGTCAGTTGGCTCAACAGCAACAGCCTGACCAACATCGCGCGCTGGGACAACGGCGGCAGCGGCACCGCCTGGGGTACGGCCGGCAACTGGGTGGGCGACGTCGTTCCGGGCACGTCCGCCTTTGTCTATTTTTCGGACGATGCCGGGAGCGGCGCCAAAAGCCTGTCGCTCGGAGCCAACCGGTCCGCCGCCGCTGTGATCTTCGACCATACGGCCGGCTATACGCTCAACGGTAACACGCTGACGCTGGACATCCCCTCGGGCAGCACCGGCATCTACGTGACCGACGAGGCGGGCACCCCCGGCAGCCCGATCACGCACACCATCAACAGCAATGTCAGCCTGCAGGACGCCGCCGTCTTCGAAAACACGGTCGGTAACGCCACCCTGAGCCTGACCGGCGCCCTCAACGGCAACGGCAACAGCCTGACCGTGGACGGCGGGGGCAACACCCAGGTTTCCGGAAACATCTCCAACCTGTCCGGTCTGACCAAAAACGGCAGCGCCACGCTGACCCTCTCCGGCGCCAACACCTACACCGGCACCACCACCGTCAATGCCGGCACCCTCGCGGTCACCGGCGGCTCGGCCATCGCCGACACCGGCCTGGTCACCACCGCCGGCGGCACCTTTGCGGTCAACGGCAGCGAACGAATCGGCCGCCTGACCGGCTCCACCGGCAACACCACCCTCGCCTCCGGCCAGACCCTCACGCTCGGCGACGCCACCACCTTCGGCTATGCGGCCGGCATCTCCGGCGCGGGCGGCCTGACCAAGCAGGGCAGCGGCACCTTCAATCTCTCCGGCACCAACACCTACACCGGCACCACCACCGTCAATGCCGGCACCCTCGCGGTCACGGGCGGCTCGGCCATCGCCGACACCGGCCTGGTCACCACCGCCGGCGGCACCTTCGCGGTCAACGGCAGCGAAACCATCGGCCGCCTGACCGGCTCCACCGGCAACACCACCCTCGCCTCCGGCCAGACCCTCACGCTCGGCGACGCCACCACCTTCGGCTATGCGGCCGGCATCTCCGGTGCCGGCGGCCTGACCAAACAGGGCAGCGGCACCTTCAACCTCTCCGGCACCAACACCTACACAGGCACCACCACCGTCAACGTCGGCACCCTGGCCATTTCCGGCGGCTCGGCCATCGCCGACGCCGGCACCGTCGCCGTGAACGGCGGCACCTTCGCCGTCGACGCCAGCGAGACCCTGGCCGGGCTGACCGGATCCGGCGGCAGCGTCAGCATCGCGACCGGGCAGACGCTCACGCTGGGCGGCGGCGGCAGCACCAGCACCGCGGCGGGCCTGACCGGCGCGGGCGATCTGGCTCACAGCGGCGCCGGCACCCAAACCCTGACCGGCAGCTCCGGCAGCTACACGGGGAACCTGTCGGTCACCGGCGGGGCGCTCGACCTGGCCGGCAATACGGCCGCCACGAGCCTGACGCTGAACGGCGGCGACAGCACGGCGACAGCCCAACTGGACCTGACCGGGGCCCTGACCGTCACCGACGGCACGCTGACGCTGAACCGGACCGGTGGTAATACCATCGCCAATACAAGCGGTATTTCGGTCGGCTCCAACGGCAACCTGACGCTGGCGGCGGACGACCAGATCGACGGCAATCACAGCCTGACCCTGAACGGCGGCACCCTGACCGCGAATGCCACAGACGCGATCGACGGCCTGACCCTGGGCGCCGCCGGCAGCACGCTCGACTACGCCGGCGGGATCGGTGTCCTCTCCTTTGAAAGCATCAGCCTGGCCGGTTACGACCTGTCGGTGGACGACTGGGACAACACAACCTTCGGCGGCAGTGGCGGGGATCGCCTGCTGGTCAACTTCGATCCCTCCTCCATAGCCAGCGACATCACCTTCACCACTCAGGGGCAGACCGCCGATTTCCGGCTGCTCAACAGCGGCGCCTTCGCCGGGTACTACGAACTCTTTCCCGAGATCACCGGCACCGAGTGGGTCGGCGGCGACGGCAGCGGCCCCACCAACTGGACGCTCGATGCCAACTGGGACACGACCGGCAACGACCCCAACGCGGTCGGCGCGGTGGCGCTGTTCGCCGACCAGGGCACCAGCTATCCCAACGTGACTTTAAACGATAACCGGACCGCCGGGCAGGTCATCTTCGACCAGGCCATCGACTACACGGTCAGCGGCGCCAACACCCTCACCCTCGACAACGGAGGCGACGGCGCGATCATCTCCGCGACCGGCGGCGGCGACCATACCTTCGCCAGCAGCATCGACCTGAATGACGACGCCACCTTCCAGGCGCTCGGGGGCACCGGGTCGCTCACCCTCTCCGGTGCCATCAGCGGTGCCGGCGGCGACAGTGTGGAGATCACCGGCGACGGCCGGGTCATCCTCTCGGGCAACAGCAGTTACGCGGGCGCCACCACGGTGACGGGCGGCGCCACCCTGGAACTGGGCGACAACGATGCGCTCGGCAACCAGACCAACGGCACGACCATCGACCCCGGCGGCACCCTGGCGCTTGGCGCCCTGGGCGGGACGCTCGCCGAAACCATCACCTTCGCCGACGGCGCCAGCACCGGTACGCTCGAAAACAGGGCCGGCAACGACAACACGGTCAGCGGCGGCCTGGTCTTCAACAACACCACCACGGACAGCACCGTCTTTGTCGACGACGACGGCGCCGGCAACACCGACACCCTGACGGTTACCGGTACGCTGACTGGCAGCGGGGCCCTCGACAAGACCGGCGACGGGACGCTGATCCTGAACAACGACGACAACACCTTCAGCGGGGGAACCACCATTTCCGGCGGTCGCGTCTCGATCGGCACCGAGAGCAGCAAAATCGCGGACAGTATCGTATTCGGCCAGATCGACGCCGGGGGGAACTACCTGGGCTCGGGCGACATCACGGTGGCGGACGGCGGCGAGTTCTACGTTTATTCCGACATCAACGCCGTGCCGGTCGAGTTCTTCGGCACGACGACCATCGAAACCGGCGGCAAAGCGGTCATCCAGACATTCAACGGCAAGACCAACAACAACAACCAGAACGCGATCCAGTTCAACGACCAGTTTACGGTCGAGGAAGACGCCGAGCTGTTCATGCGGACGCATGGCGACAGCGATATCCGGATTTTCGATACAGCCGCCTTCGACAGCCTGGGCGAGATCTGCATGATCTCGGGTGACGACTTTCAGTTCGACGGCGAGATCAACATCAACGGCGGATCGCTCAACTTCGTCACCTTCGACGACTTCGAGACCAGCCCGGCCACCGACGGTGCCACCATGCGCGTGACGGGCGGCGCGTCCATCAACGTCATCACCGCCTACGACTACGAGAACCGTACCTTCACCGGCGACACCAACAGTACCTTCGTGCTGCAGGACGACGACTTCATCAAGGTGGAGGACACCGGCTCGGTCTTCTCCGTCTTCGCGGACGGGCCGGTCGAGCTGCGCGGCACCATCAACTGGAAGGGCGGTAACACCTTCCAGGTCCTGCGCTCTTCCGAAACGACGCTCTACAACACCACCGTGCTCGACGGCGGGACCGCGGCCGAAAAAGGCACCTTCATCCTGACGGGCATCCTCGATATCAACGCCTCACCCGCCCAGGTCCTTAACAACCCGAACGTCACCATCACGACCGACCAGTACGGGATCAGCGTCGGCGCCAACCAGATGGACTGTAACTTCGCCGCGGTGCAGACCGGCAGCGCCGACAACAGCGTGACCGGCCAGGCCCTGACCGGTCTCGGCACCTTCACCAAGACCGGCACCGGTACCACCGACCTCGAACTCACCAACCTCGGTGCACAGGAAATCGCGGTCGAGGAAGGCATCCTCACCACCGACGCCGACAACCTGATCCAGGCCGGCGCCGACCTCACCGTCGGCACCAGTACCACCAGCGGCACCCTCGACATCCGCAACGACGACCACAGCTTCGACGACCTGACTATCGAGGACGGTAGCGTGTGGACCGGCAACGGCACGCTGACGCTGACCGGCGACCAGATCAATCAGGGTGCCGACGGCTCCGGCTTCATCGGGCAGGACAGCAGCGGGACCGGTCTCGCGGATGTCGTGCTGGCCGCCCCCACCGTGACCGCCGACATCGGCGACGGCAGCGACGCGGTCGACCTTGAGATCGACGGCAATGTCACCGGGGCCTCGACCAGCCTGGTCAAGGAGGGCGACGGCGTCCTCCAGATCAACGGCAGCACCTGGGGCGGCGATACCACCGTCAATGCCGGCGAGCTGGACGTCCAGAATCTTGCCGATTCCGGGGCCGTGGCCCTGAACGGCGGCACGCTGACGATCAACAACGACGACACCATCGGCAGCCTCGCCGGCACGCCGGGCGGCACCCTCGCCATGGGCACCAATGACCTGACCACCGGCGGGAACAACGACACCACGACCTTTGGTGGTTCAATCACCGGCTCCGGTGACGTGACCAAGGACGGCACCGGCACCCTGACCCTGACCGGGGACAATACCACCACCGGCAATGTCACCGTCTCCGACGGGTCGCTCGCGCTGGCCAACTCGACCGGGCAGAGCCTGAGCGGTACCGGCCAGATCACGGTCGAAAACGGGTCCCAACTCGTCATCAGCCCCACCACCGCGACCGGCGGCCAGGTCAACACAGGCACCGATCTCGTCCTGTCGGGGGGCGACCTGGTGATGGATGCCCCGGGAGGCGACATCGATGAAGAGTTCAACAACCTGAACCTGACGGCCGACAGTGGCATCACTTTCGATGGCAACTCCGCCGTACTGACCTTCAACGGGGTCGACCTCGACTTCGACAACGACGGCACCGACAGCCTGCTGACCATCTCCGAGTGGGACGGCCTCGCCTCGGGCGGCGGCGGCGCCCACCAGTTCATCATCCCCTACAGCCTGGTGGACGGCATGGGCGGCGACGACCTCGACACCTCCAAGATCGACTTTGCCGGCTTCGACACCGGCTTCGAGTTTGTCGATCTGGGCAACGGCTTCGCCGAGATCCTGCCATCCTTCGATGCCGAAACCTTCATCTGGGACGCCGACACCTCCGCCTTCTGGGACGGCACCACCGACAGTAACTGGCAACTGGACGACGGCAGCAACCCCACCCGCAGCCCCGAGGCCGGTGACCTGGTCGTCTTCAACAACATCGGATCCGCCGACAATGTCGTCTCCGTCTCCGCCGACAGCGGCCTCGGCTACATGGAGTTTTCCGGCGGCACCGACTACACGCTCAACAACAGCGGCGGCACGCGCACCTTTACCTTCGACACCACCGACGGGAATACCGCCCGTATCACGACCGCGGATACCGGCGCACACACCATCAACCCCGACATCGTCAACGGGGACAGCGACGGCCTGATCGTCGGCCAGGGCTCCAGCGGCCTCCTGACACTGGCCGGCGACATCACCAACAACAACCCGCTGACCGTCCGGGGCAACGGCGATACCACCGTCAGCGGAGTCGTTACCGGCACCGGCAGCCTGACCAAATCCGGCAGCGGCACCCTCAACATGACCGGGACCGCCAACAGCGGCTTCTCCGGCGATGTGACCATCCGGGGCGGCACGGTCAACATCTCCGGATCGGACAGCCTCGGCAGCACCCCCAACGCGGTGGATCTGGGCGGTGCCGGCTCGGCCGCCAACGTGCGCCTGCTGGCCACCGAGGGCGGCAACGGCACCGACCTGGCCCTCGACCTCGATGTCCTCGCCTCACCCACCACCATCACCGTCGGCGGCAGCCACGGCAGCGGTACCTCCACCTACAGCGGTGACATCAACCTCGGCGAAAACCTGTTCATCACCGCCGCGACCGGCGGCACGGTCGACTTCTCGGGTGCCATCTCGGGCAGCGGGGGCCTCGACAAGATCGACGGCGGCACCGCCGTGCTCTCCGGCACGGGCAACACCTTCACCGGCGACAGCACGCTGCAGGCCGGCACGCTCCGGGCGGACGCGACCGGGGCCCTCGGCAATCTGGGCGGCAACGCCTGGACGCAGAGCACCGGCACCACGCTCGACCTGAATATGGCGGGCGGCACCACACCGGCGCTGACCTCGGGCGACTGGACGGTCAACGGCGGTGTCGGCGGCGCCACGCTCGAACGGACGATCGCGAGCGGCAGCGACAGCACGCTGATGGGCGACGGCGGCACGCTGACGCTGAACGGCAACGTGGCCCTCGACTCCACCGACGGGACCGGCGGGGCCTTTGTGACCGGCGGCTCGACCGTCCTGTCCGCCGACAGTTACGCAACGGTGGACACGGGTGCCAATGGCATCTTTGCCTTTAACGACACGACTGCCGGTTCGCTCGATATCGGGACCGGTGCGACCCTTGAGCTGACCGGCACCGGTCGTGTCGACTTCGGCTCCAGCGCGGCCCTCGACATCATCGGCAACGGCACCGGGACGGCCACCGAGTCCACCCTCATCCTCGGCGACGGGGTGGACCTGACCAACCTGAATGCCGGCACCGGACTGACCGTCAACGGTGCCAAGTGCTGGGGCCTCGAGATCCAGGGCAGCGCCTCGCAGATCAACGACCTGCTGCAGACCGGGACCGCCAATTCGATGCTGGTCGGCCTGAGCGGCAGCGGCGGCACGCTGACCCTGAATACCACCACCAACGGTCTGACGGTCGACGAGGGGCCCTCCACCAGCAGCAACGTCAACCTCGGCATCGCGGCCAACAGCGGATCCGACATCACGACCACGCTGGACAACAGCGGCAGCGACCTGAACACCTACGCCGGCCTGGTGATGAAGGGCAACGAGGGCGCCGGCGACCTGCGGGTCGAACTGACCGGCGGCAACCTCGACCTCGACAGCCAGACCGACTCCATCCTCTTTATCAAGGAGGGGACGCTCGACACCAACGGCAACAACGTCGAGGTCGACGGCGACGCCACGCTGCAGGATGCGGCCATCGAGGGCGGCGGGACCATCCGCGCCAGCAACGAGATCCTCATTGATCCGACCAGTGGCAGCTTCACCGTATCGGTCGGTGCCACGCTCGATGCCGACGGCGGGCGCGGCCTGGTCCTCGAAGGCGGTACGCTGCTGCTGGACGGCGGCTCCATCGCCAACGACACCGACATCAACCTGGCCGGGGGCGACTGGGAAACCGGCACCTTCACCCAGAGCGGCGCCGACGTCCTGGGAACACTGACCCTGTCCGCCGCCTCGGAACTGGACCTCTCCGGCACCGACACCATCATGACCTTCGCCAACAGCCGCGAGATCGAATGGGTCGGCGGCAGCCAGTTCTGGGAAATCACGGACTGGAACGGCAGCCTCGACGGTGGCGGCAACGACCAGATCATTTTCGAGGATGCCACCGGGGGCTTCAACGGCCTGACCAACACGCAGTTGGCCCAAATCCGCTTCGTTAATCCGGTCGGCTTCACCCAGGGCTCCTACGGCGCCAGGATCCTGCCCTCGGGCGAAATCGTTCCCGTCGGCGTGGTCGTCCCGGAGCCCTCGACCTATGCCGCCGGGGGCCTGCTCAGCCTCCTCGGCCTCTGGCACTTCTGGCGCCGCCGGAAGGCCCGGGCGGCCGGGACGGACGAAAGCCCGGCGGCTACGGCTCCGGGACGAGCGTGATAAGCGTCATTTCGGTCGGGCAGTTGAAGCGGATTTCAGGCAGGCCCCCATGGCGGACCGATCCGGCGCCGGCCGACACATGGAAGCGCGTATTGCCATGTTCATGAAAGCCACGGCTCCAGGCCGCGGGGATCGCGCTCTGAGTCACCAGCGGACCCAGCCCCGGCAGCCGGACCTGGCCACCGTGCGTGTGCCCGGCCAGACAGAGGTCGATCGCCAGATTTTCGAGCCCGATCAGAAAATCGGGTCCATGACCCATCAGGAGCGAAAAGGCGCCAGGGGGGACCGTGTCCAACCAGGCCTCGACATGGCGACGGGCCAGGTCGGGGTACCGACTCTGGAACAGGTCCAGGCCGCGCAAGTGGATCCGCCCCCCGGGCGCTTCGATGACGACCGGTTCGGTTCCCAACCGGATCAGCGGCCCGGCCTCCGCCGGGGTCAGGTGGTACAAGCGCCCGTCGGTATCGCCGTAGACGGTGAAGATACCGAGGGGAGGGTCCAGGGTCTCCAGCAGCCGGCGCATTTTGGGCCATTCCGAATTGAAAGTGGCGGGCGGAACCGGCTGCAACCAGTCGCCCGTATACAGGATCAGGTCGGGGGCCAGGTTGCGAACCTGCTCGAAAATACGCTCCTCGTAGGGGCCGACCGACCCACTCTGGATGTCGCTCAGGTGAAGAACACGGACGGGTTCCAGCAACTTGTCCGAAAGCAGAGTCAGGGAGCGTACCACCAGGCGCTGCGGTTCGATCCGGTGTACCCAGACCCGCAACCCGATCAAAGACAGGGCGAGAACCAACAGGCCACCGCCCCAGGCCAGCCAGGTCCGTCGGACGGACAGGGACAGGCCACGCGCCAGCGGTGTAGCCGCAACTACAAACAGCAGGCCAACCACCCCGAGGAGAGCGGGCAGGACGCCCAGGTTGAATGCGAACGCGCGGCCGATGATCTTAAAATCGGGAGCCAGCAGGCCGTTCTTCAGAAAGCGGAGATTCAGCCAGACCACCCCGGCTGCGGTGAGGAGCACCAGAAGGGAGGGCAACCACCGCAGGATGTTTGCACGCCGGCCGGGTTCCGGATTACCATTGCTGCCAGTCCGCACGATTTTTTATTTCCACCTCCCCCCTCGATCATGTCCACACCGGAACGCATCAAACTCGACCCGCCTGCCGAAGACGCCAAGGTCCTCGTCCATTCCTGTTGTGCGCCCTGTGTCGGGGAGGTCCTCGAAGCGATGCTCCACAGCGGGATCGAGCCCACCGTTTATTTCTACAATCCCAACATCCACCCGCGAAAGGAGTACGACCTGCGCAAGCAGGAGAATATCCGCTACTGCGAGAAGATGAACATCCCGTTCATCGACGCGGATTACGATACCCGGAACTGGTTCGAACGAACGCGCGGGCTCGAATGGGAGCCCGAAAAAGGGGTCCGCTGCACCCGTTGCTTCGACATGCGCTTCGAGCGGACCGCCGCCTATGCGCACGAGCACGGTTTTCGCGTGTTCACCAGTTGCCTCGGCATCAGCCGCTGGAAGGACATGGACCAGATCAACGGCTGCGGCATCCGCTCCGCCGCCCGGTATCCGGATCTCCACTACTGGACGATCAACTGGCGCAAAAACGGGGGAGCCAACCGGATGATCGAGATTTCCAGGCGCGAACGGTTTTATCAGCAGGAGTACTGCGGTTGCGTCTATTCCAAGCGCGACACCGACGCGTGGCGGGTGAAGAACGGGCGCAAGCCGGTCGAGATCGGGGTCAACTACTACGGTGACGAGGATTCCGGCGCGGAAGGCGGTTGCGGTCGCCCGGGTTGAGACCCGCCTTCAGTAACCTCCGCCCCGGAGATCGATCACCCCGTCGGGCCAGTCGTCGACCGCGGGGTAAATCAGGATAGCTTCCCCCCACCAGGGGTTGTCTTCGGGATTCTGCCCGTCGCAGCTGTTGACGAAGCGATTCAGGACGCGGCGAGCACCCGGCTGAAGGAAGTCCCTCACCCGTATCGCGCCGCTTCAGCAAGCGGGAAGCTTACCAGGAGGGACGTTCGCTTGCTGAAGCGGCGCGGTACGGCGGTGTTTCTTCGGTGCATCACGGGCGAAAGCCTCTGCGGGGCGGCACGGACGCTGTTGCCATAAAAAAAAGGCTCCCCGGGCGAACCCGGGGAGCCAGCTGATGATCCTGTATGCTGTAAGGGAAAGTCAGTATTTGACCGAGCAGCCGTAGGGACGGGTGCTGGCCATATCCACGCCTTCGCCGGACATGGCAGCCATAAGCGTCGTTTTCACATAGTTGTCAGCCTTCGCGATGTCTTTGGGATTCGCGGACTGGATGCTGTCGATCGCGCCCTGATAAATGAGCTTACCTTCCGGGTTGATGACGTACATGTGCGGGGTGGTTTTCGCGTCGTACAGTTTGCCGACTTTGCCGGTGGGATCCATGAGCAGGGCCGTGTGCTCGGCGCCGTGCTGCCGGGTGAGCATGTCGGCTTCGGCCGGGGTCTTGTAATCCCGGTGATCCGGATTCGTGGAATTAATGGCCAGCCAGACGACCCCTTGGTCGGTGAATTCCTTCTGGAGGGCCTGCATGTTGCCGCTGTTGTAGTGCTTCTGCACGAACGGGCAGTTATGGTTAACCCATTCCAGGACAACATATTTTCCTTTAAAATCGGAGAGGCTGTGCTCGGTACCTGATGTGTCAGTCAGAGTGAAGTCCGGAGCCATGGATCCGGTTTCGACGGCGGCCGAAAGGGGGAGAGCCAGCGCGGCGAACAGCGAGGCGGAGAGGAACGTGCGGAATTTCATAGTGATCAGAGTTTGATTGTTAGCGGAATCAGGGATTCCAATCTGTCAAACAGCACCGACGCTTTGAGGTTCCGCACAGCCGGTAAATCCCTCCGGTAAAACAGCCGTCAGCAGTTGCCGAGGAAAGCCAATCCCAACATCTTTGCCCTTAATGAAGGCCCCTGCAGAAACAAACCTCTGGCCGGAAATTCGCGGTCTTGCGGAAGCTTTGCACACCCGGGAACCGGCGCTCGCGCCTCTTGTGCAGGAGGTGATTCTCGATCATCCGGACCTGGGCGCTTCCCTCAGTTTCCGCCTTGCCCGCAAATTCGGTCGCCTGCCCAACACCGAACTGCGTCTGCGCGAAACCTTCCAGGAGGCCTTTCAGGCGGATCCCGCCATCCTTGAACACGTCGGCCACGACATCCGCGCCATCTACGAACGGGATCCGGCCTGCCCCACGGTGCTGGTGCCGGTCCTTTTTTACAAAGGCTTTCAGGCGATCACCGCGTATCGGATCGCCCACTGGCTCTGGCACCGGAATCGGCACGATCTCGCCCTTTATGTGCAGAGTCTCGTAAGCGAGGCATTTGCCGTGGACATCCACCCGGCGGCCCGCATCGGCTGCGGCATCCTCCTCGACCATGCCACCAGCTTCGTCGCCGGGGAAACCGCCGTGGTGGAAAACAATGTTTCCATCCTTCATGAAGTAACCCTCGGCGGAACCGGACGCGAAACCGGGGACCGCCACCCCAAGATCCGCAGCGGGGTTCTGATCGGGGCCGGGGCCAAAATCCTCGGGAATATCGAGATCGGCACCGGGGCCAAGATCGGGGCGGGGTCGGTGGTGCTGACCGATGTCGAGCCGCACACCACCGTGGCAGGCGTTCCCGCCGTCGTCGTCGGACGAACCCGCGAAGATATGCCCGCCGCTGACATGGATCAGCATCTCTGCTGATTCAACCGACCGCAGACCCGGGCAGCAGGCACCCGGTTCGCGGTTCGAACGCAGGGCGGTCGCTTCGGTGTTATTTGGCCTGCTCCGGACAGCCATCCGCTCCGGCGGCGTGACGGCACCGGGCATCAACGCGGAGACTCAGCCGATCTGCCAGAAACCCGCGAGCCCGGATACTGGGCAATTCCCGAAGAACCAGACAGGGCTCGTCGTAAGGAAAAACCTTACCGCAGTCCCGACAGGCGATCACGGACGACCCCAAACCGGGCCCGGGACGCCGAAAATACAATTGCCGGCGGTCCTGGCCCCTCTGCTCCTCAAGAAAGCCCGATTCCACCAGCAAACCCACCGTCCGGTAGACCGTGGTGATGGAAATGCCCCGGTCCTGCCGCCGAGCCCGTTCCAGAAGGCTCTCCACCTCAAAGGCTTCAGACTGCTCGGCGATAACCGAACAGAGGATGCGCCGAACCGGCGTAAATCGGTGGCCGGTTGCCCGCCAGGCAGCGGCCACGGTTTGAACCCAGTCGTCGCATCCCTGTTCAGCGGGGTTCATCCGCGTCCGGCAACGGTCAGGCCGCCTCGGAACGGAAGCGGAACTCCAAGTCGATCCGGCGCGAAGCGTATACCCGGTTTTCCCGGAACTCCCGGATCAGCCGGTGGCAGAATCCTTCCAGGGATTCCCCTTCCAGGTTGACCGGCAGACGCTCCAGTTCCCGGTTCCGCTCGTCCCGCGCGACAATCTCCAGACGAGCCTCCAGCCAGGTCCGCAAGCGGGCCGTCGCCCCCTGATGATCCGGCGCTTCACCCCGGTCATGAATATTGAAAAAACATTTCACGCAGGTGCCCGGATCCCGGCGGCCCAACACCGCCTCGCGCAGATCCAACAGCGCATCCGTCGATTCCGGCGCCTGCCGCGCTACCTCCGCCAACACCTGATCCAGTTGACAATCATTCACGCAAATATAATCCCGCTAATGAGATTCAATTTCAAGTGTTTCCGGGAGGAAATAGCAAAAAACGGTCCCCGTGGGGACCGTTTGTGGTGCTTGAAGACCTGACGCTATTACCTGGCTTCGTATTCGCCGCACCAGTCTTCGCTGGCGGTGGCGGGGAAGCGGGTCTCGAATTTCACGGATTCACCCACCTTGAAGGAAATGGCCTGAGGGGGATGCCGGCGGCACTCGCCCTCGTCGGCGGTCGCCGAAGGATTCCAGTAGCGGCAGGAAGCGCAGGTCTTGGTCTGTTGGGATGTAGCGGTACTCATAAACTTGAAATAACGGGAGATGGAACCTGATTAAGAGTGTGTACCCATAATTCCATGACGCAACCCAAGCTCGGCGGATAACCCTAGCTGCCGGTGAAATTCAGTCTCAGGAATTGTGAAATTGAATCTCATCGTCATCTGCCAGGCTTTCTCCGGCGGAAAGCGGAAAACCCGCCGGGCGTCCCCGGCGGGCCTTCCTATTGCTGAGCAGTCCCCCCCGTTCCGGGGAACTGTCGGCTCATTCAGTCACTTATCCTTACTGAAGAACTGAAGTCACATGCCTTCCCAGTACCGCTGGATGAAGGGAACCGGCCGGTCGGTCACCAGCGGCTTTTTGAGGACACGGATATCGCCCTGTGCGGCCCGCACCTTTTCCCAGGCCTCCCGGTCGAGTATCCACTCGTTTTCAAAATCGACTTCCAGCAGGCGGCCTTGCTTCCGGACCCGACGGAATTCGCGCAGCATCACATCCACCGGTCCCTGCTGAACCAGATCCCCCGAATCCGGATCGACCTTGAAATCGACCCCGACGTTTAAGCTGTAGCGTTCGAAAAACAGCGTGCGCCCCTCCGCCTGCAACGCCTCGTCCGTGGAGGTGTTGGTGATGACGTATCGAGCATCCGGATACAATTCCGCGAACTCCTGGAAACGTGTCAGTTCGTTGAGTCGCTCCAGCAGGCGCGTTTGCAACCCTTCGGACGCGAGGGCGCACGTCGCGCTGAAGAGGAGGCCCAAAATAGAAGAGGCAGGGTTCACGGAGGAAAAACGGAATGGATTCATGCCAGGAGACTATCAGGAGGCGGGCCAACTTGCTTTTTTATGCGCAAACCATTACCAGTCAGCATTTTAAAAACGGAAAAAAAATGCTCCAGGGAAATCGTACGGCTGTTTGTCACCCCACCGGGACGCGGGTCGTCCCAGTTTTGAGACAATTGCCCTGCCCCCCGCCATCAGGACATCTGCATGGGATCGACGTCGATCGTGTCCTGCACGTCCCTGGGCAGCGGGAAGCGCTGCCGCGCCTCCAGCAGCGCGGGCAACACCCGGCTGACCTGGGGGACGAAATACCAGAGGTGAAACCGGTACTGGTCCTTGATCTTTTCGATCGGCGCGGTGGCCGGGCCCCGGACCTCCACCTCGGGCAGCTCCAGCTTCTCCACTTCCTGCGCCCACTGCTCGATGAAGAACCGGACCTTCTCCTCGTTGCGTCCGCGGAAGATGTGCCGGATCAGGTGCCGATAGGGGGGGTAATTGAACTCCCGCCGCTGCTCGAGTTCCTCCTGCAGAAACCCCTCAAAATCATTCTGTCTGGCGAAGAGAATCGGGCCGCCGTGCGGAGCGAAGGTCTGCACCACCACCTCCCCCGAGGCGTCCCCCCGCCCTGCCCGACCGGCCACCTGCACCATCAGTTGAAAGGTCCGCTCGGCCGCCCGGAAATCGGGCTGGTGCATCGACATGTCGGCATCCACCAGCCCGACCAGGGTGACGTTCGGAAAATCGAGTCCCTTGGCGATCATCTGCGTACCGACCAGGATGTCGATTTTCCCGGCACGGAAGTCGTTCAAGATGTTCCGGAAGGCATTCTTGCGGATCATCACATCCGTATCCATGCGGACAATACGCGCCCGGGGCAGGAGCTTGCTCACATTCTCTTCGATCCGCTGGGTACCCAGGCCCCGCTTACGCAAGTGGACGGAACCGCAGCCCGGGCAGCGGGCCGGCGCACGCTCCGCGTGCCCGCTGAGGTGACACCGCAAAGTGTCGTCCGTCCGGTGGTAAGTCATGCTGACGCTGGAGTTCGGAGACTCGGCGTGCCAGCCGCAGTCCAGGCAGAGGAGACTGTTGGCGAATCCGCGGCGGTTGAGGAAAAGGATGCTCTGTTCCCGCTTCTCATAGCGGTCGTGCAGTTTGTCGGCCAATAGCCGGGAGATGCCCGAGCGGCCCTTGTCGCGGAGGAGTTCCACCCGCATGTCCACCACATGGACGGTCGGCAGCTTGCGATCGTCGACCCGCCGGGGGAGGCGGGATACGCGGTATTTGCCCTTGTCCACGTTGACGAGGGACTCAAGCGCCGGCGTGGCGGATCCCAACAGGCAGAGGCAGCCGGCCTCGCGTGCCCGCATGACCGCCACATCCCGTCCGTGGTAGCGTGGGGCCTCCTCCTGTTTATAGGCCGGTTCGTGCTCCTCATCGACCACCACCAGCCGCAGGTCCGGCAGGGGAGCGAAGACGGCCGACCGGGCACCGACCACCACACGGGCCTCCCCCGAGGCGACCGCCTGCCAGGCATCGAAGCGCTGACCTTCCGAAAGATGGCTGTGCCAGACCACGGTCCGAACACCGCGCTCTTCGAGGCGCTCACGCAGGCGACCGACCGTTTGCGGGGCCAGCGCGATTTCGGGCACAAGGAAGAGGGCGGTTCCGCCGGAGGCGAGGACCTGGTCCAGCGCCTGAAGATAGACCTCGGTTTTGCCGGAGCCGGTTACCCCGTGGATCAGGCGAACGGCAAAGCCCCCGCGTTCCAGATCCTCGAAGATGGCTTTCACCGCTCCGGTCTGGTCCTCGGTCAGGTCGCGGATGACCGCGCCGCCTACCCGTTCGGCACCTCCGAGACCGTCCTGATAAGCCTCGCGGTTCACCTGCTCGGCATCCTCGCGCACCCACCCCTTTCTGATCAGGGCATCCAGGCTGCCGGGCGTGGCTTTGAGCCGCTTGAGCAGGAGCGGGCGGGCGACCGGGCGCTGCTGTTGCTGCAGAAAGGCAAGAATCTCCGCCTGACGGGGCGCTTTTCTGCGGAGCGCCTCGATGTCGGCCGGATCCGGGCGGCAGGACGGATCGATCTGCACTTCCCGGGCGATCTGGGGGCGGACGCCCCGCCGGATGGCGACGGGGATCATGGCCTCCAGCACCGATTGCATCGATGCGCCATAATAGCGCTGCATCCACTGTGCGAGAGCCACCAGATCGAGGGTCAGGACAGGCAGGTCGTGGACGGTCCCGAGGATGAATTTCAGGCGTTCCTCGGGAAGGCCGGCCGGGCTGCCGACGCTGGTTCCGGCCACCACCCCCATTTCCGTCCGGCGACCGAGCGGGATCCGGACCAGCTGCCCGACCGTCAACCGGGCATTCAGGGCTTCCGGCACTTTGTAGGTCAGGGCGCCCGACAGCCCTTCCCCACCGCCAATCGGCAGGACGGAGACACTGCCGGCCGTTTCCTGAACAGGGCTGCCCACAGGCCCAGCTTGGGGCTGCGACCGAGTCTTGGAAAGCATGGAGCCGGAAGCGGCCCAAGGCTGTTGACCTTGACTCGGAAGAGTCTCAATTTAGACTCAATAAATCGGAATCCTCTGCCCGCCATGCCGACCGTGCCCTCTGACACCCAGCCCGTCTCCGACGACGCCCACAACACCTTCACCGCCTTTTTGAACAACCACGGCCTGCGGGTCACGGGCCAGCGGCTGGCCATCTTCGAGGCGGGTTACAGCCACGAGGACCATTTCACGGCGGAGGACCTGCTGGCGGCTGCCCGCGAACGCGACAAGTCGGTCTCCCGGGCGACGGTTTACCGGACGCTGCCGATCCTGGTGGAGAGCGGGCTGCTGCGTGAAGTGGATGTGGGCCGCGATTATAAATTCTACATGTCCTGCCGCCACGCCACGACCTTCCAGGCCCAGGTGATCTGCCAGGACTGCGACAAGATCTACGAAATCGATGCGCCTTTCATGGAGTGGTACGGCAAATCCGTGGCCAACAAACTGGGCATGGAGATCGTCGACCAGCGCCTTCAGGTTTCGGCCCGTTGCAAAACCAAGGACGGCACCTGCAGGGCCAATGCGGCGGCGGCCCGGGCCTTTTTACGGCCCGAAAGCGCATCGGCTTCGGCCCAAAGTTGACGGTCTTGGCTCAGGAGGTTCCAGGTTCCGGCGCGGACGAGCGTGCCACGTTCGCCGAGAAGACGGCCTTCGAACGGCAGTTCTATGAAAGCCTGCTGGCTCGTGACCGGAAGGATACCCGTGTGGTCGAACTGCTGGGGCATCTCTACACCCAGAGCGGCATGCTGACCGACGGGCTGAAAATGGACCGGAAGCTGGTTCGGTTGAAACCCGAGGACCCGACTGCACACTACAACCTGGCCTGCAGCCTCGCGCTCAAAAACCGCAAGAAGGAAGCGGTCGAAGCGCTGCAGGAAGCGGTCAACCTCGGCTATGAGGACGCCGCCTGGATTCAGCAGGATGACGACCTCGAAAACCTGCGCGGTTATCCCGCCTTCGAGGCCATCCTCGACCGGCTGGCGGAGTGAGGCCTTTTGGGGCAGCTCCCACCTCCTTCCGCCGACGCGTAGTCAGGGCGCGGCCCGGTGCGCGTCGAAGGGTACGTCTACTCGCGGCGCGAATCCGGGCGTCCAGGCCTCGCGGGCGTCGCAAGCAACGCCCCTACAATGAAGCTGGGCCGCTGACGCGTAGGGGCGTTGCTTGCGACGCCCGCCGATTTAACCGTATCAGCCACGACGTCGGCGCCAGGCCAGCAGCAGACCGAGTAGCCCGATCGCGGCGCCGTAGGTCCCGGGCTCCGGAATAGCCGAGGGCACGACATCCGCCCAGGACGTGCCCAGGCGCAAGGCACCTAAAGAAGACGATCCGCCGATGTAGCGGAAATTTAGCCGGTTGAAGGCGATATCAATACCCGAAGCGGTGATGCCGCCCGAGGGCGGAGTGCCTCCATTCAAGGCTGGATCGACCCAAAGGGTGATGGAATGGCGGCCGTACTGGAGAACTCGATTTGAAAGGCAATGAGGTAGGTTTGGCCAACCGTCAGCGCGGACGTCTCAGCACCGAGGCCGACCCCGCCAGAGTCAACCGCCCACCCGCATTGGCGAAACCGGCGTACGCCGCAGGATAGGCGAGATTCGGCGTTTCCACCGTATGGTTGGCCGGAGCGCTCCAGGGACCGCCACTTCGCCAACCTGTCCCCCCAATGCCCCCACCCAATGTTGAACCAGTGGTGTAGTCAAAGGCCTCCGAGCTGAGGACAGATCCCAGGCCGCTCAGGGAGCCGGCGAGCAGGGCGATGGCGAAGGGAACGAGCCGACGGCTTGAAGCGTCGGTGATCGCGGGGAAGGACAATTGCATGGATCGGGGTGGCCGGGGTTGGGGTATGCCGTTTCGGAGAATTCCTGCCGAAACAGCGCATTTCGTGAGGATCCTATTCTCGTTCGTACAAGACCCGAGACCCCGAAAAAGTGAACCGTCACCTGCCTGACCCGGGCAAGGTCGGGCGCCGGCTCCGGATGTAACAGCTTGCGGCGGCTTCGTCGCCGGGGTTAGCCCTTGCCGATGGCCGCTGCCGATCCACCCGCCGACTCCGCAAGCCCGCAGGGGGGGCAGCCTGCCCCTCACGCGGACGCCCGCAAGACCTATCGGCTGGACCTGGCGCGGGCACCCTTTTCCGGGTTGATGCAGGAGGGCATCATTACCTTCGGGTTACTGATCGCGATCCGGGTGTACGATGCGCCGTCCACGGTAAAATCGATCCTGTCGGCGGCCTTTGCGGCGGGGCTGCTCTTCACGCCGGTGGTGCTGTCCCTGGTGGCCCGGACGGGGCTGAAGGTCAGCACGCTCTGCTTCATCTACGGTGCCCTGAGCGGCCTGGCCTACCTGGCGGCGGGGTTGGCCCCCACCCTGGAGCTTTACACCCTCTGCATCCTGGCGGCAGGTTTTATGATTGCCCAGCAGGCACCGCTGGTGACGCAGATCTACGCCACCAACTACGCCAGCAGGGAACGCGGCCGGCGCGTGGCTCACTACTTCATGATCCTGGCCATCAGCGGCGGGGTGTTGTCCATCTTCGGCGGGCGCATCCTCGACCTGAACCTGAATCGATACAGCCTGATTTTTCTGGCCCTGGGTCTGAGCGGATTCATTTCCGGCTTTCTGATGGGGCGCATGCCCTCGGCGCCCGTGGAGAGTGGCAGCGGGGGCAGCCTGTGGCAGAACCTCTCGCTCTTCCGGCGGGACGGCCTCTTCGGCTGGATGCTGTCGGCCTGGATGTTCATGGGCGTGGGAAACCTGATGACGATCCCGCTCCGGGTCGAGTACCTGGCCAACCCGGACTTTAATATCAATCTGACCAATACACAGATTGCCACCATCACGGTCTTCGTCCCGGCCGCCACCCGCCTCCTCACCACGCCTGTCTGGGGGTTCCTCTTCGACCGGATCAACTTCATCATCCTCCGGGTCGCGCTGAACCTCTGCTTCATGAGCGGGATATTCCTCTTTTTCATGGCCGAGACGCCGCTGGTGCTGTCCATCGGCACCGCCTTGTTCGGAGCTGGGGCCGCCGGCGGCAACCTGGTCTGGATACTCTGGGTGACCAAACTCGCCCCGCCCGGCCAGACCTCGGCCTACATGAGCGTTCACACCGGCCTGACGGGTGTCCGCGGCGTCGCCGCCCCCTTCATCGGCTATTTCTTCCTCGGGCTGTTGGGGCCCTTCAAGGTCGGCATGCTCGCCGGCGGCATGGTGATGGTCAGCATCCTGATGTTCCTCGCGGTGCGCAGGCACCCCCGGTTCCGGTGAGGGGTTCCTTCGCCTGCTGAAGCGGCGCGGTACGCTTTATCCCACCCCGGAACCCCTGTCCGGCGGGCCTCGCCAGGCAACGCTCCTGCCTGTGAGGGCTGGGCTTCAGCGCTGCGCCGCGACTCCGGTATCCGCAAATCGACCACAACGGGCGGCCTTGCTGCCCTACAAATCGAAGCCGAAGAGCAGTTCCAGAATCGTCGATAGGGTGCCGCCGAGGCGAAGGCGTTTGCCTTCGAAGAGGAGGGTCTGCCGGCAGGTCACCGCTTCGATCCGGTCCCGGTCGTAAGCCAGCACTTCGATGTCACCGGGGTCGCCGTCCAGGTTTTCGGCCCCGTACCGCGGCAGCCAGGCAAAGGGTACCCCATACGCGTTGAACGTGACTTCCCAGGCGACGATATCATCGATGGAAAAGTCACGGCTCCGCACCAGATCCGGGTACCGGCGCACAAAATCGGGCACCCCGCCACTGTACACCCGCAAGGTACAGGCCGGCTCCAGGCCCGCCAGGAACTGTTCCACCGAACCAATGCGTCCATCCCGGACGGCCTCGTAGAAGGCAAGCGGGTCCCAGGACACCAGGTTCATGCCATTGTACGCCCCGTGATGGTTGTCGGATCCGAAATCCTGCCGATCGAACCAGCCGGCAAACCGATCGGTCAACCGGAAGCCCATCTCCAGGTGGACGTGAGCCCGCGAGCGCGGGATGGTGTAACCGGCGGCGGAGCGGCCCATCGTGGCGATGACCTGCCCCGCGGCCACCCGTTGCCCCACCTTCAGGTCGCGCGGCACGGAGGCCAGGTGCGCATAAAGGGTATGGAAGGCGGGCCGGTGCCGGTCGTGCATCACCACCACATAACGGCCATAGCTGCTGAGTCCGGCGCTTGTATTGATATGGACAATACGTCCCGGCAGGATGGCGTAAACCGGGTCACGGGCCTCGCCCCGCCCGTCCCGGTACAGCGGAAAAAGGTCCAGCCCCCAGGGGAAGCGCGGGCCGGCGGTGCGGAAACAGCCGAACAGGCC
>JBNPEH010000042.1:8849-18222 GCA_051117635.1 Opitutales bacterium | reverse complement strand
GGAACTGACGCCACTCGTCGTAATATCGCTCGGCACCGGTCAGGATCTTGTTGCGGACCCCGCCGATATCGAACTCGGTGAGCAGTTCGGCTTTCAGGTTCCAGGTCCAGTTGTCGTTGTTGGACCGGTTGTTGCCGAAACCCAGTTCACCGGCACCGTTCATCTGCGAGCTGCTCCAGTAGGAGGAGCCACGTACCTGATCGTCGAGCAGGCCGTGAAGCCGGAACGTGAAGGTTTCGTTGAACCGGTGGTTCAACTCGGCAGACACGGTCTGGAGGTTGTTGTACAACTCGCTGTTCGGTCCGGCGGCATTCTGTTCCCAACCCTGCGGGACGTCCATCGGGATATTAACCCTACGCTCCCGGTCGAACCCGGCGGCGGTCATGTCGTTTTCCCAGGCGCCGCTGTTCCAGAGCCAGCGGTCCTTCAGCACGGCGCGAGCGGACGGGATGTCCGTGGCCACGATGGGCTGCGGGTTGCCGTTGGCATCGAGAATCAGGTTGCCGTTCGCATCACGCTGTTTGGCGTACTGCGGGCCGGAGGGATTTTCCAGCGCGTTGTCGATGGCATACTGGACGGCCTCGGCCGGCGGGTTTTCCCAGTCGCGGGTGTAGCGGATCGGGGCCGAGATATGATTCTGGCCGCGATTTTCAAGCGACTCGATCTGTTCGGCCTCGACAATGAGCTGCGTGCCCGGGCGGGGCTGCCACATGATGCCTCCGTAGATGAAGGAGCGGTCGATATGCTCGAAGTCGCGCCAGGTGCCGGAATCGTTCTCCGAGATCATGAACCGGTAGGCCCATTCGTCGGAGTCGCCGATCGGGCCCTGCGATTCGAAGGAGGCATACATCTGCTCGTCGGTACCGACCCGGAATTCGATTTCCTGGAACTCGGTGAAGGACGGGCGCTTGGTGACGTAGTTGACGATGCCGCCGGGGGCCTGCTGGCCGAAGAACACGGTCAACGGCCCTTTGATGACCTCAACGCGGTCGACGTTTTCATTGCCGACCAGCGCGTAGCGGCGGATCCCGTTCCGGGTGTTCCAGGAGGTCTGGAATCCGCGAACCCGGAAGACACCACCGTCGGTGATGTTACCGGAGACGGGAGCGTCAATCGCCGTGACACCGGAAACATAGTTGGTGGCGCTTTCAACCGTCTGAATGCCGATGTCGTCCATCAGGTCGTCGGTGACAACCTGGATGTTCATCGGGGTATCCGAGATTTCTTCGACGAAGCCGGTCGCGACGATCGATTCAGTCGCGATGTAACCGGTATTTGCCGCCTCGTTGACGGCAAACGGATTGAGGGTGGCAATGTTCTCTTCCTCCTCCTGGGCCACGGCGCTGGATACACCAGCGACGCTCAGGGAGAGTCCGAAAACACCAAGTCGCCACCATCGATGGGGTGAATCGTGATTCATAGTTTGGGAGTTCAGGTTTGTTGGGGTTGTGAGAACCCTGCGGAGCCTGCCCCAACGCCACGGTGGCCGGGACCGTTAAGCTGTTAAGCTGTCCGGGAAACAACGGGGTTTTAGGGGTAAGCCGGCGGGGTTCCGGCATCTGAGGTAACCGTCATTCATGAAAAGGCCTTCGTCATTAGGTGCAAGCATCAAATGTGACGTTTCACATTTATTTTGTGACACCAATCATCCCCAGGGCTAAAAATTCTTTAATATATTGGTAATTATAAGCTTACGGACCTTTCCATCACCATCCGCCGATGTGCCATCCGGCGGCCGGCTTGGCCCATTTGCAAAAAAAAAGGACGGCTCAAGGAGCTCAGGCGGCCGTCCCGGCAGATCGCGTATAAATACTTAAGTTGTTAAAATTTAAGAGGTTACAGAAAAGTTACCGGCGCTGAAAAGCTGCTTCCCAGACCTCGCCTGCTCCCCGAGCCGAGGCCCTCAACCTTGGTCAATCGGTTCAACCGGTTCGCAGACAGGGGCTTGTCTTTTTCTTAACACCGCCTAAAACGGGAGCCATGCTTGGAAATCCTCGAAATCGGGGCATGAAAGGCAGGCATAGGGACTCGTCCCATTTTCACGATCTGGGGGTCGGAACCGCGTCGCCCTTGTTTTCAGGCGGCAAGTGGCGTAAAGAGCGGCCTATGGACCAGCCGCTCTTCGCCCGCGCCCGGCCTCTGGGGCTTTTACTCCTGCTGACCGTTCTGCCCGGCCCCGGGCTGAAAGCCCTGCCGGACGATCCACGCCTGCAGGATGCCGCCCCCCGGCCTGCCACGGCTTACCTGCTCCCCGAGCCCAACCTCGCCTTTGCGGCGTTGCCGGCCGGCACCTTCTGGATGGGCTCGCCAACTACGGCACCCGGCTACAAGGAATTCGAGAGCCCGGCCACGCTGGTGACGATCAGCCGCCCCTTCTGGATGAGCCGGACCGAGGTCACTCAGGAGGCCTGGGAAGAAATCATGGGCGACAATCCCAGCGAATTTCTGGGCGATCCCCGTCTGCCCGTGGAGACGGTGGACTACGGTCAGGCGGTGGCCTTTTGCCGGGCGCTCACCGAACGGGAAGCAGAAGCGGGGCGGCTGCCGCCGGGCTATGTGTATCGCCTGCCGACCGAAGCGGAGTGGGAATACGCCTGCCGCGCGGACAGCGACGATCCCTTCCCCGGTCGCCTGATCGAGCACGCCTGGCACCGCGACAACTCGGGCGGTCGCACGCATCCCGTCGCTTCACTCAAACCCAACCCCTGGGGTCTGTACGACATGCTCGGTAATGTCTTTGAGTGGACCCTGAACTGGGTCGGACCCTACCCCGGCGGCATGGTCACCGACCCGCCCGAATCCCCGATTTCGGGTGAACGGCGGGCCACCCGGGGCGGTAGCTGGGTCACCCAGCCCGAATCCCTCCGCCCGGCCGAGCGCGGCGCCGACGAACCCGACGCGCTCGCCATGCTGCTCGGCTTCCGGGTGGTTCTCGCCCCGGATCGCGGCTAACCGTTCCCGACCGGTCTTGAACGGCCGGAGAGCCCCGCCGTCTGCCACGCCCTGCCCCCCAACCATCATCGGCACCCCCCCTGACAGCAACGAACCCCTCCCGGAAAAGGGCACCCGCAAGGCCGCCTCGGTCCGGCGACTGGCCGAGTTGGCGGGTGTCTCGCGCATGACGGTCAGCCGGGTCCTGCGGAACGATCCCCGCGTCGCCAAGGCCACCCGGAAAAAGGTCCTGGCGGTCGTGCGCGAGGCCAACTATCGGCCCAATCCGATGGTGACGGCGCTCATGAGCCAGATCCAGAGCGGACGGGAAAGCCACCACCGGGCCACCCTCGCCTACCTGGACCTGCACCGGGATTCGCTCGACGAAGTCAGCCAGGACCACAACCGGTTTTATCGCGGGATGGAACAACGGGCCGACGAGCTCGGATTCTCCATCGACTACTTCGGGCGGGCCCAGGTCAACGAGGTCACCAAGTTGAAGCGCATTCTGGAAGCCCGCTCGATCAGCGGGCTGATCCTCCGCTGGCACCAATACCAGCCCCCGCCCAACGACCTGCAGGCCATGCTGGTCGGGCCCTATGCTTCCGCCTTGATCGGCACCTCACGCCCCTACCTGCCGACGCATTCGGCCAACAACCACACCTGGGAAAATTGCCGCATCCTGATGGAGGTCCTGTGGAGCCGGCGTTACCGGCGCTTCGGTTGGGCAGGCGAATTCACCCGGTTCCCAAACGCCGATCCGGACTACCGGATGGTCTATGACTTTTTCCTCAAAAGCCGGCCCGGAGCCGAACGCGTGCCCTCCTACGGGGAAAAAGTCTGGACGCAAAAAAGCTTTGCCACGTGGCTGAAAAAACACCGGCCGGAGGTCGTCATCTCAAAAAGCCTTGTCGTGCTGGACTGGATACGCGAAGCCGGGTTCCGCGTGCCCGAGGACGTCGGCTTCTGCGATCCCGACCTGGTTACGCTCAAAAGCCCCGTCGCCGGAGTCTTTCAGGACTACGAAGGCATCGGGGCGGCTGCCGTCGATCTGGTCGAGGCCCAGCTGCACCGCAACGAGACCGGAGTCCCGTTCAGCCAGAAAACGGTCCTCATCAGCGGCTCCTGGATCGAGGGCCTGACCGTCCCCGAGCCGTAACGGTAAGTACGCTCTCCAGCCCGTCGGCGAGCCGCAAGCGGCAGCCCTACAGGTATGCGTCGCCTGTAGGGCCGACGCTTGCGCCGCGCCGACGCGAAAAGCCGGTTCAACCATGTTCCGGCTCCGGCGACACGCTAACCCGGACGTCTCATGAAGCCCAGATGTGATGAGCTGCACCTGTCCGCCATCATGTCCGCCGTAGCCTTGGCGTAGGAGGAAGTCCCGCTAAGCGGGACGACGGCGGAAGGCGGCGTGTCCGCCATAATGCCGCTGAGCGGCATGACGGCGGGAGGGCGAAACCGGCTGGGCGCCTGAGGTGCGTAACCAGGCGGTATCCAGCCCGACTACCGAGCCCGCAGGGCGACACCTCAACGAGCGAAGCGAGAATAACACGCCGCAGATCGCGGCATGTGGGCGAAAAGAATCGGGAAACAGGGCAACACCACGAACGTGCATTTCAAAGAAATGCTGCAAATCCCTCGCTCAGAATTATTTACCGCCCTGTTTCCCGATTCTGGTGAGAAGTTCGGGATTATAGGCCTGATCGCATCGGGGAGGGTCGCCGTCCCCGGTGACCGCTGTGGCTGGAGTCGCGAGAGGGCATCGCGCGAAGACGCCAGGGCGCGAAGGGGTCGAGTCGCGAGAGAGCCACGCGTGGCCGCGCCTTCAGGCGTGGTTCGGTGGCTCGGTATGCTTGCGTAAGCCTGGAGTCGCGCCGGTAGACCGAAGAGCCCGGCGACCCTGACCATCATGGCGTGGACCAGTCGGCGGCATCGGGGGTCAGCAGGACGCGCCGGGGAACGGGCATCCCGGCGGGCGCATCCAGCGACAGGACCGACCCGTCGGGCCACACCACCTCGAGGCCGGCCACCGGGGTATCCGCACCCGCGCCGAAGAACACCGTGCCCGATTCCTGGGTCAGGTAACCGCTCCCGGCAGTCACTGCCTGCGTCGCCGATGAGCCGTCGGCGTAATGGGCCGTCACCCGGGCGCCGATGCCGGTCGGGTTGCCCGCGGGCCCGGCCAGGCGTACCGCCAGCGGACGGCCGCTGCCCGGGACATCCGGCTGCTGGACAAAGGCCAACAGGGTGGCGCGGTTACGGGCGGCCACGAGATCAGGACGGCCGTCGCCGTTCACGTCGAGCGTCCCCAAGCCCCGGGCATCGCCGGGAATCACCAGACCGCTCTCGCGGTGAGGGACCGGGGTGAACCCGCCCGCGCCGTCGCCCGTCAGCAGGAGACCGAGCCCCCCGCCAAACCGACCGACTTGCGGAACCGGATCGTGGCTGTTGTGCGACAAGGCGACATCCAAAAAACCGTCGGCGTCGAAATCGGCGACCGTCAGGCCCTGCACGGGCGCCACCTGGGCGTCAGCCGGCAGCGGTTTTGACCGGAAGCGCCCATCCTTCCCGGCCAAGAAGACCGTGCTGTCGAGCGTGCTGGCGGCGAACACCCGGGCCGCCCCGAGGCGGGCCCCGTCGAAGATCTCCTCGATCGTGGCGGCGGCGTAATCCGCGTAATCCGGAAAACGTTGCAGGAGCGACCGGGCAAAAGCACGAGACTGCAGGCCGCGCGACAGCTCGGTCATGCCCCGCCAGGGTCTGAGTTCGCCCTCATCCCAGGCCATCTCGACCAGGCTGCGCCGGCCCTCGCCCGTCAGGTCCCCGTAGACCATGGCCATGGGGCGCCGCGGTGAGGCCGTGTAGCGGGTATTGCGACCGAGGTTGCCCGCCACCAGGTCGAGCCGTCCGTCCCCGTTGAAATCGCCGGTGGCCAGGCTGCGCCAGAGCCCGGTCTGGCCGTCCAGGCCGCTACGCTCGGTCCAGTCGACCAGCGTGCCGTCGATCCAGCGAAACAGACGCAGGCTTCCCCACTCCTGGGCGAGGATCAGATCCGGCGGGGCAAATCGACCGGGCTTGTCCGCAAGCCTCGGCCGCCAGAGGGCCGATCGGACAAGGCTGGTTGTCCGCAGACCGGACGCCCGTTCGCGGGTCACGTCGACAAACGTGCCCCTGCGGTTTTCCAACAGCCGGTTGTCATCCGCCAGCGGATAGGCCCCGGGGCGGGCGCCACCACCGATGAACAGGTCCAGGTCGCCGTCGCCGTCGAAGTCCGCCGCGGCCACCGGACCGGAGGCAAGCGCCTCGACCGGAAAACGATCCGCCGGCGCCAACACCAACTCCGGAACCGGTGCTGTGTCTTCGGCCGGTTGCCCCGAGTAGAGCCGGTCGTCGAGGCGGGAAAGAGTGCCGGCGGCCTCCACGCCCCCGTTGGCCTGCAGGCGATCGGGCAAGGCGTCCGCATTGGCGGCGAACCAGAGCAGGCCCAGGCCCTCCCGGTCAGGACTGTCGTCGGGCAACGCGGGATCGACAGATTCAAAGACGCCGGCCGCCTCCTGGATCCAGGCCCGGCCGGGGCTGCCGGCGGCGCCGCTCAGCGTGATGTCCGGCCGGCCGTCGCCATTGCGGTCGGCCAGTGACAGGCCGGGCCCCTGACGCCCCTGCCGGAAGGGCAACAGGGGCTGGGCTTTGATCTCCTCCAGAATGTAGGTGGCTTCGGGAATCGCCTTTCCAGCCAGCCCCAGGCCGGCCGACACCTCGCGAAACAGCGGCTCGACCGGCTCGGGCGCCCGGGCGTCGGAAACGGGTTTTGTATCGGGCTTTCGGATATGGACATGATGACCGGCCGGAACCGCCGGCAACTCGCTCACGACCCCGTCCGGCCAGAAAACCCGGACGCTGTCCGCCTTGTCGGCCTCCCCCAGCCCGACGTGCAGCCGATGAGACAGCCCGGATGCGATGCCGCGAGCCAGTTGGAGTTCACGGGTAACGGTACGATCGCCGGCGGTGACCTCGAGGCGGGCGCCGACGCCGTGCCGGTTGCCCTCCGGCGCCGCGAGCGACAGGGTCAGGCTGTTCCCGTCCGTGCTGTTGTTGCGGTAAAGCAGCGCCCCGTCGTTGTATTCGCTGGCCACGAGGTCGAGGTCGCCATCGTTGTCGAAATCGGCCCGGGCGGCACCGAAGGTCACCCCGACATGCCCCAGGCCCCAGGCGTCGGCCCTGTCTTCAAAGGTGAGATCGCCCTGGTTGTGAAAGAGGATATTGGCCTCGCGCAGCTCGAGCTGACGCTTCCAGAAGACGTTCCGCCGGTTGGCCGGCAGGCTGTTTACCCGGAAGTGAACATCGCTGTTCATGAAGTCCCGAAACATGCCGTTGGTGACGTAGAGATCCTCCAGCCCGTCGTTGTCGTAATCGGCGGCGAGGACGGCCCAGGTCCAGTCCGAAGCGGCCAGGCCGGCCTGCCAGGCCTGTTCGGAAAACCGCCCGGTGCCGGTGTTCACATAAAAGGTGTTCCGCATCAGCTGCGGCGGATGACGGACCTCCTGCGCATCCTGGAGCTCCCAAAGCTCGGCCTGGTTGAGCAGAAAGCGCTTGTGGTCGCGGGGATACATGTCGGTGGCCAGCAGGTCGGGCCAGCCGTCGTTGTTGAAGTCCCCGAAATCGGCGCCCATCGAGTAGTAGGCCATCTGGGGGATGGCATCCGCCATGACATCGGTAAAGGTGCCGTCTCCATTATTCCGATACAGGCGATCGGGTACACTGAAGTCGTTGCTGACATAGATGTCCGGCCAGCCGTCGCGGTTGTAATCCCACCAGATGGCGGCAAAGGTCTGCGCGTCGCCGGCGATCCCGGCCTCGGCCGACACCTCCTCGAACGTCCCGCCGCCACGGTTGCGGTAAAGGTAATCCGGCTCGCCTTTGCGGAGCTGGACGTCCAACCGGTTGGTGACGAGGTAGAGGTCGAGATCGCCGTCGCGGTCGTAGTCGGCAAAGGCCCCCATGACGCTGTTGGTGGCGATATCCAGGCCGCGTGCCACCGCCTCCTCGGTGAAAGTGCCGTCGCCCTGATTGATGTAGAGGTGGTTGGGCTCGGCGTGGTGGAAGACCATCAGGTCGAGGTCGGCGTCGCCGTCGACATCGGCGAAGGTGGCGCCGCCGGTCCAGTCCTCACCGCCGGGGACGCCCGCCTCGCCGGTTACATCGGTAAAGGTCCAGTCGCCGTTGTTGCGGTAGAGTTTGTTCGGGCCGAAGCGGTCGATGAGGTAGATGTCGATGAAGCCGTCGGCATCGTAGTCGCCGACCGCCACGCCGGTCGCGATGCTGCCGAAGCCGTTTTCCTTGAACCGCTCCCGCCACATGCGTGGGTCATCGTAGGTGTTGCGGATCACCAGCCCGGTTGAGGCTTCGGGCATTTGCGTGAACCGCGGCTCGTCGGGTGCCGTGTTCCGCGGCGCATGCGGCTCGAGCGTGTAAGCCTGCGCGGACAGCGCGCCCGGCAGGGCAACCAACAACAACAGCAGAAAGGTTCGAACCAAAAGAGGCATCAGGCGGCGAAGGGAAACCTACCCGACACCGCCCGCGGGGCAAGGGTCCAGGCGGAAAGCGCGGATGAAGCCCAGCGAACCCCTGGAGGGCGGGCCTCTGGACCGCCGCCGCGACACAAGGTCCGGATTTCAACCAAAAACCCGGCTTTAACAAACGCAGGCCCGGCGGTCACCGGGGACGGTGACCCTCCAGGCTCGAATCAGGTCCAATGGCCCTGGAGGGCGGGCCTCCGGACCGCCGCCGCGCCACGAGGTCCGGAAGGTCAGGCACGACCGATAATCCGTTCGGTCTGATCAAATTACGGGTTTGCCCAGAGTCCGAATCCTCACCAGGTTTTGATTATGGAGGACGAGGAGGATAACCCCCTGCCGGGTGGACCACCCGTGCGCAATCACCCTGCCCGCAAGGCACCTGTGATCCGCCCCGGCCGGTCGACTCAGATTTTCCTGACCGTGTGCCTGTCGGATGCCGATCGACCCCTGACGGATCCAAGGGTTCAGGCCATCCTGCATGGCACCTGGGCAGTGCTCGCCTTCAATTGGCAGGTCGGACGCTATGTCCTCATGCCGGATCACCTGCATTGCCTTTGTGGGCCGGGAAAAGGTCCCGGTCATGGCCTCTACCGGTGGGTCGCGTATTGGAAACGGCGAACCAATCAATTGCTTGGGCCAGACCGCGCCCTGGCCTGGCAACGCGACTGTTGGGATACTCAGGTCCGTGACCGGGAACATCTATCGAGTCGATGGCATTATATTCGTCAAAATCCAGTCCGAGCCGGCCTGAGTACCAGTGCGGAGGCCTGGCCCTACCAGGGCGAGGTGTTTCCGCTCATCTGGTATCAGACCTGACTGATTGCCAGGCCCGGCAGTTACCGGGGACGGTGACCCTCCAGGCTTGG
>JBNPEH010000042.1:0-8749 GCA_051117635.1 Opitutales bacterium | reverse complement strand
AATCAGGCCCAATGCCCCTGGAGGGCGGGCCTCTGGACCGCCGCCGCGACTCAAGGTCCGGATTTCAACCAAAGCCGGGATACACGCCCTTTAGGCCCGGCGGTCACCGCGGACGGTGACCCTCCAGGCTTGGAATCAGGCCCAATGCCCCTGGAGGGCGGGCCTCTGGACCGCCGCCGCGACTCAAGGTCCGGATTTCAACCAAAGCCGGGATACACGCCCTTTAGGCCCGGCGGTCACCGCGGACGGTGACCCTCCAGCAATGGGCACCCACCCCTCTGTGCCTTGTAGGTCTCCGTGCCTCTGAGGGAGACCCCTACGCGACTCAAGCCCCCGCGCCCTGGCGCCGGTGCTTCGCCGCGATCCGGTCGGCGGCGGCGGCCCGACCGGTTTCGCGCAGATAGGCGACGTAGGCCTCCAGCTGACCCCGGACATGCGGCGGGCCGCCTTCGGCGATCACGGTCTGGAGCGGATCGCCGTTGTCCGGATCGATCACGCTGGCTTCCCAGTCGGCCAGCAGGGCCCTGGCCCGGGCAACGACCCCGGGTTCGTCCGGGGCCCGGTTGTCCAGCAGATGCGGATCGCCATGCGCCTGCCAGAGCAGGTCATCGGGCAGGTCGCGGAACCCGTCATGGTAGCTGCGCATATAGTACCAGTCGTCAAACCGGACCGCGCGCTGGCAACTGCCCTGGCCCTGGCTGAGGACCAGGTGCTCGCGCCCGGTGTCCCCCTCGCCCCGCAGCAGCGGGGCGAAGCTTTGCCCGTCCCAGTTTTTCGGGATGTCGGCCCCGACCAGATCGAGCACCGTGGCGGCAAAATCGAAATGGTAGCGTAGCCGGTCGTCGGTTCCGGGCGCCGATGCACCCGGACCCGTGGTCAGCCCCGGCCAGCGGATGATGCAGGGCAGCCGCATGGTGACCGGATCAGCGGTCTGGTGACAGCCGTAGATGTTCAGCTCGCCGAGGTTTTCGCCGTGGTCGGCGGACACGATGATGGCCGTATCGTCCAGCACGCCGAGCGCTTCCAGCTTGTCCAGGATGGCCCCGATTTGCGTATCCACCCAGCGGATACCGCAGTCGTACCCGTCGAACATGGCGCGAACGGCGTCCATCGAATCGATGACCGCCGGCTGGCGGGGAAAGGCCGCATTGTAATAATCCTTGCCGCCGTAGCCGCTGCGCTCGCGCGCGCTCTGCATGCCGACCCCCTCCCAGTGACGTTGGCGCACGTCCTCAGTCAGCCACTCCGGCAGCGGATCGTCCGCAAAGGGATTGCCAAAGCTTTCGGGTGCCCGATAGGGCGTGTGGGCATCCCAGAAATTCAGGTGGAGGAACCAATGGTCGTCGGGACCCTTGCGCTCCAGCCAGTCGAGGGCAACCGGCGTGACCGCCTCCGCGCTTTCCATCCCCATGCCGCCGGTGTTCTGCACCTCCCGGAAGCCGGCATACCAGTGAAACGCGCTGTGGCGCTCGCCGAAGCTGCTGATACTGGCGGTGTGATAGCCCGCATCGGCCAGCTTTTTCATCCAGCTGGTGCGGCCCCAGTTACTGGTAAACCCGCGCCCCGGCCCCTCGGGAAAGGGTTCGGCCACCGTCCCGGCATGCGCCACCGCTCCCGTCCGGGCACCGAAGCGCCCGCTGAAAAGCGCGGTCCGGCTGGGCATACACGGGGCGTCGGAGGCGTAGAGTTGATCGAAGCGGCAACCCTCGGCGGCCAACCGGTCGATGTGCGGGCTGGTGTCGCGGTGGTAGCCGTAGCAGCTGAGGTGATCCGGCCGCAGCGCGTCGATGTCGATGTAGAGGATACGCATCAGGACGTGCCTTTGCCCTGCCAGTCGAAGACGACGGTGGACACCGTGTCCTTGTTGTCACGGAGATCGGCGTAGGCGCCGGGAGCTTCGTTCACCGGCAGGATGCGATCGATGAACGCGCGTGTATTCAGGTTTCCCTGACGCAGCCGCTCGACGCAGCGGACCCGATCCTCAAGGCCACGGTCGGTCGGTGTCAGCACCACGACCCCCTCGCCGGCGAAATAGTCATGGGCGTTGATCGGTACCGTATCGAGGTAGTTGGCCTGGTAGACGAGCCGCGGCCACTTGCCGAGGGCACTGGAGAGTGGCGAGCGGAAGGCCTCCGGCCGCTTCCGAAGGAGCTGGTGGGCCAGTTCCACGCCAGCCGCCACCCCGCTGGACTCGACCACGATATCGGCCCCGCCGCCGGTCAGCGCGCGTATACGCTCCACCACGTCCGGATCGCCGGCGTTAACGGTGGCCCCGGCGCCATAGCCTTCGGACCGCTTCAACCGGTAGTCAGACAGGTCGACGGTGACCACGCGGCAACCGGCGGCGGCGAGCCAGCCGGCGCTGAAGGCGCCGATCGCACCCTGGCCGATGACCACCGCCATTTCCCCGGACTCCGGCTGCGCGGCGGTCGCTCCGCGCAGGCTGATGGCCGCGACTTCGGTGAACACATAGTCGAGGGGGTCCGCCTCCCGGGGCAACACGACGGGATGGGTGGCGACGGGTACCAGGTGATGACTGGCCTGACCGCCCCAGTGGCTGTGAACGCCCTGCGGGGACACCGCCGGGGACGGATCGGGCGTAAAGGCGATCAGGTCGCCCTTCCGGAAACCGTTCACCTCCGGTCCGATATCGATGACTTCGCTGACCGGGCAGTAACCGGGGATGAGCGGAAAGTTGCCGGCGGCGCCGTAGTGACCGGCGAGAACCCGCAGCTCGGTGCCGGGCGAGACAAAGGTGTACTTCGTTTCGGTCAGCAGCTGGCCGGGCCCGACCTCGGGCAACGCGTAGATGCCGTGACCCACCTGGTTCTCCTTTTCGAATATGATGGCTTGGACGTTCATGGGGCGGTGCTTTTGTTCAGGATTGAAGCAGCTCGAGCGGGCTGTCGGTCTGCTCGAGCGGGAAGGACAGGCGTTTGGCGGTGCGGGCGCTTTCGATCAAACCGGCCATCCATTCGATGCCGGTCCGGGCGACCTTGCCGTCGATCGGGCTGGCGCGATCGGTGCCCACCGCGTCGAGGATCTCGGCCAGCGTCCGTTTGTAGAACAGGTTGCCGTCCTCCCCGTGGTGAAAATGGGTGTCGGCCGGCGGATTGAGCACGCCGGTGGGGTTCAACCGCCGGAAGACGCTGGCCATGTGCGCCTTGGGCCCGACGTGCAACTCGGCGTAACCGGCATCACCGGTCGCCCGCAAAATCGGCTGGGCGCGTTTGGCGGAACCGGCCTCATAGGACAGCCGCACGCCGTCGTCGAATCCGATGGCACCGAGGAGGTGCTTCTCGATTTTCAGGCCCTTGTAGTCGCCACCATCCCAGTCCGCCCCGGCCATGACCTGAACGGCCTTGCGCTCACCGAGGATGGACTGGGCAGCATCAATCAGGTGAATGCCGAAGTCGATCAGGCCCGGTCCGGGCTGAACGATGTCGACCGACTCCAGATTGCCGATCTCACCCGAGGCGATAGCCTCTCGCCAGAAACCGAACACTTCGCCGAAGCGCCGCTGGTGGTTCAGGAAAATCCGAGCACCGGCAGCCTCGGCGGCGGCCAGCAACCGGTCGGCGGCACCGGTCGACAGCGCAAAGGGTTTTTCACACCAGAGGATCTTGGCACCAGCGTCGAGGGCCGCGCCGACCATGGTCTCGCGGTCCTGCGGAAACGCGCAGACGGACACGAGGTCGGGTTGCTCCGCTTCCAGCATCTCCCGGTAGTCGGCATACATCCGCGTACCGGGGAAATCGTTCAGGAAGGCATCGCGGTTGGCTTCGGTGCGGCTCGCGGCCGCGAAGAGATCGATGTCATCGCGATTCGCAAACGCCCAGCCGTGCGCGTAGGCGATGGAGTGCACCCCGCCGCGGTTTTCCCCGCCCGGGCCGCATCCGATGATCGCCGCTCTCAAGCTTTTCTCAGCCATCAGTCAATTTTCTCCAAAAAAACTCCATTTCCCATTTCCTATCTCCCATTTCCCATTTCCTATCTCCCATTTCCCATTTCCTATTTCCTATTTCCTATTTCCCATCACCACCCGCCGGGATGCGGCAGGTCGGGCCGGTAATCCAAAGGCGTTTCCCCGTAGTGTTCCTTCAGCAGGGTCCGCATACGGTCGCGGATTTCAGCGAATTCGGCATCGTAAAACCGGTTCTCGAATTCGTGGGGGTCGCTCGCCAGGTCGTACAGCTCACCACTCTCGGGGTCGTGGTTGTAGTGGACGTACTTCGTATCCTCTGTCCGGATACAGCGCAGCGAGTTGTTGCCGCTGTCGGAGGGGTGCTCCCATTCCAGCAACACGTAATCACGCCCGCCTTCCGGCAGCGGCTGCAGGTTGCGGTCGATGAATGGCCGGCCGCTGGAGGGCAGCGGGTCGTCGACGCCGGCGAGTTCCTGGATGGTGGCGAAGAGGTCCACCATGCTGGTCAGACCGGTGACTGCCTGACCGCCCAGATCGCGGCCGGGCACGGAGACGATCATCGGGACATGGATCAGGTCCTCCAACATGTAAGGTCCCTTGAACAGCATGCCGTGGTTGCCGAGCATTTCGCCGTGGTCGCTGGAAAAGAGAATGGCGGTCTCGTCCGCAATCCCGAGTTCCTCCAACTTGCTGACCAGCCGGCCGATGTTGGCATCGATGTGAGCCATCATGGCGTGATAGGCGCGGATGATAGCCGTCAGCTGTTCCGGCTTGTTCTTCACCAGGCCGCCGTTCTTGAAACCCTGGTAATATTTCGGGCGCTTGTCGTGCTCGCCTTCCTTCCACCGCGGGGGTGAAACCTCGGCATCCTCGAACTGCGAATAGTAGGGATCCACCGGGTTCCAGGCGTGGTGCGGATCGAAAAAGCCGAGGTTGAGGAAGAACGGTTTGTCCGGATCGCGGTCCTCCATGAATTCCATGCCGCGGTCGGTCACCCAGTGCGTGAGGTGCAGTTCCTCCGGGATGTCGAGCTTGTAGGCCTTCATGTGACCGCCCTCGAACAGCATGCAGCTGTATTCGGGAAACTTCTGAGGATGATTCACCCGGAACCAGTTGTTGTAGTCGTCGTGCAGCAGGTGCTGGTCGCCCTCGCCGATACCGCACTTTTCAAAGCCATACGGGTGCGCGGGGCCGGTCCGCGTGATGATCCCCTCCAGGTGCAGCTTGCCATAGTGCCCGGTCTGGAAACCGGCCCGGTTCATCGCATCGGCCACCGTCGGCACATCGTGCGGCAGCGCCACCCCGTTCGCATACAGCCCCGATTCGGTCGGATAGCGCCCCGTCATGAAGCTGCCCCGCGAGGGCGAGCACACCGGGTTGGTCACGTAGTGGCTTTTGAAAAACACGCCCTGCTTTGCCAGCCGGTCGATGTTCGGCGTCCGGGCTTCCGGCGTGTCCGTGACCCCCAGGGTCCGGAAATGCTGCTGGTCGGTCGTCACCAGGATGACGTTGCGGATCGGTTTCGACGGGGTATCAGGGGCGCTCATGGAACCGAGGAGCATAGGCGGCCCAGCCGCTTTCGTCTTTTCTTTTTTCCGGCTATTTTTTATAAATTCCGGCTTTGTGATGGACGCCTGCCCCCTTGTCACCAGCTGGTTCTACCCGGTTCCTGTCGGCCAGAGCCCCTGGCACAGCCATACGTGGACCGAAGTGGTCTTCCACCGGCAGGGTCACGGGGAGATCCTGACGCGTGACCATGGCTCCTGGCCGTTCACGGCCGGCAGTATCGACCTGATGCCCGCCTACCTGCGCCACCGTCAGGTCAATGCCGGCACGGGACGCGACTTCTGTCTGATCATCCGGACACCCGCCATCGACCGGCCCCATCACCTCAGGCCGCCCCTGCCCAGTGACCTGCCACCGCTCCTCGAGCACCTCGCCTACACGCATGAAAAGGCCAGCCATAACCTCGAACCGGGGGCCCGGCGCATCCGCGACCTGCGCACGACGCTGCTCATCGAGCGGCTGCTGGAGCGAGCCCGCGGACCAAAGCGCCAGCCGGCGGAGCCGGCGGCCGAAGCGCTGGCCCGCGCGATCGACCGGATCCTGGAAGCCGACATCGGCGCCATCCGGTCCATCGGTGACCTGGCGGGGCGCCTCGACCGTCACCCCGACTACCTGCGCAACGCCTATCGCCAGCGCCGCGGACAAAGCCTCAACCGGGCTGTCATCGGGGCGCGGATCCGCAAGGCCCGCGTATTGCTGCAGGAGGGCGGCCCGTCCCTCAAAGCCATCGCCGCCAGCTGCGGGTATCGGAACGTGCAATACTTCACCACCCAGTTCCGGAAGGCGACCGGCGTCACCCCGGGCCGCTGGCAGCCGTGAGGCGAACCTCACACGTCGCAGGTTGTGATTTCGACGGTGACCGCCGTGGCCCGAGTCGCGTGGAGGGCTCGCGCGAAGACGCCAGGGCGCGAAGGGCTCGAGTCGCGAGAGAGCCACGCGTGGCCGCGCCTTCAGGCGTGGTTGGTCGCCGTCCTTTTTTGTGTTACGCCTCAGGCGAAAAGGGAGCCCCCGGCAACAGGCTGGCCAGCTCGCGGGGATCGGTCAGATCGGCCAGGGCGGGCACCAGCCGATCGGCCCCGGCCAGGCGGTCCAGGCGCTTGCCGGTCCCGATGAAGGGAATGCCGAGGCGGCGGGCCGCCTTGAGGTCCCAGGGCCCGTCGCCGATATAAAGCGCTTCACCGAGGTGACGCCCGGCCCGCCGCACTGCCTCGACAATGATTTCATGCCGCGCATACCGGTCCGAACTGGTGGCCATCGGCAAGTCGTCGACCGCAAGGCCCGCGCAGGCCAATTTGAACCGAATGGTATCGGTCCAGTCGCCGGTGGCGATGGCGACGTCTACCCCGGGCAACGTGCGCAGCGTGGTCACGAGTGCGGCAGCGCCTGGGGTGGCCGGGAAGGCGCCGGTATCCGCCTCATGGGCCTCGCGCAAATTCGCCAGGTAGGCAGCCTGCAGATCCCGGCCCAGACGGGGGTGATCCGTCTCCGGGTGCGCCTCGAGCGCATGGCGCTGAATCGACGCGGCGGTCACTTCCTCCAGCCCCGCCCAGAAATCAGGCCCCGGGGCAAAGGCCGCCACCGTGCGCAGCGCCGCTTCAAAAGCCCGGTAGTCAGCCGCCTGGCCACCGACCAGCGTTCCATCGACATCAAAGACAACCAGCATGGGAGTAGGGTTGCCCGAAGCTGAACCTTGGGCAAACGCAGATGAAATTGAAGGGGGCTGGGCATGCTTGAAGCGGCGAGACTCTTGGAAAAGGACGACTTGACCGCATGTGGCAGGCCTCCTCCTGCGTCCCAAGTCCTTCGCGACTCTCCCCTTAGCATCTTAGCACCTTTGCGCGAGGCTCTTGCGCGACTCAAGGGCAGCGCGGGGTTGCCTATCAACGGACCGCGGGCCATGCCGGAAGGATGCCTCGACGCCTGATGTTTACCGCCCCGGCGCAAATTGTCCTCGAGCCCTATGAACCGGGCAAGCCGGGGCCGGGTGAGGTCCGGGTCCGATCGACTGTCACCACGATCAGCACCGGCACCGAATTGACCCTGTATCAGGGCGACGTCGAGCCGGGGTCGCACTGGGACCAGTGGATCCGGTTTCCCATCAATCCGGGTTACAGTACCGTGGGCGTGGTCGAGGCGGTCGGCCCCGGGATCGACCTTCTGGCGCCTGGCGACCGGGTCGCCCACCGGCGGCCGCATGCCGACTGCGTCGTGGTCGCGGCGGATGATGTCGCGCGTATCCCGGACACGGTCTCCGATTCCGATGCCGCCTGGAGCACGCTCGCGATGATCGCCTCGCTGGGCGTGAAGGCGGCGGACCTCGGGCTGGCCGACTCGGTGGCGGTGGTCGGCGCGGGACCGATCGGGCAACTGGTCATCCGCTGGGTGGCGGTCTCCGGGGTGAACCGGCTGCGGGTGATTGATCCGGTGGAACCGCGACTGGCCCTGGCCACGGCTGGCGGAGCGGATGCGACCTTTGCCCGGTCGCTGGCCGACTGTTTGGAGACTCGACGCAACCGCTACCATCTGGATGAGCCCGTCTGGACGGCCGACGATCATGACCCACCGGCTGTCATCATCGACACGACCGGCGCGGCACCGGTGTTTGCGGATGCCCAGCGCGCGGTGGCCTGGGGCGGGCGAGTCGTGTTGCTGGGAGACGCCCGGCACCCGGCGCAGCAGCACCTCACGCCCTGGCTTCTGATGAAAGGTCTGACGATAACGGGCGCGCATGCCTTTCATGAGCGTAGCCCCTGGAGCTATCGCGAGAGCGCCGAGGCCTTTTTCCGGCTCATCGCCCACGGCCGCCTGCCGATGACCGGCCTGGTGACCGACACCTTTCCGGCCGAACAGGCGACCGAGGCCTACGCCCGCGCCGCCTCCCGCGATCCCGCCGTGGTTGGCATCCAGCTGACGTGGTAGCGGGCTCGGAACGGCGAGCCGACCGGATTTTCCAGCGGTGATTGGCTGCTAAGCCGCATTTCTCATGAACGCCGTAATGGGCGAGCAAACAACCTTTGACTGGTCGGGTTCGGTCATTGAGGAGGTAAAACCGGTCGTTTGAGCCGGTTTTGCCGGGCTGTAGCGACACGGCCCCCTTACCCCCGCCGCTTGTCTGGGACACCGATGGAGCAGTGGGCGGGGTGGTCCGCGGGCGGACCCCCTATCCCGGTTTCAACCGGGCATGGACCCGGGCGAAGAGCGCCTGGAGGGGATAGGCCTGACTGAGGTGGATGCGGACGACCCGACGGGTCCGCACCA
>JBNPEH010000027.1:0-20141 GCA_051117635.1 Opitutales bacterium | reverse complement strand
CGAGCCCGCAGGGCGACACCTCAACGAGCGAAGCGAGAATAACACGCCGCAGATCGCGCATGTGGGCGAAAAGAATCGGAAAAATGGGCACCACCACGAACGTGCATTTCAAAGAAATGCTTCAAGCCCTTCGGCCAGAATCCCTTACCGCCCATTTTTCCGATTCTGGTGAGAAGTTCGGGCTAATCAGGCTGCACAGCCCGTTCCAGCGGCCAGCAAGTGGCCTGTTCGGGGGCCTGGGTGAGCCAGCGGACGGCAACCGGCACGGGATCGTCGGCGGTGATGACGGTCGACAGCAGGACACCGTCATTGGCGTAGACCTCGACGACCGAGGCATCGAGGAAGAGCCGCAGGTCGAGGCGGTCGTCGGAGCCGTCGCAGGGGGCGGACCGCACCAGCGGGGCGGTGTTGCCGAATACGGCGGAGAAGCCGCCCTCGCGATCCAGGAACAGGCGAAGCGTGGTCCCGCCTTCCTGGATGATTTCGAATCCGATATCGCCATCCGGCGGGGACGTCGGCCAGACGAGGTGCAGTTCGCAGGCGGGTTGCGGCAGCTGGGCCAACCCGGGCTCGGCCGGGTCGGTCTCGGTGAACAGGTCGACCGGTTCCTCGCGGAGGGCCTGCAGCTCCTCCACCGGACGGGCGATCAGCTGGAGCGTTTCGCCCTCGCGGCGCAGGCGGAGGTCGCGCGGCAGCCCGAGCAGGCCGGTCCAGGGTCGCCAGACCCGCGAGCCCATGCGCTGCCAAGGGATTTGGATTCGCCGGTCATCGCCCGGCGTCAGCTGTGTATAGGACACCTCGGCGTAAGAGCTGTCCTGCCCGCGGTTAAAGGACTCGAAGGCCTGTTCACGATCCCAGTGAAAGGTCTCCCCGTCGAACCGGCCGAGAAAGTAATCCGTGGTCGCGGTGGTGAAGTCCCAGCTGCGGACAGCGTTGATTTTCAAAATCCACCAGGGATCGCCGTCGGGGTCGTTGTCGACCCGGAGCGAAAACAGGTCCGGGCATTCCCAGACGCCCGGGGCCGCGTCCGGGGCCTCAAAGCACCCGACCTCCCGCCAGTCCAGCAGATTGTCCGAGGCATAGAAGCACACGTGGCCCTGCGGTTCGCCGGCAATCAGCACCAGCACCCAGCGCTCCCGGTCATCATCGTACAGGATGGCCGGATCCCCGAATTTGCGCAGGCTGAAATCAAGGACGGGGTTGTCGGGGTATTGGATGAACGTGCGGCCCCGGTCCCGGCTGTAGGCAAGCGCCAGCCGCTGACGCCGGTTCTCCCGGTCTTCCCCCATCTGCTGGTGCTCCGTGTAGAAAAAGAGAAGCGGGCCGATCCCGTTCTCCCCCAGCCCGCTGACGTTGTCGGTGTCGTGCCAGCCGCAGCCGCTGAAGTAATGCAGGTCCCCGCCCACCTTGAATTCGAGGACGACCGGCAGGTGCTCCCACCGAGCGAGGTCGCGGCTGACCGCATGACCCCAGCTCATGTTCCCCCAGTCGAGGCCGTGCGGATTGTGCTGATAGTAGAGGTGGTATTCGCCGTCGTGGAAAACGAGGCCGTTGGGATCATTCAGCCAGTTGCGCGGCGCCGTGAAATGATATCGGGGGCGGGAGGGATCCTGATTGTTCCGGGCACTCATCAACAGTTTGGAGTCAGATGGTCGGCATGACATTCCCGCCGCAGACCGGCAGCAAGGCACCCGTGGTGAAAGCGGCCAGGTCGGAGGCCAGAAAGGCGACGGCGCGGGCGATTTCCGCTCGATGGCGAACTGGACGGCCTCGGCCCGGTCCATGCCTCGGAAGGTGTGGATGGGGACGCGGACCCCCGCTACGGCCAGGGTGCGACACATCGTTCGGCCCAGTTCCCCCCGATCCGCCCGTTACCAGGGCGGTATGCCCCTTTAAATCGATAGCCAACATGAGACCAAAAGACCGCAAGGCGACCGACGGGTCAATTCAGCGGCAGGCGGCCTGGTGTCCGCCGTCCACGACCAGGCTCGTGCCGTTCACGTAGCCGCTGTCCCGGCTTAGGAAACAGGCGACCTGAAAATGGAGATTGAAGCAGGGCTCCGGACCCCACCAGAAGGTTGCCATGAGCGCGACCCGACACCCCCTTCCCCACCAGGCCTGGTTTCCCGAAGCACGCTTTGGGCTCTTTCTTCACTGGGGGCTGTATGCCCTCCTCGGCCGCGGCGAGTGGGCCATCAACCGTGAGCGCATTCCCTTCGCCGACTATGAGCCCCTCAAGGACCAATTCACAGCCGAGGCCTATGATCCGGCGGACTGGGCCCGGACAGCCCGCGCGGCCGGCATGAAGTATGTCATCCTCACCACCAAGCACCATGACGGCTTCTGCCTCTGGGATTCCAAACTCTGCCCGTTCAATGCGGTCAACAGCGCGGCCGGGCGGGATCTCCTCGCGGCGTTTGTCGAGGCGGTCCGGGCCGAGGGCCTCAAGGTCGGGCTGTATTACTCGCTCGGCGACTTCCGCAACGAGGACTGGCGGCTCGGCTACGAGGGGGACGCCGAGGCCCGGACGCGCTTCATGGGCTGGACCCACGGGATGGTCCGCGAGCTGATGACCGGCTACGGCAAAATCGATATCCTCTGGTACGACCTGCCGCAGAACTACAGCGCGGAGGAATGGCGCAGCGCCGAACTCAACGCCATGGCGCGCGAGCTGCAGCCCGGCATCCTCATCAATAACCGGGCCATGACCCCGGAGGACTTCGGTACGCCCGAGCAGCACGTCACCGCCGGTCCCGAGGGCCGGCTCTGGGAGGCCTGCATGACCCTCAACAGCACCTGGGGCTATTCGTATTCGGACAATAACTACAAATCACCTCAGGTGGTCGCGCTCAACCTGCTGAAAGTCGCGCAGGGCAACGGCAACCTGCTGCTCAACGTCGGCCCGGATCCGGTTGGTCGCCTGCCCGCCCCGGCGGTCGGCATCCTGCAGCAGGTCGGGCGCTGGCTCGCGGTGAACGGCGAGGCGCTGGACAACCTCGACCCGAACCCGCTGTCCTGGAACCTCTGGGGGCCGACTGCGGTGCGTGGCCACACGCTCTACTGCTTCCTGAGCCAGTATTTCGGCGGGACGCTGACCATCGGCGGGCTTATTCCCCAGGTAAAGGAGGCCCGTCTCCTCGGCTACCCCGGACCGCTCCGCGTCGAGCGGCGCGAGACCCAGACCCGCATCCACGGCCTGCCCCCGGCGGCCCACAACGCGCTTCCGGTCCTGCGCCTCGACCTCGACGGCCCGCCGGAGCAGGATTTTCCGAAGGTCATCGGCGGCGCCGACATCTTCCCGGACTTCCCGAACTGAGGCGGGGGCGTTGCCCTGAAGGGAATGCATTAATCGGAAACGCCCCATCCGTGGCCGCGCCTTCGGGCGTGGTTGGGCGTCCTGGCTAAACAGACCACGCCTGAAGGCGCGGCCACGTTTCGTAGGGGCGTCGCTTGCCGACGCCCGCAGGGAACAAGAGCCGAGCCTCGCTTTAAGCTTAAGCGTATGGGCGGAACCGGTCTATCCAGCGCGGGCGTCGCCCTTCGACCGACTCAGGGTTTCTGACAAGCAACGCCCCTACGTCTCCGGCTCGTTCGGCGCGGGCTGTCGCTACTCCGGGATGCCGGGGAGCGGCAGAGGCCAGGAACGGGGTACGAGTGGCCAGAGTTGGTAGCGGTTGGGCTCGTCGACATCATCAACGTCGTTGTAGGGACCGCGCCCCTGCTTGTAGTTACTGCGGTCATTGAGGGAGGGCGCGAAGGTCAGGTCCTGAAAGGGACCGGGCAGCACCTTGTCCGGATCGATCGGCAGGCCGTTGAAGTCGTGGTCCACGCCGTTGATTTTCGGTGCGCCCAGATCGGCCGCCTGATCGTCGATGAAGAAAAACAGCTCATGCCGACCCGGTCCCGGTGACAAATCCGGGCGCAGCACACGGACGAAGCGGCTGTTGGCTTCGAAGCCGGTGGCCGCGGTCCAGAGTTCGAGCCCGACCTGAGGCAGGCGGTAACCGGCCTCGAGGTTGGGCCGGTCTTCGGCCGGAATGCCGGCGGCCTCCCAGCCCTCGGTGAAAGTCTGCTTCAGCTCGGCCAGAGGGATCCGTTCCTTGTTGGAGATGAGGTTGAAGAGCGGCGCGTCCTGCCCCTCGGCGTAAGTTTCCGAAGTCTCCCGGTTGTAAGACCCGGCGAAGAGGTTGTAGTCACTGACGTTGTTGGAAGCGTCCTCGCTCTCGGGCGGCATCGCGATGTCCCCCCGGTGATTCATAATAAAGAGGTTGTTGAGGATATGCCAGTTGTCCGCCTGCACGGTCAGCCGCTCAATCTCGAAACCGGGCTCGCGCCAAAAGTTGAACGGATCCTCGCCCCACCAGGCGGCAAGCTCGTCGGTCCAGGCGTTTGTCGTCCGGTCCGTCGCCCGGTGCAGCCAGAGGCCGTAGTTGGCATTCCCATACACCAGGTTGTGGACGAAGATGGCATCGCTGCTGTCGTGCGTGTACAAGCCGTCACCAGCCAGACTGGCCCCCGCCACGGTCAATGCCAGGATATTGTTGTCGATCAGAACCGGGCCAAAGCCCATTTCCACGAAAATTGCGGCCCCGGTGTTGCCGATCAGGACGTTGCGGGTGATGCGGCTCTGAGGCCAGACGTTGTCGATCCAGATGCCGGAAGCGCCGTTGTCCCGGATCAGGTTGTCAGCGATCAGCCCCCCGATGAAGAAGTGCACCTTGATGCCGGAGTTCTCCGGGCCACCGGGCGCCAGGCTGACATTGCGCTCAATGACATTGCCGACGATTTCCGTACCCAGCGACCGGATACCCACGATACCGGCGCCGCCGTTGTCATGAATGTGATTGTGCCGGACAACGTGCTTGCCGGTGAATTCGGGCTGAGGCTGGCCCATGCCGTCGGCATCCACCCGCCCCTCGGATCCGATGTCGATCCCGACATTGTGGGCATAACGGATCGTGTTGTGTTCCATCACCCAGTGATGACCGCCTCGGGCACCCAGCGCGCCCGCCTGCGGATTGTCCGACGACCAGAAGCCCCGGGGAAACTGGTTGCCGGCGTGCTCCATGATGAAACCGCGGACGACGATATGGCCGAGCCCCCGCAGGTAGGGCGCGAAGTTGCGTTCGCGGACCGTGAGTTCGACCTTCCGATCGGCCGGCGCGACCCGGCCTTCGGGGAAATGGACCAACAGTGCCCGGGCGTCATCGATCACGCAAAAGGAGCCAGGCCGGGCGGCCACCGCCTCACGGTCCTCGATCGGGAGTTCCAGAAGCGGCCTCCCGTCCACGAACAGCTGGCCAAGCGTGGTGTCTTCCCGCCCCGCGTTCTCCACCGTGTACGGATTGTAACGCCCGAACAGGTGCGGGGACATACGGCCGATAAGGAGGTTCGGGTTGTCACCGCCAGGCTCCCAGTCAGGCTGCCAGCGCTCGGAGGCGCTGATGATGACGTCTTCACCGGGGGCGGCCTCATAGGTGATCGGGGCATCCGGCTCACCACCGCGAGGCGGTGCCACCCGTTCCCGGTAAGTGCCGGCATGGACGCGGATCGTATCGCCGGGCTCGGCGTGCTGGGCGGCGGCGGCAATGGTGACGAACGGCAGGTCCGGCTGGCCCGAGCTGTGGTGGTCCCGGGCCTCCGGGTGAGCCTGGTTGACGTGAAGCATGCCGGCCTGCATGGCAGAAGCTGCCGGAAAAACAAGGCCGATAGATAGGATAACGGATCGCAGGGTCATGGTTCTCTTAAGGTAAAGCGGAAAGCCTCCGGCCGTCTGCTTAGGGTGTCAACGACCGCCGTCGAGCCACAGAGCCGTTGAACGGGTTGCATGAAATGCGGGAAGGGGGAACGTGGAGCCCACGGCAGTCCCGGACGACCACCCTGCCGAATGGGGCAAAGCGAAACGCGGGAGGACCGCACCGCCTCAGATCAAGCGGCAGACCAGCAGCTCCCGCTCGAAGATCATTTCCTTGGGCAGGTGGTCGAAGATCTGGAGAAACAGCTCCTCGTGCTGCAGGGTCTGCTTCTGGAGACGTGCCTTGTCGATGGACATCAATGCATTCCACTTGTCTTCCGGAAAATCGGTCCCGGTCCAGTCGATGTCCTCGTAATGAGGCATCCAGCCGATGGCGGTTTCCTTGGCAAAGGCCTTGCCCGTGGAGCGACCGACGATCCACTGGAGCACGCGCATGTTTTCCCCGAAGCCCGGCCAGAGCATGTTGCCCTCGGCGTCCTGGCGGAACCAGTTGACCTGAAAGATGCGTGGCGGCTCGGTCACCCGTGTGCCCATGTAAATATAGTGCCGCATGTAGTCGCCCATGTGATACCCCACAAAGGGCAGCATGGCGAAGGGATCCCGGCGCAGTTCGCCTTGCTTCCCCTCGGCCGCGGCCGTTTTTTCGCTCCCCATCGTGGCACCCAGGTAAACCCCGTGCGTCCAGTTGAAAGCCTGGACCACCAGCGGAATATCCGACATCCGCCGACCGCCGTAGATGATGGATTTGATCGGTACTCCGGCGGGATCTTCCCAGGCGGGGTCGACGCAGGGACAGTTCGCCACCGGTGCGGTGAACCGTGAATTCGGGTGTGAAGGCGGACGTCCGCAGTCGGGCGTCCAGTCCCTGCCCTGCCAGTCAATGAGGTGGTCGGGGGGCTCGTCGGTCATGCCCTCCCACCAGACGTCGCCGTCGTCGGTCAGCGCGACGTTGGTAAAAATGGAATCCTTCCGGCAGGATTCCATGGCGTTTGGATTGGTTTTGAAAGAAGTTCCCGGGGCCACGCCGAAAAAGCCGGCTTCCGGATTGATGGCACGCAGATGACCATCGGCATCCGGCTTCAACCAGGCGATGTCGTCCCCGACCGTCGTTACCTTCCAGCCCGCTTCCTGGAACGACTTGGGCGGGATCAGCATGGCGAAATTGGTTTTGCCACAGGCGCTCGGAAAGGCCGCCGTCACGTAGGTCTTTTCGCCTTCCGGGTTTTCCACGCCGAGGATCAACATGTGCTCGGCCAGCCAGCCCTCGTCCCGGGCCATGACGCTGGCGACCCGCAGCGCGAAACATTTTTTGCCCAGCAGGGCGTTGCCGCCGTATCCGCTGCCGTAGGACACGATCGTGCGCTCCTCGGGGAAGTGAACGATGTGGGTGTTGTCCGGATTGCAGGGCCAGGGAACGTCCTCCACGCCGTCGTCGAGGGGCACCCCCACCGAATGCAGACAGGGCACGAAAAAGCCCCGGTCGCCAAGCGCATCAAGGACGGCATCGCCCACCCGCGCCATGATCCGCATATTGACGACGACGTAGGGAGAATCCGTCACCTCGACACCGATCTGGCTGATGGGGGAACCGATGGGGCCCATCGAAAAGGGGATCACGTACATCGTGCGCCCATGCATGCAGCCTTTGAAGAGCTGCTTCATTTTCCGGCGCATCGCCCGCGGCTCCTCCCAGTTGTTGGTGGGCCCTGCATCCGCTTTCGAATAGCTGCAGATAAAGGTGCGGCTTTCCACCCGCGCGACATCGCGCGGATCGGAGCGGAAGAGGTAACTGTTGGGCCGTTTCTCCTCGTTGAGGCGAATGCACATGCCCTTCGCCTGCATCTGCTCGAAAAGCTGAGCCGCCTCTTCCCGGGTCCCCGAAACCCAGTGAACCCCGTCCGGCTCGCACATGGTGATCATCTTATCCACCCATTTCAAAAGGGCGGCGTGATTGGTTTTGGGCGGGGCGGTCAGGACGGCACACATAGCGGTTCATTGGGTTTCGGTTCATGCGGCTTCATGCTCAGGCCGGGCCTGCAATGAATCCGCTCCCTTGTATGCACCCGGCTCCCGGAAGTGAGAAGAGCAAAGGGAAGCCTCTGTTCGTTTTCGAAAAAACTCGGCCGGGCGACGCCGGCGACGCTTTTCGGTTGCCGGCTCACCGGAGGCCCGGTCCTTCATTTCAACCACTCCATCAGTTTGGGTACCAATGCGCTTTCCCGCGCCCGACTCGCTTTTTCCAGAAACAGGTCTCCCATCCGAAGGAAGCTCTGCAGGTCGGAGAGCGTGCTGTGAAAAGCCTGACCTTCCTCACTCGCACTGTCCACCGTGCTGGAAATACAGGCCTCGAGGGTTTTGAGCGCAGGTTCCACCTCACGGCGACGCCGCTCCCGGGCGATGATACCGAACATCTGCCACACGTCGCGCTCCGCCTCGAAGTACTCTTTCCGGTCGCCCTTCCGGTAAAAACTCCGAACCAACCCCCAACTCACCAGCTCGCGCAAGTTGGTGTTGGCATTGCCCCGGCTGATCCGCAACGCACCCATCACTGCGTCCGTCGTCAGCGCCTCCTGTGTCGAAAGCAGCAAGGCGTGAATTTGCGCCATCGTGCGGTTGATCCCCCAGGCTGTCCCCATCGCCCCCCATTGACCAATGAAACGATCCCGGGCCGATTCCAGGATCGGTTCCATCGCCGATGACTGCTCACCCGACACCATACTTTCATTAAATCCTGAAAATACGGGATTTCAAGGCTATTGTTCATCTGGCCGACCGGGGACCGGGCGGGCTTGAGGCGAAGCGAGCAGGTGTAGCCGGTCAGGCATCTCCGGGCGAGAGGTGGGGCCGGCCCCGTGGGTGCCAGCCGATGGCGGGCCAGGCGATTTACCTTGGCTGAATGGAACCGGATTTGCTTACTTGGAGATGATTCTTGTCTTGTTATGACCTCGCCCATCCCCCGGACGCCGTTCTCTCCCCATGCGCTGATGACGGCCTGCGAAGGGGAAGCCAACCTGGCGGCATCCATCCTGAGGGAAGCTCCGGAAACGATCCGAGGGTTTATCGAGAAACTGAATACGGCGATCGAATCGCGCGACGGGCACCTCCTCGCCATGGCCGCCCACCAGGTTCTGAACACGGCCACCCTGTTCGGCCAGGCGGACCTCCAGGAAGCCTCCAGGTCCCTGGAAACAGTCGCCCGGAGCCGCCGAATCGAATCGGCCATCGGGAAGGCGGTCCACCTGTGTGCCGGTCTTCGCCGTTTTCACAACGAGCTGCTTTGTTTCCTCGATCCCTTTGGCCCCACCCCGGATCTGGACATTGAAACCCTGGCTCACTGGCTGGACGAAAACCGGGAGCGCTGACCGTAGACACTTACCGTCTCATCCGGTGACCACCGGTTACTCGTGTCTTTCATCGCCCCAGCAGGAGCATCCCCCCCACATGCCGGACCAGTACCTGAACATCGCCTGGATTCTCATCACGGCGTCGCTGGTCATGCTGATGCAGGTCGGTTTCTGCTGCCTAGAGAGCGGGCTCATCCGGGCCAAAAACAGCATCAATGTCGCGGTCAAGAACCTGACCGACTTCTGTATCGCAGGAGCCGTTTTCTGGCTGGTCGGATTCGGTCTGATGTTCGGTACAAGCCAGGCGGGCTGGTTTGGCACGGATGCTTTCCTTTTCACCGGAACCGCCAATCCCTGGCTGGTCGCCTTTTTCATTTTTCAGCTGGTTTTCTGCGGGACGGCAACCACCATCGTATCCGGTGCCGTGGCGGAACGCATGCCCTTTGTGGTTTACCTGTTCCTGTCCGCCCTGGTATCCGGGCTGGTGTATCCAATTTTCGGGCACTGGGCCTGGGGTGGCATTTTGCCGGGTTCCGGGGCAGGCTGGTTGGCGGACCTCGGGTTCATCGATTTCGCCGGGTCCACGGTCGTTCATTCGGTGGGTGCCTGGATGGGCCTGGCGACAATCCTGGTGATCGGGCCGCGCATCGGCCAGTTCAGCGAGGACAAGCCGCCCATCCGCGGGCACAACCTCGTCCTCGCCACCGTAGGCGTGCTGATCCTCTGGTTCGGCTGGTTCGGCTTTAACGGCGGAAGCACGCTGCGTTTTGACGAGACCGTGCCTGCCATTTTTCTGAACACCAACCTGGCTGCGGTTTTCGGCGCCCTCACGACCATCCTCCTCAGTCGCATTTTTCTCCGGATCATCGACACGCCCGCCCTACTGAACGGGGTCATTGCCGGTCTGGTGTCCATCACCGCCGGCTGTCATCTGGTTTCTCCCCTGGAGGCCGTCCTGATCGGGATCATTGGCGGCGGCGTGTGCTGGGCCGGCATGCAGCTGCTCCCGGCCCTCGGCATTGATGATGCCGTCGGTGCGGTGCCCGCGCACGGCATGGCAGGCGTCTGGGGAACCCTGGCCGTCGCTCTCTTCGGAGATCTTGGCGCCTTTGGCGGAAACGGGCGCCTGGACCAGCTGGGGATCCAGGCCCTCGGGGTGGTCGCCTGCTTCGCCTGGACTTTTCTTCTGAGTTTCGCGTTTTTGCGCATTCTCAATCACTTTGTCGCCCTGCGCGTTTCTCCGGAAGGCGAGTTGCAGGGGCTCAACGTCACCGAGCACAACGCCTCGACCGAACTGCTGGACTTGATCACCGAAATGCGTGACCAGCGCCGCGAGGGAGACTTTTCCGGCAAGGTTTCCGTGGAGCCCCACACGGAAGTCGGACAAATCGCCCGGGAGTACAACCGCGTGCTCGACCGGGTGCTGTCGGAAATGGACAACCGGGAGCAGGCCCTGGAAGTGGCTCGCGCGGCCGAAGAGGAAGCTCAGCGCGCGAACGCGGTGAAGAGCGAATTCATGGCAAACATGAGCCATGAGCTCCGGACGCCGCTGGGCATTATCATCGGTTATACCGAATTGCTGAAGGAGGAGCTCCAGCAAGAGGCGACCGCGGCTTACCTGAAGGACCTGGAGACGATTCACCAGTCCAGCCAACACCTCCTCAACCTGATCAACAGTGTGCTGGACATTTCCAAGATCGAGGCCGGGCGAATGGACGTTCACACCGAGTCGATCGATCTCCGGGAGCTGACGGAGAACGCGGTCCGGACCTTTTCGCCCATCGTCCAACACAACCGCAATGTGCTGGAGCTGCGGGTGGCAAAGGACACGCCACCGCTTCACTCGGATCGGACCAAGCTGCAGCAGACGCTTTTCAACCTCCTGAGCAACGCCTGCAAGTTCACACACAGCGGAACGATCTCGGTCGACGCCCGCCCGGAGACGCGGCAAAATCTGACCGGCATTTGTATCAAGGTTTCCGATACAGGAATCGGCATCCCCCGGGCAAAGCTCGAATCCATTTTCCAGCCCTTCGTCCAGGCAGACACCTCCACCACCCGTCAGTTCGGCGGCACGGGCCTGGGCCTCACCATCTGCCGGGCGTTCATCACCCAGCTGCAGGGCGAGATAACGGTCGACAGCACCGAAGGCGTCGGATCCACCTTCAGCGTGTGGTTGCCGGATTACCGGAGCTGACCCCCTTAGCCCGGACTTCTCATGAAGCCCGGATGTGATGAGCTGCACCTGTCCGCCATAGCTCGAAGAGCGACGGCGGAAGGCGGCGTGTCCGCCATAACCCGCAGGGTGACGGCGGGAGGGCGAAGCCGGCTGGGCGCGCACTGAGGTGCGTAACCAGGCGGTTTCCAGCCCGACTACCGAGCCCGCAGGGCGACACCTCAACGAGCGCAGCGAGAATAACACGCCGCAGATCGCGCATGTGGGCGAAAAGGATCGGGAAACAGGACAACACCACGAACGTTCATTTCGAAGAAATGCTGCAAATCCCTCGATCAGCATTATTTACCGCCCTGTTTCCCGATTCTGGTGAGAAGTTCGGGTTAGGATCGGCGCCACAAAGGACTTGGTCGCCGAACACCTTCCTGTTTAGGTAGTGTGACATTGCCGTGAAAATTCTGGTCGTGGAAGACAATCCTCTCCTCAAGAGCCTGCTGGAACGCCGGTTGGGAAAGCGCGGGTTCATTCTTTCCTTTGCGGAGGACGGGCGAAGCGGTCTGGAACGGGCCGCCGAGGACAAGCCCGATGTCATCCTCATGGATATGAATCTGCCGGTGCTGGACGGCTGGAACGCAACCCGCAAGTTGAAGGCCGATTCCGCTACCCACCTCATCCCCATCATTGCCCTGACCGCCCACGCCATGGCGGGGGACAGGGAACGCGCCCTGGAGGCCGGCTGTGACGATTATATCACCAAGCCGATCCAGATGAATTCGCTGCTATCTAAAATCCGCGAACTGACCGGGCGGGACCTGCCGCCGGCCGCCGAAACAGAGCCCCCCTGATGCCGAAGGCTGAGGGCACCGATCCCATCCTGATTGTCGGCCAGGGCCTGGCCGGGACCTGTCTCGCCTGGATGCTGGAGGAGCGACAGACGCCCTTTCACCTGCTCGACGGGGGTGACCCGCACGCGGCCTGGCCGGCCGCGGCGGGCATCATCAACCCGGTCACCGGCAAGCGGTTCAACCGTTCCTGGGCCGTCGACGGCTTTCTCCCCCGGGCCCGCGACTTCTACCGGGCGGTCGGTGAGCGGCTGGGCGTCGCGCTCTGGCACCCCCACCCGCTGCTTCGGGCACTCCGAACGACGGGTGAAGCGCAGCGATGGGCCGAACGTGCCAACGATCCCGCGTACACGCCTTACCTGGGGGAACGAATCCCCGCCGGGAAATCGGAAAGCGGCCTCCGGTCACCCGACGGCGCGGTCTGGATTCGTCAGGCGGCTCAGGTCGATGTGGCCACGCTGGTCACCCGCAGTCGGCGCAGGTGGGAACGAGCCGGCCGGCTGGAGCGAGGAACCCTCGATGCGGAGGCGCTATCCATCAACCAGGAGGCCGGTTACATTCAGTGGAATCACCGCTCCTGGTCAGCCGTGGTATTCGCGGACGGGCGGCTCGGAGCGGAAAACCGCTGGTTCTCCTGGTTGGACTACCGGTTGAGCCGGGGCGAGGTCCTCGAAGCCGAAGCGGGCGATCTGCCGGACGACCGGATCCTCAATGGCGGCGTCTGGACCTTGCCCGTCGGTGACAGCCGGATACGCACGGGATCGACCTACACCTGGACGGATCTCGATGCCGGCCCGACCGAAGCCGGACGGCGGGAGATTCTGAGTCAGCTGGAAGCGCTGACCGACCGGCGCGCCGGTAGGATCCTGGATCAGCGGGCGGGCATTCGGCCCGGAACCCACGACAGCCGACCCTACCTGGGACAGCATCCGGAAGCCCCGGGAATATGGATCTTCAACGGGCTGGGTTCCAAGGGTACGCTCTACGCTCCGGGCTGCGCCGAACACCTCACCGACGCCCTGACAGATGATAAGCCGTTGCCGCCGGAACTGGACGTGAGCCGGCGACTCAAATTCAAAAGGCCCGGCTCCCGGCCCACCGATGAAGGAGACGCATGCGGCTGACCGAACAGGCGCACGCCCTGATCCTGCCCTTCCTTATTCCGGGAGGCATCGCTGTCGACGCCACGGCCGGCAACGGGCACGACACCGCTTTTCTGGCGAAAACGCTGGGGCCCGGCGGACGCGTCCATGCCTTCGACATTCAGCAGACGGCGGTCGAAGCCACGCGACAGCGGGTCCATACGCTCACCGATGCCGCCGAGGTTGTCATCCACCCCGAATCCCATGAGCGGATGGGCACCCTGGTCCCAACACCGGCCTGCGCTATTCTTTTCAACCTCGGCTACCTGCCGGGCGGGCAGAAAACCATCACCACCCGGACGGACTCCACACTGCGGGCCCTGGACCAGGCCCTGGAGCGACTGGATGCCCCCGGCATCCTGACCCTGATCGCCTACCCGGGCCATGAAGCCGGCGTGGCGGAGACCCGGGCGGTCGCCGCATGGTTCAATCGCCAATGCCATCCTGAACGGATTGTCGGTGGGATCGATCCGGATGCCGCCTCGCCTTCGTCCGCGCCCAGGCTGTTTTATCTTCAGCGACTAACCTGAGCCGGACCGGTACCCGCCATGCGGACATGCATGCCGACCAAAACGACGGTCAGCACCCCGCCCAGCAGCAACGACTGGTGCCCGAAGACGAAATCCATGGGTCCGTACCGTTGCCAGGCCCAGATCTGTGCCGTGTTGGCCAGCAGCAGGCCACCTGTCGCCAGCAACACGGGGGACCACCCCCGCTCCCGGTCGGCGACCGGGCAGAGAAAGGCCAGCGGCACCAGGGCCAGGAAGCTGTAGTAATAGCCGGACAAGGTGAACGTCCCGTAGAGCCAGGCGATGCCCAGGACGACCGTGGCGATTACCCCGGTCCGCCTCAGCGTCCAGACCGTCAGCGTGAAAAGCCCCACCACGGCTCCGAGCAGTATCAGTAAGCGCTCCGCCAGAAGGGTCCGCTTGCCGGCATCCCAGACGCGGTTCGCATCCGGCTGCCCGGCTACCGTTTCGGCAGTCACCGAGGGATCCAGCATCACGGCCGAGGCCAGGCCGATGCTGTTCGGTGAGAACCGGCTGTCATGAAGCGAAACTTTTTCGTTCCAGGCAGCCCAGCTGTCCGCCCCCGCCGAAAGCGTGGCCCCGACCCCCAGCAGGAGCAGTACGCCCGCCGCCCCGCTCACCGTCCGCAGGTAAGCGCCGGACCGGTGGCCGGACCACAGTGACGCCGGACGGACCGGCTGGCCCGCACGGTACCGACGGGCCACTTCGGCCAGAAAGGGGATGGCCAGGCCGACCAGGAGAAACCCGGGGAAACTGCGCAACCCCGCCGCCAGCCCGAAACACAGGCCGGTCGCCACATACCGCCCTTTCCCCGCCAGGCCGATCCCGGTCAGCAACGCAGCCAGCCAGCCGTAGCGGAGGAAGGCACCCCCTACCCACGCCCACTGGGCGGGAAACAGCAGCCCCACCAGCAGGACGACCAGGACGGGTGCGCGCCAACCCAGGCCCCAGCCCAGAACAGCCAGCCCGACCACCATCAACAGAGGATCGATCAGGGACAGAGCGACCAGCAGACCATGGCTCAATGGCGTATCCGGCAACAGGATACGACCAACCAGGACATAGATCGGCCCGGGATTGAAACCGTGATCCAGGAACACCCCCCGAAGCCGGTCCTCCCCCAGGTAGCCGGCCCAGAAGCCGACGTCGCGGACAAAGGCCTGCCAGCGCTCAGGCGTGAAGCGCTCACGCAGGGCGATCACCTCGTCGAGCGCCTGGCGGCCCGCTGCCAGGTGGTAAGTCCGCATATCCCGGTAGACCCAGGCGTCGAGTTCGGCCAGCGGGTCGGGGGCGTCCACATGAAGCGCGAGCAACGCCGCCGGGTACAGGCCGGTGTACCCCAGCTCGGGAAAGTACCGCAGACCCATCGTGTAATGAAACTGGTCGGGGCCATGGACCACCGGGCCGGGCCCCGGGTTGGTGGGACCGTGAAAGGTGCCGACATTGGTGAACGCCGCCAGTCCGACCAAAGCCGCCACGATCAAGCCGCCCCGCTCCGCCGGATGCGGTCGTCCCCGGCGCCGCCGATACATCCAGGCCAACACCAGAAGCAGGCCGAACAGCAGGCTGAGCCAACCCTTCAGGTACTCCGTTTCCAGGGTCGAGAACGGCCACGCCAGCGGGAAAGCCGGGACCAAAAAGTTTTCCGGACTGAAGGCGGGGTTGTGCCCGACCGGGAACACGGGATCAGCGAAGGCGCAGGATCATGTCCTTGCTTTCGACGTTTTCGCCGACGCCGACGAGAATTTGGTCCACCACCCCATCCGCCTGGGCATAGAGGGTGGTCTGCATCTTCATCGCCTCGAGGATGACCAGACGCTCGCCCTTCTTTACCTTCTGGCCGACCGTGACGCTCAGGCCGGAAACCATGGCCGGGATGGGCGCGCCGACGTGCTTGTTGTTGGACGGGTCCGCCTTTTCCCGGGGCTGGGTCTCGGCCTGCACGGACCTGTCCTGGATGGCGGCCTCCCGGGGACGACCGTTCAACTCGAAGGTGAGGTGGCGCACCCCTTCCTTGTCCGCATCGCCGATGTTGATGAGTTTGATGAAGAGGGTTTTGCCGGGCTCGATTTCGACCGACACCTCCTCATTCGGCTTGAGGCCGTAGAAGAAAGCGGGCGTGGGCACCATGCTGACGTCGTCGAACTCCTCCCGGTGGGCGAGGTAGTTGTCATACACCTCCGGATACATCAGATGGTTGTAAAGCTGATCGTCGGTGGGATCCGTCTTGAGCTGTTTCTTAAGCTTCCTGCGGACTTCCTCGAGGTCGATCTGCTCGGCGTACTTGCCCGGACGGCCCCGGCGGATCGGGGTATCCGGCGGCAGGATGGCTTTCTGGACCTTTTTCGGCCACCCCCCTTTCGGCTGGCCGAGCCCGCCGGAAAGCATGTCGATGACGGAGGCGGGGAAGGGCGTGCTGCCGGGCTCCAGGTTGACGACGTCCTTCGGTTCGATTCCGCGGGTCAGCAGAAACATGGCAAGGTCTCCAACCACCTTGGAGGACGGGGTCACCTTGACGATATCGCCCAGCAGCTGGTTCACTTCGTGGTAGTAGCGCACCACCTCGGGCCAGCGGTCGCCCAGGCCGAGCGACGTCGCCTGCTCCCGCAGGTTGGTGTACTGCCCCCCCGGCATTTCGTGCCGGTAGACTTCGGCACTGCCGAACTTGGGGCCCGTGTCGAAGGGCTCGTAGAACTGGCGGACCGCCTCCCAGTAGACGGCGTACTCGTCGAGGGCCACCTGGTCCAGCCCCGTGTCGCGCTTCGAAGCACGCAAGGCGGCGACCAGCGAATTGAGATTGGGCTGGCTGGTGAGCCCACTCATCGAGGCAATGGCCATGTCGGCGACATCGACTCCTGCTTCGGCCGCGGCAAACACCGAACTGGAAGCCACCCCGCTGGAATCGTGGGTGTGGAAATGAATCGGCACGCCGATCTCGTCGCGCAGCACCTTGACCAGTTTTCGCGCGGCCAGCGGCTTGCAGAGGCCCGACATATCCTTGATGGCGATGATATGGGCCCCCATCTGCTCCAGCTCCTTCGCCATCTTGACGTAGTAATCGAGCGAATACTTGTCCCGCTGCGGGTCCAGGATGTCACCCGTGTAGCAGATGGCCGCCTGGCACACCGCGTGCGTGTCCTTGCGCACCGCCTCCATCGCCACCTTCAGGTTCGGCAGGTAGTTCAGGCTGTCGAAAATCCGGAAGACATCCATGCCCGCCTCCGCGCTGTGTTTCACGAAACCGCGGATGACATTGTCGGGATAGTTCGAATAGCCGACGCCGTTGGTCCCACGCAGCAGCATCTGGAACAGGATGTTGGGGATGCGCTCCCGGAGTTCCCGAAGCCGCAAAAAGGGGTCCTCATGAAGGAAGCGCAGACAGGTATCAAACGTAGCGCCGCCCCACATTTCGAGCGACCAGAGATTGGGCGTGCGTCGGGCCAGCACATCGGCGATGGCCAGCATGTCGCAAGTCCGCATGCGCGCCGCCAGCAGCGACTGGTGGGCGTCCCGCAGCGTGGTGTCGGTCACCTGCAGCGCCTGTTGTTCCCGGGTCCAGGCGCAGAAGGCCTCGGGCCCCATTTCCAGCAGCTTCTGACGGGTGCCGGGCTCGGGCTTCCGGTCCATGTCGGCCTTGGGGACGATGACCGGCAGCAGCAGCTTCGGCACCGGGCGCCCCTTCACCTGGGGGTTGCCGTTGACAATCACGTCCCCGATGAAGTTCAGCAGCTTGGTCGCCCGGTCCCGCCTCGGCTTGAAGTGGAACAGTTCGGGCGTCGTGTCGATCAACGTGGTGATCGCCTGGCCCGAGGCGAAGGTCGGGTGGTTGATCACGTTCTCGAGGAACGGGATGTTGGTCTTCACGCCGCGCACGCGCATCTCGCGCAGCGCCCGGTCCATCCGCTGGATCGCCAGCGGGAACCGGCCCGCACTGGCGGTCACCTTGACCAGCAGCGAGTCATAGAAGGGGGTGATCACCGCCCCGGCGTCCCCCGGCCCGCCGTCGAGCCGGATCCCGAACCCGGCGGGCGACCGGTAACTCACGATCCGCCCGTAGTCCGGGGTAAAGTTGGCCTCCGGATCCTCGGTCGTGACCCGGGCCTGAATGGCATAGCCGTTACGGGGAATGGCGTCCTGAGCCGGGATGCCGACGGCCTCGTCGTACAGGTTCTCACCCTGGGCGACCAGGATCTGGGAGCGCACCAGATCGATAGCGGTAATCACCTCGGTGACCGTATGCTCCACCTGGATACGGGGATTCATCTCGATGAAGAACCACTCGTCGGTATCGAGATCGACGAGGAACTCGACCGTGCCGGCGTTGTTGTAACCGACCTCGGCGGCGATCCGGACAGCCGCCTCGCAGAGCTCCCGGCGTACCGCGTCCGGCAGCCCGACGGAGGGCGCGATCTCCACCACCTTCTGGTGGCGACGCTGCACCGAACAATCCCGCTCATGCAGGTGGACGACGTTGCCGTGCTTGTCGCCGAGGACCTGTACTTCGATGTGCTTGGCCCGGCCGATGTATCGCTCAAGAAAAACGGCCGGGTTGCCGAAGGCGCGTTCGGCTTCGCCCTGCGCCTCATCCAGCAGGGGAAGAAGCTTTTCCTCCTCCTTCACCACGCGCATACCACGCCCGCCGCCCCCGAAGGCCGCCTTGATGATGAGCGGAAAGCCGATGGATTCCTTCGCGATTTTGACCGCCTTTTGAAAATCCTTCACGGGGCGTTGCGTACCGGGCAGCACCGGCACCCCGGCCTTTTGCGCCAGCCGGCGGGCCGTCACCTTGTCCCCCATCGATTCGAGGATCTCCGGATCCGGGCCGACCCAGGTGATGCCCGCTTCGCGGACGGCCCGGGCGAAGGCGGCGTTTTCCGAGAGGAACCCGTAGCCCGGATGGATGCAGTCCACGCCCTTTTCCCTGGCCAGCGAAACGATCGAGGGAATGTCGAGATAAGCGGCGACCGGGCCCTTGCCCCTGCCGACCTGATAGGATTCATCGGCCTTGAATCGATGAACCCCGAAGCGGTCTTCCTGCGCATAGACGGCGACCGTCCGGAATCCCAGTTCGGTGGCGCTCCGCATCACGCGGACCGCGATTTCACTCCGGTTGGCAACAAGTAGTTTCTTCATGATGGGATACGATGCGTAGGGTGAACGGGCAGTATCCGAACCGGCCTCTTTCGCAGGCGAGCAAAAACCTTGTTCAGGCGCCCTCACCCTGGGCCTATCCCGGACTTCTCATGCTACGTTCGACCCCTTTGGCTGACCTCGAGACAAAGTCCAAGGCTGGGCAACCCGCCCATAAGTTTCCTCACAGCTCGTTTTCAGCGACATGCGCGATTTTCATAAGCGCCCGCAGCAATCCGACTTTCAATGGCTTATTGCCATGAACTGGAATCGAAATGCGCTCAATCCGACCTTCCATGGTGTAAATGTGATGGCTTCCTTTGGTGCGGACCAGGCCACCCCTTCCGCTCAAGGATTCGGCAAATGCTTTGCCCGAGATCTGTTTCACACGGCGACCTCGATGACTTGTGCCACATCCCCATCCGGATCGCCATCAAACTCCACGGAAAGGCAGCCTTCGATCGCATCGAGTATATTACTTTTCAATTCCTCCATCGAATCGCCCTGGGACACGCATCCGGGGATTGCCGGGACTTCCGCCCAGAATCCGCCTTCCTCCGCCTTATGAACGACAACTTTCAGTTTCATGGAATGAACCTAAGCCACCGTCGCACGCCTTCAACCCTTTCTCGCCACGGGTTACCTGATTAAGCCGCACCTACGTCCCCGGACTTCTCATGAAGCCCAGATCCATGCGCCACCGGCCGACTGATCAGCGGCACCTCGACTACCCGGCGTTCTGCTTGAGCACCCATCCGTCCGTCTCGTTTCTCAATTTTGAGACGAGGTTGATATTCTACGTTTGACCCGAATGGCGCTAACTTAAGGCTCCCGATCCAAATCGGGATCGAAATCGAAATCGGGATCGAACATGCATAAGGAAATAATATGCATTGGCTTACGTAATCGATTTCGATAGCGATTTCGATAGCGATACCGATGAAAACGCTGTTAAGTTAGTACCATTCACGTTTGACCCGAATGGCGCTAACTTAAGGCTCCCGATCCAAATCGGGATCGAAATCGAAATCGGGATCGGACATGCATAAGGAAATAATATGCATTGGCTTACGTGATCGATTTCGATAGCGATTTCGATAGCGATACCGATGAAAACGCTGTTATTACTCCGCCATTAATAAATGCTGCAAGCAGCAGCGTACAGGGCGGAGGGATGAAGGAAGCATTTGCGGATGCGTTCGGCTTGGGATTGAAGCAGGAG
>JBNPEH010000037.1:0-20163 GCA_051117635.1 Opitutales bacterium | reverse complement strand
GTCGAGCGAGCGCTGAAGCGCACGCCTCCCACCTGTTCGCCGGCAGAGACCCGAAGGGTTAGCTCTGATCTGGGAGGGCTGCGCTTCAGCGCTGCCTCGCGATTCCAGCCCCGCGGTCGCCGGGGACGACCGCCCTCCCGCGGAAATTGCAGTCCCCGACGCGGGCGGGCCTGGCCGTCGAGCGAGCGCTGAAGCGCACGCCTCCCACCTGTTCGCCGGCAGAGACCCGAAGGGTTAGCTCTGATCTGGGAGGGCTGCGCTTCAGCGCTGCCTCGCGATTCCAGCCCCGCGGTCGCCGGGGACCACTGCCCTCCCGGGGCCTTACTCCGGTAAATGCGGCCGCGGGAAGAGGATGGTTTTTTCGCCCAGGAGGTTGCCGTCGAGCTGGTTGGACCAGGCCAGGGTGTCTTGCGACCAGGTATCGGGCAGCTCGAGGTCGACCAGCTGATGAATCTTTGCAGCAACGCCGGGCATGACCGGGATGAGGCAGGTGGCGGCGAGGCGCAGGCCTTCGGCCATGGTGGCCAGGCTGGTTTCGAGCGCGGCCTTGTCCTCCGCAGCATCGGACTTGGCCAGTTTCCAGGGCGCGCGTTGCTCGGCATAGCGGTTGATGGCCCGGATAAAGGTGAAGGTCTGCTCGAGCCCGGTGTGAAACTGGAAACCGGCATAGAGATCGAGAATCTGCGGACGGACATCTTCCCAGACGGCTTTCAGCTGCTGCTCGGGCTCGCCGTCGACCGAGGCGGCGGGGAGCGTGCCACCGCAGTAGCGGCCACCCATGTTGAGGAGCCGGCTGACGAGGTTGCCGAGGTCATTGCCCAGGTCGTTGGTGTACCGGCTCAGGAACAGCTCGACCGAAAAGTCGCTGTCCTGGCCGACATTCATTTCACGGGTCACGAAGTAGCGGAAGGCGTCGGGCCCGAACCGGTCGACCAGTTCGAGCGGATCGACAATGTGACCGGCGGATTTGGACAGCTCCTTGCCGCTTTTCATCCAGAAGCCATGGACGAGCAGGCTTCCGGGGAGCGGGATTTCGCAGGCCTTGAGCATGATCGGCCAGTAGACGCTGTGCGACGGCACCAGAATGTCCTTGCCGATGACATGATAGTCGGCCGGCCAGTAGGTATCAAAAGCGTCACTACCATAGCCGGCGGCGGTCACATAGTTGATCAGCGCGTCGAACCAGACGTAGGTGACGTACTTCTCGTCGAAGGGCATCGAAATGCCCCAGGGCAGCCGTTCCATCGGCCGGGAGATGCACAGGTCGTTGATCGGCTCCTTCAGGAATTCCAGGACTTGCTTCTGCCGGTAGCGCGGAAACACGAAGTCCGGATTGGCCTCCAGGTGGTCAATCAACCACGGCTGGTATTTCTGGAGCCGGAAAAAATAGTTGGGCTCGGAAATCTCGACGACCTCGCCGTAGCGGGCGGGCCATTCGCCGTCGACCTGCTCCTTCAGCGTGACGAACTGCTCCTGCTTGATGCTGTAGTAGCCCTCGTAGTCGCCGAGATAGATGTCTCCCTTGTCGTACAGGTGCTGGAGCAGCTGGCGGACGACCGTTTTGTGGCGCTCTTCGGTGGTCCGGATGTAGTCGTCGTAGCCGATTTCAAGGCGACGGCAAAGCCCCTGGAATTCGGCCGCAAACCCGTCACAGATGGCCTGCGGCGAAATGCCGCGCGCGACCGAAGCCTTGTAGACCTTCTGCCCGTGCTCATCGAGCCCGGTGACAAACCTGACCTCGTCCCCCATCAATCGCCGGTAGCGGGCGATAACATCCGTCAGCACTTTTTCGTAGGCGTGGCCCAGGTGCGGCGAGCCGTTGGCGTAATCAATGGCAGTCGTGATGTAAAAGGCTTTGCTCATGGCAGACGGGGAAACTCCTCAACCTAGACGAACCCACCCGGCGATCAAGCCGCGAGGGAGACGGTAGACATTAACCACTATTGGACACTGGATGGCCGGCCGCCCACACCTCCGCTCGCTGTATAATGGCGGCCAAGCGAAGGGTGCCCTCTACGGCCAGAGCAAATTGCAACGAGGCTGTTCCTCCTGTCCGCCGAAGTCCCTGGACGAAGGTGGAGGCCGGCGTTCGCGACTCCAGGAAGACTTTTGAAACACGCCCTAATCCCTCCCCCACCAGGTCGGGTCCTGGATGACGAACTGGATCCGACCGCGATAGGAACCCAGCTGGCCAATGAACGAAACCGTGTGCCCCACCTGCCGCCGGATGATTTGTTTATAAACATCATCGAAGGGGGTGTAGAAGCCGAAGCGGGTCCCGCCCACCTCCAGGGTCAGCGGGTCCCTGGCCACGATGCGTGCCTCGACGGCAAACACCTCGCCAAAGCGTGAGGCCAGGCCGGCCGGACTCAGGCCCTGCAAGGCCTTGCCGGCATCCGGCAATGGGCCCTCGGCGACCGAGGCGAAATCGATCGGCAGGGGCTGGTCATCCGGCGCGTCACCGTGGGGTTGGGTCGGATCGATCCAGGGACCGGCGTCGCCGTCCTCGGGTTCGGAACCGGTCCGGAACCGGGCCTGGATCGGCAGGTGGTCGGAATAGCCGCCCCCGACCGGTCCGGCGAAGTACCAGCGGCGGGGCGTTCCCAGGCCCTTCAGGACATTCTCTCCGGGGAGGATCACCCGCTCGAAGCTGTTGTCGATGTAGACGATGCCGTCGCGGTCGTAGAGGCCGGGGGTGAGCAGGAGGTGCATCAGCGTCCCCCAGTCCCCGCGATACACTTCGCTGCCGCGTTCGGCGGCCGGCAACTCGTACCAGAGGTTGTAGAGATCCGGGCCCCCGGCGGCGGCGACGCCATCTTCGTCGCCGGAACTTTGCAGGATGGAATTGATGCCCGACACGTCCAGCCCGGGGACAATCGCCAACTGGTTGTAACTGCTGTTGAAATCGCCCCCCAGGAGGATGTCGGCCTGAGGTTGTTCCTCCCGAAGTTCGTTCAGCCGTTGACGCAGCACCGTGGCGTTCTGAATTCGGATCGGCTCCCGCTCCGGGTTGCTGGCCCCGCTTTTCCAATGGACCGAAAAGACGATGAGCGGGTGCCCCTCGACTTCCAGGTGCACCTCCAGCAGGTCCCGCGCATCCTCGATGGGGTGACTGAAGACGGCGGTGATCGGGAAACGGGAAAAGACCGCGCAGGTGTGCGCCTCGACGAACTCGGTGATGGGCCGGTCTTCCTGAACCGCCACCCGGTAACCTGTCATACCATCCTCCGCCAGGGCCTTGGCCAGCCAGGCCTGTGAGGACACATCCGCCCACCGGGTCGGATCCTCGATGAGGAGATCCTCCAGGTTGGCATCCGCGGTCTGGGTCAGGAACTGCTCGACGGTCAGGCCGCCGGGCGTCCGGTCGAACTCAAGTTCGGAGAACAGGATGATGTCCGGGCCACCGGTCTCGGCGGCGGCGACCGCGGTCGCGATGTTGGTCAACTTAACCAGCAGGTGCTGCGGCCCGTACCCCGATTCGGTTTCCGGGTCATACGGCTGGTAGTCCTCAAAGAGCGCGACGCCGTCGATGTCGAAGAGATTCTCGACATTGTAGGCGAGGACCGAGAAATCCCTGGCCTGCGCTGCCAGCGGCAGCAGACAGATCATCGGGAGAAAAAGGAGTCGTGGGCATTTCATATTTGCGGGGGAAGCGTTAAAACCGTTCGTCGATCCAGGCGGCCAGCTGTTCGAGCGCCCGGGCCCGGTGGCTGAACTGGTCTTTGATATCCGGGCCGAGTTCCGCAAAGGACCGGTCATAGCCGGTCGGGGCGAACACCGGATCGTAGCCGAAGCCGAGTTTGCCGCGCGGCTCTTCCAGGATGGTGCCCTCCACCGTGCCCTCGAACTGGGCCTCCACCCCACTCGGCCCGATGAGGGCCAGCACACAGACAAAGCGGGCGGTCCGCCGGTTCACAGGAACGCCCGCCAACGCTTCGAGCAGCTTGGCCATGTTCTCGGCGTCGGTGGCGTCGGAGCCGGCGTAGCGGCTGGAATAAACACCCGGCGCACCATCGAGCGCGTCGACCGCGAGCCCCGAATCATCGGCCAGCACCCAGGCTTCGGGCGGGGCGAACATCCGCAGCGCCTGCGCCTTCAGTTGGGCATTGCCGATAAAGGTGCCCGCCGTCTCGTCGACCTGCGGCATACCGCCCGCCCACTGCGCCGATCCGACCGAGACGGATGGCTGCAGTCTGGCCATCAGCCCGGCGATTTCACCCACTTTGTGCGTGTTGTTGGTCGCCAGCAGCAGTTGGATCATGATGCGGTTTCTTCAGGTGATTGGATAAACCCTCGAATCAGGCAATCCGGGCCGATGGCCTCCGTGCGGCGTTCGGTCATCGCGACCGCATCGCTCATGCGCAGTGCCGCCCGGCCCCCGAAGGGCGTCAGCCCCGAACGGTCGAGAAGTAGTTTGGGCGCCTGATAAAGCATGAGGTAGTCGACGAGGCCGGCCGCCCAGCAGGCGCGGCTGAGGTCGGCCCCCGCCTCGATGTACGCACCGACCAGCTCCGGTTGCCCGGCCAGCCAGTCGCGGAAGGCCCCCAGATCGACGCGACCGTCGTCGCCGGTCGGCAGCTCGGTCAGGGCGATCCCTTGCCCCTCAAGGGATTGCCTGGCTGCAGCCGGAGCCTGCGCCGTATGGAACACCCGGGTGGAGGTCGCAAAGGCATCGGTGTAGACATGCAGGGCATCGGCCTGCGCAGCCGTCCGCAGCTTCGAATCCAGGATCAGGCGAAGGGGACAGGATTCAGGCTGGCCGACCGGTCGTGCGGTGAAGCGCGGATTGTCTGCCAGGACCGTGCCGGCTCCGGAAACCAGTGCCGGAAAATAGCGGCGCCACCCCATCGCGTGTTCGCGGGCCTCCGGGCCGGTGACCCAGCGACTGTCGCCGTTGGCGGTTGCGAGATAGCCGTCCAGGGTGGTCGCCACCTTGAGCGCGAGCAGGGGCCGCCGGGTCCGTATCCAGTGATTGAACAACAGGTTCGTGTCGGCACAGGCCTCGGCCAGAATACCGGTATCGACCGTGATGCCGGCATCGCGCAACCGGGTCAGCCCGCTTCCGGCATGCGCCGGGTTGGGATCGGTAGCCCCCACCACCACGCGGCGAATCCCCGCTGCGAGGATAGCCTCGGTGCAGGGCGGGGTCCGCCCATGCGTGCTGCAGGGCTCCAGCGTGACATAGAGTACCGCGTCGGAGCCCGGGTGCCGGTCGAGGTGATCCAGCGCGACGATTTCGGCATGGCGCCCGCCGGCCGGTTCGGTTGCGCCCCAGGCGACAAGCCTGTCCTTCTCGACAATCACTGCGCCGACATGCGGATTCGGGTGGGTGGTGCCGCGGACCGCCTCGGCGAGTTGCAGCGCTTCCGCCATCCAGCGCCGGTCGCTGTCGGATGTACCGGTCATGCCCGCAGGACAAGGCCGTTGCCGACCGCCTCACGGCCGATGAAGGTTTCGGGACCGTGCCCGGGATAGACGACGGTTTCGTCCGGGAGGGTGTACAGTTGCGTCCGGATGGCATCGCGGAGTTGCTCAAAGCTGCCGCCGGGCAGGTCGGCCCGACCGACACTCCCGGCAAAGAGGGCATCGCCGGCATAGACCACCTGGCGGTCCGGAAACCAGAAACAGCAGTTGCCCGGGGCATGCCCGGGAACGAGGCGCACCTCGATGGCTTCGCCGGCCAGGGTCAGGCGCTGACCGTCCTCCAGCCAGTGGTCGATGGACACCGGATTGAGTTTTATGTCCGGGGGGGCGAAAGCGGCCTGCATAGCCGGATTCTCGAACCAGTCCCTGTCGGCCGGATGGCCGTAAACCGGTATCCCCGCTTCATTGAACTTCCAGCCGTCCTGGAGGTGGTCCCAATGGCCGTGCGTCAGGAGACAGGCGGCGATGGTCAGGCCGGCATCCCGGGCCAGCCCGGAGGCGCGATCGAAGGTACCCTCCGGTGCATCGATGACCAGCGCCTGGCCGGCGTCCCGAGCGAGCAGGACATAGGCATTCGTCTGTATAGGGCCAAGGGGGAGGATGCGGTGCTCCATGACAGGCAGGGACTGTTCAGCCGACGGGCCCGAAGTGCAACCCGATCCCACGGATCTCCCGGCTCAGCCTCCTCAGGTCGGCTTCACCTTCCCCGTGAGCGGCGGACGCTCATCCTGCGGCGCTTCCGGAGCCAGCGGCAGCCCGGGGCGTGCCTTTTTCAGATTGGCCACGTGGTAGACCGGGTCATCAGCCATTTCTTCGATTTCCACCATATTGCCGGCCTTTTTGAGCATCGCCTGGCAGTCCTTGCTGAGGTGCTGGATGTGCAGGGTGCTCCCATGCTTCCGGTAGCGTTCAGCCAGTTTCTGGATGGCCTCCAGCCCGGAGTGGTCCCAGACCCGCGAGTCCTGAAAATCCATCACGACCTCTTCCGGGTCTTCGCGGGGATCGAATCCGTTGTTGAAGGCGGTCACCGATCCGAAAAACAGCGGTCCGTGCAGGCGGTACACCTTGACCCCATCCTCCCGATAGCCGGACTCGCGGTGAATGTGCTGGGCAGACTTCCAGGCAAAAGCGAGCGCGGAAACGACTACCCCGCTCGCCACCGCCAGCGCCAGGTTGTGCGTCACCACGGTCACCACCGAGACCAGGATCAGCACGAAGGCATCCGTTTTCGGGATTTTGCCCAGGATGCGCAGGCTCGACCATTCAAAGGTGCCGATCACTACCATGAACATGACCCCGGTCAGCGCGGCCAGCGGAATGCCTTCGATCAGGGCACCGAGAAAAAGGATGAAGCTGAGCAGAAACAGCCCTGCCGAAATGCCCGAAAGCCGGCCGCGGCCCCCCGACCGGATGTTGATGATGCTCTGGCCGATCATGGCGCAGCCACCCATGCCGCCGAAGAAGCCGGTCACAAAATTGGCGATGCCCTGCCCGAAGCACTCCCGGTTGCTGCGCCCCCGCGTCTCAGTCAGCTCGTCGATCAACGTCAGCGTCATCAGTGACTCGATCAGGCCGACCGAGGCCAGAACAAAAGCAAAGGGCGCGATGAAGGTCAGCGTATCCCAGGTCAACGGCACCTGCGGGATGATAAAGGGCGGAAACCCTCCGCTGATCGCCGACATATTGCTGACCGTCAGCGTATCCAGGTTGAAGCCGACCGCGATCAGGCTGACCACGACAATCGCCACCAGCGACGCCGGTACCTGCGTGGTCAGCTTGGGCAGGAATTGGATGATGGCCATGGTCAGCCCCACCAGCCCGAGCATGATCCAGAGCGCGGAGCCCGACAGCCAGGAGGCGTCGGGAGAAACCGGGTTCTCCGTAAACATCGGGAACTGCGCCTGCAAAATGACGATCGCCAGCCCGTTTACAAAGCCAAGCACCACCGGGTGCGGGATCAGACGCACGAACCGGCCCAACCGGAACAACGCGCAGAGCATCTGGATGACCCCCATCAGGATGACGGCGGCAAAGAGGTATTGGAGGCCCATGCCTTCACCGAGGCCCATGGCAATGCCGCGCTCCTCACCGAGCTTGACCAGACCGACCATCAGTACCGCCACTGCACCGGTGGCTCCCGAAATCATGCCCGGACGCCCGCCCGCCACCGCGGTGATCAGGCAGACCAGGAAGGCGGCGTAGAGCCCGACCAGCGGTGGCACACCGGCAATGATGGCGAAGGCAACGGCCTCCGGGACCAGCGCCAGCGCGACGGTCAGGCCGGACAGGATATCATCCTTGGCGTGAAGACGGTTTCCGAATTTTCGGTAGATCAGCTTGAACATGAGAGCGAGAGCAGCGGCGACCGGCGGTCGCAAGTGAGCACAAAAGCCGCTGAACCTGACGGACCCCGGGACCAGCGCAACACCCAACTCCGGTTACGCCTGCAACCGGTTGCTCAGAAGGCGGATTTGGTCTGCAGCTCAACCGGCCCGGGGGCAGTGAACATTCGGGAGGGCCGCCGGGGATGTTACGTAACGACGGTTTCGCGGGAGGGCCGCCGTCCCCGGCGGCCGGGGATCCCTGGAGTTAGTCTGATTCCCTTTCGTTCTCCTGCTCTGTGTCCTTGCCTAAAACGTTGCCGGTACACCCCCAAAAAATCGGGTTTCCGGTCCTCCGCGGGCGTCGCAAGCGACGCCCCTACGGCTTTACCTCGAGCGACAACCATGGGCTGAATCCCCAGGGTCGCAGGATGCCCTAACGTAGGGGCATCGCTTGCGACGCCCGCGCCCCTTTCTCCCGTTGCCCCCCTGTCCCCCGGCTTGAAATCGCGGCGACCGCCCGTCAGCTTGGCCCGCTTTATGGACACTTATCGCATCGCAGTGCTTCCCGGCGACGGCATCGGCCCCGAGGTCATGCAGGTCGCGCTTCAGGTTCTTGAACAAGCGGCCGCGCTCGACGGTTTTGCGCTCGAAACCCAGACCGCCGACGTCGGTGGCATCGCCATCGACCGGCAGGGCAGTGCGCTGCCGGATACGTCTCTCGAGGCCTGCAAGCAGGCCGATGCCATCCTGTTCGGTTCGGTTGGCGGGCCGAAATGGGAACACCTGCCGCCCAGGGAACAACCCGAGCGCGCCGCGCTGTTGCCCTTGCGGAAAGCCTTTTCGCTCTACGCCAATGTCCGGCCGGGGCTACTCTTTCCGGAGCTGACCGATGCCTCGCCGCTGAAGGCGGAGCGCATTCCCGAGGGCATCGACATCGTCTGCATCCGGGAACTGACCGGTGGCATCTACTTCGGCCAGCCGAAGGAAACCACCGAGCTGCCCGACGGCGACATCGAGGCGCGGGATACCATGGTCTACCGCAAGTCGGAGATCGAACGCATCCTCAACGTGGCCATCGAAACCGCGCGGCAACGGTCCGGCCGCCTCTGCTCGGTCGACAAGGCCAATGTCCTCGAGACCTCCGTCCTGTGGCGGAAAACGGCCACCGAGTATATTCAGAAACACGCGCCCGAGCTGGAGCTGACCCACATGTATGTCGACAACGCGGCCATGCAGCTGGCCCGCGACCCGAATCAATTCGATGTCATTGTCACCGAGAACATGTTCGGCGACATCCTGTCCGACGAAATGGCGGTCATCTGTGGCAGCCTCGGCATGATGGCCTCCGCCAGCCTCGGCGCGCAGCACAACCGCTTCGACCAGCCGTTCGGTCTCTATGAACCGGCCGGCGGCACCGCTCCCGACATTGCCGGCAAGGACCTGGCCAATCCCTGTGCGCAGGTGCTCTCCGCCGCCCTCATGCTGCGCTATTCCTTCGGACGGACCGCCATCGCGGCCAGAATCGAGGACGCCGTCGCCCGGGTCGTCAAAGGCGGCACCCGGACCGGCGACATCGCCTTCGGCGGCCAGAGCGTCAGCTGTACCGCCATGGGCCAGGCCCTCCTCGACGCGGTTGGGGATTAACCACGGATCGGCAGGTAGGCTCTGGCCCCCAATGGGGCCCTCTCCCCCGGAAAGGGCACCGCAAATCTGCGGTTCCTCTCCCTGCGGGCTCGGTAGTCGGGCTGGAAACCACCTTGCAGCTCATCACATCTGGGCTTCATGAGAAATCGGAGTTAGCGGTGATTGGCGTAGATTTGCGGTGCCCCTTCGGATGATCCCATCCGGTGGCCCAGCCGTGCCGCCTGGGCGCCGTGCGATGCCTCCCCTTACGCAACCTGTCAGGCCCGTTGCGACCCGGCGGTTGATTCCAAGCTCGATCATCGGCGTGCAAGTTGCTCCGGGCTGAGCATGCACCATCTATTCGTGATTCTTCTGGCTGTTGCCATCACCACCCTTCCCCTGGCCACGGTCCAGGCGCTGACGGCTGTCCGGTCGGACGGCATTCTGACGCTGGCGGCGGGAGACGACCGGCAGGTCGACGGCTATCTGCTGTTCGACGACCATGGCATCCTGACGGCGGTGGCGGAGGGAGCCCCCCCCGCCGGGGTCACCCGGGTCATCGATGCGAGGGGCAAACTGGTGATGCCGGGCTTTGTGTCGGGGCACAACCACCTCTGGCAAAGCGCGTTTCGGGGCATCGCGGCTGGCGAGGAATTGTACGGCTGGTTGCAGGACCTGCATTGGACTTACGGCGAGCACTTCCAGGACGGGGACATGTATGCCTTCACGCTGCACGGGGCATTGGACCAATTGGCTCACGGCATCACCACCACCCTGAACCATTCGCAGAATATCGCGCCGACCTATGCCCATTACCTGGAGCAATTTGAGGCTGAGATGGATGCCGGCCAGCATTTCATTTTTTCCTATATTCTGGACAAGGACGCCACCTCGCCGGAGGAGCGGAAGGCCAAACTGCTCGCGCTGATGGAAGAAACCGAAGCGGTGCCCCAGCCCCATCCCTGCCTGGGTTTCGGCATTCACGGTGTCGGCATACACCGGAGTCCGGAGCTACTGGCCGAGGAAGCCGCCCTCGCCAAAGAACTCGGCTTCGACATGCAGATCCACTATCTGGAAGAAAAAGAGCAGTCCCTGAAGAAGGGGCAGGACGATTTTCCCGGTATCGTCGAAGCGGGTGCACTCTGGGACGGTTTGGTCTATGCCCATTTCATCCATGTGCCGGACGCCATTTTGCAGGCGTCCATCGAAGCCGGGGCGAAGATGATCTGGAACCCGCTGTCGAATGGACGACTCGCCAGCGGGCTGGCGGACATCCCCCGTTACCAGGAGTCCGGACTGGCTGTCGGCATGGGCGTCGACGGCGCCGCCAGCGCCGACCTGGCCGATCCCTTCCAGAACATGCGCACGGGCATGTACGCGCTTCGCATGCGCGACGCCGAGGCCAGCGTCATGATGCCGCGCCAGATCCTCGGCATGCATACGCTGGATACGGCCCGCGTGCTCGAGGTGAATGACCGGGTGGGCTCCCTCGAAGTCGGCAAATACGCCGACTTCCTGATCATCGACCCCTCCGAACCGGCCACCGGGCCGATCAACGATCCCTTTGCCACGCTGGTCTTCTCCTGCGACAGCAGCAACATCGACCAGGTCTGGGTGCGCGGGGAGCTGCTGGTCGTCGACGGCAAGGCTGTTCACCACGACCCGGCCGCCATCGGGCGTGAGGTGGCAGAGCGCGTTGCCCGGATCAAGACCGCGGCGGAAGCAGGGGCCGGGGATTCCTGAGGCCGGTTTTCCGGCTTCAGGATGAAGCTGGTGGGCGCAGACATGCCCGGCGCCTTCCGCAAACATGGCAAACGGGCAATGGATGCCCAATGCCTTTGCACAAAAAAGGAGACCGAAGATACCCGATAAGCCCTTGCCAAATCTTTCAATCGCTCAAGGTTAAGCGCTATGCCCAATGTCACTTTCACCAAGAGCGACGTGTCGGTCGAATGGACCGATGATGTCGAAAGCATCCTGGAACTGGCCGAGGAAAACGGTCTTGATCTGGATTTCGGTTGCCGCATGGGCAACTGCACCGCCTGCCAGCAAAAGGTGACGGAGGGCGAGGTCGACTACCCCGACGGTCACACCGGTGAACCGGAGGAAGGCCACGAACTGCTCTGTTGCTCCGTCCCCAGGACGGACCTGAAAATCGAGGCCTGACGCCCGGTCTGTCCGGGCCGAATTCCGCCTCGATCACCAGGCGCTGCGAGGCCTGGTTGACACCCTGCACCGGGAGCGAATTTCTTCAGCTTCCCCGGCCGATGGCGTAGGTCTCGAAGCCGATTTCCCCGAGTTTTTCGAGATCGAGGAGATTCCGGCCGTCGAACACAAAGGCCGGCTTGTTCATGTCCTCGAAGATTTTTCCGTAGTCGTAGTCCTTGAAGGCATCCCACTCGGTCAGGATCAGGATGGCGTGCGCATCCTCGGCCGCGGCGTAGGGATCGTCGTAAACGGTCACGTAGGGATTCGGGCTGCCATCCGAGAGGACGGCCTTTTGCTTCAGGTCCCCGAAAATCTGATCCTGCGATACCTTCGGGTCGTAAATGGCCAGGTGAGCCTGTTCCTCAAGCAGGTCCTTGCAGACGTAGATGGCGGCGGATTCGCGCGTATCGTTGGTATCCTTTTTAAAGGCGAAGCCGAAGACGGCGATTTTCTTGGCTGAAACCGTATTGAAGAGCGCGGCCAGCACCCGGGCGGTGAACCGCTTTTTCTGGTAATCGTTCATCGCGATGACCTGACGCCAGTAATGGGCGACCTCGGGCAGACCGAAATGCTCGCAGAGATAGACCAGGTTGAGGATGTCCTTCTGGAAACAGGAACCGCCGAACCCGACGGAACTCTTCAGGAACTTGGGACCGATCCGGGAATCCGTGCCGATCGCACGGGCCACTTCGTCCACGTCCGCACCGGTTGCCTCGCAGAGCGCCGAGATCGAGTTGATGCTGCTGATGCGCTGGGCGAGGAAGGCGTTGGCCGTCAGCTTGGACAACTCACTGGACCAGACCTTCGTCTTGAGGATTCGCTCTTCGGGCACCCAGCGGGCATAAATACCCGCCAGCGTATTCATGGCCGCCCGCCCCTCCGGCGTCGGATCGCCGCCGATCAGGATGCGATCAGGGTTGTTGAGATCCTGAACAGCCGTCCCCTCCGCCAGAAACTCGGGATTGGACAACACTTCGAACTGCTTGTCGTCCATGTCGGCATACAGGATGCGTTTGATGGATTCGGCGGTACGGACGGGAATGGTCGACTTTTCGACCACGATCTTGTCTCCCTGGGCATCCCGGGCGATCTGGCGGGCAACCGATTCGACAAACCGCAGGTCGGCGGCGGCGCCAGCTCCCACTCCGTAGGTCTTGGTGGGGGTGTTGACCGAAATGAAGATGATGTCAGCCCCGCGGATCCCGGCGGTCACGTCGGTCGAAAAATGAAGGTTTTTCCCGCGGCACGCCTTGACCACATCGTCCAGACCGGGTTCGAAGACGGGCAACTCGTCCGAGTTCCATTGCGCAATCCGCTTGGGATTCACGTCCACAACGGTGACCTGAATGTCAGGGCATTTTTCAGCGATCACCGCCATGGTGGGTCCGCCGACAAAGCCGGCTCCAATGCAACAGATATTCATGGTTGAAAACAGAGTGGCTGAGCTTTGCGGCCGGCGGCTTGTCGGGTCAAGCGAGCTGCCGGCCCTCAGTGCACGATGGCGCCTGCCGGAAAGGCGGTGGTTGCCGGTTCACCGGCGTACTGACGGGCAATCCGGCCGAAACGGTAGCCCGCTTCTTCGAGACGGGACTCCCTCAAGGTACCGAAACTCAGCCGCAGGCAATGAACCGGCTCGCCACCGGCCAGGCAAAGATCGCCTGGCACGTAGAGCACCCCGGCATCGATACTGGCCCGGCAAAAGGCACCGCTCATCCGGGCATCCAATCCGTCCGGGCCCCGCATCCAGATCAAGAGGCCGCCGGCGGGCGGGTGCCAACGCCAACCTGCTTCGGCAACCCCTTCCCCTTCCAGAACCGACTGAAGCAGCCGGGCCTTGGCTCCGTACTTGCGGTGCAGCCCGGCCAGGAATTCGGGATAGAGCCCGCGTATCAGAATATTCGCTACAATGGCCTGGTTGAAATGGGCGGTGCCGAAATCCTGATGCCCTTTGACGCAGGCCATTTTGTCCAGAAGACCGACATGAGAAGACAGGGCGTAGCCCACCTTGAGGCCGGTCGCGAACGGCTTGGTATAGGTGCCCAGATACAGGCACGGGAAGCCCGCGTAGGCTGGCAGGCTGAGCACTGAGGGGACCGGGTGCGGTTCGTCGAAATACAGGTCGCGGTAGGCGGCGTCCTCGATGATCGGCCACCCCCGTCCATGGGCGCGCAGCGAGGCGGCCAACGCTTCCTTTTCCGCGGCGGTGACCGAACGGCCGGTGGGATTACCATGGTAGCCCATCAGATACACTGCGCGCACGCGGTCGATAGCCCGGCTCCGGGCGAGCTCGGCAAAAAAGGGATCAAGCAGTTCGAGGTCCAGGCCGCCTTCCGGCAGGCAGGGCATGCCGACCGGGCGGATCCCCAATCCTTTGAGCATTTCGAGAAAAACGAAATAGGACGGCTGTTCCACCAGCACCAGGTCCCCGGGATCGCAAAGCACCTGCATCGCGGCGTAGAGCGCCTGCTGGCTGCCGTTGGTCACCATCGCCGAATCCAAGTCCAGCCCCGGCAGGGTTTCCCCGGGATAGGTACGCAGGAACGCCAGCGTGGCCTCACGCAGATCCTGGCGGCCCCGGTTGGTCCCGTACTGGAGAACCGCGGCCTCTCCGTCGCCCCCGGTCAGGCGGTCCACCGTGTCCCGAACCAGATCCACCGGCAGAACATCGTTATCGGTAAAACCGGCGGCCAGCGACAGCAGGTCCGGATTGGCCAGCGCCTGGTGCATGAGGTCGGCGATAACCGGCGCCTCCAGCCGACCCGCCATGGCGGAAACGGGAAACTCAAACGGTGTCTGCTCCGGCCTGGAACTCATCCGGGCAGCTTCTGTCCCGGATTGCACCGGCGCAAGCTGCGATGCACGGTGTCGACCATGGCTCGCGCCTTTACCCTGATCCTGCTGCTGCTTGCCGGTGGTCTGTCGCTGAATCTCCTCGCCTGGTGGCTGGCGGATCGGCTGATGTACCCCGCCCCCCCGGCACAATACGGCCCGGACCTGGTAAACGTCACCCTGCCCCTGGCTTCCGGGGAACGGCTGGCCGCCCGGCTTTCGGTACCGGCGCGCGCACGCGGTCTGGTGCTTTACGCCCACGGCAACGGGGAAGACCTGGGCAGCCTGCGGGGGCGCATGGCTGCCTGGAATCAGCGGGGTTACGGGATCCTTGCCTGGGATTACCCCGGTTATGGGCTGAGTGAGGGCAGGCCCTCCGAAAAGGGTGCCATCGCCGCGCAGCAGGCCGCCTATGCGTACGCCACCGACGTGCTTGGCGTGGCTGCGGAACGGATCATTCTGTACGGGCGGTCGATCGGGAGCGGCCCCACCCTCTGGCTGGCCGGTCAGGTCCCGATCGGGGCGGTCATTTTAGAGGCGCCCTTCACCGGTGTTCTGGATGTCGTTCTTCCCCTGCCGTGGCTGCTGGACCGGTTCCCCAACGAAGACCGGATCGCGGACAGTCGCGCCCCGGTCCTGATTATCCATGGCGATGCGGACACGGTGATTCCGCAAAAGCACGGGCGTCGACTCCTCAAGGCGGCGCCCCCCGGCAGCGGTTACCTGTGGGTCACCGGGGCTGGCCACAACAATATCGTTGAGTCGGCGGGAGCGCTTTACTGGGATGCGATTGAACGATTCCTGAGCAACGTCGAACCCTGAACCGGCGTTCCCATCCCTTTGCGTTTTCAGGGACCCAACCGCCGTCATTCCTTTATGCCCTCAGTCCTCGTTATCCTTCATCCCGGTGTGGAAGAAATGGAAGCCACCGCACCGATCGACCTGCTTCGTCGGGCCGAGGTCAAAGTCACCACCGCCGCCCCGGGTACCACCCGCCTGATAACGGGAAAAACAGGCATCGGTCTCCAGGCGGACACCTTGCTCGACCACCTCAGCGAGGAGCTCTTCGACGCCGTAGTTATTCCCGGCGGCCCGGGCATCAAAGCCCTGCGCCACCATCAGGGCGTGCGTGACCTGGTCAACCGGCACTGGGAGGCGGACAAATGGGTTGCCGCCATCTGCGCGGGGCCGCTGGTCCTGCTCGATGCGGGCATCCTCACCGACCAGGCGTTCACCAGCCACGCCAGCACGCAGGAGGAATTGCCGGCCCGGCGGGCGGATGAACGCGTGGTGGAGGACGGTCGCCTGATCACGTCCCAGGGAGCGGGCACGGCCACCGATTTCGGATTGACCCTGATCGAGCGGCTGGTGGATGCGGATACGCGAAAGGCGGTGGCCGATTCCATCGCCTGGTCGGTCTGATTGTCCGGCAGATTGCCTCATGCCCGACGAAGCGGACAATCGGTCGGGCCTATCGTCGCACCGGATGACTCGGGTAGACCGATTGCTGATCCTCCTTTGGTCCGTCGGTCTGGTTTTGACCACCTGGGCCTACCCGGGATTCGAGAGCTGGGTCCCCGCCATGTTTCTGTTTCTCATCGTCTGCGTCGTCGCGCTTTACCTTCTGTATATGCATGAGGACTTCGGGGAATCGCGACGCTGGCGCCCCTTCCTGACCGAGCTGCCGTGGGTGCTCTTTCCCACCGCCGCCTGGGCCGCCGGCCTCCTTAATCCGATGGCGGTGTTTCTGCGCGAGGGGAATCAGGCCCGGGTCCTCGCACGGGAGGCATCGGCGTGGATGCCGAGCAGCCAGCTGCCCGGCCTCACCTGGGGAGCGACCGCCTTACTGACCGGCATTTTGATGATCCATCTGCTGATCCTGCTGTTGCCCTCCCGCCGGATCGTTCTGGAAATCTGTTTCCGTCTCCTGCTGATCAATGGCGGCGCGGTGATCGTGACCGCCCTGTTCGTCAAAGCGTCCGGTGCTGAACGGGTCATGGGCATTCACCGGGCACCGAACGACGGCTTCCTCGGCCCATTCGTCGATCCGGAGCAGGCTCTTTTCTGGATCTTCCTCTGGGCCGCAATCTGCGGTTCCTGGCTGCTGGGCGGCGGAATCCTGCACCTCCTGAACCGCCCCCCCCTCGATGCTTCACGCGAGGGACCGACCCGCATCGGCGAAGTCTGGTGGGGGCTGCGCCAAACCGGCATCATCCTGCTCGGCTTTGGCTGGTTCACCCTGGCATTCGGCGGAGGCCGAACGGGCGTGGTTCTGGCACTGGCGGCGGGAGGGCTTTGCCTCCTGAGTTTCACCGCAAGGCAACAGCCTGCTGGCCCCCACCCCGGGCGTTGGGCTGCAGCGGTGGCGCTGGTCGGCGGCGGCACTCTCCTGGCATTCGGCGGTTGGCCGTTTCCCGCCGGCTGGGAAGCCGCCCTTGCGCATCAGGCCGGCGAACGCTGGCTGTGGGGCGGCGGCCCGGAAAGTTCATCTATTTTGCTTCCCTTTTTTCAGGGACCGCTGGATCCCGTGGCCACCGTCCTCAGTCGGACCGGATCAGGGTGGCTGGACTGGTGGCTTGGTTTCGGTCTGGTCGGCTGGTTGTGGTTGGTGGCTCTGCTGATACGCTTATGGGTGCCCCGGCGGGAAACGATCGCCCAAAGCACCCTGGCGCAGATCTTCCTGGCTGCGACGGGCCTGGTGGCCATTGCCTCCCTGGGAAGCAGCTTGTTGCATCATCCGGGTCTGCTCTATCTCACTGCCTTTGCGGTGGTCGGTGCCCTGCGCTGGGCTGAACTGCCCGGGGCGGGAAACAGGAAAACAGCTTGATAGCGCCGGGTTTCGGGAACCCATTGGGCTTATGGAAAGCTTCGACTTCATCGTCATCGGGGGAGGCAGCGCGGGTTACGCCGGCGCGCGCACCGCTCGCGAAACCCATGAACGCGTCGCCATCGTCGACGGGGCCGACCCCCTGGGCGGGCTTTGCATTCTGCGGGGCTGCATGCCGTCGAAAACGCTGATCTATGGTGCGGAGATCCTGCACCATGCCCGGCATGCCGATCGGTTCGCCTTGGACATACCCGAAGCCCGGCCGAAGATGCCGGCCTTTCAGGATCGGAAAAAGGCCATCATCGGCGACTTCGCCGCCTACCGCCAGGAACAGCTGGCCAGTGACCGGTTCAGGCTCTACCGCGCCCACGCGCGTTTCGTCGATCCACACACGATTGAACTGACGGATGGCACACGCATCCACGGCGAGCGTTTTCTGATTGCGACAGGTTCGGTGGTCGCCACCCCGCCCGTCCCCGGCCTGGCCGAGACCCCGCACTGGACGAGCGACGATGTGCTCGACCTGGATTTTGTCCCCGAGTCCGTCATCGTCCTGGGCGGCGGTGTCGTGGCCTGCGAACTCGCCCAGTACCTCAACCGTCTGGGCAGCCGGGTCATTCAGATCCAGCGGAGCGAACGGATACTGAAAGACGCCACCCCCGAGGGCGCTCGAGTCGTGGAACAGGCTTTCCGCGATGAAGGCATTGAATTGTTTACCGGAACGAAAATCACCGGTATCCGGAGATTGAATACCGAGGTCGAAGTGGTGTTCGAGCACGGGGGGCAAACCGTCACCCGGACGACGGCTTTTCTTTTCAACGCCCTTGGCCGCAAACCGGCAGTCGACGGGCTGGACCTCGACCGCGCGGGCGTCCGCCTGCGGCCGTCCGGCCACATCGAGGCCAACGCCTTCCAACAGACGGCGGCACCGCACATCTATGCCGCGGGTGATGTCTGCGGTCCGGTGGAAATCGTCCATATCGCCATCCTGCAGGGTGAGGCGGCGGCCCGGCATGCCCTCGGTCATGCTCAGCAGCCCATGGATTTCGACGGGCCGGCTCATGTCATTTTCACCGATCCGCAATTCGCCGGCGTGGGATTGAGCCTGGAAAAGGCCCGGGCCCGGGGCTACGACCCGGTGGCCGCCGATTTCCCCTTCGACGACCACGGCAAGGCCATCCTGATGGAGGCCAGGTACGGTTATGTCAAAGTGGTCGCGGACAAAAAGGATGGAGCGGTACTGGGAGCCGAGTGCGTGGGCAAGGATGCCGGTGAATTGATTCACGCCATGGCTGTCGCAGTCGCTCTGAAGACGACCGTCCACGCCATGAAGGCCGTGCAGTGGTATCATCCCACGCTGTCTGAAATCTGGGACTATCCGTTGGACGAGCTGCGGGAAGCCTGCGGGCGTCCGGAAGCCTGAGGAAAATCCCACATTCCGCTTTGCGCCCCGGCTTCTGGCCGGCTTAGCTGCGCGCATGGCCAAGTCCAAAAAATCCACCTCCAGGCAAACGAAACAATCGGCCTTCAAGCCGGCGCTCTTTCTGACGGATCTCCTGGAAGCGCGCAGCCCGACCGGGGCTGAATTCGAGGCCCAGGCGGTTGTCGACCGCTTCGTGGAGCCGGCGGCCGACACCTACACCAGGGATGCCCTAGGCAACCGGCTGGCCACGCTCAACCCGAAGGGCGATCCGGTCCTCATGCTGGCCGGGCACATCGACGAACTCGGCCTCATCATCAAGTACGCGGACGACAACGGTTTTCTTTATTTCGAAACACTGGGGGGACACGACAAAGTCCTTATTTCCGGCCGTCGAGTCGCGATCCTCACCAGGAACGGCCCGGTCAAGGGGGTAACCGGCAAACGCGCCGTCCACCTGATGACCACGCAGGACCGCAAAAAGGTGCCGGAACTCCATGAAATGTGGATCGATATCGGGGCAAAATCCCGGGACGAGGCGCTCAAACGGGTCAGCCTCGGGGATCCCGCCGTTTACGACCACGGCTTTGAACTGATCCACGGCTCCGTGGGCGCCGCCCGCGCCTTCGACGACAAGGTCGGTGCTTACATCGTTTGCGAAACCCTCATCCGTCTCGCGAAAAAGAAAAAGCAGCTGAACGCGAAACTCGTATCGGTCGCCACCACGCAGGAGGAAGTCGGCACCCGGGGTGCCACCACCAGCAGCTTCGCTGTCGAGCCGCACATCGGGATCGCCGTGGATGTCGGTCACGCCACCGACCATCCCGATGCCGATCCCCGCAAGTTCGGCTCTTTCAAACTCGGCGGTGGCCCCATCCTGACCCGCGGCCCCAACATCAACCCCTGGGTCTTCGATCGCCTGATGGCCTGTGCGGAAAAAGAAAAGATCGCCGTCCAGGTGGAGGCCGACAGTCGCCCCACCGGGACCGATGCCCGCGCCATCCAGATGACCCGCCAGGGCGTCGCCGCCGGTGTGATGTCCATCCCGCTCCGCTACATGCACACGCCCAGCGAGCTGGTGGACCTGGCCGATGTCGAAGCCGGGGTAAAACTCCTCACCGCGTTTGCGCTGTCGCTGAAGCCGGGGGACTACGGACATTTTTAGGCATGGACACGCCTGGCTGGCGGCCAGGGGCCTGGGCTTGCCCGGCTCAAGCCGGGCCTCCGCTGGTCCGCCGGGGCCTTCGTCGGAGCACCGGCTTGAGCCGGTGGGAACAAGCCTGGCTGGCAGCCAGGGGCCTGGCCTTACCCGGCTCAAGCCGGGCCTCCGCTGGTCCGCCGGGGCCTTCGTCGGAGCACCGGCTTGAGCCGGTGGGAACAGGCCTGGCTGGCGGCCAGGGGCCTGGGCTTGCCCGGCTCAAGCCGGGCCTCCGCTGGTCCGCCGGGGCCTTCGTCGGAGCACCGGCTTGAGCCGGTGGGAACAAGCCTGGCTGGCAGCCAGGGGCCTG
>JBNPEH010000036.1:0-115416 GCA_051117635.1 Opitutales bacterium | reverse complement strand
GGTACCGGGTCCATTTTAAGATGGTGGGAGCTACTGGAATCGAACCAGCGACCTCTACCATGTCAAGGTAGCGCTCTAACCAGCTGAGCTAAGCCCCCGTCGCCGTCGGCGAAAACGCAAAGAGCAATGACTCGGACATCCGGTTTCAAGCTAAAAAGACCTGTTGTTGAATCGCTGGACCCCTTTGGCTTGAAGGTCCTCCGGGTGGCGGCAAGCTAGGGCGGTTCTCTCATGCTTCAATACCTGCGCATCCGCAACCTGGCCCTGCTGAAGGAGACCGAGTTGACCTTCGAGGCGGGCTTTGTGGCGGTTACCGGCGAAACCGGGGCCGGCAAAAGTGTCCTGCTGGGGGCCCTTTCCCTGCTCTCCGGCGCTCGCGCGGACAAAACGCTGATCCGTCAGGGGGCGGACGCCTGCTTCATCGAGGCCGGGCTCTTTCTGTCCGAATCGGCGGCAGTCGATCGCATTCTGGAGGGCTGTGGTTTGCCCTTGTGCGAAGACGGTGTGTTGTTGCTTTCGCGGGAATTCTCGCGGGACCGGATGCCCAAGATCCAGGTCAATGGCGCCCTGACCACGCTGGCTAACCTCAAGGTGCTGGGAGAGGCCTGGATTGACTTCCACGGTCCGGGCGAGCCGCAGAAGCTGTTTCACGAGAAGCATCAGCTCGCGTTGCTCGACCTGTACGCGGGGAACGAAGTCGCTCTCGAGGCCTATCGCGAGGCCTTCCATGCCTGGCAGGCCATCCGCCGGCGGATCGAGGCCTTGCGCAACACCCAGCGGCTGGATCCCGATGAGATCGCTTTCCATCAGGCCCAGATCGCACGCATCGATGCCATCGAGCCCAGCGAGGAAGGTATTGCCGAGCTCGAACGCCAGTTCAGCCGGGTGCAACGCGCCCAGGATCTGCTTGCGGAGGCCGGCGCCATCGAAGAGGGCCTGGCCGGGGACGACGGCGTGGTTGGACGACTCCAGCACCTGGTCCGGGCAGCGGGCGAAATCGCCGCCATCGATCCCGCGGGGGGACAGCCGCTGCTGGACCGATTAAACAGCCTGGCCATCGAGGCGGAGGATCTGGCGGGCGAGGCCGCCAACCTCCGGAATGGTCTCGACCTGGAGGAGGCCGAGGCGATGGAGATACAGCAACGGATGGAGCAATGGCTCGAAGTCCGCCGCAAATTCGGAGGGAGTGTGGAGGCGGTGCTCGCCCATCGGAACGATCTGGCGGAACGGATCGACAGTCAGGGTGATGTCGAGGGCCGGTTGCACCAGTTGGAAAAAGAGGAGGCGCAGGCTTATGAAGCCGTGAAAAAGGAGGCCACCTCGCTTAACGCCGCCCGCGAGGCGGCCGCGACCAAACTCGCGTCCAGGGCGATCAAGCTGCTCAAGCGGCTGGGTTTCAAAAAGGCTAACCTCAGCATCGAGATCGTCGGCCGTGACACCTTCACCGAACAGGGAAACACCGGCTGCCGGATGCTGTTTGCGCCTAACGCCGGTCAGGATCTCCTGCCGCTCAACAAGGTCGCATCCAGTGGGGAAACCGCCCGGGTGATGCTGGCCCTGAAAACCCTGCTGGCCGAAGTGGACCGGACGCCCCTCCTGGTCTTCGACGAGGTGGATGCCAACGTCGGCGGGGAGATCGGCCGTGAAGTGGGCGCCGCCATGCGGGAACTCGCCGACGGGCACCAGGTGTTCTGCATCACGCACCTGCCCCAGGTGGCGTGTCAGGCTCACCAGCACTTCAGTGTCGAAAAACAGCAGACGAGCAGGGCGACCGCCGTAACAATTAATTCGATACACGATGACGAAAAAGCCCGGATTGATGAACTGGCACGCATGCTGGGTGATCGTAAATCCGATATGGCACGCCGGCATGCCCGGGATCTCCTGGCGGCGGACTGATACCGGGGGATTCTCCCGACAGGGACGGGGCCTTTCCCTCAGATTGCCCGAAGAAATTTGTAAAAAGGTGGCATCGAAGGCTTTCCGGATTCCGTTTGGGGCTGCGGGGAGGCACACGAAGAGGCTGAAAGGTTTTACCGGCCATGCCCCAGGATGTTCACAACAGACCCATGACCGTGGTACTGGTCACGCCGTCATCCAACCTGGCCGGTCGGGCCCAGAACAGCCTGAGGGCCCGGCTCGGCTGCCGCGTGCGCCTGCTGCGCTGGGTAAACTGGCATCAGGCCGCACGGGTGCTCACTGCCACGCGCTTCCCGGGCTTCCGGATCGACCTGCTGATTTTCGACGCCGCCTGCTGGGAGCGCGCCTGGCTGGCGCGGGATACCATCCATGAGGCCGTCCGAAAGTTCGAGGCGCCGGTCCTGTTGCTGATGCGAACCGACGAGTGCGCCGTCTGCGAAGCCGCCATGGAGTCGGGTGCCAAGGGCTTCTTCGTGTTGCGCTCGCAGGCCGAGTTCCAACTCGCCTTCCCGGCCATGGTGCTGCGGACGATTACCTTCTACCGGGGGGAGCAGGACCGGGAGGCGGTGCTCCCCGGGGAAAAGCGTAAAACCGCAGTCAGGCCCGTTCGCCTGCGAGCGCCCATGCCCGGCAAACACGATGCGTCGCCCGTCGACGACGGCCCGACTCCGCCCTCCCGCCGGCCTGCCGCCCAGGTCCTCAAAGGGCTCAAAGGCTGGTTCTGACCGAGTACAAGGTTTTGGGATATCCCGAGACGCGCTGTGCTGCCCCTCCGGCAGGCTCAGGGTCTTGGATGCTGGTCGGGATCCCGGGTCACCGACCGGCGCCGACCGGTTTGTTCGCTTCAGCTTCGGTCCTGGCTTCGCCTTTTCCGGAATCGGGAGCGCGTCGATTCTCCCGCCGGAGCTGGTCCCGGCCGTAGGGGCTTTTCCAATACCGCCAGGGCAGGCTGCCGGCACCGATCAGCGCGAGCTGGCTGATGACGAAGGTGGCAAGCCAGAAAAAGGCGCTGTCGATGAAGCCGTAGCTGTGCAGGCCGACCCCCAGCATGTTGGTGCCAAACCAGGACCAGGCGGTAACGATGTTGCCGGTGATGGCGAGGTTCATGAGACCGCGCTCCCGGACCAGGCCGCCCCAACGGGCGTGCAGCGCGATAGCGCCGATCAGGACGATCAGGAGGGCGCCGTTCTCTTTCGGGTCCCAACCCCAGAAGCGACCCCAGCTCTGGTCGGCCCAGATGCCGCCGAGGATGGTCCCCACCAGGCTGAAGAGCACACCGAAGCAGAGAACGCCATAGACCATGCCGGTCAGGGTCTTGGCCTGTTTCTGGTCGAAGCCGCGGCTGAGCAGGCCCTTCAGGATGAAGACGATGCCCAGCGCGCCGGCCAGAAACATGGCGGAGTAGCCGATGGTGATGACGATCACATGCGTCGCCAGCCAGAAGTTGCTGTCGAGCACGGCGCGCATCATTTCCAGCGTGTCGCCGGACATGCCCAGATGATGGGCGATGATGAGCGTGGAAAAGCCGACCATCGCCGCCGTCGCGGCGCCGACGCCGTTGCGCCAGAATTTTTCCATGATCAGGCCGAGGCCGACGGCTCCCCAGCCGACAAATACGGCGGAGCTGTACAGGTTGGTGACCGGCGGCCGGTCCTGGATGACCATGCGGCTGACCAGCCCGGCCGTGTGCGCCAGGAAGGTGACGGCGAGCAGGCCCAGGGCGAAAGGCGTCAGGATGTGCGGCCAGCGCAGCCAGCTGCCGACGGCGGCCAGAAAAATCAGCACGTAGAGGACACTTGAACGATAGAAAGGTTCGGCCCAGTTGAACCGGTACTCGAAATCCACGTGATCCACTTCATCCGGATAGGTGTTCTTGAAATGCTCGCGCATATCGAGCGCCACCTCGTTGAATGTCCGGGCATCCTGTGCGCGGTAGGCATCGATCAGACGCGCGTAATCACGGACATAGCGGGGCAGCTCCCCGGCCAGGATGGTATCGAGCAGGCCCTGGCCGATGTTGTGCCAGTCCTCCTGATTGGTTGCTTCGTCGATGGGTGGGATGATCGCCAGATAAGCGGTTTTGGAAAGATCCAGGTAACGATCGGAAAACGTCATGAACCGGTCCAGCGCTTCCTGATCGTATGGCTCTCCCGCCTGCTGTGCCCGGAGGGCCTGCATGCCGGGGCCGATCGAGACCAGCCAGGCTGCGTATTCGGCCTCCAGCTTGCCGGGCGTGCCCGCCGGTTGCAGGCTGTGAACCAGCCGGTGGTAGAGCGTGAGGCTTTCGTAGAGCCGGGAAATCTGTCGCTCGTAGCCGGTCCGCAACTGTGTCTCCGGGTTGAGTTCGGCAAACTGATCGGCGATCTGCTGGAAGTAGGGACGCAGTTCGTTGAAGCTGTAGTGGCGTTGTCCGGGTTGCGCGAGGCCGACCAGGCCGAGGTCGTCCGGAAACTCTATTTTGAAGACCTTGTAGTCGTCCGCGACCTCGGGGCGCATGGTCACGTCCATCAGCCATTCAATGGCGCTCAGTTTCCGGCCGTCCGGCGTCTCCACCGTCTGTTTCTTGGCCAGGATGAGGAGGCTGTTGCGGGCGACGCTATCGAGCGGTTTGAGGCGACCGCCGACCTGAACCGGAAGCTCAGCGACGGCCCGGATGGCGTAGGGACGTTCGAAATCGGGGCTGTGCAGGCCGGCGCCGGCGTAAACCAGGGCAATCAACGCGCCCGCGGCCAGTGCTACCTTGGGTATCCAGGATTTCATGACGCTTGGGCGGCGGCTTCAGCCGGAACGCGGTTCGCCGCAGAGCGGTTGCTCCGCTTTCCGAGAAATTTGAAGAAATGCATGCCGAACTGCCAGCACATGCCCAGGCCCATCATGGCGACACTCACATAGGGCAGCAGCCAGCCGGGATTGCGCACCACCTGAAGGACGGTCGCCGCTTCCGTAGCCTGGTCGAACGACGCCTGGTAAAAGGTGAGCCCTGCGTAGCGCAGCGGGTGGTTCATGTAGATCAGGGCCGTCCGGTCGCGGTGCTCCTCGGGGTTGATGATCACCACTTCGGAGGAAAAGTTTTTCGGGATTTCGGTTCCGGGGTATCGGTCGAACCGAAAGTCATTCAAAGCCAGGTGGAAGGGCAGGTAGGTGCGCTGGAAGCGAAGGTCGATTTCCCAGGCCCTGCCACCCGCCTGAACCCGCTGGGTCTCGAAGCGTTGGTCGAAGATGTTGGAGACCAGCCAGGTGCCGAGATCTCCTTCCGGTCTGGTCAACCGGATGAAGGCGCTGACCGTGTTCACTTCGTTTTCAGCATAGGTCACCGCCCGGGGCAGGACCACGATGTCGCGCGGCATGCCGGCGGGCTGACCGATGCCGCGGTCAACCGGCGTGGGCGGTGTGGTGGGCGCATTGCCGCGGCGGGCGATCGTGCTGTTCGGGAAATAAGTCAGGACGTCGACCGCGAAGGGGAGAGCCTCATGCGTAATGGCCTCACCCCTGCGGGCGGCAGCGGCCAGCCGGCTGGCGGGAATGGCGACGACCCGGTCCGATTCGGGGTCGCTTTTGTCGATGAAGGTGAGCTCGTTCTCCCGAAAATCCTCGTAGTAGTTGGAGCGGCTGCCTTCCTCGATGCGCATCTGTCCCTCATGCGCCAGGACGTCGGTCAGCAGTTCGCTCACCAGCAGCAGGATGAGCCCCGCATGAATCAGGAAAATACCGCCCTTTTTCCAGGACAGGCGGAAGCGGGAGAGGTGGCTGGCCACGAGGTTGACGAGAAGGAGGCCACCGACGAGGTAGCCGCCGGGCAGTGGCACGTGCAGGAAGCGCAGCCAGTCTCCGCCCACCCATTGTTCCGGGTACTGCCAGAATACCCAGAAGCTTTCGAAGTACTTCTCCTGCGTATGCCAGATACCATAATGAACCTGGTCAAGGGTGCCGAAAAACACCAGCGCCATGCTGAAGGCCAGCAAGGTGACCGTCAGTTTCATCGAGGTGATGGCTTTTAGGATTGGGCTCATCGGGACTCAGGCGTCGCCCGGGAGGGTTACCGTGTCGAGGAAAGCCTGGAAGGTGTCTGTCTCGGCATCCACCAGGGCGGTGTCCCCCGTCAGCTTGAAGAACCAGCGACCGGCATCGACGGTGACCATCGCCACCAGCGTGCTCCGGTTCGCCGGGCCGGTCAAACGCAGGACCCGGGCCGGATATCCGCTGACCGTGCGCTCGCTCCACGCCGCGTCCAACGCAGGATCCCGGACTTCGGGCAGACCGATTTGGGTGCGCCACCGGTTGACGTTGGCGAGGACTCCGCCTACATCATTGGGGAAGGCGGTGATCGCCATGTCGGCTTCGGCCCCGTCGGGTCCGTGGAGATGCCAGCTGCCTTTTCGGATCATACCCGGATCCTCGGCGTGCCAGTGGCTCGGCGCCTCCCAGGAGGCCTCGCCCATCGACGCAACCTGCTCCCCCATGCCCGGCAATGCCTGCATGCCGCCTTTGCTTGGATCGGCTGGATCCATGGCGGTCGGGGGGGCGCCGCTGCCTGGCAGTCCCGTGGTGGTCGAAGCGACCGACTGCTCCTCAAAGGAGAGGGACGCCAGAAAGGCGTGAAAATCATCGAAACTGGCGGTCGTGGCGCCGGACGGTCCCTCGAGTTTGAAAAACCAGGAGGTGCCCCCGCTGTCGTATTGAGCGATCCGGAAACGCTGACCGTCGTTCTCGAGGTCGATCAGCACAAACGACCGTTCGTTCAATTCCGTGCGGGTGATGACGGCCGGCAGGCCGCCCGGGCCGATCGGATCGAGACCGAGTTGCCGACGCCAGCGGTTCACGTTGTCCAGCAGGGGCGTGCCCACCGGCAGCCGGGCGACAGACAGCAGCGCCCCCTCCGCGGTGAGGAATTCCGCCAGGCGCATCGACCCCGGTTCCCGGACCTGCCAATCCGGCGGAATCTGCCAGGTGACGCCATCCACAGCGGACTGCGTGACGCTTGGGGCCGAGTCCCTGGGTACCTCGTACACGCGGACGGGCTCGGGTCCACAGCCGACCAACAACCCCAGGGCGGCCAGGGCCGGCAGTAAAAACGTGCGAATTGTGATTCGGGAATTCACCTGAGGGGGAAACCGCAAGATTCCATGGATTGTTCCGGGGTCAAGGCGATCCGGTACCGGTAAAATGGCGACTGATGTCTGGCATAAGGGGGAGGGCGGCGGCCCGATCGCGCCCGGCCGGGTCAGTTGGCGAAGCGGAACAGGGCGACATCACCATCTTTGAAGGCGTAGTCCTTGCCCTCGAGCCGGTAGCGCCCGGCATCCCGGGCGGCAGCCACCGATCCGGCGGCGATCAGGTCCGCGTAGCTGACGACCTCGGCCTTGATGAAGCCCTTTTCGAAATCGGAATGAATGACGCCGGCACACTGGGGGGCCTTCATGCCGAGCGTGAAGGTCCAGGCACGGACTTCCTTTTCCCCGGCGGTGAAGAAGCTGGCCAGACCGAGCAGGGCATAGGTCGCCCGGATGAGCTCGGTCACGCCGGAGTCGGAGACTCCGAGGTCCCGCAGGTACTCGCTCGCTTCTTCCGGGGAGAAATCCATCAACTCCTCCTCGACCCGCGCACTGATCACACAGGAGCCGGCGGCGTGTTTTTCGGCCGTGAAGGCCCGTACCTGCCCGACGTAGGCATTGGCCTCCGGATCGGCCAGGTCTTCCTCCGCCACGTTGCATGCATAGAGGACCGGCTTGGCGGTGAGCAGGAACAGCCGGCGCAGCGTGGCGCGCTCGTCGTCGTCCATGTCCAGCGTCAGTGCCGGGTTCATGGCGTTGAGGTGTGGCAGCAGCCGGTCGATCAGGGCCACCCCGGCGGTCGCTTCCTTGTCCCCGCCACGGGCCTTCTTGACCAGACGTTCCTGCTGGCTCTCGCAGCTGGCGATGTCAGCCAGAATCAGTTCGGTCGCGATAACCTCGATGTCGCGGATCGGATCGACCGCGCCCATGTTGTGGACCACATCCTCGTCATCAAAGCAGCGGACGACATGCACGATGGCGTCGACCTCCCGGATGTTGGCCAGGAACTGGTTGCCGAGGCCCTCCCCCTTGCTGGCGCCGGCCACCAGCCCCGCGATGTCCACCATCTCGATGGCCGCCGGGATGATGGTTTCCGTTTTTGCGATCCTCGCTAACGGCGCGAGGCGATCGTCCGGCACCTGAACCACCCCGACATTCGGGTCGATCGTGCAAAACGGGTAGTTGGCGGATTCGGCTTTGCGCGTCCGCGTGAGGGCGTTGAAGAGCGTGCTTTTTCCCACGTTGGGAAGTCCGACGATTCCGGCTTGGAGCATGGCTTGGGCGGTTGGCGAAAAAGGGACAACATGGTTGATCCGTGCCTGCCGATTCAAACCTAATAGTCTCGCCCCAGGGGATTCGGCGGGCCCGTGGTTGCAAAACGTTGCGTCGACCGCGGGGACCGCTCATACCGCAGGCATGCCGAATGAGGATCTTCCCGCTGAAGACCGACCGCGTCCCACCATGGCGGCTATCGCCGAGGCCTGCGGGGTGTCGGTGGCGACTGTTTCGCGATCACTGCGGGGCAGTCAGCTGATCAGTGACGTCACCCGCCAGAAAGTGCGGTCGACTGCGGAAAAACTCGGCTACCGTCCGGATCCCCTGGTGGCCAAATTGATGGTGCAGGTCCGCCGAAAGCCGGGTGTCCGTACGGGGACGACCCTGGGGCTTCTGGTTTCCAGCGGGATACCTGCCAACTGGAAAAACAGCGATATCTACAACAAGTGGATTGAGGGGGCCCGTGCGCGGGCCGATGCTCTGGGCTACGGTCTGGACGTCCTCGATCCGGACGCCCCCGGTCGCACCCCCGCCAAACTCGCCGAGATTCTCCGGGCGCGGGGCATACCCGGCGTCCTGATCGCGCCCACCGTCCGGCCGCGGGAGGACCTCCTGCCGCCGCTGTCCGGCCTGGCGATGACGACCATCGGCTTTGAGCTGGGCTCTCTGCCGTTACACCGGGCGAGCACGCATTTCGCGCAGGGCGTACGGTTGGCCCTCACCACGCTCCGGGAGCGGGGTTATCGACGCGTCGGGCTGGCCGTCACGCGAAGCCTGTGCGAACTGACCGGCTTTGGTTGGCTCTCGGCCTACAACACACCCGGTCTGGCCGGGGAAGGCCTGGAAGGCGTGCCTGCCTATGTTCAGGAGAAGATGCTGGCGCGTTCGATTCGCGCCTGGATCGAAAAACATCAGCCCGAGGTCATCCTGACCGGTCAGTCGGTCGTGATTGAGGCTCTCGAGGAATCCGGCCTGGCCGTGCCCGACGATGTGCACCTGCTTCACCTCAACTGGTCGGAGCACCGACCGCAGTACGCCGGGGTGGATCAGGACCACGCCCGGGTGGCCCGGGCGGCCATCGATCTTCTGGTGTCTCAGATCCATTTCAACCGGACCGGGCTGCCCGAGCACCCCCAGACCGTCCTCATCGAGGGTACCTGGCGGGAAGGGCCGAGCTTGCCGGGAGCCGACTTCTCATGAAGTCCGGGTGATGCGAACGGATCGGGCATCCCTCGGCCGCAGCAGGGGGGCACAAAAAAGCCCGGTCCCCTGATCGGGAACCGGGCAAGGAAGAATGAAACGGACCAACCTCACTTCCCGGCAACTTGCCATTTGGCCAGGGCGGAGTCGGGATTTTTTTCCACGTCGAAGCGACCCATCTTGGTGATGAGGTTTCCTTCGGGATTGAGGATGACGAGGGTGGGGATCGATTTCACCGCAAAGGATTCCATCAGCGCATTGGCCGGCTCGGACCGCCATTCGACCGTGTACCAGGTCATGTTGTCTTCGGCCATGTACTTGAAGGCGTCCTTCTGGCTGCGGTCGGCACTCACAAAGACCAGTTCGAAGTTCGGGTTGTCCTGCTCCTGATAAAAGGCGGACAGTTTGGGCGTGAAGCCGCGGCAGGGCGGGCACCAGTGCGCGGAAAAATACAAGCCGACCGTTTTGCCTTTCAGCTCGGCGGCGGAAACCGGGTCGCCCTCGGCGTCCATCAGTTTGCCGTCCAGCAGGGTGGCGAGGTCGACGCCGGGTCCCGATTCGCCCTGAAGGTTGAAGGGAAGGGCGAGAAGGGCGAATGCAGCCAGGGCGGACCCGGCGAAGCTTCGGATGCGTTTGGTATTCATCATGATTAAGAGAAGTAAGGTGGAGAGTTCGTTGCCTGTCCAGTCAGAGGTTGAGCACAGACAGTCGCAAGACTGAGCCTTCAGCGCCTGTCTTTGTTCCCGGGAGATGCGGATGGCGTGGATCGGCAGATTCGGGGCCGGCTTAACGGCTTGACAGACTGCGCCCCGGATCGCTTTTTTCTTCTTTTTTCCCCAACGGGGATTTCCGCTAAACGCCCCTTCTGAAAATGGCTCTTCGTATCCGACTGCAACGTGGTGGTTCCACCCACCGTCCCCATTACCGCATGGTGGTGGCCGAATCTTCCGCGCGCCGCGACGGCCGTTTCGTTGAAATCATCGGCCGTTACAATCCGGTCGCCAAAAAGAACGAAACCGAACTCGATCTCAACCTCGAGCGCATCGATTACTGGATGGGCGTCGGGGCCCTCCCGTCCGATACGGCCCGCACCCTGATTAAGAAGTATCGCAAGGCGCAACCGGCCCAGACCGAGGCCTGACGACCGCCTTTCACGGTTTTCCCCTTCCCCGAGGCGGTCGTTGTGTCGGCCGCCTTTTTCGTATCCGGTCAGCGCCTCCCGTATTCACCGTGCCCGCTTCCCTGCAGATCGATTTGCTGACCCTCTTCCCGGGAATTCTCGACGGATTCCTCGAGGCCAGCATGGTCGGGCGGGCCCGTAAAAACAGTCAGCTTGCCGTCGCGGTGCACAACATACGCGACTGGGCGAGCGACAAGCACCTGACGACTGATGAACGGCCCTTTGGCGGCGGCGCCGGGATGGTGATGAAGCCTGAGCCGACGGTCGCGGCCATCGAGGCGGTCCGCCGGCCCGGTGCCGAGGTGATTTATCTTTCGCCCGACGGGGAGCCACTCACCAGTTCCCTGGCCCGCCACCTGGCGGGGGCCGGGAAACCCCTGGTGTTGCTGAGCGGTCATTACGAAGGCCTCGACCAGCGGGTACGCGATGGCTGGGTCGATCGCGAGGTCAGCATCGGCGACTATATTCTGACCAACGGAACCCTGGCCGCCGCCGTTCTGATCGACGCCATGGTGCGCTATGTCCCTGGCGTTCTGGGAGATGAAAACTCCTTGACCCAGGATGCCTTCAACGACAATCTGCTCAGCTTTCCCCAATTCACGCGGCCGCCCGTTTTTCGGGACCGGGCTGTTCCGGAAATCCTGTTTTCGGGCAACCATGCCGCCATCGCCGCCTGGCGCCGGGAACAACAACGAGAGAAAACACGCCGGCTGCGACCGGATCTTCTGCCGGACTCCTGATTAAGCCAACCGCCCTGCTCATATCGCCATGAACGTCCTTATCGACGAAGTCACCAACGACCAACTCCTTCCCGACCGCGACAAGTTCAAGGTCGGCGACGGTGTCAAAGTGCACACGCGCGTCCGCGAGGGCGACAAAGAGCGCATCCAGATTTTCGGAGGGATTGTCATCGCCCGCAAGGGGCACGGCATCTCGGAAACCTTTACCGTCCGCCGGATTGCTTCCGGGGTGGGCGTCGAAAAGGTCTTCCCGGTCCACAGCCCCAATATCGAGCGGATCGAAGTCGATCGTGAATCCGTGACCATGAAGGCCCGGATGTACTACATGCGGAACCGGATCGGCAAGGCCGCCAACCAGGTGAAGGAAAAACGTCTGGTCGAGGCAAAGACCCGCGCCAAGGGCTGAAGCCCCACGCCGATTTCCCTTTCCCCTGAACACCTCGGCCGGCGTCGGGGTGTTTTTTTTGGGCCTGCGCCGTTCCCCGCTTTTGGCGGCGAACACGGATCCCCTCCGGAGGCCGGCCGCCTTTCGGCTGGACCTTGGCCGGCTTCCGTTGGTCAATGCCGGATCATGCTGCGCAAGCTTCTTATCGTCTTCGGGGTGCTGCTGATCCTCCTCGGGTTAATCCTCGGCATCCTGCTGACCGGCCCGGTTCAGACCTGGATTGCCCGCCAGGTGGTGCCGGACCAGTCGGTGGCCTTCGAGCGTGTCCGTGTCTGGCCCCATTCCGTCCAGGTCACGAATTTCGCTTTTCGGGACGCGCAAATCGCCGTCGCGGCGGACCGGGTGGTCGTCGACGTCAGCCTCTTGTCGTTGCTGGGCGGGGGTGCCATCAACCTCCGCGAGGTGGCCATGGAAGGCCTGAATCTGGACTTGTCGCGTCTGGAAACCCGGCCGGAGGGACAGGGTATGACAGTTCGGGGCCAAGAGGCTGCTTCCGGCGAAGCCGCTGGATCGAAACCCACCGACACTCCAGCGGTGGCAGAGGGCGATGGTCCCGCTTATCCCGGTTTGTTCCGGAATGTGCCGATCGAGCGGGGACTGCGCCTCGAACGCCTGCGGGTCGATGGCCGGGTCCGCCTGAGCGAGCAACAGGCGTTTCAATTCCAATTCAGCGGCGACAACCTCGGCTCGCATGTGGACCAGAATCGGCTCACGGGGGAGGCCACCTTTGTGGACCTGACCCCTGAGGCCCGGGTCGATTTGCTGGCCGGAGCCATTGAGCTGGTGGTCGCCATGGCCGCGCCTTACCAACCTGAGAAAATCGCCGCCACGCTTCGGCTGGAGGGGACCGGCCCGGGGTTTGGACCGCCCGGACGCGCCGGCCTGGAAGCCCGCCTGACCGCCTTTCCGGAAGGAGACCAGGAGGTTTACGATCTTTCCCTCAAGGCGCGCGATCCCGTCTCCGGAGACCTCGAAACCCTCTTGGAGTTGGCTGCCAGCGTGGATGTGCCCCATCAACGGGTGGAGGGCGCGCTGTCGTTTGCCCTCACCAGCGGTTGGATCGCTCCCTATCTGGAGGGGCTCGGCATTTCCCTGCCCGTGTTCGACCTCGACGGACAATCCGTCTTCGATGGTACGGTCGCGGGCGACACCCTGGCCTGGAACGGCCGCATCTCGGGTTCGATTGCGGCAAGCCCGGTCAGCCTGCGGACCCGGCTTCAGATGCAGGCCGGTCAACTCGCTGAAGCCGAGGGACGGCTCGAACTCCTCGAGGTCATCGATCCGGAAACGGGTAATCCCCTTGATCTGGAGGTGAAAGTCCTCCCGCTCAGTCTGGATTCCGGGACCGGCCGGCCTGCCTCCATCCCGGTGCTGACCACCCTGGAACGCGCAGGGTTACGCTCCGCCGTCCTGACGGTCGCCAACGAATTCCGACAGGACGGTACACCCGCCCGCCTGGATGTCTCGGGCAACCGGGTGGCGATCAATGATTTTGCGGCTCTCGGTCGCGGCGTGGCCGCCTGGTTTCCCGGCGAGGAACCGGTGGAGCCCGAGCCCTCGGCCTCCGGACCGGTTTGGCCTGCCTGGTCCGGCATGGTAGATCTGGATCTCAAGACGCTCATCCTGCCCGGTGGTCTTAAAGCCGCGCCTGTTCGAGCCTCGGTGGTCGTGGAGCCCACGTCCATCGACCTGACTTTGGAGCAACTGGTGATGAATGAGGGTGTGCTGACGGGAACCGCTCGCCTGGTCAACCACCCCGACCGAACCGACCGGCCCTGGAGCGCCACGTCCCGCGCGCGATTGGACGATCTTCACCTCGGGGGCCTGTTGACCGCGCTGGGGCTGCTGCCCGAACAGGTGCCGTTGACCGGACGGCTGGACGGTGACTGGGATCTCTCGGCGGAGGCGGCAACCCTCCCGCAGCTGGCTGATCGTCTTGCGGGTGGAATCAACCTGAGGGCGGCCGACGGGGTGGTACGGTTGCTTAACCCCGAGGACAAGCTCGGCGCGGCCGCCCTGGGCGGCGGCATCGGAGCCAGCATTTTTGGGGAATTGACCGGCGATCGCCGGATCAGCGCCCTCGGTCGGATGATTCCCTATTTTTCGGAGATTCCGTTTCTGGATTTCGATCTTTCCCTGACCCGCGAGGCGGGGGGACTGACCGAGGTGAGCGCGCTGGCCCTGCAGGCCGACGCGCTCATGGTCCGGGGCGGCGGGCGGCTGGATGCGCCCAGTCTGGTGGAGGCCCTCGGTGCGCCGATGCAGCTGGACCTCACCCTCGGTTCCCGGGGGCAGTTGTCCACCCTCGCGGCTCGTCTTGGTTTGCTGTCCGACCAACAGGCAGACGGATACACCGTCTGGAATCTGCCGGTGACCCTGCGCGGAACCCTCAAAGATCCGGACGCCGGTCAGCTTTGGAGCGACCTGCTTGGCAAGGCGCGTGAACAGCTCCTGCCTGCCGGTTCGACCGGTGGCGCCGGCGAGTCCCGGGACGCGGTGGGCGAAGGCGCCCGGCTGCTGCGCGGCCTGCTCGGCAACCCGGACGGGGAATGAGGGTTGGGCTGACGGGCCGTTGTGACTATAATCTTCTCTTATGAATGATTTACCACGTATCGCGCCGGCCTTGCTCGAATTGTGCCAGGAGTCGGTAACCACGGATCTGGGCCCCGGCACACCCAATGAAAAAGCCCGTCCCAGGTTGGAGGCATTGAACGTGCCGGACAGCTTTGAGCCGGACGTGGTGGTCGACGACCTGCACGCGCAGGCCTGTCTGGCGGGTCTTTGGCTCCGTCACCACTTTCTGGATACCTCGCACGAGATCAGCCAGCGGATTGACAGCGATCCGACCGGCAGCTTCTGGCACGCCATCATGCACCGCCGGGAGGGCGACTTCGGCAACAGCAAGTACTGGTTTTCCCGGGCCGGGGATCATCCGGCCTGCGCTGATATCACGCGGGAGGTGATGAAGCTGCCCGACCATGACGGTTTTCCCAGGGCCAAGCAGGCGCTGGCCGGCGACGGTTGGGACGCCGCAGGTTTCGTTGATGCCGTGCAGGAAGCACTCGATTCGCGGGACTCGGCCAAAATCACCTTCCTTCAGGCGGTGCAGGAAATCGAGTGGGATTGCCTCTTCCGCTTTTGCTATGAACAGGCCGTCGGCCGTTTGGATCCGCAAGGACGGAACCCCGTCGACGTATGAGTGAAGGCTCGACCAGGCGGCCCAACATCCTGCTGCTGCTGACCGATCAGCAGCGAGGCGATTGCCTCGGGGTGGCCGGCCATCCGGTTCTCCAGACACCCCACCTCGACAGCCTGGCGCTGGAAGGCTGCCGCTTTGACCGGGCTTATTCGGCCTGCCCGGTCTGCGTGCCCGCCCGCCGGACGCTCATGACCGGGCGGACCCCCGCGAACCAGCGGGCGCTCTGCAACGTGAACGCCGGTCTGGACGGGCCCACCCTGCCGGAAGTCCTGGGTCGGCACGGCTACCAGACCCACCTGGTCGGTAAGCTGCATTTCCACCCACCGCGCAAACGTTACGGCTTCGACAGCATGGATTGGGCGGACGGCCCCAACTACCGTGCCGGTGCGGGTCGGGCGGACGATGACTACCAGCGCTTCCTCCGCCGGATCGGCATCGACGAGCTGGGCCATTCCGGCGCGCACGGGATTTCCGCCAACGCTTATCCCGCGCGGCCCTGGCCGGGCCCGGAACGCAGCCATTTCACCAACTGGTGCGCCGAAATGGCGATCGACTTCCTCGAACGCCGGGACCCGACCGCGCCCTTCTTCCTGAAGGTGAGTTTCCTGCACCCGCATCAACCCTGTACCCCGCCGCAGCTGTATTATGACCGGTACCTGGGCATGGACCTGCCGGAACCGGTGGTCGGTGACTGGGCGCGCGTCTTCGATGACCCGCCGGCGGGCCACCCGGTCGAGCCCTGGCGCGTGCGTCTGCCCGAGGCCCAACAGCGCCAGTTCCAGGCCGCCTACTACGGATCGATCAACCACATCGACGATCAGATCGGTCGGATCCTGCAGCTGGTACCGCCCGATACCTGGGTGCTGTTCTGCTCCGACCACGGCGAGATGCTCGGTGATCACCAGTGGTTCCGGAAACGGACCCCCTGGGAGGGTTCGGTCCATGTGCCGTTCATCCTGCGCCCGCCGAAGGGCGGCCATGACCCGCGCGGCCTGGTCCGGTCCCAGCCGGTGGAACTGATGGATGTCATGCCGACCCTGCTCGACGCGGCCGGTATCGATGTCCCGGATACGGTCGACGGAAGCAGCGTCCTCCCGCTGCTCACCGCCAACGACGTCCCCTGGCGGGAACGCCTCCACGGCGAATGCTCGGAGATCCCGACCCTGGATTCGGGCATGCAGTACCTGACCGACGGCCGCCGGAAATACATCTGGTTTCCCGGGCTGGGAAATGAACAGTTTTTCGACCTGGAAAGCGATCCCCGCGAGACGGTCAACCGGATCGACGACCCCGACTGGTCAGAGGCCGTGGACGCCTTCCGCGCGGATCTCATTGACCGCCTGCGGGATCGTCCTGAAGGCTTTGTCGACGGTGACCGCCTGGCCCGCCTGACCGGGCCGACCCCGCATTTGCTCTCCTGACTATGGCTCACGCTTCCCGACCCCATGACGCTCCCTGCTGTCCCCCGGCCAAATCCGCCGGCGGGGTGCAACTGCCCGACAACTGCCGGACCGGTATCGGCAACCCCGACGCCGGTGCGATGGGCCAGGTGGTGGATGGCGGAGTGGGTATCCGGTATGCGGATACGGGATCGACCGATGGCATGGTCAAGCTGGAGGGCGGGCCCTTCCGCATGGGCAACGACCATCCGGACGGCTGGCCGCAGGACGGCGAAGGACCCGTCCGCACGGTGACGCTGGCCCCGTTCTGGATCGACGCGACCACGGTGACCAACGCCGCCTTCGCCGCCTTTGTCGAGGCTACCGGCTACGTGACCGACAGCGAGCGCTTCGGCTGGGGTTACGTGTTTGCCTACCAGTTGCCCAAGTCCCGCCAGCGGAAGCTGAAGCAGACCAACACCGTCCAGGGCCTGCAGTGGTGGTACGGCATCGAGGGCGCCTGCTGGAAAAAGCCGGAGGGGCCCGGTTCCAACATCAAAAAGCGGATGGACCACCCGGTGGTGGGTGTCAGTTGGAACGACGCCATCGCCTACTGCAAATGGGCAGGCAAGCGGTTGCCGACCGAGGCGGAGTGGGAGTACGCCGCGCGTGGCGGCCTCGACCAGACACGCTATCCCTGGGGGGACGACCTGAAGCCCGACGGCAAGTGGCGATTCAATATCTGGCAGGGGTCCTTTCCCGACCGGAACACTGCCGAGGACGGCTACGCCTGGTCCGCCCCCGCCCGGAGTTTCCGCGCCAACGGCTACAAGCTCTACAACATGTGTGGCAACGTCTGGGAGTGGGTGAACGACTGGTTCGATCCGGCCTGGCATGTCCCGGAGAAACCCGAGACCCGCGACAATCCACGCGGGCCGATGGCCGGCGAAAGCAAGATCATGAAGGGCGGCTCCTTCCTCTGCCACGACAGCTACTGCAACCGCTACCGCCTCGGCGCCCGGACCAGCAACACCCCCGACACCGGTACCACCAATTGCGGGTTCCGCTGTGTGCGGGATGTGTGAGGCTCAGGGTCTTCGTTCGAAGCCCCTGGGGAGGGCCGCCGTCCCCGGCGGCCGCTTACGGGCACCACCTCAGCTCTTCAGTGCGGAAACGACTTCGCGCAACTGATCCAGCCCGGTCAGGATGACATCGGGGCGGGTTTGGCCGACCAGCGGATCGCCTTCGCGCAGGCGGAGCGACCGGGCGTCGCCGGCAAACAAGGCTGTCTGGAAGCCCACGGCGGCGGCGGGGGCGACATCGTTTCGCATGTCGTTGCCGATGTAGAGGATTTCACCCGGCTCGAGGCGATGGCCTCGCCGAAATCGCCGGGCCAGCTTCCGGTACAGGCTCTCCGACGGTTTCGCGATGCGTTCCCGGTAGGACCAGACCGAGCAGGCTGGATCGATACCCAGATCAGTCATCGGCGTCGTCGCCAGTGCCTCGAGCATGATCGGCGTGTAAAACTGCGCGTTGGAGGCAATGCCGACCGGTAGACCGGCAGCCTGCGCCGCCTGCAGAACCGAATGCCAGCCGGGCATGCCCCAGACCGGATTGACCTCGAGTTCGAAACGCAGGGCCAGGTCGGCGATCTGCGGTGAATCCGGGGTCACGGTCGAACCCACCAGGGGCTGAACAATGTCCGCCCAGATTTCCCGGACATCCACTTCGGGAAAGGCGATACCTCCCTCCCGTCGCAGGCGGTTGTGCTCGCGGTTCACGCCCGCCTTCCACGCGCTGTCGATCGAATCAGCTTCAGGGGGCAGGGAGGCCTCGGGGAAAACGGCACGGATGGTTTCCCGGATGGTGGTCTCCCGGTCGCCTGGATCTAACAGCCCGATATCGCCGGCGGCGGATACCACCAGGGTGCCGTACACATCGAAGGCCAATGCCCGGATGCCATGCAGGCTGCGCAGGAAGGGAGCCTGATCGGTGGGATTGGGGTCCATCCGGCTGGATTGCTGGCGCACCCGTCGATGGAGGTCGGTCGGCCAGGCCCCGCTTTCGCCCGGATTGGATGTGGATCCGCTCATGATCCCTCTTTGGGTGGAGCCGGATTGGCCAGGAAGGCCGCCAGCCGGATGGCCGTTCCCTTGGATTCGCCGGGCGGTTGGTCATCCACGGTCAGGGTAAGGGTGTGGTCACCGTCCGCCAGGCGGTCGGCCAGGAGGCGAGCGACCCCCCTTCGGAATTTCAACGCGTATTCATCCCAGGACGACAGCACCTGTTCGGGCCCGTCGTCGACGCGGTAGCGGATCCGGCCGCTGTCTTCCGCCACCATCCAGAGGACACCGATGAGGGGTCCCTGAAACCGGAGAGTCAGCCGACTGCCGGGGGACGTCGCTTCCAGATAGCGCGGGTGGCGATCGCACAGGGTTTCCTGCACCGTCTTCCAGCCGTCGCCGGTGTCCGCCATATCAACCGCGTCGATCAGGCAACCCGTGTCGTAGGAACAGTGGGTCAGGGGTGCGGGCAGGCCATCATTCGGCGTGGCATACCGCTGAAGTTGGACGGTGAGAAAGCCCGTCACCGTTGCCGCGTAAATGGCGTGGCCTTCATCGCTGGGGTGCACCTTGTCGGGCAGCAGATCCTGAATGGTGGCATCGCCGCGCTCGAATTTGCGGTAGAGCGGCAAGCCCACGTCGACCGAGGGAATGCCATAAAAATCAGCCAGGCATTGATGGAGGGCGGCCGCCCGCGAAGGTCGGCCGATCCGGTGACTGTTAAACCAGCTGGCGCGCGTCGTGTAGACAAAGATCAACTCCGTCTCGGGGAGGACGCGTGCGCAATGCCGGACGATTCCTTCCATCGCACGCAGGATCCGCCCTTCCGGGTCGCTCTCGTCATTGACCGCGTATTCCACGAATATCAAATCGGGCTCGTCCTTGAGCAGGTGATCGGCCAGGCGCAGCGCGCCGAAGGTGCTGTTGGTGCCGCCGATGGCCGCATTGGTTGCAGTGATGGCCGCCTCCGGAAACCGTTCCCGCAACCACTCGACGGTCAGAGCGCGCCAGGATCGGGTTTCCGGGTCCGAGGCTCCGGCCCCTTCGGTGATCGATCCACCCAGAAAGCCGACATGCAGCCGATGGTTTTCACTCAGTTTGCGGAAGGAATTCGGAAGCATGCGGCGCGGCGAACGAAGGGCGGGCGGGCACAGGATCAGGCGCGTAGCAACGTAAGCGCCTCGGGTCGGAGATAACAATCCAATAACCGGTTCGCATCCAGGGCCTCAACCGGTCCCACCGGGCTCTGGGCCAATTTCCGGTAAAGCTCCACCAGCCGGGTGGCGTAGGCCGTCAAGCTGTACTGTTTGCGGATGACCGTCCGGTTGACCCGCAGGGTTTCAGACGCCGCCCGGGATTGTCCTGGAAACCTGGATACGGCCTTGTCCGCTTCAGGATCGACCACCAACCGATGCAGGATTCCGCTCTGCTGTGCCTCGTTCAGGACTCCGAAATCGATCCGGCCGTCGTCGCTTACCCAAGCCGCCCAGGCGCGGTCGACAGCATCCTCCGGGACCGGTCGCCGGTAGGCGGCGTAGGTTCGCGTAAGGGCCTCTTGCAGCGCCCGGCGGAGCTCCGCTTTATCTAGCCAGTCGAGGGGTACGTCCAGCCGGTCGTACAGCCCGGGCAGGCTCACCCCCTTGCCGACAAAGTCGCGAGTGATGCCGGGGAGGTTGCGACCGGTAAGGGGTTTTCCCCACAGCCATGGCTCCAGGAAAGCCAGGCCGAAACCCTCCGCCACACTGGTGGTCACCAGTTGCTCGGCCGTGACAACCAGATCGTCGAAGGCGAAATCTCCCCCCGTCGGCGTACCCAGGCCGAGACGCACCGGCAGGCCGAGGGCCTTGATCAGTTGCCGCCAATAATCGCGGCCGGCCGCCTCGTTGGGATTGGTGATGTCCAACGTGTTGCCGAGCAGAGTCCCGCGTGGCGCCAGGCAGGCCGCCAGCAACAGTTCCCCCAGGTTTTTCCGTCGGGTGATCCGGACCGGATAAAGCAACAGGCGGTCGCAGCCCAATTCCGGCCGCAGGTCCCGGCCGGATGGGTTGTCCGGCGCGACGACGGGATTGGGCAACGGGTTCAACCAGCGGTCGGGCAGTCCGGCCGTGCGGAGGTGCTCAGCGTCCCGGCGATTGATGGGTGCCCAGCGGATATGGTCTGCCACCGGGTAGAGGTGGGTCCCCGCCGGTCGGTGCTCCTGAAGCAAGGCGTAGTTTTCGCCGCGGCTGTCCTCCGCAAAGTCATGAGGTTGCAGGACCAGCCGTTCACCCGCCTCCGCAAGCGCCTGGATCCAGGCCGGCCAGGACGGGTTTTTACCCAGCGTCGGGTTGTGGATGTGCCAGACATCGGGAGTTCCGCCCAGGGCCCGTTTCGCGGCCGACCGCAGGTCCCGCAGCAGCTTTGCCGGATCGGGTGCGGTGTCGGCGGAAGCGTAGCCCAGACCCGGGACGACCGTCCAGGTCAAGGCAGCGTCCGGCGTCGGGGCGGGTGGTCCGGCCAGCGCGGCCACCTGAAGATCGGCCCCGACCCGGGCCAGGCCGTCCAGGGCCTGCCGCACCACCTGGGTCACCCCGCCCCGCTGGTAGTGGTAATGGACGACCGCGATACGCATGGGTCTGAGGTGCGCCGGTAGCGGATTCTGCCCGGGATCAGGGCTGGAAACCGAACTTCTTCCGGTAGGCCGGGATGGTGATCATGGGCGGGCGTTCCTCCTCGACGATTTTACGGGTGACCTGTTCGTAGCGGTTGCCCTCGGCCTGGAACTGGCGAAAGAGGGTTTCCATCGGCGGCAGCTTGTCGGCCATACCCATCTGGGTCAGCCGGTTGAGGAAGGTCTGCAGGATGCCGAAGGACATCTTGCCAAGGGCATTGGTGGTCTGGTTCCGGTGCACGCGCTGGTCGAGGTCGGTCTGGGCGAAGGCCTCGAGGCCGTACTTCTGGTAGACGTCCAGGATGTGCGCGGTTTCCACCCCGTAGCCGATCGGGAAGGCGATTTCCTCCAGGACCTCGCGACGGACCGCATATTCCCCCGACAGCGGCTGGATAAGGGCGGTCAGCTCCGGAAAGAAAAGCGAGAAGAGCGGCCGTACCAGGATTTCGGTGACACGTCCGCCGCCGCTGGCCCGGACACCGCCGCTGTACGCGATCGGCCGGTCGTAGAAGGCCTTCACGTATTGCGTGGTATCGTTGTGAATGAGCGGGGCGACCAGCCCGTAGCAGAAGCGCGGGTGGATGTTTTTGATGTCCGCGTCGACGTAGCAGATGATATCGCCCTTCAACTGGTGGATGGCCTTCCAGAGGTTTTCCCCCTTGCCGGGCTTGTCGCCCACTTCCGGCAGAATATCGGAGGCGAGGTAAGTGTCGGCGCCGAAACTGGCGGCGACTTCGAGCGTCCGGTCGGTCGAGCCGGAGTCGATGACCGCGATTTCGTCGACCAGCGGGTAGCGCTCCATCAGCTCGCTGCGGAAGATGACGATCTCCTTGCCGATCGTCTTCTCCTCGTTGAGCGTGGGAATGCAGAGCGAGATGGAGACGCCCTTCTTTTCCTTGGCTGCGATCAGCTTCTTGAGGTCCCAGAAGGCCCCGTGGTGAAAGGTGTTGGTTTTCAGCCAGGACGTAATCTTATCCATCGCAAATCCCTTCATCGATGGCTTTGATCGTAGCGATTAATTGGGCCAGGCCCTTGTAAACAGGCTCAATGTCCACGGACTCGGTGAAGTCGTGTATCTTTTCGCCGGTGGTCAGGCCGAGCGTGACGCCGGGGACCCCGCGCACGATCAACTCGCTCAACTCGCCGGTACTCGGTGCGATCTTCGGCTCGATCCCCAACCGGTCCATGATGCCACGCACTCCCTTCACCAGGGGGTGCCCGTAGGCCAATCCACCGGGCCGTCGCCGTGCCAGCACCTCGAGGCGGACCTCCGCCTCGGTCTCGGCGCGGACTTCGTCGATGATTTCCTCAATCCGCTCCTGAACCTGCCTGACTTGCCCCTCCTGAATACTCCGGACCTCGAAGCGCAGCTGTGCCTTCAGCGGGCGCGTGTTGTAGGATGTGCCGGCATTGACCGACCCCAGGACGATCGACGTCCGCGGTTGCGAGGGCAGGGGGACCGCCAGCAGCTTGTTGATGATGTCATTGAGGATGACGATCGCGCCCTTGGCGGTGAAGGCGCTCCAGTCCATGTCCTCGGGAAGCTGGACGTTGATCTCGCCGCGCAGCATCCCGAGTGAGGCGAAGCTCAGTCGCCCGAGATGAACGCCTTCCACACAGACGCCGGCCGCAATGGGCTGCGCATTGTGCTCGAGGAAAAACCGCATGCCGCCGAGATCGCCGCGCCCGAGGCTCTTGACCGCTCCCATCAGCATCAGGTTGTGCTCCAGCTCAATCCCGCATTGCTCCAGCAGGGTGGGGAGCGACGCCACCGCCGCCAGACCCAGGCTGTTGTCTCCGATGCCCGGGCCGGTGATGCGGTCGGGGCCGACCGACATGGCGTGGTCAACCACCTCTGCGAACACCGTGTCCGCATGCGCCAGAACCAGAATGTTTCCGTCGCCGGATTTTCCGGGCAGGATGGCCATGCCGTTGCCCGCTTCGTCGATGGAGACGTTCGACAAGCCGGCCTCGGTGAAACGGTCGCTCAGGAAGCGGATCCGGCGCTCCTCTCCGAAGGTGGGGGCCGGGATCTCCCCGAACATGACCGCATTGGCGAGGATGATCTCCCGGATCTGTTCCAGACGCTCCCTCCAGTCGGGTATGACCTCGAGGATGGATGGCAACGGTGTGGGCATGGGTTTACTGGAAAGCGAAGGCTTGGGAATCCAATCTTGGCGCACCCCGCGACCCGGGCAAGCCCCTAGCCCGGACTTCTCATGAAGCCCAGATGGGATGAGCTGCCAGGCGGCGGGCGAAACCGACTGGGCGCGCACTCAGGTGCGTAACCAGGCGGTTTCCAGCCCGACAACGCCGCAGATCGCGCATGTGGGCGAAAAGAATCGGGAAACAGGGCAACCTCTCGAACGTGCATTTCGAAGAAATGCTGCAAATGCCTCGTTCAGCATTGTTTACCGCCCTGTTTCCCGATTCTGGTGAGAAGTTCGGGCTAGCAGGAGCCCTGCCGGATCCGGACATTCCGGCTTGCGGGGGAATCGGCATGAGGCAAGCTGGCAGGATTGGTTCGATCCCGGATAAACCATGGCCAAGAATATCGGATTTGTCTCCACACGCTTCGCCGGCTCGGACGGCGTGTCGCTTGAAAGCGCGAAATGGGCCAAGGTCCTTTGGGATGACAAACATGTCAGCTACTGGTACAGCGGGCGCAATGACCGGCATCCCGGAGTGAGTTTCTGCGTGCCGGAGGCCTACTTCGGGTTTCCCGAAAACCAGTGGATCAACGAGCGGATCTGGGGGCGATCCTCCCGGGATCCCAAGGTGACGCTGCGTATCCGCAACCTGGCCAACTACCTCAAGGAGACGCTGTACCGGTTCGTCGACTACCACGACATCGACATGCTGGTCCCTCAGAACATCCTGGCTATCCCGATGCACGTTCCGCTCGGCATCGCGACCACCGAGTTTCTGGCCGAAACGCAGATGCCGGCCATCTGTCACCATCATGACTTTTTCTGGGAACGTGTCCGGTTCAGCATCAATGCGGTGGGCGATTACCTGGACATGGCCTTTCCGCCCCGGTTGCCCAACCTGCGGCACATGGTTATCAACCAGGCGGCGCAGGAACAGCTGGCTCTGCGCAAGGGCGCCTCCTCCCTGCTGGTGCCCAACGTCTTCGACTTCGACAATCCGCCACCCGCCCAGCCCGACAGCTATGCGGCTGACTTCCGCCGGGAGGTGGGTCTCCAACCGGACGACATTTTCATCCTGCAACCAACCCGGATCGTCCCACGCAAGGGCATCGAACACGCCATCAAACTCGTCGGCATGCTGGAGGACCCCCGCTGTAAACTGGTCATCTCGCATGACGCCGGTGACGAGGGCCTGGAGTATCGCAACCAACTGATTGGTCTGGCCGAGGAGGAAGGCGTGGATCTGCGCTTCGTCGCCGGGAGGATCGGGGAAAAACGCCAACGCGATCACGAGGGCAAAAAGATCTATACGCTCTGGGACGTCTATCACCACGCCGACCTCGTGACCTATCCGAGTCTTTACGAGGGCTTCGGGAATGCGCTTCTCGAGGCCATCTACTTCCGCGTGCCGGTCCTCATCAACCGCTACTCGATCTTCGTCCAGGACATCGAACCCAAGGGCTTCGACCTGATAGTCATGGACGGCTTCGTGACGGGCGAATTGATCGCCCGGGTCCGTCGAATCATCGACGATCCGGCCTATCGTAAGCGGATGGTCGACCATAATTTCAAGATCGCCCGGCGGTATTACAGCTACACCGTCCTGCGCCGGATTCTCCGTACTCAAATCACCAGCCTGACCGGGGATACGCCCGTCGCCAGGACCACCGCTTGAGCGGTTTCCACCATGCCCGTCACACCCAACCGTTCCTACGCCTTCTCGGTCATCAAGGCCGTCTCCCGGCAGGACCTGGACCGCATCCGGCGCAGGCTCGGAAAACTCTATGGCGGCGAGGAAGCCGAATACCTGCTCGAGCGCTTCTACATGATGATCGGCCGCTACGACGTCGGCATGGAAGCGCAGCGGACGGGTTCTCTCTGGTCGGAAAAGGACATCGTGCTGATCACCTATGGCGATTCGGTCCGCTCCGGCAATCGGGCGGAGATGCCGCTCAAGACCCTGCGGGCTTTCGCCAACCGGCACCTGAAGGGCTCCATCTCCACCATCCACCTCCTGCCCTTCTATCCCTGGTCGAGTGACGACGGCTTCTCGGTCATCGACTACCGGGAGGTCGACCCGGCCCTGGGCGACTGGGAGGATGTCGAGGCGCTCGGCAAGGACTTCGACCTGATGTTCGACCTGGTGTTGAACCACTGCTCCAGCCAGTCCGCCTGGTTCCGCGACTTCGGTCTCGGGATTCAACCCGCGCGCCACTACTTCCTGCCCATGGATCCGGAGACGGACCTGTCGGCGGTTGTACGTCCGCGCACCAGCCCGCTGTTGACGAAGACGACCACGGTGGACGGTGATGCCTGGGTCTGGACCACCTTCAGCGCAGACCAGGTCGATCTCAACTGGCAGAATCCGGACGTCCTTTTCGAGTTCCTCGACATCCTCTTCCATTACATCGCCAGGGGCGTGCGGATCCTGCGGCTCGATGCCGTCGCCTTCATGTGGAAGGAACTGGGGACCGACTGTATCCACCACAGAAATACCCATGAGCTGGTGAAACTCATCCGCGACGTCTGCCGGGTGGTGGCACCCCACGTTATCGTGCTGACCGAGACCAATGTCCCGCACGAGGAGAACATCAGCTATTTCGGCCGTGGCGACGAGGCGCACATGGTGTATAACTTCAGCCTGCCGCCGCTCCTGTTGCACGGCCTGCTGCGGGGGAATGCGACCACGCTTACGGAGTGGGCGTCGACCCTCAAGCCGCCCGCCGACGGCTGTACCTGGTTGAACTTCACCAGCTCGCATGACGGGATCGGGGTCCGCCCGCTGACCGGACTGTTGCCCGACAGCGAGCTGGACTTCGTCATGGACGCGGTGGAGAGCCGTGGAGGCAAGGTGTCCTACAAGAACAACCCCGATGGCAGTCAGAGTCCGTATGAGCTGAACATCACTTATTTCTCCGCCCTTTCGGAACCCGGAGATCCCGAACTGGGGTTGCGGCGTTTCTACTGCTCGCAGGTGCTGGCACTGGGCCTGCAGGGCGTCCCGGCTGTCTATATTCACAGCCTGACCGCTACCGAAAACTGGCACGCGGGCTACGAGGAGACGCAGCGCAACCGTACGCTTAATCGCCGCAAGTGGGATGTGGATGAATTGGAGGGACTCCTCAAGGACAAGGCCACCCCGCATGCCCGGGTTTTTCATGACTTGGTCAAGCTGATGCGCCGACGGGCTGCGCATGCCGCCTTTCATCCGGATGCCGAGCAACGTGTCTTCGATATGGGGCCGGACTTTTTCGTCATGACCCGTGTGTCGCCGGATGGCCAGGAGGTCGTCTACTGCATCTACAACTTCACTCCGGAGGCCAGGGTCTTTAAAAATCCGCAGAACACCGAACTGCTCAGGAAGACGAAACAGTTCTACGACATCGTCTCCGGCAAGACCCTCAGCTCAGGTAAACAGGGCGTCACCCTCGATCCCTACCAGGCCCTCTGGCTTGTCCCGCGCTGAGCGCAGCGTTCGGATGCCTTACCCGGTCTTGCGCTGATTTAATGCCACGCGGCGGTCGGGGACGACCGTTCTCCCGAGCTGCTGATAATCCCCGGGAGGGCCGCCGCACGCCTCGGCACAGCCAATCCGCGGCACCGGGTCCCCGGCGGCCGTGGGCCGAGGTACCGGGTGTTGTCGGGAATTGCTGGCGAATCTCCGACCACCTTCGGGGCTGGCCAAGCCGCCTTGGTTTTGTAAGGTGTAAGCTGCCTTAACCGGATACCCCTATGGCCCAACCTCAACCTGCCTCCTCCGCAACGTCCGCCCCCGACCCATTGTCCCGCTGGATCGGTGCGTTCTGGGGTTTTTTTATCGGCGATGCGCATGCGATGCCCGTCCACTGGTATTACAAGCGCGACCGGATTCCGCGGGACTACGGCGAACTCCTGACCTACGCCGCTCCGAAAAACCCCCATCCCGACAGCATCCTTTGGCGCAGCCGTTACGACAGCCCGGGACCGAAAGGGGATATCCTGCGGGAACAAGCCACGTATTGGGGCAAACCTGGCGTTCACTACCACCAGTTCCTCGAAGCGGGGGAGAACACCCTCAATCTTCAACTGGCTCGGGAATTGTTTCGCTTCCTGGCCGACAACGGCGGTTATGCGGTCGATGGCTGGATCGACCGGTACACCGCCTTCATGCTCGAACCAGGGCGCCACCGCGATACCTACGTCGAGGAATGCCATCGTCATTTTTTCGCCAATTACGGTCGGGGTAAGGACCCCCGGAAATGCGCGGCGGAGGACAACCATATTGGCGGGCTCTCCTTCTCCCTGCCGATTGCCCTCTACTACGCCGACGACCTGGACACCGCGCTCGAGGTTCAGCGCGAGCACCTGAGCCTGACGCACAAGGGTGAGCCGGTCGCCCGGGCCGCCGAACTCGTCACCCGCGTGCTCCACGGCCTGTTGACGGGTGACGCTATGGATGCCGCCCTGTTCGAGGACGCCGGGCGCAGCCGGTTTCAGGCCCTGCAATTTCCCCTCCGGCGCTGGGCCGCTCACAAGGAGCCGATGCAGGTGCTCGGGCCCGAGGTCAGCACCGCCTGCTACCTGGAAGACGCGGTCCCCGCCACCCTCTACCTGGCGCTCAAATTTGAAGATGCCTTCGCCTCCGGCATTATCGCCAACACGCGCTGCGGCGGGGACAACTGCCACCGGGGCGCTGTCCTTGGCGCGCTCCTCGGTGCCGCCAACGGCGCCGAACAGGTCCCCGCCGAGTGGGCCGACGGCCTCACCGCAGCCCCCGACCTTGAGGCCATCGCGGAGAAGATTTTGGAAAGTTAGGGAGTTGGGGAGTTAAGGGGTTAAAGAGTTATGGGGGAATGGTACTAACTTAACAGCGTTTTGATCGGGATCGCTATCGGGATCGATTCTGCAGGCCTTTGCTGGAAACCACTTGGACGAGCACCTCAGTGCACGCCCAACCGGTTTCGCCCTCCCGCCGTCACCCTTCGGGTTATGGCGGGCAAGCCGCCGTCGCTCTTCGAGCTATGGCGGACAGGTGCAGCTCATCACATCTGGGCTTCATGAGAAGTCCGGGCTAACTCTCTAACCCCCTAACCCTCTAACTCCTTAACTCTTTAACTCCTTAACTTCCTAACTTCCTAACTTCCTCTTCGAATACAGAAACGCCACGCCGAGGCAGGCGGCGGCGAGGACGGCAAAGCCGATGATGCGCCCCTGCGCGTCGTCGAGGTCGTGGAGAAACACACGGACGATGGCGAGGGCGATGCCGGCCAGACCGACCATCCGGTAGGGCCGGGCATCGGCGACCAGCCCGGTGATGAACGTCGCCAGGCCGGCCACGCCGATCGTGGCCGTGGTCGCCGCCGGCCACTGGTAGGCCCCGGTGACGGCAAACCCCAGGCCGGTCAGCGCAAACAGAGTCATCCTAAGGTTCGGCCTGCCCATCGTTCTGCGCAGCAGCAGGCCGCCGGTCAGGTACAGCCCCAGCCAGGCCAGGCTCCAGGCGTAGGCCCACGCATCCCCCAGTTCGCCGGTCTGGCTGTCCAGGCCTACCAGAATCCCCCAGGCCAGGGCCGATCCAGCGAGCGGCAGGGTGAGTCGGGTTAACCGTTCCCTGAAGGCCATCGCCGCAGCGGTCAGCGTGAGGGCACCCCAGCCGGCCAGGAGTGCCTGCTTCGGCAGCGGTTCCGCGAGGAGGCGCAGGAGCAGAAAGACTGCTGCGGCGGACAACACCCAGCGGACCACCGGACGGTCTTCGGTGTCGCCAAGTACCCGGTCCCGGATGAGCACGCCCAGCACCAGCAGCCACCAGCTGTGGATGGCAATCCAGGTGCCGGTCCCGATCTCAGGCTGCGCCAGATGGACATCCTCCACCAGCAACAACAGTCCCTGCCCCAGCTGGAGCGCGGCCATCAGCCGGGCCGGAAACCAGCCGGTTTTCCAGGCAAAGCCGGCCGCCGCAAGGAAGGCCATCCCGCAGAGAAGCGTGGGGGCCAGCGCGTGGTTGAATCCCTGACCTTTCGCAACCAAAGCCCAACCGGCCGCCAGCCCGATCGTCAGCAGGATCATCCAGACGCGCAGCGGTTGATCACGCAGGATACCCAGGCTGTGCCGGGCCCACGCCCAGAGCGCAAAACTGCCGGCCAGCCAGAGCAGCAGTTGGGTCGTTTCCCAGGTCCAGATGCGCCAGGCGTAGCCGCCGAACCCGCCCGCAGCCTGTTCGTAAGCCAGCGCGGCGGAGACCACCCAGACCGCCATCCAGAGGATTTCCCGCCAGGCGCGCGGACGCCGGCTGTGCGCGGCCAGCAGCACCGCCGCCTCCGCTAGCAGGGCCAGCGGTCGTGCCGCCCCGCTGAGTGTCTCCAGCAGGAACAGCGCGGCCAGCGCGGCCCCCTTGACGGTGAAGGCAGCCACCAGGTCTCCGTCCTCACGCAGCAGTCGGTACGCCCCGGCCGCGGTCAGGCAGAACGCCGCCGCGCCAAAGAGAAAAGTGGCCAGCCAGGCCTCCGCCCGTGCCCAGAAGAACAGCCCGCCGATCCCCAGCAGCAACGCATTGGATCCGACCAGGTACATCCGGCGCCAGTCGACGTTAGGCCGTACTGTCGCGTCCGTCGTGCCATGGGTGGCCCGGATATCCCCGAGCAGGCGCACCACCGAGCACCAGACCAGGAAGACCCCCGCTGCGCCGGGACCGGTCAGCGCATGGCCGAAGGGCGGCTGTATCCATAGAAACCATACAGCGAAGACCGCCGGAGAGCCGACTGCCTCCGCCCAGCTCGCTGCCCGCAGTCGGCTCCGCCAGGCCGTCAGCGCCGCCGCCAGCGCCAGGATGAGGCTCGCATAATAGGCATAGGCCGGCAACCCGGTGTAAAAGGAGAAAAAGGCGGTCACGTAGGCAAAGCCGAAGCCCAGGCCCAGTAGTGCCTCGTCGCGTCGAAACAGAGCGAGCCCGCACAGCGGAAGGGCCACCAGCCCCTGCAGCGCCACCCCCCAGGCCGGATTCTGGATCACCTGAACCGCCGGCACCGCGTAAGCGGCAAAGGCCGTGAAAAAGAGGAGCGCCCAGCCCCCCGCGATGACCACCGTGCCGAGCCTGGGCAGGCGCTTTTCCAGCCAGAAGCCGAAGCCGGTGAAGGCCAGCGCCACCGCCAGCAACTGGACGAATTTTACCACCGCCGCCGTGCTCTGGTTGATGTACACGCCAAAAAAGACGCCCGCGATCACGGCCAGCAGCGTCCCGATGCGCACCGCCCACCACGCCACCATGTCGGCTTCCGACGAACCTTCCGCGCGTCGCGGCGGCATCAACCGCAGCGCGGTCAGGATCTCCACCAGCACGGACCGCGAACGCGGTGTGTCGCCGGGCTCAGCCTCGGTTTCGAACCAGATATCGGAAGATGCGGAGTCCGGCTGCGCGCTGCGTAGGGGCGTCGCTCGCGACGCCCGCCGGGGCGGTGGCGAGGACTCAGGCTGCGTGCTTGGTAGGGGCGTCGCTTGCGACGCCCGCCGGGGCGACGGCCGAGGCTCAGTCCGCTGTGGATCGGAAACCGGGCTTTCGGGCCTGACCCCCTCCGGAGCGTCTGAAGGGGTCTCCGCCGGTTCACGCGCCGAAGGCGCCTCTTCTGTTTTACGAGCAGCCGCCAACGCCTCCTGAAGCGCCCGGATTGCCCGCTCCGCCCGAATTACTTTGATCAGGGCGACCACGCCCAGGATCGGCCCCAGCGCGATCGCGGCGAGGATCAGGAAAACGAGCCATTCCACACTGCCAGACCCTGAGACCAATCGGTGCTGCCTGCAAGACGCCGGATGGCTAAAGGGGCGGGTATGTGTCCTCGCGTCAGATTTCTCCGGTCCGTCGGCGTGCCGGCCCTCGACAAGCTCACGATCGCTGACAAGCGGCAGGCCTACAGGAAAGGGCCGCTTGTAGGGCCGGCGCCGCAAGCGTTTTTTGGAAGGGGCCCACCCGTCCCGGCGGGACGGGGGCAACGTAGCGCGGGGTGAAGGGGCCGCAGGCCCCGCAACTCCGGGTACCTGTCATAGGAAACCACGACCCCCGTCCCGGCGGGACGGGAGCAGCGTAGCGCGGGGTGAAGGGGCCATCGGGCCCGCAACCCCGGGGTCTCGCGTATATATTAAAAACACGCGTCCCAACGGGACGCGGGGAACGCGATTGAAAACCTTAATCCTGAACCACTCCCCGCATCCAGGCCCGGACGTCCGCGACCACCCGCTCCTTTTCCAGGTCGTGAAACAGCAGGTGGTAGCTGTCCGGATAAACCTGATGCGTGACGCGATCCTCCGGGGCGGCTTCGACAAACGGGGTCACCTGATCCAGCCGGATAAAAATATCATGCCCGGCGGAGAGGACGAGGGTGGGGACGGGCAGGTCCGGTGCGAAGGCGGGCATCGCTTCGATCAGTTTCCCCATCGTGAAAAGAAGCCGGAGCGTGAAGGTATCCACTTTGTCGGGACGCTGCTCATTCCAGGCCTGGTAGGCGGCATCGCGGGTCAGTCGTCGCGCCTCGGGGTCATCGGCGGGGGCGGCGTCCTCACCCAGTGCCTCGAGGTCGATCCGCTTCCACGGCGCCAGGACATTCATCGTCCGGAACAGCGCCTCCTGCCACCAGCTGAGCGGATTTTCCAGGGCCGTCACCGGGACGGCCAGCACGGCCGCCGCGGGCAGGGCGTCCGGCGGCGTATGGACCAGCGTATGCGCGGTAATGACCGAGCCCAGGCTCTCGCCGATCCAGATCACGGGCAGCCCGGGATGGCGTTTGCGGCTTTCTGCGCTGAAGGCCTGCAGCTGTTCGATCCAGGTCGCCTCGCGCCCTTTGAGATCGCCGATGCGTTTCGGCACGGGATCGTTGCCCATGCCGCGCAGGTTGAGCGCGCGGACCACCGCCCCGTCCCGATCGGCCAGCGCCCGGGCCAGCGGTTCAAAATCTTCGGCACTGCCGTTCAGGCCGTGCGTGGCCACCACCAGGTAGGCTGGGGTTGCAGTGCTTTCCGGCTTCCAGACGCGCGCCGGTTGATCCAGGCCGTCCGGGCCGGTCCAGGTGTAGCTTTCCCCCGTAATCGGGAAAGGACGCGGCGGGGAGTCGGGTGCAGGCTGGGGCATGAGCAAAGAGGGAACAATAAGAAGCCAACCGATCGATTGAAAAAAGGATAGGCGCGCAGGGCGATACTGCATGGTGCATTGAGGCACAGGTTGCTGCCTGCTGCAGGTGCTCAAGGCAGTTTTGCAACAATCCCTGGACTGCCCGCCGTCCCGCCAAGCGGGACCTTGGAGTGCGGCGTCCCTGGCGCCGCTTTGTACCAAGCCTGACCGGCAACAGCATCAACTCCTTCGCCGGCGAGGCGATCACCGACCGGGGCAAGGGCACCCTCATCGCCGCCAACCGTGCCTTCGGCGAAAACCCTACTACGGCCGCGATCCCGAAACCCGGATGCAGAGCTTTCAGCCCGAGCGTATCCAGGATTTCATGACGGCGGTCATGGCGGGCTGACGGGGGCCTTCAACCGCGAAGCCGCCAAGGACGCGACGGGCGGTAGACGTACCTGTTATGTATTGAAGCGCCGCCCTCCCAGGGACGGCGAACCCATGGGAGGCGTGTGCTTGTCGAAGATCCTGAGCCTGTCGAAGGGAGCACACGCTCATTGGTGGCGGTGTCGGTCAACGGGGCGGTCGTGAGGGGTAAGCCAACGCTTCCGCTCCTGTGCACCCTTGTGCTTTCCCTACCGACTCGGGGTCCGATCACCTTCGCTTCCGGCTTTGCGCCCTTGGCGGCTTTGCGGTGGGTAGCCAGCCGGCATCCTCAACCCTGCGCGCCCGTTGCGGCTTTGCGTTTGAAAAACCATCATGATTGCACCGCAACCTGATTTCTAACCAAACAAAATGAGCAAAAACAGTCAGTGACCTGAAGATTGGCATGAACGAAGCTCCAAAATCGAAGAATAATAACGTCACCAAACGTTAACAAAAAAACACTTGCCGACGGCCCGATCGCGTATACAACCACACAACATCACGCTTAGCCTCAAGTTCCTATGACCCTTGTCAGTCCCTTGTGCCGTTCTCTCTCTCTCTCCGGATTGCTGCCGGCCTGATCATCGTCGCCCTGCCCGGGCTGCGGGCCGAGCTGACCTTTGACCGGACGGTCATCGAGGCCACGATCCAACCGGGCGAGAAGCACTACCCGTTCGCCTTTCCGTTCGAGAACACAGGCGACCAGGCCGTCATCATCGAGCACGTGAAGACGAGTTGCGGGTGCACCACCACGCAACTCGCCAAGAAAACCTATCGCCCCGGGGAAACAGGGATCATCGAAGGCCGGTTTGCGGTCGGCAACCGCCAGGGCCATCAGCACAAAAAAGTGCGGGTCCACACCAATGACCTGAGTCAGCCAGTCATTGCTCTCGGCCTGAAGCTGGATATCCCCCGTCTGGTTACGGTCAAACCCGGACTGCTGCTCTGGCGGGCTGGAACCGAGCCGACCAGTAAATCGGTCACCATCCTGCCCAATCGGGCCTTCGGTGTCCGGATCCTCGGTGTCGAGTCCGGTTCGGATACCTATGCCGTGTCGGCCATGGCCCCGGATGAGGCCAGTGGCGCGGTCGAAGTGGTGGTCGCCCCGCTCGACACCACCGAGCCCAGCCGGGGCATCGTCAAAATCCGCGTCGGCGGCGACAGCCTGCCCGAGCGCACGCTCTACGCCCACGCGCTGGTGCGGTAAGGCTTTCCCCTCCCTGAAGCGATCAACCGCACCAAGAACAAAGCCACCATGGGAGCGGAGCGAAAACAGACGGGGATAGCGGGGTTCGTGCGTGGGTCGCGGTCGCCGACCGGAGAGCCGGCGACTCCATGGAGTGGCGGGCTCTTCGGCCCGCCACACGCGGGCAACGTCCGTTTTATTTGGAGAATATCCGTTTTACCCCCTTTCCAGCTTTTGCTGGCTGTCGGCTGCCTGTTGGCTCTGCCGATCTCCCAGGCCCCGGCCGCCGACAGCTACGCCATTCACCACCTGCCGGTCCGGGGTGACGAACAAGGCGTCCTCGTCCTCTGCCCGGGCATGAACGGTGACGGGGCCTTCTTCCTGGAGGAGGAGCCCTGGACCGGGTTCGCGCGAGAGCATGGCCTCGGGCTGATCGCGATCGCCTTCCGGTCGGATCCCGACGGCCTGTACGACCCGGGTAATCCCCGGGGCTACTACTATCCCGACCAGGGTTCGGGGCAGGCGCTGCTCGACCACATCGTTCGCCTGTACGGTCGCCCGCTCCCCATCACCCTCTACGGCTTCTCCGGCGGTGCCCACTTCACCAGCCGCTTCGCCGAATGGGTGCCGGACCGGGTGACCGCCTTCGCTGCCTACTCCGCCCAGTTCTGGGACCACCCGGAGCGGGCCGATCCCGACGCCCCGCCGGGTATCATCGCCTGCGGCGACCTCGACGGCGTGCGCTGGTTTCCCTCCTTCGCCTATTTTTACGCCGGTCGCGAACACCAGCGGCCCTGGATCTGGATCAACCTGCCCGAGACCGGACATGTCCGCCACGGCCGGTTCGAGGCCTTTGTCCGGTCCTTTTTCGGGAGCATCCACAAAAAGGACAAGACATGGGAAAAAGAGACGGTCTTTGCCGATGTCGCCTCGCTGCGGACTTTCAACCAGCCGGAGGCCGCGCTGCATCCCGCCCTGCTCAGTGTTTTTCACAAGCCGGCCCTCTTGTCTGAGTGGCTGCACCTTCACCAACCCTGAAATCCTACCAGCACACAAGCAATGAACCAGACACATCAACCTTCAAGAGACCGTTTAATCCAATGCGCCGCCGCGCTGTTATTCGCCATCGCAGGCCTTATTGGGTCTGCCTTTGTTTACCACTCCGCACACAACCCCTGGGTCGTCGCTACCACCACCTGTGGCGAAGAAGACCCGGATGACGGCGATGGCGGGGGACAAGCTGATAATATGGGCAATGAACTAACCTGAATCAAATACGATGAAATACTGGAAGTTAACAACACTATTTTTATTTCTGGCTCTGGGAGTCTTGCGCGGCTCAATCGTTGCACCTGATTCTCATACTACATTTTGTGAGGGACAGGTTGTTCAACTGTCTGATTCCGTTGGGACCGTTTCGGTTGCATCAGGCACACCTTGCTGCGACGCAAACGGTGATCCCATTTCAGATACCACGATTACCTGGACTGCGCAAGGAACAGCTCATGTGTGGTCTGGTGATATAAGCGGAGGAACGTCAGGTGCTACTGCCGATTTGGACACATCCACAACAGGAAACAAGTCAGTGGAGCTGGAAATGACTACAGATTGGGAATGCCAAACAGGAACTACAGGAACAGGATCAGATGAATTTAGTGCCACTTATGAAGTCGTTGCTCAACAAGATGGACTATATGACAGCGGAAATGTGCTATTGCCTACAACTTTGCCGAACGACGTGACTATTACAGTTAATGGGATTTTTTCACATATTCAAAAAACAGAACCTTACTATTTTGGTACCTTTGGTGGAGTTCCAAGATACGGAGAAAAGGAAATTTCGGCTAATTTAGTGGATGTGTCCTTTGAAGAAGAATATGAGTGGCTTTCAAATTCAACGCCTCAATTTAGTCCTGGCTGCGGCAATGGCCTTCCGGCGGATACTACTACAGTGGGGGCATTTAGTTTCGGTATTTCTATTGCCTATAAAGCACTTGGAGTTAGTGCAACTTGGTCTGGTGCAGAGTCGAATGATTCAGCCTTCAGTTCGGCAGACCACAACGACACAGCAAATATTTATAAGACAGGAAAAAAATACAAAATTCTCAGAACATTAATCAGCGGTACAGTAGTAGATTATTCTTATACCGTTTATGACTCCTATGGAGTGGAGCAATGGTCGGGTACAGAGCCTGATTCTGCTACAGATGTAAGTTCCGAAATTGATAATTTTGTGGCTGCAGATGGAATGGTTAACTACCTTTGTTGTTCAAGTTGAAACCTATTATGAAAAACCCAATTATTCTTGGCATATTTATTTTCATTGTGGGCCATGATTTGATCGCCTGTGAGCATGCTCACTGGCGAGGTGTTAAAATGCCAAATGCTTTTAAGGGGTCTCATTATTATGGAAATAATCCGCCATTCAAGGATTTAGATGATAATGCCTATTGGGAAAAAATTGCTGAAATAATGCTTAAAAGGTATTCTTCTACAACTGCATCTCTATCTTCTTTTTCAGATGACAGCTCAATTGTTGGTCTTTACTGTAAGATTTATGTGAATGGCGGAAAAATACCAGATTCAGGAACGTTTGATGAAGACGCAGATTTTGTATTAAAATTTATAAAAAAACTTAGGAGCAGTAATTTCAGTCCTGTCATAATTTCAGATGTCGATGACCCCATTAAGCTTGTTGAATATAATGTTTTGGGCAATATTCCATATGATTGGGTTATCGAAAGATATCCTAATTTTGTTTTCGATACATTGAGTGTGATTTTAAAAGGTCTGGTTTCCGGCGGTTGGGAGGTAAACAAGGCGTCGATTAGATATGTGTTGCACATTTTCTTCCACATTGAGCAGTATTATAAGCTTCCCTCGTCCCTGAAGGAAACTGGCCTTTGCTACTTAGTAAAATTTTCAGACACCATTGAGCTTAATGAAAATGAAACTTTTATTTTTGAAGCAATGCTGGTTGATGACAAATCGATTTTAAAGAAAATAGCAATTCAGGAGATTGGTAAACTGCGTGGGAAAAGTGCTCAAAAGGCTGCAATGGCTTTATATGGAATCAATGACCTTAGTTTGTGTTCTGGAATTTCCAGTCATGATGTTTTGGAAAGTAACTTACCGGTAATTTATGAAAAAGTAAGAAATGAAGTTTTCGCAAAACTTGAGTCTTACTTTGAAGACTGAAACTGCTGAACGAACCTTATCTCGACAGGGTTTACCCTAACTAATCAGAGCCTTATGCCGCTTCAACCAGTCAACAATGCAGCATGAACCTAGTTTTTCGACGTAGACCGAGTGATTATAACCTTCGACGCAGTAAATCTCTTTTGTAAACAGAAAAAACCCATCGTCTTCGAATGTAAAGACAACCTCTCCACATGTGATGAAATCCGAAATTCTTATGCACGGCGATGCATTAAATGGCGTATCTGTTTGGAGTTACGCAGGAAGCGAAACAACAACAAATGCGGCAGATCAGTATAACATTAATCTATCTGCGGTAGACCAACCGTTTCAATTGGGCGGCGTTTCGGGCTTTCTCTGCTGTTCCTCGTAGAAAATGAAAAGAATTAGTTTAGTTTTTCTAAACATTACAGTCTTCAACCTTTTGCATGCCACAGGACAAAGCGATTTAGGTTTTTATGCGACTAACATGGGTTTTCGATTAAATGAAGAAACCCATAAAAGAATGGATGAAGATGTAGCCGGTTTTGAGAGCCCAATTTTCTTTCTTGTAAATATTGCTTATAAAAGAATTAGTCAAAATCCTGAGTCCCAAAAACCAGATTCATTTCTGAGGCGGGTGAAGGATTTTTATTCAATCATAGCTGAGCATGGTGAAATTCCTGAGAGTAAGGGTTATGAATATGACGAGAGATTGCGGTTTCTTATAGAGACACTAAAAACACTCAAAGAAGGGAGATCTGCTGATTATACCAATGAATACTCAAAGAATTTGGTGATTCAAGCTGATCTTATTGCATTGATTCCCTATGATTGGGCTCACCACTTTTATCCGGGCTTTGTCGGCCAGGTTGTGAGAGAAAACATTGAGTATTTTTTTCGCCAAGAAAGCGATGGCAATCGGAATGTGAGTTACAAATACTTTGTGCAGCAACTATTGACACACTATCTTGAATTTAAAAATGTTTCATATTTGGATAAACTGGAAATTGGGAATCGGGCACTATTACAAATTCCTTTTGATGAAATCACGCCAGATTTGCTATCTCAGTTGACGCGCTTGTATAATGATCAGCGATCTAGGTTGGCATATTTTATAAGGTATTTTGAGGAATCCAATCTAACTAAAGAAGAGGAAGCCTGGGTTCTGAGTGTTAAGGAATCCGTTCAATCCAGTATTCCAATGAAACTTCCAGGAAATGACTTGTTGAATAAATTTTTACCTCCCCCGAAAAATATCGTAAATTCAAAGCAAAAACTTGTTCAAGCAATTTTACACTATTCCCTTCAATCATCTAAAGTTAAATAAATTAAAATTAGACTCAGCGGCTCAACTGTAAAATATAGCTGTTTGTTTAATGAAAGCAATCAAGAGAACGCCTTGTTTTTTGTTTGTGGTTTTGGCCCTGCAGGCATGATCCTTGTGAACATGGCAACGGTCCCGACCCGGATGATGGGTCATTTGAATGTTGTGGAAACAGAAACATGGATACGTCAACTCATACGTGTTGCGGCACAAGAGAGGTATACACTGCTAATTTAGTGGAATGCTGTTCTGATGGTAATTCAATCCGGACTGGTGAAGATCATATTTATTGTTGCAATTCAGGCTCTGGAAATAGGGAATACAAGCAAACACGTGCCAATTTGTGCTTCAGCGGCAGTATGTCTGATTGTAATGATCCGGATTGGCTACAAAATTATGTTGATAACTGTGCTCAAACGAATCCAGCCGAAATCTGTGTAGACTTAACTGCGCAAATGCTTGAAAGCGGCATGAGTTGGGCTTGGTGCAGCACAAAGGTATGTCCTGACTGGGTTTGCCCTAACTAATCAAAATCTCAAATTTCATGAAAAAATCACTAATTGCTTTAACGGTATTTATTCTGGTAAATTCTCATTTGATTGGTTTTTATTGTATAACCTTTGAAAGTTGTTGGAAAATTGACGGGCAATTTAAGCAATACGAAAGTGAGGGCAACCAGATACGCGTTGGAAATTTTGGTAATGGTGCTTATTATGAATTAACCCGTTTGCCAAAAACCTTTTCGACATTCGATGAATTTTTAAATATCGCAAAAGGCGAGAATGAAGAGCTTCTTGATCAAATATATTCTAAGTTTTCCAAGCAAATCGCAAAGGATACTTTGCGTGTTGTAAATACAACGAAGACTACAAGTGTTGAGGGCTACCATTTACAAGTGTCAACTATAGTTATTTTGCCGATGGATTTTCCTTATGCGAAGCCAAGAATTTTAAAACTTGGCACGTGGCATTCTCGGGACTCTTTGTTTTTCCTCGAAATGGCCTTTGATGAATCTGTGAAATGCTTAAATAATGACCTTTTTAACACTATAAAAGAATATGCAAAACAAACAATTGAATGCCATGAGTAATGTTAATTGGGTATTAGGGAGTTTACTGTTATTATCCTTCCATGTGGTTGGTCTCGCAAGCATTGATGATAATGAAATTGTTGCCTTGGAATCTCTCTCGGATGTCTATGAAACATATGTTGAAACGGATAGACTGGACACGGATGCACTTAGTAACCTTTTGGCCATTGATGGAAACGACTTGAAGCAGGCCGCAATAGCTAGCTATGGGAATAGAAAGTATTTTCATTTCGTGTGGGCTCATATGCTGGATGCGATTCCTAGCTCGGAATCCAAGATTTCTTTTTTGAAACGATTGATTAATTTGAGTGAATCAGAGTTGTATTTGTTTTCCAGTTCCGCGTGGATATCCTACGCAAAAGAGATGGCAAAAAAACCTAGTTTCCCCAAGGCTTTCTACGAATCAAAAATTCTAGAAAGTAGTATAGCTGCCAATTCTTTAGTTTATTCAGTGTCGTTTTTCACAGAAACCAACAATCCTGATGCTGTCGATTTTTTAATCTCCGTTCTCAACAGCGAAGACCCTCGTAGTCCTAAGTCGGAAAATGCCGCAAGTGGGTTGCTAATACCTGCTTATAAATATTCGAATGGTAAGGCTCTTAAGGCTTTAATAACTTATCGAGAGAAATTTCAAAAAGCCAGTGTTAATAAACATTAATGGGATATCGGTTGGTTTGTTTGCAGTATCGCACTGAGTCTTTTTTTGCTCATGCTGCGTTACTGGAAAGTAAGGGGCTGGTTTCTGTAGAGTTTGAGAAGTAGGCGATGAAGATTCTCATGTCGATGGTTGGAGCGGAACTCTGTCTCTTTGATGTAGCGGTAGAAGAGTCTTCGGGAGAGCCCTTGGTGCTTGGCCAGGCGTGGCTTGGCGTAGCTCCAGAAGGACTCGATACCGTTGATGAGGCTATTGCCCCGCGCGAACTCATTGGCGCTGTGATGGATCCGGAAGTGTCGCTTGTAACCGATGTCGATGAGCCCGTCGTAGCCCTTCCAACCGTCGCTATGTACGACACTCTCATAAGCCACTTTTCCTAACAGTCCATCCAATGTCTCTTGCGAATAGTATTTTCTTGGTCAAAGGAATTGGCGCTTGGCTTTTAATTTTGTTTCTATTCTCGCTGAGTTCGGCGAAAGGAGGCGGGGAATCGTCGCTCGGTCATATTATAATAGAAGAAGGTGCAGTCCTTGATGAAACAGTTTTAAGGATAGGCCCAACCGGGAGTTCCGAAAATGGCGTCTATTTTCTAGTATCGGATGATATATCTCATTTCATAGGGATGAATGTGACCGTCATTTTCAAGCAGCCAAATAATGTAGCGGCAACAAGCTGGAGAAATCCTCCCGGTTCAGTTAATGATTATAGCCCTGATGCTTATTTATATGGTGAAAAAGATATTGAAATTAAGCTTACTGAAATTTTGGTCGAAAATTTGATAAGCTATTTTAAAAGAGGTGAATTGATTGATTTAAATTTAATTGATATAGAAAGAGTTCTTGTATCTTTTACCGCAGTAAATCTTTTCAGTAGAGACAAGACTCACCTGTCGTCTCCGAATGTAATAACTAGCCATCCCTATGAAATGACCTCTGAAAACTTTGAAGAGCTTTTTCGGGCGGCGTTGGATCTTTATTCCTCAACCGAGAAAAGCGCCAATTAATTTAGCTTTAAGGTCAACTTGTGACATGCTTATTAATAATAAAAATATCATAATTATGGCGTTGATTCCTGCAACCCTTTTTGCCGACCCCTTCCGCTTCTCGCCCCGGTCAAACATGGTAGGTGTGTCCGATTCTTACGGCTACGCGCGGATCGTAAAGCAAATGGGGGAATTGCCGGTGGGGGGTCGGCAGGGTTTCCCCTTGAATCTGGTGTTTAACACAAATCCGCTCCGGGAGCCGGGGACCTTTGGGCCGTACTGGTACCTCCCGCTGCTGCGGACCACGGTGGGTGTGTATTCGCAGTACAGGCTGTACTGGGACGGCCCGGATGAGTACCGGCACTTTTTTGTGCTGGATCGGACCGCCGAAACGGACCGGGACGAACAGGTGTTTCGACACCGTGGCCAGGAATGGGTGGCTACGGTGGCTGACGATGGCGAGGTCCTCATCGAGGCCACGGAACGGGCGGACTGGTGGTACCGGTTCCAGGACGGGCAGCTGCAGGGCTTCCGGATGGGGACGGCGTGCCCTGAGTACCGGGTCGGCTGGTCGGGGCGGGGGCTCATCCGATACATCGAGGAGGCCGGCAGCCGGGACCGTGTCCTCGAAATCGACTACGCCGGGACAACCATTCCCGAACGGATCCAAGTCGGGGAGGAAAGGCTGTCGGTCACGATGGGCGAGGGCGACGCGGTCAGCCCCGACGGTCAAACCCCCTACAAAAACTACCGGGTATCCTTCCTGCGCGAGCTGACCTGGCCGGACGGGCGCCGGGAAGCGTACCAGTATGCGGAGGGAGCCATCCGGACCCGCCCGGAAGATACCCGACTCCGGGCGCGCACCAACCGGATGATCATCCAGTCCTGGCCCGTACCGGCACCCGAAGCAGCGACGAATGCTCTGGCTGCTGATACCGACTCCAGCCCGGAGCCACCAGTCGCCCCCACTGAGAGCTTTGTCGCCTGGGAAGCGCAGAGCGGGTTTTTGGTCGCGGACTCGGCGGGGCACTACACCGTCTCCAACGACGACTGGGACCCGCTCAAGCACGACGGGCGCATCCCGGACCGTCCCCATCCCCGGGCGGTTCGCCTGGAACATCAGGCCCCCGACGCGCAAAAACCCACCATCTGGGCCTATGACTGGAACAAGGGGATCCGGACCCGAACCGAGCCTGAGACCGGCCGCCTGATTCGCGATTTCTTCATCATGTCCGAGGGCGGGGGCCACCTGAACCTGCGCAAAAAGGAGGAGAAAACCGACGAGGGATGGAAAACCCTTGAGCGGCGTAGTTATGATACTCAAGGACGTTTGCTCCGTCGCTGGGAGGAGGGCCTGCTGACCATCTGGAAACGCAAGGACCGCCCGGATGGCAGCTACACCATCGACCGGTTCGAAAACGAGCGCCTGGTCCATCAGGCGCTCTACGATCCCGATGGCACCATCACCGACTGGAAGCAGTTCAAGGACAATGGCGAAGAACACTGGTTCGCCGTTCGCCGGGAAGCAGGCACCGGAGCCAAAGTTGTCTACCATCGGGTTGATGGCGAACTATTCAGTTTTAAACGGCTTAATGCCGACGGACGCATTGCCTACATGGAGGTCGCTAATGGCCGCAAGCAATGGTTCCGCTACCCCGAAACCGGTCGGGAAACCCTCATTCACTCGCCCAGCGGCAGGCAACTTTTGATCAAACGCCGTAAAGGCACACGCAACATCCAAATCACAGAATCCCAACCGATCCAATCATGGCTAGAATCCTTCAACGATATTGTTCAGTACTGATCGTAGGCTTCCTTCCCTGGGGAGGAAGCCTGCTCGACGCCCAAACCACCCCCGAGCCCTGCCCCTGCGAAGGGGACGAGCCCGCGAGTCCCAATATGGCTTGCTGCGGTGAAGTGGAATATGATCCCACAACGCATTGCTGCGACCTGGATAATGAGTTGATCATTGATCGTTTAGAACCAGCCGCCACGCCGGAGGATATTTCTTCGGACGGATATATAGAAATATTTAGTTCTAGAAATGTTGCTGATACAGCATACAGTATAGTAGCCGCTTCTGGAGACTATCCGTACCACTATAGATATTGGGATTATGATGCTTTGGAAGATAATAGAAGAATTGAAACCAGAGTATCAAAACTGGAGGACGAATCTAATGTATCGACCTGTGGTGGAAATTTACCTCAAGATTCTTGGTCATTTAATTCTTGGAGCTATACTTTTTCCGTGACCCACCCGGGCTTCCCTGTGTCATTTTCAGCAACGTATGATCCCAGCGATGAGTCATCTATTCCTTCCGTGGATGCTTCAGGAAATTATAAAAAGGTATCCAGAGATGTTTTCGAGGTAGAGAGAAGGGGTTTGGATGCTTTAATGAGAGATGAAGTTGTGACTTACACTGTTTATGGTGGAAATTCTGCTTATTTGCCATCTAGGGATCATGTTGTAGAGAATTCTTCAGTAACAAATATTTCGGGCGATACTAGTGTTGTTTATAATTCATCCTGGAATATGAGTCATTACGAATCTCGGACAGCTGAAGCTGATTGCTGTCCATGACAGTCCATCTCAGCTATCTTCGGAGATATACTATGAAAACATTTTTTATATACTTTCTTTTTGGATCAATGGTAAGCTTGAGGGGTGCTTGTATTGAGGACCTATACGATTATTATCAGCACTTGGACAATTCTGAATCACATGAGAAAAGTGATAATGCATACACTGATATTATACGACTTGTTAAAAACGGAGAATACAATGAGCGAAATCGGTATTTAGACAGAAAACATCTCCTTCTTTTTTTTGACTCAATTCATTTTGCATGGACTCTTGAGGAAAGTGCATTGAAAAAACAAGATTTGAAAAGACCATTTTTTGTTGCTTTCCCGATCCACCAAAAATCAATTTTATATACCTGCCAAAAAGCTATTAGCATGATTTATATTGATTTGGTTAGGAAGTTCGTAAGTTCCTTTGATTCGCGTTTTTTGAATGGTGAAGAGAAGATGGTCGTCGCATATTTAAACCATTTTAGGGTTATGTTTGATATTGTTGAATTTAAAAACAAAGAAAACATTCCGGATGTTCTTTACGAGCTGTCCGATATAATTAAATCAATTGTTAATGTTTTCCCGGAGCAATCAAGAATACACATCGAAGCTACTAAGTTGTTGGCAGTGATGGGTGTTGTCTTCTCGGAATGATGTCAACCGCTTAATCCAGAAATTGTGTAGCTATGATCCAAAATGTAATTACATTTTCCTTGTTTGTTATATCTTTAATTTATCTGGATGGTAGGCCTATTTTACCAGTTGCTCAGGATTTGGTGGTGAAACAAGAATGTGCTGAATCTTTAAATCAGGAGGAACAAGTCATTTATGCGGCTTTATCATTTGTTAGAGACAATTGGTTGCCACTTGAAGAATGGGTATACTTCGACCAAGCGAACAACTATCTTTCATTGTCTGGTTCAAGGAAGTATTCCTTGTTTTATATTATGGCGTTGGGGCATTTCCTATATCATTGGAGCGATCCCTCCGGTGGCAACTTGCTAAAAGCTAAGGAGTTTGCTGATAAGGCTTTAAACGAGCAATATAGAGAAGCCGAGGCCCTTTGGCTGAGATCCCAAATTTACGCTATCCAGGGAGATTTTAAAAACTCAAAGATTGATCAATGCTCTTTTCTTGAAGTTGAAGATAGTCTAAACCCTATCTACTATTTGTTTGATAAGGATTTAATTTCCCAAATTTTAGATGGAGCAAGGAAAGTTTGCCTTTCACATGATTAAGCTCCCGCCTACTCTCTTAGTTGGATTAGCTATTGCTTTTGTCTCAAGCTCACAAGCAAATGTTGAAACAATCGTCGAGAAAACTCGTTTAAAGTATTTCAAAAACATCCATTTCTTTGTCCGCCTGCCGGAGGATCCCATTCGGGGAACGTTGGCGGTGGTGACGCACCATGCGCATCCGAAGCATGCGCGGTGGAACCTGACGGAGCAGGGTCCGCTGCGGCATCTGGTGCGTTTTGCGAACGAGCATGACCTGGCGCTGGTAACCTGGACCAATTTCCGGGGTTATTCGAGTGCGGCGAGTGGGGATGAAATGGCTGAAGAAGCTTATGAGCGGTATGATAAGGCCTTCGACCGGCGCGCGGCGGAATGGCGGACCGGGTTTCGACGCTTGTGTCGCCAGTACGACCTGCCATCCGACGATGTTTTGCTGTATGGCATCAGTGGTGGGGCGCAGATCGCGCACCGGCTGGCGCTGCGGGAGCCCGAGCATTTCTTTGCGGTCCATATCCACGTCAACAGCAGTTATGACCAAATCAAGCGGGACGGGAACCAGGTCCTGTGGCTGGTGACGACGGGTACGGGGGAGTATGGCTATCCTGCCGGCGTGCGCTTTTACCGTCAGGCGCTGGAGGCTGGCTATCATATGATATTCCGGGCGGAGGAAAACCTGGGCCACAGCGACAGCCCGCAGACCCGTGCACTGAGCCTGGCCTTTTTTGAATACTGTCTCCGATTCCTTCCGGATCCGCGCGATCCGGACTGGGCGGCTCCGCCCGTGGACCGGTTCTACCTGATGCGGCATCCCACCTACATCGGCGATTACCTGAACGGTGAGGCCTTTGAGCGCGCGATGGCACCGCACTTCATGGAACCTGATGTGATGGTGGCGCTGCCGACCGAGCCCATCGCCCGGGCCTGGGGCCGCCTGGTTGACCTGCCTGCGGGCATTCCCGGTTCATGATGGAAACCTGGAACCAGCTCTTTTTTCCGGAATACCGGCTCGACTGGTTTGGCGCGGGTCCGTCGAGTCCGAACAAGACCGGCGCTTTCCTGGCGCTGCTGGCCCTGGCTGCTTGCTGGCCCGCGCTCCGCTGGCCGCAGCGGGGCTTCTGGCTGAGTCTGCCCGGGGTGGGGATCTGTCTGGCGCTGTTGCTGCAGACCGAGTCCCGGGGCGGCCTGGTGGCCTTCGGCGCAGGGCTGTTGACGCTGGTGGGGGCGGTCTGGGCAGCATCATCGAGCCTCCGGCCTGCCGTATCGCGCCGCTTCAGCAAGCGCTGTGTGCCTGCCGTACCGCGCCGCTTCAGCAAGCGCAACTTACCTGGCGGTCATCGCTTTGGGATATGCTTCAAAGCTTGGTTTCGCTCGCTGAAGCAGCGCGGTACGGGGAGTGCTACCGGAGCAGGTAAGCCCTTGAAGCATTGGATGACTCGTGGCACCGCGATTGGCCTGCTTGGGTTTGCCTTGGTTGCCTACGGCGGGCAGCTGGGGGTGGGGGAACGTCTGGATGGGATGGTTACCGGTGACGACGCATCCTCGGCGGTGCGGCTGAAACTCTACGGTGCCGGACTGGCTATGATCGCGGCCGCGCCGGCGGGTTGGGGCTGGGGCCGGTCGGGCGAGGCTTACGGCCAGTGGTATCAGGCCATCGGGGACGACCGCCGTTACCTGTCGCTGGTCAATAGCCACCTGACCTGGCTGGCTGAAGGGGGCTGGTTCTTCGGGCTGGCTTATGGGCTGGCCTGGGCAACAGCCGCCGCACTGGTGCTACCCCTTCCCTTTTCGCCGGACCGGGCGGTGGCCTTCGCGCTCTGGGTTTGCCTGGGCACGGCAGGGATCTTCAGCACGGTGTTGACGCTCTGGGTCCTCTGGGTGCTACCGGTTCTGGCTCTGGTCTGGGTGGTTGTCGGTCGCTGGCGGTCCTGCCAATGGCCGTCGCCCCGGATCTGGGCAAGCGTGGTCGGTCTTGCCGTGGTCGGGCTGCTCGGTGTGCTGACGCTGGGCCGGGCCATCGGGCCGACACCCGGCCCCCGGGCATCACCGCAGCAGGTCATCTGGCCAGGGAAGGATGCGGTGGAAACGGTCCACCTCATCGCGCCGGATACGGCGACGCTTGGCCTCCAGTGGGGGCACAGCCTGCGTGCGGCCGATGGGTTGCCGGTCCATGTCACGGTTTGGCATCGCGAATCCGATTTTCTTCAGGCCAAGGCGCAACCGGTGCGTCGCCTGATGGCCAGCGGTCCGGGTATGTCCGTCGAGACGGTGAGCCGGGCTCGCTCCGCAATCTGGCTGAATCCGCCGGCGTCTCCCCCGGAGGCGTGGCTGACTCAAATCCCCGGTATGGACCTGACCGTGGTCCAGGGCGGGCGCAGCCCTTGGCTGGCCCGTCGAGCCTGGGCCGCGCTGGCCGACCAGCAGCCCACGATTCGTCAAATCGTGATTCCGGGGGCGGGCGCTTACATCCCCGATTGGCCAACCTTCCTGCAACCTGAGATCCCGCATGCCCACACGAACCGCTAAGCACCCGTTCCGGGTCCGATTCGGGCAGGTGGCCATCCTGTGTCTGCTGCCGCTCCTGCCGGCAGCAGTCAGCGCCTGGTTGCATCCGGACCGCCCGCCACTCAATCCGGACATCCTGGCTGAGGGCGAGGTGGCCTGGCGGACGGTGAGTCGGTGGGGGGATGCCGCCCTCCTGGTGGATGCGCGTCAGCCCGACGCCTTTGCCGCCGGGCACATCCCCGGGGCGTTGTCCATGCCCCCCGATGGATTCGACGCGGCGGTGCTGACGCTATTGGACCAGTGGACGCCGGAGCACCGGATCGTGGTCTATTGCGACAGCCGTCAATGTGGCGCGAGCAAAGCGCTGGCCGACCGGCTGCGCGATGAACTGGGGCTCGAGCCGGTGTACGTCCTGCACGGCGGCTGGGCCGACTGGCTTGCCCAAAACGGGAAGGGAGACGCCTGATGGGTGCGGGAAACCAGACCGCCGCCTGGAGCGCGACCGGTTCTTCGACCCGCGTGTTGGCAGCCCGTTGGCTGGGCCACGGCCTGTCCATCCTGATCGGGCTGCTGTTCATGTATGCCGGTGTGCTGAAGATCGGAACGCCGGCAGCGTTTCTGGAGGATATCGAGGCCTACCGGATCGTCTCCTATCTCGTCGCGTGGGGGATGGCCTTTTACCTGCCGCCCTTTGAGATCCTGGCCGGGCTGGCTCTGTGCGTGCCGGCATGGCGCCGGTCGGCGGCGATCATCCTCAGTGCTTTAATAACCGTTTTTCTGATCGCGCTCGTTTCCGCCTGGGCGCGCGGGCTGTCGATCACCTGCGGGTGTTTCGGGGAGGCCGCGTCCTCCGACAACTATGGTCTCCTGGTCCTGCGCGATCTGCTCATCCTGGGCGGTCTGGTGGTCGCCTGGCGAACCAGCCGTCCTCCGCCATCGTCACCCATCTGACTCATCCCAACCCCCGTAACCGATTACCCTTATGCTCCGACCTCAACCCCAACCTCGATCCGGGACGCCGCCTCCCCGGTTCTCCGCCCGGGCCGGCATGGCTCGCAAGGGCCTGCTGCTTGGCGGCGGTGGGCTGGCCGTCGCCCTGCTGATGGTCACCGGCCTGTTGCTCCATCACCTCGCGGACCGCGGCGAGTCGCTGCCCGCCGAGGCTTATGCCGAAGCTCCCTCAAACTTTTCCGGCAATCGCTACGTCCTTGACGCCCGGATCGAACGACAACTGGGCTTCCGGGAAGGGGTGGGGCGGTTGATCCTTACGCGTGGCACCGCAGGCGACCGGCCACTGCCGCTTTACGCGGACGCCTCGCTGGACGCATTCAGCCCGAACCCGGGACAGTTGTACCGCTTCCGCGTGCGGGTCGACGGCCACGGCATCCTCAACATTGAGTCCTATGAAAAACGCTAAGCCTTTCTTCCTCGCCATCAGTCTGGTCACCCTTGCCGTCGGAGTCCCCAACCTGGTTGGCCAATCGCCGGATGGTGCCCCGCCGGCATCCGAGCCCGCAGCCCCGGAAACCCCTGACCGCCCCGGCTCGCCGTCGGACACCCCTTCGCCCGACGATGATTCCCGGGGCGGCAGCCTGCTGTCCGGCCTGAGTGGCCTGATGCCCGGGGGCGATCCATCCGGCAGCGGAAACTCGGGTGCCCGGGATAGCCGCTCCTTGCCGGGAGACGCGGGCGGGCTGGGCCACGTATTGTCGGCTTTCCAGATGGAAGGCAGCGCCCTGGACTGGCGCGGCACCCAGTTCCACCTCGGCGATGTGGCCGCGGTTCGAGCCCGGTTCGAGAAATACCTGAGTTCCCCGCCTTCCGATTCGGATGAGGATCTTGCCTACGACGCGTTGCTGGAAAAAATTTCGCGCCGGCTGATCGGCGAGGGCGGCGGGCATGATCAGGTGCGGGTGTCCGAAGCCTGGCGCATGCTCTACCAGGCGTCGGCCTTTCCGATGGATGCGGGCCTGAGCGAGACCCTGGCTGATCGGGTGGTCAGCTTCTGGCAGACCAACCGGAAAGTGGCCGCGCTCGACCTGCAGAACGAGCAACTCGCCCAGGACCGCGAGTACCGCGAAATGAAAATCCGGACGATTGAGGAACGGGATCGCCGGGAGTTCATCGATCTGACACGCGGGCAGGCGGCCAAGGGCGCGCCTCCGCCCCCATCCCTCGATCACCAGTCCGAGCCGGAGCGCAAACGCCTCGAGCGCATCGAGGCCAAAATGGACGAAAACGAGCAGTTCGAGGCGGTGGCCCGCATCAACCAGAAGCTGGAATTTCAGAGCCTGGTCGTGCAGTTCTTCATGCAGCGACGGTTTCAGCACGCCCTGATCGCCAATGATTTCTATCGGTATATGTTCGACGCCGAAGAGAACGTGCTCGAGGGGGCGGATGCCTTGAAAGGGCAGATGTTCGGCGACCTCGACGTCAAAATCACCACCTCCACGCTGGACGCCCTCGCAAAAGAGGCCATCGCCGATGCCGAGAGCAGCCTTGAAACGGTCGGTTTCCTCCTCGAACAGGATGAAGTCCATCAGGCCGCGCAACGGCTGATGGAGGCTTTCTTTCTGGGCGAATACCTTCCCGCGGTGAAACGGTTCCCGTTGGCCCGGAAACGGAGGATCGGCCAATACCTGCGCGATGTGGTCGCCCTGGCCAATGCCCTGGATGTCAAAAGCTTCGAGCGAGCCGAAGACAAGCTGAACGCCATCGAGGCCTATGCCACCGATTTTGATGGCGGCAAAGCCCGCGCCTACATTGACACCTCCCGTCAGCTCAGCAACCTGGCGGTCCAGCGGGCGCTCGCGGCCGCCCACGCTGAGGATCGGGATGCGGTGGACCAGTCGCTGAGCGAAGCCGTTCGCTATTGGCCGACCAATCCGAAGATCGAGGCCTTTACCGACAAAATGCTGGAGCAAACCGATTTGCAGCAGCTGGCCGCTCGGGATTTCGACCGGTTGCTGAATCAGGAGAACTACCGGGCCATCTTCGAAGACCGGTTTAAATTTGCGGGCGCCCTGGCTGCGGATCCGGAGCGATCCGAGACCTTCGAAGGCCTGATGCGGCGCATGGAAACCATCGAAACCGCCCTGGCCCAGGCCCGCGAGCTGGTCCGGGTGGACAATGCCTTCGGTGCCTGGGAAATCCTGGAAAGGGTTTACCGCCAGTACCCGGAGGATCCCGAATTAAGCAGGCGGCGGGGCGATCTGGCCGTGAAGGCCTCCTCCTTCGCCGCTGTCATTTCCCGGGCGGACGACGCCCGAAGCGCGAACCGGTTCGGCGAGGCCTTGATGACCTACCTCCGGGCGATCGACGTTTATCCGGCCAGCCGGTTCGCCCGGGATGGTATCGAAGCTGTGGTCGAGGCCTATCTGGATCAGCAAGAGGGGCCCTCCGGGCAAGGTGCCGTGGTTGCCGCAAAGGGCTCGTGATGGTTTCCGGCCTGTTTCTTCGTGATTGGCTCCATTCGGATTCAAACTACCTTGGCCCGAAACCCGGATACAGAGCTTTCAGCCCGAGCGTATCCAGGATTTCATGACAGCGGTCATGGCGGGCTGACGGGGGCCTTCAACCGCGAAGCCGCCAAGGACGCGACGGGCGGTAGACGTACCTGTTATGTATTGAAGCGCCGCCCTCCCAGGGACGGCGAACCGGTAGGAGGCGTGTGCTTGTCGAAGATCCTGAGCCTGTCGAAGGGAGCACACGCTCATTGGTGGCGGTGTCGGTCAACGGGGCGGTCGTGAGGGGTAAGCCAACGCTTCCGCTCCTGTGCACTCTTGTGCTTTCCCTACCGACTCGGGGTCCGATCACCTTCGCTTCCGGCTTTGCGCCCTTGGCGGCTTTGCGGTGGGTAGCCAGCCGGCATCCTCAACCCTGCGCGCCCGTTGCGGCTTTGCGGTCGGTTGCCAAACCTTACTCCGGCCTCACCCATCCACCGCGAACAGCACGCGGTTGAGGCCGCGGCGGCTGGCTTCGCCGGATTCGTCGCCTTCGGCCTCGCCCGGTTGCGGGCGTCGCAGCCAGCGGTCGCGGAAAGCCTGGTAGAGCGTGACGAGGTCGGCGCGGTTGCCGACGGCGAATTCCAGCGTCCGGGCATGGGTCGCGAGCGGATAGCCCTTGACGACGGTCCGGTTGGCGGTGGCCTCGGCGGCATTGCCGGCGCGGTTCGCCAGGTCGTTGAGACCGGCGGGCAGGTTGCCGATGGCGGGCAGGGGGACCGGGCTGTCGCCGTCGGCCGCCTCACGCATGCTCCGGACATCGTCCAGCGTCAGCGGACGCGTGTGATAAATCCTCAACTGGCCGACGCTCCCCTGCAGATCGATGTTCATCTCCAGCACGACCACCTGGCCGGTGGTGTATTCCTGGAGCGAGACCGCGTTGACCGCGCCGACCCGGCCGTAGAAGGACTGCTCCGGACCAAAGGTGATCCCGAAGACATCGCCGTTGGGGAAGGCGTTGTCGCGGATGTCGACGCCGCCAGTCAGCGGCAGGCCGAGGGTGCACAGGCCGAGCAGGACCACAGTCAGACGCAGGAACAGCATGTCCCGACCACAACCGGTTTGCCCGCCGGGAGCCAGTCCGTTTTACTCATGCCATGCTTGCCTGCCGTGACCTGACCGTCGATGCCCGGCCCGGCGGGCCGCGCCTGCTCGAGGGCGTGTCGGCCGGCTTCCCGGCCGGCGGCCTGCACGCGATCGTCGGTCCGTCCGGCTCGGGCAAGACGACGCTCATTCAGGCCCTGCTGCGGCTGAAGCCGGCGACGTCGGGTACGGTCACGCTGGCGGGCGAATCGCTGGAGCGAACCGAGCAGCTGGCCGGTCAGGTGGGGTTCGCCCCGCAGTTCAGCATCGCTCAGCCGGAGTTTACCGTACGTGAGACGCTACGGACTGCGCTGCGCCTGCATGTATCCGATAAGGCGATACACGCGGAGCGTCTACAGCGCGTTCTGGCCGACACCGGTCTGGCCGAACGGGCGGACACCCGGGTCGGCAACCTGAGCGGCGGCCAGCTGCGGCGCCTGGGCCTGGCCCTCGAATGGGTGCTCGATCCGGCGGTGCTGGTCTGCGACGAGGTGACCAGCGGCCTCGATCCGCGCTCCGAAATCGAAATCCTCGACCTGCTGCGCACCATGCAGACGGATAGCGGTAAAACCATCCTCTGCATCATCCATAATTTGTCCGCGCTCGACCGGTTCGACTCCGTGACGGTCCTGAACGCGGGCCGGCTGGTGTTCCAGGGGACGCCCGACCGGCTGCGCGCCGAGACCGGGATCAGTGACTTTCTTCACCTGTACGACGCGCTGCCAGCGGAGCGACCGACACCGGGAGCGGATGATGAAACGCGGACAGCCCTGCCCGAGCCGGTCGTCCAACCCGGTCTGATCCGGCAAACCGCGGTCCTCCTGGACCGGCGGCTGCGGCTGTTTTACCGCGACCGGAGCACGCTGCTGCTGACCCTGGCCATCACGCTCGGTTTTCCCTGCCTGGTGGTGATTTTTGCGCTGGGCGGACTGATGCAGCCGGAAGGGCTGGCGCTGGACCGTTCGGCCGGCTTCCTTGAACGCCTTCGGGAGGACCTGGCTTACCGTATCCGGGCCATGGAGACAGCCTCGCTCGTCACGGGGCTCATCATGTTTCAGGTGATTCTGCTCAACCTCATCGCCAGCAACACCGGCAGCCGTGAAATCGCCGCCGAACGCAAGCTCTACGAAAAGGAGCGCCTGGCCGGATTGCACCCGGACGCCTACGCCTGGTCCAAAATCGTGTTCTGCTCGGTGCTGGCCGTGCTGCAGGGAGGCTGGATGGCGATCTTCGTGAAGGCGGTTTGCGGCTTTCCCGGGCCCTGGACCATCCAGACCGGGCTGCTCGCGCTGACCACGGTCGCCATGACCCTGACCTGTCTCGGGCTCTCCGCGCTGACGGCCTCGTCCGAACGGGCCTCGCTCCTGTCCGTCTACCTGGTCGGCTTTCAGCTGCCCCTGTCGGGGGTGGTCCTCGCGCTGCCCGATGCCCTGGTCTGGATCTGCCGGCCCTTCATCAACGCCTTCTGGGGCTGGAGCGGCTACCTGACCAGCATGCGGGAATCCGGCCTGTACGATGCGTATCGACTGCACCATGACAGCTGGCTGGCCTCGCCGTTGATCGCCGCCGGGGCCTTGCTGGTGCATGCCCTGGCCGGCGCTGCGCTTGCCTTTTACGGTTGCCACCAAAAGCGGTGGGACCAAGCCTCCCAGACCTGATTCCTTATGGGTTCCGCCCGTCGCATGCCGGCCATCCTGCTGGCCCTGATCCTGGTCCTGGCAGCCGCCATCGCCGTGGCGGTCTTTCTGCAGGCGCGACCCTTCGCGGGCCTGGAAGCCTTTCCGGCGGAGGCCTACCTCGAAGCCCCGGCCAACTTTCAGGGCAATCGCTACCGGGTGGAAGGTCAGGTCCAGGACCAGATTGCCTACCGGCCCGGAACCGGACGCCTGGTGGCCGTTGCCGTCGGTGAGGGCCCGGCCAGGATCCCGCTTTTCCTGCCGGAGACGACTACCGGAACGACCAACCTCACCGTCGGCCAGCGGTATCGCTTTGCCGTTCAGGTACGCCAGGAGGGCCTGCTGCATGTCGATGATCTCGCAAAGTTTTAGCCTCCTGGGTCGCCCGTGTCTGGTCGGCCTGGGAATCGCCCTGGCCGGGCCCGCGCTGGCCCAGGCCCCGTTGCCGGGATCCGGCAGCGGCGGCGGGGGTGGCGGTCCGGGCATCGTCGCGACCGGGCCGGGGGGGGGCATGGAAAGCAACACCTTGCTGGAGCTGACCAGCCGGGTGTTCGACACCGAGAGCGATTCCATCGACCTGGAGAATGGCACCTTCAACTGGAAGGGGCGGCTCTTCACCCTCGGGCAGAACCGGGCCGTGCGGGCACGCTTCGACCGCTACCTCGCCATGCCTGAGCCGGAGGAGGACGCGCAAGCCTATCAGGCGCTGCTGGACGAGATTTTCGCCATGCTGTCGGTCGGTCAGGACGGGCGGCTGCGCGACCTCGACGGGGCCTGGCAGCAGCTGTTCCAGGCAGCCGATTACACCCAGCTCGACGGGGGGAACAGCCTCGTGGTGGCCAACCAGGTATTTAATGCCTGGCGGGTCCGGGACGAGCGCCAGGCGCTGGCCTCCAATACCCGCGAACTGGAAAACCTCCGGCGTTACCAGGAATCGGTGGTGGCCAATCGTCAGCGCATCATCGCCGCGCTGCAGGCCGAACAGGCACGGCTCGAGGCGGAGGGTAACGGCGGCAGTGAGACCGTACGCTCGCCGGCCGAACTGGAGGCCGAGGCCGCCTTTCGCGCCAAGGACCTGGCCGAGACCGAAGCCCGTATCAAGAGTCTGGAGACGCAGCAGGCCGAGTCGTCGATCGAGGCCAAGCTCCAGTTTCAGACCCTGCTGGTGAATCTGTTCCTGCAGCGGCGTTTCCAGCATGCGCTGCTGGCGGCCGGGTTCTATCGCCAGATCTTCCGGGGCAGTGCGCAGAACCTGGAAGTCGCCGAGGAGGAAATGCAGCGCTTTTTCCCCAGCAGCAACCTCAGCTTTACCGTCGATACCATCGAGTTTCTGGCGCGCGAGGCCATCAACGATGTCAATCTCGGCATGCGCGCGGTCGACAACGCCTACGCCGCCGGCGACCGCATCGGGGCGCTGAAACGGCTGCAGGAGACCTTCGTCCTCGGCGAGCACACCCCCGCCGTCTACCTCTATCCCGAGGAAAAACGCCGGACCCTGGCCGAGCTGCAGGCCACCATGGAAGAGGCCGAGGACCTGATGGAGGTGCGCGACCTCGATGCCGTCGAGGCTGTCGTCGACCAGATCGTTACCCAGACCGACGACTTTCCGGAGAAGAAAGTGCGCTCCACGCTGAACAGCGCGCGCAGCCTGAGCGATTTCGCCGTCTATGCCGCCATCCAGTACCGGGACCTCGGGCAGGTCGAGCAGGCGCGGAGCGAACTGACCCGCGCTATCGACATCTGGCCCAGCAATCCCCGCATCCGGGAATTCCAGCGGGAGACCAGTGAGCTGACCAGCCGCGGTACTCAGGGTATCCGGCTCTTCGATAACCTGCTGGCGGGCGAGAAGTGGCGCGATATCTTCGAGCGACGCAACGAACTCGGGCTCGCGGTCATGAATGACCCGGACCGGGCCGCCCGCCTGAAGACCGTTGTCGACCGCATCGCCCAGGTGGAGGTCCTGCTTTCCCAGGCCGAGGAACTGGTGCGCCAGGACAACCCCTTCGCCGCCTGGGAAATGCTCGAACAGGCGGCTGACCTTTCGCCCGACGACGGCGCGGTCAACAAGGCCCGGGCCAACCTGGCGCCGCGCGTGGCCCGCTTCGCCGGCCTGCTCGACGATGCCCGTCGCCTGGAGCAACGCGACCAGCTCAACGGCGCCCTCGCGCGGTTCCTGCAAGTGCAGGCCGTCTACCCCGCCAGCCGTCTCGCCCGCCAGGGCATCGCCCGCCTGGGCGAACAGATTCTCGAAACCATCGCCGCCGAGGCGACGCCGGCGGACGACGAGGCATCGCCCTCCCAGGGGGCAAATCCGTAGGGGCGTTGCTTGCGACGCCCGCGGGTTGTGGCGTTTATCGTCGTTGAGAACCGGCTGGAGTCGCGAGGCAGCGCTGAAGCGCAGCCCTCCCAGGGGCGGCGCACCCGTGGGAGGCGTGTGCTTCAGCACACGCTCGTTGGTGGCGGTGTTGGTCGTTGGTAACCGGCTGGAGTCGCGAGGCAGCGCTGAAGCGCAGCCCTCCCAGGGCAGCAAACACGTGGGAGGCGTGTGCTTGTCGAAGGGAGCACACGCTCGTTGGTGGCGGTGTTGGTCGTTGGTAACCGGCTGGAGTCGCGAGGCAGCGCTGAAGCGCAGCCCTCCCAGGGCAGCAAACACGTGGGAGGCGTGAGCCTGTCGAAGGGAGCACACGCTCGCTGGTGGCGGTGTCGGTCGCAGGGAACCGGCTGGACTCGTGAGGCTGCCTCCCGTGCACGGAAGGCAGTATTCCCTGCTGGCTCATCTTCTAAAGGATTGGCCTTGCCGCACCTGACTAATCTCTAATGAATACGTTCATGGAGGAGGAGCAGCCAGAATCGCTGCGTTGGCGATACCGTTTGCCTCATTGGGACTTGGGGCGGTCAGGTACTTATTTCCTTACCTTGCGCTGTGCGGGATCCTTGCCTGCCGAAGTGGTGCAACGCCTGGCCGACCTGAAAGTACGCGCAGCACGGTTAACCCTGAAGGATGCAGAGGTTCAGCAATTGGAGCGCTTACGCTTCCTGACGCTGGATAACTATCTTGACCAGCATCGGGGGTTCTCTCCCTTTAAGCAGCGTGCTGCCGCCGAGAAACTGGCGGATGTCCTTAAGGAGGGGTGCCTGGGTTGGGGGTTTCCGGTTTGGGTGATCATGCCCAACCACATTCATCTTCTGGCTCGACCTGCGGTTGATGCCGTGCCCTTGAAACGATTCATTCAGCGTTTTAAAGGCATGTCCGCCCGTTTGCTTAATCTGTCGCTGAATCGATCCGGACGGTTCTGGCAACAGGACACCTTTGACCGGTGGATCCGCAGCGCGCTCCACCTCAGGCGCACGCGAAATTACATCAGGAAGAATCCGGAAAAAGCAGGCTTGGGCTCAGATTATCCCTGGGTTTCTCAGGAAACGGACGAAGCTTTTGAGAAGCTGGTGCGTTTTTATCGATAGTCGAGAGGCGTAGCTGGAGTCGCGAGGCAGCGCTGAAGCGCAGCCCTCCCAGGGGGCGAAGCCGTAGGGGCGTTGCTTGCGACGCCCGCGGGTTGTGGCGTTTATCGTCGTTGAGAACCGGCTGGAGTCGCGAGGCAGCGCTGAAGCGCCGCCCTCCCAGGGCAGCAAACGCGTGGGATCCTGAGCCTGTCGAAGGGAGCACACGCTCGCTGGCGGCGGTTGAATCCTGCCTGCAACCGTTTTTTCTAAGGATTGGCCGCGGGCTGCGTTGTCCTTACGATCCGCCGCCATCGCATGGATTCGACGCCATCAGCCCACCCGCCCGATGCGGCCACCGCCTGGTATCGTTCGGTGGCCAATGACCACGGTGCGGCTCTATTGCGTTATGCCCGCAGCCTGACCGGCGGGGATGAGGATGCGGCGCGCGACGCGGTGCAGGAGACCTTCTTGCGCCTGTTGAAGGCAGACCGGGCAACGGTGGCGGATCATGTCCTGCCCTGGCTGTTCCGGGTCTGTCGGAGCCGGGTCATCGACAGCCGGCGGAAAACGGCCCGCGTGGTGGCGCTGGAGCCCGAGGCGGTCGAGCGCGAACCGGATGCCGACGCGCCACCCGCGGAAACCACGGAGACCCGGGACAGTCTCCGCCAGGCCCGCGCCCTGATCGACCGCCTGCCCGAGCGCGACCGGGAGGTCCTGCGTCTCAAGTTTGAACACGAGTTCAGTTATCAGGAAATTGCCGATGTCCTCGACCTGACGGCCGGCAATGTCGGTTATATCCTCAGCACGACCCTCAAAACCCTGCGCCAGGACATGGCTCGCAGCCTTTGATGTCATGACCCAACCGCCAGACAACCTGTCCCCGGATCATCCCGATGTGACCGCCTTCGCGCTCGATGCGTTGACGGATCCGGAACGCCGGGCCGCGGTGGCTCGCGCCGTTGAAGCCGATCCGGAGCTGCAGGCCGAGGTCGAGGCCATGCGGCAGGCCGCGGGCCTGGCGGGTCAGGCGCTACGCGGCGACCCCTCACCGGAAAACCGCGACCGCGATGTCGCCGCCTCGCTGATGGAGGCGGCTATGGCTGAAAAAAAGAGCGCCCGTCCCGAACCGCTGCGCTTTCCGGCCTGGCTGCGGCATCCGGTGACCGGTTTGGCGGCCATGGCTCTGTTTGGCCTGGGGCTCTTTTTTCTGATGCAGGAACCCCTGGATCTGGCGCCGGATCCCGAGCGGCCCCAGCCCGCTTCCTTTGAAACGGCACCCCCTCCGCCGTCCGCACCGGAACCGGCGGCACCGCAAGCGGCACCCGAACCGACCGCCACCATTGAGACCCGGGCGATGCCGCAGCGTGACGCATCGGCATCCGCCCCCGCGCCTTCGCCGGTCATCAACCTGTCGGTGGACGCCGCTGCACTGGCCGACGCCGATGCCGCCTTGCCCGAGGTCCATCTCGACGCGTCGGCCAGCCCCACGCCCGCCGAGGCGCCAGCCGGGCCCTGGGCTGACCAGGGCGAGGCCAATGACCACGCCTTTAACCGGGTGCCGACCCAAACGGCTGGCGAGGCGGAGCCGAGCCGTCGGGAGGCGCCTGCCCGTTTGCTCCGCCCGCTGCCTCCCACCTCCATCGAAGCCGACCTGGAGGCGATTCGGCTGAGCCAGGTGGTTGTCGATGCGCCGCCCGAGGCGGCCGCTGCTCAGGTCAATCTGCAGCTTTTGCACGCCCAGCAGCACCAGCAGGCGCGCGGGCTGGCCGATGCCTGGACCGTCGAAATCGTCGAACCGGCCGACGGGCAGCCCGCTCGTCAGGCCCAACCGACACGCGTTCAACTGCGGCTCACTGAGACCACGGGGCGTGCCGCCATCGAGGCGCTGGCCGAGCAACTCGAAGCCGAGGTGACCATCCAGCCCGGCAAGGTGCAGCTCGTTCGCCGGTCGGGAGAAGAGTAGGCTGGCCTGGCATCGCGAAGGTCTGGAGGCCGTAGGGGCGTCGCTTGCGACGCCCGCAGTGCCTACAGCAACTTGGGTCGGGGCTCGGGCTCACCGGCGCGATTTGGGTCCATGGGCGCATCCGTGATCAGCTCTGCCGATCCGGGTCGCAGAATCCCGTCGCCCAGCAGACGGGCGCGCAGGCCGCCGCGGCCATGCAGACAGGCTGCCGTCCAGCTGCGCATCGGCCACCGTCTTCCCGGGATTGCATGTGCCGCCGCGGGGTTTATCGATGGGGCATGATCAAGCAAGCCGACGCCTCCCGTGAGCCCGATCCCGCCGAAGCCCTCCCCGAATGGGATTTGTCCGATTACTACCCCGGTCGGGACAGCCAGGCCCTGCAGGCCGATCTTGAGCGGGTGAAGACCGATGCCGCCACTTTCGCCGATAGGTGGAAGGGCCAGCTGACGGAGGCGTCACCGGCGCAACTCGGCGAGGCCGTGCGGACCTATGAGTCGGTGCAGGAGCTGATCGGCAAGATCGGCAGCTATGCCTACCTGCAATACGCCGAACAGACAACGGATCCGGTGCGCGGCAAATTTCTGGGCGACCTGCAGGAACAGCTGAACGCCGTCCAGACGCAGTTGCTCTTCTTCGAACTCGAGTTGAACCAGCTCTCAGACGACGCGCTCGAAACCGCCCTCGGGGCGGACGCCGGTCTGGCGCATTACCGCCCCTGGCTGATGGATATCCGCCGGGAAAAGCCCTACCAGCTGGAGGAGCGCCTGGAGCGGTTGTTCTACGAGAAGAGCCAGACCGGGCGTCAGGCCTGGAACCGGTTGTTCGATGAGACGCTCGGCGAGATGAAGGTCAGGGTCGGCGACGATGAGCTGACCCTCGTCCAGACCTTCGACCGGTTTCAGGACCCGGATGGCGACGTCCGGAAGGCGGCCGCCCTTGCGGTCGGTGAGCGCTTCCGAAAGGAGCTGCGGCTCTTTACCCAGATCACCAACACCCTGGCCAAGGACAAGGCGATCAGCGACAACTGGCGTGGTTTCAAGGACGTCGCGGCTTCGCGGCATCTGGCCAACCGGGTCGAGCCCGAGACTGTGGATGCGCTGGTCGCCGCGGTGCGCGACGCGTATCCGCGCACCAGTCACCGCTTCTACCGGCTGAAGGCCCGGATGCTGGGTAAGGACAAGCTCGAACACTGGGACCGCAATGCGCCCGTCTCCACCGAGCCCGAGCCGAAGATTTCCTGGGAGCGCGCCACCGCTATGGTGCTCGACGCCTACGCAGGGTTTTCCCCCGAACTGGGCCGGCTGGGCCGCCAGTTCTTCGACCAGCCCTGGATCGACGCCCCGCCCCGCGAGGGCAAAGACGGCGGCGCCTTCGCCAGCCCGGGGGTGCCGTCGGTGCATCCGTATCTGCTGCTCAACTACCTGGGCAAGCCACGTGACGTCATGACGCTCGCGCACGAACTCGGCCACGGCGTGCACCAGTGTCTGGCCAATGAGCAGGGCGTGCTGATGGGCGATACCCCGCTGACCCTGGCCGAGACCGCCTCGGTCTTCGGCGAAATGCTGACCTTCCGCAAGCTGCTGGGCGAGACCGACGACGCCGAGCGCCGGAAGGTCATGCTGGCCGACAAAATCCAGGACATGATCAACACGGTCGTCCGCCAGATTGCCTTCTACCAGTTCGAGCGCCGTGTGCACGAGGACCGCAAAAACGGCGAGCTGACGCGGGAGGCTATTTGCGACCACTGGATGGCCGTCCAGACCGAGAGCCTCGGCGACGCCTTCACCTGGGACGACTCCTACCGCGTGTTCTGGAGCTACATCCCGCACTTCATCCATACGCCCTTCTACGTCTATGCCTACGCCTTCGGCGACTGTCTGGTGAACTCACTCTACGCCGTGTATCAGGAATCCCCCGACGGATTCGAAGACAGGTACTTCGCGCTCCTGCGTGCCGGCGGCAGCCAACCCTACAATGACCTGCTCCAGCCCTTCGGCCTCGACGCCCGCGACCCCGGCTTCTGGCAGAAAGGCCTCGGCATGATCGAAGGCCTCATCGATGAACTCGATACGCTGGTGGGGTAGTTGGTGGTGAGTGGTGGAGTGGTGGAGTGGTGGAGTGGTCAGTTGGCGGCGTAGGCGGGTCTGACCGTGCCCGGCCTGTTTAGCGTAGGGGCGTTGCTTGCGACGCCCGCGGTGGTGGCGGTGCCTGTCCTGTGGAGCGGGCATGAGTCGCGAGGCAGCACTGAAAGCGCGGCCCTCCCAGGGCGAGTATGCCGAAGGGCGGTTACGGGCTTTATTCACGAGTGCCAGAATCTGCACCGCACCGCCAACAGCCGATCAATGCCGCAGGACGACCAGCTCGTGCAGGTTGACCTTGGGGAGGACGAAGTTGGCGGTTTTGCCGTCCTTGCTGATGTCGGCGACGATGGGCTTGCCGGAGAGTGCCTGCTGCACCGCCTTGATCTTCTTCGGGGTGCGGACGCGAACGCAGACATGGTGCAGCGGCACGACATCCTCGACCACCTCGACATCCTTGAGGCCCCAGGCCTCCATGACGTTGCCTCCGCGCTTGATCGGCTGGCAATAGAGCAGGTGGAGGACAGAGCGCTTCTGCTTCTTCTGCTCCATCAGGCTGACCCGCCCGGCGCTGGGCATGCTGGTGACGATGCTCGGTTCCCCGGCCAGTTGTTCGATGGCCAGCGCGACGAAATCGCGGATGAGCATCTGGCCGCTGTCCGCATAGGCGGTGAAGACCGGGTTGGCGAAGTAGAGGATATTACCCGGTTTGTTGATGAGGGCGGCGGGCCCGCCCTTCTTCGCGTCGGGGAAATGCTGGTGGCTGCAGAACTGTTTCAGCTCGCGGTTGAAGTAGGGGAGAACGGCGTCGGCCAGAACCGTGGCCCCCTTGTTGGGTTTCACGACACGGGCCGGGTGCTGCGTGACAAAGGGTGAGGCCACCAGACGGTCATCGGTGTCCTTCTTCAGCAGGCTCTTCCGTACCTGGATATACTCGGGTTTGTATCCGGAAAAGCCCGACGCCTTGCCGATGTCGAACCAGAAGCTGTCGCTGTCCGGCTTCATGCCGCTTTCGCCGGAGAGAACCAGCTTGCCGCCCTGTTTCAGGTAGTCCCGGAACTTGTCGGCGAGTGCCTTATCCATCCGTCCGAAGTCCGGCACAAGGATCACCGCATAGCGGTTGAAGTCGGCCTCGGTGTCGATCAGGTCGAACATGTACTGGCGCTCCAGCAGGATGCGCCCGGCCCCCTTGTCCCCGCTCTGGTTGCGGTCGACGGCATGCGCTTCCCCGATACGTGCGGCGGTCAAGGATTCGATCGACAGGATGGCCACCTCGCTGACGGGTTTGGCATCCCTGACGAACGGCTCCTTTTCCTCGACCTCGGCATAGGCCTTTCCGAGGCGGGTGTAGGTGTCCATATTCATTTCGCCGTTCGGGTGGAGCTGGTCGCCCACGCTGCAGCGGGCGCCATAGGCCACCATCGCGGCGGCCTCGTAGCGCAGCGCGTTGGGGTGTTTGAACCCGCCGAATTCGCCCCAGCTGGTGTGAAACTTGCCAGTCATGCCGAGGAACTCCACGTTGCCGGGGAGCGCCGCCACATACTTGGCCGACAGCGGAAAATGGTCGTAGCCCCAGCCACCGGTCGGGAGGCTTTCCAGCTCCTGGTGGCTGTTGTACTTCATGAAGACATAGTCGCCCTTCGGGATGTGACCCGCGTTGTGGAACACGCGCAGCTGCTTGTCCTTCTTGCGGACGCTTTTGTTGGCCCGGGCCATGTAGGCACGCTGGACCTCCAGCGCATATTGCTGGCGGTCGCTTGCGGATTGCGGATCCATGCCGCGGGCCCACATCGCCTGCTGGTCCTGGAGACTGGCACTGGGGGCACAGAAGACGATGTCGAGGAAGATGCCGTCGGTGTCGTAATTATCCACGACCTCCTCAATGTGCGCGCAGAGGTAATCCAGGTATTTGCTGGTCAGGCCCAGCCGCTTCCAGCCGACCTTGAAGGGGTCATCGCCTTCCGGCGGCACGACGATGTCCTCGGGGTGCTGGTGGGCGTAATATTCATCCCAGCCGGCGGTGATGTAGACCGGGCAGTTGACGTCGATTTCGCGACAGGCCTCGATCTGCGCGCCCAGCAGGTCGAAATCCAGCCCGGGGTGCTGAGGCGCCACCTTTGAGGGGTGGTAGGCGTAGCCGTGGTGGCAGCGCGCAAACAACGTGATGGAATCCACATGCCCCGCCTTCAGCGCAGCCTGGAACTGCTTTTTGGAAAATTTGTGCCCGACCTTGGGGATGGCGGGCGAGGTATGGAAGTCCAGGTGGACCTGGCGGTAACGGAGTTGGGATTTCATGGGAAGTCAGTTCGGGGTTCGGAGTTCGGGGTTCGGGGTTCGGGGTTCGGAGTTCGGGGTTCGGGGTTCGGAGTTCGAGGTTCGGGGTACTTTTCGGATCCAACCTGTTTTGTCAGATTGGCGAGTCGGGTTATATGAATACGAGCTTTAGGGATGCTGAACCTAGAACCCCGAACCCCGAACTTAGAACCTTTTTCTAGCCCACACTCAGATTTCCGGCCAGGGCGAGGATGGCGAGTTGCGCGCAGCCGACAACGAAGCCGAGGACCGCCCCGAGGCGCTCGATGGTCTTGAACTCCTTTCTGGCCACGTGCAGGACCACATTTTCCAGCTGAATCAAATCGAAGGCGGCTATCCGGTCGGTGACCAGTGCCTGGATGTCCAGGTGGTTCTCCAGGTCTTTGGCAAGCCGGTCGATGATGCCGTCGGCCTCCTTGCGGATTTCCTGGACCGCCATCGATTCGAGCATCCCGATCGTCTGCTCATTCACGAAACCGCCGATCAGGGGAATAGTCAGCAGGCGGGCGGCTACCCGGTCGCGGATCAGGCGGCGGGCGGTCTGCTCCATGACCGGTTTGATGTCCAGGCCGCGCAGCGTGTTGCCGATGACGTTTCGACTGAGCAGCTCGCGTTCGATGATTTCGCCGGCTTCCGCGGCCAGTTGCTGCTGACGGCGCGGGATCAGCCCCTGCAGCGTCAGCCCGAAGACCTTCCGCGGTTCGCGGGGATGGAACAGCATCTGGATCGCCACCCAGTTGGTCAGCCAGCCAATGAAGGCGGTGATGAACGGCAGGAGCAGGAGGGCAATCAGGTTGAAGGTCATGGACAGGGGGCCGGTTCCTTGTGCGAGGCGGGAAAGCGCGTAGATTGATTGCTTACATGGCGTCTGCCCGCAAGCCCCAGCCGGACGATCCCGGGCCCGATGCGCTCGTGGTGCCGACCGCGGACGGCCTTTACTGCCGCGCGGGCGGCTTTCATATCGATCCCTGGCGGAAGGTCGACCGGGCATTGATCACGCACGCACACAGCGACCACGCGCGCCAGGGTTGCGGCACCTACCTCACGGCCGCCTCCGGGACCGGGGTCCTGCAAGAGCGGGTGGGCAGGGACGCCGCCATCGAGGGCCTGCCCTTCGGCGAAAAAACCACCCTCCACGAGGTCACCGTTTCCTTTCACCCCGCCGGGCACCTCCTCGGCTCGGGGCAGATCCGGCTGGCGTACCGGGGCGAGGTCTGGGTGATCAGTGGCGATTACAAGACAGCTCCCGATCCGTCCTGCGAGGCCTTCGAGCCGGTGCCCTGCGACGTCTTCATCACCGAGTCGACCTTCGGGCTGCCGATCTACCGTTGGCCGGAACCAGCGTCCGTCTTTGCCGACATCAACCGCTGGTGGCGACGCAACCGGGAAGTGGGCCTGACCTCGGTCGTCTACGCCTATTCGCTGGGTAAGGCGCAGCGCGTCCTCTGCGGGCTCGATCCCGCCATCGGGCCCATCGGCGTGCATGGCGCGGTCAATCGCTTCCTGCCCCATTACCGGGCTGTGGGTATCCGAATTCCCGATACGTTGCATGCGAACCGGGAGACCGCCCCGGACCTGAAGGGGCGCGGGCTGATCGTGGCGCCCGGCTCCAGCGCGGGCACGCCCTGGCTGCGTCGTTTTTCCCCGCATAGCGACGCCTTTGCCTCGGGCTGGATGGCGGTCCGGGGGGCGCGTCGCTGGCGCGGGCTCGACCGCGGCTTTGTGTTGAGCGACCATGCGGACTGGCCCGGCCTGATCGATACGATCAACGCCACCGGCGCGGAGCGCATCGGCGTGACGCACGGCAGCTGTCAACCGATGGTGCGCTGGCTGCGCGAGAACGGTCGCGCGGCCTGGGAGGTGCCGACCCGCTACACCGGCGAAACGCGGGACGCGGCCGAGGAAGAGCCGGATGAGGAGGCGGGAGATTCGGAAAAATCAGCCAGTTGATTGCTTTATGCTTGGCGCAGGAAGACCGCTTTCTAACGTATGCATCCTAAGAGGAGTTATGAGTGATTCGATTAAACTGGTCGCGGTGACCATCGTCTTCACCGCTTTTATACTGGTGGGTGACTATTTGCTCACTCGGGAAATCGAGAAGGCGTTTTCCCCTGGCGCCGAGGATACCGCGGCTTCGCGGCCTGCGGATGATCGGCAACGCGCGATAGCCGCCCCGCCCGCCGGTCCGGTTTCCGGCCAGCCCGGGGCCGGACAGGCGGTTACCCTGGAAGACCGCAAAGGACGATCCCTGCAGGTGGTCGTCCTCGCAGCGACGGCCTCCGCAGTGCATTTCGAGCGCACGCAGGACGGCCGGCGATTCTGGTATCCGTTGGATCAGCTGACGCCCGAATCGGTCTCTCTAGTGGCACAGCAGGCCAGGAGAAAGCAGGGGCCGGTCGGCGACACCTGAGTTTTTGCCGGCTTTGGATAAATTGCTCCAGGGAGCGCGCTTGTTTGCTGGCGCCGCGCAGGAAACGCACGGCAACCATACGGCGCTTCTGGAGGATGGGCTTTGCAGATTCCCCGCCTTTCTCCAAACTTCAACCGATGACGCGTCCCAACCGGCTCCTGATTACCGGCCTGCTATTTATTCCGGCGGTAACCCTGTTGCTGTCCGGTGTCTTGTTATTGGTCGTTCGGGGTAGTTTACCGACGTACGAGGGCCGGCTGGTGCTTTCGGGGTTGACCGCTTCCGTGCTGGTGGAGCGGGATACGCTGGGTGTGCCCAGTGTCAGCGCGGCTCACCGGTTGGATGCTACGCGTGCGCTCGGTTTCCTCCACGCTCAGGAGCGCTTTTTTCAAATGGATCTGATCCGCCGGAGCGCGGCGGGCGAGCTGGCCGAACTGGTGCCGGCCGCCCTCCGGGTTGACCGGGCGGTCCGTCCCTATCGCCTGCGGGCACACGCGCAGGCTACTCTGGAAGGGCTCGATCCCTACCAACGTCTGCTGATCGAAGCCTATTCCGAGGGCGTGAACGCCGGACTGGACGAATTGTCGGTCCGCCCCTTCGAGTATCTGTTGCTGCGCAGCAAGCCCGAGCCCTGGCGGCCCGCCGACTCGCTGCTGGTCGCTCAGGCCATGGCCATTGACATGCAGGACGAACGGGTCCGGACCGACCGGACGCGCGGCCTCCTCAAGGAGGTCCTCCCTCCCGAGCTCTATCGCTTTCTCTACCGCAACGGGTCCGGGTACGAGGCCACCCTGGACGGGTCGGACCGGCCCGTGGTGCCTGTTCCGGGCCCGGAGGTGTTTGCCGACCACGATTTCCTGGCCGCCGAGGACCGGTTGGCAAGCGGTGAGCCCCTGGTGCCCGAGGAAACGGTGGCGGCCAGCAACAGTCTTGCGGTTGCCGGAGGCCTGAATGAAGACGGGCCGGGCGGTCTCCTCGCCAACGACATGCACCTGGGGCTCAACGTGCCCAACACCTGGTACCGGGCGACCCTCCATTATACGGCACGGGGTGGGCGCGGGGTTACGGTCCATGGGGCCACCCTGCCCGGGACCCCGGTTTTTGCGGTTGGCAGCAACGGGCGACTCGCCTGGGGCGTCACCAACGCGCGGGCGGATGTGGAAGATGCCGTCGTCATCATTCCCGATCCGGAACAGCCCGACGCCGCCTACCTGACCCCGGACGGCCCGGAAGATTTTGTCATCCACGAGGAGGTCATCGAGGTGAAGGGTGGGGAGCCGGAGATCCTGATGGTGCGCGAGAGTGGCTGGGGCCCGATCATAACAGAGGATGCGGCTGGGCTCCCGGTCGCCGTCCTCTGGGCTGCCTTGCAGCCGGGGGCTCTGGACTTCCGCATGATTGAGCTGGAGCTGGCAGACAGCGTCGAGGCGGGCATCGACGTGGTGACCGCCGCGAACAACCTCATCCTGCATTATCTGTTTGCCGATGAGGACGGCTCGATCGCCTTCAGCCCGGGAGGCTGGCTGCCGGAGCGCGTCGGCTTCGACGGGCGTTACCCGCAGCGCAGCGATGAATCCGGCTGGGGCTGGGCAGGGCGCCGCGATCCGGCTGACTATCCCCGCATCGTCGATCCGCCCTCGGGCCGGCTCTGGACCGCCAACAACCGGGTCCTGGGCGGGGATGACCTGAGCGTCACCGGTGACGGCGGGTATGTCCACGGTATCCGGGCCTGGCAGATCCGGCAGCGGCTCGAATCCGCCGACTCATTCGATCACCAGGCCTTCCTCGACATTATGCTGGATCACGAGGGGTTGGCCTTGCAGCCCTGGCAAACCCTGCTGCTGGAGGGCCTTGGGCCGGCCGAGGACCTGGATGCCGATTTAGCTGCCTACCGCGCTGTCGTGGCGGATTGGAACGGCTATGCCGCCAAAGAGAGTGTCGCCTATCGCCTGATCCGGGTATTCCGCTCCGCCATGATCGACCGGGTGATGGCCCGCCTGGTGGCACCGGCCCTGGCGGCGGATCCCGATTTTGTCGCCTTTCGCGTGCCGGCGGAGGGGCCGGTCCGTCAGGTCCTGGAGACGCAACCCGGGCATCTGGTGGATCCCGACCACGGCAGTTGGCCGGCTGAAATCCGTGCCGTCGTGGCCGCGCAACTCGCCGATCTGCGCGAACGCGGGTATTCACTCGACAACTACACGTGGGGGGACCGGGTGACCCTGGCGATGCGCCACCCGATCAGCCGGGGCTTGCCCGCGCTTTCCGGGGTCCTCGACATGGAGCCGGAGCCGATGGACGGCGACCAGCTGACCCCGCTGGCGATGAAGGCGGATCATGGCCCCAGCCAGCGCATGGTCGTCAGCCCGGGGCGTGATTACCGCGGGATCTTCCACATGCCCGGCGGGCAGTCCGGGCACCCGGTATCCCCGCATTACCGCCGGGGCCATCAGCTCTGGGTACAGGGAATACCCGCCCCGCTCGAGCCGGACGAACCGCAGACCCGCCTCGTCCTCAATCCCGAGCCGCGGGAGGATTAACCCGGACTTCTCATGAAGCCGCGCCTTTGCGGTTTGAGGTCCTCATAAAGAATTTCCCGCGGCGCCTCGCTCAATCGACGGATGGGCAAGCGGGCGGTTGCGCGTGCCCAGGTCGGTGGCTGTCCGTACGTCTTCAGGACCTGATCCAGGACGGGCAGCCCTTCCGCGCAATGGGCCACGCCCGCGGGCAGCCAGTTAAAACGCTGGGTCATGCTCCTGAACCTGCGGGAAAAGCGACCGCTGTCCATCCGGCTCACAAAGACAAGCCGCCTCTTGCGAAGCCGGGGGAGTGGTGGTCCCTTCCCCGGCATGTGTGCGGAAGCGAACCGACCCGATCTGTTCATCGCCGGCTGCGGCTATGTCGGCCGGTTCCTGGCCCGGTCCTACCTGGCCAAGAGCCGCCAGGTGGCCGTGCTCACCCGCAATGCCGACATGGCCGCCGCGCTGGAGGCCGACGGCTGTTCGCCCGTTATCCGGGCTACGCTTGACGAGCCAGGGCCGATCCGGGCGGCGCTCCCCAATGGCGCCCGTTGCGTGGCCTGCACAGTCAGCAGCGCAGGCGGCGGTCAGGCCGGCTACGACCGCTCCTATGTTCAGGGGCAGGCGTCCGTCCGCAGCTGGATCGACGAGCTGGCCGAGGGAGACCGTCCGTTGCGCTACACCTATACGGGCAGCACCTCCGTCTACCCGCAGAAGGACGGGCGCTGGGTGGTGGAAGACGACGCCGAGGATCCCGCCGAGGCCACCGGCGCGGTGGCGACGCTCCTTCGCGCCGAAGCGCTGGCTCTGGAGATCGGTCAACGGTGTCGCGAGGGTGCGCTGGTGTTGCGCCTTGCCGGCATCTATGGTCCGGGCCGTTCCCGGCTGGTCGATGCGGTCAAGGCCGGTCGTCCGCTGTCGGGCGATCCTGCGGGCTGGCTGAATCTGGTCCACGCTCAGGACGCCGCGGCGGCCCTTGAAACGGCGCTGCAAATCGACAACCTGACCGACCGGCAGATCTTCAATGTGGCGGACGGCCATCCCGAACAGCGGGGGACCATCCTCGCCTGGATCGCTGATCAATTGGGACTGGCGCTGCCCAAGGCCGATGAGGCCGACGGTGCCGGTGGCGACCCGGCGCAGCGCCTGACCGCCCGGGGGCGGCGGACCAACCGCCGCGTTTCTCCCGAAGCGTTCCAGACGGCCACGGGCTGGGCACCGCGCTACCCCTCCTTCCGCGAGGGACTGGATCTGGGGTAGGGGGGGTAGTCCGTCAGTTGTCAGTCGTCAGTTGTCAGTTGGCGTCTGGTGGCCGCGCCTTCAGGCGTGGTCGCCCAGAGAATGACCAAGGTAGCCGCCGGGAGAATCGAAAGCCCCCGCCCACGCCTGAAGGCGCGGCCACGCGGTGAGTGTTTTGCTCAGGGCTCAGATACCCGTCGTCAGTTGTCGGTTGTCAGTGGGGAAATTTCTCCCTTCCTTATGAGTTTCAGGACAGACGACTGTCCACTGACCAACTGCCAACTGAAATTCATCATGCCCGGTGTCGGAAAACTCCTCAAGCAAGCCCAGAAGATGCAGAAGAAGATGGAAGCGCTCCAGGAGGAGCTGGCTTCCCGGGAGATCGCGCACAGCGCCGGCGGCGGTGCGGTGACCATCAAGGTCAACGGCCAGAGCGAATTGCTGTCGCTGAAGATCGACCCCGAGTTCCTCAAGGAGGATGCCGAGTTGGTGGAGGAAACGCTCAGCGAGGCGATTCGCGCGGCCATGAAGGAGGCCAAGGAACTGCACGAGGAGGAGATGGCCAAAATTCAGTCCGGCATGCAGATGCCCGGCTTCATGTGAAGCGCTCTGCCTGATGCCGTCCCCTGCCTTCGATGCGCTGGTCCAGCAGCTCAAGCAGCTGCCCGGCCTCGGCTTCCGCTCCGCCGAGCGGCTCGCCCTGCACCTGCTGGTCGAGAAGCCGGACCGGCTGCCCGCGCTGGTCGAAGCGCTGGAAACTGCCGCCGACAAGCTGCGCGCCTGCCCGGTCACCGGCAACCTGACCGATGGCGAGGTCTGCCCCCTTTATGCCGATCCCGACCGCGACCGCTCGGTCGTCTGCGTGGTCGAACAGGTGCCCGATTTAATGGCGCTGGAAAAAAGCGGCGCCTTCCAGGGCACCTATCACGTGCTGCAGGGGAAATTGTCTCCCATCCACAACGTCGGCCCGGAGGACCTGACGCTCGAGGCGCTGGGAAACCGCATCGAAAGCGGCGAGGCCAAAGAACTGATCCTGGCCCTCGGCAACGACATCGAGGGCGAGGCCACCTGCCATTATATCCGGCAGGAACTGGTCGGCGACCGGCCGGTCAGCGTGTCGCGCATCGGCTTCGGCCTGCCCTCCGGCGGCAACCTCGTCTACGCTGATCCCGTCACGCTCCGCTCCGCCCTCGAAGGCCGCCGCCCCGTGCAGTAAAGACGGCGGTGGTCGGTTTTTAACCGCCAAGCCGCCAAGCGCGCGAAAGGTAGGGAATGGGAGGAGAGACGTTTCCGCGAGCGGCCACCGGGGACGGTGGCCCTCCCGGGAGAAGGGAACTGGCGTATCCGTGGGAGGGTTCACGCAACGGCGCAACGATCGCAACGAGCCGGTGGTGCTGCGTAGGGGCGTCGCTTGCCGACGCCCGCGGGGAGGCGTGTGCTTGTCTCAGACCCTGAGCTTGTCGAAGGGAGCACCCGCTCATTGGTGGCGGCTGGGTCGGGAAAGGCTCCGGAGTCGCGTTGCCTGCCCTTCCTCACCAAAGAACGTTATTGCCTACTGGGGCGTGTGTATAGACGGTGAATGGAATCCCGATTCAACGCTATTAATCATGACAACCCGTTCCCTCGCTACCGCGGCCTTGATCCTTTACGGCCTGATTATTGGTGTGGAGGCCCTTTTCGGCCTGGTCGTTAGCGGTCTTGCCTTCGGGGCAACTCACTCGAATGGCCCTTTTTGGCTGACCCTCCTTTTTATCTTCTGCCGACTGCTATTGGGGGGTCTGCTCATTGTTTTCGCCCCAATGATGGTGGGGGTGTTGGTCGCTGAAGACAGATCCAACGGCAGCCAAATACCGCTGACAGCGAACGGCCTCATGCAGGCTGCTCTGCCGCTGATTGCCATCACGATGCTGGTCATCAGCCTTCCCGGCAGCATCGAAGCTTTTGTTGAGTGGTTTGGTCGGGAAGCGAGTCCACTGGGGAATCCCCAGCCTGCCCTTCTGCTTGAATTGCTGCCAACCCTCTTAGCCGGTGGCCTCCTCGTCGCATCTCCGGCCATCAGCCGTTTGCTCTGCCGTCGGCTCAATTAGCATCGCTTCAACCGCCAAGCCGCCAAGCGCGCAAAAGGTAGGGAATGGGAGGAGAGACGTTTCCGCTAGCGGCCACCGGGGACGGTGGCCCTCCCGGGAGAAGGGAACTGGCGTACGTGAGAAAGGGTTCACGCAACGGCGCAACGATCGCAACGAGCCGGTCGTGCTCCGTAGGGGCGTTGCTTGCCGACGCCCGCGGGGAAGCAGGTCGCTTGCTGAAGCGGCGCGGTACGGGCACGCAATGGGCGGCCTCTCCACCCCCGCGTCCCGTCATTGCGGGGCGCCCATCAGGGGTTCATCTCCCCCCGTCGTGGCACCGTGCGCGCCGTTTCCCCGTTCCCGCTACTCGGTGATCTGCACAAACTTCCGTTTGCCCGCCTGGAGCACCTGGCCGGGCTGCACGGTCATGAAGGGATCGTCCACCTTTTGCTGGTCGACGCGGATGCCGCCCTGCTGGAGGAGGCGCCGCACCTCCCCCTTGGACTGGAACAGACCCGCTTCGACAAAGGCGTTGGTCAGGGTGGGGCTGTCCCCGAGCCGGGCGACCGACAGGCTCGGCATGGCGTCCGGCAGCTGACTCTGGGCAAACACCTGCTCGAACTGGGCGCGCTCCCGGTCGCCGGCGCCGTCGCCGAAGAAGCGTTCGACCAGTCCGGCGGCGAGTCGTTTTTTGGCCTCCATCGGATGCTCGGCCTTGAGCGCCGCGATGTCGGCGTCGTCGGCCTGGACCAGCAGCTCGTAGTAGACCCACATGGTGTCGTCGCTGATCGACATGATTTTGCCGAACATCTGCCCCGGCTCGTCATTGAACGCGATGTAGTTGTCGAGGCTCTTGGACATCTTCTTCACGCCATCCAGCCCGACCAGGAGGGGCATGGTCAGGCAGACCTGCTCGGGCTTCCCCGCATCCTTCTGGAGCTGACGCCCCACCAGCAGGTTGAAGAGCTGGTCGGTGCCGCCGAGTTCGACATCCGCCTCCACCATCAGCGAGTCATAGCCCTGGATGAGCGGGTAGAGGAATTCGATGATGGAAATGGGTTTGTTGGCCTGGAAACGCTTCGCGAAATCGTCGCGCTCGAGCATGCGCGAGACCGTCATCTTGCGGGCCAGGCCGAGACAGTCCTCGAAGCCCATGTCGCCAAACCAGTCGCTGTTGCGCACGACTTTCGTCTTCTCGCGGTCGAGCACCTTGAAGGCCTGGTCGAGGTAGGTGGCCGCGTTGGTTTCGATCTCGTCCTTGGTCAGCACCGGACGGATGTCCGACCGGCCGCTCGGGTCGCCGACCAGCGTGGTGAAATCGCCGATGATCAGCACCGCCTGATGCCCCAGCTCCTGAAAGAGCCGTAGTTTGTTGAAGACCACCAGGTGCCCGAAAGTCAGGTCCGGTCGGGTGGGGTCCACCCCCAGTTTCACGTTCAGCCGCTTCCCCGCCTGCAGGCGCTCCTGCAGGCTGTCCTCGCCGATGATCGTGTCGGCGCTGCGCTTGATCTGGTCCAGTGCGTCCATAGCCAAAACCCCGCACCGTGAACAGATCTCTCCGCGCTGGCAACCGTCCTCCGATTTCAGGGGGAGATGAACCACTCATGGGCAGTGATGAGCGTCCCGCAATGGCGGGACGCGGGGGGGAGAGGCCGCCCATGGCGTGCCCGCCGTAGTTTCGGTTCCCCGAAACGGTGGAGAGGCGGCCGGCGATGAGTGGTTAACCCTCTTTTACGCCGTATACCTTCGCGCACATGGGTGCTTCGCGGGTGATGACCCGCCGTCGCATCCCCGTACCGCGCCGCTTCAGCAAGCGACCTGTTTGCCGCGAGCGTCGGCGAGCAACGCCCCTACGAAGAACCTCTGTCTTATAGCTTGGGAGGGCTGGGCTTAAGCCCTGCCCCCGCAGCCTGGGCATCCTCTAAACCGCTACTTCCACCACGGAGCGTGTGCTGAAGCACGCGCCTCCCACGCGTTCGCGGTTCTGCTAAGCCCTGCCTTGCGACTCAAGCATCCCTGCAAAACCACACCCTCCACCTCGGCGGTCTCCCAGCGGTCGACCCTCCAAAGCAGCATCAACTGGGCAAGCTGCCAAAGGGTGCCTTTGCCCTTTCATCACCAATCGATTCGGCGAATGTCGGGGATGGCATCGAAATGCTGATCGCGGCTGAGCACGGGCAGCGCGTGTTGGTGGGCGAGAGCGGCAATCCAAAGATCGTTGGTAGGGACGGGACGCCCAACTTGTTTTTGCCGATGGGCCAGCACCGCGAAATGCTGAATCGTTTCGGCATCGGGCAGCAACAGGGGCAGGATTTGCATCAGGCCGTTCAGCAGATTCAGGCCGGGCTCCGGTTTGGTTGATCCCAGCAGGCCGTACTGGAATTCTGCCACCGCGGCGAAGGGCAGCACGGCCTGGTCGGCGTTGTCCACCAGCTGGACCAGATTCCGGTCGTGTCCCGCCAAAGCCGACAGGGCATTGGTGTCGAGAATCACGCCTTTCGCTCTGGCTTGGCTTCCGCAACCTGTAGGGCCAGGTCTCCAGCGTCCATGTCCGCCACGCGCTGAGTCACCGTCTCGATCGTTTCCCGAGGCAGGGAAGGCAAGCTCTCCAGCAGCTCGCTCACGGAGGTTTTTGGCTGCTCCAGATCGTTGGCGACCGCCTGCGTGATCAACGCCTTCAACGAAATGCCCCGATGCGCCGCCGTCGCCTTGGCCCGCCGAAACAGCGGATCCGGTAAATCAACCGTCGTTTTCATCTATCCATTTTCCCGTTTTTCCGTTTTTTGTCAACGCGGCAGCGGTGCACCAAATTACTTCAGGAAAACCCCTCACGGATACTGATGGGCGCACCGCTCGGCGCCACGACAGGGGGAAGTGAACCACTCATGGACACTGATGGGCGTCCCGCAATGCCGGGACGTGGGGGTGGAGAGGCCGCCCATTGCGCCCGTACCGCGCCGCTTCAGCAAGCGACCGCCGCCCACGGGCGTCGACGAGCAACGCCCCTACGGAGCACGACCGGCTCGTCGCGATCGTTGCGCCGTTGCGTGAACCCTCACTCCGGCAGCTTCACCCGGACGGTGTCGCCGACGGAGAGGTTGGCCGTGTTGATGGCACTGCGGTGGTTGCGAACCAGCATGATACGGTCGCCGGCGGTCGGGAAGGCCACCCAGTCGCCCTCGGGGACATCGCCGTAGGTTTTGCCAAACAGCACCGACCAGCGCTCGCCATGGGCCTCGATTTCGACGGGCTCGCCCTGCTTCAGCCCGGCCTCGAGCCATTCATCGGGGTGAAAGCCCAGGAAGGCATTGCCATAGTAGACATTCACCTCAACCACCGAGTTGACCAGATGGCCGTCGACCACCGTGGTGCCTGTCTCGCGCGGCGGGACCGGACGCGTGCCGTTCGTATAGCCGGGCGCTTTGCCGGTTTCGATCCAGGCATTCAGGTCCTGGATCGCCTCCCAGCGTTCCACCCAGTTCAGGTTCACGTGCCCCGGTCGAATGACCGGGCGCAGTGACGGCGGATGGCCGGCATCCATCGCCAGCGTTGTGTACTGGACCGGTGCGTTGATTTCGGGCGTGTTGGCCATGACGATGGCCGGGATCTGCGGTTCCGCCGTGAGGAAATCCACCGCCTCCGGGTCGTCGAAGGTGATCCAGGGACTGAGCGCAATGACGCCGTCGGCCAGGTCGGGATCCTGCTCGGCAATCCGCAGGACCAGTGTCCCGGCGGTCGACTCGCCTTCCAGGATCAGCCGTTCGACCGGCCCGAGGTTGTCCGCGATCCAGCCCTTCAGCCGATACAGATCCTGCGTGTGCGCGGGATGATCGACCCCGTTCTCCGCAAACGCGGTCCGGCCGATCGCCCAGCCCGCGTCGAGGATTTTCTGATACAACGGGTCCTCCAGTTTCAGATTCGCCTCATGCGGGCTGTCCGCCGGCCGCCAGCCATGGACATGAAAAAAGACCTTCCCGCCATCCCAGCCCCCGGGCACCGCCACTTTAAAAGGTGCCCCGTCCAGCACCCCCTCATGCATTGTCACCGCCGACGCCGACAGCAAAGGAACCCACCCGAACAGAAGACAGATCCATCGTTTCATACCCCTCCGCCCTGCAGCTTTTAAGCCAGACCCGGACGGTTGGAGAAAAGGGAGAACCCCTATTGGGCTGGTTCGCCGGCTGGAGTCGCGTAGGAAGCTCACGCCAAGGCGCAGAGACGCAAAGGGCTCTGCCACCGGGGCTTGTTCGCTGCAGGATTGAACCGCTGATCGGCGCAAATCGCCGCAGATCGAGCCAGCCGCTGAACCAGAGGCGGCGCATGCGTGGGAGCGCTGGGCTTTAGCCCTGCGGCGTGGGAGAGGGCAGCCTGGACGCTCCCGACCCCCCGCTAGAGAAACCACCGATTGCTCTGCTAGTCAGCGGATGCTGGTGAAATGGATAAAAACTACGTTCGACCCCGTTGGCTGTCCTCAACCATGATCAGATGCGCACAAGGTTGAGCAGGGGGTCGAAGCTATAGATGGCAGAGCGACGCCCGGCGGCTTCGCGGACTGGGACAAGGAGGCCCTCTTCCAGGAGAATCCGGGAAAAGCGGGCGGCCGTGTGTGAAGGGATGCCGGCGTGTTGGGTGAAGCGGCTGTTGCGGAAGACCGGATTGGTGAAAATAAAGTCGAGCGCGGTAACCGCCCGGGACGAATTGAGCAGATCTGCGAAGCGGCCTTTCATTTCCTCGTACAGGTTACGCGTATCCTTGGCGACCTGGAGGTTCTGGAAGGCCTGTTCTTTGACGGCCTCCAGGAAAAAGACGCACCAGGCCTCCCAGGCACCCGAGGCGGAGACTTCGCGCATGGCGTGGATGTAGTCCGCCTTGTGCTCCTCAAAAAAGCGGCTGATGTAGAAGTGGGGTTTTGAAATGCAGCCAAGCTGCCAGAGCATGAGGGTGACAAGCATGCGACCCACGCGACCGTTGCCATCTTTGAAGGGATGAAGCGCCTCGAATTCGAGGTGGCTCATGGCGACGCGCAGCAGTGCGGGCCATTGGCTGTCTGCGGAGAAGGCCAGCAAGTGGTCGAGACCGCTATCCAGGTGTTCCGGACCAACCGGTACAAAACGAATCTTCGGGCTGCCGCGGCTGCCGATGTAGTTTTGCTCGGTTTTGTACTGGCCCGGATTTTTGGCCCGCCCGCGGGCGAACGTGAGCAGAAGTTGGTGCATTTGCCGGATCAGGGCCTTCGACAGGGGCTGACCGTCTTCCATTGACTGCCGTGCGTAACGCAGGGCGCGGCTGTAGAGATAGGTTTCCACAGCTTCCGAGCGGTATTCATCGTGGGCGGACAGGTCGGGATCCGCCTCGGATTCCAGCTCGAGGACCTCCTCCAGCGTGCTGAAGGTGCCTTCCATCCGCGAGGAGGCCAAGGCCTCCTGGCCGCGCAGCGGAGCGAGCAGGATCTCGCTGTTGTGCATGCCCTTGAGCATCTGGTCGTAGCGGGCTAGGGCATCTGTGGCCGCAAGCATCGGCTCCAGCACGCGGGCGGTATCAAACGCCTGCGGCGGAAATGCGCCATAGTGATACCGGACAGCCTCGCTTAGGTCGATGTTCATAGAAGACATAGTCATCTAGCAGAACACTATTTGGTGTAAATAAAATAGCATAAAATGCAAAACAAAAGGGCTTGCCGTACTTGAAACCTCAACAAGCTCCTTTGTTGTACGCAAAGTCGGGATTTGTGTACGACAAAGGGCCTTGTGGTGCGAAGAATCAGCGTAACCCGCTTTGTGGGATAAAATCAGCCACCCGGTATACGCCAATCCGGACACGGGCCATCACGCCCGGCCACACGCCCTGCTCACCTTGGCTGCTCCGGTCCCATTCCAAGCGCCGCAGGAAGGAATCCCTCATGGGCGCGGATGACCGTGTTCGCCGGCTGGAGTCGCGTGGGGGCCTCGCGCCAAGGCGCTGAGACGCAAAGGGCTCATCCACCGGGGGATTTTATCGCAGATCGAGCCTGCGGCTGAAACTGAGACGGCCCACCCGTGGGAGCGCTGGGCTTCAGCCCTGCGTCGTGGGCGAGGGCAGCCTGGACACTCCCGACCCCCGCTAGAGAAACCACCGATTGCTCAGCCAAACGGATTCTCAATCGTCAATCCGTCAAAGCGGCGTCCGGCCTGCAGATTCTCGGTCCATAGCGTCGGCGCTCCCGATTCTATGGCCGCGGCTACGATCAAGGCGTCAAAAAACCGATACTGGGTTTGGTCATGCAGGGTAATGGCCGCGGCGTAGAGACCCTGGGAGGGCATGACCCGACATTTGGGCCACAACACCAGCTCAATGAAGTTTTCCAAAAACGTCGGGCTCACCGGCTCGGTAAACCGGTGCAGCGCGACCGAGCTGAATTCCTGGACCACCTGCCAGCTGATCACCCAATCACGGTCCGGATCCAACAGATCCCGGGCGCGCTCCCGCTTCCTGGGCTGCGTCTGGTCGAAAGCATAGACCAGCACGTGGGTATCCAGAAAATACTCAGCGCTCATTCATCTCCTCCCGCGTGAACGGACCGCCTGCGTTGTAGCGTGCCATTTCTTCAAACACCGCAGCCACCCGCTCCCGCCGGGCATCTCGCTGCGCAATGTCCTCCAACCACTCCCGGAAAAGCGCGTTCAACGTTGTCTTCCGCGCCCGAGCCTCCGCCCGCGCCTGCTCAATCAAAGCCTCATCCGCACTAAACGTCACATTTTTCATGACACGAGTATCGTGTACACGATTTCCGTGGTCAAGCCCCCGAACGTTAAGCGATCCGGACTGAGGCCCCACCGGTGTGAGTAGGCGGCTGAAGTCGCGTAGGGGCTCGCGCTAAGGCGCGAAGGGCTGGTTCGCCGGCTGGAGTCGGGTAGGGGCCTCACGCCAAGGCGCTGAGGCGCAAAGGGCTCTGCCGCCGGGGCTGGTTCGCTGCAGGATTGAACCGCTAATCGGCGCAAATCGGCGCAGATCGAGCCAACCGCTGAACCCGAAGTGGCGCATCCATGGGAGCGCTGGGCTTTCAGCCCTGCGTCGTGGGCAAGGGGCCTGATCCTCCGGAGGGGATGGCACCGCCAATCGGCGCAGATCGACGCGCATGGCTGATCCGCCGCTGCAGGAATGAACCGCAGATTACGCCAATGCGCGCAGATTGGTGAAGCGGGAGATCCGGTAAGGCTTCAGGGCCCGGCGAGTTGGTATGACTGACCCTCTCTTTGCGTGGCCGCGCGGAGGCATCCGGTGAAGGGGAGCGGGAAAGTTTGTTTCAGGACGGCGTGAGCAGGTGTACTTCGGGGAAGTACGTCTGATAGCGTCCAGTATCGGCCGTAGCGAGCGTGAGGTCCAATGCTGAGGCATGGGCTCCGACAAAAAAATCCGGGAGGGGCGATTTTGGAGCCGCTGGCAAGTCGGATTGCTTGCCGCGATTGGCGAGATAATCGGAATAAGCCCGGGCGCAGCGCAAAGCGGTCGCAACGGGCAGATCGAGGAGGTTGACCCCGAGTGCTTCGAGACGCTGGACCAGGGTGTCGGGCGACTGGTCTCCGGCCGAAAGCTCGGCGAGAATCACCGGGTTGATGGCGGCACCGTCCCCGAGTACGGCATCGCGGAGGATGCTCCGCCCCCACGGATGCATCGGTGAACCGGAGTCGAAGGCGTAAATGAGCACGTTGGTGTCGAGGAGCATCATGGCTCTCGCGTGAGCGAGCGGAGTTCCTCCCAGCTCATCTTTGGCGTGAGCGCGGCAGACTCGAGCAGGGCATCCAATTCCTCGGGCGTTGGCCTGGGCTTTGGGGCCGGGATCACTTTGGCGAGCTCATAGTGACCCTCCGCGGTTTCGCGCACCGCGTAGGCCTCACCCGGCTGGGCACCCGATAAAACCAGCCGGCGCTTGGCATCTACGGTTTGGATTTTCATGGTGGGAAATTCCCACTTGGCCCGGGTTTTGTCAACGCATCAGCCGCGCGCGTGCATCGCCTGTGCGGTCGCCGCTTGCCGAGTCTGACCGGATCCAGGCAAATCGTAGATGGGCTGCTATGAAAAAAGGCTACGTTTGACCCCATTGGTATTTCTGGAGTCGCGTGGGGGTCTCACGCCAAGGCGCAGGGACGCAAAGGGCTCTGCCGCCGGGGCTGGTTCGCTGCAGGAACTAACCGCTGATCGGCGCGAATCGCCGCAGATCGAGATAGCGGCTGAATCAGAGACGGCGCATCCGTGGGAGCGCTGGGCTTTAGCCCTGCGTCGTGGGACGCGGGCAGCCGGGACACCCCCAAAACCCCCGCTGGGGAAACCCCCGATTGCTCAGCGAGTCAGCGGATTTTGGGTGAAATGTTTAAAATCTACGTTCGACCCCTTCGGCTGTACCCTCGCAAGACCACAAGTGTGCGGATTGGAAAGTCGAGGCAGCGCTTCGCCTGCGACAACGGCACTTGGTTCCCTATCCCTGGATCGCAGAGAATCTTCGGATGGGCGCGATCTCAACCGTGCAGAGTCAAGTGAGCTTGCGCCGAAGGAGGAACTGACCATTCGATAAGAAATACAAGGAAAATTGGACTGACCCCTTTTGGCTTTCTCTGCGTCGTGGGACGCGGGCAGCCGGGACACCCCCGACCCCAGCCAGGAAACCCCCGATTGCTCAGCGAGTCAGCGGATTTTGGGTGAAATGTTTAAAATCTACGTTCGACCCCTTCGGCTGTACCCTCGCAAGACCACAAGTGTGCGGATTGGAAAGTCGAGGCAGCGCTTCGCCTGCGACAACGGCACTTGGTTCCCTATCCCTGGATCGCAGAGAATCTTCGGATGGGCGCGATCTCAACCGTGCAGAGTCAAGTGAGCTTGCGCCGAAGGAGGAACTGACCATTCGATAAGAAATACAAGGAAAATTGGACTGACCCCTTTTGGCTTTCTCGGGCAAGCACCTGAGTGCATGCCCAACCGGTTTCGCCCTCCGTCTGGCAGCTCATCACATCTGGGCTTCATGAGAAATCCGGGCTAAATCCGTTTCGGCAGGCGACGGGCCAGGGTTTCCCAGTCGCCGAGGTGGGCGCGCATGAGGCTTTTCCAGAGCGGGCCGTGGTTGGGGACCCGGAGGTGGATCAGTTCGTGGACGATGACATAGTCCCACAAGGCGGGGTCGAGGGGGAGCAGGTCGCTGCTGAAGTTGAGGTGGCCGGCGGTGGAACAGGAGGCCCACTTGGTGCGCATGGGGCGGACGGCCAGCCAGGCGATGTCGACATCGAGGGTGTCGGCCCAGCGGTGGACGCGTCGCTTGAAGGCCTGTTTCCGGGCGACCGGCTTACGGCTGGATATGACGGACATGGGGCTGGCTGAAGGCGGCGTCGGGCGATCAACCGCCGGTCTTCTCCAAAATGCGGAAGAGGTCTTCGACCAGCTTGGTGACCGCCTCCGTGTCGTCGGACTGCTCGACCAGGGTGAAGGTGACGGCCTGGCGGAGGTCGCGGCGGCTTTGGTCGGCGGTCCGCCAATGCGGAAACTGATCGAAGGCCTGGCGGATCTTGCGGCTGGTTGCCTCGGGCTCGGGGATTTCGGCGGTTTGCAGGGTCTGAAAGACAAACCAGGCCAGGCCGTCGAATCCGCGTGCCCGCTGCTCGCGCTGCCGCGCCACGTTGCGTTCGAGTTCGGCGAGCAGTTCGGCCAACAGGTCCTCGGTATCCTCCTGCCGGCTTTCGAAACGCGTCTGGATGGCGCGGGCCCGGTCGGCCATTGCCACGAGGACCGGGTCCTCGCTGTGCTCCTCGGCGTGTTTTTCGATACTCCGGACCAGGTTGACTACCTTGGCGCCGGGACTGCGGTTGCGCCGGCTGACGACTTCGAGCGTTTTGCCGTCGATGGCGACGAGGTCGCCGGGTTCTTCCACGCCGGGGGTATCGATCTGCTCGCGGACAAGGGCCTCTGTCTTGCGCTGGAAATCCCGGTCGATGGGGATCGTGCGGGTGTAGGCCTTGCGAACCACGCGGTAGATGGCGGCCAGCGACTGGTAGTCCTCGATGAAGGGTCGCAGGAAGGCATCCGGCGAGATGATTTCGTAGAGCATCTCGATCTCCTTGTAGGCCTTGAAAAAGGCCTTGCGGCGATCCGGATCGCGGAAGTGCTCGATCAGCCCGTCGACGTCCCGGTCGTTGAACTGGTGCTGGATCAGCCCGAGGTAGCCCGGGGCCTTGGCCTCCATCATATTTTTGAACAGCGTCTTGAGGAGCTGGAGGTCTTTGACGATGGCGTCGATCTCCGCGCTGTCGAAGGCCAGCGCCTTTTCCAACTTGTCGAAGATACCGACGAAATCGAGGACGAAGCCATGCGGTTTCCGGATACCCAGGTCCTCGTTCTCGTAGGGGCGGTTCACCCGGGCGATGGCCTGGAGGAGCGTGTGGTCGCGCATCGGCTTGTCCAGGTAGAGCGCGTAGAGGACCGGGGCATCGAAGCCGGTCAGCAGTTTCTCGGTCACGATCAGGATTTGCGGTTGCTCGGCCTGCCGACCGAACCGCTTGCGGATCTGGCGCTCCTGCTTGGGATCGTGATGAAACTGCTTGAGGAGGGTGGAATCGTTGTGGTTACCGGTGTAGACCACCTCGGAGTATTCGGCTGGCAGGAAACGGTCGAGCGTCTGCTTGTAGAGCGCGCAGGCCTCCCGGTCGACCGCCACCAGGAAGGCCTTGAACCCCAGGGGCTCGATGTTCTCCTTGAAATGCTTCGCGACGAACTGGGCCACCTGATTCATGCGGCCTTCCGCTTTGAGGAAGGTCTTCAGGTTCACCGCCCGCTCGAGGATCTTGTTCAGCTCCTCGATGTCGGCCACGCCCTCGGCTTCGGCGAGGGAGAGGAACTCGGCGTCCAGCGTCTCGTGCGGGACGAGCATTTCGTTGGGTGCGAGCTGGTAGTAGAGGGGCAGCGTCGTGCCGTCCTCGATGCTGTCGGCGATGGAATACTTGTGCAGGTAGCCCTGGTCGTCCTCGCAGCCGAAGGTCTTGAAGGTGCCCTTGCCGTAGGCGGTCTTGTCCACCGGGGTGCCGGTGAAGCCTAGGAAGGTGGCGTTCGGCAGGCCGGCCATGAGGAAGTTGCCGAGGTCGCCGCCGGTGGTGCGGTGGGCTTCGTCGATGAGGACGTAGATGTTCGAACGCGTGTTGAGATCCGCCGGCATGTCGCGGAACTTGTGGATCATCGTCACGATGATGCCCCGGTAGTCGTCCTTCAGGAGCTCGTTGAGCCGCCTGATGCTCCCGGCATGCTCCAAATTACCCAGACCAAGCGCGGCAAGGTTCTTGAGCATCTGGTCTTCCAGCTCGTTACGGTCGATCATCAGCAGGACGGTCGGCTTGTCGGCCTCGGGCGCGCGGAAGAGCCGCTCCGCCGTCTTGATCATGGTGAAGGTCTTACCCGAGCCCTGGGTGTGCCAGACGAGGCCGCGGGTGCGCTCCGGTTGCAGGGCGCGCCCGACGGCGGCATCGACCGCGCCGGTCTGGTGCTGGCGCAGGATGTATTTGTTCAGCTCCTCGTCCTTCTCGGCAAAGACGATGTAGTCCTTGAGAAAGGCGAGCACTTGCGGGATGGCGCAGAAGCTCTTCACCTTGGCCTCCAGCTTGCCGACCTCCTCGTCCTTCCAGTTGAAAATGTTCCGCCGCACCGTGTTCCAGCTCACCCCGTAGGAAAAGCCGATGGCGTCGGTGGCGGTGAAAAGCTGCTGCGACACGAACAGCTCGGGCGTCTCGCGGTGGTAACGGCGGATCTGGTCCACCCCCAGGGCAATCGCCTCGTCCTTGTTGGCGTTCTTGCACTCGATCACCAGCACCGGGATGCCGTTGATGAGAAAGACGACATCCTCGCGCGTGCCGTAGTGCCCGTTGTGAAAAGCCCACTCCTCGGTGACTTCGTAAACATTCCGCGCCGGGTCGTCGTAATCGATCAGGATCAGGTCGCGCTCACGATTCTCCTCGTGGTCGAAGAACTTGCCCCGGTTCCGCAGGTGATCGACGAAGTCGCGGTTGCCGTAGATGTCGGTGTGGAGATGCCGGAACTGCCCGAGTAGGGCGCCTTCGGCGTCGGTGTAGCGCGGGTTGAATTCCCGCACCTTGGCGTCGAGCAGGTCGTCGAAGAAGAGGGAGCGGTTCTTGGCGCGGTCGGCGGGTGGGGCCTCGGGATCAAAGCCGCGCCGCTGCTCGGCTTCCTCGCGGGACACAATCGCCCAACCGATGGCCTCGGCGTATTCGAGGATCCGGGCTTGGACGGTTTTGTGTTCTCCGGGGGTGGGCATGTTAGTTGGGCTAGAGTTCGTAGTATCGCCGCTCCTTCAAATTCTGTATCATTCGGGAAATCGGTGCGCCTGAAATTCCTAGATCAGAAAAAATACAAAGCTCCAGAATCGTCTGCATCTTCGCAGTCAGATCTATCAACTGGATTCCTTCAGCGACTTTCTCCATCCCCTTGTCCCCCGTTCCGTAGTGGGTGAAATGATTGCGAGTGTGACGAATGGAATCGGAAAACTCAGTCGTGTCCTCGATAAACTGATCGACTTCATTTTGGTGAAGGCCCATTAGCTCGTTTAGGCGTTGCGCAAGGGTCTTCTCATTTGCATGTGCCAGCTTCTCAGTGAGCCAGTCCTTTTCCTCCGGAACTTTCTCGATGATGCCCTTCTTCCGAGCTCGAAAATCCGCTTTGGGTTGCACGTGATTCTCAAAGTTCGGACTTGTCCGGTGATAAACTTCCAGCGCTTGCGCCAAAAAGAGGAACGTCTGATTGATATAAAGACCCGGAACAAAGATTGTGGCGAAATATAGATTTAGAACGTCGGCCAAGGACTCCTCTAACTCGAACCAACGCTTGATAACGGCACCGAAATTCTCAGATATATCGCTGTAGCTCACGACCATTCCGGGGGAGAGCGTCTTGCGGTCGGCAGACTCGACTCCGGGATTTGATTGCAGGAGATTGGCTTCATGCGGAACCTCGCCATCGTTTGGGTGAAAATAAACCTTATCGACAAATACGGGCCGACTGATGAGCAGTGTTAGACAACGGCGAAAAGATTCCACATACGTGAGCCGAGTTTTCTTCACAGAGCAGGGCTCCGTGAATCGGAACTCAACTCCATGCCCTTCGACCAAGTTTACCTTCGAGTTGTCCTGGTTGAACTGCAAGGTCGGCCAAATCACCATTTTGGTGGTCGAGTCAATATCGGCCTCAACAGTATTCCTCTCTTTGAGCTTTACCGTCAGATCATGGTTCCTCCCGACCGTAATGTTGCTCAGGCCCATCCAATTGTGAAAGAGGGAGTATTCAGCGTTAATTTGCCTGAAGGACACCTCGTCCCACTCAGGAACTTCCCGCCCGATCAAGGCAATCCTAGGAGATATAGTGTAGGATTTGAGGCCGCCACTCGAGTTGTAATTGGTGATGCTACACCCATAGAGCGAAATTGGGTGGTTGTCCTTGTTCCGCCCGAAAATGGTATCGGGCACTGCTGGTGGCGGTTTTGAGAAAGTTCCAAGTAGGTCCTCGATTTCCTTTTCTTGTGGAACTTTTACTCCCAACTCCAACCCTGCCGTCGGAGCGTATTGCAATGTTCCGAAATGGGCGTCGCCGCTCGGTCCATCTATCCACCATTTTCCTTCGATCGTTGACGGGGCATTCATTTTGTTGGCAATCGGCAAATCGGAATCAACCGAACGATCTGGATTTCGATATGTACTCGCCGGGAAGAAGAGGCGAAATAGGGACTTGGCGTATTTGCAAATGCGGGCATAGAAGGTTTTGTGTTCTCCGGGTTTGGGCATGGGCTACCGTCCCTTTATCAATTTGTGGTCTTCACAGCGCTTGGTGAGGCTCTTCAGCCCAGCCACAAAGTCGGTTGCCTGATCGAAGGTGATTTCAAGCCGTCCCGGGTTGTCGTGGCTCAAGTCATTGATGAGATTGCCCTGTCCAAAAACCCTGCCCACATCCGTGAGAATGTCTGCCTCGTTGGCTCCATCCAATCTGATTAACTCATCCCTGATGACATTCTGAATTCCAGCGTTGACGAAGTCCCCACCCGTGTAACTCCCATCGGACTTGAATTTGACCTTCAGTTCTTGCTTGGCAGCAGTGCGTTTGAGGAAGTCCTCGATTACCCGGCGAAACGGACCGCCAAGATTGCGGTAGTGCTCCTCGGTCAAGTGTTCGTCAATGAAATCCCAAGAGGCTTCGACGACCGAAGAAACCGGCCCCGTATCAACGGTCCAACCTTCGAGTTTGATATATCGCCAATCGCCCTGGACGCCACGGGCCTGCGCCGATGACACCAGGAGTTCGTTCCAGTGTTCATCATGAGTCGTGAGAATGATCTGGAAGTCTTGGAACTCCGAATAGAGAAGTTCCCCCACACGCCGGCGATGGTCTTTGTCGATGCTTGTAAGGACGTCATCGAGAACGAGCAAAGATCCCGGAGGATTAAAGATCCGAACTGCTGCGAGGAAAAGACAGAGGCCCAGCGAATCCAAATGCCCCTCGCTGAGGTATGCCCGGGGATCCTTAGAATCCGCAAGGCCCAAGAATTGGATGGCTAGTCGCAATCCGCCTGCGGCGGCTCGAGACGTCGGTTTTAGTTCAAGCGCAGTGCATTCGGACGACTCTTCTCCTCCACCAAAGTCATGAAGGCGCTTGTAGTAATCCAGAACAGTTCCCGAAATATGCGTGAAAACCTGTTGGATGGCGCTCTCACGTGCTGAGGAAAAGGACTCTTTCGCCACTGTGGTCCGGCGAAGGATTTCTCTTGAGCTGACAATGGCTTGCTCAGCCTTCTCGATGTCTTTCCAAGAAGCGATTCCGCGTTCGACCAACGCGATTGCGGACTCAAGTTTTGTGGAGTCCGGCGGAACGAGCGCAGCCTTCTGCGCTTTTAACGAAACGGCGAGCGCAGTTCGAGCTGCGGAGACCGAAAGCAATGCGTCCGGCAACGCCACGTCTCCCATGAAGGTGTTCCTCGTTACGCGGATGAGGAGGCGAGATAGTCGAAGTGCCGCCGCCCGAGCGTTCCTCAATTCTGTTTTTGCTGCATCGTCGAATAGCTCAGAGTGCACGAGGTCCTTCTTGAGCTGAGACGCAACATTGTCGGCGTATTGCCTGACCCTTCCTACTGCAGTCTGACGATTTGAGGTCGCATTGCGCAGTTCGAGCAAGGCGTCGCCCCGCTCTTTCAGTCGAATGAGGACAGTCTCAAGTGGTTGGTTGAACTGCGTTTCGCAAAGCGGACAGTGTGTCTCATCGGTATGAGTGGCTAGATAGCGTCGTCCCTCATCGATAATTGTGCTCCGAGGCGCATCCGCAGACGAACTGGCTAGCTCAGCGATCTTCGCCCGAAGTTCATTAACCGTCGTCACGTCGTCTTCCGACGAGGAAACCAGTGGGGTCTCGATGCTGACGAGGGCGCGGGTAATGGCGTCAATCTTCTCGCGATTTGCCTGCGGCCTCTTGGCTTTGAGTAGTGGAAGCCGGACTTCCAAGTCTTCCCATTTTTCGAGTTTCTCCAATTCAAAGGATTCAACAGTCGCGGAGATGTGAGCGAAGACCTGAGCAAGGCTTTTTGGAGCGAATCCGCTCACCGGATCATTGAATACGGCAAGCTTTGTTTGGTGGGCCGACGTTGCCCTATCAGCTACAGATTTCGCTTGGCGCTCAGCATCCACGAAACTGCGCTGGAGGTGATCAACTTTGGTGATACCCAGTAACTGGACGAATTTCTGGTATCGGTCAGCATCTTGATCGCAAACGAAATCCAGAATCTTGGAGCGGCGGAGAACGAAGCCATCAACCCGCGGATGTTGGTCGTAAAACTCCTTTACCGCCTGCCTGTCGGTGACCTCGGTAGCGTCGGAGGAGAGCTTGCGGGAGATTTCACCGTTCGACGGACTGAGTGCGAGCGTCACTTTCGGGTCGCCGGCCGTTTTGACATTCTTAACCGCATCGTCGTGCGATATGCTACCAGTCCCTGCTCCGGTGAATCGTGCCACTTGACCCGAGAACACGAACTCGATCCCGTCAACCACGGCACTCTTTCCTTTGCCGTTCGTTCCGAGAATAACGAGACTCTTCCCTCGGAGTTTGAAATCGTTCGCCGGTAGCCCTCGGAAGTGCTCGAACTTGATCTGCCTAACGCTTTCACTCATTGGGAACCTCCTCTTCTTCAGGATCGCTTTTCGAGGTCGCAGCAATGATTTGGGCTGCGGTAGGAGCCTCTACTCCAAGGAGCTCGACCAGCGCCAGCTGAGCGGCGGCAGGAAGTGTTCCATCGGCTTCAAGGGCTGTGCCAAACTGGGTTGAAAGGTTCTCAAACAACTCTGCTCGCAGATCTCTTGGAGCTTCAGGTTCTTTGGCCGCTTGTGGGGTAGCGTCGTCCATACCTAGTTCGGTAACGATTGCTGTCGTAACTCGAGTTCATGAACGCGAGTCTTCGCGGTCATCAGTTCGTGAAGGATGGTGCGGAAGAGGCCTTGGAGGACGGCTACTTTGTCAGACGCATGGGCGATCTTCGCTTCGGTGGCATCCAGTGCCCTCACAATCTCAGTTTGCTCCTCGATAGACGGCTTGGGGACGATCATCGATTTGACGTCGCCTTGGTTGATGCTGGACTGTGCTACCGCTCGCTTTGCGGTTCCGATGATCTGCTTCTTGGTCAAGGGCGAGTTCAGGAACTTAAAGACGTATTCCTTTCGGACGTTCGATTCATCGACTGAGAATCGCATCATGTTCGACTCAAAGACCATCTCGGCGTCGATCTCACCGATAAGCGCGGTTTTGCCCAAATGAGACAGGCTGTTCACTCGGTTGATGACGATGTCGCCCGGTTCTAATCCGTAAGTTTCGATCTCGCTGCGAGCCAGTGTGACCAAGTTGCGAGCACGAGTGACGACGTCACCATCGTTGCTGAAATCGTCGATTCGGAGAATCTGTGTGCCTGAGCCGTAATCCTTCTTCGGTTTATAGAGCCCGTTCTGCGGCTGCTTGTCGAATAGTGTTCCCAACTCCACCACCTCCCAACTCTCGGGCACGGGGCCGATTTCGGTTTGTTTTTGGGGTTCGTAGACGGGAGGCCCTCCTTCGCCAAGGCTACGGCGGGGTAACCCTTCGGTGAAGAGCTTGTGCATGAGGGCCTTTTTCAGCTCGGAGGTGGTCTGAATGATCCGCTCCTGCGCTTCGATCGCCCGCTGCACCGTCGAAAGGATGTGCGCGATCTTCTTCTGCTCGGGGAGTGGGGGGAGAGATAACTTGAACTCCCGAAGTGAAGGCCATGACGTGCGGGGATGCTGAACGCCGGTCGTGGTCGACTTCGCGTGACTAATGAACTCGTCAACGTGAACGAGATACTTCAGGAACTCAGGCTCGCATCCATCTTCGGCGCGGAAGACAAGAATGTCTGTTGAACTAATTCCATTGAAATCAGCCTGTGCTCCTTTTCGAAGATACGGACGGAGTTTCCCGAAGAGGATGTCGCCAACTTTGAACGCCGTCTTTGATGACTTGACGTCGTTTTCGGTTCCACGGCCGACGAATGCCGGGAAGCCCTGCGCGAGGTGTTCCAAACCGACATAGGGAGTACTGCCGCCATCCACCGGCTTGTAGGAGTTCTTTACGCGATCACACGCATCTGCGAACTGGCAGTTTCTCCAACCAGCCGGCAAAGGCTCGATCAATAGATTCGCGTCACTCATACCCCGATCTTCTCCAGAATCTCCACCTTCGCCGAGGCTTCCGTCTTCGCTGAAGCTTCGCCGGACAAGACGGCGGACAGGTTCCTTCTTCGCTCTCCGAGCTTCGCCGTTTCGACAAGCTCAAGGCGAACCGGACAGGTCGGCGGACAGGCCCGCAAGGCCTTGTCGGCGGATGCCGCGGGTCGTTGTGGCATCTGGACACCGAGTCCGGAGGCTTGCCCAAATGGATTTTCTTTCCTGCCGTTATCGGCGATTGGCCCAAGGCCTCGACTTGACGATTGGCGGCCCGGGACTTGACGCAAACCTGACGATTGTCCGCGCGCCCAATCGGACGATTTTGGCTGAAAAATCGGTCGATTATCGGTCGATTTGAGTCTGTGGCGCAATTCTGGCGCACAGCGGATGAGCCATTTGGGCCGTTTATGGGCCATTCCCGGTTTGCGCTCATCGCTCAACAGCTGGGTCGTTTGCGTCATTCTTGGGTCAATTCGGGAATGGGTCATTTCTTTCTCCTCCGTGTCGGGTTGCGAAGGTGTCTTCTTTGTCCCCATTTTGTCCCTTTTCGTAGTCAAAGCGTCGAGGAAGTCGTGCCCCTTATGCCCCTTTGATGCCCCTTTGGAGAGGCGGTAGAAAACTCCTTTTCCGGTGGTTCCCTCGCGGCTCACAAGGTCGAGGGAGAGGAGCTGGTTCAGGTCTTGTGATGCCGTTCGCTTGGCGACGCTGAAGACGGACTGGTATTCCGAGTTGTTGATGAACGACGCGAGCTTGTCCCGGGTGTGGGCGAACTCACGCTGGACGCTGCTGATGAAGATCTGCTTCCGCTCCATGGTTACACGCCCAGTTGTTTCAGGATTTCGCGGAGTGCTTTGTCCGTTTCGCGAGCCTCCGCCTCGATGGCGTCGAGCTCGGCGACGATTTCCCCGATGGGCCGGTAGGTTTCCACCTTCGCCAAGGCTACGGCGGACAAGTCGGCGGACGGTATGGGTCGTTGTTGTGGCATCCGGACACGTTGTCCGGTTTCTTGTCCCAATGGGTTTTCTGTCCTGCCATTTCGGCGGGAGAAATGGCAGGATTCCCGTTCTTCGCTCCTTGGGGCCGACGAATCCCGCAAAATTTCGGGATTATCTGCGGAATCGCCCGATTTGAGCCTTCTTGAGGCGTCCCTCGCGCCATTTTGGCGAGAGCGCCCCATTTTAGAGGCTTTCGGGACCTGTTCCGCTATCCCGCAAAATTGCGGGATAAATTGCGGGATAGCCTGATTCATCTCATTTTCGACGGCGGATCCCGTAAAACTGCCGGAAGAATTGCGGGATAGAGACTTCATCAGGCAACTTGGTATTCAGTGGAGGGACCGGAGCCGATGCGTTTGGCCAGGCCAAGCTCCGTAAATTTCTTGAGGTGATTGAGGGCGGTGCGGTTCGAGACGCCCAAGGCGGTTTCGTATTCGCCAGTCGTCACCGTCTGCTTGGAAACAACCCACTCCCAGCCCTTGCGCTCCGATTTGGTGAGTTGATCGAGCGTTTCTTCCGGCAGCGACTGAGTAGCGGCCTTGGCGGTGCGGTAGAGGGTCAGGTCGAGGTAGGGAGCGTTGTAGCTGAATTTGGGGAGTGGGAGTCCGGCTTCAGTCGCCTTGGTCCGCATGGACTTGAGGCCGAGTCCGCGTTCTTCGGCGAGTTCCATGGTGCTGAAGACCGCATGCAGGCGCGGGTTGCGGCTGACCATGGGCGCCGAGAAGGATTGAAGTTGCTCGACGGTGGTGGGATCGATCGGAGCGCCCGGGCTACGGATGGTGATGGTGTCGTTCTCTACGACCAACTGGATCTTGCTCCCGGTGATGTCGTAGTCGCGGTGCACGAGGGCGTTGGAGAGCCCCTCTCGGACGAGTTCGTAGAAGGCATCGTTGATGCGTTTGCGCTCAGCCTTCGAGCGGTCTATGGCGTCGGGGAGTTTTCCGCGCAGCCAGGTGATCACCTGGTCAGGACCCAAGACCATGGGGCCGTCGAAGTCTTTCGGATCCTCGCCCTCCTTGCTGTGAATGGTCGCCAGAATCCCTGCTTGCGGGAGGATGTCACGGGGATGCTTGCCAAAGAGGAGGTGGGCGAAGCGAGTCGGGGTGAGCGGACCGTTGTCGGTCCTGATCAGGAGACATTGGTGAGCGAGCCGGCGGTGGAACTCCTCGTCGCCGTCCGTGCCTTCTTTGAAGAGGAAACGGTGATAGTGGGAGAGGGCCTTGGTATCAAGGTCGTCCAAGTAAACGTCGGGCGGACTCTGGTCGAAGGGCAGCGGTTCGAGAACTGATTCTTCTTCCTCTTCTTCCGCCTTCCGCCGCGCTTGGTCGAAGAAGTCCGCGTTCTCGTCTTCGATGACCTTTTGCAGGTCGCGATCGAAGGGGATGACTTCCACGCCCTCTTGCTTCAGATAGCGGAGCCCTTCACCTTTAACCTTGGGATGAGGATCTTCGCAGCCAAAATAGACCTTCTTGATTCGGGCGTTCGTAATGCGGCGGGCGCAGCCGATCTTGGGAGGATTGCGTGATTCCGGAGCACAGGGTTCGAGTGTGGGGAAGAGAACGCAGTCACCCAGATCCGCGTGGCCGTTCTTTCGCTCGATGAGGGTGTATTCAGCGTGGTCACCTTCGCGCAGTTCGCCACGGCATGCGGTCACGGTGGTTCCATCCGGTTTCCACAACACGGCTCCGACCTTGGGTGTGATGGTGTCATCGGCACGTTGCTCGCGCACGGAAGCCTTCATGACTTCCACAGCCTTTTCCATCAGCTTTCTCGGATCAAATGTCGGTTTCTTTGCCATGTCTGTTTCGTTCAGATACCGATCTTCTCCAGAATCTCCCGCAGCGCCTTGTCGGTCTCCTTGGCCTCGGCCTCGATGGCGTCGAGCTCGGCGACGATTTCCCCGATGGGCCGGTAGGTTTCGGCGTCGCTGGTGTGGATGTAGCGGCTGGGGGAGAGGTTGTAGTCGTTCTTTCTGAGCCCCGCCAGGTCGACCATGCAGCTGAATTTTTCTTCTTCCGACCAGCCGATGAGGGTTTGCGCGATGCGCTGGATGCCGGCTTCCGGGATGAAGTTTTTGGGATCGCCCTTCTCGAAGAGCTGACTCGCATTGACCATGAAGACCCTGCCTTGGCGCTGCTTCGGTTTGGCCTTGTTGAGGAAGAGGACGATGCCGGGGGCGGTGGTGTTGTAGAAGAGGTTTTCGGGCAGATAGAGCACGCTCTCGACGAGGTCCTGATCGACGAACCATTTACGGGTGTCGCGCTCCTTGTTGGCCCCGGCATTGCCCGAGCCACGCGAAGCGGCACCGGTGTCGAGGACGACGGCAGCGCGGCCATCCGGGTTGAGCGATGCGAGGATGTGCTGGGTCCAGCCCCAGTCGGCGGAACCTTTGCCGGGGAAGCCGGCGGGGAAGCGGTTGAGCTCGTCGGCGTCGTAGTCGGCTTCGGTGAACCAGTCCTGATTCCACATGGGATTGGCGACGACGCGATCGAAGGAGCGGAGTTTTCCGCCGGTCCGAAACTTCGGATTCTTGAAGGTGTCGCCGATTTCGATCTGCCCCTGCATGTCGTGGATGATCATGTTCATGTTGGCCATGGCCCAGGTGTCGGCAGTGTATTCCTGGCCGTAGAGCCGAAGCGGGGCGGGTTGATCGGCGTCGGTCCGGTTCTCCATGGCGATCTCGAGCTTCACCAGCAGGCCGCCGGAGCCGCAGCAGGGGTCGTAGACGGTCATGCCGGGCTCGGGCTGGAGCACGCGCGACAGGATGGTGCCGACCTCCGGCGGGGTGTAGAACTCGCCGGCGCTCTGGCCACCGCCCTCGGCGAACTTGCGGATGAGGTATTCGTAGCTCTTGCCGATGATGTCGGCCTCGACGTCCTGGAGGCCGAGGCGTTTGGTGCTGATGGCCTCGAGGAGGTTGGAGAGCCGGTCGTCGTCGAGGTCGCGCTGCCCGTGCGTAGTGGCATTGAAGTCGATCCGGTCCACGATGCCTTGCAGGAGCGGGTTCTCCCGGGCGATCGCCCGCATGTGGCTGGTCACGCCTTCGCCGATCCGGTCGGAGAGCTTGCGGATGACCGACCAGACGGGCTGGTCGGGGTCCTCCGGCTCGAGGGGCAGATAGAACCGGACGAGTTTTCGGTCGGCCCGGACGAGCTGAAAGGCTTTTTTGCGGGAGCCGACCTTGGCCGCGATGCGGTCCAGCTCGTCATCGAAGACGTCGCAGAGCCGCTTGACGAAGATCAACGGCAGGATGAAATCCTTGTACTTCGGAGCGTCCTTGGCACCGCGGATGGAACAGGCGGCGTTCCAGATCCAGGTCTCGAGCGATTGAGTCGTGGGGGCAGGCATTCGGGTAGAGGCAGGGCAGGGGGGGCGCCTTTTGGCGATCCTCTTGTTTGTGAAGGCGTTTCGGGTAGGAGCAAGCCCGAAGGTTGCGGTGCCTGGGTAAGGTTCACCGGGGGCACGGGATGGCTAGGGCGAGGCTGGGAGCTCCTTGGATTTTCAGGCCTTGGATTCCGGTTTATCTCGTTTTCGTTTGAGCGATGCCCGGGGGGAGGGTTTCTTTTTTTCAGGCTCCTCGAAGAAGGAAACAGACGGCAGGGTCAGCATGCCGTTTATTGACCGGGCAGTCACATGGGCGATCATTTCGCGGGCGACGCCGAAGAGCATGGAAGCGCCGGTAATGCGGATGAGTTTTTCCGGATCATGTCGGTACTCAGGATGGACCCGGTAACGACCAACAACCTTAATATGGCCTGCATAGGAAGGCGGTCGCTCGTCCTCCGTGCCCGTTAGATGAATCTGGAGGTTGATCATCCAAATCCCTGGATTGTCCTGATCGGACCAAACTTGCCGATCGACTGACAAGCTACCCGGACCAAATTGCCGGTCGGGATCCAAATAGGGGTCGATCAATAGCCCCAGTACATCCTGGCTGATTATTTCAAGAGGCGAGGGCTTAAGCGGCACTGTCGACATCACGCGAGGCTGGGGTTTGGACATTCAGGCGGGGAGCCGGCGCGTCGTGAACCGGTGACGGCTTGGAGAAGAAGACTTTCAAGCATGGGGAGCCGCTGATTCCTTTGTTTGGTTGCGCTGCGACCCAGTGACCGCGCTGCCCCTTGGGTATAATAGCCTGGGCAAGGTCGCCGTCGACGGCGTCCGCTGCGCGAACAAGGGTGTCAATCGTCAGATTGCTCTCCCCGCTGAGCAGCTTTGTAATCCGGGATGGTGGGACTCCCATGCGTTTCGCGAGTTGGGAGCGATTGATCCCGGACATCTTCATAAAGCGAACCAGTTCCTCGACAATGGTCAGCTTTCGGATCTCGGCCCGGGCTTCGATGCATTGGAGCGCCTGGCGGGTCTTCTGATTCAGATGAGTGGACTTCTTCGTTTTTTTAATCGGCATGATCTTCGGGTAAGGTCAGGTGGATCAATTGGTCGGCTCTCAGAGCATTCAGCAGGGTCCTCATTCGGGCACGGGCGCGGTTTATATCGGCCTGTTGGGCTTTCTTGCCCTGCTTTTTGCCTCCGGAGGTGCAGATTATCAGACTCTCCGTGCCGTCGAGGGTCTGGTAGAAGGCGTAAAGCCGCAGACCTGGACGTTTGAATTCGAAGAGGCCGTCACTGAGGCTTCGAAAAATCTCCTGATTCTCATAGGTGGGATGTTCGGAGACGCGTTGGATACGGGTCAGAAGCTGCATCCATTTTCGTTCATCGTCCTTTCTCAGCTGCTCCAGAAAAGAAGCTGCTTCGTCCTTGCCACGGATAGCCAGGGTGGCAGCCCGATGACAGCTTCCTACGTGGAATATCCGGATCTCGATGTCAACGCCACTTTTCATTTAAATGTGAAATGGGGTCCCGGGGGAATTTCCTCTTTGGCTTAATTTCAGTGGTGGTTTAGGAAAAATTCGGTCAGCTCTACCTCCTCTTCTGTAACGGCAGAAACCTGAGGCAAACCGATTGCTTGCCAAGCTCAAACAGCGCTTAGTCGCAAGTAGGGGAGGCATGAAGGCATGACCGATTGTTAGGCAGGGAGATTTGGAAGTTGGAAATGATTGTCTTCTACGGCAGGCTTTTAGCCTGCGATTGGTTTATTCTTACAACTTCGGGGCCACCGCTTGGTCTACTTTCATCGCCTGATCCATTCTCTGAACCTGCGTCAATGTCCCCCGTTTGTGCGCATCTGCGTCCATCGGCGGTAGATCTCCCGGCGGGCCAGCCCGCTGTAGGTCCCGTTCAGCGGAAATGCCTCGGCGGTCCCGGGCAACTGCTCCGTTTTTGTTGCGAAGGGCGGGGCGAGGCGGCCATAATAGCGGTTCTTTTCGAACCGACACGAAACACCCAAATTCAAACACATCATGGCCCTAGCAACCGGCACCCCCGCTCCTGATTTCACCCTGCCCACGAAGACCGCCGACGGTGTCGAGCAGGTTTCGCTCGGCGACTACCTCGGCAAGCAGCCAGTGGTCCTGCTCTTCTTCCCGCTGGCTTTCACCTCGGTCTGTGAGAAGGAACTTTGCTCGGTCACCGGAGATCTCAGCAAGTATGAGGCCCTCGACGCCAGGGTATTCGCGATCAGCGTGGACAGCCCCTTCGCGCAGGAGGCCTTTGCCCGGAAAAACGACCTGAAGGTGACGCTCCTGAGCGACTTCAACAAGGAGGTGGCCGGCGCCTACGACGTCCTGTTCGAGGACCTGCTCGGGCTGAAGGGCGTGGCCAAGCGCTCCGCCTTCGTCATCGGCAAGGATGGCTCGATCGTCTACAGCTGGTCGAGCGACAACCCGAAGGACCTGCCGGACTTCGACGCCCTGCAGGCCGCCCTGAAGGGCTGACCGGTCCCCGGCCGCGGGCCGGGCCGTCAGCCGATCCTTTTTCCCTGCTTCCCACCACCATGAGTTCCGATCCGTTCAACGTCTGCCAACCCTTCGAAAGCAAAGCCGCCGGCAAAAGCGGCTACCTCTACTCGCTGCCCGCCCTGGAGGCGGCCGGTGTGGGGAAAGTCTCCGAGCTGCCGGTCAGCATCCGCATCGTGCTGGAGAGTGTCCTCCGCAACTGCGACGGCGTGCGGGTGAAGGAAGAGGACGTGCGCGATCTGGCCAACTGGAATCCGGCCGATCCGTCGTCCAAGGAAATCCCCTTTGTCGTATCCAGGATCGTGCTACAGGACTTCACGGGCGTGCCGCTGCTGGTCGATCTGGCGGCGATGCGCGATGCGGCGGAAAAGGCGGGCAAGGATCCCGGCGTGATCGAGCCGCTGGTCCCGGTCGACCTGGTGGTGGACCACTCGGTGCAGGTGGACCGGTCGGGTACGCCCAATGCCTTCCTGCAGAACATGCAGCGGGAGTTCGAGCGCAACAAGGAGCGCTACGAATTCCTGAAGTGGGGCCAGCAGGCCTTCAAAACCTTCAGCGTGGTGCCGCCCGCCATCGGGATCGTGCACCAGGTCAACCTCGAGTACCTGGCCAAGGTCGTTTTCGAAAAGGAAGAGGACGGCCGGACGCTCTTCTATCCCGACAGCCTGGTCGGCACCGACTCGCACACCACCATGATCAACGGCCTGGGCGTCGTCGGCTGGGGCGTCGGCGGGATCGAGGCCGAGGCCGGTATGCTCGGCCAGCCCATCACCTTCCAGACGCCCGAGGTCATCGGGGTGAACCTGACCGGCGAGCTGACCGAAGGCGTCACCGCGACCGACCTCACGCTGCGCATCACTCAGTTGCTGCGGCAGGAAAAGGTCGTCGGCAAGTTTGTCGAATTCCACGGCGAGGGGGCCAAGAACCTGACGCTGGCCGACCGCGCCACCATCGCCAACATGGCGCCCGAGTACGGGGCCACGATGGGCTTCTTCCCGATCGACGAGCAGACGGTCGATTACCTGCGGATGACCGGTCGCTCCGAGGAACAGCTCGCGCTGGTGCGCGACTACCTCCGGGAGCAGGGGCTGTTCGGCATGCCCAAGGGCGGCGAGCTGGCCTACAGCAAGACGATCGACCTCGACCTCGGAACGGTAGTGCCGGCGGTGGCCGGCCCGAAGCGCCCGCAGGACCTGATCGCGCTGCCGGACCTGAAGCCCAGTTTCCTCGACCTGCTCAGCAAGGATCCCAAGGAGGGCGGCTTCGGCATCGCCGACAACGAATTCAACCGCCGCGTCCCGCTGAAAAAGCGTATCGACTCGGGCGAAGACGAGCAGGGTGACGTCGTGACGGCCGACACCGAGATCGGGCACGGCAGCGTGCTGATCGCGGCCATCACGAGCTGCACCAACACCTCCAACCCGTCGGTCATGATCGCGGCCGGCCTGGTGGCCCGCAAGGCGGTGGAAAAAGGCCTGACGGTGGACCCGGTGGTGAAAACCAGCCTGGCGCCCGGCTCGCGGGTGGTGACCGACTACCTGGAGGCGACGGGCCTGCAGGACGACCTCAATGCGCTCGGTTTCAACCTCGTGGGCTACGGCTGCACGACCTGCATCGGCAACTCCGGTCCGCTCGACGACGAGGTTGAGGCGGCGATCAAAGAGGGCAACCTCGTCGCGGCCAGTGTGCTCTCGGGTAACCGCAACTTCGAGGCCCGGGTCCACGGGTCGATTCGCGCCAATTTCCTGATGTCGCCCCCGCTGGTGGTGGCCTACGCGCTGGCCGGCCAGGTGGACATCGATCTGGACAGCGACCCGATCGGAGAGGGTGCCGACGGCACGCCGGTTTACCTGAAAGACCTCTGGCCGACGCGGAAGGAAATCCAGGAGCAGATCGTCAAAGGCGTGAAGCCCGAAATGTTCCAGAAGAAGTATTCGGACATCCTCGAGGCCAATCCGCAGTGGAAGGAAATCCCCGGAAAGACCGGGGTAACCTACGACTGGGACAAGGATTCCACCTACATCCAGAACCCGCCGTTCTTCGAGGACTTCGGGCCCGAGCCCAAACCCGTCGAACCCTATACCGACATGCGGCCGCTGCTGCTCCTCGGCGACTCGGTCACGACCGACCACATTTCCCCCGCCGGCTCCATCCCCAAGGACGGCCCGGCCGGCAAATACCTGCTCGAGCACGGCGTCGAGCAGCGGGAGTTCAACTCCTTCGGCTCACGCCGCGGCAACGACCGGATCATGACCCGTGGCACCTTCGCCAACGTCCGCATCAAGAACCTCATGGCTGAGGGCAAGGAGGGCGGTTACACCAAACTCCAGCCCGAGGGCGAGCTGACCACGGTTTACGACGCCGCCATGACCTACGCCGAGCGCGGCACCCCGCTGATTGTGATCGCGGGCGACGACTACGGGATGGGCAGCAGCCGCGACTGGGCCGCCAAGGGGACGGCGCTGCTCGGTGTCCGCACCGTGGTCGCCACCAGTTTTGAGCGCATCCACCGTTCGAACCTGATCGGGATGGGCGTCCTGCCGCTCCAGTTCAGGGAAGGTGACTCCGCCCGGAGCCTGGGGCTCGACGGCACCGAAACCTTTTCGCTCGGCGGCATCGGGGACAACCTCGAGCCGGGACAGGCGGTCGAACTGAACATCCGCCGCGCCGACGGGTCGGAAGAGACGGTAACCGTCACGTGCCGCATCGATACCGCCATCGAAGTGGATTACTACAAACATGGTGGCATCCTGCAGTATGTGTTGCGGCAACTCCTTGGCTCGACCGCCTGACCGACCTGTGGGGCAGTCTCCGGCTCCCGTCGCTATCTGTTGCCTGACTGATTTCGGAATCCGATGAACGACGATGCTCAGACGGCATTTCTGGTAAACGCCTACAGCGACCCGGTCATTATCAAGATCCGGGGTCGGGCGAATTACATGAACTGCAAACCGGTCGGTGTGTTCTTCAAGGACATGATCAATCGGGGGAAGCGCACGTTTGTCATGGATTTCGCCGACTGTAGCGCGATGGACAGCACCTTCCTCGGCATCCTGGCCGGAGCGGCCATGGATCTGCGCGATCTGGATCCCCCGGGCACGCTGGTGTTGGCCCGTCTCGGCGCGCGCAACCTCGATCTGGTCCGCAACCTCGGGTTGCACCACATCCTTGAAGTGGACACCGGCAGCGCGAACCATCGCCTGGACAGCAAGGCGGATCTCCACTCGTTGCAGGGTGAGAAGGTCGACAGCGCGGATGCGATCTTGCAGGCTCATGAAAACCTGGTCGATGTGGATCAGGGGAACCTGCAGAAATTCCAGGATGTCATTTCCTTCCTGAAAAACCAGGTTGATGACGCTTAAGGTCCTGATTATTAAGCAGTCCTAATGGTCGGCTTTCTTTTTGGCCTTGTGCTGGGGCTGGTGCTGGCGGGATTAACCGTCTATTGGCTTCGTCGGCGTTTGGCCGGGCTGGTCGAGGAGAAACAGCTCCTCGAGCAGGAACGCCAGATCGTGCTCGAGTTCATGCACAACATGGTCGAGGCGATGGGCGAAGGCGTGGAACGCCAGCCGCTCTTTGAGCGCATCACCCATGCCGCGATTCAGAGCACGGGTGCGCTCAGCGCCTGCGTCTTTGTCTACGACGACGAAACCAAAAAGCTGCGCGGCGTTTCGGTAGAGGGATTGTTTCCGCCCCATCGTCCGCTGCCGGACAGCTCCAAAATCAAGCTGATCACTCGGGCAAAATACATTGAGCAGGTGCTCAAGAGCGAGGAATTCGATATCGGCGAAGGGATCGTCGGCAGCGTCGCCCAGGAGGGGAAAGGGGCGTTGGTCCGGGATGCGATGCAGGACGACCGGATTCACCAGCACGACGACCCGGCGCTGATGGTTCGCTCGATCATCGCCGTCCCGATCAAGTTTCGTGAAGAGTTGCTGGGCGTTCTGGCGGTGGCCAATCCGGCCGACGGCCAGGCTTTCAACGAAATCGATTTCTCCCTCGTGGAAAACCTCGCCGAGCAGGCCGGTCTGGCCATCCACAATGCCGACATGATGAACCTGCAAATCGAGAAAAACCGCATCGATCTCGATCTCTCCGTGGCGAGCAGCATCCAGTCGATGCTCCTGCCTCGTTCGCTTCCCAAGCATCCCGGTCTTGATATGGCGGCGACCTACATCCCCGCCCAGAAGGTCGGCGGCGATTTGTATGATGTCTTTTCGCTCGATGATCACCGCTTCGGTGTGGCCATTGCCGACGTGTCCGGCAAGGGCGTCACCGGCTCGATCCTGATGGCGATGACCCAGACCCACTTGCGGCATTTTGCCCGGAAGTTGACCTCCCCGGCAGAAGTCCTGACCGCCATGAACCACGAACTGATGGCCCAGGGTATGCGACGCGACCTCTTTGTCACCATGATCTACGGGATCGCGGATCTTGAGGAAAACACCATCACTTTCGCCCGGGCCGGCCATGAACTGCCGCTGATCGTCCGAACCAATCCCAACAACCGTCGGATTGAAACCATCCAGGCCCCGTCCGAGGGGATGGCCCTGGGCATGGTGCCGACCGATGTGTTCGGCAAAGTGATCGGAGACAAGAGCATGCCCTTCAATGACGGGGATCAACTCGTGCTCTACACCGACGGCGTGACCGAAACCGCCAACGAGGACGGGACCGAATACGCGATCGGTCGGCTCGCGGATGTCGTTCGGACCCTCCGCGACCGGCCTGCCCTCGAGCAGAATCAGGGTATCCTGGAGAGCCTCGAACGCTTTTCCGGTACCTCACAGCATGCGGACGACATCACCATCCTGACCGTCAAACGGACCCCGGCGAAATCGGGATGAAAGCGTTGATCCTCACCGCGTTGGCCCTACCGTCTTGTTGATGTCCACCGCTTCGCCTCCCGCCCAGACCGCCAAGGAAACCTTGCCCGACGTCCGTGGCCATTTCGGGCCCTATGGCGGGATGTATGTGCCGGAGACGCTGATGACGCCGCTCTTCGACCTGGCGGAGGCCTACCGGGAAGCGATGGCGGACCCGGATTTCCGGCGCGCGTTGGATCATCACCTGCGGGTTTATGCCGGCCGGCCCACCGGCTTGTATTTCGCCGAGCGGCTGACCGAGACGCTGGGGGGCGCGAAAGTTTATTTCAAGCGCGAGGACCTCCTGCACACGGGGGCGCACAAGATCAACAACGCGCTCGGGCAGGCCCTGCTGGCCAAACGGATGGGCAAGCAGCGGATCATCGCCGAAACCGGAGCGGGCCAGCACGGCATCGCCACCGCTTCCATCTGCGCCAAACTCGGTCTCGACTGTGTCATCTACATGGGGGCGGAGGACATGCGGCGCCAGGCGCTGAACGTCTACCGGATGCGGCTTTGCGGGGCCGAGGTGCGCGGCGTCGAGGCCGGCCAGAAGACGCTGAAGGAGGCGGTCAACGAGGCCATGCGCGACTGGGTGACCCACGTGGCGGACACGCACTACATTTTGGGGTCCGCCCTCGGCGCGCATCCGTATCCAATGATGGTCCGCGACTTCCATCGCGTGATCGGTGACGAGGCACGTCGCCAGATTCTGGATACGGAAGGCCGCCTGCCGGACGAGTTGGTGGCCTGTGTCGGCGGGGGCTCGAACGCGATCGGCTTGTTCTTCGCTTTTCTCGACGATCCCGAGGTCAAGCTCGTCGGCGTTGAGGCCGGGGGGAGGAGTGCCCGTCCCGGCGACCATGCCGCCCGCTTCAACGGCGGGAAGGTCGGCGTCCTGCAGGGCAGCAAAACCTGGATCTTGCAGAACACCGAGGGCCAGATCGAGCTGACGCACTCCGTTTCCGCCGGTCTCGATTATGCGGCGGTCGGTCCCGAGCATGCCTACTACCGGGATCAGGGCCGCATCGCCTACGCTTCCGCCAGCGACGACGAGGCGCTCGATGCCTTCCAGACCGTAGCCCGGACGGAAGGCATCATCCCGGCGCTCGAAACCAGCCATGGCCTGGCCTATACCCTCCGTCGTGCCCGCGAGGGATCACCCGGTGAAATCATCCTCGTGAACATGAGCGGTCGGGGCGACAAGGACGTCGCCGAGGCGGCACGCGTCCTTGGCGAGAAGCTCGACCAGTGAGGGGCTCGGCATGAACAGCATGACCGGGTTCGGCCGGGCCACCATCCAGCGGGATGGCCTGGAGCTCGCGGTCGAGATCAGCAGCGTCAACCGCAAGACGCTGGAGGTGCAGGTTTCCGGTCCCAAGGACTGGTTCGGCCTGGAGATCGTCGTGCAGGAAAACCTGCGGGCGGCGGCCAGCCGCGGGAAGGTTTATGTGCAGGTCAAGGTGCTGGCCTTTGACGAGGATGCCGGCCTGGCCTGGGACGACCAGCAGGTCGAGCGTCTGCTGGACCGGCTCGAAGGAGCCTGTGCCCGGCGAAACATCCCCTTTCAGCCGGATGCCCGTCTGGTATTCGACATCGTCTCGGCCGTGAAGCAGCCGGGCAACCTGCCCGAGTGGGAGCGGGTGGAACCGGTGCTGAAGGAGGCGCTCGATGCCGCCATCCAACCCTGGCTCCAGATGCGCTCGGCGGAAGGAGAGGCCCTGCGGCGGGATTTATCCGGTCGGCTGGATACCCTGGAAGGGCACCTGGCCATCATCCGCAGTGCGGCGGATACGGTGGTGGACGACCAACGCAAGCGCCTGCTGTCCCGGCTGGAACAAGCCGGTTTGCCCCTTTCGGCCGACGACGAGCGCGTGCTCAAGGAACTGGCTCTGTTTGCCGACCGCTGCGACATCAGCGAGGAAATCACGCGACTGGAGCATCATTACGCCAGCCTGCGCGAGGTCCTGGGGGCAACCGGACCGGTCGGGCGTAAAATGGATTTCATCGCCCAGGAAATTTTCCGGGAACTGAACACGATCGGGAGCAAGGCGGCGGCCATCGCGGTCAGCCAGGCGGCCATCGACAGCAAGAACGAGCTCGAGCGCCTGCGTGAGCAGGTCGCCAACGTGGAGTAGGGCATGAGCCGGCGGGTCGGCATCATCGGCGCGGGTTTGGGCGGACTGGCAGCAGCCATCCGGCTGGCCGCCGCCGGCCATCGGGTCACTGTTCTGGAACAGAATGCGGAAGCGGGCGGCAAGTGCGCCCGGTATTCACGAGACGGATACACATTCGATACCGGGCCATCCGTCCTGACCCTGCCGCAGGTGCTGGACGACCTGTTCGCCGCGGCCGGTGAGAACCGGGCAGACTGGCTGCCGATCGAACCGGTGCAACCGGGACACCGCTATTTTTTCGCCGATGGCAGCCGCTTCGACGCGCCGGGCGAGATCGAGGGCTTCGAGGCCGCGCTGCTCGATCGGTTTCCCGAAGAGGCGGACGGGTGGCGTGCCTACCGGCGGTATATGAAACGGCTGTGGGACCTCAGTGCGCCGCTGTTTCTCTACCGGCAGCCGGGTCCGAAGGCATTCCTGGCGGTGTCGCCCGCCACAGCGCTGAAAGGGCTGGTAGCGCTGCGCCCGGAAACGATGGCGACGACCCTGCGCCGCCATTTCAAGGATCCGCGTGTGATTCAGCTGTTCAGCCGGTACGCCACCTACAATGGATCCGACCCCTGGCGTACCCCGGCCACCTTCAACGTGATTCCCTACGCGGAATTGGCCTTCGGGACCTGGCGCTGCGTCGGTGGTATGTACACGCTGGTCGAGAGCCTGACCCGGCTAGCCGGGAAGCTGGGCGTTGCCATCCGGTGCAACCAGCCGGTCGATGCGGTCACCTTCAATGGCCGGGGCAATCGCGTGGCCGGGATCCGGACGAAGGAGGGCGCGACGCACGCATTCGATCACCTGGTGATCAATGCCGATGGCATCGCGGCATTGACCGGGCCGCTGTTTCGCGAGCACCCGAAGCAGCGCGGGTGGCAGGCGAGCTATGCGAAGCGTGAGGCCTCGGGGAGCGGTTACGTGCTGCTTGCGGCGATCAAGCGCCGGGTGCCCGACCTGGCGGTTCACAATGTCTTTTTCAGCGGCGACTACCGGAAGGAATTCCGGCAGCAGTTCACGAGGGGTGAACCGCTGGACGATCCGACGATCTACCTGCACGCGGCTTCGCGGACCGATCCCGCCCTGGCACCAGCGGGGCATGAGGCCTGGTTCCTCCTCGTCAACGCGCCGAGCCTGGATCGACGGCCCGACTGGCCGGAGACCTATGGGCAAGGCCTGTTGGACCGCCTGGCCGACGGCCCCTGGGCCTGGCAGTTGGATCCGTCGGTCCTGGCCTGGCACGAGACCCGTAATCCGCGTTTTTTCCGGGACCGTTTCGGAGGCTGGCATGGGGCTCTCTATGGCCTGAGCAGCAACGCCTGGCGCTCCGCGTTCTGGCGTCTGTCCAATCGTCACCCGCGCATCGGCGGCCTGTACTTTGCCGGCGGCAGTGCGCATCCGGGCGGGGGGATTCCGCTGGTCCTGCTCAGCGGGAAACTTGCGGCGGAGCGCGTTCTTCAGGATGCGTTCCGGGCCGGTTGATCGGGCGGACGGCCGGGAGAAAACGCTTTACTCGACGAGATAAGTGCCGCGGATATACGCGCCGTATTCCTGACTGACCGGCTCGAAGAACGGCTCTGGCGTGACCAACCTCAATTCCAGCAGCAGGTCGTTGGGCAGGAGGACAAAGGTCACTTTATGGACTTCGGGTGGGCCGGCTTCGGGATCATTGGAAAGGATCTTGTAAATCAGACGCAGGCCGGGCTCGTTCAGGGGACGGGACGGGCGGTCCTCGATGGCGAAGTCCGTCCCCGGATTGAGCAGGACGAAACGGTCGCCCAGCGTGTTTTGGAGGTGGCGGACGTGACGCCGGATCGTAGCCGGCGTCAATTCGGGCAGGAAGGCCTCTTCCCGAAAAAGACTGAGAGCCATGTAGATCGATGGCCGGCTGCGGTTGGTGATCCGCAAGGAGTAGCGCGGATCGGATTGCAGGTACCAACCGCTGTAGGCCGGCATCCGGATGCGGACGCCGCCGCCGACGGCCTCCGTTTCCCGGGCAATCATGCCGTCGATCTGCTCCTCCAGGATGGTGCCTCGCAGGGGGATCAGCTCGCTGGCCGGGCGTGGCAGCGGTTCCTCCTTTTCGCGGTCGGCCCCATGGAGGAGAGTCCCCCCCGTCAGAGCCGCGCCAGCCAGAAGCGCCAGGCGGAGCCAGAGGCGCGCGATGAAGCCAGGTCGGGCTTTCATCCGTCGTAGTTTATGGCGTCGACCCGGTTCTGGTATTCGGTCGCCGTCACGTCGGTGAAGGCAAGGCGACGAAAGGTGCGGGTGTTCGGCGTTCCGGGGGGATAGCGGCCCTCCCGAAAGAGGTCATTGAAGCCCCAGTCCCGTGTGGGCGGGCTGTAGAAATGGTTGAAATTCGTCGGCATGGCCGAGTCATGGATCTCGCTTTCAAAGAGGGCGACGAGGGAACCGCGGATGGTGAGGGTGGTGTTCCAATCCTCCAGGAAACGCGGAAAGTTGTGCGCTCCGCCGCTGGTCCAGTTGCTGGTTCCGCCAGCCTCGTCATCCGTGATGGTCGGCTTGAGCCCGGTCAGGATGGCGGCACTGATTTCGGTGAAGGTTTCCGCGTCCCTGTCCCCCGTGTTCGATTCGTTGCTGTAACGGCGATTGTCGCGCCCCGGTCCGTAACTGGTGGGATACCAGCTTTCGGACAGGATGGACAACGTGTCCGAGGCGAGGGCGGCGGGGGGCTCATCGGTGCCGTCGGGGGCGTTGGAATCGTCGGTGTGCGAACTGCCGTCGGCATTGAAGTTACCAACCACATAGAGGGGAGCATTGGTGGCGAGCGACATGCCTTCCTCCGGTGCGAAGGAAGGATTGGGGATGCGCTCGCCGTCCACGATCTGGAGAGCCAGATTCTGGTACTTGCCTTTGACCACTTTATCGGCCCGTCCCCCGGAAGAGGCTTCGCGGGGAAACTCCACGTAAACGATGCCATTCCAATCCTTCTCGGGATCATAGGAGCCTCCCCAGTACGTGGTGCTGAGGTCCGTGCCGGTGGCATTGGCGTTGTCATCGACGGTCGCTCTCAAGGCGGCCATGTCGATGGTAACCATGTCGAGGGCCTCGTCCTGCCGATGGTCGTACATGCCTCCGACGACTTCACCCGAACTCTCGGCGTAGAGTTCGGGCTCTCCGTCCACATCGATATCGCGCATCGTGTTGTCGGCATTGCCGATCACCCCGGTGGGCAGGGTGACCGGAACAGCAATCGGATCACCGTTCACGTCCAGCACCAGGTCGCTGGTGGGATCATTGGGATTGGTACGTTGCCATTTGTAGGCATTGACGGAAAAACCGGTAGGAGCGGTGGCACTTTCCTCGACCCGGAAAATCAGCCCGGCTTTCCAGGCGAATTTTTCCTGCCGCACAGCATCGGCCTTGGAATCGGCGTGAGCGCGCGGCAACACGGGTTCGATGAGGGAATAAGCATGATTCAGCAATTCGTTGGTGCTGGTGGTCGGGTCATCGGGGACGTAGTTATTTACGCCGACGGGGTTCAGCACCGGAACGCCATGTTCCTGATCCTGGACATAGCCATCCCAGCGTTGAGCGGAGTCCTCACGCCAGTCCTGGTGCTCGTGGTCGAGGTAGGCGCTTTCATGATGCCGGTTTCCGCCCAGAAACATCTCCTGTTTCACACCGGAGCCGTCGCGGATCTCCACCTTGCCGGTCTGGGTGATTCCACCCGTTTTTTTGAAGCCGTGGTAAATGGCTCCGGCGGCGGTGATCCCTTCCTGAAAGTCGATTTCATCAAGGGCCTGCAGGTAGGCGTTGCGATTGGTATGGACCGGCCCGGCCATGGTCATCTTCGGCCCCGGGTGCAGTTCCAGGTCCATGTTGTAAAAGATGCCATGGGCGAAGAGAGGGGAGTCACGGACCTGAAGAACCTGAATGGTGTGAGCGTCGCTGATCATGCCCCCCAAGGCTTCGGAGGTCGCCCGCGCTTTGGCATAAACCTCCACATTGCGAACAAAGGCCCGCGTGCCTTTCAGCGGGTCGAACTCATTGGCCGGATCACGGGGATCGATGTAAACCCAGATGCCGGGGGGGACCACCCCACCGATCAGTTCGCTCTCGTCCAGGTCGATGGTGGAGCCGTTGTAGAAAGCCTCGGCGACGCCCGGGATCGTCAGCGGATCGTTGCCGGGCTCGAGGGCATCGAGCGGGAAGCTTGTCTTTTTCGTGAAGCGCTGGATGAGGTCGGCGAAGCCGTATTCGGCCAGCGATTCAGCCGCATTTTTGGCGGAGTGCCTGAGCACGTGCCCGGCGTTAATCCTTTTTTCCGTGACGCTCCAACTCAGGGCGGCACCGAGGGCGGCGGTCAGGGCAAAGGTCAGGATGACCACGACGGCGAGGGCCGAACCGTGGCGTCGGGAAAGTCGGGATGGTTGCTGATTCATCGTGCGGGGGGACGGATTTTCAACCGCGTGGGGAAATGGTGAAGTTGTAAGTATCGGTTACCCGTTTGGCGGCGTTACCATGAAAGATCTGACCGTTCACCATGATGCTGCGGTCACGGAAATTGTAGAACAGCTTACCGTCCGCCAGGCCCTCGGAGAGCTCGACGACCTCCGGGTAGGAATCCCTGCTGCTTACAGGCGGCAGGAGAAATTCCACCACTTCGTTCTGGTCGGCTGCGGGTACGGCCAGATCGAACTTACGGACCGGGCCGCGGCGGGTTTCCGGATCGGGTGCCCGGAAGTAGCCGACCAGACGCTCGATCGGGGGGAGGACATTGTCGCCCGGATTGGGATCTTCCCCGTAGAAAACGAGGACGATCATATCCCCCGATTCTCCGTCCCGCAGGCGGTACTCCATGGCTTCCTGTTCGGTTTCGGCGGTGCGCATCCCTTCCTCGAAACTCTCATAAAGCACGAAGTGATTGGCATTCCGCGCGTTGTCCGTCATTTCGTTGGTCAGCGTGCGAATGTCTTTGTTGATTCGGAGTTTCTGCTCGCTGGTAAACAGGATGAGCCCTGCCTGCTGATAAAAACTGAGGACGCCCGCCATCAGCATGCCGGCGATTCCCATGACGACCAGCGCTTCGACCAGCGTGAATCCCTTCCGGCGGGTCTGGGTGCGGGCAGGGGAAGCGGTGGGATTGAGGGGGAGAGGCTTCACGGGGCTTAAAAGGTGGGAACAAAGGATTTCACAAACCGGATGGATCCGGACCGCCAGATGGGTTCGATGGTTTCGGGCGTGAGGTATTCGTAATCCAACGTGATTTCGATGGCCCGCACGGGATTGGAACCGGTGTTGAGGTTGTTACCCGTCAGGGTGACGCGCATGGACATGGTCAGGGGCTCGCCTCCGACCAGATTGCCGGATTCATCCGGAATGATATCGACCACGATCTCCTTTTCGTTGACCTCGTCGAAATAGAGCGGGTCATCAAACTCCGAAAAACTGCCATTGAGGGCGGAAATGCCCTTGGTGGGGACGGGTACGTTTCCCGGGTCGTTCAGGGCGTTGAGCACCCGGTGGTACTCGATGCTCTTAATCTGCTCCATGTACCCCTGGGCGACCGTCATCGCGGTGTTTGTATAGATGTTACTCTCCGCAATCCGCCGGGTCAGGACGGTGCCCGACAAAAAGCCCAGCATCATCAACGCGAAGATGGTGAGCGCGATGATGACCTCGATCAGGCTGAAAGCGCGTAGGACCGTTTGGGTGCGGGATTTCAAAGGATGAATCAAAGGATTAACCAATTAGGTCTATCAATCCTTAGTTAACGGGTTTTTGAGTCCTGAACTCAACCAGAAACAGGCTAGGCGCTGCTTTTAACGGAGGCTTTACGGGTTCCGTTAAAGTTCCGTAAACGGGCGACGTTGACACCGGCGGCTGGCTCGACAGGTTGCGCGCATGCCGAGTCGAGCCTGGTCGCCTTCCGGATTGCGGAGGGCTTTCCCCGCCCTGGAGCGCCTTCCCCGTCTGGGTGGGCTGAGCCTTTGGCTGTTTCTGGCCTGGTCGGCCGTTGGGCTGGTGGTGCTTGCCGGTCGGATACCGCTGCCTGGCGGGGGTTGGGGAGATCTGGTTTTCATGGCCCTGGCGTCGGTGCTTATCGCGGTCGATCTGGCGGTACGCTACGGCGGCAACGGTTGGTGGATCGCCTTTGCCATCATCGCGACTGGCTCGGGCCTTGTCGAAGGGGTGGGGACGCTGACCGGTATCCCCTTCGGTCATTACACCTACACCGCGGCCTTCGGTCCGAAAGTGGCCGGCATTTTGCCGGTCGCCATCCCGCTCGCCTGGTGGATCGTGCTGATGGGTCTCCGGGAAACCCTGCTGGCGTTTCCCGTTTACCGGAAACGGAGAGCACCGGTACGGATGGTCGTTCTGGCGGTCGGGGCCGTTCTGGTCGACCTGGTGATCGAGCCCTTTGCCTGGCAGGTGCGGGGCTATTGGCTCTGGTCGGGGGGCGGTGTCTATTTCAATGTACCGGCGCTCAACTTCCTCGGATGGTTCGGCACCGCTCTGTTACTGGGCGGCCTGAGCGAGCCCTGGCTGGCGAAGGACCGGGCCATTGGGCGACGATGGGCAACCGGTCGTTCCCTGGCTCCCGGGGTGCTGGGCGTGGTCCTGCTTTCTTTCGTCTTCGGTCTGCTGGCCGCCGGATTCCTGATTCCGGCCCTACTGGGTCTGATCCTGGCCGCCATTGCTCTGGTCGCCGGCTGGAGACGTCCTTGAACCGACAGCCGGCGCCCCGAGTATTTGCCGGGGAAAGAAGGCGGCGAGGGCGTAGAGAAGCACACCCACGCAGATCCCCGAGTCGGCGATATTGAAGGCCGGCCAGCGGTAATTGATCAACGGCAGGTGAACGTCGATGAAGTCGACCACATGTCCGTATAAAACACGGTCGACGAGATTACCCAGAATGCCTCCGACAATCAGGCCGAATACCACCTGATTGTACCGGTGACCCAGATCAAGGGCCCGACGAAACCGGAAAAGCAGCGCCAGTACGATGACGGCAAGGCCGGCGAGAAACAGGGCCCCGTCCGCGAACAGGCCCCACGCCGCCCCCGTGTTGTGGACGTGCACCCAGTACAATAAACCCGGCAACACCGGGATCCAGCCGTCGGGGCCGTAGGTGCCTTCCGGAAGCGTATGCTGTATCCAGATTTTAGTGACCTGGTCCAGACCGAGTATGATCAGGCCAAGCAGCCAGAAAACCCGATAGTGCAGGAGCCGATCGATGCGGTCGGCAGACTCGGCGGATGCCTCCTCCGGGTCCCGCGGGCCGGGATCAGTCATCCTCGGAATCCGGGATCTGGGGAACATCCTCACCCTCCCCGAAGACACCGCCCCGGTCGACCCGACGACGTTGGTTGCGCTCGTGCTCGGCCTGGCCCTCCACGGAAAAACGGGTGAAAGGCACGGCGGTCAGGCGCTCCTTGGAAATCGGTTGGCCGGTGACCTCGCAGGTGCCGTAGGTGCCGTCAAAGATGCGTCCGATCGCTTCCTCGATCTCATAGAGGGCTTCCTGCTCGTTGGACACGAGACTGAGAGCGAAGTCACGCTCGAAAGTGTCGGTGCCGGCATCGGCCTGGTGCTGACCGTAACTGGACAGGTCGCCGGAGTCTTCTTTGCTGGAACGACGGAGGGTTTCCTGCGTGTGGAAATTCAGTTCCTCCCGGACCTGATCGCGGAGGGAGACCAGCAGCTTGTAGTATTTGACCCACTTTTTCGGTACGCGCTCGATGCCCTTGTCTTCGGCGGTCGACCTGGGTCCGGTGTCGGCCGGGCCCGTGCCGAGGATATCGGCGAGGGAGGCCGTGCCGAGATTTCGTTTTTCCTGCGGTGGCACGTCGACCACCTCGGCCTTTCCGGCGGCCTCGGGTTGAAGGGCCCGGTTATCCGTGGCGGTCTTTTTCGCAGCTTTGTCTTTGGCGGACTTTTCTTCCTTCCGGCTGGCCAGGAAGGCACGGACATCGTCCATCGTAAAATTCGCGGCCGTCGGTTTTTTGGTCTTCACCTTGAAGACGGCTGGCGTGTCCTTGGACTTGCCTCTGGACTTACCCTTTTTGGCCGAGGAGCTGCCTGATTTTTTGGCGCCGCTTTTCGTTTTCTGGGTATCGGCGGTCTTTGAAACCTTCTTACCGGAGGAACTGCTTTTTCCGGCCGCCGCGGTCTTTTTCGCCGCGACCTTTTTCTTCTTCACGGCCTTTTTGGCCGGGGCCTTCTTCGCGGCGGTCTTCCTGGTGGAGGCCTTGTTGGCCGGTGTCTTTTTGGCCGGTGTCTTGTTGGCCGGTGTCTTTTTGGCCGCCGACTTTTTCTTGGCGGTTTTTTTGGCCTTAGATTTGGGGGCGGATGATTTCTTTTTCGGGGACATGGTTAAATAAAGGATGCGATGGTTGGATTGTGGAAGGGATCAGGCTTCGGGTCCGAAATGCTCGAGGGATTTTGCGCAGCGGGGCGAGACATCGCCCCAGGCATCGGTGGCGACGAGTTCGGGCACCCACCGCCAACTACGTGGGCAGCGCGCATAGTTCAATTTCCCGGCCGGTACGGCTTCGACACGGGCAGCCTCGGACGCCTCGCCGACCAACATGACCTCGCTGACGATGTAAAGCTCGGAGAGAATGTCGGCGTGCCGGTGCAGGACGGCGCAAAAATCGTCCTGCCTGTTTGGATACACCTTGATGACGGCGTCGAGCGACTGGCCGATGGCCTTGTCCTGCCGGAGTGTTTCGAGGGCGGGGTTGACCGCCGTCTCCTTGAAGGCGAGCAGCCGGTCGATGTCCCCGGCCAGGTCCGGAGCGGTGGCTCCCTGATCGGGTGCCGGCCAGGCTTGCAGGGCCAAAGCGTCCTCGGTGAAATCCTGGTCCTCCCGGTAGTAGGCCCAGGCTTCATCGGTGGTGAAGGGCAGGAGGGGCGCCATCACCTTGACCAGCCGCTCGAAAATCCAGCGGACGGCGGTCTGCGCGGAGCGGCGTTGCGTGTCCCGGGGAGCGAGCGTGTAGAGCCGGTCCTTCAGGATGTCGTGGTAAGTGGCCGACAGGGTGTTGGCCACGAAGACGTTGATGAGCTGAAAGCCGCGGTGGAATTCGAAGCCATCGAATGCCTCCTCGACGGTGGTGACCAGGGCGGCGGTGCGGTGAACGGCCCAGCGGTCGATCGGATGGAGCTCGGGCAAAGGCAATGCGGCCGCCGGTTCAAAGTCATGCAGGTTGCCGATCTGGAAGCGGAAGGTGTTCCGGAAACTCCGGTAGGCGTTGATGATATTGCCGATGATGCGTTCGGAGGCCGGCACGTCACCGCGGAAGTCCTGCGAGCAGATCCAGAGGCGGACGATATCCGCGCCGAAGCTCTTCACATACGCCTCGGAGGTCTGCGGTTTCTGTTTCTTGCCATCGGACTTGGAAATCTTGGTCCCGTCTTCATTAACGATGAACCCGTGGGTGATCAGGTTGTGGAACGGGGCCGCGCCGTTGGAAAGCACGCCCATCCACAGCGAGGATTGGAACCACCCGCGGTGTTGGTCGCTGCCTTCAAAATACACATCCGCTGGCAGGGTGAGTTCCGGGCGCACCTTGAGCACCGCATTCTGGGAACAGGCGCTGTCGATCCAGACATCCAGGGTGTCGCGGCCGGGCGTCAGTTCAGCGGCGGCGGGCCAGCCGGCGGGCGGATCAATGCCCTCGAGCAACTGTTCGGCCGACCAGCTCCACCAAATGTCGGTCCCGTGGTCGCGGACTTTAGCGGCGATGCCGCGGATGACTCCGGCATCGAGCAGCGGCTTGCCGTCCTTGTCGTAAAAAGCGACGATGGGTACGCCCCAGGCGCGCTGGCGGCTGATACACCAGTCGGGCCGGTTCTCAACTGTTCCGCGGATCCGTTTTTCGCCCCAGGCGGGAAAAAAGGTGACGGCATCGAGGGCCTGGAGGGCCCGGGTCCGGTCGCCGTTTTTATCGAGGGCGAGGAACCACTGGTCCATGGACCGGAAAATGACGGGTGTCTTGGACCGCCAGCAGTGGGGATACTGGTGGCGATAGGTTTGAAGGCTGAGCAGGGCTCCGGATTGTTCGAGCAACTCCAGAACGCCCATGTTGGCGGGCGCGCGGCCCTTGATTTCCAGCGTCGTCAGGCCGACCAGTGCCTTCGGGATCTGCCCGTCGTCGATGTAGGCGGCGTTTTCGTCGTCCAGCGGGGAGTAGATTTCGAGCCCGTATTTAAGCCCGGTCAGGTAGTCGTCCTGCCCGTGGCCCGGCGCCGTATGGACCAGACCAGTTCCGGATTCGGTGGTGACGTAGTCGGCCAGCACAAAGCGGCTGTCGCGCTCGATAAAGGGATGACGGGCCACCAGATCCTCCAGCTCGCTGCCGAGCCAGACGCGCTCGGAGAGAACCGGGTTTTCCCAGCCGCAGACCTCGCCGACGGGCCCGATCCGGTCCTCGGCCAGCAGGAAGGTCCGCTCGCCGACCGTGACGGTGCGGTAGGTGATTTTCGGTCCGGCGGCGATGGCGAGGTTGGCCGGGATCGTCCAGGGAGTGGTCGTCCAGATGACCGCCTCGGTTCCGGCGGGCAGGCCCGCCGCCTCCGGATTGTTCAGCCGGAAACCCACGTAGATGGAGGGGCTTTTGTGATCCTTGTACTCGATCTCGGCCTCGGCCAGCGCGGTCCGTTCGGGAATGCTCCAGTGCACCGGTTTTTTGCTCCGGTAGACGAGCCCCTGTTCGACGAGTTGGGCAAAGGTCTCGATTTCGACCGCCTCGTAAGCCGGGTCGATGGTCCAGTAGGCATTTTCCCAGTCCCCGATCACGCCGAGGCGCTGGAACTGCTTCATCATCAGATCCTTGTGCTCGGCGGCAAAGGCGGAGCAAGCCTGGCGCACTTCGAGCGGGCCGAGCGTTTCCCCCGCTTCGCGCCGCCGCACCATGACCTTGTGCTCGATCGGCAGGCCGTGGGAATCCCAACCCGGGAGGTAGGGTGCCCGGAACCCGCGCATGTTTTTATACCGGACAATGGTGTCCTTAATTACCTTGTTGAGCGCGGTGCCGATATGAACATCGCCGTTGGTGAAAGGCGGACCGTCATGAAGGATAAAGGCCTCGGGCGCATCCGCATTTTTGGCCTGCATCCGACCGTAAAGATCCATCGCCTGCCAATGCTCCAGGCGCTCGGGCTCACGGGCTGCCAGGTTGGCGCGCATGGGGAAGCGGGTGCGCGGCAGGTTGAGCGATTCCTTCTGGTCAGTGGGCATGGTGGGCAGGCTGGGTGCCGGTTTAAAAGAAGGGGGAAACGATGTTCCGCACCTTATCCAAGTCAAGGGGATACCGCATGGCCGCCGGTCGGGCGTGAAGACAGGAAATGGAGGCCGGGGATCGCATCGCATTGACCGCGCCGACCGGGCCTTTGCATTATCCTCGCTTTCGTCCCGATCCCGGCCTTCTCCGCATGGAATCCGCGCTTTCATCCTTTTTCCAGTCAACCCCCCTGATCGCCCTTCTCGGCATCATCGCCGTGGCGGTCTTTGTCCTGGGAAAAGGTGCCGACCTGCTGGTGGATGAGGCGGTGGCCCTGTCGAAGCGGCTGGGCGTGCCCTCGGTCATCATCGGGGCCACCATCGTCAGTCTGGGGACGACGCTGCCGGAGGCCGCGGTCTCGGTGCTGGCCGCGGTCAGAGGCAACCCCGATCTGGCCCTTGGCAACTCCGTTGGCTCCATCATTTGCGATACGGGGTTGATCCTGGGTCTGGCGGCGATGATCAGTCCGCTGCCCCTGCAACGCTCGGTGGTCAACCGTCAGGGCTGGCTGCAGCTCGGGGCGGGCATCCTTCTGGTCCTGCTGTGCTTTCCCTGGTTGAATCCGTCGGCGGCGCTGACCACGGGGGGGACCCTGAGCCAGCTTGAGGGCTTCATCCTGGTCGGGCTGCTGGTGGTGTATATCTTCACCTCGATCAAGTGGGTGAACCACGACGGTGATCCGGCGGTCCTGCCCGATGAGGCGCTGGAGGGTCATGTCCCGGCCGAAAAGGCCAGCAACCTGAAAATCCTAGGCCAACTGGTCATGGGACTCGCCCGGGTGCTGGTGGCGTC
>JBNPEH010000023.1:0-118134 GCA_051117635.1 Opitutales bacterium | reverse complement strand
CAGCCGCAGCAGCCAATCGATCCAGCTACCTGGGGGCTTCCCGGCCATCGGTCATCCAGGCCAGGCTGCGGCGGAGGCCATCCCGGGCATCCGCACCCAGGGTCGCGCCGAGAAGACTTTCCCATTCAAAAAAGGAATCGCGGTAAAGGAATCGCGAACGGTGCCCCGTCGGCGCGGCGCAAGCGCCGGCCCTACAGGCATGGCGCACCTGTAAGGCAACGGCTGGTCAGCGACCCTAACCCGAACTTCTCACCAGAATCGGGAAACAGGGCGGCAAATTATTCTGTACGAGGGATTTGCAGCATTTCTTTGAAATGCACGTTCGTGAGGTAGTCCTGTTTCCCGATTCTTTTCGCCCACATGCGCGATCTGCGGCGTGTTATTCTCGCTGCGCTCGTTGAGGTGTCGCCCTGCGGGCTCGGTAGTCGGGCTGGCAACCGCCTGGTTACGCACCTGAGTGCGCGCCCAGCCGGTTTCGCCCTCCCGCCGTCGCCTTTCGGGTTATGGCGGACACGCCGCCTTCCTCCTTCGCCAAGGCTACGGCGGACAGGTGCAGCTCATCCCATCTGGGCTTCATGAGAAGTCCGGGTTAGTTAATGATGGGGGTGAGCTGGCAGGAAAATCGCTGAAAACCGGCCATGCCCTCACGCGAAAAGAAATTCTTCATCATGGTGACAGTCTTTCTCGGCTGCATAGGCATCCTCAATGTGATCAGCGCCAAACTCTGGTTGTTTCCATTTTTCAACAAGGAGTTCGCCTTTTCGGCCGGCATCATCGCCTACGCCTTCACCTTCCCTGTCACCGATGTGGTGGGGGAGGTCTTCGGCCGGGAGCGGGCCAACTTCGTCGTCTGGATGGGCTTTCTGGCCAACGCTATGGTGCTCCTGCTCTCCCAGATCGCGGTGGCACTGCCTCCGGCCACCGCCATCTACCCCCACCAGGAGGCCTTCGCAACCGTTCTGGGGGCAGTGCCGGTCATTGTCTTCGCCAGCCTGAGCGCCTACCTGCTCGCCCAGCTGCACGATGTCTGGGCCTTCCATTTCTGGAAGCGGATGACCCGGGGGCGTCACCTCTGGCTGCGGAACAACCTGTCGACCATGAGCTCGCAACTGATTGACTCCGTCATCTTCAACTTCATCGCATTCTGGTTGTTCGCCGAGGAGAAGATGGGCCCTGGCGCCTTCGTCGGCATGACGACCGGTTACTGGCTTTTCAAAGTCGGTATCGCTATTCTGGATACACCCCTGGTCTACCTGCTGGTGCGCTGGTTGACCGGTCGGTGGCGGCTCCCCCCGGAGGCGGAGCAGGACCGGCCGCCCATCGCCTGAAAAGGGGCCGGTTTCCCGGCGGCCTGCCCGGCTCAGCGGGTCGCCCACTTGAGCCCGCGGAGGATCATTTCACGCACCTGCGGGATGTCGAAGTCCTCCTTGTTGTGGCCCAGCGATGAGTAGGCCACCCGGCCCCGGCCGAAGGGTCGCGTCCAGGTGACGGGCATGACCGTGCCAATGCACCAGGTACAGTCCTGACCGGCCCAGTTGTAGGGCGGGGTGTCGACCGTGGTGGTGGCCAACACAGTATTCGATGGATCCACGTGCATGTAATACTGCTCGCTGGTGATCTCGAAATCTTCGAGGCCCCGCGTGATCGGGTGCTCCTTGTCCTTCATGTTGACCGTGTAGGTCTTCACGTTGCCGGGGTGGGCCACGAACTGGCCACCGACCATGAACTGAAAATTGCAGTCCCTGCGAAAGGCGTCTCCCATGCCACCGTGCCAGCCGGCGCAACCGGATCCGGCCGCGATCGCGTCCAGCAGCGCTCCGCTCTGTTCCCCGCTGAGATCACCCATGGTCCAGTTGGGCACCAACAGGTCGTAGTCCTTGAGGGCCTCCCTGTCGGCGAAACTGTCCAGCTTGTCGGACAGGGTCACGGCATACCCTTCCTTTTCCAGGAGGCCGCCGAAGAGCTCGGCACCGTATTTCGGGGCGTGGCCTTCCCAGCCACCGTAGACGATCAATGCTTTTTTCATAGGGGATGAGTCGGAGGGAGAAGCGGACAGGGTTGGACCGGATGCGCGGCGATTCAAGGGCGAAGCGGTGGAACCGGTGGTCAAACCAACCCTTCGAGACAGGCCCGCAGGTCCGGGCGCAGGGGGACGCCGGCATCCTCCATTTTTTCGGCCGCCTGATGGCCGCGCGGGACCAGGATGCAGCGCATACCGAGTTCCAGCGCGATATCCCGGTCGTGCAAGGTGTCGCCGATCAGCAGCACCTGGTCGGCCCGGAGGCCGGATCCGGCCAGCCAGCGACGACCGGCCTCCAGTTTGCCGCGGGCGTAGATATTGTTCTGCCCGGTCAGGCTGCCGAAGAACGGGGCCAGGCCGTAGTGATCGATCGCCTGGTCCAGCATGTCCTGACGGGTGGCGGACAGGATATCCTGCTTCAGGCCCGACGCGCGGTAGGCTTCGAGCGCGGGCAACGCATCGGCGTGGAGCGGGGCTTCGGACCAGCGTTCCCGGTACGCTCGAATGAAATCGGCCCCCACCGTTTCAAAATCCCAGCGCTTCAGATCAAAACCGAGGCGCTCGTAGTAATGTGTCAGGGGAAAATCAAAAATCCGGCGGTGGTGGGCCAGATCGATGGCAGCCAGGCCGTACGCGGCCAGGACGCCGTTGATGATCCGGACCGACAGCGGGGCATCGTCCACCAGCGTCCCGTTCCAGTCCCAGAGAATCTGGCGGATACCGGCGTAGTCAAAGGGTTGATCAAAGGAAGACACGGGCCGGAGCGTGGGTCAGGACCGGCCTGTTCTCAACCGGGCTTTGAATTTTCCACCGGCACCGGGGCTCTGGGCCGGTGGCTCCGGATGACGATGACCGCCCCCGCGATGAAGAAAGGTCCGGCCAGGTAAAACGTCGGCTTGGGGATTTCAGCCAGGAAGAAAAGGGCCAGCACGGAGGCGAAGAGGAACTGGCCGAGATTGCCCAGCGCGACCACCTGGCCGCGGAGGTGCTTGAGCGCCAGGTTCAACCCGCCATGCCCCAGAACCGTCGGGATGATGCCCAGCCCGAGAATCAGCAGGCCTTCCCGCCAGCCGACCGGCACCGGTTTCGCTCCCAGTACCGGCGCGATCGCCAGGCACATCAGGCTGCCCAGCAGGTTGACCGGGACGAGGTAGGCCCAGAGGCTCGGAAAGTCGCGGTTGCGGCGACCGCAGGCCAGGTAGCCTGCCAGGACCAGCATGGAACCGAAACAGATCAGGTCACCGACGAAGTGGCGCGGGTCGAAGCGGTAGTCACCGGCCACCAGGATGGCCAGGCCGATCATCGCCACCCCGGTTCCCGTCACTTCCCGACCGGTGATCCGTTCCCCGATCTGAAGCCAGAGCAGGAAGGGCAGCACCACCGGGACAAAGTTGACGATGAGGGTGGCGTTGGCCGCATCGGTCATGCGCGCGCCCAGGATCCAGGAGATGAAGTGGGCGGCCAGCAAGACGGCCGGCAGGATCGTCCGCCCGAGATGGACGCGGGTCAGGGCGCCCGGGTTTTTCCGGAGAAACCAGAGCAGGAAGGGCAGCTGGGCGAGACCCCCGATCACCATCCGGTAGGCGCTGAGAAGCACCGGATCCGTCTCCGTCAGCTTGACGAAGATGATCGCTGTCGAGCAGGCGAAGACGCCCCCCAGCAAAATCAGGTAATGACGGTCCACGGCCGGGCGAAGAATCAGGTCAGCAGATGAGGCCGGCGTTCGAACAGCACCGTCGGCAGTTGAAGCAGGGTCAGAAAGATCACCGTGCCCTCGAACCCCGGTACGCCGAGCTTTTCCCCCCGCTCGGCGGCGGCCATGTAACCGAACATCACGTGGGCGATCAGGAGAAAAACCAGACCGACCGCGGCCAGCGCCAGGAGGGCCAGCGCCTGAAAGAACCGTTTATCGGAGACAATGCGCCTGTAGGGCAGCACCACCAGCACGGCCATCACCAGAGCGTACACTGCCTCCACCTGGAGCAGCAGGCCGCCCTCCTCAGCCAGAAACCAGCGCACCGGGCCCCAGCCGACCAGCATGGCGGCCAGCAGCCAGGCCGAGCCGCGGGCGAATCGCAACCCGGTCAGCACGGAAGCGGGCACCGCTTCCTCCCCCGGGGATGGCATGCGTTTGTTGGAATCCATGACGGCGGAGAGTCAACCCGGGGCCGGCCGGAGTGCAACCGCCGGCCGCGGCATTCAAAAAGTAGTGAACATATTATCATTTAACCTTGCGCCTTGCCTGAAGGCTGAGCATCACCGAAAGAACGCGTAACCCAAACCCGTTTTTCGACCATGTCAGCCAAGACCCCCGCCAAGAACGCCTCCGCCAAGAACGACTCGACCAAGGCCCTCGATTTCGCCGTGTCGGCCATTAACAAACAATTCGGTGACGGCGCGCTGATGCGGCTCGGCGACGCCGCCAAGATGAAGGTGGAGAGTATATCGACCGGGTCGGTCGCCATCGACCTGGCGCTCGGCGGCAGCGGGCTCCCGCGCGGGCGGGTGTGTGAGATCTACGGTCCGGAAAGCTCGGGCAAGACGACCTTCTGCCTCAGCCTGATCGCGCAGGCCCAGAAAAACGGCGGCAATGCCGTATTTATCGACGTGGAGCACGCCCTCGATCCCCGCTACGCCAAGATTGTCGGCGTGGATTTGGAAAACCTCATGGTTTCGCAGCCGGAGAGCGGGGAGGATGCGCTCAACATCACCGAAACGCTGATCCGGTCCGGCGCCATCGACGTGATCGTCATCGATTCGGTCGCCGCCCTGGTATCCAAAAACGAGTTGGACGGGCAGATGGGCGACACCACGGTGGGCTTGCAGGCCCGCATGATGAGCCAGGCGATGCGGCGGCTGACCGGTGCGATCAGCAAGTCCAAGTGTGTCTGCCTCTTCACCAATCAGATCCGGGAAAAAATCGGGGTCATGTTCGGCAGCCCGGAAACACAACCGGGCGGTCGTGCTCTCAAATTTTTCTCCTCCGTCCGCATGGATATTCGCCGGATCGGCCAGATCAAGGAAACCTCCGGCAAGGTCGTCGGCAACCGGACCCGCCTCAAGGTCGTCAAAAACAAGGTCGCCCCACCCTTTACCGAATGCGAATTCGACATCATGTACAGCGAGGGGATCTCCAAGACCGGGTCCGTCCTGGATCTGGGTATCGAACACAAGATCCTCGAGAAGAAGGGCGCCTGGATCAGTTACAACGGAGATCTCATCGGCCAGGGGCGCGAGGCGGCCAAAACCTATCTCGCCGAGAACCCGAAGGTGATGGAAGAGATCCAGTCCGCGATCCTCGAAAAGGTGAATGTCGCCGTCGGCCAGACCCTGGCCAAGGGCGACGCGCAAGAGGAAAATGACGCCTGAGCCACGGCCTCGCCCCTTACCCCGCACCCCGCGTGGGGCGGCTTTCCGGAAAACACCACCTGGCCCCCGGCCGTTCCGGATCGCGGGGCGTACCGGTCAAGGCTCCAGGCCGGTCGCCCCCCCTGCCGTAGCGCTTCGGGATTGCGCGGGGACCTGGCCCCGGTTTGCGTTGGGCCGCTATGCCCGACGGCGACACCATCGTAGCTCCCGCCACCCCGACCGGCGAATCCGCGCTTGCCCTGGTACGCCTGTCCGGCCCCGAGGCGCCTGCCCATGCCCGGCGCCTGATGCGCCGTCCAAACGACCTGCCAGCCCGTCGGGCCGTGTACGGCCGCTTTCACGATCCCGCGGGTGACGTGATCGATGATGGAATCGCCACCGTTTTCGAGGCCGGGGCATCCTACACCGGCGAAGCCATGGCCGAGTTGTCCTGTCACGGCAATCCACTCCTGGTCGAGCGCCTGATCCAGGCCTGCCTGCAGGCCGGGTGCCGGCTGGCTGAACCCGGGGAATTTACCCGCCGGGCCTTCCTGAACGGACGCATCGACCTCAGCCAGGCCGAGGCCGTGGCCGAGCTGATCCAGGCGCGGAGTGACAGCGCGGTCAAGGCGGCGCGCCGTCACCTCGACGGCGCCGTCGGTCTGGCCATCGCTGACTTTTCCCGGGAACTGCTCGGCATTCAGGCCGAGGTCGAGGCTTACATCGATTTTCCAGAGGAGGATCTGCCCGGCGAGGACAACGCCGGTCCTATCCACAATCTGGATACACTCATCCTGGCGATACGAAATACGATCCGGACCCGGCGGGCCCGCAGCCTGCTCGCCGAGGGCGTCCAAACGGTGATCGTCGGTCTGCCCAATGCCGGAAAAAGCAGCCTCCTCAACCGGCTGCTCGGTTCCGATCGGGCCATCGTCGACAGCCGGCCCGGCACCACCCGTGATTACCTGCGGGAGGCTTTTCGGCTCGGTCCTTATTGTATTCAAATAATGGATACGGCCGGACTGCGCGAGGAATCCGACCGGGTCGAGGCGCACGGGGTGGCCCGCGCCCTTGAATTGGCGTCCCGGGCGGACTGCCTGTTACTGGTAGTCGACAGCACCGCCCCCTCCCCCACCCTTCCCGAGGCCCTCCGGGAGCATCTGCGGCCCGACAAGGCGCTGGTACTCGAAAACAAGTGTGATTTGACGGTCTCCAGCGAGCTGACCGACTGGCTTCCCTCCCTGACCCACTACCGCGTTTCCGCGCTGACCGGCCAGGGCATTGACTCTTTTCTGCTGGGCTGGGAAAAATGGGTTGCAGCCCAGATTCCTCCTGTCGGCTCGGATGCCCTCCTGGTGAATGCGCGCCATGCGCAGGTGCTCGAACGCGCGGTGGCCGCCCTCGAAAGGACCCGCCGGCAGCTTGCGGACAAACAGCCGACCGAGCTTGCCGCCACCGAGATGCGGGATGCCCAGGAGGCGTTTGGTGAAGTGGTCGGCAAGGTGGACAACGAAGCCATGCTGGATGAACTGTTTCAGCGTTTCTGTATCGGCAAATGAAAACCAGTCTGCGCACCCAACCCGGCCTACCCTACGATGTTATCGTCTGTGGGGCCGGTCATGCCGGCTGCGAGGCCGCGCTGGCTGCCGCCCGACTCGGTGCGGACACCCTCCTCCTGACCGGGAACATCGACACCATCGCCCAGATGAGCTGCAACCCCGCCATTGGTGGCCAGGCCAAGGGGCATATGGTTCGGGAGGTTGATGCGCTCGGCGGCGAAATGGCGGTCAACACCGATGCCACCGCGATTCAGTTCCGGCTGCTGAATGCCTCGAAGGGGCCGGCTGTCCAGGCGCCCCGCGCCCAGTGTGATAAAAAAGCCTATCAGTTTCGGATGAAGCATACCATCGAACTGCAGCCCAACCTGACCGTCTTTCAGGCCCTGGTGGACGGGCTGGTGTTCAAAGGCGATGCGGTGTCCGGGGTTCGGACAAATCTGGATGTGACCTTCTACGGCAAAACGGTTGTCGTGACCACCGGCACGTTTCTGCGGGGCCTGATGCATGTCGGCCGGAACAAAAATGAAGGCGGGCGCATGGGTGACTTTTCCGCCAGGGGGCTTTCCAGGAGTTTTCTCGAAGCCGGAATCAAGTTGGAGCGGCTGAAAACCGGAACGCCTCCCCGTATTCTTGGGAACAGCATCGATTTTACCGCCTGCACCGAACAGCCGGGCGACCCCCATCCCAGCTTGTTTGGCTTTTACGATTCGCGCGGGCCCGAATACGAAATGTTCCACGTGGAACAGCCCGGCCAGCGCAAGCTCGGCTGGAAACCCGGGAGCGAGCAAGTCAGCTGCTGGGTGACCTACACCAATGAGCACACCGAGGCCCTGGTACAGGACAATTTGCACCTGTCGGCTCTGTACGGCGGGGAGATCCGGGGTACGGGGCCGCGGTATTGCCCGAGCATCGAAGACAAGTTTGTCCGCTTTACCGACAAGGCCCGGCACATGCTTTATCTCGAGCCGGAAGGCCGCAATACCGACGAGTGGTACATCAACGGGCTCAGCACCTCGCTTCCGTTCGAGGTTCAGCTGGCCCTGCTGCAGACGATACCGGGCCTTGAACACGCCCGGCTCCTGCGGCCCGCTTACGCCGTCGAATACGATTTTGCGCCGCCGACGCAGCTGGCACCAACCCTGGAATCCCGCAAAGTGGAGAACCTGTTTTTTGCCGGCCAGATCAATGGCACATCCGGCTACGAAGAGGCAGCCGGCCAGGGCCTGGTTGCGGGGTGCAACGCCGTCCGCAAACTCCGCGGCGAACCCGGCTGGGTGTTGGACCGGCACGAAGCGTATATCGGCGTCCTGATTGACGATCTGGTCACAAAAGGCACCTCGGAGCCCTACCGCATGTTCACCAGCCGGGCGGAGTATCGCCTCCTGTTGAATCATCACAGTGCGGAGATGCGGCTTCTGCATGCGGCGGAAAAAACGGGGCTCGTCCCGGCCGACCGGCTCGACCGGATGAAGGAGCGGTCGGCGGCTGTCGAAACCTGGGTCGAGCAGCTGGAGAGCCAGCAGGGTGGGGGAGGCACCTGGGCGGAGCGGTTACGTCGGGGGGACCCGGCATCCATCCTGCCGGATACTTTTTTGAAATGGGACGAGGCTCTGAAGACCGAAGTGTTATACCGGGTCAAGTATCGCGGTTATCGGGAGCGGGAGCTGAAGCACATCGAACGTATGAAAGGGGTCGATCATGTCCGCATTCCGGAAGATCTGGACTTCAAGAGGGTCAAAGGCCTGCGTGCCGAGTGTGCTCAAAAACTGGATGCGGTCCGCCCCGGGACGCTTGGTCAGGCTCGACGAATCAGCGGCATTAATCCTGCTGATATTTCGGTTCTGATGGTCCTGATCGAGGGCCGGTCCCGCAAGACCCCACCGACCTGAGCCTGACTCCGGTTTGCCGTCCAACCGATAAAGGCAGATTGTTAATTGTGTGTGACATACCGGGAGTCGATCTTCTTTATATTCTTAACCTTTTGCTTATCAATATCTTATAGACTTTTTAGCCTTTTTTTTCCGGTTGGATTGAAGCGAGCTTTTGTTTTGGCAGGAGGGGTAGAAGGAGGCTTAATGCCGGGACATGAAGGTCACCAACCCCTACGCAGGGAAAAAGATACTGGTGGTTGACGATGAACCGGACGTCACCGAGCTCCTGGGCTACAAACTGGAGCAGGAGGGCTATCAGGCCCAAATCCTGAACGATCCGCTGACGATCATGGGGCAGGCGCGCGACATGCGCCCGGACCTGTTCGTGTTGGATATCATGATGCCCGAATTAAACGGCCTGCAGATCTGTCGGATGATTCGGGCCGATCAGATGCTCCGAAACACGCCGATCATTTTTCTGACCGCCAAGGGCGAGACGGAGGACCGGATCAAAGGCCTGGAGACCGGTGCGGACGATTACGTCAGCAAACCCTTCGACACCAAGGAACTGCTGCTGCGCATCCGCTCCATTTTCAAGCGACTCAGCAAGACGACGGATGCCGAGGCCGGCGGCGGCCGGATTCAGGTGGGGCCGGTCGTGATCGACGAGGAACTCCACGAATTGCAGGTTCAGGGGCAGAAGGTGGAACTGACCGCCACCGAATTTCGGTTACTCAAGCTCCTGATGGAAAAGAAGGGGAGGGTACAGTCTCGGGAGAATCTGCTTCACAAGGTCTGGAATTACGATTCCAACATCGAAACCCGCACGGTCGATACCCACGTCCGCCGGTTGCGGGAAAAGCTCGGTAACGACGTGAACATCATCGAAACCGTACGCGGCGTCGGCTATCGCGTCATCGACGCCTGATCCAGCCGGCCGGATCGCTGCCGGAAATCATGGCCTCCTGGTTAGCCTGTTTGTTCGCCCTTCTGGCCGGCTGGCTGGCCTACCGTCAGTATCGGTTGGGGCGCGTTCTGGGCGACCTTACGGAAGCCGTTGAAGATCAGCGTATTTATCTTCTCGAACGCAGGGACGGCCTGGCCTGCGGCCCCAAGATCGGTCGCCTCCACCGCTCCATCAATACGCTCGTCGAATCCGTGTTGCGCCAGCACCAGGTCGAAGTCGACCAGTTGTCGCAGTTCGACACCACCTTCGGCAACATCCAGGAGGCGCTCATCATCCTGGACGAGGCCAATTACATCGTGCTGGCCAACCAGGCCGCGCGCGGTCTCCTGGCTGGCGGACGCAGCATTACCGGGCGCCGGCTGGAACGGGTCCTCCGCAGCGTCCAGTTCCTCGATTACGTCAATGCGGTCAAAGCCGGGCAACGCATGCCCCGGCAGGAAGTCCAGATCAGCCGCGACAACCAGACTTTCTGGTTCGAGGTCACCGGCTCCGCGCTGCCCGGCCAGTCCGGCCTGGCAAAAGGGGAACGAACCGCCCTCTTCGTCCTGCACGACATCACGCGTCTGAAAAGCCTGGAAGCCCTCCGCAAGGATTTCGTGGCCAATGTCAGCCACGAACTGCGTACCCCCCTGACCGTCATCAAGGGCTATACCGAAACCCTGGTGGACGATCACCGGGAGCTGGATGAGGCCGCGCGCGAACGATTCCTGATCAAGATCCTGAAAAACGTAGAACGGCTCCACGTGCTCATCGAGGACCTGCTGACGCTGTCCCACCTGGAGTCCAATCCCGAAACCGTCTCACGGACCCCCCATCCGCTGCCCGACCTTATCCGGGAATCCGCTGAAAACTTCGAGAGCCGCCTCAACGCCGATCAGACCATCCATGTTCACATCGACGATCGGGTGGGGGAGGTTCCGCTCGATTCTATCAAAATCGGCCAGACCCTGGAGAACCTCATCGACAACGCCTTTCGCTACGCCACCGGATTCACCCGGATCGATATTCGGCTCGACCTCGAGCCCGAGGCCGACCGGGTCCGGGTCACCGTCGCCGACGACGGACCCGGCGTCCCGGAACGCGACCTCCCCCACCTCTTCCAGCGCTTTTACCGCGTCGACAAAGGACGTTCCCGGGAGCGTGGCGGCACCGGCCTCGGCCTCAGCATCGTGAAACACATCGTCCAGCTGCACGGCGGCGAGGTCTCGGTCACCAGCCAGCCGGGTCAGGGCGCACGCTTCTCTTTCTGGCTGCCCCTCCATCCCGAGCATGCCCCCGCCACCGGCGCCGGCCTGCCCCCAACCCCCACCGGGCCGTCCCGGTTCCCCCGGCCCGTCCGGCCCGCCCGGTCCCCCAAAGCCTGAGCGCCGCGGGCGCCCCGCTCCCACCCGGCCCGGCCGACCCGGCTTGTTTTTTGACTGTTCGACCAGTTTGTTTACCCCCCCCTGGGAGGGGGGGGGTTGGCCGATGGAGGATAAGCTAGACGGGGGGACGGGGCTTTGCCATAGCGGAGGCATGCCGAGGGATGGACGCAGCAGACCCGACGCGGTTCGGGGGGAACGCAGCGGGCGGGCGGACTGGCAGCGGCTGGTAGCGGAGCGCCGGGCGCGGCTGCGCGCGAATCTGGCCGCGTGGGCCGGGGCGATGGCCCGCCGGTTTTCTCCGGAAGCAGGGTGTATTTTGGAGCTGGGATGCGGGCACGGTCATTGGCTGACCGCCTATGCGAGCGCGCATCCGGAGCGGCCCTGCCTGGGCATCGATCGGATCAGCAAGCGCATCCGCAAGGCCACGGCAAAAGCGGAAAAGCGGCATTTGGATCACCTCGCATTCATAAAAGCGGACAGCCTGGAATGCCTGAGCGTCTGGCCGACGGAGTGGCCCATCCGGGAGGCCTTCATGCTGTTTCCCGATCCCTGGCCGAAAAAGCGTCACCAGCGCCGGCGCATGCTGCAGCCACGCCTCCTCAGTCAGCTCGCCCGACACGTTCCGGCGGGCGGGCGATTTCATTTCCGCACCGACCATCCGGCCTATTTTGAATGGAGCCGCGACATCCTCGGCAATCACCCGGCCTGGGCCACCGGGTTGGAGGCGCGCTGGCCGTTCGAGGCACCCAGTTTCTTTCAGGATCTGCTGCCGAACTACCGGTCGCTGAGCGCGGTCCGTACCGAAACCCCCTGTTCCGGCCGGGACGATCCGGCCTGGCTGTCAGAGAATCCAGTCGAAGGCGGTCATCAGGACCAGCTGGCCGATCAGCAGTGTGAAGAGCACGGCGCCGGTTAACCCGGCCAGAAAACTGCGACGGCGCGCGGGCACAAGCCGGGCTGGCCGGGGGCTAGCCGGTGGGGTGGGGAGCGCCGGCTCGGGCCGGGGGCGTTGGGGCGCTCCCCCACGCTCCCTGAGTTGCACCAGGGCATCGGTAATGTTTGGGGGACCGGGCATGAACCGGTTAAGGGTGGGAAAAGCCGTCCGGGATGACCAGCCGATTCATAAGCTCCGGTCCTGCCGGCTAAAAGGAATGCCTCTGGTTTCGGCCTCGGAGCGGGCCATCGGGTCATTCGGGGTTGACGGAGGGATGGGCGCTGCTCACAGATAACTCTTTTTATTTTCCGCCCCCTGCCGGACACATGAAGCTCCGCCTGTTCTTCCCCGTTATAATCTCCAGTCTGGCCCTGCCAGCCATTTCGAGAGCTGCCGAAGAGGGCGTCAGTCCGGCTCCCTATAAGCTGACCGAAATACTCGGTCTACCGCTGACCAATTCGATCCTGACCAGCTGGATCATTTCACTGGTCATCATTCTGGTCGTTCGTCGGATGGTTGGTAAGCCCACGCTGGTGCCGTCACGCGGCCAGGCGATGGTGGAGGGGATCGTCAACGGCGTGAAGGACCTCATCGAGCCGATCGTCGGCAAACACCTGGTTCGTCCCACTTTCTGGCTCCTGTCCGGCCTTTTTCTGTTCATCCTGATCAATAACTGGAGCGGCCTCCTTCCCGGCGTCGGCGCGTACGGGCTCTACGATGAATCCGGCGACCTCAAATACTGGCAGCGTCCCGGGAACGCCGACATGAACATGACGCTGGCGCTGGCCATCATCGTCCAACTCGCCTGGTTTTATTACGTCTTCAAATATGCCGGCCTGAAAGCCCTGCTTTACGACTGGTTCGGCAATAAGGCCGACCCGAAGGAAATGCCCGTCTTCATTTATGTCGCGCTGTTCCCGATATTTTTCGCGGTCGGTATCATCGAAGTCATTTCCTGGGCCTTCCGGACGGTTTCTCTTTCCTTCCGTCTCTACGGCAACGTCTTTGGCGGGGAAAATCTCCTGACCAACATGACCGACCTCGTCGCCTGGGTGGTACCGGTACCATTCTACTTCCTCGAGGTCCTGATCGGCTTCGTTCAGGCCCTCGTCTTCGCCCTCCTCGCCGCCGTTTACATCGGCCTTATCTGCAACCACGAGGGCGAGGGAGAACACCACTGATTCCCTTTCCCGGTCGGGACCATGCGTAAACAAAGCGTGGGCGACCGAGAACTCGATTAAACACATAACCCACCAACTCACCACATCATGCTCCTCGAAATCTTCGCTGCCCTCGAAGGCAACATCGCACGCGGGATCGTTGCCGGTCTCGGCTGCGCCACGGCCGCCATCGGCGTCGGCCTGGTCGGCACCAAAGCGGTCGAAGCCGTCGGTCGCAATCCCGGCGCCTCCGGTAAAATCCTCGTCCAGTCCATCATCGGTATGGCGCTGGCCGAAGCGGTCGCCTTCTACAGCCTCTTCCTGGGCAACATGTAAGCCCATTGCCGCGGCGGCGGTCTCATCCCCGCCGCGGTCCGGTTTTTTTTCCCCGCAACCCGTTAGCCGCCCCTGACCATGTTGGACGCCGTCCTCACCTTTGCCGCCGCCACCGCCTCCTCTACGGAAGGCAGCGGCCCCGTCGCCGAGCTTGCCGGCCAGTTCGGCATCGACTGGCGCATCATCGTCGCGCAGATGATCAATTTCGTCATCGTCGCCGCGATCCTCTATAAATTCGCCTTCAAACCCATCCTGGCGACGCTCGATGAACGGCAGAAAAAGATCTCCGACGGGCTTCAGTACGCCGAGGAGATGAAGTCCAAGCTGGCCGAAGCCGAACGCCAGCAGGCGGAAACCCTGAAGGCGGCCGCCAACGAAGCGAAGCAGATTGTCGCCGAGGCACGTGACCAGGCCAAGGCCTACTCCGACAAGCAGATGCAGGAGGCCCACCAAAAAGCCGAGGACCTCGTGGACCAGGCCAGGGCCTCCATCGACCAGGAACGCGAAAAAATGCTGTCCGAAGTCCGTCAGGAAGTTGCCCGTCTCGTCGTTGCCACCACCGGCAAGGTCCTGCGCAAGGACCTCTCCGAGGACGACCGCAAGGCTATCGCCGAGTCCGCCTCGCGCGAACTGGTCGGCAACAACTGATCCGCCTCACCCGTTAATTAACTGAATCCATGCGCGCCGACCGTAAACTGAAGGACTTTGCCCGCAAACTCGTCGCCCTGAGTCGCGCCGGGGACGGGCTCGTGGACGAGGGCCGGGTGGGGGAGATCCTCGCCGCGCTGCGGCAACACCCGCCCCGTCGGCCGAAAACCGTCCTCAAGCTCTACCTGCACGGCATCGAGCGCGCACTGCGCGAAGGCACCGCTCTGGTCGAACACGCCGGGCCGCTCGAATCGGATGCCCTCGAAAGCATCCGCAGCGCCATGGCCAATACCTACGACCGGCCGCTCCGTAGCGAGTCCCATGAAAACGCCGACCTGTTGGCCGGCATCCGAGTCCGCGTCGCGGACGATGTTTATGACGCCTCCGCCGCCGGCCGCCTGAAGCGCCTGGCCGCCCAGGTCCACTGATGCTTTTCCCAACGCCCAACCTGTTTTTCCTCTTCCGACCATGAGCTCGATCGTCGAACAAATTGAAAACGAAATCGCCCGTCTCGAGACCGGCGCCACCCGCGAAAACGTGGGCCGCATCGTCACCGTGGCTGACGGCGTGGCCAAGGTCTCCGGCCTCTCCAAGGTCATGTACAACGAGATGGTGGAGTTCCCCGGCGGCACCTTCGGCCTGGCCCTCAACCTCGAGGAAGAGGAAGTCGGCTGTGTCGTCATGGGTGACGTCTCTCACCTGAAGGAGGGCGACGAGGTCAAGACCACCGGTCGCCTCCTCTCGGTCCCCGTCGGCAAGGGTCTGCTCGGCCGTGTCGTCGACGCCCTGGGCCAGCCGGTTGACGGCAAGGGTCCCGTTTCCTCGGATGACACCTTCCCGGTGGAGCGCATTGCACCCGGCATCATTCCCCGCAAGTCGGTCGACCAGCCGCTGCAGACGGGAATCATGGCCATCGACTCGATGATCCCGATCGGTCGCGGTCAGCGTGAGTTGATCATCGGCGACCGCTCCACCGGCAAGACGACCATCGCGATCGACACCATCATCAATCAGGCCCGCATCAACAAAGTCGGTCTGGAAAGCGGCGACGACAGCTTCCGGCCCGTCTATTCGATTTACGTGGTCGTCGGCCAGAAGAACTCCAACGTCGCCCGGACCATCAGGACGCTGGAGAAGGCCGGCGCGCTGGAATACACCACCGTGGTCGCGGCCCCGGCGGCCGACAACCCGGCCAACCAGTTCATCGCCCCCTTTGCCGGTGCCGCCATAGGCGAATGGTTCATGCAGAACGGCATGGATGCGCTCATCGTGTACGACGACCTCTCCAAGCACGCCGCCGCCTATCGCCAGATGTCGCTGATCCTGAAGCGGCCCTCGGGTCGCGAGGCCTACCCCGGTGACGTCTTCTACCTGCACAGTCGTCTCCTCGAGCGGTCCGCCCGCCTGAATGAGGACAACGGCAACGGCTCCCTGACCGCCCTGCCAATCATCGAGACGCAGGCCGGCGATGTGTCCGCCTACATCCCGACCAACGTCATTTCCATCACCGACGGTCAGATCTTTCTCGAAACCGACCTCTTCAACCAGGGCATCCGCCCCGCCGTGTCAGTCGGTCTCTCGGTCAGCCGCGTCGGATCCGCCGCGCAGATCAAGGCCATCAAAAAGGTCGCCGGCAAAGTGAAGCTCCAGCTCGCCCAGTACCGGGAACTCGCCGCCTTCGCCCAGTTCGGTTCCGACCTCGACGCAAAGACCCGCGCCACACTCGACCGCGGTGCCCGCGTCGTCGAACTCTTCAAGCAGAACGCCTTCAACCCGATTCCGGTCGAAGTCCAGGTCGGTCTCATCTGGGCCGTCCAGAATGACTATTTCGATGATATCCCGGTTGAGCAAGTGGTGTCCGCAGCCGCTTCGCTGCGCGAACATTTCGAGACCGCCGACAGCGGCCTGATGGATACCATCCGCGAAGAAAAGCAGCTCTCCGAAGAAAGCGAGGGCAAGCTCAAGAAGGCGGTCGAGACCTGGAAGAACACCTGGTCCTGAACCGAACCCCGGACAAACGCTCCCTGATTTTCAGACATGGCCAGCCTCCGCGACATTCGCCGACGCATCAAGTCGGTCAAGAATACCCGCCAGATCACGCGGGCGATGCAGCTCGTGGCTGCGTCGAAAATGAAGCGGGCTCAGGATTCCGCGCTCGCCGGCCGCGGTTACACCCTGCTCCTCGCCGACATCCTCAACAGCGTGCTCCCGCATATCGGCGAGATCGAGCACCCCCTCCTCCAGGAGCGCCCGGTCAGGAAACGCGGCATCCTCGTCGTTTCCACCGACAAGGGTCTCTGCGGTCCGCTCAACGGCAATCTCTTCCGCGAAATCGGCAACATCAGGGACGACGCCGCTTTCGTCTCGGTCGGTCGCAAAGGGCGGCAGTACCTCGGCCGGACCCGGCGCGAGCTGCTGGCCGACTTCACGGTCGGCGACAACGTAGCCTTCCGTGAAGTACGCCCGGTCGTGGAATTCCTGATACAGGCTTACGAGGAGGGCACCATCGACACCGTCGAGGTCCTGTATTCCTCCTTTGTCAACACGCTGCGGCAGGAACCGGTCCTCGCCCGGATGCTCCCGCTCGACGGCCTCGAAGACCTCACCGAGAAAGTGCGCAAGATCGGCAAAACCGGTGAGGAGCACCCGGCCCCGCCGAAGGATCCCCGCGAGATGAAGTTCGAGCCGAGCCCCGAGGCCGTCCTGCACGAATTGCCCGCCCTCTTCGTCAAACAGGAGATCTACCAGATTCTTCTCGAGGCCAAGGCCTCGGAGCACAGCGCACGGATGGTCGCCATGAAGGCCGCTTCCGACAACGCCAGCAACCTGGTCGACGACCTCTCCCTCGAATACAACAAGGCCCGCCAGGCAGCCATTACCCAGGAAATCCTCGAAATTTCCGCCGCCGCTTCGGCCGATACCGTCTAACCCCTTTATGTCGATTCCCACCCGGCCGCATCCCGCGGCAGACCCATTCCCGTCATGAGCACCCAAGGCACCATCATTCAGGTCATCGGCGCCGTCGTCGACGCGCAGTTCAATAAAAAGGAGATCCCCGCGATCTACGACGCCCTCGAAGTCATCTTCACCGTCGGCGACAGGGAAATCCGACTGACGCTCGAGACCCAGCAGCACCTCGGCGAAGGGCTGGTACGCGCCGTCGCAATGTCCAGCACCGAGGGGCTGACCCGCGGCATGGCCATCACCGGCACCGGCGCCCCGATCTCGGTACCAGTCGGGGAAAAGGTGCTCGGCCGCATCTTCAACGTCACCGGGGACACGGTCGACGAACGCGGACCCTGTGAAACCGAGGTCAGGTGGCCCATCCATCGCAATCCCCCGCCGCTGACCGAACAGTCCACCGAAGCTCAGGTCCTCGAAACCGGCATCAAGGTCATCGACCTGATCTGTCCCTTTGTGAAGGGCGGCAAGGTCGGCGCGTTCGGTGGCGCCGGCGTGGGCAAGACCGTCGTCATCATGGAGCTGATCAACAACATCGCCAAGGCGCACGGGGGTTACTCCGTCTTCGCCGGGGTGGGGGAGCGTTCCCGTGAAGGCAACGACCTGTACTGGGAAATGAGCGATGCCGGCGTCATTGACCAGAAAGACATCAGCAAGTCCAAGGTCGCTCTCGTCTACGGGCAGATGAATGAGCCCCCCGGTGCCCGCATGCGCGTCGGCCTCACCGGGTTGACCATGGCCGAGTATTTCCGCGATGAAAAGAATCAGGACGTGCTGCTCTTTGTGGACAATATCTTCCGCTTTTCCCAGGCGGGATCCGAGGTCTCCGCCCTCCTCGGCCGCAGCCCCTCCGCCGTCGGTTACCAGCCCACGCTGGCCCAGGAGATGGGCATCCTCCAGGAGCGCATCACCTCGACCACCAAGGGCTCCATCACCTCCTTCCAGGCGGTCTACGTCCCGGCGGATGACCTGACCGACCCCGCGCCGGCCAACACCTTCGCCCACCTCGACTCCACCATCGTGCTGGAACGCTCCATCGCCGAGCTGGGGATTTACCCGGCGGTCGATCCCCTCTCCTCCGTATCCAGCGCGCTCGACCCGGCGGTCGTCGGTGAAGAGCACTTCGAGGTCGCCCGCGGCGTCCAGTCCGTGCTCCAACGCTACAAGGACCTGCAGGACATCATCGCCATCCTCGGCCTCGACGAGCTGTCGCCGGATGACAAGCAGACGGTCTACCGCGCCCGCAAGATCCAGAAGTTCCTCTCGCAGCCCTTCTTTGTCGGGGAAGTCTTCACCGGCATTCCCGGCGAATACGTCTCGGTCGAGGATACCGTGAAGGGCTTCAAGATGATCCTGGACGGCGAACTCGACCAGGTGCCGGAAAACGACTTCCTCTTCAAGGGAAGCATCGACGCCGTGCTCGAGTCGTCCCGGGCCGGTTGAGCCCACCCCCACGTATCCAATTTTTGAATACCTGACCGATGGCCCTTCGCCTCGAAATCGTCACCCCCGAACGCACGGTCTACAGCAGCACCGCCGAATCCGTGGTACTGCCCACCCTCCAGGGCGAAATCGGGGTCCTGCCCGGCCACATTCCGCTCGTCACGCTGGTCAAGCCGGGCGAGATCGAGGTGATCAACCCGGGCAATAACGAGGCCATCACCAATCCCGACGACCCCGGTTTCGGCAAGCCGGGTCCCAACTTGCTCGCCGTCGACAAGGGCTTCGCCGAAATCCTCGGCGACAAGGTGTCCATCCTGACCGAGGCCGCTATCGACGTGGAAAAGATCGACCTCGGCGAAGTCGAGGAGGCCAAGCGCCGGGCGCAGGAAGCCCTCGAGCAGGCCAGGGAGGAAGGTCTCGATCCCGAAGAAATCGAGCGGCTCGAGGCCGTCGCGCGCTTCGCCATCGCCCAGGAGCTGGCCAAGGCCCGCAAGCGGTAGGGGCGGGCCTTCCTTAGCCCGGACTTCTCATGAAGCCCAGATGGGATGAGCTGCCCCTGTCCGCCGTAGCCTTGGCGAAGGCGGAAGGCGGCGTGTCCGCCATAACCCGGAGGGTGACGGCGGGAGGGCGAAACCGGTTGGGCGTGCACTGAGGTGCTCGTGCAGGCGGTTTCCAGCACGACTACCGAGCCCGCAGGGCGACACCTCAACGAGCGCAGCGAGAATAACACGCCGCAGATCGCGCATGTGGGCGAAAAGAATCGGGAAACAGGGTTACCTCACGAACGTGCATTTCAAAGAAATGCTGCAAATCCTTCGTTCAGAATTATTTATCGCCCTTTTTCCCGATTCTGGTGAGAAGTTCGGGCTAGAGCCGCAGACGGTCGGCCGGGCGGCCGGCGACGCCGGGCCGGCAGACGAACAGGCAACCGGCCCGGGGCTCGGTTTCGGCGCTTGCATCATCGCCACCGACCCGGGCCGTCGTGATGTAGAGATCCCGGAGATCGCCCCCGCCGAAGGCGCAGGCGGTCACGCGTTTGGCCGGCAGGTCGATCTGCTGCAGCAGGCTGCCGTCCTCGGCGGAAAAGCGACGCACGCAGCCGCCGCCCCAGAAGGCGACCCACAAGTGGCCGTCCGCATCCAGCGTCATGCCGTCGGGCCCGCCCCCGTCCGGGCCAATCTCCACGAAGGGACGCCGGTTGGCGATGGCGCCGGTCGCGGCATGGTAGTCGAACACATCCACCCGCCCGGTCGGCGTATCGATATAATAAAACCGATTCCGGTCGGCATCCCAGGCCAGGCCGTTGGAGCAGGCCACGCCGTCGAACAGCTTTTCCGGCCGGGCGCCGCGCCGCCAACGATAGAAGGCCCCGGCCGGCTGGCCGTTTCGGGTGCCGAGACTGCCGCACCAGAGATCGCCCAGCGGGCTGACCTTGCCGTCGTTGAAGCGCAGGTCGGTCGCTTCGGCTTCACAGGTCGCCTCTTGGTGAAACACGCCCTCGCTGAGATCGAGCAGGCCGAACCCGCTTTCGACCGCCACCGCGACACGATCCGGATCCTCGGTCGGCACGACCGTCCCCGGCTTCTCCTCCAGAAACCAGGCGGGGTTGTCCCCGGTCCGGGGATCGTAGCGAAAGACGGCCTTGCCCTCGATATCCACCCAGAGCAGGGCGTCATCCGCCCAGATCGGGCCCTCCCCCAGAGCAGCCGGTTCATCCACAACCACGGAAACGCTCACATCAGCCATGCCTGATGCTGCCCGTTCCCCGGGGTGGGCTCAAGCCCCCTCGCGGGAAACAGTCCGGGCCTGTAGCGTGTGAAGGGCGGTCCAGAGGTCCTGATAGATGGGAAGCTTGTCGCGCTGGTCCGGCCGCTCTTCGATCCGCGCCATGAAGTTCGGGTAATCGAGATCGGCCCCAAGCTGGACCAGAATCTCGAGCAACTCCTCGAGATCGACCTCCCACCGGTACCGGTAATCGGCCTCGGGCCGACAATGAATCGGGTGCGCCACGCCGATCCGTTCACCCAGCCGCTCCAGATCCTCCCGCACCCGGGCACGGACGGCGTACCGATCAGAATTTTTCCGGACCATGCTGAAAAAGCCGTGCTGAGTCGCGAGCCACATGCCGCCACCTTACCGTTAGCCTAAGACATTGACAGTCCCACCCCGGGCGCTTGCGCTGAATAAATGCCTGCCAAGCGCCAAGCCCCCCTGTCCCGACCGCCCCTGACCCGGATGGTGCGGATTCATCGGGCGCTGAAGGGGGACAGCTCGCCCAACGCCACCCAACTGGCCCGGCAGCTGGAGACCTCGACCAAGACCATTCACCGCGACATCGCCACCATGCGCGACCAACTCGGGCTGCCCATCGAGTGGGACGCCCAGGAGAACGGCTATTTTTACGCAAAGGATGTGGACGCCTTCCCACTGGTACAGGTGACAGAGGGGGAATTGTTTGCCCTGCTCGTCGCGCAAAAGGCGATCGAGCCTTACCGGGACACGCCGTTCCACGAACCGCTTCGTCAGGCGCTGGAGAAACTGTCCGACAGCCTGAAGGAAACGATGTTTCTGTCCCTCGACCGTCTGGAGGCGCCGATCAGCTTCAAGCCGACCGGCGTCTCCACCGCCGCCATCGAAACCTTTCAACTCGTAACCCGCGCCCTGACCGAACAGGTACGCCTCAAGTTCGAGTACAAGGGCCTGACGTCCAACCGCTGGATGAAACGGCACATTGATCCCTATCACCTGGGCTGTGTGGCGGACGAATGGTACCTGATCGGGTACGACCACCTGCGGAAGGCCATGCGTACCTTCGCCCTGGTCCGCATGCGCCAGCCTGTTCCCACCGGGGAGAACTTCCAAAAGCCCGCCGATTTCGATATCCGCAAACACCTGAAGGATGCCTTCGGCGTCTTCGTCACCGGGAAGAAACATAAAATCCGCATTCATTTCGACGCCTTCGCCGCCCGGCTCATCCGGGAAAAGACCTGGCATCCCCAACAGGAGCTGATCGACCAACCGGACGGTGCGGTCGAATTTCGAATCGAACTGGCCGACCTCTTCGAAATCGAGCGCTGGATCCTCAGCTGGGGAAGCCACGCCACGGTCCTCGCACCTGTCGCCCTCAGGAAAAGCGTCCGCGGGCACGCGCAGGCCATCCTCGACCAGACTACCTGACGGCCCCCTGCGAGCGGCTGGAACCGGCAGTGCCAGGCGATCCGGCCCCTGGCAACACGGGGTTCCCCCGTATTTGTCCCACCCCCCACGCTAGCATGGCCCCGGTGAACATCTGAACACCATGGCCGTATGGCTGCCGCTTCCATCACCCTTTCCCGCACCCGCCAGGGGATCCGTGTCGACGGCCCCGACGGGCCAGTCCACCTCACCCGTGAAGGCCTGGCCATTCGGGCCACCTATCGAGGAGAGCGTCTCGTGAACGGCAGCGCCCTTGCCTACGCGCACGGGCTGAAGGGGGAAGCCCTGGCTCAGGCTGAGGCCGCACCCGCCCCCTGGTCTCCCCGCCGCGACGGGGGTCTGGCCATCCGCGACCAGGCGCAATTTTACCGGGATCTCTTTGATCCGGCCGCCGCCGCCCGCGACCGCCTCCGCTTCTGGCTCCTCGACGGCGCCCGGTGAATACCGCCCGAAACAAGTGGGCCCGGTGGGGTTCGAACCCACGACCAAGGGATTATGAGTCCCCTGCTCTAACCGCTGAGCTACAGGCCCGGAGAAGGAGGTACAGCTTGGCGTGGGGCAGGGCTGGAATCAAGCGGGGGATGGCCTCGCGTCACCGGCGGCTGACCTTTCAGCCATCGGGCTTGAGGGCGTCCCAGGCTGCAGACGCCTTGCGGGTCAGGATCTGCCATTCGGTGCTGAGCCTGTTCCGGGCATCTTCCCACTGCCCCCAGCGGTCGGTGGGCGGCAACTGGGTGCGTTGGGCATGTGCCTCATGGTAAGCACCCAACACCTTTTCGACAAAAGCCGGGACGTTAAAGGTGTGGGCCCGGTCACGGGCACGCGTCTGCCAGCAGCCGTTTGTATCGGTGGGATCAAGATCCTCCGCCATGCGCACCAGCGTATGAGCAAAATCCTCGACGGACGCATCGCCGGGTAGAAGCAGCCCCGCATCGTCATGGGTCACAGCCTCACGGGCACCCGGTGCATCAAGGGCGACAACCGGGTTGCCGGCGGCCATGGCCTCGACCAGCACAAGTCCCTGCGTCTCTGACTGGGAGGCGAAAGCAAACAGATCCATGGCGGCGTAAGCGTCCACTGCCGCCTGGCCGGTCAACCGACCCGGCATCACCAGACGGTCGACGCATCCAGCTGAGTCGAAGGCCTCCCGGATGGCGTCCCCGGCATCGCCGTCGCCGACACAGAGAAAACGGGCTTCGGAAAGATCCTTCATCGCCCCACTGACTGCCCTGGCGAGGTAGGTCAGGTTTTTTTCCTCGGCGAGCCTTCCCAGGTGTCCGATCACAAGAGCATCTTCGGGCAGGTCATGCTCCCGGCGGAATCCCGCGCGGTCGCCCGAACCGAACTGCTCACAATCGACCCCGGTCGGGATTTCCCAGACCGGGGACTGCACACCGCGGTCGAGCAACAGATCCCGGATGGTTCGACTGGGGGCAATCACCGCATCGCAGAAATTCGCGTAATCGGTCGGCACCTGTACGGCCAGTTTCCCGGCCTTGTCGGGATCGACCGGCAGATAATGGACATACTTTTCGTAGAGCGTGTGGTGCGTAAAAATCAGCGGCAGTTTGTGCTTCGAGGCCATCCGCAACGCGGCGTCCCCCAAGAGGAAGGGGTGATGACTATGAATCAGGTCCGGCTTAATTTTTTTCACGAACCGGTCGATCAGCCCCGGCACCGGCAGACGAACCGAAAACGCACTGTCGTTGAATTCCTTCAGCGCCGGTACTCGGAGAATCCGGTCGGTGGACTTTGCATACCCCTTGAACTCCGGTGCCACCAGAAAGCAGGCATGTCCTTTGTCTTCGAGACCGTCGACCAGGGTGTTGAGGGACCGTTCCACACCCCCGGTGACCGGGGTGTAGGTGTTGGTAAAATGGATGATGCGCATTGTCAGGCATTCAGACGTTTCACAGCAACGGACCCGGCTCCCCTTAGCTGCCCGGGCTGGAAACCGGGAATTTGTACACGTATTTCGGATACAGCCTGACGGCTGCCTTCGTCCAGCCCGGCCAGACGGACCTCGGCGGATTGATCCCCGACCGACACCTCCACCGACAGCGAACCGGCCGGCGTACAGGTAGGTCCGTAGTGCAGGGTTTCCCCCGCCCGCAACCACTCGGGGAACAAGCCGCTGCCCACCACCAGGTCGTCTCCCTCCTCGCGAATGAACGCGTTCCGGATAGCGGACACCCATTCGGTCGCCGCCCAGCCATGCATGTCGTCCCCCATGCATCCGCCCCTGGTGCGGGGATGAACCGCCTCGGGCCAATGACCGGCCGGTGAGGCCAGTTCACGGACCGCGAGAACGCGCTCCCGGAAGACCTCCGGCTGATCGGCCCGAAGACGGGTTTGGGCCAACATCAGGGTCAGGTACGCGTTGGTCCCCGAGTGAATCATGTCCTGAAAGAAGCCACCTTCGAAAAAGGAATTCGCTTCGAGCCAGGCGAGGGTGGCGAGCATCCGGCTGTCACCGGGCGGTGTCAGCTGCAGGGGATAATCGGTGCAGAGTACGCCCACTGCTCCCGCATCCATCCGTCGTCCGGGTGCGGCCGGGACAGCCTCTCCAAGGCGTTCGGGGTCCAGACCGTTCCAGCTTGTCTGCAGGGCGGACCAGTAGGCATCGGCCAGGCCGACAGCCTCCCGCTCCAGTTCGGAATCATCGCTTTGCCGAGCCATTTCACCGACACCGCGCAAGCCGGCCACCGCCCAGAGATTGTCCCAGTAATAGAAATCATTGGGACCAAAGTGCTCGGCACTGAAACCCGCCGGCAGCAGGCCCGAGGCCCGCTCATCATCGCCTGGAGGCAGGCGCTTCCGGTCCAACCAGCGGACGGCTCGACGTAATTCGTCTCGAAATCCGGGCAGGAAAGACGTTCCCGTCAACCGGCTGTGCTGGCTCAGGATCCAGAGCACCTGGCCGTTGGCATCCCACTCCCCTTCCTGGCTTTGGAAATAGCCGCTGCTTTGCTGTCCGTCGAAAAAGGCCTTCAGGCAGCGGTGGGCTCGATCATCCATGCCGAGAGCATGCAGGCCATTCAACATCAGGGCCGCATCCCGATACCAAAACCGTCGATAGGTGTAAGGACCGGGAACGGGTTCGGACGCGCTCAGCATGATGAGGGCATGCCGGGCCGCTTCAAAGACCTCCTGTGTGCGGGCGTCAGGCACCTGCAGCCGGGCCGATCCGGCGCGCGCCTCCGGCCAGGTGCGGATCTGTGCCTCAGCGGGTTCGGGCGCACGCTTGGAGCGGGCATCCCGCAGCAAGGGCCGACCTTCGAGGGGAATGGAGACGGACAAACCGTCAGTTGGTAGATCCATGGCGGAAAACAGCGCCAGGGCTGAAGCCATGCCGGCAGGGCACCGGACGTCGGCCGCCCCCTGGGCCATTCGCTTGTGATAGACATCACCCTCCGCGTAGGTGCTGGTCCGGACCTCGGCCGGCAGCACCGGAAAACGGATGTTCGTCTCTTTATTCACGTGAAGGACCGACCCCGCATCTCCGCTGGTTACCGTGTCCACAAACTGGATGCCTTCGGTATTGTAAGGACGAACGGCCACCCCGATCCAGTCGCTCTCCCTCATGCCCGTAGCGCTCAGGCTGATACGGAGGCAACCGTCCGAACCCTCATCTCCGTCAAGCCAGACACGGCTTCGGAGGGTGAGGTCGTCAACACGCAGGAGCGTCTCAAGGATCAATTCGTCCTCGTCGAACAAATAGCGCTGGTGAACCAGGTCGGCCTTGGGGGATATCAGCCGCGGTCCATCCGATCCCATGATGCTGAATTCGAGGGACCAGCCATCGTGCAGGGGTGTTACCATGCCCCGGGGATCAATCACCGGATAGTGCGTGTTGTCCGGCCGACCGACGGCCGTCCAGTTTCGGTGTGTCAGGTTGACGTGACTGATGGCAAACCCGCGCGGCAGGAAGGCGGGATCGGCCGGGTTAAACTGGCGCTGAACCCAGAACGGCCATACCCAGTCCAGGTTATTCTGGATGGCCTGCGTGTTGACTGCTCCACGGGCGTGAAAAATGACGCCGGACCGGAGCAATTCAACGGGGGCTGCGACCTCGGAGGGTTGCGCGAATTGCTTCAGGCGCGCAAGCAGGGTGGCCGGGTCGGCGAACCCATAGCGGCGCGCCGTACGACGGACCAGAAATCGCCAGGGAATCCATTTTGCTAACATGCCCAATTATAACGCGAATAAGCTGGCATACAAGCTGCCGCAGCAAACACCTTGTATCCAAATGCTCAGTACACCACGCTGAAAGCAATGGAGCCAAAAGCGAGGTTGGCATCCTGGCCTCGATATTCCCGCGACCGCTCCTGCCAGGTTACGGTCAGGTCGCACGGCCCGACCTGAAGGCTGAATCCGGCATAAAGGCCGTAGACCCATGGCTTACGGCTCACCCGTGGCCCATCCTCAAAGGTGTTGCCGTCAAGGAAGAGGTTGCGGCCTCCCTGGCCTGCCAGGGCAGGGCCGGCATCCAGTCTCGTACGGTTCGCAGGGCTGGCGTCCGGCCCAAGGCGGAATCAGCCGGCAGCCGCAGGCTGAGACGCACCCCGTTGGTATATTCCCGGTCGGTCCCCACCAGGATATCGTTTTCCCAGTAAGCGCTGATGGCGGGTTGATGCCCCGGAAGCGCAGGACACAGGAGGGACAGCGATCCCAGCAGGAAGCCAAGCCAACCGATTGTTTTCATGACAAAATATGTCATCATCCACTATCGCATGGGCGAGCAAAGCCATCAAACCGTTCACCGACGGGGCACCCCCGCCTGGTTTCTCCGGCAGGCTCGGCGTCTGGTGATACTGGTGATCGGCACCACAATCATCCTGTTTGGGATTCTGCTGCTGGTGCTGCCGGGCCCCGGCCTGGTGATCATCGCCGCCGGTCTGGTGGTCCTGGGGGTGGAATTTGCCTGGGCCCGGCGCTGGCTGGCCCGCATCCGGGAAGAAGGTGCCGATGCCTGGCAATGGCTGAAGCGCCACCTGAAACGAAAGGGAATCCGGATCCCGGACGGGCGTTCAAACGCGGGCAGGAAAGAGTCGCGGTAAAACCCTTGGGTGGCCGGTGAATACGGCGTCGCAACGAACGCGGCAGCCTTTGCCCGACAATAAGCGGGATAGCCTGGAATCCGGTAACCGCCGCTGCAGGTAAAGGACATCGCCTGTCGCTCGCAGCAGCGCGGACGCTCAAGAGGGCTGGCGCTTGCTGAAGCGACGCGTTTCGACTGGAGACGCCTTCAACGGGACTGCTCAGTCCGTTTCGCCAGCTTCGGCGTTTTTCAGGCGTTTTTCCCAGGATTTCAGTTCTTCAGCCTTCTGCTCGAGTTCAGTTTCGCGCTCCTGCTGCTCCTGAGCTTTTTCAAAGAGGGTGTTCTCGCTCTGCTCGAGGAATTCCTCCCGCTCGCGGAGCATATCCTTTTCTTCCAGCAGGCTCCGCTCCTGCTGATCGAGTTCGGCGCGCAATTTTTCGAGAGCCGCCTGCTCGGCGTCGTTCCGCGGAGCGACAGTCTCCGCGGAGGCACGTTCCCCGCCGCCTTCGGCCTGGAGCGTCTCCTTCTCGGCCTGCAGGGCCTGGATTTTCTGCATCTGAGCCTGGATCACCTCCTCGCGCGCCTGCAGGAGATTCTCCACGTTGCTCAGATCCTTTTGCGCTTCGACGATCCGCTCCTCGGCATCCTTGAGATCCTGCTCCCGTTTACTGAGGTCCCGGGACGCTTCATTGAGCTGCTGTTCCAGCCGCTGCAGATCCTCCTTCCGCACGGACGTGAAGGCGGTCTCCCCGCCGGCCGAGCCGGGCTGAGCCGGGAAGGGTGACCGGGTCTGGCGGATCATGTCCCGGATGGACGCCTGAGTCCGCTTCTGGACCTCGGACTGGCGGCCCAGTTCCTCCAAACGCAAACTCAGCCGCTGCTTACGCACGCGTGGCGGTGGCGGCGGCAGGGTGGTTGGGTCTATCTTGGGCCTGGCCTGAGCCTCGGTCGACCCGGCTTCCGACGCACCCGGCTCTTTGGAAGGTTTCTCTTTCTTTTTTCGTCGGAAGATCGCCATGGTGGCAACGTGGAACCGGCCGGTTCCGCCATCAAGAAGACTTGGTCACTTTTTCCCGAAGAGCCCGGCGAGCTTGCCGAGGAGGCCCTTTTCGTCGCCCCCTTTTTTGCTGCCGTCGTCTTTTTTGGTAAAGATCTGCTTCATGATGTTGAGGGCGATGCGTTCTCGATCCGGATCGTCGAGGACCATGAAGGTACGTTCAACGGATTCACCGGCGGCGAGGCTGTCGCTGAGTGCCTTACGCTCCTCCCCGAACCAGACGAGGATGGGCCCGATTTCGGAGCGCAGCCGGGCTTCCAGCTTATCCAGCTTTTCCATGCTCAGCTTCTGGGGCTGGTTCGGGTCGGCGGGCTTTCTGCCGTATTTCACGGCCAGTCCTTCGATTTCCTCGGGCGAGAGGTTGCTGACCATCATGCCGAAGGCTTCGGGCAGGTGCAGCCCCGTGTGCCTGGGGCGGAAGGGCAGGTAGCGCGCGATGGTCGTTTTATCCACGTGAATGAGCGCGTTGAGGAAGGCCTTGAAATCGCCGCCCACGACCATCTTTTCAGCCATTCCCTGAGCGAATTCGGCAAACTGGCCGACCGTTTCGATGTCCTCGGCAAAGCAGAGCTCCTTGGCTTCGGGGGAAAGGTTGGTCAGCTGGATGGGATAGTCGGCCGGGATCTCAAGCTTGGTGAGGGTCTTCCCCACGGTCTGTTCGGGACCGGCGGCGGAAGATTCCACCTGCTCCACCATATCGCCGAAAGGGTCGTCGAACGCGAGGGTGCCTTGCAGGATGTCGATCAGCAACTGGATCCGCTCGGGATTGTCATGAAATTCGGGCAGGTGATGAAGCTGGGGCAGGGTGTAGTCGATATACTTCGACGGGACTTCTTCGTCGTCTTCGATCGGCCAGGGATCCAGATCGAGGTTCTCGGCCAGGCTGGAGAGCCTGGTGTCCACCATGATCGAGGTGTGGAAGCTCTTGCGCACCGTGTTCCAGGTGTCGTTCTGCTTGCTGTCGAACAGCGGGGAATCTGACGGATTGTCCATGACGGTAGAGAGAGGCGTTGGGAGACCGGGTAACCTAAAGGTTGCGCTCGTTCATCGTTGAGCGATGCGGCGGGGTTTCCTGGTGCTGGATAATTTCGTCGGCGATAGAGAGGTAGTCCTTCTGGACATTGTCTTCCTCGTCGGCTCCGCCCGAGCCGACCAGTGACACCGGCAGGCCGAGGGTGACCGCACGCCGGACCACGGAAGCATCGCGTACCTGTGCCTTGAAAATCTTGGCCTGCCCGCCGACCCGTTTCTGGTTGCGAAACTGGTTCAACCGGAGCTGCATCCGCATCTTCGGCACCTCGATGTCGGTCTTGTCCTGAATCGCGTTGAAAATGATGCCCTGAACCTGCGCTGGCGTTCCCATGTCCTTCAGCCGAAAACTGGCGCTGCGGCGGTTGAAGATCAGGAGCTTTTCGACCAGCAGGGTGAACCCGATGAGGCTCAGTGCATCCGGATTGGAGGGGACGTAAATCTCGTTACTGGCAAAGATGCCCACCTGGGCCCCTTTCAGGATGTTCGGCGGGCAATCGAAGAGAATGAAGTCATAGTCGTCCTGCACCTCCTTCAACTGCTCGTAAAACTTTACGTAATGCGGCTTGCCGGGCTCCCCTTCATATTCGTTCTCGAGATCGACGAAATTGAAAGTGGTCGGAATCAGGTCCAGACCGGGAAGGATTTTCTCCCCGTTTTTATCGACCACGACGTCCTTCACGATGATATCTTTCACCGTCTCCTGGCCGGGATCGTAAATGGAATAAATGCCCCCGCGGCCCGTGGAATTGATGGTGTTCCACCGCTGAAGCCGGAGCAGCCAGATGCTGGCGTTGCTTTGGGTGTCCAGATCGACCAGGAGGACGCGTTTCCTCCGACTGGCGAGCGCAGCCGCTGTATTGACGATCAGCGACGTCTTGCCGACGCCTCCCTTGTAGTTAATAAAACTGATTTTTCGGACCATAATGACGACCGGCCTGCGCACAACCGATACACATCCTCACAACATTCCTTAATAAAAGCCAACTCCTTCGTGGCCAGCAGAATCCACCCCTGGCGGGTCGAGTCTTACGCACTTTTTACGCTTCGGTCCCGCCCGCTCGCTCTGGGCCCTTATCAACAGGATGGAAGCCATAGATCCGGAGTATGCTTAAGCCCAGCCGAACAGCCGGGCCGCATTGCCCCCGAGGACAGCACCCACCTCGGCTTCAGCCAGGCCCGAGTCGCGCGCCGCAGCCAGAGCCAGAGTCATGTCCGGCCCGTCCTGCTTTTTCGGATACACGCGCAGCGGGTAGTCCGAACCGTAGAGGATCCGGCCCACCCCGGCCGCCCGGACGGCCGCCGGATAGATCCTGTCATCGTACAGCAGCGGGCTGGCCGCGGTGTCGAACCAGACATTGTCCATTCGCTTCCGGAGCCGCCGGTTGAGCCGGGAAAAACAGAGCAGGCCGCCCCAGTGCGCCAGAATGAGCGGGACCGTCGGCCAGGCCTCCGCCAGTTCCAGAAATGCCTCCAGCGGGGTCGGGATGCGCCCGGGGTACACCGGCCCCCCGACTTCGGTGACATGCAGGTTGAGCGGCAGCCCGCGCTCACGGGCGAAGGCCATGACCGCCTGCCAGCGCGGATCGGCCAGGGTCAGGCCGCGGACCTGAGGCAGGCATTCACCCACTCCGGTCAGCCCCTCCTGGTCGATGGCGATGTGGAGCGTCTCCAGCGCGGTCTCGCCGGCACCCGGGTCACAGCTGGCCCAGGCGGCGAGGCGGTCGGGATGACGGCGGACGGCTGCGGCGAGGAAGCGGTTCTGCTCCCGCGCGGTGGCATCATTTTCCCAGTACCAGCCGAGGATGACGGCCCGGTCCACACCGGCGGCGTCCATATCCGCCAGCAACCGGTCGACGGAGGCCCAGCCCTGAAGGGAGGGTCGGCCCTCGGGAGCGACGCAGGCAAGCCACTGGTGTTCGGCTCGCTCCCGGCCCCAGGCGACCGGGTTGCGGCCGGCCGCCTCCGGGTAGAGGTGCGTGTGCACGTCGACAATCACGCCGACCGAGTCTGACGCACGGCCCGACACGTCCAATGTTTTTCCAACGGGTAAAACCGGCTTCATCGGTGGTTCGCTTGTGGAACAACCCGTGCTATGCTGGCAGGCCATGACTGTTTCGAAGCGTCTTCAATCGATAGCTTTCGGGACTGCCCTCCTCGGGACTGCCCTATTGTCAACGACTCACGCCGCGCTGCCGCTCCACCCCGAACGGCACGGCCCCAACGATCTGGTGATCACCGGCAAGCTGAAGGACCTGCCGGCTGACACCGTACGCTTTGTCCGGTTTGCGGATCTGGCCGCCCTGCCCGGGGTGCGGTCGATGCAGGTACCGATCGACAACTATCCCGGCGAACAGACCGTGGAAGTCCTCTTCCTTGCGGATCTGCTCGCCGCCCTGCCGGTCGATGACACAGTCGATACCGTGCTGGCCCGATGCAAGGACGGGTACCTGTCGCTCTACACCGACACTTTTCGTGAGGAGTACCGACCTTTTCTGGTCCTGACCATCGACGGCCGGCCGGCGGGCGCGTGGCCGGAAAGCATCAGCGGGGCGGACATCGGCCCCTACTACATCACCGTCTCGGAAAAACTGGCCCCGGCCTATGCCGACCTCAAGGACGCCGGAACGAAACGGCCCTGGGGCGTGACCGCATTCCGCCTCGTTCGCTTCGAGGAGGAATTCTCGCCGCTCTTCTCAGGCAAGTTCGCCGACCTGACGGGGGACGCGGCAGCCGGGCGCGACCTGTACATGAACAACTGCATGAGCTGCCACGCGTGGGAAGGGGGTACCTTCGGCGGCACAGTCTCGGAGTTCACCTTCCCCGTCATTGCCGCGAAGAGTAAATTCATGCCCGACTACTTCCGGAAGTGGGTGCGCAACCCCCAGGCCTTCAATCCGGAGAGCAAGATGGAGGCGCAGAGCCACTATACCGACGCGGACTTCCGGCAACTCCAGGCCTTCCTCGACACCTTTTTCAAGCAACCCTGAACGGGGGTGGGATCCGGCAGGCCCGGCGCTCGCCCCGGGCCTTGAGCCGGCCGACAGGCGCCGCTCGGCGGTCCCGGCCTCAGAAGAGGATCAGCAAACAGGCCAGCAGAAAGCCCACCCCGCAGACCGACACGATTGAGCCCGTCCGGGCCATGTCGGCGGTGGCGATGCTGCGCGTCGCATAGACGATGGCATTGGGCGGGGTGCTGATGGGCAGGCTCATGGCCAGCGAAGCGCAGAGGGCGACCGTCACCGGTCCTTCGAGCGGGGAGAATACCGGAATGGCGGCCACGATCGGGATCAACATGTTTGCCGCCGAGGTGTTGCTCATGAAGTTGCTGATCAACACCGTGAGCACGGCGAAGAGGGCCAGCAGCAGCGTCTTGTCGATGGCCGAGAAGGGGATGAGCCCCACCAGGGTGTCGGACAGGCCGGACCGGTCCAGGCCGACGCCGAGCGACAGCCCGCCGGCGACGAGAATGAGGACATCCCATTCGATGCGCTTGAGGTCGTCCGCGCCGATGATGCCGAACATGGTGAAGATCATGATGGGCAGGAGGGCGGCCACGGCGGAGGGAATGCCGTGGAGCGGTTCCAGCATCCAGAGCCCGACGGTGGCGGCAAAGGTCCCGACCACGATGATGAAATTGCGGTCGACCGGTGGCAGCAACAGTTCGGGCAGTTCCACGCGCGCATGCCGCGGCTTGAAGAGCAGCCGCATCAACAGCCAGAGAACGAAGAGCAGCACCAGGGCCAGCGGGAAGCCGAACAGCATCCACTGGGTGAAGGTGACCGGGTGTCCCATGCTGCCCAGCACACTGGCTGCAACCGCGTTGGGGGGGCTGCCGATAAGCGTACCGAGTCCGCCGATGTTGGCCGCGAAGGGCACGCTCAGGATCAGCGCCTTCTTGAACGGGTCCTCCCGGTCCAGGCTGTTGAACAGCGGCATGACGATTGCGACCATCATGAGCGTCGTCGCCGTGTTCGACATGAACATCGAAAACACGCCGGTGACCAGGATCACCCCCAGCATCAGGTTGGCGGGCCGGGTGCCGAAGGGCGTCAGAAAGGTCTTCGCCAGCCGCTGGTCCAGCTTCGTTTTCTGCGCGGCCAGCGACAGGATGAAACCACCGAAAAACAGCACCAGCACCGGACTGGCCAGCGGGTTCAGGAAGATCTCATAGCTTTCCCCCCCTTCCTCGAGCTGGAGCGGACCGCCTTTCTGCCCCAGCAGATAAATCTGCGAAACCACCACCAGGATGGCGGTCGCGAAGGGGGGTATCGTCTCGGTCACCCAGAGACCGGCCGCCAGGACGAAAATGCCGAGCATGACCCGGGCAGCCAGCGTCAGGCCGGCAATCGGCAGGAAGGCGGCGCCCACCGCGAGGGTGAGGATGACAGCCACCCGGACCAGGGCCTTGCGATCAGCCAGACGCCGCCGGCTGCGGGCCGGGGGCGTGGCGTGCTGCACCATCTTTTCTTGGGATTCAGGAGTCGCGGACATGATTGGGAGGGGAGCGGAACGTCCGGGTGTAACCGAGTGAGCCGGCTTAACCGGCCGGGGAACCGGTCGACAGCGCTTCGATGGCGCGGACGGTACTGCGGGCCATCGATTCCATGGCCGGCCGGGTGAAAAACCCGATGTGCGGGGTGAGGACCACGCGCGGATCGCGGACCAGCAGTTCCAGGGTCGGATCGTTGATCGGCCGGCTGCTCCAGTCCTGGTGAAAAAGATCGGCCTCGCCGGCATAGACATCCAGGCCGAGGCCAGCCAGCCGACCCGTCTGCACGCCCTCCAGCGCGGCACCACTGTGCAGCAGGCCGCCCCGGCTGGTGTTGATCAGGATGCTGCCGGTGCGCATGCGGTCGATCTCGGCGGGACCGATCAGGCTCTCCGTGTCCGGGGTCAACGGGCAGTGCAGCGACACGATGTCCGACCGCTCGAGAAGGGCGGCCAGGGGCAGGTACTCCACGCCGGGCAAGCGCTCCGCTTCCGGCAGCCCGGGATCGCAGGCGATGACCGTGCAGCCCAAGGCCTGCAGGATACCGGCCACCCGACGACCAACCTGGCCTGTGCCAATGAGGCCGGCGATGCGTTGATGCAGCCCGTCGCCCAGCAGCCCGTTGAGCGTGAAATCGTGGTCCTGCGCCTGGCGGTCGGCGGCGATCAGCTTGCGACTGACGGCCAGGATCAGGGCGAGGGTGTGCTCGGCCGTTGCTTCGAGGGAAGCGAAGGGCGCCCGCGCAACCGGCAGGCCCAGTTCCCCGGCGGCGGCAAAGTCGACGTTGTTGACCCCGCCGCCGCGCAGGACGATCCCCCGGACCCCGAGCGTTTTCAGGACGTCCAGCACCTCCCGCGTGAGCGCGTCGTTAACAAAGGCGCAGACGAGGTCGGCCGACCCGGCACTGCGGGCGGTATCGGCGGACAACCGGCGGGAATCGAATTTCCAGGTCCAGTCGCGATCGCCGGTAGCCTCCTTCAAGAGCGGGATATCGTGGCTGTGGGCGCTGAAGCAGTGAATTTTCATGGGAGAGGCGACGATCAGAAGCGGAGAAAAGCCTTCAGTCCGAGAGTGGGATCATGCTGCCAGGACCCTCGACGATACCGGGACTGTATCATGAAAAAGGTGCCCAGGCGATGGCCGTCCGGCAAGGCCCAGCTCGCCTCAAGGGGCACGCTGCGGACTTCGGTCCACCGGTCCGCGGCATACACGTGAAATCCTTCCACGTGGACGGACAGGTTCCGGCATGGCAGGTCGGCCAGGGGTGGCGTCCAGGTGGCGCGGATCTTGACCCGCTGGCGCAGATCGAAGCCGCTGGTGTTTTCGATATGCCGAAACTCCAGACGGAGCCGGCCATCGATTTTCCAGTCGCCCGATTCCAGAAGGATGGGATTCACCTCCGGCTCGATACGCCAATGGCTGATACCCGGAGCAGGCGATCGATTGATTTCCAGATAGGTCAGGTTCAAGCCAGGACCCCAGGTCGGGACGACGCCTTTAAAGCGGATCTTCTCGCTTAAAATGGCAACATCCCGGCGGCCGAGGTCGTCCGTCATCCGGAGTTCGGCATAGGTGGTCAGGTTGAACCGGTCGGTTTCCCAGGTCGGAATGAAGCTGGAAACCCAGCCCTGCCAGGTGGAAGCCTGAAGGGGGAGGAAACTGGCGGCGGCCAGCAGCATGGCGGGGAGCAGACGGAGACGCATGGGTGAGATTGGGGCCGGGTTCGGTGGTGCACCGGCACCCCGGGGCGGGAGCCCCCGGGACAGGCCCGCCCGCCTGTTCACGCCTGGCCGGCGGCTTTGGCCTTGGCGGGCGGCACAATGACGACCGGGCAGGCGGCTTTCTTGAGGATGCCCTCGGTCTCGCTACCCATCACCAGGTGATAGAGCGATCCGTGACCATGGGAACCCATGACGATGTAGGCGGCCTGGTGGCGTTCGGCGGCCTTGAGGACGGTTTCAACCACCACGCCCTTCAGCACCTCCGCCTCGGCGTCCAAGCCGCCTTTGACCAGGCCTTCGCGCAGCTTCTGGATCTGACCCGTTGCCTTGTCCATGTCGCGCTTCAGCTCGTTCGTGTAGGCGGCGGCATCCGCATAGTAGGGCGCGGCGTGTTTGCCCAGGGGAATCACGTGCAGCAGGCGGATGCGCCCCTGAAGCGGACGGGCCAGCGCCTCCGCCGTTTCCAGGACGGCCGGAGTGACCTGGGAAAAATCGACCGGGACGAGAAGCGTGATCATGGCGAAGAAGACCGTTGGGGGTGAGGTGAAACAGGATACACCGAACAAGCCGACGATACTGCGCGAACTTTGCTGAGAAGCATGCATTTCCTGCGGCCCGAACGCAAAGCCGGATCAGGCCGTGTGGCTGAAAAACCCACCCGGTGTCCTGATCGTCGGCTCTTCGGCCGGCGGTTCCATTGGAGAGGCTACAAGGAGACCGGGGGGGGTCAACCGGCGGCCTGCAGCCCGGCGGCGAGCCGCCGCAGACCTTCCTCCAGATGCGCCGGAGGACAGCCGAAATTGAGCCGGACAAAACCCGGCGCCTGAAAAGAGCGACCGTCGGACAGGCCGATGCCGTGGGCCTCCAGGTGGCCCACCGAATCCTCCAGCCCGAGGGCGCGCAGATCGATCCAGGCCAGGTAGGTGGCTTCCACCGGCCAGGTGCGAACCGGCAGACGCAGGTCCTCGACCCTGGCGCGGACCCTGGCGGCGTTTTTGCGGAGAACGGTCAACAGCGCCTGCCGCCAGGGCTCGCCCTCGGTCAGGGCAGCGGTGCAGCCGGCGTACCCGAAGGCGTTGACCTCGGTGATGAGGCCCTGGAGCGCCCGCTTGAAGGCCAGCCGCAGCCCGCGATCCGGAATGAATGCGAAGGCGCAGGCCAGACCGGGCAGATTGTAGGTCTTGCTCGGCGCAAAGAGATTGATGGAGCGTGCCCGGGCGTCCGCGGACAATCCGGCGAAGGGGCGATGCTTGCGCTCCGGATCCAGAATCAGATCGCAGTGGATTTCGTCCGAGCAGACGATCAGGTCGTGCTTTTGGGCAAAGGCGCGGACGGCCTCCAGTTCCGTTCCTGTCCAGACGCGACCGACCGGATTGTGCGGGCTGCAGAGCAGCAACACCCGGGTCTGCGGGGTAACCGCGGCCTCCATGGCGGGCCAGTCGAAGGTCCAGCGACCGTCCGCCTCCCGCAGCGGTACCGCCTGCAGCCTTTTCCCCTGGTTGCCGGGACAACTCAGAAACGGCGGATAGACCGGGGTGGCAGTCAGGATACCATCCCCCGGGTCACCGAAGGCCCGGGCCACCACATTGAGCGCGGGGACCAGGCCCGGCAGCCAGATCAGCTCGGCGGGGTCCACCTCCAGGCCGTGGCGGTTTCGCAGGTAACCGAGCACGGCGTCGACCGCCTCGCCCGGTGCCTGGGTATAGCCGTAGACACCATGGCGGGCCCGCGCTTCCAGCGCCGCGATGACCGGCGGCGGGGACAGAAAGTCCATGTCCGCGACCCAGAAGGGCAGGACATCCCGGCCGGCGTACTTTTCCCATTTCAGGCTGCCGGTTCCCGAGCGGTCGGGCAGCGTGTCGAAATCAGCGATTGAGGAGGTCATGAAAAAAAAGTTCAGGCGGGTGGGGCGTGATCCTTCAGTTGGGCCGCCAGGAGGGCGAGCGCATGTTCCGCACTCAGGCGCTTGTTGCCCGAACGGTCACTGTCCCAGATACAGCGATCGACCCGGGTGCCGGCCGGCCCGGCGCAGGCGACGTAGACAAGCCCGACCGGTTTGTCGGCCGTGCCACCGCCTGGACCGGCCACCCCGGTGACTGCCAGAGAGAAAGTCGATCCGAGGCGCTCGCGAGCTCCCTTCGCCATGGCCCGGGCCACGGCTTCGCTGACCGCGCCGTGAGTCTTGATGAGGTCGGCCGCCACCCCCAGCCCCCCGGTCTTGAAGCGGTCGGTGTAGGCGATCACCCCGCCGGCAAACACGGCACTGGATCCCGGCACCTCGGTGATGAGGTGGCCGATGAGCCCACCGGTGCAGCTTTCCGCCGTCGCGACGGAAGCGCCCCGCTCACGCAGCCGGCGCACCAGATCGGTCGGATGAATCGGTTCGATCGTCATTCGCTCTTATGGCTAGCCCGGACCGCACCTGTCCTCAAGCGCAGGGTGTCCAGTCAGCCGGCAACCGGTACGCCGCCGGACGAATCGCCGGGAGCAGGGAGTGCGGGGCCTTCGGAAATCCGTTGTATCTCGAAACCGATGCCCTATGGTGCCTTTCATGTCTACCGACCCGCAAACCGCTTCCGATCATCATGAAGCCCTGATGCGCTGGCTGCCGCTGTTTGTGGCGCTGGCGGTTCTTTACCGCATGCTCGGGGCCTGGATCCCCGAGCTGGGTAATGCCTCACCGCTCATCGCCGTCTTTTTCTGCGGCGCCCTCCTGTTTAAACGGAGTTGGTGGATCCTTCCCGCCCTGGGCGTACTGGCGCTGACCGACCTTCTGGCAGCCTGGAAACAAGGCTATCCGATGGTGGGTACCTGGCTGCCGGCCAATTACCTGTGCTACGCCCTGGCCATTGGTCTGGGTATCCGTCTGCGCAACTGCCAGTCCCGCACGCTCCTGATCGGCGGTTCGCTGGCCGGATCGGGCCTGTTTTACCTGATTACCAATTCCATGGCCTGGCTTGGTTCACCCTTCTATGCGCAGACCCTCGCCGGCTGGGTGCAGGCCCTCACCACCGGCATCCCCGGCTATCCGCCGACCTGGATGTTCTTCCGGAACCAGTTGATGGCTGACCTGCTGTTCACAACGGTCTTCGTCTTCGCGCTCTACCCCGTACGCCGGTCCGAGCCTGCGGGGTCGCCCCAACAGGTCGAGGCCTGAAAAAAAAAAGCCCGGCTTGCAAAAGCCGGGCGGGGATCTCCCTGGCGGGAGGGTTATTTCCTAACCAGAGGACGTTGACGGGCCTGATGCGGGGGCATCAGGACTGCACCTTGCCGCTCAGAGAAGCGGCCTGGCGGCTGGCGGTCCGGGCGCGCAGCGGATTTTTCCGCCGCTGGTGAATGGATTTCAAAAGGTCCAATCGCTCCGAATCCCCGGCAGTATCATCCGTCGTCGGTTTGAGCACATTCAGTACTTTCATGGGTAGACTTGTCGGAGTTTCAGGTTTCCAGGTTAAGGATGTTTCCAGACTGTCACAGAATAGCACAGTTCCGAAAACCCGCCATAAGAAACGTTAATTTTTTGCCGGCAATAAAATTCGGCGAAAAACTTTCCATTTAGGGCCAACCTTGAGGCTGGCAATCGGGGGGGCACCCGCCGATCACAGGTCGAGCACCAACCGGATGTAATAGGTGGTATCCAACTCGGTTTTCCCGGCAGCGGGCTCGGAATTGTAGTCGTTTTTCAGCCCGAGGCGCATGGCCCAGTCCGAGTCCTCAATCGGAAAGTTGACCCAGCTGTCCTGCACGAAGCGGAAATCCCCCAAGTCCTCGAAGCTGGGGACGTAGGAAAACTCATTGTACCAGTCGGCAAAGCCCAACTGCTGATAATGGCTGAGTCCGACATCGAGGGCCGGGGATTCGTCCGAAGTCCCGTCGGAAAAACTCTCGTACCGGTAGGCGAAACCGACGCGACCGACCAGGCGGAAGGTGTCGGTCTCTTTCCAGCGATAAGTGCCACCGGCCGAGCCGGTCGCCCGCAGATCCAGATTTTCAAACGCATCGTTTTCCAGCTCCACCCGGGTGTACCAACCCCAGTTATCCAGAAAGAAATTGGAGTATCGCACGCCGCCGATGATCTCGTCGGCGGTGGTGGCACCGTCGGCCTCCGAGCGGCGATAGGAGCCATAGACGACCGTTTCGTCGTTCGGCCCGCTCATGCGGGCGGTTCCCGACAGCCCCAGGGTGAATTCATCGGTGTTCCCCGTTTTCCCGCTCAGATCGAGCGCCAGCTGGTAAGTGGCTTTGCGCTCCCTGGCTTTGACGTCCGGGTCCACCTGCCCCGGTTGCCAGGACGCCGCCACGTCCGAGGCACTTGCCTGCAACGAACCATCCGTTCCGGACACCTGGATAGAGGTGTCCTCGGCCGGGGAAACCGTACCCTGCAGCACCGTGCCCGATTCCAGGCGGACGAAGAGCGGATTTTCCGAGGAAAACGTCTTCACTTCGGCCATGTTGATCTTGATCTCGCCGGCATAGCTGGTGGCCAGCGTCAGCGTACCCTTCTGGATGCCCCTGATGGTGCCAACCAGGGTGCTGCCATCCCGGGTCGTGACCGTATCGGCCTGAAGAGCCAGCGTGAGAAACAGCGCCAGAGCGCCGGTCATCGTAATGCGTAAGCGTTTCATTGATTAGGAAGTCGGTTGGTTGCGTCGGCGGAAAAGTGGAACGATTGACCCGAAATTTCAATGAAACGCGATGCCCCGGGTACTTCTCCACAAGAAGCGGGTCGGCCGGCCCGGGGAAATCAGGTATAACCCGGACCTGATGGCATCCGATTATCACCGTGTCGCGCTTGCCCTGTCGTTTCTGCTCGCGGAGCAAAAGGGCGGACGGCGTGTCGGGCTCCGGGACCTGGGCCAACACCTCGGGTTATCCCCGTTCCACCTGCAACGGCTGTTCAGGCGTTGGGCGGGCCTGTCCCCTCAGCAGTTCATTCAGGTCGTCAGCCACGAGGCCGCCCGCCAACGGCTGGAGCAAAGCGCGCCGGTGCTGGATGCCGCCCTTGCAGCGGGCCTTTCCGGAACCGGACGCCTCCACGACCTGACGCTGCGTCTGGAAGGGATGACGCCGGGCGAAATAAAACGCGCCGGCGAGGGGCTGGTCCTCACCTACGGGTTTCATCCCGGGCCCTTTGGCGACACCCTGGTGGTTCGGGCCCCGCGCGGCCTCGCCGGGCTCGCCTTTGCCGATCCCGACCCGGCAGCCCGAAATCGCGCGCTGGAGGACATGCGCGCCCGCTGGCCCGAAGCAAGGTTTGAAGCGAACGCCGGAGCCACCCGGGCGGTGGCGGACCGCCTGTTTGCTTCCCCGGCCGACGCGGCGGATTTTCCCCCGCTTCGACTGCTGGTCCGCGGATCGTCTTTTCAGATTCAGGTCTGGTCGGCGCTGTTGCGGATTCCGCCCGGTCACGTTGTCGCCTACAGCCGGCTGGCGGAGGCCCTGGGACGACCGGGCGCGGCGCGCGCGGTGGGCGGGGCCGTCGGGGCCAATCCAATCAGCTACCTCATCCCCTGCCACCGGGTCATCCGGAGCCTCGGCATCCCGGGGGATTATCATTGGGGCGCCATCCGCAAAGCGGCCATGCTGGCATGGGAGAGCCCGCAGGCACCGGGTGCCAACGATTGAAAAGACAAAACAAAAAAGGCCCGCTCAAGAAAGCGGGCCTTTTTTATCTACGAATGGGGGTAACAGGCCAGCGATGCTTTACAACCTTGTCACAAAAATCAAGCGGTTAACGGGTTTTTCTGGAGCATTTCGCGAATCATCTTTCGCAAATCCCCCTGCGTGCGCTCAAAAGCCGCTATCTGGAGATCCGCCCCACTGGGGCCCTCCGCCATGGCGCGCAAGTGCTCCAGCTCATCGGCACAGTCCAGGTCGCGGGCGTAGGGCCGCAGCAGATCGAGCAGTTCCTCGGTCGCCTGACGGACCGGAACGGTGCGGAAGGTCACCGGATCGATCAGATCCGCCTCCAGGCCAAAGCGGGAGGCTTTCCACTTATTCTGACGCACCGTGATCGGGTGAATATCGTGTTGGTAGAGACCGCGATCCACCTGTTCGGAAAGCGCGGTCACCAGACACTGAGCCATTGCGGTCAGGCCCAGTACATCCTCCAGACGCCAGGGCAGGTCGCAGATGCGCAGTTCGACCGTACCGAAGCCGGGGTGGGGGCGCACGTCCCACCAGATCTCCCGGATGGAGTTGATGAAACCGGTCTGGAGCGACTGGTTGACCACCCAGCAATACTCGCTCCAGTTGCGCAGCACCGGGGGCAGGCCGGCTGCGGGGAGCTGCTCCATGATTTTGATCCGGTGAGACATCAGACCGGTCCGGCGACCGACCCAGAAGGGGCTGTTCACACTGAGCGCGAGAAAGGTCGACAGGTGTCGCTGGAGCCGGTCGAGGACCATGATCGCCTTGTCCCCTGAATCCACCCCCACGTGGATGTGCATGCCGAAAATCACAACCCGCCGGGCGGTATCCTGCATCGTCTCGACCAATTGATCGTAGCGCGGGTCGGGGGTAATCTCCTGGTCCTGCCAGTGGGAAAACGGATGCGTACCCCCCCAGTAGATCCGGTTGCCGGACGCTTCCGCCGCCTGCCGGACCGTGCCCAGTTTCTCCCGCAGGTCGCGCTCCACATCGCGTACCGACTGACAGACCCCGGTGTTGATTTCGACGTAACACTGCATCAACTCCGGCTTCACCCAGTCCCTGGCATGCCCGGGCAGCGCCTCGATCAGAGGCAGTACCCCGCTGCGCAGGGCCAGCGATTCCGGATCCAGCAGTTGCAGCTCCAGCTCCACCCCGAGCGTCGGCCGGCTGTTGGAGCCGAAGGTCAGGTTCGGGTCGGGCGTCATACCCGGTCGGTTTGGGCCTGACCGGCGGCCAGCCGGCAGGCGGCCTGGGCCAGGATACGTGCCCCGATGACCAGGGCCCCTTCATCAATGTCGAAATGCGGCGAATGCAGCGTTTTCTCCGGCTGGCCCGGCGTTCCGGTACCCAGCCGCAGCAAACACCCGGGCACCGCCTCGAGGTAGTTGGCGAAATCCTCTCCGCCCATACTGGGATCGCCCACCGGTCGGATGCTTTCCGCGCCGACCACCGCCTCCGCCGCTTCACCGACGCGCGCCGTGACCGTGGGGTCATTGACCACCCCGTGCACCAGAAAGGGGAAATGAATGCCGAACCGGCAGCCCCCCGCCAACGCCACACCTTCCGCCACATCACGAATCCGCTGCTGGACCGCCGCCGAGACGTCCGGTGAGAGCGTGCGCAGGGTGCCCCGCAGTTGCACCTGTTCCGGAATCACGTTGGGATTAATCCCGCCCTGGATCACCCCAAAGGTCAGGACCGCCGGGTCGCGGGCGTCGATCACCCGGTGGACGGACTGGTAGACCTGTTGGACAAACTGCACCGCACCCAGCACGGGGTCGACCGTCTGGTGCGGACGCGCCGCATGCCCGCCCCTCCCCGTGATGGTCACCTCCACCTCCTCGCAGATCGCGGTCAGGGTGCCGGGGCTGAGCCCGACTTCGCCGACCGGCAGCAGGGGATCGACATGCAGCGCAACCAGCGCGGACAGGTTATCCAGCGCGTCGCCCTCGATCATTTCCCAGGCGCCCTTGCAGGTTTCTTCGGCGGGTTGAAACAGCGCCCGCCAACGGAAGGGCAGATCCGGTTCACCGCCCAGAGCCAGCACCGCACCGAGCAGCATCGCGGTGTGCGCGTCGTGGCCGCAGGCATGCATCAGGTTGGCCTCCCGCGACTGGTAGACCACCGTCTTTTCATCCTGAAGCCGCAACGCATCGATGTCCGCCCGAAGACCGACGATGCCCGCCGGCCCCGCACGCGCGCCGCCTTCGGCGATGATCCCGCGCCCGGAGGGCAGCACCCGGTGCTCGATCCCGGATTCGGCCAGAAGACCCGCGATCAGATCGGTGGTCTGAAATTCGGCGCCACTCGGCTCCGGTCGCTGATGCAGCTGCCGACGAATATCGCGGATCCGCGCTTCCTCCGCGACCACCCGCCGGTCCAGCGACCGGTCGATTTCCGGTGTCAGCAAACGGGGCATACGGGCTGTGGAGAACGGTGTGCCATTAGACAACAGTGTTGAAACGGGCTTTCGCCGGAGCAATCCCTTTCCGGGTCACTCGCCAGCCGTGGCGCTTCACCGCCCGCCGGTAGGGCGCCGGGTACCGAAACACGGCCGGCAGCCAGGGGACGAGCCAGCGCACCAGCCGGTCCGTCGTCGCCATCTGCCACCGGCTCCAACCCGTCGACGGAAAACCGAGCCGCTCGTTTACCGGCGTCGGCAGGCCCTCCGCCAGCAGGTAGCGAAACGGGCGCATTGCCCAGCGCAACCAGAGCGGACGGGGCGGGCGAGCCACCCCCCAGGCGATCCGCCGGCTGGCCGGATCCGACCCCAGCCGCGAATCACGCAGTCGCTCCGCGTACCAACTCGCGAAGGCGGGCCAGTCCGGGGGACCGTAAGCCGGATCCAGGCCGAAATAGCTCCCGAATAAACGCATATCCCGATAAAAAGACGCCTTCAGCGCATCCGGGGCCGCGCCGTGAATCCGGACATACCCTTCCAGACTGCCCATGATCAGCGTGGCCAGTACCCACAGCTGCAGGTCCGGATCCAGCCCGGAACCGGCTTCACCGGTATCCGCCCGTTGGATACGAAAGCGCGCGTGTCCCGCTATCAGGCGCTCCTTCAATGCCTCGGCCTCCACCCTCGGGCCGAATCCGATCGTCCAGACCGCTTCAAGCGTACGAACCAGCCGCCCCCAGGCATCCCGTTCAAAATCGGAATAGCGCGCCACCCCCTGCGCTACCTCCGGGTCGGCTATCTGCAGGACCGCCGCCGCCGGCCCGCCCAGAAGCAGCGCCTGCTCCCGGCAAACCGTCCAGAAGGCACTGTCGGGCGGCAGCGCCGTGTCCCATCTTTCCAGCGGCATCGGTTTAACGGATTCCGGGTTGCGTCCTTTATCCGACATATCGCCGGAGGATAATGTCCGCTCGACCCGGGGTCCATGCCGGAGCCGTTCGCCTGGCCTGCAACCTGCTTTTCAACCGTATGGTTGATTTCAGGAAAGGAAAACGATGGGCCTACACCGCGATCCTGTGCGGGTTGACCGTAATCGGGCTATGCGCCGAAAACGATCCGGTCTCGGTTGTTATCGAGACAAACAACGCGCTGTGGAATGACCGGGATCTGAGTATTCTTGAAAAACGGGTGGCTGAGGCTGTCGATTACCGCACGCCCTACAGCACCGCCACAGGGCGGGCCGCCCTCCGGACGGACGCCGAGGCTTATTACGGCTGGGCAGCCTCCAATAAATCCACCTTCACGGCCGTAGCCGGCAATGACAAGGGCGAGGTCTTCCTTCGCTGGGAAAGTGCCAGCGTCCCGGTCGGCGCGGTGAAACCCTACCACAACCGGGGCATCGACTACTACGTCGTGGAGGACGGCCTCATCACCACGTGGATCACGGCACACGAAGGAGACAGTGTGGCGCGAAACAAAGGGATCGTGACCAGGATCATCGACGAGTTGTGGAATCAACGGGACCTGACCGCGATCGATCGCTATTTCGCTCCGGACGTCGAGGTTCACATCACCGACTTCGAATCGGGGGGGCGGGAGAAACTGGAGGCGGATGCCACCCGGTTCTTCAGGGGTTGGAGCGACAGCGAGACCCGGATCACGCACATGGCGGCGGAAGACGACACGGTGATCCTGCGCTGGAAAACGACCGCCACCCACACCGGCCTGTATGGCGACATCCCACCCACCGGGAAAACCCTTACCTACCGCGGCGTCGACATCTACAGATTGTCCGACGGGCGGGTCACCGAGACCTGGAGTCATTGGGACGCCTACGACGTCTTCAAGGCACTGGGCGTTATCGAGTGGACCGGCCCGTAGTCCTGAAAGGCGGAGCAGCCTTCTGAAAACAATAAAGCGGGAAAAGGACGCCTTGTACGCGTGTGGCGGGCCGTAGAGCCCGCCACTCCATGGAGACGCCGGCTCTTCCCTGTCCGCCGAAGTCCCGCCCGGCGGGACGAAGGAGGAGGCCGGCGTTCGCGACTCCCGGCAGGGGTTTTCAAACACGCCTTAATCCGCTCGCTGGTTGGTAAAACTTTCGTGCCAGTCTTTCAGCAGCCACCAGCTGAGAATCCAGACCGCGCCGACGAAGACGAAGCCGAGGAGGCAGGACATCACCGCGCTGGCGTACAGGGCGGGTATATTGAACTGGCTGTTGAACAACAGGACGATGTAACCCAGCCCGGCCTCTTCGCCGGACTTGGCACCGGCCAGGATGTCCCCGGTGATTGCCCCGATCGGGGCCACCGTGGCGGCGATTTTTACGCCGGTCAGGAAAAAGGGCAGGGCAAACGGTACCCGTAGTTGCCAGAGCTCCTGCATGGGTTTCGCTCCGCCCATACGAAAAAGGTCCACCATCGTTAGAGGCACCGAGCTGAACCCATGCACCGTGTTCGCCACAATCGGAAAAAAGCTGATGATGAACGTAACCGCGGTGATGCTGGGCAGACCCTGCCCCAGCCAGAGCACGAAGATGGGCGCCAGGATGACGACCGGGATCATTTGCAGAAACAGCACCCACGGAAACAGCATCTCCCGGATCCAGGCATGAAAGCCGAGCAGCATGGCGATGAAAAAGCCCGCAAACACCGCCGTCACGAACCCGATCACCGCGGCCAGCCCGGTCTGCCAGGCGGCGTTCAGCAGCACCGGCGCCTGGTCCACCGAGGCCTGGAAAATACTGAGCGGCCCAGGCAGTTGGTAATCCGGCAGATTCGCCCATGCCTTGGCCCCGAGCCACAGACCCAGGATGCCCAGACCGAACAACGCAGGCAGCAGAATCCGCCGAAGCCGAGCCGGGGGAAGCACCTTCATGGTGTGGCTGAAGCACCCGCCCTGCCAGCCGGCAGAAAGGCGGTCGTGGCCAACCGGTCGACCGGAAAGGCCTCCGGAATCAGCTCCAGTTCATAAAGATCGGCGATTTCCGCCTCCAGCCGCTCCAGGTCGAGGGTTGCCTGCGTCTGGTCGTCACTCCGGCCGCGTACCAGCCGGTGCTCCACGATGGCGCTTTTCACCCAGTCAATATACTCGGGCGTCATCTGGCTGTTGCGTCGGATGATTTCCGCGTCGGCGGCCGAGGTATCCCCGCCGCTCAGATAATCCGACCAGCCCCGGAGCGCCGCTTCCGTGAACCCGCGCAGCACCTCCGGATGGTCCGCCATAAAGGACCGGGTGGTGAACATCACCCGGTAGGGATCCAGGCCGGACTCGCCGATGCGCAGGACGTGGGGATCGACCCCGTTCTTCGCCGCGAAGAAAGGCTCATTGGTCAGAAAAATCTGTTCCACCCGCATCCTGGTTTTATCCGCGATGAACTGGGCGATGCTGGTGCCTACCGGGGAGATTCCGAATTCGACGTCGTATTTGTTTTTTACATACGGAATCCAGGTCGCCCCCGGGAAGGCGGTGACGGTCCGTCCGTCGAGATCACCGAAGGTCTTCACCGCCTGCTCCCGATGGCTCATCAGCGCGTACGGATGATGCTGAAAGAAGGGCATGAAAATCACCAGAGGCATGCCACGGCCCACCGCCACGATGACCTCGTCGCTACTCGCCATGCCGATATCGGCCTTGCCCAGGGCGACATTCTGCGGGGTCAGATCATAGGGCCCGCCATGCCGGATCGTGACGTCCAGACCGGTGTCCGCAAAATAGCCCTCCATCAGTGCCTGAAAGAATCCGCCCTGCTCCGGCACCGCCAGCCAGTCGTGTTCCACCGTGACGGGCACCCGGCCGTCGGCCGGCCCGGCCTGTTTTCCACAACCGGCGAGCCACCAGCCGACTGAGAGCGAGAGAAGGACGACGAGGGCAGGTCGGATCATAGCGGTCAGGCGGTCATGGGGGACCCGAGGCCCAGTTTTTTCAACTTGCGCCGAAACTGGGTGGAAAACGAGTCAGCCCGGATGTGAAATTCTTCGCTCAGGTCCAGCGGCAGTTCTTCCGGCCGCTGGGATTCGACCATCGGCCGGTCCTCACTGAGCACTGCCTCCTGGAAATCCAGCACGGGCTGGTCAGGGCCATCGAGGTCGAAGTCCATCGCCACCTGGAAGTAGACGCGCGTGCGGGTGGCCGACTCGGGCACGGCGAGGTCAAAGATCCAGTAGTGGGTCCCGTTGTCATAGTTCACCACCAGACGCGTGTAGAAGGGCATGTGCATCCGGTAGTTGTAGAGCAGGACGCCTTCCGTTTTGCCATCCGCTCGGCCGCTGTAGTGGTAGGGCACGTCGAAGGCGAAGCCGTGTTCGGTTGGTGTCACCTTGTAGCGATCCACTTCCGGGCGATCGCGGTTGCCGAAGGTACCCACGTGAAGCCAGGACAGGTGCGCCACATCATTGAAATTTTCCACCTGGCGCGTGGCGGCCGCCTGCCACCGCTGGGGCGGCAGTTTCACATGGCGCAGCTTCAGATCGACCGGTTCCGGCCAGTCGGGGATAGGCTCCACGGCCGCATCGGCGCCGGCCAGGCAGGTCCAGATCATGCCGTAGCGCTCCTCCACAGGAAAAGTCTGCAGACACAGCTTTTTCGGAATGGAGGCCTCCGGGGCGGCCGGGATGCGGGTGCACTGGCCCTCCTTGCCGTAGCGGAAACCATGATACGCGCACACCACCTCCTCACCCTCAAGCCGGCCCAGCGAGAGCGGCACGCCCCGGTGAATGCAGAGGTCTTTGGCGACGACACAACCGTCGCCGGAGCGATAAACGATCAGGTCCTCGTCCAGCAGCCGGGCCGCGAACGGCTTGTCTGCGCTCAGTTCCTCGACCCGGGCCACCGGATACCAGAAGCGGCTGAGCACATGCCAGTCGTTGTCGGTGAAGGTGCAGTCCCGGGGGGGGCTGGTGGTCGGAGACATCACGGGGTATCAGCTTGAGAAGGGCTGGCCGAGCCCGAGGTTTTTCAGGGCGCGCCGGTACTGGGCGGAAAACCTGTCGGCCGCGATGTGGAATTCTTCACTCAGGTCGAGGGGAAGTTCCTCGGGACGCTGGGCCTCGACCACGGGTCGATCTTCTTCCAGCACGGCTTTCTGCATCTCGACCGAGTAGTCGGCCGGGCCGTCCAGGTCGAAGTCGCGCGCCATGCGGTAAAAGACGCGGGTGGTGGTGCGGGAGGTCGGCACCGGCAAATCGTACCCGATGTAATGGGTGCCGTCCGGAAAATGGATGGTCAGCCGGGTGTAGAACGGCAACTGGTGGTCATATTGCAGAACGATGTCCTCCACCGCGGAGAGGTCGTTCTCACCCCGTGCCTCAACGGCTCTTCGCGGATAGCGCACCTTGAAATGAAAGCCGTGGCGGGTCCGGTCCACCTCGTACCGGCGGACCTCGGGCGCATCGGGATTGCCAAAGGTTCCCGTGTGCAACCAGGACAGGTGGGCCACATCATTGAAGTTTTCCACATGGCGGCTGGCCGAACAGGCCCAGTCCAGGGGCTCGAGGCGCATGTGTTTCCAGCGGTCCGGCTCCTGGAATTCGCCCCAGTCCGGAATCGGGATGCGGGCCGCTTCCTCCCCGGCCAGGCAGGTCCAGACCATGCCGTACCGGTCGACGGCGGGGAAAGACCGCAGGCAGAGGTTTTTCGGGATACGGGCGTCAGGCTGGGCGGGCACCCGGGTACACTGGCCGTCCGGAGCGTAGCGGAAACCATGATACGCACAGACGATTTCGTCGCCCTCCAGCCAGCCCTTGCTGATCGGGGCACCGCGGTGAATGCAGAGGTCCTTGGCCACGGAATAGCCCCGGGTCGTCCGGTAGACCACCAGCTCCTCGTCGAGGAGGCGGGCCTTGAGGATTGTTCCGGGCACCAGATCCTCCACAAAGGCGACCGGATACCAGAAGCGGGCAAGGACCTGCCAGTCCTCCGGAGCAAAGGTGCAATCTCCGGGAAGGGGAAGCCGAGGGGCCCGGGTAGTCTTAACGCTCATGAGTAGGCGATAGTGAGGGGGTTGCTCGGAGGAAGCGCCGGCCGGCCGTTCGGGCCGGCCGGCGCGCATGCGATTCCGTAAGGAAGGGTGTGCTTACCAGCTGTAGGTCACCGTGATATCGGCGGTCAGGCCTTCGCTGGGCAGGACCAGGAGGTCGTCCCAGAAAACCTGTGGGGTGAAGTACTGTTCATCCAGGAGGTTGCGCATGCTCAGCGAAAACGCCCAGTTGTCCAGGTGGTAGAAGAGCGTGGCATTCGCGAGCACGTAGCTGGGCAGGATGACATCGTCGAACCAGCCGGCCGGGACATCGGGCACGTAGGTCCCGCCCAACGTGAGGCCCAGATCGAACGGCGTCATGTACGTGCCGTACAGGCTGAAGACTTTGTCGGGCTGCCCCGAAGCCTCGTATTCGCCCGGAAAGCCCAGGAAGTTGACCGTCGATTCGACCACGCCGCCGTAGTAGTCGGCCGGATCGATGGTCGTCCCGAGCTGGCGCTCCACCTCGGAGAGCGGGACGCGGACGAACAGACCGTCGTCCTTGATCATGGCCTTGGACCAGGTGGCCGCACCGGTCAGGCTGAAACGGGCATTCGGCACGAAGCGGAACTCCAGTTCGATGCCTTCAGACTCGAGAGCAATCGGTGCGCCGAAGGGATCGGTCCTCGCCCGGTCCTGCCGGTAAACCGCGGCAGCGAAGAAGAGCCGGTCCTCAAAGACACTGCCCTTGATCCCCGCTTCCAGCAGCGTGGCATCCTGCAGGTAGTCCCCGCTGCCGACGATGACCGAATCGAAGGTACCCCCATTGGCGTCGCCCAACAGATAAATGCTCTCGGCATAGGACACATAGGGACGCAGTCCGCCGGGCAGCAGCAGGCTGCCTGAAAGACTGTAACTGAATTCACCATCGTCGGCGGAAGCCGGCCCGCTCGCATTGAAGTCGCCGTTGCTTACCGTTTCCACGTCGAATCGGTCGTAGCGGACCCCGACCGTGAGGATGGCCCGCTGAAGCAGCTCGAGGTCGGCGTCCACGAAGAGCCCCCAGTTGGTGTACTCGGAGACCTCGTCCAGCGACCAGCTGCGGTCACCGTCCAGGGCGGAGGGCGAACGGTCGTTCGGGGTCGGTCCGGCAATCAGGTCGCGGCGGTCGGCATGCTGCATACCCTGGCCGAAAGCGTTGAGGCCTTCGCCATCGAAGTAGCGAATCGTGCCCCCCGCAACCGCGGTCAGTTGCAGGCTCTCCCCGAGATCGGCCTCGAACGCGTAGGTGGCCCGGTTTTCAATGACCGAATTGTTGAACGCGCCGGTGAATCCGTAGCTCGCGTAGTTCTCGCTGTCGTACGTATCGAAGAATACCTGGTTTTTGAAGGTGCCGGCATCCATGCGATAGATCACGTCCGCGTAGGCGGTGAAGTTCTCCACCCAGACAAAATCGATGGAATCCACCAGGGTCTGTTTGGGTGAGATCGTGGCCGTGCCGACATCCTCCAGGCGCCACAGGCTTTCACCCGGTGCGTTGGGATCCTCCGGAGGAATGGCGCCAAAGGGGAAAAACACACTGAACCCACTGGCGAACTGAAAGGGCTGTCCCCCCTGCGCGCCGTTGCCCGCGGCCAGCGAAAAATCACTGGGGGACAGCGTTTCCCCCATCACACCATCGAAGCTGTTGATGTTGATGGGTTGGCCCGTGAGGTAGGTCCCGTTTGCGATCAGTTCCGGCGTGACCCGGTTCCAGCCAATGTTGTTCTTTCCTTCCCAGTCGAAGTACATGAAGCCGGCCTGCACGGTCCAGCGGTCGCCGATGTCCATATCCACCGCGAATTGGCCCAGGATGCTTTCATCCCCGTCAAACCGGTAAAAACTTCCCGAATCTTCGGCTTCGAGGAAGACGAAAAGCCCGCCCTCGGTGTCCCCGCTGCGGAAGGGCTGCCCGTACTCCAGACTCGCCTTCTTTTTGTCGTACGAACCGTAGGTCAGGCTGACCGCCCCGAAACTGTCCTCGACAAACTTGAGCGATTCGGAGCGCGCCGACCGTGGCACGAAATTCATGTAGCCCGAGTTGCGGCTCGGCCCGAACGCCACCGAGGCCGGCCCCCGCACCACATCCACGCGTTGAGTCGCCCCGATCGGGGTCGGAAACAGCGCTGTGTTTTGCAGCTTGCGGAAACCCCGGAAATAGACCTCGCCGTCTTCTCCGCGAATCCGCAGCCCGCCATCAATGCCGTAGTTGCTCGGGGTGAACGCTCCGGGTACCACGCTCACGAAATCGCGGGTCGTTTCCATGCCGTAACGGGCAATCGTTTCCTGACTGACCGAACTGATCGCACGCGGAATCTCCAGCGGCGTTTTGGCCGTTCCGAACAAATCCTGAATCGGTTGCTTCGGCAGCACGTTGTTCACGTCCAGCTCCGCCGACTCGACTTCCATCGCATCCAGCATCTCCGGTGACGCCGTATCCGCCTGCCCAACCAGCGCGACCGGAATCAAAAACGTCAGCAAAAGGGCTTGCCCGGCTTTCGCTCCGGCTCGCCCGTACCCCGCTTGCCCCGCGGGTCGGGTTGTCTTTCGGTTTGTTGTCATGTGCTGTTACCCGCCGTCTGATTTTTTTCAAACGTTTGGTTGATTTCCGGTCAAGCAGAGGTCATGCCAGCCTGCGATTGCCGCGGCCCGGATCCGCCTCCCTCCGATGAAGATCATCCATTACCGAAACCTGTGGGGCATCCCGGACCCCTGGGAGGCGGTCGTACCCCGGTGGCTGGCCGCCGGCGCCGCCGGGGTGGAGTGTGTCTTTTACAACCGGGCGGAGGTCTCGCGCATGGGGGCCATCCGGCGGGCCACCGGCGCGGCGGTGCTGCCCATCCTGTGGACGCGGGCCTGGGCGGGGGACGACTCGGTGGATGCGCACCTGGAGGCGTTGCGCCGGCAGAGTGAAGCAGTGCTTCCGCTGACGGACAGCCCCTGGCTGCCGTGCATGGGTGGGCATGACAGCTGGACCGCGGCGGATCGGGATCGCTTTCTGGCGGGACTGGGGGAAACGGCCGAGGCGATCGGGCGTCGGATCGTCCTCGAAACGCACCGGGGCACAGTGCTCTACCATCCCCAGGCAACCGCCCACTACCTGGCTTGTTTCCCGGAGGCCGAACTGGTCATCGATTTCAGCCACTGGGTGGTAGCCTGCGAACGCTGGGTGGATGACCTGGAACCATTGATCCGGGCCTGTGCGCGGCGGGCGGTACACCTCCACCTGAGGGTGGCGACGGCCCAAAGCTCACAGGTAGAAGATCCCCGGCAACCCGGCTTCAGGGAGGCGGTGGCGGCCTTTGAGCGCTGGTGGGTTTGGGTTTGGGAAGAGCGTGTCGCCGCGGGCGGCGACACCTTTTCGTGTACACCCGAATACGGAGGTGATCCCTACCTGGCCCGGGATCCGGCAACCGGCAATCCCCGGACGGAGCTCGAAGCGGTCAATACATGGCAGATCGACCGCTTTCGCCGGTTGACCCGGAGTTGGCAGCACCGCGAAGGTTGAAAAAGCTGGCTCGAACAGGCGTCTGACCCCACCTTACGGCGACCCCTTGGTCGGCCCAACCCCTCCCCCCATGGCCAGGAAACCCCCAAAGCCCACGCCGGAAAAAATCCTTTCGGCGGCTCTGCAGGAATTTGCCCGCAGCGGCTATTCCGGTGCCCGGGTGGATCGCATCGGCAACCGCGCCGGGGTCAACAAGCAGCTGATCTACTACTATTTTAAAAACAAGAGCGGGTTGTACCGGGAAGTCTTTCGGCGCGTCCGTCAGGACCTGCAGGCCGCCGTGGCCGATCAACCGGAGAATCTTGCCGACAATTTTCTCTATTGGATGGATTACCACTACCGGAATCCGGACAACCTGAAGCTGCTGGAGTGGGAAGAAAAAGCCGGGCCCAGGACCGGCCGGAAAATGGATAAGGCCGACACCGCGTTCTGGCGGGAAATCCTGGATAACCAGAAACAACGCTATGCCGAAAACCTGGGGCTGGATCCCCCCCAGGCCCTCATCACCTGGTTCGCCATCGTCGCCTTTCCCCTCGCCTTTCCCCACCTCTGCCGAACCATCGCCAACTGCGATATCAAAGACCCGCAGTTTCAGGAAAAGCGTAAGGCTTTTCTCAGCCAGTTGGCCGGCATCCTGGAAGATGCCACCCGGAAAAAGTGGGACCATCCCCTGTCCGGGGCCCCCCTGGAAGTCTGACCCGACGGACAGGCTCGGATGGCTTTTGCCAGACCGGAGCCACCCCCTCCCGAAAAAAATCACAATTTCCGATAGACAAAGCCGGGGCCAGGCGCGATAGTTGTGTCCCTCCTCCTCCCATCAAGCGCCCTTGTGGCGCTGCCCGGCCTGGGTTAGCCCAGGCCGGGATTTTTTTGTCCGGATATAACGAAGCCTGGTGGCGGATTAGCCCGGATTTCTCACCAGAATCGGAAAAATGGGCGGTAAGCTATGCTGGCTGCTCATCGGGGCAGCGCAAGACGTGTCCAAACACCCGCGCTCTCAGGCCCGTCGGCGCGGCGCAAGCGCCGGCCCTGCAATCAACGCGCACCTGTAGGGCTGCCGCTTGCGGCAGGCCGACGCGGTTGAGCTTTTTGAATCGTCTCGCGTTTGGAATGCTCCCCATTTCGGCCGGACCGCAATTTCTTTGAGAGTCGACCTTACCCCGCCTCGTTAGCCTGTTCCGCCATCTGCTCGCGCGCGTAGGCTGTCCAGTCGTCCGGCAGTCCTTCCGGCCAGACATCTTGGGGTTCATAGCCGCACAGCTCGCGGGCGGCACCGAGCTGGAGGCGATGGGGCACCGGCGGGACGGTCCGGCTGGTCAGGAAACAGGGCACGAATTCCCCCGGAGCGGGCCGGTCGGCTTCCACCGCCAGCCGGAAAAAGCGCCCGCAGTCGCGGTGGCTCAGGTAAATGCTGACGACTTTGTTGTTTCCGGAAATTTTATCGATGACCCGTCTGGCCTGCACGACCCAGCCGATGCGCACGGCGACGACCGAGAGGTTGTGCTGCCGCGCGAAGTAGCGCCCGATGTCCTCCTTCAGCACCTTGGTGAGGGCATAGGGGTTGGCCGGGTCGACCGCATCGTGTTCGCTCCAGGGCATGGGGATCCCCCGGTCCCAGTAGCCGGTCAACACCTGCGCGGAGCTGGCGAACAGGACCCGCGGGACCCCGGCTTCCCGCGCCGCATCAAAGACATTCCAGGCCCCGACGACGTTGCTGTCGGCCAGGTCGCCCGGGAATGCCTGGCCCCAGGCCTTGCCGGCCAGGTGGACGACGCAGTCCACGCCGGCCATCGCGCGGTCAATCGCCGCGCGGTCGGTCAACTCGCAGGTGGTCCAGGGCACGTCCATGTCAGCCGGGGCATCCACCCGGTCTAGCCCGGAGAGCTGCCAGGGCCCGTCCTTCAGGCCGTTCCAGACCGCGTGTCCCACGCGTCCGGCCAGACCGGTGACCAGAATATGTTTCGGTGCTGCCATGGCCTCAGGGTGAGACCTGCGGTCGCCTTAATGCGAGTCTGGAGGGGGCCTTTTTCGATGCGAAGAGACAGCACCATGGAGTGGCGGGCTCTGTGGCCCGACACACGGGTAATGAGCCCCGGCGCCTAAGCAACCGCACAAGAGGCGCGAACGCCGGCCAACCGGTCCGCCATAACCCGGAGGGTAACGGCGGGAGGCCGAAACCGGTCGGCTTCCGGTCACCGCCGGATGCCGACGAACGCTTCGGTCTGTGCCTTGATGGCGCGTTCGGTCGGCAACCGTTCCATCGAACTGGCCCCGTAAAAGCCGTCCACGCCGGCACAGGACCGAAGGATGTAGGCGGCATCCTCCGGTTCGGCAATGGGCCCTCCATGGCAGAGCAGGATCACATCGTCGCGCACTTCCCGGGCAGCGGTCCCGATCGCATCAATCGCGGACACGCAATCTTCGAGCGTCCGGGCGGTTCGGGCGCCGATGGATCCCGAGGTCGTCAGGCCCATGTGAGCGACGAGGATGTCGGCACCGGCCTCGGTCATGGCCCGGGCGTCGTCCGGGTTGAACACATAGGGGGTCGTGAGCAGCTCGCGCTCATGGGCGAGCCGGATCATGGCAACTTCCTTCGCGTAGCCCATGCCGGTCTCTTCGAGGTTGGTCCGGAACACCCCGTCGATCAGGCCCACAGTGGGAAAATTCTGGACCCCCGCGAACCCGGTTTCCCGGATCCGGTCGAGGAAGCGGTCCATCAGCCGCATCGGATCGGTCCCGCAGACCCCGGCCAGGACGGGCGTTTGGCGCACCACCGGCAGGACTTCATCTGCCATGTCGAGGACAATGGCGTTGGCATCTCCGAAGGGCATGAGGCCGGCCAGCGACCCGTGTCCGGCCATGCGGAAGCGACCCGAATTGTAGATGACAATCAGGTCGATGCCACCGGCCTCCTCCCACTTGGCGCTGATTCCGGTGCCGGCGCCACCGCCGATAAGGGGTTCTCCGCGCGCGATTTTCGCACGCAGTGTTTTCAGGATGTCGGATCGTTTCATCATTCGGGAGTGTGGGCGGGGGTTCGTGCTCAGAGCGTACCCGGTGCGGGCTTTGCGTCGATGGCCTCGAGCAGGCGGCGCACGGCTTCCCGCGCAAAGGCCGGGTCATTGATGGCGCAGTCCCGTTCCAGCACCGGGATATCGGGCCGCAACGCCTCCTTGAGGGTGTCGAAAAGCGCCTCGGTCGCCTCCGGGTCGTGAAAGGGCTGGCCCTCCAGGTCGATCATGCTGACGCCGTGGTGCGGTATCAGGACGGTCACCGGGCCGGTACTGCGGTTGATCTGTTCCGCCATCGCTTGCGCGATTGCCCGGCACTCCGCCGGGCTGGTCCGCATCAGGGTGACATTGGGGTTGTGGCGGTAGAAAGTCCGGCCCGCGAACCGGTCCGGGATGGTTTCCGGTGCGTTGAAATTCACCATGTCCAGGCAGCCCGGGGCGATGACAGCCGGGGTACCGGTCAGCGCCGCGGCCGACAGCCGCTCCGGTCCGGCGGCAAACACCCCGCCGACGATTTCATCCGCCCATTCGGTCGTCGTCAGGTCGAGGACCCCGGCCACCCGACCCGCCCGGACCAGACTTTCGAGGGTGCGCCCCCCGTTCCCGGTGCAATGAAAAACCAGTGTGTCGTAGCCGGCCTTGTCCAGCTCCTCACGGGCGAGGTCGATGCAGGGGGTGGTGTTTCCGAACATGGACGCGGCGATGACCGGTCGCTCCTCCCCGCGGGGAATATCGGCCTGAACCATGCCGGCGATGGCTCCCGCCGCCCGCGCGAAGACCTCCCGGCTTACCCGGTTGATGCCGGCCACATCCACGACACTGGGTACCATGACGATGTCCGCCACTCCCACATAGCCCGAGACATCGCCACCGGCCGCCGTGGATACCATCACCTTGGGCACACCGAGCGGTAGCGCGCGCATGGCCTCACAGGCCACCGACGTGCCACCCGTACCGCCCAGCGCGATCACCCCCTGGATCTTCCCTTCGGCGTGCAGCTCGCCCAATACGCTGCGCGCGCCCCGGCCCATGACGGTGACAGCATGCCCCCGGTCCCGGGCGGACCTCAGCTCCTCCAGGTCGGCTCCGGCCGCAAGGGCGACGGAGCGGGCGGGGGTATCGGGCTGCAGCGCGGGATCACTCAGGACCCCGACATCGATGAGCCAGGTCCGGAGACCGGAGGATTCAAGACGGTCTTTGAGGAAACGGTATTCGTCACCCTTGGTATCGAGGGCGCCGAGCAGAGCGATGACGGGGGGCATGGGGCAAGGGCGGGGTGGGGTCTGCGGGGAGTGAGAGTTCAAGAGTGACCATACCGGTTGGGTCGGCCAAGGGCCAATGGCCCTCTTTGAAGGCTTTCAAAAATTCCGTGCCCGCACCAACCTGCGGATGAGCGTCCGCCTCGGCCTCCTCGACCCGGAGGACCAAACGCCCTGAAAGGACCTCCCACCGGCCCTGCGCTAGCACCCAGTCGCGGCATGGCGTGGCCGCGCCTTCAGGCGTGGTTAAGCACTCAATATATCAGCAATAAAACCTTGAGACCCGCGACCGCCGGGGACGGCGGCCCTCCCGGGGTTTTGTCGCGAAATCGGGAGGGCGGTCGTCCCCGACCGCCGTACGGGCCGTTGCGTAATAACCCAAAGCCTGTCACCCCAAAAGCCTCTTTCTTTTCAACCCGCCATGACCCTCGCCGCCTGCCTCGCGCTGATCGCCACACTGACGCTCCTCGCCGCCATCCCGAGTGCCAGCGTCATGCTGGTCGTCACCCGCACCGCCACCCACGGCACCCGACAGGGCCTGGCCGTTGCGGCCGGGATCGCGGCGGGAGACCTCATCTTCGTTGCACTGGCGCTCACCGGTATGACCCTGCTGGCCGAAACGCTGGGCGGGCTGTTCTTCGCTGTCCGCATCCTCGCCGGCCTCTGGCTGATTTTCCTCGGCATCCAATGCATCCGGGCCGCCTGGCAGCAAAAACCAACGACCGAAAAGTCAGTCCCGTCCCCTGCGTCCTCCGGCGCCTCGTTCCTGGCCGGGCTCCTGCTGACGCTCGGCGACGCCAAGGCCATCCTCTTCTACGCCAGCCTCTTTCCGGCCTTCTTTGACCTGAGCCAAATGACCCCCGCCCAGGCGTGGATCATCGGCACTGTGACCGTGCTGACGGTCGGGGCGGTCAAGGCGGCCTATGCGCTCCTCGGTCAGCGACTGACCCGCCTGGCCCCCAACCGCAGTCTCCGGACCGCCGCCGGCACCGGCCTCTGTCTGGCCGGCGGCTGGCTCATTGCCCGGCCCTGACCGCGAAATGATCCAGGCCGTACGGACGCACCGGCTTCGCTTTTGATCCTGTTCGACGGGATTGAAGCACGGGGAGGGCTCCCTGAAGATCCAAACCCATGCCGCAGCGGCCCGACATCCTGATCGTCACTACAGACCAGCAGCGGACCGATACGCTCAGCTGCTACGGGGCCGGTTACACGCATACCCCGCACATCGACCGGTTGGCCCGGGACGGCATCCGCTGCGACCGGGCCTATTGCGCCAATCCGGTCTGTACGCCCGCCCGGGTGTCGCTGTTCACCGGCCTTCAGGTCAACCGCCACGGCTCGTGGAACATCGGCACGCATACCCGCGAATCGCTGACCACCCTGGCAGACAGGCTCGCCGGGGAAGGCTACCGGACGCACTACGTGGGAAAAATTCACTTCCAGCCCTGGCACGGGCCGCCGGATCAGTCGCGCGAGCACGCCTTCGCGGTGGGACCGGGCATGCGCAAACCACCACTCCTCGATCCCGATGACCGCGAGCCGCCCTACGCGGGCCCCTATTACGGCTTCCAGACCATCGAATGGTCCTCCGGCCACACCATCAACGGCATGACCGGGCATTACGGGCGCTGGCTGCGCGATCACCAGGGCGTATCGCGCGAAACCTTTCAGGCCTGGCAACAGGCAGCGTCCCGTTCCGAATCCCCCTTTGGCGGCGAAGCGCGCGACTGGGCCCTGCCGACTGCCTGCCATCAAAGCACCTGGGCCGCCGAGCGCGCGATCGCCTTTCTCGACGGGCAGCCCGACGACGAACCGTTCTGCCTGGCCATCGGCTTTCAGGATCCGCACCACCCGCATGCGCTGCCCGAGGATTTCGAGGACCGGGTCGATCCGGCAGACGTCCCGGTGCCCACGGTGTCGGAAGACGCGCTGGCGCAGAAGCCGCCCCACTACCGGCTGGCGCACCGCGGCGAGGCGGATACCCGCGGCGATCCCGACCGTCCGCTCGACAACCGGCTGATGGGCCAGCTCGGCGGCTTCGACTACAGCGCTGTATCCGAACACGACCTTCGCGAAGCACGCGCCTACTACTACAGCATGATGCGGCTGATCGACCGCGAGTGGGGCCGCATCCTCGCGAAGCTGGAAGCGCGCGGCCAACTCGACAACACGCTCATCATCTTCACCTCGGACCATGGCGAACTGCTCGGCGACCATGGCCTCTGGCTGAAAGGCCCCTTCCCCCTCGAGCCGCTGATCCGCGTGCCCCTGCTGCTGCACTGGCCCGCCGGCCTGCCGGGCCGAACCGTCCTCACCGATATCATCAGCCATGTCGACCTGGCCGGGATCATCGCCGAGGCCGCGGGCCTTGCCCTGCCGGCCGATGCCCACGATGGCTGCGTTACCCTCGACGCCCTGCGCACCGGCACCTCCGGGCGAACGGACGCTCTGGTCGAATGCGTGGACAATCTCCGCGACCTTCGCCTCAAGACGCTGGTCACCCCCGACCGGAAACTGACCTGGTATCAGGATCGGGACTACGGCGAATTGTATCACCTGGACACCGATCCCGGCGAAGCCCTGAACCGCTGGGACGATCCCGGATGTGCGGAGGAAAAAGCCCGCCTTCTCGGTCGGCTCCTCGGCCGGCTCGAGCCGCTCGAGGCGGCTAACCGGTCCCCCCGCCCCGGCCCGGCCTGAGCCGGGACGGGGCCACACAGCCGGTTGCGCGGCGGGCGTCGCAAGCGACGCCCCTACGTTGGGCTGGCGGGGAATTCAGGCCGTAGGGGCGCTGCTTGCGGCGCCCGTATTGGCTGGCGGAGAATCCGGCGACCGGGTGGGTCAGACCGGTTACACGACCCAGCGCTTGCTGAAGCGGCGCGGTACGAATTAAAGACCCCGGAAGGGGGCCGTTCACATCTCCAGCTGCGGGCGGCCTTCTTCGGGCCAGTCGATGTGGTAGAACTGGCCGCGCGGCTGGTCGACGCGCTCGTAGGTATGCGCACCGAAGTAATCGCGCTGGGCCTGCAGCAGATTCTGCGGGAGCCGGGCGGTGCGGTAGGCGTCGTAATAGGAGAGGGCGCTGCTGAAGGTGGGGATGGACACCCCGGCCTGGCTGGCTAGCGCGACGACTTTCCGCCAGTTGGCCTGCGCCTGCTGGATCGCCTCGTTGAAGAAGGGATCGAGCAGCAGGTTGGCCAGTTCGGGATCACGCTCGAAGGCCTCGGTGATCTTCTGGAGGAACCGGGCGCGAATGATGCAGCCCCCCCGCCAGATCTGCGCGATTTCGCCGAAGTTGAGCTTCCAGTCGTATTCATTCTGCGCCTCGCGCATCAGCTGAAAGCCCTGCGCATAGGAGCAGATTTTGGAGCAGTAGAGCGCGTCGTGGATGGCCTGGATCAGCTCCTCGCGGTCGCCGTCGTAGGCAAATTCCGGCCCATTCAGGATGTCGGAGGCGGCCACCCGTTCGTCCTTGATGGCGGAGAGACAGCGGGCGAAGACGGCCTCGGCCATCGTCTGGGCCGGCACGCCCATATCGAGCGCATTGATGCTGGTCCACTTCCCGGTGCCCTTCTGCCCGGCCGTATCGAGGACAATGTCGACAAACGGTTTACCGGTTTCCGGATCGGCCTGCTTGAGGATGTCGGCCGTAATCTCGATCAGGAAAGAGTCGAGGACACCGGTGTCCCACCTGGAAAAGACCTCGCCCATCTCGGCGGGCGTCATGCCGAGCAGCCCCTGCATCAGGTCGTAGGCCTCGCAGATCATCTGCATGTCGCCGTACTCGATGCCGTTGTGGACCATTTTCACGTAGTGGCCGGCACCGTTGGGCCCGATGTAGGCCGTGCAGGGGACGCCCCCCTCGACCGGCTTGCCCGGTTCCGCGCCTTCCAGCGGCTTGCCGGATTCGTCGTCCACCTTGGCCGCGACCGCCTCCCAGATACCTTTGAGGTGCTCGTAGGCCTCGGGGTCGCCGCCCGGCATCAGACTCGGCCCAAAGCGCGCGCCTTCTTCCCCGCCGGAGACGCCGGTGCCGATGAACCGGAAACCGGCCTCACGGAGCTCCTGCTCCCGGCGAATGGTGTCGTTCCAGTTGGCGTTGCCGCCGTCGATGATGATGTCGCCCTGGTCCAGCAGCGGGGTGAGGCTGGAAATGACCGCATCGGTCCCTTTGCCGGCCTGCACCAGGATGATGATCTTCCGCGGCGTCTTGAGCGACTGGACAAAGCCCTCCAGCTCCTTTTCGCCGCGCAGGCCGCCCGGCGTGTCCGGGTGCTCGGCCACGAATTTTTCCATCTTCTCAGTCGTCCGGTTGTAGACCGAGATCTGGAAGCCGTGGTCGGCGATGTTGAGGGCCAGGTTCTGGCCCATGACGGCGAGGCCGATGAGGCCGATATCGGAAAGGTCGTCTGCCATAAAATCAGGTATCGTTTGGCGGGTGATGCGTTGCAGCGTAGGCCATCCATCCCAATTTCCCTACACGTGTTTGGCAAGGGGGAAGCAATCACCTGTGGGATTAACCACTCATCCACACGGATGCTCCAGCCCGCAGAACGGAGAAACCGCTAATCTACGCCAATCTCCGCTGATTGATTCCAACTTCAGGTGAAGGTCGAGTCAGTCAGCTAAAATCTTGATGATGCACCATTCTGGTCTGGAAGAACGACAGGTCATTCCACTTCGCAGCATTTGCGTGGATAAGCGGAGATTTGCGGTTTTCGCCCCTTCAGTGATTACACCCCGGCGGCTCGGGGGCGATATCGCCGGGGTCGGTGCAGTTGATCCACTGGCTGGCCCCGGAGACGTAGTACTCCTTTTTCCAGATGGGGACCCGGGCCTTGATGGTATCGATCAGGAACCGGCAGGCGGCGAAAGCGGCATCCCGGTGGCCACTGGCCACGCCGACCCAGACTGCGAGGTCACCCAGCTGCAGGTGACCCGTCCGGTGCACGGCCTCGACCTGGAGCAGCGGCCAGCGCTCACGCGCCTCCTCGAGAATCCGGTTGCCCTCCTTTTCCGCCAGCGGCCCATAGGCCTCATAAGCCAGCGACTGAACCGGCTGTCCCTCGTTCATGTTGCGCACCCAGCCCTCGAACACACAGCAGGCGCCGGCCGCCGGATCGCCTAAACGGTTTTTCAGCGCATCGGGATCGATCGGGGTGTCGGACATCCGGAAAGCCATGAGTCCAGCCAAACCGGGGTCGCGCGCTGCTGCAATCCCGCCCGACCTTGAAGGCGCTGTCCGCACGCGGGTAGGGTAGCGCTATGCGCCTCGGACGTCCGCTTCACCATCCCTTCGAACGCGAAGACCCCGCCAGCTGGGTCAAGGCCATGCAGGCCTCCGGTTGCCCGGCCGCCTACTGTCCGCTGCCGCACGATCCGCTGCCGGAAGACGCTTTAATCGAGGCCTACCGCCAGGCAGCGGAAGCGGCTGACATCCTGATCGCCGAGGTCGGTGTCTGGCACGTAAACCCGATCAGCCCCGACGCCGATACCCGGGAGGCCGGGATTACCGCCATCGCGCGTGGCCTCGAACTGGCGGAAAAAATCGGGGCCAACTGCTGCGTGGCGCTGGCCGGCTCGCTCAGCGAGGCCTGGGCTGCCCCGCACCGCGACCATTTCCGTCCGGAGACCATTGACCGCATCGTCGGGACGGTCCGCGAAATCATCGACCGGGTGAAGCCGGTCCGAACCGCCTTCGGCATCGAGGCCATGCCCTGGGTGCCGCCCGAAAGCCCGGAACGCTACGTCGAGATTCTGGAGAAGGTGGACCGCGACGCAGCGGCCTGCCACCTCGACCCGGTCAACATCACCACCTCGCCGGTCCTCGCCGCCAACAGCGCCGCCTTCATCGACCGTTGCTTCGACCTCCTGGGCGATAAGATCGTCTCCGCCCACGCCAAGGACATCCGACTCAGCGGCGAACTGACCGTCCACCTCAGCGAATGTGCCCCCGGCGAAGGCTGGCTCGACTACCCGCAGTACCTCCGCCGCCTCAACGCCCTCGACCGCGATGTCCCCCTCATGATCGAGCACCTGAAGACCGCCGACGAATACGACGCCGCCGAAGCCCACATCCGCCAGATCGCGGATGGACTGGGCATTGAGGCCTAGGGCGTGTGTCATCAATCGAACAAACGGAAAATAGCGGCTTGTACGCGTGTAGCGGGCCGGCTGACACGCCGAGCCCCGGGATTTCTGCGTCCATCAGCGGGGTTCCTTCCTACGGTGTTCACGTGGGAGGCGTGCGCTTCAGCGCACGCTCGGGTAACCCGTGCGGGGAACACGTAGGCAGGGCTAAAGCCCAGCCCTCCCAGCTGCGCCGACCAGCGAAGGGAGGTTGCCTGACCCGGGCGACGCCCACTTGGGAGGCGTTGGCTTCCCGAAGATCCTGAACTAGGCGAAGGAAGCCGACGCTCGCTGGATTATGGCACAGGCGATGCATGTCATCGGGGGTCTCTCTCCCAACGCCCATCGCATCATGAACCGACGACAATTCCTGGCGACTGCCTCGACCACGGCGGCGGTTTCGCTCGCCGCGCCGGCCCGCAGCCTGGGCCAGACCCCGGCCTCCCCGCTGTATGAGCCCTCCGACCACCGGCAGCTCCTGAGCCAAATCATTCACGGTCTGCCGAAGGCGGAATTGCATATTCACTTTGAGGGCCTCCTCGAAGCCGCGGACATCATCCGGCTGAATCGGAAGAACAAGGTCGGCCTGCCCTACGCTTCGGTGGAGGATGTCCTGCAGCGCTTCTACACGATCCGGGACCTGCCGACCTTCATTGAGGTGTACGAAGGCTTCGCCTCCGTCCTCGTCGAGGAAGCGGACTACTACGACCTGGCCTGGCGGTTTTTCGTGCGCTCACAGCAACAGGGCGTGCGCCGCATCGAAATGTTCATCGGGCCCCAACTGCATCAGGGGCGGAGCCTTTCCCAGAATGAGGTGGTTGGGATCCTGGATCAGGCCGCCCGGGACGCGGAGGCCGAGCTGGGCCTGAGCGTGGCCTACATCCTCGGGTTTCACCGCAATCGTCCCAGCGCGGAGGCCATGGACCTTCTGAAAGACAGCGACGCCGTGCGGGACAAGCTGATCGGGATCGGCCTCGATCATCCGGAGGTTGAGGGCTTCCCGCAGAAATTCGCTGAGGTCTATCAGCGGGCGCGGGAAATGGGATTCCGGCTGACCGCGCACTGCGACGTCAACCAGCCCGAGAGCTACCTGCACATCCGCGACTGCATCGAGGTGCTCGGCGTCGAGCGCATCGACCACGGGGTCAACACGGTGGACCGTCCCGAGTTGGTGGCGCTCGCGAAGGAGCGCGGCATCGGGTTCACCCCCTGCCCGACCATCCGCTTCAGCCCGGAGGGCCTCGGCCGGACCTACCTGAAAATCGTGACCGCAAAACTGCGCAAGATGCGGGAACTCGGCCTGCGTGCCATGATCAACACCGACGACCCCGGCCTGATGGCCAGCGCCTACCTGAACGACGTCTACCATTTTACCGCAGACGACCTCGGCTGGGGTGTCGATGACCTCACCGCCCTGGCAAAGGCCTCCTTCGAGGTCTCCTGGATGTCCGACGCCGCCAAAGAAAAACAGTACCAGGCCATCGACACCTATGTGGCTGCCATGCTGAAACCCCAAACCACCTTCCGGCCCGAGCCGCTGGCCCCCGCTTATCGCCGCGACGCCTGAGGGTGGGCCGGAGCTGGCTGCGAACTCAAAATCCGAAACGCCGAACCTTCCCCCATCGGCGCCAATCGGCGGTTATCACCCTGCGGTGTTCACGTGGGAGGCGTGCGCTTCAGCGCACGCTCGCGTAACCCGTGCCGTGCGGGGGTCACGCAAGCAGGGCAGGCTGGCTCGGTTTTCGATCAGCGGATGCTATTGGTCTCAGCCTCGGCGTGTCGGAGACCCGCCTCCACAAAGCGGTGACTGAGTCACCGCACTCAAAAGCGCCTTCGGCGCAATAAAGAGACCAAGACCGGTAAACCCCTCAGCCCCCGGCAACAGGCGGGATAAAGACGACCGCATCGCCGTCGGCGAGGGGATGGTCCATGGGGGCGAAGTCGCCGTTGATCGCCACTTTCAATTGGTACGCCTGCAAGGTGAAGCCGTGTTTGCCCGCCAGCTCGCCGTAGAGATCGGCTACCGTCGGTGCGGGCGTGGTCACGGATTCCTCTCCGAGCCCACGCTGTTCCCGCAACAAGGCGAAGTAGGTGAGGGTGATTTGTTTGGAACCAGCCACGGCGATCAGTCTGCGGCAGCAGCGTCATCGGCCGCAAACCCGTTGATAACCGTATAGCCCCCGGGGCCGCCTTCGATCTCGATGTCCGGATCCTCTCCAGGCGCATAGCGACCGGTCACCACCATGCCACCCGGCCCGCGCAGCTTGAAGGAAACCGGCCATTCGGGCGGCCAGGCGGGAAAGACCCGCAGGCGCTTCTGCTCCAGATCGACCTGCAGCAGCATGAACTGCAGCGCGGCGGTGGCGGAACCGCCTTGGTCCTGGTCGGGTATCCAGTCGAAGCCGGGGCCCCAGAAGACCGGGAACCGCGCATAGGCGCTGGGCACGGTCAGGCGGTCGGTGACTGACCGGCGCGCGTCCTCGGTCAGCCCGAGCAGGGCGGCCTGCATCCCGTCTTGCGCCCAGCCGCGGTCGTGGGTGTGCACCCGCCGGCGGAAACTCCGGCGAGCCGTCTCCAGCTTGTCCCCGGTCAGGCCATGCAGCCGGTAGGGAAAAATGCCATACAGCTCCGGATTTTCGAAGTTTTTGGGTGGGCCCATCACTTCGTGCGCCGGGGCGAAGACGGGCTCGCCGTCCTTGCCGGGCTGCTCCGGGATAGGCGGGAGTTCCTCCAGCAGCCGCCGCCAGGTGGCGCGCTGTTCGTCCGACGTCAGGGATTCGGGCAACGCCAGCAGGCTCCGGCAGACCCGTGTGATGCCCGCAATTTCGGCCAGAGGATTGATCGCCTCGTGCCATTGCTCGATGGCCTGGGCGGGCTCGAAACGGAGGGTACCGTCCGCCTCCCGGGGGAAGTGGCGGTCGTACCAGCCCAGGACGCCGTCGGCCAGCGGGAGCAGGGTATCCTCCGCAAAGGCATCCTCCCCGACGTATTGGTAAAACAGATACGCGTGCCAGACGATTTCGAGGCCGCTGGAGAAGTGCCAGCGAATGTAGGGGTTAACCGATTCCCCGGGGTGCAGGCCGGCACGCTCCTCGGGCCAACCGTAGTTGTGCTCCAGATACGCACCCCAGAAATAGACCGTCTCGGGAAAGTAGGCTCCCTCATGGCCGAAGTAGGTCTGGGTGCGGAACCGGGCCAGCGGCAGCATGTCGCGATACATCCGGAAGTAGGGATGCGACTGCTCGAAGTCACCGGCCGCCAGCATCGGCCAGTAGGCCAGCCGCGTGTTCTGGTGCCAGTAACCGCCGCCCCAGCGACGGTAATCGGCATCGAAAGGCTCCGCTTCGTAACCCCAGTCGGCGGTGAAGAGCGATCCGTTGAATTTGATCGGGTAGGCACCGCGGCCCGCGCAGGCACCCAGGTACCGCTGCAGGTTGTAGCTGGTGCCGATGGTGCGGGCGGCGCCATTGCCCCCGATATCGATGTGGCTGCGCGACCAGAAGGTGTCCCACCAGTCCATGTGATCGTCGCGGGCCTCTTCATCGGCGGCTTGCGGACAGGATTGGGCCACTTCTGACAATTCCGCCATCCAGGCCGCTGGATCGGGTTGGATCGAACAATGGGTCGTGACCCGCAACGTGGCGTCGCCATCTTCCGCCAGGCAGACGAGCGTCTGGTCATCCTCGCGCTCGAAGCCCGGTCCATCGATCCGATAGCCGAAGGTGCGGTAAAGCAACGGATCGTCCGCCTGGTCCGCGAACCCGCCCAGGCCCTGTTGCTCGAGGTTGGGCCGCCAGCTGGACGTCGGGTTGTGGTGAAAGGCACCCACGGCCGGGTCCCCGGGATCGGCCGCCAGCCGCGTGTCCGCCCCGCGGAACACCCGGTAAGGCGCATCCGTGTGATGGCTGTGTCTTTCCTTGCCCTCGAGATCGCGCTCCCCGGTCCGCCAGACTTCGGCCCGAGCGGTGACGCGGACCGGCTCCAACCCGGCTATCTCCACATGGATACAGGAGTGGCCGGCATCCACCCAGAGCGAAAGCCAGGCATCGCCGGTCGTCAGGTCGTATGTGCCGGTGCCGGTGTTGAGGGCTTGCTGCCAGCACTGGGCATCTTCGACCCCGAAAAGCGGTTCGCCATCTTTGCGCGTTATCGAAATCCGGACACGCCCCACCTTGAGCAGGTAGCCGAACCGGTCCCAGGCATCGGTCCGGGCGAGATAGAATACCACGTCGCCGTTCGGTTCGGTCCAGACGTTGACGGCGGTTTCACCATTGCCCAGCGGCATGGACTCGGCGGAGGTCGGGGAGGGGTCCGCCCAGCGGACGATCGGTGGGGTAAAGGCCATGCTGACGAGCGAGACCCGCGGCATTGCGCAGGTCAAGCCGACAGACCGTTGACCGGATGTACCGGGCCGGAAACAGTCTCCTCTTATGGTGAAACACACCGAAAACACTTTTCAGCCGGACCCGGATGGCCCCGCGTTTACCCCGACGGGTGATCCAACCGACACCGGAATTTTCCAGGTCACCGTCGCCGAAAAGGACTATGGCTGCCGGCGCATCGGCCTCATTCCGCCGGACATCGACTCCCCCGTGGCTGAGCTCGACATCCGCTACCCGGTCAACGGTCAGGTCTTCCGGACGACCGTGGCGGGAGCGGACGCCTACGGCCCCGGCTCCTGGCGGCTGGTGCCCCTCGACGTCGAGCCTGGTCCCTCGCTGTACGGGCCCAACCACGCCGATCCCGCGGTCCGCCCCGGCTGGGTCGCCCCGGCGGGCGAGCCACCGGATCAGGCCGTGGTCAGCCGTCTCCGCGAGGGCCGGGTTGAAACCGAGTTCACCTGGATGGAGGGCTGTCTCCTCGATGCGCTCATCCCCCACGGCCTCTTCCCGGAAGCCGACAACCGGCGCATCGCTCAAAATCGCCTCGAGCGCTGGACGACCTTCGGCCCCGGAGCGTCGATCGGCGGGGCCAAGCCCAGCGGGGTGGAGAATACGCTCCCGTTTGCCGCCATCGCCTGCCTACAGCCGGATCACCCGTCTATCGACCCCGTGCTGGCCTTCTGGGCGGAGCGAATCGCCCCCGACGGCTGCATCCGCGACGGAAAACGGTCCGCCACCGAGTCGGCATACACCAGCGCCTATCCGCTGGCCCTGATCGGACGCCTGCGTGGGCGCGAGGACCTGCTCGATCGGGTCGAAGCCCATTACCGGGCGCTCACTACCCGTCATTGGAAAACGGATACACTCTGGCTGCGCATGACCGACGACGGCACGGAGGGCACCTTCAGGAACTGGGCCCGCGGCGTCTGCTGGTTCACCAACGGCCTGACGCGGGGGATCCGTCAACTCCGGCTGGCCGGTCGGGAGCCCGACGACCTGATCGCCATCGGGCGAAACGTTTTGGCCTGGGCGATCCAGCACCAGCGATCCGACTCCGGGCTCTGGGGCAGCTATATCGACGATCCGGATACGCTGCCCGATACCTCCGGCTCGGCCGGCATCGCCACTGCCTGCGCTCTAGCGGCCCAGGACGACTGGTTTCCCGAAGGCCGATCCGCGGCCGAGCGGGCCCTCGCCGGCTTCGCGCCACACCTCACCCCCGACGGCTGGGTGGACGGCGCCACGCAACACAACTGCGGCGGCGACGCCCTCCAACGCGGCCCCTACCGCGTCATCCACGGCTATACCCTTGGCCTGTATCTCCAGTTGCGGGCGGGGTTAGAAAAACCCGCCTGATCGCGGGTCCGGTCGATTGAGCATGAACGCTCGTCATCGGTCATGATGTTCACCACAAAGAGCACGAAGGACACGAAGGCGGTTTCAGGGATTATCGTTTCATGCCGTCTTTGAGCCTGGTGACATTAACGTTGAACAGGAATTCGGATTGAATGTCCGAAGGCGATTCGAATTCGTTTCCTTCGTGCTCTTTACGCTCTTTGTGGTGATTTATTTTTCTCCAGCAGCCTCACTGGTCCTCCAGGGGTTCGAGCAGTGATGCATTATCATTAAGGTTTACTCCTGGACGGACGCCAGAGCCTCCGCTCATCACGAAGGGCATGATGTCCTCGGACTGCGGTTCACCTTTGGGCTGGGTCTTAAGGCCCAGCCTGAGTGCATCGTCAATGACCTCTTCGAGCGCAACCTTCCGCTCCTGGGCAACACGTTTGGCTTCATTCAACAATTCACCAGAAATGCTGACCGTAATCCGCATACATCATGGTGCTAACCCGGACTTCTCATGAAGCCCAGATGTGATGAGCTGCCAGGCGGAGGGCGAAACCGGCTGGGCGCGCACTGAGGTGCGTAACCGGACGGTTTCCAGCCCGACAACGCCGCAGATCGCGCATGTGGGCGAAAAGAATCGGGAAACAGGGCTACCTCACGAACGTGCATTTCGAAGCAATGCTGCAAGCCCCTCGACCGGAATCCTTTACCGCCCTGTTTACCGATTCTGGTGAGAAGTTCGGGCAAAACGGGTGCATCATGGTGTCAATCAGGGGGCCGCACTACCGGCAGGTCTAAGAGACGGCCGCCGCTGTCTACCCCGCGAACCCGCAACACTGGGAGGGCTGCGCTTGAGCGCTGCCTGCGCGAATCGTTCCGCGGAGCGGAACGACGACCGGGAGACTTGCCTTCAGTAAAGCGGCGAACGATTCGCCGCACTCAAAAGGGATACCGTCCTGATTTCTCCTCAACAGGAGCTACCCGTACCAATTAAGCCTGATTTACAGCATCATTCCCGGAAGATATCCAGATTCCTCGCAATCGGGGTGAAGGGACATCACAATCCCCTCACCTCAATCAGGAATCGTTAACCCATAGACCGATGCCCAAGACCAGCACCCGTGTCCAGGACGCGCTCAACGAGCAGATCAACCACGAGTTCACCTCCTACTACGCCTACCTGGCGATCCACGCCTACCTGGAGACGACGCCCTACGCCGGGTTTTCGTCCTGGATGCTCGCGCAGGCCGAGGAGGAAAAGCTGCATGCGATGAAGATCTTCAATTATCTCAACGATCGCGGCGGCAAGGTCACCCTTCGGGTCATCGAACAACCCAAGACCGATTTCTCGACGCCTTTGGAGATTTTTAAAACCAGCCTCGCTCAGGAGGCCAAGGTCACGCAGCAAATTAACGAACTCTACGAGATCGCTCGCGAAGAGAAGGATTTTGCCACCCAGGAATTCCTCGGCTGGTTCCTCACCGAACAGGTCGAAGAAGAAAAATCGGCCCAGGATTGGGTCGACCGCCTGGAACTGGCGGGAGACCGGGTGGAAGCCCTCTTTCTGCTCGATGCCGAAGCCGCAAAGCGACCCACCGAAGCCGAAACCGAGGCGTAATACCTATGCTTAAAAGGATTGCGGGCACCCTCTTGTTCACTCACTAGCCGGGCCTCCGCTGGTCCGCCGGGGCCTTCGCCGGAGCACCGGCTTCAGCCGGTGGGAACGAGCCGGGCTGCCGGGAATAGCCTGGCCTTGCCCGGCTCAAGCCGGGCCTCCGCTGGTTCGCCGGGGCCTTCGTCGGAACACCGGCTTCAGCCGGTGGGAACAAGCCGGGCTGCCGGGAATAGCCTGGCCTTACCCGGCTAAAGCCGGGCCTCCGCTGGTTCGCCGGGGTCTTCGTCGGAGCACCGGCTTCAGCCGGTGGGAACAAGCCTGGCTGGCGGCAAGGGGCCTGGCCTTGCCCGGCTCAAGCCGGGCCTCCGCTGGTTCGCCGGGGCCTTCGTCGGAACACCGGCTTCAGCCGGTGGTAACAAGCCTGGCTGTCGGCAAGGGGCCTGGCCTTGCCCGGCTAAAGCCGGGCCTCCGCTGGTTCGCCGGGGCCCTCGTCGGAGCACCGGCTTCAGCCGGTGGTAACAAGCCTGGCTGTCGGCAAGGGGCCTGGCCTTGCCCGGCTCAAGCCGGGCCTCCGCTGGTTCGCCGGGGCCTTCGTCGGAGCACCGGCTTGAGCCGGTGGGAACGAGCCTGGCTGGCAGCAAGGGCCTGGCCTTGCCCGGCTCAAGCCGGGCCTCCGCTGGTTCGCCGGGGCCCTCGTCGGAGCACCGGCTTGAGCCGGTGGGAACAAGCCTGGCTGTCGGCAAGGGGCCTGGCCTTGCCCGGCTAAAGCCGGGCCTCCGCTGGTTCGCCGGGGCCTTCGTCGGAGCACCGGCTTGAGCCGGTGGGAACAAGCCTGGCTGTCGGCAAGGGCCTGGCCTTGCCCGGCTCAAGCCGGGACCACGCCTGAAGGCGCGGCCACGGATTGCAGGAAAGGGCCGCGTGGCTCACCGCTCCCAGATCCGCAGGTTGCGGAAGACCATGGCGGTCTTGAACTTGCAGCGCAGGGCGAAACGGCCGAAGTGGTAGACCGGGCCGTGGTTGCGGTAGGGGTCGTCGGTGACATCGAAGAGGAGGCAACCGTTGATCGCGCCGCGGATGCGAGCACCCGCCTGCACCAGGGTGAGCCGGTGCCAGGTGTCGAGGGCAAGAGGTTCGGGTCCGCACTGGTGAGCCAGCCCGACCATCCAGGGGTTTTTTACCAGGAGATGCGTCTCGGTGTCGTTTCGCGTGTTGTCGGTCTCGCGATAAAACTCCCAGTGGTAGCTGCGGACGTTTTCCCAGCAGACCATTTTCATGGAGCCGTCCTCGCGCATCGGGTAATCGGCCATGAAATCCTCGCGCTGCATGCCCGAGCCATGGATCAGGATCAGCGCGAGGCCGTTGCGCTTGTTGACCTTGAACTCGAAGTCGACCGCCAGGTCACCCTCGAAGCAGCGGTCCAGCCAGAGGTAGTTTTCCACCTTATTGAAATGGAGGCCGTCCTTCCGGCTGTCCCCGCCGCTGGTATCGACCACCAGCCCCTCGTCGGTGATGCGGTGACCGTCGTCCTGGCCCTGCACCACAAAGCGGTCCATCTGCGCGGGATCGGTCAGCGACAGGTCTTCGGTCGGTTCGCCGAGGCCCTCGAGGTCGGGTTGCCAGGCGGGGAGGGCATCGCCGACGTACTCCGCGTGCAGGTGCGCGGCCAGGTCCGTTTCCGGTCCGGTGGCCTGGGCGGCAAACCGGCCGGCCACCGTTTCGGCGTCCAGCTCCTGGTCAAAGAAGGCCAGCTCACCCAGCGCGAAAGACGGGTTACCCGCGTAGAGGGTGTCGCCCGCCGTTTCGTAGGGCATGGGGTGATACTTGTTCTCGGTCGCGACCAGGACACTGTTCACGTAAAGCCGGTAGCGGTTCTCCGGCTTGTTCCAGGTCAACGCCAGCTGGTGCCAGACGTTGGCCTGCCATTTAAAATGGTCCGGCGCGATGATGGCGTTGTAGCCGATCTGCGGATCGCGGTGAAACGAAGCGGTCAAGTTGCGCCACCAGTCGGTGGTGTAGCGCAGGTGGAATTTCATCTGAGACCGGTCACGCAAATCCGGATGATCGCCCATCAGCCCGTACATGAAATAATCCGGCTCGAATTCCGGAAATTGACGCATCTGGTGCGCGGGCGCGATGCCCTCGAGGGGCAGCAGCCACCAGGTCAGCGCGCCCTGGTCCCCGGCCACCGTGTGCTCCGGAAAGGACAGCCGCGACCGGACACTGCCCGCCAGCAGGCCGGATCGCCCGTCGTGCTCACGGACCGAAAACGGACCGTCCACCGTGAGGCCGGCGTCGGGCTGGTCGGGTTGCAGGTAACGAAAACGCGGGTCTGGCGTAGTCATGCGGCAAAGTCTGCAGACCAGGCCTCCCTTTATCCAGCAAGAGCGGTCACAAGAAGGTCCGCCATCTCATGCAACTCGACGCATGGGATGGGCAACAGCAACCCTGTCCGAGGAACGCGTAACCTGTAGGGCTACCGCTTGCTGAAGGCCTTGAGGCCAAACGGCGCTCGGGGACGAGCGCCCTCCCGGCTGGATAACAGGGCGTCCCTGCAGATCCATTCCCTTCCCAATACCTTCGCGTCCGTCGCGGCTTGGCGGTTGAAACCAACCGCTTTGTGCTCGTCGTGCCCTTCGTGGTTAGCCCCTTATACCCCCTGCTTCCGGAAGGCGGCCGGGCTCTGGCCGGTCTCGGCCTTGAACTGGCGCGAAAAGTAGAACACGTCGGCGTATCCCAGCATACCCGCGATCTCCTTGATGGGCAGCACCGTCTCGCGCAACAGCGCGCGGGCCCGCTCGATCCGTTTTGCGATCTGAAAAGCCTGCGGCGTCTGCCCCGTCAGCCGCCGGAACATGCGGCTGTAGTGGTCGGGCGAATACCCGATAGCCCGCGCACGGTCGGCCACGCGAAACGGTTCCCAGGGCCGTTCCTCGATGTCGCGCATCGCGGTCTCCAGGGGTCGGCGCAAGCCCTCGGGCACCGAGCCCCGTTGCCTGGCGGCCGGCTCGGGCCGCGGCGTCAACAGGTCGACCAGCAGCGCGTGGAGCAGGCCCGCCGCAGGAGCCGGACGGCCCGCCCGCAGGTAGCGCACAATCCCGCGGGTCACCCCGTCGAACAGTGGAAAATCGGGTACCTGATGCAACTCCGGAACATTGAGCTGCCCGGTGCTGAGCGGACGCTCGGCATCCGGATGCTTCAGATCGAAATGGATGAAGGAAACGCCCAGACGTTGCTCGGAGTCCTGCCGGGCGATGTACCGCCCGGTCGGGCGCATCCAAAAACAGACTCCGGGCCGCAGGGTCACGGTCCGGCCATCTTTGAGGCGCATGGTACCGCAACCGGCCCAGACAAACCAGAGGTCGAAATCACGCAAAGCGGCATTCCAACCTGCATCCAGCCGCCAGCCCGGTTCGCAACGTACCGTTCCACATCCCGGCTGGGAGGACCAGAGGATGTGACAACGTTTCAGCTCATCAAGATTCATCGGATTCACACAAAAAGTTGTCGCGCGACTCCATGGTCAAGACAAACCCCCTGAGGTATACTGTGCATCTTTTCATTCAACCCAGTCCCCAGCCATGGTTTCCCTCAAACACGACGCCTCCCCCGCCCACAACGACGACGACAGCCAACTCTATGATTCCGGCGAAGGCGGCCATCCGCCCGAACTGTATCACTGGGACCGCAAGGCCGAGCCATTCGAGGGCCTCGGCGCCATCGACGAGGCCGCCGTCGAGCAATACCGGCGCGACGGATTCATCGCGGTCGACCAGGTCTTCGATCCGGAAGAGGTCAAAGCCGCCCTGGCCGGCTGGGAGGACCTGGCCCTGCGGAAGAATCCGGAATATAAAGGCGTCCACTACGAACGGTTTGCCCGCGGCAAACTGGACCAGATGTCCGACCAGGAGAAAATGGACGCCGTCCGTAAGCTGTCCTGGTTTGTCGACTTCGACGAACGGCTGCACCACATGGCCTACAAAAAAGAGCTGATCGCCGTCATCACGCGCCTGCTCGGCGGAAAAGCCCCTGCCATGTTTCAGGACATGGCGCTGTCGAAGCCGCCCAGGCATGGCCGCGAAAAGCCCTGGCACCAGGACCATGCCTATTTCAACTACCCGGTCGACACCCCCATCGTCGGCTGCTGGATCGCCCTCGATCCCGTCGATGTCGACAACGGCTGCATGCAGGTCCTGGCCGGCGGCCATCACGAGCCGATCATCCACTTCAAGCGCCGCGACTGGCAGATCTGCGACAAGGACATGCTGGGCAAGACCTCGGTCGCGGTCCCGCTCCAGCCCGGCGGTGCCCTCTTCTTTGACGGCAAGATCCCGCACGGAACCCCGGACAACCATTCCGAGCGCCGACGCCGCGCCCTCCAGTTCCACTACCTGCCCGCCGAAGCCGACAAGTGCTCATCCGAGGAGCGCCTGGCCGTCTGGGGCAGCGAGGGCAAAGACGTCGAGTGCTGACCTGAAGGCGTTGTCGGTCATTGCCAGTCCCCCGGCGCCGGGATTGGCTGCAGCCATGGCCGATGATTCCGATGCCGCGCCCGGGCCGTCCCGTCTCGAACAGCAGATTGCCTTCCTCCTCGAGGCCGACCGCCTCAAGGGGGTCCTGCGCCGCTCAAGGCTGATTAACGAGGATCGCCTGGAGAACTCGGGCGAACACAGCTGGCATTTTGCCCTCGCCACGCTGGTGCTGGCCGAGCACTGCCCCGAACCCGTCGACCTCCTGAAGGTGCTGCGCATGGCACTGATCCATGACCTGGTCGAAATCGATGCCGGGGACACGTTTGTCTACGATGAGGTGGGCAAAGACGATCAGGCGGCGCGCGAGCAGGCGGCCGCCGACCGCATCTTCGGCCTGCTGCCCGAGGATCAGGCCCGGGCCTTCCGCGCGGACTGGGACGAATTCGAGGCCGCCCGGACCGCCGAGGCCCGGCTCGCCAGGGCGGTCGACCGTCTCCTGCCCCTGCTGCACAACTGCCATACCCGGGGCGCCGCCTGGCGAAAACACGGGGTCAACGCCGGGCAGGTCGTCGCCATCAACCGCGTTATCGAACACGGTGCCCCCGACCTCTGGACCTACGCCCGACGCCTCATCGACGAGGCGGTGCGGGACGGGAACTTGGAAGCCTGAAGCCTTCCCCGCCATTCGCCGGCCCGGTCGGTAGGGCTGCCGGGCCTACGGGAAATTCCGGTTCTAATAATCCGGGCGGGCCCAGGGGTCTTCGTTCATTTTCAGCTGGGACCAGGCGTTGAGGGTGCGCCAGGGGTCGACCAGGCGGTCGGCCAGCGGTCGGGTGCGCAGCCAGAGGCGCGCGCGGTCGATGCGTGCCAGGGCGGGCAACCAGGGTTCCCAGGCCGCGCGGAATCGGGTGGCGTTGGCCGACTCGGCCTGGGCGTCCTTTCGGCCCGGAGACTGGCTGACCCAATGACCGATCACGCTGGCGTGCGCAACCAGATGCACGTGATTCCGCAGGGCCAGCCGGAGGCAGAAATCGATGTCCTCGAAGCCGTTCCGGTAGCGCTCATCGAAACCGTGATGTTGGAGGAACAGCTCGCGTTCCACCAGCAGGCAGGCAGCCGACACCGCAAACCAGTCCGACGCCCGACCACGCGGCCCCGCCTTCAACCCCTGCCCGGCATGCACGGGCGTTCCCCGCGGATTAAAGGCCACGCCGGCGTGATCGACCCGCCCGGTTCCCGGCTGCCGCTGGACATTGCCGATACAGCCCAGCCGGGCTCGCCGACGGCCCGGCACCCAGGGCGACGGATCATCGGCCAGCGCCAGCATCGGCTCCAGCCACCCTGCCGCGAGTTCGACATCGTTGTTGATAAAAAGCAGGTGCCGGCCGCGGGCGGCCTTCGCCCCCTGATTGGCCCGGTAGGCAAAGCCGCGGTTGTCCGGGTTCGGCAGCACCTGAAAGCCGGGCCGGCCCCTGAGCCCGTCCAGCAGACCGTGCGTGCCGTCGGTCGATCCGTCGTCCACCAGCACCACTTCGTATGGCACCCCGACCGGGTCGACGGTTCCGGGCAGGTGTTCCACGAAACGCCGGGTCAGGTCCTCCCGCTGGTACAGGCAGCAAATGATCGACAGGTGACAGGCGGGCGGGGCGGCCATCGGGCGGCTTTCGGGATTGCGACGGAACTGGCGAAGTTCTTGGTTACCGGATAGTTAACCCACTCGCCCCAGCCATCAAACAAATCCCGTACCAGACCCGGGCCCACGCGGAGGGCTTTTTCGCCGATCACATCGACGGTCATTCCGTCTACCTCAAGCGGACCGGCTGCCTGGCCTTCACCCCGAACGAGGCGGCGGACAGGATCACCGTATCGGGTAAATGGATACCGGCCTCCGGCGTCGGCCACCTGCACCGGGTCGGTCGCCTGGCTATCCGGGTCGCCCTCGACGGCACGACCCTCGCTCGCCTGCCGGTCGGTCCGGGCGAGCCCTGGAGCCGGACGCTGCCCGCCGACATCCGGGCCGGTCACCACCATCGGCTCACCTTCACGCTCGAAGGTGCCGGCTGGAGCAACGTCCTGGGAGGTCTCGCCCGCTGGACCCGCAGCCTCACGCCGCCGGGCCGGTTGCGCGACAACCTCCAGGCCTTTCGGCAGAAGCACCGCAACCGCCAGCCACGCCTGTTGGAGGTGAAAATCGGCGACACGGTTCTGGCCAATTTCCGGAGCTACCCGGATCCGATCAACCCGGATTTCGGGCGGCCGCCTTTCCGCCCCGGGCTGAACCTGATCGGCTGGTTCCGCGGCGACCTCGGCCTGGGCGAGTCCGTGCGGGCGGCGGCGCGGGCGGCGGATGCGGCGGACATCGATCTGGCCTGCATCGACCTGAAATTCAACTGCCTCAGTCCGCAGACCGACACGGCCTTTGCAGACCGCTTGCGGGAAGACAATCCCTTTGCGGTCAACTGCTTCCATTTCAACCCGCCCGAGGCCCGGGACATCGACCACCATTACGGACCGCACTTTCGGGGGGACCGGTACAACATTGCCTACTGGGCGTGGGAGCTGCCCGAATTCCCCGACGGCTGGGTGTCGAACTGCCGGTTTTTTCAGGAGATCTGGTGCCCCTCCCGCTTCGTGGCCGATGCCATCAGCCGCAAGGCCCCGCTGCCCGTGGTGGTGATGCCACACAGCATCCGGCCCCGACGCGTCCCGGGGGACTGGCGCAGCCATTTCGGTCTGCCCCGCGACAAGGTCCTGTTCCTGTTCATCTTCGATATGAACTCCTACCGGGAGCGGAAGAATCCCGAGGGCGTGGCCGAGGCCTTCCGGCGCGCCTTTCCGGAAAAGGATCCGCCCGCTCACCTCGTCATCAAGACGCACAATGCCACCCGCAACCCAGACGATGCCCGCCGGTTTCGTGCCGCGCTGGATGGTATTCCCCCGGAAGCCCTGCACGTGATCGACGCCACCTTGCCCCGGAACGAACTGACCGGGCTCCAAAGCGCCTGCGACGCCTTTGTTTCCCTTCACCGCTCCGAAGGCTTCGGCCTCAACATCGCCGAATGCATGGCCCTCGGCAAACCCGTCGTCGCCACCGACTGGTCCGCCCCCGCCGAATATGTCAATGTCACCAACGGTTTCCCTGTGCCGGCCGTCGAAACCATCCTCAACCGCGACCACGGGCCCTACAGCCAGGGCCAGGTCTGGGCGGATCCGGACCTCGCTGCCGCGGCTGGTCACATGCGTTGCATCGTGAAAGAACCCGGGCTTGCCACCGAACGGGGGCGGGCGGCGGCGGCGGCCATCCGCCAGCACTTTTCACCGGAAGCGGTCGGCCGTCTCTACCGGCACCGCCTCCGCTGGATCCACATCCATCAGGGGTGGGAGGACAGGCATGCTCGAGGCTGAGCTATCCGACCGGTCCCTGTCCCTCCACGGCCTTGTCCTGGCCGGTGGGCGCTCCACCCGCATGGCCAGGCCGAAGCCGAACCTGGCCTACGGCGCAACCAGTCTGACCTTCGCCCGGGCGGCTGTCCAAAAACTGGTGCGGGTGGGCTGCCAACCGGTCTGCCTCAGTCTGGCGGAAGACCAAGCAGTTCCCGTCGACCTGGAAAGCCTGACGCTCCTGCGCGATCCCCCCGGCCTGTCCGGACCCCCGGCCGCGTTCTGGGCGGCCTGGGACCATCAGCCCACCGCGGCCTGGCTGGTCCTGGCCTGCGACCTCCCCCGGGTGTCGGTGGATTGCCTCCAGGCCTTGATTTCAGCCGGAGAAGAAGCACCGGAAGCCGCCGCGATCGCCTTTCACCACCCGGCGGATGACAGACCGGAGCCGCTGTGCGCACTCTATCGTCCATCCATACGGGCGAGTCTGCCAGCCCATGAGGCGTTCAGCCCGCGCCGTCTGCTGGAAGCAGAATCCGTATGCAGGATCCAGCTGCCATCGGGGGCCGAAAACGCGCTGAACGACTGCGATTTCCCTGACGATTACGCGGCATTTCAGGCCGATACGCGGGCGAATAACCCCGATTGAATGTGAATAACCCGTGAACAGCCTGAGAAGTTACTCACAAAACAGCGCAAATGAGCGCAAACCGCTTGTCACTGGGCTTCTAAAACTATTTTCTTTCTCAAAAAGGCACCCCTCGCCCTTTCATTAATTTTTTTCTTTTTAAACGATGAAGCCTGCTGCCAGCCCCCGCGGACGCCGCGCACAGGACGTCACCCGCGACGCCATCCGCCGCCAGTTGAAGGACCGCGGGCCGCAGACCGCAGACGCCCTGGCCGACCGGGTCGGCGTATCCGCCGTAGCGGTACGCCAGCACCTGCAGGCGATGAAGCGGCGCGGCGAAGCAACCGCCACACCCGGACCGTCGCGACGGGGCCGGCCGGCCCTCGAGTGGCACCTGCAGGGCAACCCGGCCGGGACCTTTGCCGACGGCCACCGCGAATTGGCTCTCTCCTTTCTCGCCATCGCCGGGTCGGGCAGCGGCAAAACCCTGAAGCGCCTGATCAAGGGCTGGGTGCGCCAGGAGGTGAAAGCCGGGCGCAAGGCGGTCAAAGGCAAAGGCGGACCCATGGATCGGCTGGACCGGCTGGTTGCCTGGCGCCGGGAGCTGGGCTGCCGTCCGCGTCTCGAAACCCTGGATACCCTGGGGGCTTTTCAGCTCCGGGAGGCCCACTGCCCCTGGCTTGCAGCCATGACCGCCTGCCCGGAACTGCGCGAAGCCGAACACCAGATCCTGGCCAGGCTGACAGCCCCCGCCTTCACCATCAAACCGGTGACCCACCTGGCCAATGACGACCCCCAGACCGTCTACCTGCTGGCACCCGGCGGCTGAAGTCGGGCGCCGGGTGCATCGACCACGCCTGAAGGCGCGGCCACGTTTCTCTCTGCAAGCTGCTGTTGACGCTAAAGCGGGCCCATCCGGACGAGGCGCTTCCAGGGGCGTTGGCCCGACGGCGCGGCGCCCTTCGACTCGCTCAGGATCGCCAACAAGCGCCGGCCCTACAAACGCCTCCCCTTGTAGGGCTGCCGCTTGTTCTGGACCATGAGCCTGCCGAATGGCGGCACGCCGACGGGAAAAAGCCTGTCTGACGCATCGGGTTGAACCGCTTGCGCTTTCATGCCTGTCTTCTTTGGGCCCTGGGGGGCTTGGGGTGAGTCCTGCGAACGCCCCCGCGGTTTATCTGTTCACTCCGCCAGGCTGACCGGGCCGAAGACGGGGAGCGACCGGTCGGCGGCATCGGTGATGGTGCAGGCGGGGTTGGTGCCATAGCCGTAGTACAGCACGCGCCGGCGGATGACCTCCGGTAATTCCCGGGTCCACAGCCGGACCCGATTCCCATGCAGGGTGGTTTTGTAGAGGATGTGATCGTGGCCTGCGGCATCGACCAGCGAAAACCCAAGCGGGCGGCCGGGGCTCGCCAGGGCTTCGGTGACATTGCGGAAGGAAACATCGACCACCGCGTTGCCGGTATGCGGATTTCTGGCGACACGCAACGACCCCGGCGCGATGGGTGGCTTACCGGCGTTCTTCAGGCCGATGAGGCCGGCCGTGGCCCGGGCCAGCCGGCGCCCCAGGCGATTCTGGTCCTCGCCCGAAATGTGGATGGCATCATCAAGATCCAGATCGACGGCGGGAACCACCGCCAGGCGCTCGATCACCTGGGCCAGCAGGCGTTGTTTTTCCTGGATCGCATTCCAGCGGGCGGCGGCCAAAGCCTGAGCCCGGTCGGGGGCGACGACCCGGCCGATCTGCACCATCACGAAGGGCAGGCGTGGATCGTTTGCGTCCCGGCGGAAGGCGGCGACCAGCCGCCTCATGTTGGCGGTATAGGCGGCCACGCTTTCGGGGCGGTCCGTATCGCTCTCGCCCTGATACCAGAGAACCGCCGAAACCCGGCCGCCACTCTTCCGGAGACGCCGGATACTCGCGCCATACAGGCTGTGCCCCTTCCGCGTTTTGAACCGCGGATCCCAGGCAGCCATGCCGGTGCCGCCGTGAGCACAGGGGATCAGGCCCTGCGGCACCCCGGTCCGCGCCAGCATGTCCCGGGCAAAGGCCATGCCGGGGCCCACCCCGACATGGCGCGGGCGCTCGGGCGTCCCGCCCTTGATCTCGTGGTGCACCGGATCCACCGCCTCACGAAGCACATGCAGCGGGTCCGCTGCCACCGTCCATTCATCCCGCATGCGGAAGCACCGCACATGCGGATCGGGGGGAAGCGCCGCCTTCAGGTAACCGATGCCCTCCATGTTGGACTGGCCGGCCAGAAGCGTGACATCGCCCACCAGCACATCGTCGACGGCCAGTGTTTGCGCCGCCTGACCGCGTGCATTCGGCAGCCAGGTGACCTCAACCCGATACGGTCCCCCCACCGGGATCCCTTTCAGGCGGAAGGCGAAGCGGCCGCGGCTCACGGTCCCGCCGGACCCGTCGGCCAGGCCGCGGACGGCTTTACCCGCTCCATCCTCCACCCGGAAGCGGATGTTTCCCGGGCCGGGCGCGGTGCCGGCAATGGATTGGTCCGAACAGTCACGCCGGTTGCGCTGCAGCACCTGGCGGGCAAACAACCCGGTTTCGATGGCGAAGGGGCGGGGCATGGTCAGGCCTCCTGTTCGAGCATGGGGTGGATGGGCGGGAGCCGCTTTTCGAGGTCGCGCTTCAGGCCCGGTTTGATGGTCGAGAGATCGTGTAAGTCGTCACAGTCCGTATCCAGATCGTAGAGACAGGCGGTATCCGCTTTGTCGTTGCGCACCAGTTTCCAGCTGCCCTCGACCACCATGCGCCAGCCACCGAGCGCACTGGTGACGTGGTCCCGGGGCAGGGCCTCCCCCTGTTCGAGGAAGGGCCGCAGGCTCCGGCTGTCGTAATCCCCGGGCAGCGGGGCAGCGGCCCAGTCCAGCCAGGTGGCGGGCAGGTCCAGGATGTCGACCGCGGCATCGCAACGCACGCCGGCGCGCACCCCCGGCCCGGCAATCAGGAGCGGGACGGAAGACGAGGCCTGCTGGGGCCTGGCCTTGTTCCAGAGACCGTGGTCCCCGAGCATTTCCCCGTGATCCGACGAAAAGAGGATGACGGTATTATCCCGCTCGCCACGCGCTTCGAGGACATCCAGATAGCGTCCGACCCAACGGTCGAGGTTGGTGACCATGGCGCTGTAGTTTTCGCGAACGGCCTGGATGGCCTCGGGCGGGTGCGGACCCTCACCGACCGCCGGCGGGAACGACGTGCCGGCGTACGCGTTGGCCAGCGATGCCGGGATGTCCCAGGGGTTGTGCGGCCCGGTGAAGTTGACCTGGAGGAACCAGGGCTTGCCGGCGGGTGCGGCAGACAGGAGATCCAGCCCGCGCTGCCCGACCCAGTTGTCGCAATACAGGTCATCGGGGAGGGGGCAGGGCGCGGTCAGCGTGGGCTCCCTGCCGCGGGCATTGAAATCGTCGACATGCGCCCCGGCGAAACCGGCCTCCTCCAGGGCCTTGAGATAAGGCCCCTTGGGCCCGCGCGGCGCCTGCTGGTAGCTGATGGTGCCGTCGTACTTGCCCTCATTGTCGATCCCATCCGAAAAGCCATAGGCATCGATCCAGGCTCGGCCGTCGAGCCCCCAGTCGAAGGTGGCCTTCCGCAAATCGAACTTGCCGCAGCCCATCACATGATAGCCGCTGTCCCGAAGTTCCCGATACACCGTCCGGACGGTGTCGGTGGGAAAATGGTAGCGGTTGCTCGGCACCGGGTTGCGGTCGTAGCGCCGCCCGGAGGCCAGACAGGCGCGGCAGGGTGCGCAGACCGGGGCGGGCGAAAAGGCCCGGGTGAAGACGACGCCTTTGTCAGCCAGCCGGTTCAGGTTGGGCGTCCGGACCGGTACCCGGTCCAGATAACCAACCCAGTCCCAACGCCACTGGTCGGGAAACAGGAAGAGGATGTTGGGGGGCATGGGGAAATAGGAAATATGAAATAGGAAATGGGAAATGGGAACCTAGGAACGCCGAACCTCGAACCCCGAACGCCGAACCCCGTCCTTTCCTATTTCACCTTTCCTATTTCGCGCGCGTCGGCGAGCAGGGCGTCTACCGCCGCATCGTCGGTGCACCAGCTGCACATGAAGCGCCAGGCGTTCACATCGGTGAAGGGGTAGACATGCCAGCCACGGTGATGCAGGGCCGCGGCCGTGGCCGCGGGCATGCGGACGAAGACTGCGTTGGCCTCGACCGGAAAGGCCAACTCCAGGCTGTCGATCCCGGACAGACCGGCCGCCAGACGCTGTGCGGCCCGGTTGGCCTGTCGGGCATTGCGCAACCAGACATCGTTCTCCAGGAGACCCAGCCAGCCGGCGGACAGAAAACGCATCTTGCTGGCGAGCTGGCCGCCCTGCTTGCGCCGGTACTCGAAGCCCTCGGCCAGCCGGACATCGAAGAAGACGACCGCCTCGTTGAGAAAACCGCCGTTTTTGGTGCCGCCCACCGTCAGCAGGTCGACCCCCGCCCGCCAGGTCAGGTCGGCCGGTGAACAGCCGAGGTGCGCCAGCGCGTTGGCGAAGCGGGCACCATCCATGTGGACCAGCAACCCGGCTTCATGCGCGGCAGCGCACAGGGCTTTTATTTCATCGACCGAATAGACCGTGCCCACCTCGGTGGACTGGGTCAGGCTGAGCACGCGCGGGCGCGAACTGTGAATGCCGTGCCCGCGGGCGAGCACCGGTTCGATGCGGGCGGGGTCGATCTTGCCGTCCGGCCCGTCGACCGTCAGCAGCTTGGCCCCACCGGTAAAAAACTCGGGCGCGGCGCATTCGTCGGTATCCACATGTCCCAGCGGGTGACACAACACGGCATCAAACGGCTGGCACACCTGGGCCAGCACCAGGCTGTTGGCCACCGACCCGTTGAAACAGAAATAGACCGGGACGTCCGTTTCCAAACATGAGCGAAACCGGTCGGCGGCCGCCCGCGTGGTCGCATCGCCCCCGTAGCTGCCGGCGAAGCCCTGATTGGCAGTCTGGACGGCGGCCAGGACCTCCGGCGCGGCGGTGGATGTGTTGTCGCTGGCAAACTGCGTACGGTCGATGGCCTCGGACATGGCACCCATCGAAGCCGTTCGCCGAGCCGATGACCACCGGAAAGCCGGGGAAAGGTGGGGGAGCGGAGCCCCGCGCGCAAAGGGCCGTCACGGCTCCCGGTCGATTTCAACTGTTTCAATCCTGATTCCCTTGCTGATAGCCACCCGGACCGGCCAGTTACCGTGAGCATGAACTCTACCCCTGTAATCCAATGGCCGAACCTTCTCCGGTTGGGCCTTTTTCTCAGCGCGCTGACAGGCGGCAGCTTATTGGCCGATATCCGTTTTGAACCCGCGCCCGACAGTTACTTCATCGATGTCCAGGCCGACGGGGGCGCCCGCGGGGATGGCGTGACGGATGATACCGAGGCCTTGCGCGCCATCCTCCAGTCCGGCAAGAACCCCGACCGCGGCCTGGGGCGGCACCCCGACTTCGGCACCGCCCGTTCGGTCTATTTTCCCGACGGCACCTACCTGGTGAGCGAGCCCATCTTCTGGGGCGACAAGAAGAAAACGGTTTTCGGCGAAAGCCGCGACGGTGTCGTCATCAAACTCAAGGACCACGCGCCCGCCTTTCAGGACCCGGACAACCCGGTCCCGGTCTTCGATACCCGGGGCAAGCAGTTCTTCGCCCAGAATTTCGAACAGCGCATGCTCAACATGACCATCGACGTGGGGACCGGGAACCCGGGCGCCATCGGCCTCGAATACCACACCAACAATGTCGGCGGCATCCGTGCCATCACCATCCGGAGCAGTGACCCCGAGCGGGCCGGCCACGCCGGGCTCAGCATGATCCGCGGTCCGGGTCCCGGCCTGGTCTGGGATCTCCGGGTCGAAGGCTTCCGCCGCGGGATTCAGCTGGCCGCCGACCTGCACAGCATGACACTCGGCCACATCCGGCTGTCCGGTCAGACCGAGGTCGCCATCCACAACGAGGACCAGTCCGCCTTTTTCAGCCATGTGACCAGCATCAATCGGGTGCCGGTCATCCACAACGCGGGGGATTCGGGCTTTCTCAGCCTCGTCAAGGGGGATTTCCGCACGCCGGACGGTAAGCCCGTGGCCGCCACCGCGGTCATCAATCCGGGGAATGCCCGCCTGCTCCTCCGCCATATCCACGCCCCCCATTACGCGCGGGTGGTCGAGACCCGGCGGGAACGGGTCATGAGCGGGCCTGTGGAGGCCTTCGCCTGGCCCGAAACCTTCCGGCTGCACCGGCGTACGACCGAACCGGTCAGCCTGCCCCCGGAACTGCCGCCCGAGGTGGATCTGGGCGATCCGGCCGACTGGGTACGCGTGCCGGCCGGTGGTGATTTCACGGAGGCCCTGCAGGCCGCGATCGACGACGGGGCGGAGGTCATCCAGCTGTACAACCCGCCGGGCAAGCCGGCGCACCTGACCGATACGGTGATCCTGCGCAACCGCCTGCGCGCGCTGATCGGGCCGGTCGGGTTCCGGAGCGAGGGCTTCGACGGGATTACCGAGGAGCCGGGCTACCACGATTTCCGCAACCCGGACAGCCCCGGCCCGAGCGGTCGGGCCAAACCGCTTTTCCGGCTGGCGGACGGGGAGGCCGAGGTCGTACTGCTGGCCTGGCTGGCCGACAACTACGGCGAGGCCAACTGGTCCTTCGACCACGCCAGCACCCGCACTTGGATCCTGGAGGGGACGGGAGGCTCCTACAAGAACACGGTACCGGGCGGTCGTGTGTTCATGCTGGATGTGGGCGGGGTCCCCCACCACTTCCACGGCCAGCGGGTCTGGGGCTGGCAGCTTAATCCGGAAAGCTATTACTGGACGCCCATGATCCTGAACGACCGCTCGGTGGCCTGGTTCACCGGCGTCAAAACCGAAAAGGACCGCACCGTCATCACCACCCGAAACGGCGGCTGGACCGAGCTGAACGGGGGCTTCCTGTACAAGAACCGGGAGCGGGTCGGTCAGGCGCCGGCCTTCGTGGTGGAGGAGGGCTCCAACGGTGCTTTCAGCTACAAGGCGGTCGCGGTGCCCTACGAAGTCCAGGTGGTCGCTACCCGGGACGGACGGTCCGATGAGATCTCCGTCCGGCAGACTGACGGCAACGCCGCGCTGGTCGAGGCCTACCGCCTGCCGCCCTCTTCCACCCGACCCTGAGCGGCCCGGAAAAGCTCCGGTTGGCGGCCTCGACGGCGGCCAGGACCTCCGGCGCGACGGGAGCGGTGTTGTCGCTGGCAAACTGCGTGCGGTCGATGGCCTTGGACAGGGCGCCCATCGAAGCTGTTCGCCGAGCCGATAACCACCGGAAAGGTGTCGGGGTACCGCGGCCGCCGGGGACGGCGGCCCTCCCGGGCTTCCTCATCCTCCGGGAGGGCGGTCGTCCCCGACCGCCGTTGTTCGCCGGTTTACCCGCACGATTGCGGTGCGCCTGCCGGGCTAGACCAGCACCAGCAGCTGCCCGGCGGCGACGGCGACCAGGCCGTAAGGGATGAGCGCCCAAACGGTTTTTTTCAGAATGGGCCCCTCCTGGCGTCTGAGTCCGAGGACGGAGGCGACCGCGATGATGTTGTTGATACAGACCATGTTGCCCATGGCGGCCCCCGCCGACTGCAGCGCCAGCACCGTGTTGCGGTCGAGCCCGAGGCTGAGCGCGATGCTCTGCTGGATTCCGCCGAAGGTCAGGTTGGAGATCGTGGCCGAGCCGGAGAAAAAACTGCCCAGCGCCCCCAGAAAGGGCGCGCCCACGTACCACTGCTCGCCGGTCAACCCGGCCAGCGCATCCCCCATCCGGGCCACCGGCGATCCGGTTCCGCCCATCATCATCAGGGTGACAAAGACGAGCGCGCCGAGCAGCGCGAGGGTCGGTTGCCGCATCTGCTCCACCGTTTCGCGCAAAACCCGCCGGCAGGGTTGCCAGCCCCGGCCCGCCCAGGCGTAGGCGATCAATGACACCAGGACAAACGGCACCAGCGAGGGAACATACAGCAGGCTGTGTGACCAGGCTTCGGAGGTCCCCAGCATCTGACGCCATTCCAACACCAGCGCGGCGCTGATCGAAAACGTGCCCAACGAACCCAGCGGGAGGTCCCACGCCGGCTCGGTAGCGGTCAGCCAGCCCTTCAGGCCGAGGGCGGGGATCCGGGTAACGATCAGCACCAGGATTGTCCCCCAGAGCGGGAAGGTGGCCCTGATCAGATCGCGACGCCGGGGCAACCCGCGTTCCCCGCCGTGGACGGGGACATCCTCCTCGCTCATGGGCTCGCGCAGGCCCGTCGCCTCGGGCGACAGCCCCCAGCCACGGTGTGCCAGGCCGATGGTAACCAGCAGGCCGATGGCGCCACCGAGCAGGGCCGGGAATTCGGTGCTGACCCGGGCAACCGCGATGTAGGGCAGGACGGTCGCCCCGATGCTCGCAACAATGAACGGCAGGTTGCGCCGGATGGAACGCCAGGTGACGACAAAGGCGAGCGCTACCAGCGGCACGACCAGCGCCGCCAGCCCGTTGATGATCGCGGCCTGAAACCCGATGGCACGTGTATCGGCGGCCGCCAGGCCGAGCGGCCCGAAGCCAAACCAGGTCGGGGTCCCGATCGCGCCGAAGCTGACCGGGACCGTGTTCATGATCAGCGTAAGCGTGGCCACGCGGACGGGCGGGAAGCCCAGTCCAACCAGGATCGGCGCGGCCAGGGCGGCCGGGGTCCCAAAACCGCTGGCCCCCTCGATCAGGAAGGGAAAGGCCCAGCCGATCATCATCAGCTGCGCGATCCGGTTGCGTGTCACCGCATTGAGCCAGACCCGGATGACCTGAAGGCCACCGGTCGCCTCCAGCGTCCGGAACAGAAAAATCGCACCGGCAATGATCAGGATCGGCGTCCAGGCCAGCAGCAGCCCGCGCAGGACCACCGCGTTGACCTGAACGAACCCAAACCGGAAGACGGCCAGGACCGTCCCGTAGGTCACCAGCGCAACCAGCGGAAGCGCTTTTGCCGACGGCATGCCATGCCGCTTCACCATCAGGACGATGAGCAGAACAACCGGAAAAAAGGCGGCCAGGGTCTCCACGGGGCTCGTTCCTACAAAGCCGGTGACCGACGAGGAAAGGCTCTTCGTGAAAAATCCGGAATGACCGGCCGGCCGTAGCAGACAACGGCGGTCGGGGACGACCGCCCTCCCGCTTGGGCTGACATACCGGGAGGGCCGACAGGGACGGAAGGGGCCAAAGACTTCGCTGGCGCCGGCTCATTCTCGTCGGCATGCCGCAAGCGGCAGCCCTACATGCCGCCGCAGCGGCGGTGGTTTTACGCCTCGCGCGAAAAATCCTGTTTCCCGCCGGTTTTGGCTTCCAGGCGGGCCGGGCCGATGACCAGGTCGTGCGAGAGCGCCTTGCACATGTCATACACGGTCAGGGCGGCGACGGTGGCCCCGGTCAGGGCCTCCATTTCCACACCGGTTTTCCAGGTGGCGCGCACGGTGCAGCGGATGACGGCCTGACCGTTTGCTGAATCCGGATCGATGGCAAAGGCGATTCCGGTCAGCGGCAGCGGATGGCAGAAGGGGATGAGGTCGGCGGTCCGCTTGACCGCCTGGGTGCCGGCGATGATCGCGGTCTGAAACACGGGCCCTTTCTTCAACTGGAGCTCTCCGCCCTTCAGTTGCGCGAAGACGGCCTCGGTCAGCGTGATGGTGCAGCTGGCGGTCGCTTCCCGGTCGGTGACGGCTTTGCCGCCGACTTCGACCATGCGGGGCATGCCGGAGTCGGGATCGAGGTGGGTCAGGCGTTCGGACATGGGGGAAGCACGGCAGGGCGAAAAATTTAAATTGAAGGGAACGGATCGCTCCGTCTTTTTTCAATCCCGTACGGATTGGGCTGCGGTCGGGTGGGTGCAGACACACCCGCATCCATGATTGAAGCATCGCATCTGAAAAAAGTCTACGGCCCCATCCGGGCCGTCAACGACGTCTCGTTCCGGGTGGAGGCCGGGGATGTCCTCGGGTTCCTCGGGCCCAACGGCGCCGGCAAGTCCACCACCATGAAAATGGTTACCGGGTTTCTGACGCCCACCGAGGGCACCGCAAGCATCGGCGGTCACGACATTCGCGAGCAACCCATCGCCGCCAAGCGCCTCTTCGGCTACCTGCCCGAAAACGGGCCGCTCTATCCCGAAATGACGGTCGAGGCCTTTCTCCGGTCGATGGCCGAATTCCGCGGGTTCCGCACCTCCGGCGAGCAGGCCGCGGCAGTCGACCGGGTCCTCGAGCTGCTCGACCTGCGCGAGGTCCGCTTCCAGACCATCGACACCTTGTCCAAGGGCTTTCGCCAGCGGGTCGGCCTCGCCCAGGCGGTCATCCATGACCCCCAGGCGCTGATCCTCGACGAGCCCACCGACGGGCTCGACCCGAACCAGAAGCAGCAGGTACGCGACTTCATTGCCGGCATGGCCAGCGAGAAGGCCATCATCCTGTCGACCCACATCCTCGAAGAGGTCAGCGCCATCTGCAACCGGGTCATCATCATCGCCCGTGGCAGCATACTGGTGGACGACACCCCGGAGGCCCTCCTGCGCCGCCATCCCAACCACCACGCGCTGCGGCTGACGCTCGAAAACCCCGAGCCGTCGGTCGGCGAGACGCTTCAGCAGGTTCCCGGCATCGGCCGCGTGGTGAAGGATGGCACCAGCTGGAACTGTTTCCCGGCCAAGGGCGAACGCATCGACGGCCGCATCCTCGAAGCCGCCCGCGAGCGGGGCTGGACCGTCACCCGACTCGATCCGTTGCCTGTCCGGATGGACGACGTTTTCCGCGACCTGACCACCGACGCCGCCTGACCGCCAACCCTTGTTTATCCCCATGCAACCCGTCCTCGCCGTCTTCAAACGCGAATTCCTCGGCTATTTCCGCTCGCCGGTGGCCTATGTGTTCCTGGTCGTCTTCCTGTTGGCGACCGTGGGCCTGACCTGGTACATCGGCGGCTTCTTCGAGAGCAACGATGCCAGCCTGAGCATCCTCTTCACCTTCCTGCCCTGGATTTTCCTCTTCCTGATCCCGGCCGCCGGCATGCGCCTCTGGGCAGAGGAAAAGAAAAGCGGCACATGGGAACTGCTCTTCACGCTGCCCCTGTCGCCGGCCCAGGCCGTCCTCGGGAAGTTCCTCGCCGCCTGGCTGTTCATCGTTCTGGCGCTGGCCGGCACCTTTCCGCTGGCCCTCACCGCCGCCTACCTCGGCGATCCGGACTGGGGCCCGATCTGGGCGGGTTACTTCGGCGCCGCCCTGATGGCGGGCGCCTACCTCGGCATCTGCTCGCTCTTCAGCTCGCTGACGAGCAACCAGGTCATCAGCTTCGTCCTGAGCGTGATGGCCTGTCTCATCCTGGTTTTCCTGGGCTGGGACGCCTTCAGCGGCCTGCTGCATGCCTTGAACCTGCCGGTGCCGCTGGTCGACGGCCTGGCGAACTTCAGCTTCATCACACACTTCGAACCCATGTCGCGCGGCCTCGTCACGTTGGCCGACACCCTGTTCTTCCTCACCCTGACCGGCTTTTGCCTGTTCCTGAATATCCTCGTGCTGGAGCGCTGACCGGCAGCCGGTAACCCTTTTTTCGAAACACTGCCCCATGGAACACCCCGACAAGTGGATCCGCGCGCTGTTGATTTTCACGGCGCTGGTCATGGTCAACGTCCTCATCCGCCTGGTCCCGGGCCAGGTCGACCTGACCGAGGACAATATCTACACCCTGTCACCCGGCTCGGAGAACCTGCTGGCCAAGCTGGAGGAACCGGTGACGCTGGAGTTTTATTTCAGCAGCGACGTCGAGGGACTACCCATTCGCTTCAAAAACTACGCGGCCCGGGTCGAAGCGCTGCTCAACCAGTACAGCAAGGCCGGCGGAGACCGCGTGCGCCTCGTCACCGTCAACCCGCAGCCCGATACCGAGGAGGAGGAGGCCGCCATCCGCTCAGGCATCACCGGCCAGCCGCTGGCCACCGGCGAGACCTTCTATTTCGGCCTGCTGGTTTACCAGGGTGCGAGGGAGGAGGTCATTCCCTTCATCAGCCCGCAGCGGGAAGCGCTCCTCGAGTATGATATCTCACGCGCCATCTACAGCGTCCAGCAACTGGTACGGCCACGCCTCGGTCTGATCACCGACCTGCCGATGATCAGCGGCGTCGACCCGCAGATGATGATGGGCATGAACCCGCAGCAGGTGCCGCAGGACTGGGTCGTGGTGGAAGAATTGCGACGCTCTTTTGAAATCGTGCAGGTCGACCAGGCTGACCAGCTCAAGGACATCGACGTTTTGGCCATCATTCACCCCCAGGGGTTGTCTCAGGATCTTCAATACGGGATCGACCAGTTCCTCCTGGCGGGCAATCCCGTCTTTGCCGCCGTCGATCCCTCAAGCTACATCCAGCGGGCCGAGCGCAACCCGCAGCAGATGATGATGGGCGGGGGCCAGCAGGCGGCCAGCGACCTGTCCGCGCTCTTCGAAGCCTACGGCATCCAGTATGACCCCCGGTATGCCGTCGGCGACCTCGGGCTCGCCACCCCCATCAATGCCGGACAGGGCCGGGCCGTCCGCTACCCCGCCTGGCTGACCCTCAACGACCTGCCGACCGATCACCCGGCCGCCGCCGACCTCGACACCCTGCTCCTGGCCGAGGCCGGGACTTTCAGCCTTCACCCCGAAAGCGACCTCACAGTCGAAACCCTGCTCCGGACCAGCCGCGACAATGCGCGGATCATGGCCAGTACCCTCGCCATGACCCCGCCCGACGAACTCGCCCGGCAGATCACCCCAGACGACGACACCAAGCTGCTGGCCGGCGTCATCCGCGGCACCTTCCCCTCCGCCTTCCCCGACGGGCCGCCACCCGGGGACGACGAGCCCGGCACCGGCGAAGCCGACGAAACGGACGCCGAAGGCGAAGACGCCCCAGCCGGGGACCACCTCGCCGAGTCGGAGGAGCCCGCCACCCTCGTGCTGGTGACCGACACTGATTTCCTGGCCGACATGTTCAGCGTCCGGCAGGTGAACATCTTTGGCTCGACGGCCCTTCAGCCGCTCAACGACAACCTTGCCTTCGCCGCCAACACGCTCGAATTCCTCGCCGGCAGCGAGGACCTCATCTCGCTCCGCGGCAAGGGCTCCGCTCTCCGCCCCTTCGAGAAGGTGCAGGCGCTGGAAACCGAAGCCCAGCAGGAATACCAGGCCGAATACGAGGCCCTGCAGGCCGAACTCAGCCGCATCCAGAGCGAACTCGCCGCGCTGCGCGACCAGCAGCGCGAGGATTTTCAGCTGGTGGCCAGCCCAGAGGCGGCCGAGGCCATCGAGGAATTCCGCACCCGCGAGGCGGAGACCCGGTCGCGGCTCCGGGAAATCCGCAAGGTCCTGCGCGAGGACATCGAGGCCCTCGACCTGCGCCTGCAGCTCCTGAATCTGCTCCTCATCCCCGGCCTCATCACCATCGCCGGCGTGGCCTACTTCAGCCGCCGCAGCAAACAAGCCTGAATCCCCTTTCTCCGCACCGATGAAGACCAAACAGCTCATCATCCTCAACGGCGTCCTCGCCGTCCTCATCGTGCTCGCCCTCTGGCTGAAAACCCGGCCCGCCGCCCAGCTCATGGAGTCCGGGCTCCCCGCCGGCACGCCTATCGTGACCGACAGCACGCTCTCCAAGGCGGACGGCCTCGACCTCGGCACGGCGGACGAACCGGCCGCCGTCCGTATCCGGAAAACCGGTACAGACGGCGACTGGGTGCTGCCCGACTACTTCGGCCTGCCGGTCGACATCGACAAATTGCAGCGCCTGGTCCGCGCCCTGGGGGAGGGTCAGGTCATCCGGACCGTGACCCGGAATCCGGAGCGGATGGCGGCCCTCGGTCTCGGCGAGGAGCGCATCACGCTGGTCGACGCCGCCGGTGAGCCGGTCTGGGGCATCGCTCTGGGCCGGCCGAGTGAAAACGACGGCATCTTCGCCCGTATCGACAACAACCCGTTTGCGGTCCTGGCCGATCTCAATGTTTTCATCGATCCGGATCTCGACAGCTGGGTACGCAAGGACCTCATCCCGACCGAGGCCGCCGATATCCGCAAGGTCACAGTCACCCCGCTGGACGGATCCGCACCCCTCACCTTTTCCCGGGCCGACCCCGAGACGCCCTTCACCCTGGCGGATGCGTCCATGCTGGCCGAAGGCGAGAGCGTGAAAGCGGACGCGGTCACCCGGCTCGCGCGCAATGTACTCAATGCCCGGATCACCGAGGCCCGGCCCCCCGACGCCCCGGTGGCTGCCGCCGCAGCCCCCCACCTCCATACCGTCAACCTGACCACCTTTGAGGAGGAGACCCTGACCGTGCGGATCGGCCGGGATCCGGGCGAGCCCGCGAAAACACCGCTCTGGGAAGCCGAGGAGACCGATACGCCAGCCGATCCGGCCAGCCTGACCGAGACGGAGGAGCCCGTGCCCGGCCCGGTCGTGATGACCTTTGCCAGCTCGGATCCCGACAGCCCGCTGAACCACCTCGCCACCCGGGCCACCTTCATCGTCGGCGATTTCGTCTTCAATCAGCTCCCCGCCGACCGCTCAGCCCTGATCGAGCCGCAGCCCGAACCGGAGACCGGAGCGGAGGCGGCACCCGAAGCCGAACTGGAGGCACCCGCACCTGAAGCACCCACCGAGCCCGAGCCCTGAATAACCGGCCGACGCGGCCGCGCCTTCAGCCCGAAGGCCCCGGCGAACCAGCGGAGGGCTAGCCCAAGCCCCTACTGCCACCCAGGCTCCTTCCCACCGGCTCAAGCCGGTGCTCCGGCAAAGGCCCCGGCGAACCAGCGGAGGCCCGGCTTCAGCCGGGCTAGCCCAAGCCCCTACTGCCAGCCAGGCTCCTTCCCACCGGCTCAAGCCGGTGCTCCGTGGCCGCGCCTTCAGCCGTGGACGGGTATCGCAGGGGTCTCTCACAGCTTGCCTTAGGGGTTGCATACCGGGAAGGAAGCCGCGCACAGCGCCACAGCACACGGCATCAGACTGCGGGCTGGAAGCCGTTCGATTCCGATTCCGATTCCGATTTGAATTCGGAAGCGCAGGGCTGGATCGGCGCGAGGCCTGGTGACGCTCAGGGCCAGGGGAAAAACGCCCCGCACCAGCCGGCGGGGAAATGGTCCTGGTCGGCCGGCAACTCAAGGAACCCGTCGGTCGGTACGACGCGTGCGTAGTCGCCCGAGTTGGCGGCGGGGACGGGTGTTGCCACCGGGGTGCCGTCCGGACCGGGCTCCAGGCGGACCGGCAGGAAGAGCGTCAGCGGTTTGTCGAAGGTGAAGGCTGTTTGTAGGGGAAATTTCAGGACAGGGGCGGGGGTCGCGACTGTCATCCGCTCCAGCGCCGGTGCCACGTAGCGCGTCCAGCCCACCAGGGTCGACAGCGGGTTACCGGGCAGGCCGAAGACCGGGCGGCCGTCTGGCGTCCGGCCGAACCAGAACGGTTTGCCCGGGCGCTGGGCCACGCCCTGAAATACGCGCACCACGCCCAGTTCCGACAGCACATCCGGAATGTAATCCTTCTTACCCTTGGAGACGCCGCCGGACAGCACCAGCGCATCACCCCCGGCGGTCAGGAGCCGTTCCAGACCGGTAAGCACCGCGTCGCGGTCGTCGGGCAGGTGCTCCGCATCCGCGTCGGTCCCCCACCGTTGACGAAAGGCGGCGGCCAGCGCATGGCCGTTGCTTCGCCGAATCTGGTACGGCTCCGGCGTCGCTTCGACCGGCACCAGTTCGTCGCCCGTGGAGACGATGGCGAGGCGGGGTTGACGGGTGACCGCCAGCCGGCCGTTACCACAGGATGCGGCGACCGCCAGGCTGCGGGCGGAGAGACGCGTCCCCGCCGGCACGAGCTCGCTCCCCTTTCGGAAATCGCTCCCCGCCCGGTGCACGTTAAGGAAGGGCTCCACCGGCGTGCCCTCACGGATGGCTGCCCAACCGTCGACCCGTTTGATGTCCTCCACGCGGACCACGGCATCGGCGTTGGCCGGCAGGACCGCGCCGGTCATGATTTCGACGCAGTCCTCGGCCGCCCGAAGCGTCATCCGGGGGACGCCGGCCGGCTGGGCGCCGATCACCCGGAAGCGGTGGAGGCCGCTGGCGTAAGCATAGGTGCTGACCGCGATCCCGTCCATCGTCGCGCGATCGAACGGGGGCAGCGGCCGGTCGGCCGTGATCGGCTGCCGCAGGATGCGGCCCGCCGCTTCGTCGAACGGAACCGGTTCCACCGGCAGAGGGGGAAGGTCATGCATCACGGCGTCGGACGCTTCGGCGACGGAAAGAAGAGCCATGAGCGTCAGGTTGACCGGGTACCCTCGCCCGGTCAAAACCACCGCCTCGGTTTGGCGGAACCGTTGGACAAAACGGTCGTCCCCTACAGAGTGCATGACCGCACCGCCATGCAGCCTCCCAAAGATCAGCTCGGCCGCCCCCTCCACGATCTGCGCATTTCGCTGACCGATCGCTGCAATTTCCGATGCACCTACTGCATGCCGTCGGAGGTGTTCGGGCCGGACTACCCGTTTCTGGAGGCGGCCGCGCTGCTCACCTTTGATGAAATCGAGCGCCTGGCCCGGGCCTTTGCCCGCCTGGGCGTGGAAAAACTGCGCCTCACCGGTGGGGAGCCGCTCCTGCGCAGAAACATCACCGAGCTGATCGGCCGGCTGTCGGCCATTCCCGGGATCGAGGACATCGCCCTGACGACCAATGGCGTGCTGTTGCCGCGTTACGCCGGGGCGCTGAGGTCTGCTGGCCTGCAGCGGATCAACGTCAGCCTCGATGCCATCGACCCGACGGTTTTCGCCACCATCAGCGGCGGGCGCGGCAAGGTCGACAAGGTGCTGGCGGGCATTGACGCCGCGGCCGCGGCCGGCTTCGAGGTCAAGGTCAACATGGTCGTCGAAGCAGGCGTCAACACGGACCAGATCCTGCCCATGGCCCGCCATTTTCGCGGTACGCCGCACATCCTGCGCTTCATCGAGTTCATGGATGTGGGCAACCACAACGGCTGGAGCCTCGATCAGGTCTACCCCGCCCGGCAGATTCTCGAAGATCTGCAAACCGCTTTCCGCCTCGAACCGATGGACCCCAACTACCGGGGCGAGGTCGCCAACCGCTACCGGTTCACCGACACCGGCGGCGAAATCGGCATCATCAGCTCCATTTCCCAGCCCTTCTGCCGGGACTGCACCCGCGCCCGCCTCTCCGCCGACGGACGCCTGTTCACCTGTCTTTTCGCCGACCAGGGGCGCGACCTGCGCCCGCTGCTGCGCGGACCGGATGCCCTGGACGAACCCGCGCTCACGCAGCAGCTGGCTCGCCACTGGCAGGCCCGGAGCGACCGATACTCCGAACAACGGGCAGACCTTCTGGCCCGCCATGCCTCCCCGCACAAGGTCGAGATGTCGTACATCGGCGGGTAGCCTTTAACCCGAACGTCTCACCAGAATCGGGAAAAAGGGCGGTAAGTGATTCTGACCGGGCCCGAAGCGCATACGCCGGCTGAAGCCGTCGCTCCAACGGGTGCCCGCCCGGTGGTCGCGGCTGGAGTCCCGGCATCAGCAGGGTTGTAGCCGGATGACCGCCCCCTGCGTCTCCGGGATTGTCAGACGCTAAAAAATTAGCCAATATCAATTCCTGCCCCGCTATTCCCGAATCTCTCTTCTTCTTCGGGCTCTCTTTTGTCTCTTGCTGATGGACAACCACGGATGGACGTTCCTCACGAATCATGCGCACGTCCTGATCTGCCTGCATCGTGACCCCAACCTGACGCTCCGTGAAGTCGCGCAACGCGTCGGCATCACCGAGCGCGCGGTCCAGAAGATCGTCGCCGACATGGAGCAGACCGGCATCCTTTCCCGTGTCCGCGAAGGCCGGCGGAATCACTACGACATCCACCTCAACAGCCACCTGCGCCACCCGATCGAGGAAAAGTGCACCATCCGCGAACTCCTCGACATGGCGGGGTGAGCCAAACATGCCGATGAACACCCTGCGGGGGGTGGCCGCGCAGGTATCCGCGCCTTTCCAGTGAATCAGACGCGATACGCGGCGGTCGGGGACGACCGCCCTCCCGGTTGATAATTCAGAAGGCTTACCCGGACTTCTCATGAGGCCCAGATGGGATGAGCTGCTAGGCGGAGGGCGAAACCGGCTGGGCGCGCACAGACGTGCGTAACCAGGCGGTTTCCAGCCCGACAACGCCGCAGATCGCGCATGTGGGCGAAAAGAATCGGGAAACAGGGCAATACCACGAACGTGCATTTCACAGAAATGCTGCATGCCCCTCGACCGGAATTGTTTACCGCCCTGTTTCCCGATTCTGGTGAGACGTTCGGCTTACCCGGGCCCGGCGTTTATCTGCCGCAGCGCGCGGACGTCGTCTCCGGAGGGCTCCTGGAAGGCGCGGAGGTCGAACTCGGGCAGGACGGCGAGCAGGTGGTCGAAGATGTCGGACTGGATGCCCTCGTACTCACCCCAGACGGTGGTGTTGGTGAAGGCGTAGATTTCGAGCGGCAGGCCCTGGCCGGTAGGCTGGCGCTGGCGCACCAGCTGGGTCATGTCCTGCCGAAGCTGCGGATGGTTCTTCAGGTAGGCGACACAGTAGGCGCGAAAGGTCCCGATGTTGGTGAGGGTACGCCCGTCGACATGACGGTTGGCGTCTTCGCCCAGCAGCTGATTGTGGGTGTCGATTTCCTGAGCCTTGGCATCCAGATACGCTGTGAGGAACCGGTAGCCGCGGAAGCGTTTGATGACCTCATCATCCAAAAACCGGATGGTGTTCAGGTCGATGTTGATCGTCCGCTTGATCCGGCGGCCGCCCGTATCTTTCATCCCCTGCCAGTTCTTGAACGAGCGCGAGATCAGGTCGTAGGCGGGAATGGTGGTGATCGTTTTGTCCCAGTTCCGGACCTTGACCGTGGTCAGCGTGACGTCGATCACGTCCCCGTCCGCGCCGGCCGACTGCATCTCAATCCAGTCGCCGACCTTCACCATGTTGTTCGCGGAGAGAATAATCCCCGCCGCAAAACCCAGTATCGGATCTCTGAATACAAGTAGCAGGACCGCCGAGAGGGCACCCAGGCCCGAAAGGAAGACCAGAGGTGAGGTGCCGATCAGGGTGGAAAACACGACCACCGCCCCGAACAGGAAGACGACCAGCTTGACGGCCTGAAAAAACCCGCGAAGAGGAATCCTTCGTGAAAGGTTGCGCTCACTCAGGATGGCATGGGCCAGGTTCAGCGCGGCACTGATGACACCGATGATGACCACCGTCCCGTAAACCTGAACCCCGACCCGGACAAACTCCTGGATTTGTTCATTCCTACCGATCAGTTGCCGGACCAGATAGGGCACGGCGACGACCGGCACGAGGTGAGCCGCCCGGCTGACCAGGTTGAAATCGTAGGCGTGGTCGTCCCAGGAAGTACTGGTTTTCGCAATCAGCTTCCGGACGTATCGACCGACGATCCAGTGCGTCACCCGATGGATGAGGAAGAGGATGAGGATCAGGCCGACCAGCCCGGTGACATTGACGATAAAGGTCGCCAGTTCGAAATCGATACCCAGGCCGCGAATGTAGCGGAAGAGCAGGTCGGGGAGATAGGCCTCGCGGGTCATGGCCGGGGGGACCAGTCGGGGTCAGTAGGAGACGGGACGACCGAAATAGTTCAAGAGCCAGATTTCCATCCAGATCCGGGTCAGACCGGATTGGGTAATTTTGCCGGAGGTCTCCCGCTCGGCCCGGGGAAACAGGAACCCTGCCCTGGTATTGATTTTCTCCAGCAATCGCTGCTGGTCATTGAGCGCGTCGAGGACCGCTGCCTCCGGCTTGCGGGTCGCTACACCCGTTGCCTTCACCCGCTGCCGGTGGAGCTTCAACAAGCCGGGCAGCCGGCGGCGCAACGGACGGCGATCCAACTCCCAGTTATCCGGATAGTAGCCGCCGAAGGGCAGAAAGACATTGTCCGTGATCACGCGGCGGTCGTCTTCGAGTTCCGTGGTCAGGATGAAGCAGCTCACCACGGCGTCGTTACGCCGGGGGATGAACAGGACCTGGAGGCGCAATCCTTCGTCCGGCTGGTCGAACACGCTGCTGCGCAACATCAGCCCGGGGCCGACATCCGCCTGAAGGCTGGCTTGTTTCTGGAATCCCTCCGAGCGCAGGTACTCACGCAACAGGATACTGGAGCGGTCGCTCGGCCACTCGTCGCCGCGCTCATTGATCCGGAAGGCGGGGAAGAGCGGAATATCCGAACGGCTCAGGGCCTTCACCATCAGCCAGGTGTAACCCGTCTCCAGCAGAAACCAGAGCCCGAGGCCGGCCACCGCCAGAACCCAGAACGGGCGGTCCGTCCAGTGTTGTTCGTAAAAGATAAAGCCCAGACCCAGGCCGAACAGGAGCCAGCGCAGCCAGCGCACCACGATGCCCAGCAAGGGGTGCTGCACACGGTGGTGAACCAGCAGGAGCGCGAGCAACAACCCGGCCAGGGCCAGGATGCCCGTGCCCAGCAAATCCAGGCGTTCGGGGGTCATGTCAGCGGTTCCAGCCTAAATCGCCCCGGCCAGGGGGCCAGCTTCAATCCGATGCGTGACATCGGGCGCGGGCGTCAGTTCAGCCGGAGCGGCATGACGACGCAGAGAAAGGTGCCCAGAGTCTTGAACAGACCGGGGGAGAGCTCGTCCTTGAACTCGAAGAACACCTCGTCCTCGTCGAGCGCCTTCAAGGGCTCCATCAGGAAGCCGGGGTTGAAGGCCACGGTCACTTCCTGGGCGTCGTACGCGATCGCCATCGATTCGTGGGACTCGCCGTATTCGGAACTCGAACCGGAGATCTCCAGCAGGTTCTCGGAAATTTTCAGCCGTACGCTGTTGTTCTTGTCGCTGGTGACCAGCGCGGCACGGCGTACGCAGTCCAGCAGCAGTTCCCGCTCGATTTTGACGCGGTGCTCGGTCTCTTTCGGAATAACCTGACGGAAATTGGGGTAATGCCCCTCCACGACCTTCGAGACCAGGTACAGATTGTCGACCAGACCCTGTGCGTTGCCTTCCTCCCCGATCCCGATTTCGAAGGCCACCTGACGGTCGTTGAAGGCGATTTTCAGCTGGGTACCCTTGCCGAGCAGCCGTTCCAGCTCCGCGACGGTTTTAGCCGGCAGGATCAGGCTGCCGGCGTTTTCCTCCGTAACCTCGACATCATCGGAAATGAGGGCGAGCCGACGGCCGTCGGTCGCAACGAGGGTCAGCTTCCCGTCGGTAAAATTGAAATACACCCCGTTGAGGATGTAGCGATTCTCATCGGTGCTCTGTGCGTATGAGACGCTCTTGAGCATCCGGAGGAGGTTTTCCTGCGGCAGGTGAAAGACATGCTGGTCCTTGAACTCGGGCAACGGGGGGAACTCCTCCTGCGGCAGGCCCATCACCCGGAAAAGGCTCCCCCCCGATGTGATCTTCGCCTGATGGTTGGGCGTGGCCTCGACCGACACTTCGATCTTGGGCAACTCGCGGACAATCGTCGCCAGCTTGCGCACGGGCAGGGTGAGCGAACCCTTTTCGGCAACCTCGGCCTTGATGCGGCACCGGATGCCCATGTCCAGGTTAGTGGTCGTCAACGAGATCTGGCCTTCGGAGGCCTCGATCAGGACGTTGCTGAGAATGGGCATCGTGGCCCGGGTGCCCACCACATTGAGCACCTGTTGCAGCCCGTTGGTGAAGTGGTCTCGGTTGATCGTAAATTTCATTCGATGAGCGAGTATGGAAAGCCCGGAAAGTTACTGGCAAACCTAATATATATACAGGATTTATCTTAAAAAATACTCCTTAATCTCAGGGGGTGCGAGCAAGGCCAATAACCTCGCAAGCTCCCGTCTGCCAACGAATTGAGGCTCTGCTCCGGGGCGAATCGTTTTGGGAATGGCGGGCCGCTTACCGACAGGGGTGGATAAGTGGCCGGGTTTTTCCCGCAAACCCCGGATTTATTCGCCGGCTGTTCCCAGGGCGGAAGCGATCGATTTGCCCTCCCGGCGGGCGTTCCGGATGTGTCGGATCAGTCCGTAGAAAATGTAGGTGGCGAAGATCAGCGAGAGCGCCATTTCCTGAAACAGGAAGGCGCTCGCCACGACCGCGAAGATGGCGATGAAGGCCCGGAAACGCAGCCGCGTGTGCCAGTCGATGTTCTTGAAACTCGGATAGTGGACGTTGCTGACCATCAGGCAGGCGATCAGCACCATGAACGCCGGCAACAGCATCCGTACCCAGACAGGCAGTTCGTACGCGATCAGGAGCAGCACCAGCGAGGCGATCATCCCGGCGGCCGCGGGAACCGGTAGGCCCAGAAAATCCTTTGTCCCCTTCAGCTGGTCGGTCGCCGGCAGCAGGGGGTGCGTCAGCACGTTGAACCGCGCCAGACGCACCGCCGCGCAGAGCAGGTAAACAAACCCGATCAGCCAGCCGATCTGTTGAAAAAAGGCATAGCCCTCCTGCGGCGACAGAATCAGGAAAAAGACCATCAGCGCCGGCGTGATACCGAAGGATATGACATCCGCCAGACTGTCGAACTCGAGGCCGAACAGCGACTCGCGGCCACCCATCCGGGCCACCCGGCCGTCAAGCGCATCGCAGATGACCGCGCCCAGAATGCACCAGACCGCCTGCGTGTAATAGACAGCGACCGTTTCGCCCGTCGCCACGTAATTGGCCTGGATGCAGCGGATACAGGCCAGAAAGCCGAAGAAGAGGTTGCCCGCGGTCAGCGCATTGGGCAGCAGGTAAATCCGACTCGCTTCGGCCGCGTCGCGGTATTGACGGCCGTATTCCGGGCGTGATTCCGCCGTCGGGCTTTCGGGGGAGGCCGGTGTTTCCGGCTTTGGGTTGCTGGAAGAGTCAGTCACGTCGAAAGGCCGAACCGGTCAGTCCTTCCGAAGGCTTTCGAGGTACTTCCAGAAGGACTGGTGCTGCTCCGCCATGGTTTCCTCCGAGGCGGGCAGGTTGGTTCGAAAGATGAAGTCCTGCAAGGTGTTCTTGTGCAGAATATAATGGCAGTAGAGCGTTTCCGCATCCCTCCGCTCGAAGTAGACGCGGTACTCGCCGGCCCGGATCCGGTAGTAGGTTTTGTTTTCGCGTTCAAACGCCCCCATCGCCGGACCCGGCTTCTCCAGATCGGTCTGCGAGAGGTGGGTCACCTCGTCCACCAGCGCCATCTGCTTGAGCGTATCGAGCTGTTTCAACTCGCTGAGGCTCTGTTCACTGAAGGTGACCTGAAACATGGAAGACGCGTCGGGTTGGGCGGAGAAACAGCTTTCACTGTGCAGCCGGCTTCGCCTCCTGCAACTCTTTACGGGAAGCTGGGTTTACCTCGTCAGAAGGCCTTCGACCTACCGAAACAATCATCAACACAACCCACGTTTTATCATGAATTCAATCAATCAACCCCATCCGCCGGGACGTTCTATCCTCATCGGGCTGAGCGCCCTCGCCCTGGCCCTGCCCCTCGCCGGCAAACCCGGAAACGACCGTTTCGTCGGTCCTCCGGAGCGAGACCCGGTCGCCATGCGACAGGCCGTCCTCGAACGCTTCGATGCCGATGGCGACGGCCTACTCAGTCCCGGCGAGCGCGCGGCGGCCCGCCAGGCCGCCGAGGACCGACGCCAGGCTTTCCTTGACCGGTTCGACGCCAACGGCGACGGACTGGTCGACGGCGACGAGCGCACGGCCGTCCGCGAGGCCATGCAGGCCTGGCACGAAGCCGCCGATACCGACGGGGACGGTCGGCTCAGCCCGGCCGAACGCGAGGCCGCCGGTGTCCCCCCGGCTCCCGAACGGCCGCGCATCGACCGTGACCGGCTCCGCCAACACTTCGACACCGATGGGGACGGCCAGCTCAGCGAAAGCGAGCGCGCCGCCGCCCGCGAGGCGATCCGCGAACGCCGCGAGCGGCGCATGGATCGGATCGACCGGTCGCGCCCGCGCCCCGGAGCGGAAAAGGGTCGGGGTCCGCAGAGCGACGGCTGATCGACCCGACCTCGCTTCCTGCACGGCTCCACTCCTACGCGTGGAGCCGTTTTTATTGGCTTAAGCCGTGTTTGAAAAGTCGAGATAAGCGGAAAACTGACGGCTTTTACGCGTGTGGCGGGCCTCCCCCTACGTTGAAAACTTCGGCGGACAGGAAAGAGCCCGCCACTCCATGGAGACGCCGGCTCTTCGGCCGGCGGTCGGGGACGACCGCCCTCCCGGTTGCGTTTGGCGGGCCGCCCGGGCTTGAGCTTCCCGGGCCCGGGCCTTAGGAAATGCCCTATGGCCATTCATCTCGAGGCCTTCTTTCTGTCGACCGGTCATGATTTCAAAGGCCGCTACGGGAAACCGCGCGGTCATCATGGCATCGCAGAGCCGCAGACGATTCAATGCGTGGCCGGCAAGGGCCTGGCGGGGGACCGCTACTTCGGCCACAAGCCCGGCTTCAAGGGCCAGGCCACCTTCGTCGACCGGACGGCCTATCAGGCTCTGGTGCACTGGCTGGAAACCGAGCACGGGCGTGACCCGGAAACGATACCCGGTCCGGCCGGCCTGCGTCGCAACATCCTGGTGGGCGGTCTGGACCTCAACCCGTTGATCGGCCAAACCTTCGAACTGGCTACCGACGGTGGCTCGGTCCGGTTTTCAGGATCGGAGGCATGTGCCCCCTGCTTCTGGATGGACGCAGTTTTCGGCCCGGGGACCGAGGCCTTTCTCAAGGGGCGCGGTGGTTTGCGTGTCCGGATCCTGAGCGACGGCCAGCTGAGCCTGGGTCCCGCGCAGATTCGGGTGCTCGACAAAAACGCCAGCTCTGCCTGAATGCCTGCGGTGACCTTCCGCGTCCTGATCCTCATCCTTTTGCTAGCCGGTGCATCCGCGCTTTCACCGGTGCTTCGGGCGGACCTCGGTCAGCCTCTTCAAGTGATCGTGGACCGGGCGGGTGAACCGGATGGTACCTTGAAGGGGCAGCCCTACTGGAAGCCCTACCGGGGCGGGATCCATCTGGCGGTGACGCGGGATGCGCGGGACAGCGATGCTCCCGTGGTGTTTGAAATCCTTTACGGTGGCCAGCCCCTGCCTCGCGATCAGGTCGCCGCCTTCATGGCCCATAACGCGCCGGAAGGAGACTGGCGGGAGGCGAACCGCCAGGACCTGCAGCAGTGGCGTGCCCTCGGCTGGCTCCTCAAGGCCGCTCCCGCCCGGATTTTTGTCGATGCGGACAACCGGCGTCTGCTCTGGTTGCGCGACAAACAGGTCATCGCGCTGACCCGCGAAGGTGCCGGCGTTGCGCGCGACTTTTATCTCCCGCTTTGAACGGAAACCGGTCAGGACGCCTCGGGAATTAGTCACCGGGGTCAATGCTCTTATGGCCATGACTTCCGACACTCTTCAGTCCCGGCTTGCCTGGAGCCTCCTCGTCCTGCGCCTGACCGTCTTCATCGTTTTCGCCTTCTGGACGCTGGACAAATTCCTGAACCCTGAACACACCGCGCGCGTTTTCGCCAATTTCTATCAGATCGAAAATCTGTCCGCGGCGATGTCCTACGCCATCGGAACCGTTCAAGCTGTCATCCTTCTGGCTTTCCTCGTTGGTTTCCGCAAAACGGTCTCTTACGGGCTGGTGCTGGCCCTCCATGCCGTCAGCACCCTCTCCTCCTTCCCGCAGTACCTGGCCCCCTTCGAGGGGCCGAACCTGCTGTTCTTCGCCGCCTGGCCGATGCTGGGCGCTCTGATCGCGCTCTTCCTGCTGCGTGATGCCGACCGCCTCTGGGTCGTCCCGGCGCAAAAGTCCGCCACAGCTGCCGGCTGATTCCTCCGCCGCCTGCTGTCGATCAACCCGCGCCGGGGGCGGAGCGGGCGCCGCCTGACGTACCCCGGGCGGACAGCACGGCCGGTGGCCGGTCGGTAACCGCTCCGGCCGTGTCATGGACAAAACCGACCACGGCCTCCACCAGGCCGGAGGCCAGCGGCACCGAGGGATCGACATAGGTATGCCACTGGCCCTGCAAGGGTCCGAGTTCGGCCGGTTTCAATAAGTGATTCATGCCCGATAACAATCGCACCGAGGCGTCGGGCCTGGCCGCGGCCAGGTTCTCCGCATCGTCCGGGGTGACCTGCAGGTCGGCCGTGCCCTGCACGATCAGGACGGGGGTGTTTACAGAAGCCACCAGCTCCTGCGGTTGCACATCGAACATCGACATCAGGTAAGGTTGCACGCTGCGACGGAAGACCCCCTGCAGCGGTTCGGGCACCTCCTCGACCGGTTCGCCGGCCGCCAACCGGTCCAGGATCGCCACCGCGTCCTCTTCGAGCGGGCTGTCAGCCGGCAGGTGTCGTTTCAACTGCTCGCGCATCAGCACATCCGCGGGGCGTCCCGGGCCGGCTACCGTGATCAGGCCTGACAGGTCGAAGCCCTGCGCTGCAGACAACGCCACCAACGCCCCTTCGCTGTGCCCGGCCAGGTAGATCCGGCTGAAGCGCCGAACCCGGGTGAGGTCCTCAAGCCAGGCGCGGACGTCGCCGACGTAGGTGTCGAACCGAAGGGATTCTTCGGGAATGCCGGCTTGCGCGCTGCGCCCGACTCCCCGCTTGTCGAAGCGGAGACTGGCGATACCCGCGCGGGCCAGCCCCTCGGCCAGCAGTTTCAGGCTGTCGTTCCGACCGGGCACCAGCGCCGAGTTGCCGTCCGCATCGGTCGGGCCGGAGCCGGCCACGATGACTACCACGGGGTGCGGCCCCCGGCTGTGCGGGATCAACACCGTACCGACGAGGCGGGCGGCGGCCGGCTGGTCGACGTCGACCGAAACGGCGAAGCGGTCCCAGGGCTGATCGTAACCCGCAGCCGTGGCCGGGCCCGCCGTCAAAACGACCAGCAGGCCGACGGCCAGCAAGGCCCGGCTGACGGAAGAGCGCCACATGGATGCGGACTATGGGAAGGTTGCTCTGTTTTTCCACAACCAATGACGGATTTATGCGATCCGGGGAATACGACAGGACCGATCGGGAATTGCGCCGCGGTGGTCGGTGATCTCGGCTGTCGGGATCATGCCGGAGCCGATCAACCCCATCCTTCCCGGGTTTCACCCCGATCCCACCAGCTGCCGGGACGGCGAGGATTTTTACTCCGCAACCCGGTCCCGGAGGCCTGGAACCTGACTGGGCGGCCGGGCTGGCTGCAGCTGCGTGCCCTGCCCGAAGGTGGCGGAGGCCTGGACGGGGGTGTTCATCGGCCTGCTGGCGCTGACCGCAGGCGACGGGCCGGGCGGTTGGGCGGCCTTCGAGCACCTGGCGTACCGCGGCACTAACGCCGGCCCGCCCGCGCGCCCCGCCTGGATGGATTCGGCCGATGTCTCAGCACTTTTGCGTGATGCCCCAAGCGACTCCAGAAACCGGACCGAAGCCGATTCTCTGACCTGCGCTCATCTTCTGCCCGCCAGCCCTTCGGGCCTTTGGGTGCCGCCCTGCGCGCCTCCCGCTTTGCGGCTTTGCGTCTTCGCGCGAGGCCCCCAGGCGCCACCAGCTCCCGGTTGCCAACGCCGACGGCGCCGGAAATCACCGCACGCGCCATCGGTAACGGCGTTTGCGGATACAGCCCTGCGCCCGTTTGAGGATCTCGCCGGCATTGACCTCGACGGTCGTCTCGTACGTCGCGCCCAGTTTCTCAATGCTCCGGGCGGAGGCCGTGTTTTCCGGGTCGCAGGTGATCACCACCTCCCCCAGGTGTTTGGCCAACAGCGGCCTCAGCGCCCGGCAGGCCTGGGTGGCGTATCCATTTCCCCGATACGCCTTATCGATCCCGTAACCGATGTGCCCGATGATGGCGACGGCACCGGCCTCCGGGCCCAGGCGAAAGCTGATGTGGCCGACGCGTTGGTCATCCACTTGCCGGTGGATGCCGAAGCTGCAGGCGGGCAGGATGTCGCGGTCGGGCACGGCCGGGGTCCGCATTTCCAGGCGCAGGCGGACGTCTCCCCACTGGAGATCGTCCCGTTCGGGAAAGAGGGCGATAACCTCCGCCTCGGTCATCCGACGACAGGCCCGATCCAGTCCACCCGGCGGGCATGGCCCTCCGCATGCGCGAGCGGTATTTCACTGACCTTGCCCTCCAGGCAGAGCGTGAGGTGGAGATGCGGCTGAATGTTGTTGAACAGGTGCGCCAGGTCGCGTCCGGCCCCGAGCGTGCGGATGCGCTCCAGCAGGGTTTCGCGGGCGGCACGATCGAGCTGGTTGGCCACGTGGGTGTGGAAAACCACGGTCAGGGCGTCGGCCGGCAGGGCTGCGACCAGGTTTTCCAGGTCCGCAAAGCCGTCCGCGCGGTCGACCGGGACGGGCTCCTCTTCGGCGATCCGGATGGCCCCGCGCAGGCGTTCGCGCCGGTCCGCGTGTTCAGGCCAGATCAGGGCCTCGAGCCAGGCTTGCGCCTCCGCATCGAGCGGGTCGACCGGATCGAGGTCCACGCCCCGGCGATGGATGATCGACGGCCATGGCTCCGGCATGGGCGGCAACCGGTCGTTGTGAAAATCGCTGCGGATGGTCACCGGGCTGCCGCGCAGCCCGGTGGCCGCCTGCTCGTTGAACCGATACTGGTAGCGATCCCACCGAAGGTTGAACCCGGCGCTGGCCCCGATTTCCAGCAGCGCGAGCGGCCGATTGCCCGCCAGCCGCGAGGCGAGACAAAAGGCCGGCATGAGGTAGGCGCACCGGTTGACCTCGTTCGTCTGGACGCGGCGCGTCTGGAGCAGGGGTACCAGCGCTTCCCGATGCTCCAGAACAAACCGGCGAAACCTCGCCTCCAGGTCGGGGGGTGGTTTATTGCCTGCGGCGACAGAGCGGTAGTGGGCGGCCAGCGGTTCCCCGGCCTGATCCGGGTCGTGCAGCAGCCAGCGGACGGCCGCGAAGAGGAGGTTGGGCGCAGGCTGGTCCGGGCGGACCAGAGCCGCCACCGCCAGCAGGTCCGGGTCTTCCGCCACCGCAATGGCCTGGCGCCGGTAAGTGGGGGAGGTCGGGCATTCGCGGTCGGCGAAACCGCGAAAACGTTTGGCGAGGTCCCTCACGACGGGTCAGGCTCCCCAGTTGAAGGTGACCGGCACGGCGACCTCCGGATGCAGGCTGCGGTGGACGGGGCAGGTTTCGGCCGCCCGTTCGAGTTGCGCCTTCTGCTTGTCTGTCAGGTTGCCCGGGATGTCGATGGCGACGTCGAGCCGGGCGATGCGCCGGGGTGGGCTGGCCGTCATTTCCTTCGTCACGCGGACCCTGGCGCCGGTCAGATCGATGCCCAGGACATCGGCCTGCATGCCCATGATGGTCGCCATGCAGGTACCCAGGCCGGTGGCCACCAGATCGGTCGGGGAAAAGCGTTCGCCCCGTCCCCTGTTGTCGACCGGGGCATCGGTTTCGAGCGAGGAGCTGCTCGGCCCGTGGACCGCCTGGCAATGCAGGTCGCCGGTGTAGGTGATGGAGACTTCAACCATGCCCGCAATCTTCGTGGTTTGCCTCCCGCCTGCAAGCATGCGGGGGTGTTACCGTCCTTATCGAGGAAACCGCCGACCGGATCGGGGGTCCTCCCTGAACAACCATGGACGCGGACGAAGACACGCTGGACCGTGCCCGCCGGGGCGATACCGCGGCCTTCCGCCAACTCGTCCGCCGTCACCACGAGCGGCTCTACCGTACGCTGTACGGCCTGCTCCGCGACGCCAGCCTGACCGAGGAAGTCGAACAGGCGGTCTGGGTCAAGGTGTGGCAGAAGCTGCCCGCTTTCCGGGGCGAGGCCGCCTTCACCACCTGGCTGCACCGGATCGCCATCCGTGCCGCCTGGGACGCCGTCCGCCGCAAGCGCCGCCGCGATCCGGAGGTGCCGCTGGTCACCGAGGCCGACCGCCGGGCCGACCCCGACCGGACGCCGAACGAACCCGACGACCCCGGCAGCCGTCCGGATCGCGTGGCCGACCGTTCCGAATTCCGCCGCGCCTTTGCCGCCGCGCTGGACACCCTTTCCGCCAAACACCGTCTCCCGCTCGTCCTGCGCGACGTTGAGGGATTGTCCTACCAGGCCATTGCGCAGAAGCTGGGGATACGCCCCGGGACGGTGATGTCCCGGCTTTTCCACGCCCGTCGCCAGCTGCAGCGCCAACTCAAGGATTACCGATGAAACCCCTGTTGAGCATCCTCCGCCGGCCCGCCCGGCTGTTTCCCGTTCTGCTGATGATCACGACGCTGGCCGGTGCCCCCCCGCTGGTCGCCCAGAGCGCCGAACCGCTCACCGCCATGCTGGTCCTGGCTACGCCCGAAGCCGGGCCGCCGGACAAACGGCTCGCCCGCCTCGAGCCCCGTCTCCGCAAGATCTTCCAGTTTGCCGGCTATCGCCAGCTCGACGCCGCGCGCGCCCGGGTCGCCGTGCCCGGTGACACCACCTTCACGCTCACCGACGGGCACCGGCTGCAGGTCGCGCTGTCGCCGGCCGACGACCGCAAGGTCCGCGCCGCCCTCACGTTCACCCGGGGCAAGCAGACGCTCATCCGGACGACCCTCCTGCTCCAGCCCGGCGTCCCCGCCATCCTCGGCGGCCCCCGCTACCGCGACGGCACGCTCATCCTGGTCGTCCGGCGGGGTTAGGGGCCAGGGCGTGTTTGGAAAGTCGAAATAAGCGGAAAACGGTTGGCTTGTACGCGTGTGGCGGGCCGACCTGTCCGCTACTCCATGGAGTCGCCGGCTTTTCCCGATACCAATGCCGGGAGGGCGGTCGTCCCCGACCGCCGCAGAATCTCAGCGTTGTTCGAATGCCTGGCGTCGCTCAATGAACCGGCTGCCGGGGTGCCCTCCAGGGATTGAACGGGAACCTGGAGGGTCGACCTCCGGTCGACCGCCGAGACTGGGGACGGTTTCTCGAAAACCTTACCCCTTCTCCAAAAATTTTTGAATAAACCCTCCAAGGCTGCGTCTCACCGCCTGCTTCCGGATATCCGGGAGCCACCAACACACCTGAATTCAACCCAGGAGACCAGCCATGAAAACCTCACCCATCATCCTCGCCGCGCTTGTGGCTGTCGGGCTGACCGCCCGGCCGCAGACCGCGCAGGCGGGCAGCGACGAAGCCCTCGCCGCCGTCGGCGGCCTGATCGGCGGCGTCATCATCGCCAACATCGCCGACCGGGACGCTCACCGTCCCAGGCACTACAAGCACCAGGACCGCAGTCATCGCGGCGACACCACCGTCATCATCCACAAGGGCCATCGCGTCCACAAAAGCCACGGCCACCCCCGCGACGGCTACTGGAAGCACAAGCGCATCCGCGAGTGGGTCCCCGGTCACTGGACCTGGGTCTCCGACGGCTGCCGCCAATACCGCAAGTATCAGCCCGGGTACTACAAAACCAGAATCGTCAAGGTCTGGGTGCCGCGTTACCGCGACGACGGCTGCCGCGTCGCCTATGGCCAGCGCGGACAAGGTCCCGGGCATCACGGTCGGGGCTGAGCCCGGCCAACCCGCCTTGCCGTCGCAGGGAGTTTTTGCCAGCCTGTGCAGTCAGAACCGGCTGAACCCATCCCCACCATGTCCACCGACTTCCCCGAACGCCATCCCGATCGCGCGCTCCTCATCCAGCGCGCGGTCGACGGCGAGCGCTTGTCCGCCGAGAAGCAGGCGCAGGTCGACCGCTGGCTGGCGGAGGATCCCGCGGCCCGCAGCTGGCAGGCCTTTCTGACCGAGGCCGCCGAGGCCCACCAGGCCGAGGCCGAGCCAGCCGCCGTTCCCGATGCGGACAGTGTCTGGGCGTCGGTGGACGCACAGCTGGAGCCCCGGCCCGAGGCCCGCACCGGCCCCGCCCGCCTGCTGCACCATCCCGTGCTGGCGGCTGCGGCGGGGCTGGCCGCCGCCGTTCTGCTCCCCCTCGGAGCGGCCCTTTCCTGGGATTCGGCCCCCCCGGCGCCCGATCCCCCCTCCGCTGCTGTCGAAACCGCCGGCCCCGCCATCCCCGGCCCCACCCCGGTCGTCCACATCCACGCGCCGACCGGCCTGACCGTCGTCTGGGTCATCGAACCCGAGGCCCCGCCCTCGTAGCCCGGTCCGCACGGATCCGTGGCCGCGCCTTCAGGCGTGGGAGGGCGTTTGGTGGGTTCGTTCCAAGCCGTAACGCCACAAACCCGGACTGCTCACACGTAGCGCGCTGCTTCACCGAGGGCAGGTTGTGCTCAGGCTCAAAATGATTTTAATGAGGATGCTCCTGAAGCCTCTGGCGACACCCGCTTGCTGAAGCGGCGCGATACGAGGTCAGGCTTTGGGCCGTAGCGCGCTGCTTCAGCAAGCGCCCCGAACCAAGAGGGTTCGCCAGGCGCGTCCCCGGTCCTCAGGCTGCGGCACCATGTGGCCCGGGAAACGCCTGTCGCCCCGCACGCGTCGCCGCCTGCGTCGGCTGGCGGCCGAGGGCGTTTACTGGCTGGCCCGCCTGGTATCGGCCCGGGTGGTCCGCGGCGTAGTGCTCGCGCTCTTTGTGATGGCGGTGCCCTACGTCGCCGCCAAGCGCGACCTGGCCCCCTTCAAGGTGAAGGATCCGCTCGATGTGCTGAGCCACCTCGGCAATACCTTCTACGCCGCGCCGGTCAGCGCGGCGCGGCTGCCGGTCAGCCTGGTCACCGGCAACTGGGCCGCCGCCCGGACCCACGCCGCCGGCATGCTCGGGGTCCGTACCCGCCTCTATGATACCTTGGGCAACTACGACGCGCTGAACCGCGCCGAGTGGCTGGCCATGAACGGCATTACGCTGCTGCTCGGACTCACGCTGATCCGGCTCGGCTGCCTGACCTACGACCAGCGTTACTGGCGACGGCGGCGCCAGCGCCGGGCGCGGACCGCCCCGGGCCGGTTCATCCGCCGGTTTTACCTGCGGCACATCCGGCAGCGGAACCCGGACCCGGTCTGCCGTGGCTTGAACAGCCTGTCGGACTGCTGCGGCGTGGCCTTCCTGACCGTTTTCCTGCTGGCCAACACCACGCGCTACTTCCGCGACCTGACCGGGCCCCTGAACTGGATCGAAACGCTGGGCAATGGCCTGGTCGCGATCCTCGACCGCGGGATCGGCCTCGCCTGGGCGCTGAAGGAGGCCGTCTGGCACGCGTTCTACCTCATCGGCTCGGGCAAGGAACAGGGTATCGGCTGGCTGACCAGGCGGCCCGCCATCGAGGACCTCGCCCATTACCTCGACGACTATCCGCTCGAGGCGCTGCCCGAGGTCTATGCCTCCGCCCTCTACTTCGCCGCCCTCGCCTGGCTCGGCGCCCGCGCCGCCTATTTCAGCAAGGGCGTCGTCTGGCGCGCGCTCAAACGCACACGCCGCCACCTGGGCCAACGGCTGAGGAATTGAGACTCGCTTTCAAAAAGATGTTGACCGCGGCGTGCCCTCGCGACTGTGTCCCAGTCTCACTCTTACATCCCTATGAAACAGCGCACACCTTCTGGACTGAAAACCCTGCCTGCCGTGATCGGCACCACCCTGTTGTTGACCGGTATAATTACAGCGGAAGAGCCCCGCGAGTTGGAGGCCCTTGAGACCGTTGGCCAGAGCACGGCAATTCCCCTGAAGGAGCCGGCATCGACTGCGCTGTTCGGGACAGTTTCTTTGTTGGACACTCCGTTCAGCGTTTCGGTGCTGGGTCAGGAGATCATTCAGGAGCAGCGCGCCTTCTCCTCCTACGAGGTGCTGAAGAACGACCCGGCCGTCGGCTTGCCGTATCCGGGATCGCGCTACGGATACTATGATACGTTTTCGCTGCGGGGTTTTGAGTCACACAACTGGTACAGTTACCGGGTGGACGGTCTGGTCTTCGCCAACCAGGGAGAGAACCCGATCGAAAACAAGGAAAGCCTCCAAGTGTTGAAAGGAGCGGCTGCGCTCCGCTACGGGTACGCCCCTCCGGGCGGCGTGATCAATTATGTGAGGAAACGCCCGACGGACCGGACGCGGGCATCGGTCAGTCTGGATCTCGACAGTCATGGTCTGGTACTTTTTCAGGCTGATCTCGGCGGCCCGCTGGCCGGGGAGCAGCTGGGACATCGCACGGTGGTGGCGGCCGAGGAGTGGTCGAGTTTTCAGGACAATGCGGATGGGGGTTCCCGCCTGTTGGCGTCGACCCTGCTGGAGTGGCGACCCCTCGAATCCCTGGTGGTCAGCCTGGGCGGGGAATACCAGGACCTGGCCCGGCCCTACATCAGCGCGATTCCGATCAGCCTCGAGGGGCGGTTTTTCGACCTTCCGGTCGAGCACAATCACTTCCGGGAAGGCAGCCGTTATTTTGTGGAAACGGGTGCTGTCTTCGGCGGCTTTTCCTGGTCGATCCATCCCGACTTCATCGTCGAAAGTCAGACCAGCTACAACTGGTTCAGCCGGGGCGATGAGGTGCAGGGGACCTTCTACAGTTACCTGGTCGAGGAGGATGGCAGTTATGATACCTATGCGGCTCGCTCCGGTGATGAACGCCGGCCGGCTTTCAGCCACCAGACGCATGCGGAAGCCCGGTTTGTCACCGGCACGGTCGAGCACCGATTCGTCGCCGGCTTCAATTTCCGCGATTTGAAGGCCTACTGGGGTGCTGACGTTTCCGAGTGGTCGGTCGGCCCCTCCAATATTTTCGATCCGGTCTACTATGATGTAGACCTCTCGGGCGACCTGCCCGAGTCCACCTTCAACCGACGCGTCCGGGAGTGGGGCCTGTTTGCGACCGATATGATTGAGTGGAATGCCCGGTGGCGCACCCTGCTCGGCATCCGCTACGGCTCGTTGGATGCGGGCCCTCCAGATGACCTGGTCAACGCCACCGCGCTCTCCCCGACTGCTGCGCTTATCTTCAAGCCCGTGCCGAACCAAACGGTCTACGGGCTGTATACGGAGGGCCTGGAATCCGGAGGGGTTGCTCCTCAAGCGGCAGTCAACGCAAATGAAGTGCTGGAGTCGCGGATCACCCGGCAGGCCGAGGTCGGTTACAAGTGGCTGGTCGACGAGGGCCGGGGTGCCCTGACCGTGGCTGGCTTCTATATCGACCGGCCGCTGGAATACGTGAACGCTGCCAACCGCTACGTCCAGGACGGTCAGCAGGTTCACTACGGGGTGGAGGCTTCCGGCTCTTATTCCCTCGCCGCCAGCGTCCAGGCCTTTGGCGGCTTCATGCTGCTCGACGCGGAGCAAGAGGAAACGGGTACCCCCGCGCAGAACGGCAAGCGACCGACCGGCGTGGTTCGATTCCGAGGCAACCTCGGCATGGATTACGCGGTCCCGGCAATCGAAGGCCTGCACCTGAACATGACGGGTTATTATACCGGCGAACGCTATGCGACCAATGTGGAGACGCTGCCCATCGACGCCTTTTTCAGGCTGGATGCCGGCCTGCGCTACCGGTGGCAGATGGAAAAGGCGTCTCTGGCCGCTCGCGTCAACGTGGAAAATCTCCTCAATGAGACCTATCTGGCCGGGGCCTTTTTCTACGAAGGGTTCGGGGGTAACGCCACCTACGGTGCTCCGCGGACCCTGCGTTTTTCGGTCACGGCTCGTTTCTAGCCGGTCTGGCCGGCCTCAAGGGGGATGCTTACCCCTCCATGAATGCCCGTGCGCACAAGCGTATCCGTCAGATCCACCTGGGGCTCAGCCTGGTGCTGGGTGTCCTGCTGGTACTGATTGCGGTGTCCGGATCGCTGCTGGTTTTCCGTGATGAAATTCAGCGCCGGATGCCGGCCATCAATCAATGGGACGGCCAGGCCGACATCGGCTTTCAGCGTGCGCAGCAGCTGGCGCGAGAGGCGCGTCCGGATTACCGACTGCAGATTCTCTGGTTTCCCACCGAGGCCCGGCCCTATTATCAGGCGGGCTATTTCAAAGAGGGTGAGGGATACACCGGCTACCGGTACTGGGATCCGGCTACGGGCGAACCGGTGGAGCCCCCCGGTCAGAATCTGTTCGACTGGTTGACCACGTTTCACACCAGCCTCTATCTCGGATCGTTCGGGGTGGAGCTTGTCCGCTGGAGCACGCTGCTCTTCACCTTGTTGTTGGCTACCGGCCTGCTCCTCTGGTGGCCGGGCCGGGATGTCCGTCGATGGTTTCGCATCCGCAAAAACGGTCGCGCCTTCACTCGAGATCTGCACAGCGTGGTGGGCGCCCTCGCCCTGCCCGTCCTGCTGGTCATGACCGTTACCGGCGTAGTCCTGGGTTTTCCCGCCAGCGCCAGCCGCGCCGTTTATTGGATCACCGGTTCGGAAAAGGAGACGCGGGCCGACGGCCGTCAGCCCTACGAGGTCCCCAGCCAGGTGCCGGCCATGCCGCAGGAACGGGCGGCTTCGGAATCCCTGTTGGCCAAGGCCCGGGCCATCGCGCCGGAAGATGCCTTCTTTTTCTACATCACCTACCCGGTCGCGCCGGATGAGAACCGCCAGGTGCGCATGCAGCGCGGTTACGAACCCTATCCGTTCGGTCTGGTCTACCGGTACTACTTCGACCAGTACAGCGGAGAGCTGCTGGCGCAGGAATTACCGGACGCCACCCCGGCCGACCGTTTCCTCAACCACTGGAACAGCCGACTCCATTTCGGAACCTTCGCCGGCTGGCCGGGCCTCCTGCTCTGGTTTTTCGTACCGTTGGCCGTCCCCCTTCTTGCCTGGACCGGGGTTTGCCTTTGGCTGCGCCGACGAAAGCGACGGCAGCGGCAAAGGGCAGGGCGGTGCCCGGGTCGGGCGCCGCGTCGCCCCTGAGCGCGTCCCAGGGCAGCGCATCGAACGGAGTCGGCCAGACGCCGTCCTCCTCGTCCCGCCACGCGGCATCAAAGACATCGCAAGCGGTGACCTCGGGGCGGGCACCGTCCGTCGCGGTGATGACCAGTGGCCGCTCGGGTTCGCCCCCGAGAATCGGGTGGATGCACTCGCGATAGACCCCGTCGTGGTAGCCGCGCAGGCGGTCGGCCTGTCCGGCGAGGTCAGCCCAGGCTGCCAGCTGTCGCCGCTCGGCCTCCGTGGCCCGGCGGTCGAGACCGATGGCGCGCAGCCGGGCCAGCCGGACGAGGGGATCGGGATCGTCCAGAGGGTCTGATGCATCCATGCCGTCGAGGGGGGTGGCTGGACACCTTCAGGTCAACGGCGAACCAGCCGCAGGTAACGATTCACCTGAAAAAGCGGGTCCGGCGCTGTCCGGCTCGGGTTCCGCATACAGCGTCAGCCGGTTGCTGAAGGGATCGGGCAGCGTGACTTCGCGCAGCCCCCAGGGCTGCAGCCGCGGCCTGCCCGGGCTGCAGGCCGGGTAGTCGGCCGCCCGCAGCTGGTCGACATAGGCATCGAGGTCGGGCACGTTGATCCGAATATGCACCCCCGGCACGCCGTCGCCGTGGTGCTCCGACAAGTGTAGCACGCACGCGCCCCGCGATACCTGTTGGTAAAGCGGCAGGCCGTCTTCGAAGCGGTGCTCCCAGTCGACCCGAAAGCCGAGGAAATCGACATAAAACGCGCGCGCCTGCGCGGCATCGAAGCTGCGGAGGATCGGAATCGGGGTGTTCATGCGGATGGGACCGGTGCGGGGGTAGCGTTGGGCTGACGCTGCGTCGGATAGTGTCGAATAACCATCCCGACCGAGCGCTGCATGCCCAGTTTTTCATAAAAGGGCTGGAAAGCCGGATCGCAGGTCAGGTCGATCGCGGGGAGTGTGCCCAGCGTGGCCAGCATGCGTCGCATCAGTTCGGACCCGATCCCCCGGTGCTGCCAGGCGGGGAGCACTTCCAGCATCGGAATGAAAGCCGCCTGCATGCCGTCGGTTAGCGCGGTCACAAACCCGACCACCCGGTCGGCCTCCGTGTCCCACGCCAGCCAGACATGGCTGCTGTTGCGCAGGATCGCCAGGTGCTTCTCCGGCGCATGCCGTACCGCCCAGCCCACAAAAAAGCCCGTCAACTGATCCGTCCGGATCCTGTCCAGCTGGTCGCCGTAGGTAATGGTCATGGTCCGGACATTGACCGGTCTCCAAAGCCCGCGCGAGCCCGCCGTCATGCCATCACCGGGTAGCCCGCTCGACCTGCCTGTCCGAGCCCTCTGCCACCGCGCAGCCGGCGCCCGTTGAAAATCGCCAAAAGCGGACCCTGAACGCCATCCATCCGTGGCCCATCCGTGTGTATGCGTGGTTAATCCCTCCCGGGCTCCACGCGAATCGCCGCTTCGCTGCGTCGATTTCGATCCCGATTTGGATCGGAGGCCTTAAGTTAGCGCCATTCCGGTCTAGCCCAAAATATACTAAAAATTTGTTAAACCGTTAGGCTTGATCTCAGGCCCCGACCGTGAGTTTCTAATCAGGCTGGAGCCTTGGAACCGTTCCGGTGGTTTCTCTTTCGGGAGGGATCGGAGACTTACATGGCACTTGATGAGAGGAGGAAGTACATGCCCGGCAGGGAAGGAGCGACGCTGGTGTCGCGTACAACAGTCATGCGGCTGATTCCATGGATCGCCGCTCTTTTCCTGCCGGGCCCTCTTTTCATGGAAGCCGGTGATAAAACGCCGCCCGTCTGGTGGGGTGACTGGGTCTGGGAGCCTGCTCCCGACCGGGTCGGCTATGCCCCCGCCACTCAGGGTCAGTTAAAGTGGTTCGCCACCGAGGCCCATACCTACTTGACTGATCGGCTGAAGCTGTCGGCTAAAGCCTGGGAGGCCGCCTTCGCTCCGCATCCCGTGCCGTTTCCGCTCCAGCCGACGGAAAGCGATGGCTTTCCTGCCTCGATGCGGGATCTGAAAATCTTTGCTGAGGCTTTTTATCGCGTTCTGGAGTCGGCGGACTACCCGGTTCACTGGTCCATCAACCACTACGGATCGGAGGGTGGATCCGATCTTGGACGTCAGCGCCCCTGGCCGGCGGAAGCTTCCGCATCCCTCGTCACCCCTTCCCCTTCTTCGGACGCCGGTTCCGGCTTCGCCCCTGTTACGCTGGGGCAACTTCAGTATGCGCTGAGCTTTACCACTGATCTGGACAACGACGGCCTGGAAGACCACTGGGAGGCGGCTGTCCTCGCCAGTCCGGGCGGTGGATCCTTTACCGGCAATCCGCGGCTGGCCTCGGCCGCCGCCTGGGTCGGTCCCGACGGCGACCTCGACGGCGACGGTTTGTCCAACCGCCAGGAAGCCGGGGCCTGGGTGCCCGGTGCCGATCCCC
>JBNPEH010000001.1:0-141030 GCA_051117635.1 Opitutales bacterium | reverse complement strand
GCGATTTCGTTCAATTCCAATTCTCTGCTCAGGCAACGCTGATAGGCTGATTCCAGCAACCCTCGACCAGGAAAACGATGTACCTCGATCGCACATCCGATCACCTGACGGGAAAGCGCATCGAATTCCTTCGCCATCTCCGGCAGACCTCCGTCTCTTCCTTCGTGCTCTTCGCGCTCTTCGTGGTGATTCATTTTTTCTCTCGAACAGGAGATCCAGGTGGATCCCTTCGCCCTGCCCGCTGCCTGGCCCTGAGTCTGTCGAAGGGCCCACCTTCCGCTCGTTTCCCAAGTCGCTGCGGCATGGCGCAAGCGCCAGCCCTACCCTCCGCCCTCTGCCTCCCTCGCTTGCCATCCACCCGGGCCTTTGCCACCGTTCCCGCTCCATGGCCGATTCCGACGCAGCCGACACCGGGCTCTCCCGGACCTATGATGACGCCTTTGCGGTCACGCCAGCCTACCGGGACCGGCTCCCCGACACCCAGAATGCTGACGCCTCCGCCTTCCGCGGCGCACCGGTCCGGGTGGACCAGGTCGGCATCGCCGGCTTCAGCTTCGGCGGCACCGTGGCACGCCCGGACGGCCTGCCCCCGCTGAGCGTCGAACTGCAGGCCGACGGCACGGTCCCCCTGCCCGCCGGGGTGCGCGGCATCAACATGAGCCGGATCCCGCGCTGCCTGCTGGCCCATCAGGCGAATCCATGGACGCCCGGCGGCCTGAAAACCCCGCTCGAGGCCATCGCGGCCGAAGTGGGGGCGCCGGGCGCCCAGTTGACCCTCACCTTCCGCTACCCGATTGCGCAGCCGAGTCTCCGCAGCGGCCTGACCGGCGACCAGTACCTGACCGTGCGCTACGCCGGTCGCATCGACGATGCGGGCACCTTCCGGGCCTGGCTGGTCCTCGACTTCATCTACAGCAGCGCCTGCCCGGGCTCGGCCGACCTCGCCGATCATGCCGCGGCGGAGCGCGGCGCCTACGCCATCCCGCACTCGCAGCGCAGCCTGGCCAACCTCGCGGTGGAAATCGATCCCAACGGGTCCTTCTTTCCGGAGGACCTGCACCGTCATGCCGTTGCCGCGCTGAAGACCGAGACGCAGGTCATGGTCCGGCGCGAGGACGAGCAGGCCTTCGCCGAGTTGAACGGGGCCAATCCGAAGTTTGTGGAGGATGCCGCGCGTCTGCTTTTCGCCCAGCTCGACGGGGATGCCCGCATCAGGGACTTTGCGGTCGCCTGCCGCCACATGGAATCGCTCCACAATCACGACGCCGTGGCGCGGGTCCGGAAAATCGCCGGCCAGCCCTTTTCCGGCGACTGGCTGGAGCCCTGGCGACCCGCCGTTTGCTGACACCATGGCCGCCGCGTCCACAGACGACGAGTGGTTCGACGTGGTGGATGCGGCAGACCGGGTCATCGGCCGCGAACGGCGGCGGATTGTCCACCGGGACGGCCTGCGGCACCGCGCCATCCACATCCTGCTGGAGAGGCCGGACGGTGCCGTTCTGCTGCAAAGGCGCTCCGGTACGAAAGACACCTTTCCCCATTGCTGGGACAGCAGTTGCTCCGGCCACCTCGACAGCGGGGAGGATTACCGGACGGCGGCTGCCCGGGAACTGGCGGAAGAACTCGGTATTGTGGATTGTCCGTCGCTGAAGGAGATCCTGCGGGTCGACGCCTGCCCGGAGAGCGGCATGGAGTTTGTCCGCGTGTACCACGCCCGGTGGGATGGGCCGGTCGATCCGGATCCGGAGGAGATCAGCGAAATTCGATGGCTGGAGAGGCCAGCCATCGACAGGCTTCTCATGAATCATCCGGAAACCTGTGCCCGCAGCTTCGTCTATCTCTGGAACCGCCTGAACCCGTTTCCACACCCATGAACTCCCTCCGCACAAACGTTGCCCTCTGCCTGCTGGCCCTGAGCCTGTCCCCCGCCTCCGGCCTCCGGGCCGAAGACGCCACGCCGGCAGAGCCCGAACAACCCGAAGCCGCCAACGGACCCGGTTGAAGCTCGGGCCTCCTTCAGGTGATCACGCCCTTACCGTCAGCGTGCGGACGGTGCTGGGCTGGTAACCGATGCGTTGAGCCCTGGCTTCGAGGGTGACGGTCTCGCCGGCCTCGATGCGAATGTCCCGGTGGTAAGGACGCCAGACACCCGCGGGATCGGTCGACCGGCGCCAGCCGATGGAGGCTCCGTGAGTGGCAACCGCGAGTTGCAGGATAAGCGGGCCGGCGAGCTCCAGCGTGCCTTCGGTCGGCTCATGACGGTCCTTCCCATTCTGCGGGACCCAAAGCGGTGTGGCCGTCACCGGCTGCTCGCCACCGGGTTGGAAAAAGGCGACCAGTTGTTCCTCCGACCAGTCGCCGTAGGGATCGTAAGCGCATTCCCATGCCGCGAGCGCGGTCCTGAGGGCGTCCCGCGTTTCCCGGTAGTCCGGGTTTTCCGCCAGATTGTGAATCTCCCAGGGATCGTTCTCCGTGTCGTACAACTCTTCCGGCGGCCGGACGGGCTGAAACAGCAGGTCGATGGCTGTCCCTTTCGTATCCGGATGGTCGATACGCCACTGCCAGAGCGAGCGCATGACGGGACTGATGTCCCGGTACGGCTGCCAGTTGATCAGGGGCATGTCCGGAAAGTCGTTCCGGATGTACTTGAAGCGCCGGTCGCGCACGGCGCGCACCTTGTCGTAGGTGACGTCGTGCCGGTCACGGTGTGCGAAAATGTGTTCGCGCTCCGCCACGGCCTGTTCCCCGAGAAAGGGCCGGCTGTGGAAGGTCGGCGGCACCGGCATGCCGGCCAGGCTCAACATGGTCGCCGGCAGATCGAGGGTGGAAACCAGTCGATCGCTGGTGGTCCCGGGTTCAACCACGCCGGGGGCGCGCACCACCAACGGCACGTGGATCCCCGCGTCGTAGGGCCAGCGCTTGCCGCGCGGCATGCCCGAGCCGTGGTCGGACCAGACGACGATGATCGTATTCTCGAGCTCGCCGTCCTCCTCGAGCCTGGTGAGCAAGCGGCCCAGCTTTCGGTCCATCAGGTGAATGCAGTCGTAGTGGCGAGCCAGGGCAGCCCGGGCCTCCGGTGTGTCGGGCAGGTAGGGCGGCAGCGTGACAGCCCCCGGATCGGTCGGCTCATAGGGCCCTTCGTCGGGCACCGGTTTGTCCTCCGGCAGCCAGAACCCGGATTCGTGCGAATCGTTCAGGTTGAAAATGGCGAAGAAGGGCTGCCCGTCCGCCCGACCCCGCCAGTCGGCGCGGTTGCTCCAGTCATCGTAAGCCGTGAATGGCGGCTTGAACTGATAATCCGTCTTTTCGTTGTTCGTGCAATAGTAGCCGGCGCAGCGGAACCGCTCCGGCAGCAACCGCACCCAGGGCGCGGGCACGGCCTCATAGGGCGTCGGCACCTCCGGCGCGTGCGGATTGGTGTGGCTGGTCCGCATGTGATGCGCACCCATCGAGGAGGCATACTGGCCGGTGATGATGGCCGAGCGGGCGGGCGCGCAGACCCCCGCCGTGGAAAAGGCCCGGGTATAAAGGCAGCCCTCGCGGGCGATACGATCCACATGCGGCGTGCGCGCCGCCGGATCTCCGTAGCAGCCGTAACGCGGGGACGTGTCTTCAAACGTGATCCAGAGGATATTGGGGCGAGATTCCATCCCCGAACGCTACCGGGTCGCCACGGGTCGGGCCAAGTCCCTTCAGGCGCCGGCCGGCTTTTCCGCAACGGGCTCCAGCCCCAGCAGCCGAGCCCGGTGCAGCAGGCGCTTCTCCAGGCGTTCGGGCTCGAACACCGGAGCAGGTTCATCTACGCGGCCCCCGTCCGTCAGTTTGTGCCAGATGCTGAAGCAGACGGCGGCGTACACCGCCTCAGGGGTTGGCAATGCCCCGGTCTCCGATTCCAGGCCGCCGATGAAGGCGACCCAGTCAAGCGGAGGCAGGTGATCGATCACGTTGCCCAGACCGGTCAGGCGGATGCCCCAGTAGCTTTGTTCGGCATCCACGAAGCCCGCGATCTTCAACCCGTCGACCAGCGTGTTGTTCGGATTCCAGTCGAACTTGCACGGCACCTCTTCCTGCCAGAAAGCGGACGCGGCAGGATCCCCGATACCGGTAGCCCGGCGGCGGCTGTCACCGAGCACCGCCGTATCGAAACCGGGGTGGGCGGCACACAGGCGTTCAGCTGCCCCCATGACCGCCTGATGCATGCCCGCAAAGGTGTCCACCGACCAGGAGGCCAGGCGTCCATCCACGGGAATGCGTGCGGCCGGTTTCCACGCCAGGAGCGTGCCGACTGCTTTTCCGTAGGCGCGCGACAGGATCCTGAAGTTGGTCGCATCGTTGCGCGGGACCGCCTGGCCGTAGGGCCGGCCGGGCAGGCGCTCGATGACGAGAGCCGGCGGGTCCGCCTCCTCGGCAAACACCCTGGGCAGATCCGGCGCTCCGCGGTAGGCGGCATAGAAACCGGCCTCCCGGCGGCGCTTATCCTCCGGACCGGCCCCATTGTCCTTTTTGTAGATTTTCCGGAGGGCACCCCTGCCCCGCCAGACCAGCGGTTTCAGGACACTCTTCTCGGTCTCGATCAAGGTTGCGTCATCCATGGGCACATGCGGGTCCGGCCGGTCGGTAGGGTGTATTCAGAATATCAGGACAGACGCTCGAAGACGGGGGCGGCTTCCGGCGCGGACACCGGCAGGAATCGCCAGAGCACCGGATCCGGCCAGGACTCAATCAGGGCGGTTACGGACCGTGCTTCCCCCAATGCCTCCAAAGGAACCGGCGCCCCGGTCGGCGTAACCGCCCGGGACTGAAAACGCGTCCGATCCGGAGTGTCCACCAACATCCTACGTTCAATGGTAGGCTCTTTGGAGATAGCCGGCAAGCCAGACCGGTCAGGCCGAGCCGGAAAAAAGCGGTTCTCCGTCATCCTCACCGGACGCGGGCAGCCCGCAGACCCGCCAGCCCCGGGGAGTCAGGATGCGGCCCTGCGCCGTCCGTTGCAGGTAACCCTCCTGGATAAGGAAGGGTTCATGCACCTCCTCCAGCGTATGATCCTCCTCGCCGACCGCGACCGCCAGCGTGTTCAGGCCGACCGGTCCGCCTTTGTAGTGCCGGGCCATCGTGGCGAGGATCCGCTTGTCCAGCTCATCGAGGCCATGCGCGTCGATCTCGAGCAGTTCGAGCGCGGCATGGGCGGTCGGCTCGGTGATGGTACCGTCGGCCCGTTGCTGGGCAAAGTCGCGGACAAAGAGCACCAGGTTGTTGGCGATCCGCGGGGTACCCCGGGCCCGACCGGCGATAACCGCCGCCCCGTCCGGGTCGCAATCGATTTCCAGAAGCTTGCAGGTCCGTGTGACGATCGAAGCGAGATGGGCGCGATCGTAGTAATCCAGCCGCGTCTGCAGGGTGAACCGACTGCGCAGGGGCGCGGTCAACAGACCGACGCGCGTGGTCGCCCCAATCAGGGTAAAGGGGGGGATGTTGAGACGCACACTCCGGGCATTCGGTCCCTGATCAATCATGATATCGATCCGGAAGTCCTCCATCGCCGAGTACAGGTATTCCTCCACCGTCTTGGGCAGGCGGTGAATCTCGTCGACAAACAGAATGTCGCCCTCTTCGAGGTTAGTCAGCATGCCCGCCAGGTCGCCCGGTTTCTCGATCACCGGTCCGCTGGTAATACGGACCTGCTTGCCCATCTCGTGCCCGAGGATGTAGGCCAGCGTGGTCTTGCCCAGGCCGGGGGGACCGCTGAGCAAAATATGGTTGAGCGCGTCCCCACGAGCCCGGGCCGCCCCGGTCATCACGCTGAGCCGCTCCACCGTCTTCGCCTGGCCCGTGAAATCGCCGAAGGACAGCGGGCGCAGCTTCGACTCCTCGCTCGGCCGCTCGGTCAGGCTCTGCGCCAGAAAATCGGTTCCGGTCGCCTCGGGTTCGGGATCGCTCACCCACCCATCCAAAGCGGCCCCCCACCATTAGACAATAGCCATCCGCTCGCCGCGTGCCGGGTGGGGTGGCCTTGAATCCCGCCTCCGCAGATCCAGTCGACACCGCAGGAGCACCCCGAAACAAAGCACGCAGGCATCAGCCTTCACCTCCGAGCGTTCGCTGAAACGAACGCCTCCCACCCGGCCACCGCATACCCCCGGCGGTTCCCTCGACCTATCGACCCCTCAGATATGCTTCGAGTCGTCGTGGTCCTTTTCGGCATAACCGGCGTCCTGACGGGCGTGGTTGACCTCGTTCTTTTTCACATAGGCCTGATAGACATCATCGGCACTCATGCCAAGAGCCTGCGCCAGCGAGATCAGGAAGTGAAACAAGTCGATGACTTCGACCTTGGCGTTCTGCTCGTCAAAGGACTGGTACTTGGCCCACCATTTCCAGGGCACGGAGTCGACCAGTTCGGCCAGTTCCTGCTGCATGGCCCGTGTGTAATTGAGCACCCACTGCGTTTTTTCGGCCTCGGGCAACCCCTCGAGTTCCACCCCGATCCGACGGTTGAGCGTGTCCTGCAGGCTGAAAATTTCCTCGAGCTTGTCCATGGCGGGCGATCCAAGGCCGCTCCTCCCAGCGGAGCAAGCGCATTCCCCCCGACCAACTATTCCTTGAGATTCCGGGAAATTCCGCCCAACCTCTCCTGTCCCGAACCTCTTCGGGAACAGCCCGGCCTTCCGGCCAGCCGGTCCGCGCCGGGCGACTGGCCCCGCGTGCGCCGGCGGCCTTCCGGTCCTTATCCGGCGAGGTCTCCTTTCCCGGGTTTTCGGATTTCCCGTGACCCGCGAAGCCAGGCGCACCCCATCCTCTCGGCCGGTTGCCCGTTGCCGCGTCCCGATCCAGAAACGAGCCCCGCTCCCCATCCGCATCGCATGACGCTCCGCGCCCACCCGGCTCGCCCGACCCCACGCCCGACCGCCGGCCATCGGCCCGCCGTCCGGCCCCAGACCGCCGGGCTTCAACCCATCAGACCGATCCCATCGACCCATGCCCAAATTCGAAGACGATGCAGTCGACCTGCGGCGCCTGAATGCGCGCCATGCCTACGCACCCAGTCAAACCAAACAAGCAGCCACCCCCACCGACAGCACCCGGCGTTCACGCCGGCGCAGTCCCGATAAAACCGCTGCCGCGAAAGCGGAAGCAGCCACCACCGCCCTCAGCGAGGTCAATCCCGCCCGGGGCCTCGACGATGCCATTACCGCCCGCGAAGAGGCGGCGCGTGCAGCCGGTCAGGCCGAACGCCCCGAACGCAACGAGCGCCGGGGCCGGCCCGAGCGCAGTGACCGGCCCCGCCGACGCGAGCGCGAGGAGCGGAAACCCGAGCGGCCCGCCGAAGCCCGAACCAAAGCGGGAACGACCAGCGCCGACGACGACGCGGCGGTCAGCGCCGACGACGAAGCCGGGCCCGCCTCCCCGACGGAGCCACGCGAGGCCGGTGACCGTCGCCCCCGACGTGCCCCCCGGAAACGGTCCGAAGGCGGGACCGGGCGCGACCGTTCCGACCGCGAGCGCCCGAGCCGGACACGCGGGCGGGATGGAGACGCCCGCCCCGGCGGGCGACGGGGTGAAAAGAAAAGCCCCGGCGGCTCCAGGCCTGCCGACCTGGAGCCCAGCAGCTATGCCGATCAGGCCCGGGCCCTGCGCGAGGCGGAAGCCGCCAACCGGCCGAGCCTGCTTTCCCGGCTGACCGGTTTCGTAAAGTCGGTCTTCGCGAACGCCGACAACGAGGAGGCCGACTCCGATTCAAAAGCTCGGCCCACGGACGGCCCGCGCAGCAAGCCCCACGGCGACAACCGGGGCGGCGGCAATCGCAGCCGCGGCGGTCCAGGTGGCGGCAACCGGCGCGGCAACCGGGGCGGACGACGCCGACGGTCCGGCGGGGATCGCGGCGGAGAGAGCCGCAACGGCAATCAACCCCGCGGGGAAGGCAGCAAAGATGGCCAGCACAAAGGCTCCGGCGGTGGTCGCGGCGGAAACAACCGCGGTGGCCGGCGGCGGGGCGGTCGGCGTGGCCAGGGCGGTCGGCGCGGCAACCGTTCCGGCAGCCAGGGGGGTGGCGGCGGCAATCGCCAGCCCGCCAAATCCGGCGGCAGCAGCAGCGAGAGCTGAGGCTACCCGCTCCGCATCAGCCCCATTTCAGCCCCCGGTCATCCGACCGGGGGCTTTTTTTCCTCGATACCCGGGGGCGCCCCCCTATCAGCCGGCGTTGGGTTCAAGGGACAGGCGCGTTGGTATATCACCGCGAAGCCGCCAGGGACGCGACGGTATGCGCGAAGGCAATTCCACTTCGCTCCGTGCCTTCTAGGTCTTTTCCCGTTGAGAGCCAAAGGCCCGGCGGCCTGCTACAAGGATTGGAACCTATAAAACCGTGCCGCCGTGGCGCTGTGCGCGGACCCGGTCGGTTTCCGCTTCCCGTCCTCCCATTGCGCCCCTGGCGGCTTAGCGGTTGAATCGAAGGCCGAATTCCCCGAAGCAAGCCCGGATGGCAGCCTTCCGCCTTGCGCCACCGGTCCGGCCTTTTCACGGTTGGCAGGCATGGCAGATTTGATTGTCCAGGGCGGTCGGCCGCTGTCCGGAACCATCCGGCCCTCCGGCAATAAGAACGCGGTACTGCCGATTCTCTGTGCCTCCCTGTTGACAGATGAACCGGTGACCCTCCACCGGGTGCCTGCCATCACCGACGTGGAGAAGATCCTCGCCTTTCTGGAGGCGATCGGGTCGCGGGTTCACTGGAATCGCGAGGCCGGTACCCTCACCGTCTGCCACGAATCCCTTGAAGACCGGCCCGACCTCATCGACCGAATGCCGGTCGGGATGCGCTCCTCCGTGCTGCTCTTTGCTCCCCTGCTCCAGCGGTTGGGGCGGCTTCCGTTGGTCACCAACGCCAAGGGGTGCACGCTCGGCGTCCGGGAGATTGATCCGCATCTCGACATCCTGCGGCAGTTCGGAGCCCGCGCGGCGGAAAAAACCATGGCCGGCCTGGTCCTGCCCGGCGGGGCTGACGGTCGCCTGACTGCCTGCCGCTACTGGCAGGATTACATGTCGGTCACCGCCACCGAGACCTTTCTCATGGCGGCGGTCGTCGCCGACGGTACATCGACTTTGATCAACGCCGCCAGCGAACCACACGTCCAGAACCTCTGCGAAGCGCTCCTCGCCATGGGGGCGGACATCCGGGGCGGTGGCACCAGCCGGCTCGATGTCCGCGGCGTGGACCGGCTCGGCGGGGCGGAGATCACCATTCAGTCGGATTTCCACGAGATCGTTACCTTCCTCGCCCTGGGGGCGATCACCGGGGGCGAGGTGGCGGTCGAACAGGACACGCCCGAACACTTCGACCTGATCGACCGCAGCTTCCGCAAACTCGGTATTCAGGTGGAGCACACGGACGGCCAGGCCCGGGTGGCGGGCGGCCAGACCCTCCGGGTCCAGACACCTTTCACCACCAACCTCCTGGCCAAGATCGAAGCGGCACCCTGGCCGTATTTTCCCGTCGACCTGTTGCCGGTGATGATTGCGCTGGCGATCCGCGCCGAGGGCGCCATCCACTTCTGGAACAAGGTTTACGAAGGCGGCTTCACCTGGCTGCCCGAGGTGTCCAAATTCGGCGCGCATGCGGTGGTCAGCGACCCGCACCGCATCATCGTCTTCGGCAATCGACCGCTTCGGCCCGCCACTGTCGACGCGCCCTACATCATCCGCGCCGCCGTTGCGCTCTTCATGGTGGCGGCCAGCATCCGGGGCGAAAGCACGGTCCGTCAGGCCGACACCATCAAGCGCGCCCATCCCCACTTCGTGGAAAACCTGCGCCGCCTCGGCGCCGAGGTTCGCTGGGCCTAGGAAACGAAATCGGGCAACGCGTGTCCGTGTGGTCACCTTGAAAACACTTTTACGATGCGGGCTGCTGCTCGCGCTGGTCGGCTGCCGGACGACCGAGACCACGATCGATCCGCCGGACTACGACCATCCGGATGCCCGGTTTGTCCGCGAGCACGCGCAGGTGGACCAGCGCGAGGGCGAGACCTGGGTCATGACGGCGCCGTATTTTCCGCGGGGACGCTTCGGCCCCCAGGCCTCGCTGGTCGCACGCTGGTTTCCGGACGGAGAGGTGCGGTATCAGCTTTATTACTACCATCCGCTCGATCGGTGGGCAAATTACCTGACCGCGCTGGATGCGGACGGTGACCGCCTGGCGGTCGAACTGATCGGCAAACGCGTCGGGCAGAACAACCAGTACGAGGAGCGTGTCGGCATCTGGTTGAAGGAACCGGCCCTGCGCACCGCCCGGGATGCGGAGGAGTCCCTCACCCTGACCCTGGTCGGCCAGCGCCGCCGCGAATCCATCGCCGTCCCGCCCTGGATGATCGACGGCTTTCTGGAAAAGGTATCCTTTGTTCGCCGGGCGGAGGGTTAGCCCGGATTTCTCATGAAGCCCAGATGGGATGAGCTGCCCCTGTCCGCCATAGCCTTGGCGAAGGCGGAAGGCGGCGTGTCCGCCATAATGCCGCTGAGCGGCATGACGGCGGGAGGGCGAAACCGGCTGGGCGCGCACTGAGGTGCGTAACCAGGCAGTTTCCAGCCCGACTACCGAGCCCGCAGGGCGACACCTCAACGAGCGCAGCGAGAATAACACGCCGCAGATCGCGCATGTGGGCGAAAAGAATCGGGAAACGGACGGCTTTTACGCGTGTGGCGGGCCTCCTCCTACGCAAAAAGCTTCGGCGGACGGGGTAGAGCCCGCCACTCCATGGAGACGCCGGCTCTTCCGCCGGCGCTCAAATGGCTATGACGGACAGGTCGGCCGGCGATCGCGACTCACGGCTAGGGTTTTCAAACACGCCCAAGCCCCCTGTCGACTGACGACTGACCACTGACCTCACTTCCCCTCCACATCCTCGTCGTCGTGGAGGCGCTCCTTGAAGGCGATGTCCTGCTCGATGAGGCGGATTTTGGCCATGTAGGCCTTCAGTTCGGTGCGGACCTCGGGCAGCAGCAGGTAGAGCCCGATCAGGTTGGGGAAACACATGGCGAAGATGGCGGCGTCCGAGAAGCCGACCACGTTGCCCAGCGACATGGCCGAGCCGATCACCACGAAGGTGCAGAAGATGAGCTTGAAGGTGAGCTCGGCGGCTTTGCCTCGACCGAACAGGTAGTACCAGGCCTGCTGGCCATAGTAGCTCCAGGAAATCATGGTGGAAAAGGCAAACAACACCACCGCCAGCGCCAGAATGTAGGGGAACCAGGCGATGTTTGCGGCAAAGGCCATCGAGGTCAGTTCCACGCCGTCGATGCCCGTGGTCTTGTACTGGCCGGTGATGACGATCACCAGCGCGGTCATCGTGCAGACAACCACCGTGTCGATGAAGGGCTCGAGCAACGCCACGATGCCCTCGCTGGCCGGGCTGTTGGTCCGCACCGCACTGTGCGCGATCGGCGCCGAGCCGATGCCCGCCTCGTTGGAAAAAGCCGCCCGCTGGAAACCGATGATGAGGGCCCCGATGAACCCGCCGCCCACCGCCTCGGGGGCGAAGGCTCCTTTCAGGATTTCCCCGAAGGCCACCGGGATTTCGGTCAGGTTCATCAGCAGGATCAGGATAGCCGTCACCACGTAGACGGCGCACATGACCGGCACCAGCCGGGCCGTTACCCGGGCGATGGACTTGATGCCGCCGATGATGACCAGAGCGACGAGCACCGCCAGAACCAGACCGAAAATCCAGCCACTGCCGGCGATCCAGCTGTCCGCCCCCCCGGTCACTTTCTGAAACTGAGCGAACGCCTGGTTGGCCTGGAACATGTTGCCGCCGCCCAGGCTGGCCATGATGCAGCAGAGCGCGAACAATACCGCGAGCGCGCGGCCCGCTGCCTTGAACACCCCGCCCTTTTTGGCGAGACCGTCCCGCAGGTAATACATCGGGCCGCCATAGACCGTGCCGTCTTCCCCGATCTGGCGGTATTTCACACCCAGCGTACACTCGACGAACTTGGAGGACATGCCGAGCAGGCCGGCCAGGATCATCCAGAAGGTGGCGCCCGGGCCGCCGAGCGTGATGGCGATGGCCACCCCGGCGATGTTGCCCAGCCCGACCGTCGCCGAGAGCGCCGCCGTCAGGGCCTGGAAATGGGACACTTCGCCAGCCTCTTCCTCCGGGTCGGTGTAACGCCCCCGGACCACATTCACCGCCGTCGTGAAGAGACGGACATTCGCGAATTTGAAATAGATTGTGAAGATCAACGCACCGATAATCAGCCAGACCACGACGACGGGGACGGTGACCGGTTCGAGCATGACAGGATCACCCTCCGGGCCGACCACCGGCTGCCCGTCGTCATCGACCATCGGTTGCGCCTCTTCGATGGTGATGGAGAAAAAAATGACGCTCAGGGCCGCGTTCGTGAACGGCTCCATGAAGGCGTTGATCCGGTCGTCGATGGTCGGCGGTGGCTCGGTTTCGGGCGGCGTTTGCTCGACCCGCGCCTCATCCGCTTCGGGAGTCGGCCCGGCCTCCTGCGCCAGCAGCGGGGTGCCGGCCAGTAACAACAGGCCCAGGAACAGGATGGCAAAACGATCGAAGAAGGACGGGGGCTTCATCATGGGATCGGAGAGAGCAGAGACCGGTCCAACGGAAAGCCGGTCTCAGCGTGGGCGGACCCTAGGCCGAACCTGCCCGCTTTGCCAAGGGGGATTAATGCGTGGTCGACACCAGAGGCTCCGGCGTAAATTAACTTTATTGTAGCCACCGTGAGGCGAACACTGCGTCGAAGGCACCTTCGAGTGCGGTGACTCGATCACCGCTTTTCCTACGGGGACGACGGCTGGGAGACCCGCTTAAATCCGGGTCCGGGGTTCAGGAGAATTTATAGCGGACAGGTCGCTTTACTCATCTCGCCGGAGCACCGGTATGGAGAACCAGGAACATAGAACTTCGAACTCAGACCTCCAACCTGACCGCTCCCTGTCTCGACTTGGCGACGAGCCGTCGCCACCCTCCCCTCTGTTTCGGATGACCGCCGACCGACATATCGTTGCTGAATGGCTCAAGGCCTTTTGCCTGGTCCTGGTCGTCGTGACCGGGCTGCTCGTGATCCAGATCATCGAGGACGATCTCGACAACCTCGTGACCTGGCAGGCGACGGGGGAACAGATGTTTACCTACCTCGGCCTGCGACTGCCGGCCCAGCTGCCAATCGTCGTCCCGATCAGCCTCCTGATTTCGGTCATCCTCAGCCTGGGCGGGCTGCACCGCAGCAACGGTATCACCGCCCTGCGCGCCGCCGGCATGAGTTTGACCCGGATCACGCGCAGCCTCTGGCTGGCCGGCGTCGCGCTGACCGGCCTCCTGGTCTGGCTGAATGCCTGGCTGGTGCCCTGGTCGGTGGAGGCGCATCGCGATTTCGCCGACCGGCTGCGTTTCGACTGGGAGGAACAGCAAGACCCCGATACACGGACCGTCGGGCTGGTCCCCGCGCTCGGGTTCGCCAACCAGGAAGCCGGTCGGCTGTGGTTCATGAACCGGTTCGGAGCGCGGGACCACCTCGGCTTCGGCGTCACGGTTTCGACCCGCGACGACCTGGGCCGGGAGACGCGGCGGATCATGGCGCGCGAAGTCTACTACGATGATGTCGATGAAGCCTGGGTCTTCCTGGACGGGCGGGAACTCACCTTCGATCCGGCTTCCGGCGAAGCCATTCGCTCGCTGCCGTTCGAGCGCCGGGCCTTCCCCGGCTGGGAGGAAACACCGGACCTGATGCTCGCGCTCAACAAGGAGCCGAAGGACCTGTCCTGGTTCGAAATCCGGGACATTCTGGGCACGCTGGCCCGATACGAAAACCCGTCCATCCACGCTTATCAGGTCCGCTTCCATAACATGCTGGCCGCGCCTTTCAGCTGCCTTGTCGTCCTGGCGCTGGCCATTCCCTTCGCCGTCACCGGCGTGCGGACTCACCCGATGGTCGGCGCCAGCAAGACGCTCGCGGGTTTTATCGCCTACTACGTCCTGGCCAACGCCTGCGGCCTGCTGGGCGAACGGAATCTACTGGCGCCTCCGATCGCCGCCTGGCTGCCCAACGTCCTGGTCCTCGCCGTTGCCGGCGTCTTCCTGTATCGGGCCCGATGATACAAAGACATGTCTGAACCGCTTCAACTCCTGCCGGGGCACCGGCCCCGCGTCCTCCAGGGCCATCCCTGGGTGTATGCCAGCGAGCTGAAGGACGCCGACCGGATCCCCACCCCAGCCTCGGGGGAAACGCGCGACCTGGTTGATGCCCGGGGACGCCCCCTCGGCACCGGCCTGGTGAACCCGAAGTCCCAGATCCGCTGGCGCCGACTGGACGGGGCCGAACCGGGCCAGCCCCTCGATTCCGCTTTCTGGCAACGGAGCCTGGAGCGGATCCCGGCCCGGCGCGCCTGCGAAAAGCCGTTCCAGCGCCTGGTCTTCAGCGATGCCGACGGGCTGCCCGGCCTGATCATCGACCGGTTCGAGGACCTGCTGGTGGTCCAGGCGCAGACCCTCGGGGTAGACCTGCAGCTGCCGGCGATCCTGGCGGTGCTTGAGGAACGATTCAGTCCGACCGACATCATCCTGCGCAATGATGCGCCGGCCCGAAAACTGGAGGGGCTGCCCCGGACCACGGGCACCCGGTCGGGGAACCGCTGCGAACCGCGCTGGTTCACCATCGACGGTATTGCCTATTTCCTGGATCTGGAGGAGGGGCAGAAAACCGGGTTTTACCTGGACCAACGCCAGCAGCACCGCCGGGTGGCCGGGCTGGCCGAAGGGCGGACGGTCCTGGACTGTTTCGCCAATCAGGGCGCCTTCGCTCTCCAGGCGCTGAAAGCGGGCGCAACCGCCGCCACCGCGATCGAGAGTTCAGCCGACTGCTGCGTCCGGATGCGGGCGAACGCCGACCGAAACGGACTGAATCTGGAAGTGGTGGAGGCCAATGTCTTTGACTGGTTCACACATAACCGCGACAGCCGGTGGGACCTGATCATCCTTGATCCGCCGTCTTTCGCACGGAACCGAAAGGCGGTGAAGGGCGCCCTCCGCGGTTACAAGGAGCTTAATTTGCGGGCTCTGCAGATGCTCAATCCCGGGGGGGTCCTGGCCACCTACAGCTGCAGCCAGCATGTCGACCCGGCCACCTTTGCCGAGACGGTGCGGGATGCTCTCGGCGATGCCGGACGCCGTGCCCGGATTTTGGATACGACCACCCAGCCCCCCGACCATCCCCAGCTCCTCCATTTCCCCGAAAGCCAGTACCTGAACGGGCTTGTTCTCGAAGTTCCGGGTTCCAGGTTCTAGCCCGAATTTCTCACCAGAGCCGGGCTAGGTTCTGGGATCTGAGTTCGGGGTTCGGGGTTCGACCCGCTTTTTCGCGTCGGCATGCCGCAAGCGGCAGCCCTACAGAAAGGGCCTGCTTGTCGGGCCGGCCCTCGTCGGCGTGCCTGCGCTTGTCGAGGGGCGCCGAGCCGACGGGCCTAAGGAGATATTTGACCCAGCCCCCCGACCCAGGAAGTCAGACCCCGGAGCTCAGAACCGGGAACGCCTCACAGCAGCGGGCTGATCAGGTAGGCGAAGTGCTCGAGGAGCAGGCGGGACTGCTTGGGGGTGGCCCGCTCGGATTCGGCGAAGGGGATGCAGTCCGGCTCCAGGCGGTGTATCCAGGTTTTAAATACATTTAAGGTTTCCTCCGTCTCGGTAGTGACCGCCAACTCGAAGTTGAGGAAAAAACTGCGCATGTCCATATTGGCCGTGCCGGCGATGGCGATCCGGTCGTCCACGATCATCAGCTTGCCGTGGTTCATGCGCCGTGTGTAGAGCCGGATGTCGCAGCCCACCTCGTGCAGGTCCCGCACGAAGTGCCGGCGGGCCAGGTCGGCCAGGGGGTGGTTGGAGATGGCCGGAAGGATCAGCTGCACCTGCTTCCCGGCCAGTGCCTTCACCCGCAGGCTCTGGTAGAGGACATCGTCCGGGATAAAATAGGGGGTGACGATCGTCAGGCGCTGCTGGCACTCCTGGACCAGGGAGAGAAAGCGCTCCCAGATCGCATCGGTCGGGGTCTCCGGACCGCTGCTGATGACGCACAGCTCCGTGTTTCCCGCCCGGGCGGGTTCGTGCCGCAGGTTTCGCGCGAACGCGCGCGGATCGCTGTTGGTCGCAAAGACCCAATCCTGCACGAAAATCTCGGTAAATTCCTGGACCGCCGGTCCGCGGATCCCGAGGTTGTAGTCCTTGAACAGGGTGTCGGACTCTTCCGCCGCCAGAAAGCGGGCGTCCAGGTTCTGCCCGCCCGTGATGGCGTAATCGCCGTCGAAGATGGCGATCTTGCGGTGGTTGCGCAGATTGGCAGAGGTGCGGCGCCGCAGGGCCAGGATCGGGATAAAGCCGGCGACCGCTCCCCCTGCCTGTCGGAGGGGGCGGGTCAGGCCGCGCAGCGCGCGCCGGCTGCCCAGGCCGTCCAGCAGGAGTTTGACCTCAATACCGTCCCGGGCCCGCTGCACCAGGCGGTCGACGATGACCCGACCCGTCTCGTCGTCGCTCAGGATGTAGGTCAGGATGTAGATACTCTCCCGGGCGTCATCGATCGCGGTCATCAGCGCGTGGTACCCCGAGACTCCGTCACCAAACAGATCGACCCGGTTGCCGGGCATGACCGGCGGTTGAGCGCTGCGCACCGGGGAGCCAACCGTTGTATCCCTGTCGGGGGCGTCCGGTTTACCCTCGGCCCGCACCTCGTGGACCAGGCGGTCGAGCCGCTTCTTGATCCGGACCAGGCGACGCGATTTGCGACCGCCGAAGATCAGGTAGAGCGGCGCGCCGATGAAGGGCATGAGGATGACGACGATGCCCCAGGCGAAAATGGCGGCGGGCTTCTTCCGCTCCACAAACATGTTGAGGATGGTCAAACCGGCGAGGAGCACGCCGGCGATCACCACCAGGTTAACCCAAAGGAAACCGCCGATCGCCAGGATCCAGTCCTGGGCCAGGAAGGCGGCTCCGAACCAGGTTGGAGTGGAATCGGCGAATCCGGACACCGAGCCACCGTGACAAAGACTGGGCCGCTTTCCAAGGAAGACCCCATTCCTTCGTTGCCTCGATCCACGACCCGTCACACCGTGCCGCTACCCCGTTGCACCCTTCGCCCATGACCGAACCACGTTTCGTCCAGGGAGTCTCCGTTCCCCGTTCCGGCCATCACCTGCTGGCGCGGATGCTGGGCAACTACTTCGCCGGACGCTGGCGGTATTACGATCTCTACGCCGAGGGGCATTTTTTCAACCGGCCGCCCCGGGGGACCACGTTCGCCAAGCACCATGACAACTGGCTGAATCAGGGCCGGCTCTTCCGCGTCCGGTTTCCGGTGCGTTTCCGGAAAAGCGGCGCCTTCCTCGTGCAGGTCCGCGAACCTTACGCCGCCTTCATCTCGGCCTGGGAACTGCGCTGCCGGGAGCGACCAAAGGCCCCGGCCACCCGCGATGCCTGGCTGCACTACGTCCGTCGCCAGACCGATTACGTCGCGAAATTTCTCCGCAAGTGGGTCGAGCCGGAGGCACCGCCCGGCGTCCGCCTCATCCTGACCTACGACCAGCTGACGGAACAACCGGAGGCCGCCCTGGATGCCGCCATCCGGTTCTGTGCGCCGGGCGAGCAGCCGGATCCCGACCGGCTCAGTCATATCGTCCGGCATCAGGGGGTGGCCCGGGAGCGCGAAGTCGCCCACTTCCGGTACCACGATCCCGCGCTGGCCGAGGAGCTTCAGGAACGACTCGGCGACACCGGGCGCCTGAACCGGCTGGCGGACGCGCGCAACCTCGACACCCTGCGCGCGCTGACGATACAAGTTGAGGCATGATGCCGCCTCACCTTCGTCTGTCTCCGGGCCTCCGCCTACTGCTGCTCGCCGTTCTGGCGGCGCCCCCCGGTACGGCCGGCGTCACGATCCACGAGGAGACTCTGGGGGAAAGCCGGATCACCGTGGCGGAGCCCGACGACTGGAACGGCGGTCTGGTCCTGTTCAACCACGGGCACATTCCAGCCCATAAACCGCTGACCGCCTACCTGCCCGCCGCCCGGGAACCCTTCGCCCATTTGCTGGCGGAGGGCTGGCTGGTGGCGGCCAGCAGCTACCGGCGCAACGGCGTCATCATCGGCGAGGCGATGGAGGATGTGGCCGTGCTGCGGGATCACCTGGCCGAGACCTACGGCGAGCCTGAGACCACACTGCTGATCGGCTCGTCGATGGGTGGCGCGATTGCCCTCCTGCTGCTGGAAGAACAGCCGGAGCACTATCACGGCGGGCTCGTCCTGGGACGCGGCCTCTGGGTGCGCGAGGAAAATGAGCCGCGGCCGTTCACCTTCCGGCTGACCCGGCCCGTTCTCTTCCTGACCAATCGCTCGGAACGGGAGCAAGCGCTGCGCTACCGGGCCGGCGTACTCGGGCGTATTCAACAATCGGATACGAACATCGTGGTTCCGCCTGTCTGGACGGTGGAACGCGACGGCCATATCGTATTCACCATGGAGGAATACCGATCGGCCATGACCGCCCTCCTTTCCTGGGTCGAAACCGGCGAGGCGCTTCAACCACGGCACGACGCCACCATTCCGGCCGAGATGCCGGCCAGCATCGCTACCTTCCACCAGGACGGCAGGGTTACCACGACGGTGACCGATATCAGTCCGACCTACGGCAACGTGGAAATCGGCCTGTCCGCGGCGGACCTGGAAACACTCGGCCTCGACCGGGGGGACCGGCTGTCGCTGACGACGCAAGACGGTTCGACCGTCAGCGTGACCCTGGCGGCCAGCTATGGCGATGTGCCGGCGGGTGCCTGGGTGGGCTTCATCAACGAGTTTCTCCGCCTTTACCTCGCGATCAATCAGGGCGACGCCGCCGCCGCGCTCGGCCTGACCATCGGGGACCCGGTCACGGTACGGGTATCGGGCGCCTGATCAACCGCCCGGCTGCAGCCACCCTGGTCTGCGATCCGGGCCCGGAGCACCGGCTTCAGCCGGTGAACGGCGAGGCCAGCCCCCTCGGCAGGCTCCGGGAATCACCCGTCTCGACGGGCTCAGGGGCCTGAAAACGCATGGGCCCCCCAGGGATAACCGGCGAGTCCCCCCTGGCGGCTGGAGCGCCTTCACTGGCTGGGCCAGGTACGCGTGCGCCCGTCGGGGTGCTTCCAGGTGATGCGCTCGACCACTTCCCGGCCGAAGGATACCTCGAGGGTCTGGATTTCGTCGGGGCTGGTCATCCAGACCCAGTCCTTGGAGCTTTTGAACACCAGGCCCCGGGGATCGGCGCGGACCAGTTCGCCGCGGTAGGTCCAGGTGGTGCCGGGCCGGAAGATCGGCTCCTCCAGCCTGCGATTGCGCCCGGGATTACCGAGGAGGACGTAAACCAGGTCGGGCGACATCCCGGGCACGAGCCGACCGGCGACCACATTGGCCCGCATGGTTCCCGACAACGAGCCAAGATCGAGCCGGCTCTGGGTGGCCCGGTGTTCGGCCGGCGTGCTGCAGCCCGGCAGAGCGGCCAGAATCAGCACGGGCAGGCCGACCAGGAGGAGAGTGCGAAAGGTGCTTTGCATTCCCCCGACCTAGGACGATCCCGGCCCGGTGGCAAGCACCCGCCCCCAAAGCCTCAATCGGCACGACTCGCCAGATAGGCACGCGCGCGCTCCCAGTCGGCGGGCTCGTCCACATCGTCCAGAGCTGGACCGACCGCCAGATTCAACCCAGCCGAGCGGGCCCGCTCCCGGGTCTGTCTCGCGACCCGGTCGGTTCCCCAGTCGATGTCCCGGAAAAGCGCACCCCCCGGATCGGCGTCGGCCCGGACGGCCAGCAGGACATAGCCGCCGTCATGCGAAGGCAGGATGGAGGCGTCCGCCCCGCTCCGGAAAGCCTCCCGGACCGCCTCGAGGTGGAGGGTCTCCAGGTAGGGGCAGTCTCCGCCGATGAATACCCGGTGCTGGCCGGGAAACAAGGCCCCGGCATGGCGACCCACCTGGAACATACGCTCGCCGAGATCCTGCCCACGCTGGGGAATGAGAGTCGGCCGCGGGCCGAACCAGGTTCGGAAGAGAGTGGCCATTGGCTTGGAAACCGGCGCAAAGCCGACGACATGATCGACCCGGGGAGCGAGGCGGAGCCGCGCCCAGAGAAAATCCACCATGTCGGTATAGGCGGTGGCGGCGGACTCCGGCCCCAACACCGCGGCCAGGCGGGTCTTCACCTGCCCGGGCTCGGGAGCCTTCAGCATCCAGATCAGGCAGAGACGCACGGACGGGCAGGTCAGGATACGGACCTCAGCTGGATCGTATCGATGATGGTTTCGCGAGCGAGGACATTGGAAATCACGATCATCGTATCGCCCGGTTCGGCCCATTCCTTGCGCTTCAGGTAGGCGAAGGCGTTTTGGATCGTGGTCTCCGGATCATCCGAAAATTCCAGCGTGAACGGTTCGATGCCCCACAGCATCAGCATCTGCTTGAACAGCAGCCGGTTGTCCGTGAACGCGTAAAGCGGGGCCCGTGAGCGCAGCGAGGACAACATCTGGGCCAGGTACCCGCTCCGGGTAAACACCACGACCCCCGCCGGCTCCAGATCCACCGCCAGCTGGGTCGCGGCCTGCATCATCTTGGCCTTGGGCGTCCGCAGGCGCGGTTGCACCGGCGGTTCGCTTTTCGCCGAGCGTTGCTCCATCCGCACCGCGATGCGTTTGAAGACCTGCACGCATTCGACCGGGTATTTGCCGGTCGTCGTCTCGCCGGAGAGCATGATGCAGTCCGCCCGCTCCAACACCGCGGTGGCTACGTCGGAGACCTCGGCCCGGGTCGGGACCGGGTTTTCGATCATCGATTCGAGCATGTGCGTGGCCACGATGACCGGCCGGCCCTGACGGATGCAGGTCTGGATCGCCCGGTGCTGGATCACCGGCAGCTCTTCGAAGGGGCATTCGATCCCGAGATCGCCCCGCGCCACCATCAGCCCGTCGCTCGCCGCAATGATATCGTCCAGATTGCTGATGGCCTGCTGGTCCTCGATCTTGGCGATCAGCCGGGCCTTGCTCCCCAGGTCGGACAAGTGGCGGCGCACCAGGTCGAGATCGTCCGGCTGGCGGACGAAGGACAGCGCGAAAAACTCGATGCCCGCCTCGACCCCGACCGCGATGTCGCCGCGATCCTTGCGGGTCAGCGCGGGCAGCTTCACATGAACCCCCGGCAGGTTGATATGCCGCCGGTTGCCGAGCGGCCCGGGGATGATGACCCTGGCCCGCACCTTCTCGCGCGTCACTTCGATGATCTCGAGCCGGATGAGCCCGCTGTCGACCAGAACGCTCTGCCCCGGCGCCACATCTTCAAAGAATTTCGGGTAGTTGACCCCTACCCCGCGCGGGCCGGCCGCCGGGGGTTGGGCGTCCGGATCCATGTAAAAATCGAAGGGCTCGCCGGCCTCCAGTTGGAGGGGGACCTCCCCCACGTCGCCGGTCCGGATTTCGGGCCCTTTCACATCCATCATGATGGCGATTTCGCGGCCCGCCTGGGCGCAGACCTCCCGGACCCGCCGAACGATCCGGCGCGTCCAGTCGTGCGTGGCATGCGCCATATTGATCCGGCAGACATCGACGCCCTCGCGGACCAGATTCTCGATCATGGCCGGGTCTTCCGTGGCCGGACCGATGGTGAAAACGATTTTGGTGTGGCGCGGGGCTCGGGTCATGCGGAGTTCTGGGCTGGGGGAAGGAAGACCACCGCCGCGGACGGCAGCCTGAAGGGTGGTTACAGGGTGATAGCAGGGCTCAGGCCGTCTCCGGTCGGATCGATGACATTCACCGTAAAGGTGCGACCGCGCTCGATCAACGAACCGAAGAGCGTGCGCACCCGGTCCACCTCATTGCAGTCGCGGCTCAGGTGCACCAGAAACACATGCTGCCAGTAAGGTTGCTCGATACCGGCCAGCAGCTCGTGCGCAGCCTGGTTGGACAGGTGGCCATGCCGGCCCCGGATCCGCTGCTTCACCGCCCACGGCCGACGGGGGTCGCTGTCCAGGAGATCGCCATCGTAGTTCGCCTCGATGACCAGGATGTTGACCGCCCGGATCCGCTCGCGGACCAGTTGCGAAATGTACCCCAGGTCGGTCACCCAGGCCAGGCTCTGGCGGGGGGAAAACAGGTCGCCTTCCCCCCAGGCGAAGGTAAAGCCGACCGGATCATAGGCGTCGTGCGGCACCGAAAACGCATGCACCTCCAGATCGCGGTACTGAAACCGGGCCCCCGTCTCGAAGACCTGCCACTGCGGACGCCAGTTGAGCCGGGCCTGGATAGCCTGGGCCGTCGCCCGGTTGGCGAAAAACCTGAGGTGCTGAAAGCGCGCCAGCCCGGTCAACCCGGCGGCGTGGTCCTTGTGCTCGTGGGTGAGGAAGACGCCGTCTATGGCCTCGATCGACTCCCCGGCCGCCTTCAGCAGCTTCTGGATGCGGCGGGCGCTGAACCCCGCCTCGATCAGGATCTTTGTCCGCCCGGTGTCCAGCAGCGCGCAGTTTCCCGCGCTCGACGAACCCAGCACACGGAATTGGCAACCCATGCCCGACAGCGAAAGCGAGCACCCCACCCCGGGCAATGAATTTTGCGCAAGAATGCAGACCGGACGTTATTTCCTGTAACCCGGGGGCACCGCCCGCTAAACTGGCCACCATGATTGATGCACTGAAAAAAACCATCCTGGCCGGGATCGGAGCCACCGCGGTCACGGCCGAAAGTATCCGCACCCAGCTGGATGAATATGTCGTCAAGGGGCGTCTGTCCGCCGATGAGGCCAGGGAGATGGCGGAAAAAATCCTCGACAGCAGCCGGAGCGAATTCACCCAGGCCTCCGATGAGCTGCAGGGCCTCTTCGCCCAGTTCCTGAGCAGGGCCAACGTCGCCACCCAGCACCAGGCCGACACGCTCCAGAACCGGCTCGACAACCTCACCCGCGAGGTCGCCGACTTGCGCGCAGAGCTGGCGACACTGAAAGCCCGGTCCGGCGAAGACGGCGGCGAAGCCTCCAGCTGACCCCGGCCGGCGCCTGATCCGCCCCATCCACTTGCCGGTTTGCCGGCAGGTTGCTTGTATCCGTGAAAGCCCTACACTTTCTCAACACGACCCGGCGCGCCCCGGAGATCGTCGCGGCCCTCGTCAAATGGGGGTTTGAAGACATTCTGCTCGAGCTGGACGCCCCGAAGTTTCTGCTCAAGGGCCTGACGCGGCGCGACGGGCGCGACCTGAACACCTGGCAACGCTTCCGTCTGGTGCTGGAGGAACTGGGCCCCACCTTCGTGAAGTTCGGCCAGATCCTGGCCGGGTTCCCGGACCGGCTGCCGGTGGAGCTGGTGGACGAGCTGCGCAAGCTGCGCGACGCGGTCGATCCGGTGCCCTGGGAATCGATGAAACCCGCCATCGAGCGCGACCTGGGCGATTCGATCGACAACGTTTTCGCCGAGTTCGACACCGAGCCGGTGGCGGCGGGGTCGCTCGGTCAGGTTTACCGGGGGCGTTTACGGGCCTCGGGCCAGTGGGTGGCCGTGAAGGCGCAGCGGCTGGAGATCGAGCGCAACATGCTCTCTGATTTCGAGATCATCGCCTGGTTCGCCCGGCAGCTCCACCAGCGGCTGGACGAACTGAAGCCGATGAACCTGCCGAATGTGGTCCGGACCGTGCGCACCAGCATCATGCTGGAACTCGACTACCGGGTGGAGGCCCGCAATGCGGATATTTTTGCCGAGAACAACCCCGAGCCGGAGAAAGTGTACGCTCCCCGGGTGTACAACGCCTTCACCCGCAGAACCCTGCTGGTGACCGAATGGGTGGCCGGCCGCGGCGTGGCCAGGGCGGTGGAAAGCGGTTTTCTCACGCTGGACGAGGCGCACGAGCTGGCCGAGGTGGGCGGTCGCTCCGTTTTCCACCAGATCATCGTCTCCGGCTTTTTTCATGGCGATCCGCACGCCGGCAATGTCTTCGTCACCGACGACAAGCGGCTCTGCTTTATGGACTGGGGCCAGGCCGCGTTCGTCACCAGTGACATGCAGTTCTCCCTGGCCGATCTGTTCGAGGCGATCGTCAAACGCGACGCCGAGAAGGTGGTCCACGTGGCGCGCGACATCAACGCCAGCAGCCGGCCGATCCATGATACGGAGCTGGAGATCGCCTGCCGCTCGATCCTGCTGCGCGGAGCCATCATGCCCAACGGGCAGACCGATTTCGGTCGCCTCGGGCTGCGGCTCATCCGCCAGTTTACGCTGAAGGGCGTCTCCGTCCCGCCGAGCTACGTCCTCGTGCTCAAGGCCATCATGAGCGTGCAGGAGGTCGGCCTCCTGTTGAACCCGGATTTTGATACTCAGGCCGTCGGCAGGCCTTTCCTCGACCGCATGATGTGGGAAAACTGGAAGCCGGGAAATTTCGCGAAGCGCAACATCCGGCCGGTGACCGAAGCCGCCCGGACCCTGTTGACCATCCCCGGCGAAGCGCAGCGCATTCTCCGCCGGATCGAAAACGAGGATATTCGGCTGAATCTGCTCTTCGGCGGCACCGATGAGATTCAGCGCACGCTGACGGCGTCCATCAACCGACTGGTCCTGGGCATCGTCCTGGCGGGCATCATCATCGCCTCCTCCATCGTGCTGACGACCGGCGCCCCGCCCCTGCTCTGGGGCTACCCCGTCTTCGGGATGATCGGGCTGATCCTGTCCGTCATCCTCGGCATCTGGCTCATCATCACCATCCTCCGCCGCGGTCCGCGCTAAGGCGTTTTTGAAAAGTCGAGCTAACCCGGATTTTTCATGAAGCCCATATGTGATGAGCTGCCCCTGTCCGCCATAGCTCGAAGAGCGACGGTGGAAGGCGGCGTGTCCACCATAACCCGAAGGGTGACGGCGGGAGGGCGAAACCGGCTGGGCGCGCACTCAGGTGCGTAACCAGGCGTTTTCCAGCCCGACTACCGAGCCCGCAGGGCGACACCTCAACGAGCGAAGCGAGCATAACACGCCGCAGATCGCGCATGTGGGCGAAAAGAATCGGAAAAAGCAGCGACATCACGAACGTGATTTATAGGAAATACTACAAGTTGTTTGTTCAGAATACGTTATCCCTCTTTTTTCCGATTCTGGTGAGAAATTCGGGCTAAGCGGAAAACGGGACGGCTTGTACGCGTGTGGCGGGCCTCCTCCTACGAAAAAGCTTCGGCGGACGGGGTAGAGCCGGCCACTCCATGGAGTCGCCGGCTCTTGCTCCCTCGCTCTTGAGCTATAGCGGACAGGTCGGCCGGCGTTCGCGACTCCAGGAAGACTTTTCAAACAGACCTTAATCCACCAGGCGAACCAGCTCGCCTTCGACGAAGTCGGCATGGGCCTCCTTCAGCCTGACAACACCGCGGCGGTTGACGAGCGGCCCGCGACCGGGGTCATCGACGAGGACGCGGATATAGTTGTCGGTATAACCGGGCCAGACACCGTCCCGGCTGTTCTCAAAAAGAACATCCCGGTCCCTGCCGAGGAAACGGCAGGCGAAGGCGTGACGCTTCCGTGCGCTGAGCCGACGCAGGTGGGCGCTGCGCTGATGGCGGACAGCCACCGGGACCTGCCGGTCCGCGGGGATGGCGGCCGCGGGCGTTCCTTTCCGCTCGGAAAAGGTGAAGACGTGGCAGTAGGCGAAGGGATGCGCGCGAAACGTCTCGCAGGTCTCTGCGAACCGGGCCTCAGTCTCGATCGGATAACCGACGAGGATATCCGTTCCGATACACAGGTCCGGCACGCGGCGGTCCGCCTCGGCGATAAAGTCGGTGAATGCCTTCAAGGTATACTTCCGCCGCATGTGGCGGAGCACCGGGTCCGACCCGCTCTGCAGCGGGATGTGCAGAAAGGGCTGCAGCGTGTGATCGGGGGCCGCCATCCGGTCGAAGAGAGCCAGCGGGATGGTCGTCGGTTCGATGGAGCTGATGCGCACGCGGTAGAGCCCGGGCAGGGCGTCGAGGGCGTCCACCACGGCCACGATATCCCGGCCGGCCTGGTTGTAGGTTCCGATGTTGACGCCGCTGATCACGATCTCCCGGACCCCGCGGTCGACCAGGTTGCGCGCCTCCGCCATCAGGTCCGCGAAAGCCCGGGCGCGGGCGTGCCCGCGGGCCTGGGGAATGATGCAGAAGGCGCAGTGAAAATCACAGCCGTCCTGTATCTTGAGGTTGGCCCGCTGGTCGAACGGTAACTCGCCCACGGTGCCGACCGTGAAGTCCGTCTTGTCGATGCGCTCGCGAACCACGACGGGGACCTCCGTTTTTTCCGGCGGCAGATAGTCGAGCAGGTTCAACTTGTCCTGGTTGCCGAGGATGAGATCGATCCCGGGAATCCTGGCCAGCGCCCGGTGCCCCATCTGCGCATAGCAACCGACCACCGCCACCCGCGCCTGCGGCTGACGCCGGATGAATTTACGGATCTCCGCCCGGCACTTGGCATCCGCCTGATGGGTGACCGTACACGTGTTGATCACCGCCAGGTTCGTCGGCTCGCCGTGCGGGACGATGGTATATCCCGCCGCGACCAGCCGGTCCCGGATTCGATCCGTCTCGTACTGGTTCAACCGGCAGCCGAGGGTATGCAGGCTGGCCCGCCGACCACGTCCAGGACCGACAGGCCGAGTGCCCCGGGGCTTTTCTTCTGCCGTGGAAAGCGTCACGCCCACCGATCCCAAAACAGCCACCCACCCCGGGCAATCGCGAATCGTCCGGTTTCACGAAGAAAGCACCCCCGGCCAACAGGGATACCGGCAGCGAGGGAGCCGCCCAAACCCGGCTGAAGCCGGGCCTCCGGCTGTGCCACCGCCTGCCCGCCCAAGGCCCCCCGGCGGAACGACGGCGGGTCCCCCTGACCCCTCGTCCCCGGCGCCGGGTCAACCCGTCGATTCGTCCGGCCTGAAGGCCTGGCGGAAGGCACTTCGCGTTTCGTCAAACACGGCCTGAATAGCGGCCACGCGTTCCGGCAGACGATCGGTAGCTCCTTCCTCGATGGCCACTTCATGGGCCCGGGCCAGCGTACTGAGACGGGACAGGCCGAGGTTGGCGGCACTCCCGGCAATGAAATGGGCGCCCCCCATGACCGCATCGGCATCCCCGGCTTCAGCCCGGGGCCGGATATCCGCCAGCTTGGCGGCGTTCTCCGGCTCGAAGAGGCTGTACAACTCCTGCACCATCTCGGGCGGCACACCGTCGCCGTCGCCGAACAGATTCTCGAGGTACGCGCGGTCGAAGAGCGGAAGATCGGTGTCGGGCTCCGGAAAAGCCATGGCAACCACCAGGGCTTTCAGCCTTCCGGCCGTTTGAAGGGCGGAATGGTGTGATCCTTTTCGCCCAGCAGATCGCGGATGGTGTCGAGCAGCCGGTTGGGGCTGAAAGGCTTGGTGTAGACCGAATGGGCTCCAGCGGACAGCAAGGAGTCGTGTTTATCCTCCTTGCCCTGACCGGTCACGACGATGAGCGGAATGTCCTTCAGCTCCGGGTCGGCCTTGAAGAGCTCGATCAACACCTGGCCGTTCTTGCCGGGCAACATGAGGTCGAACACGGCCACATCGGGCGGTTGCTCGCGGGCCTGGCTCTCGACCGTCAGCCCGTCCCGGCATACCGTGATGGCATAGCCCCCGCGCTTGAGGTTGAACTCGAGGAGCCGTGCCATGACGGGATCGTCTTCCGCTATCAGGATTCGTTTCATGTGGTCGTTCCCCAGTAAAGGAATGTCTGGTCGTCAGCGATTTCCCGGTCGCTGGTCTGGTCTGTTATGTGTGCGATAAAGGCATCCCAAAAGGCTTCGGGGCCCGCGTCGAGGTGGGATTCCAGATAGGCCTTAAAGGCCGGCCAGCCCCAGACGGAGCCGTCGTGCTCCCATTCATACACCCCGTCCGTCACCAGGACCAGAGCCTCGCCGTCCGCCATGGTGTGGGTCGCCTGCTCGTAGGTCTGTTCCTCGAAGAGCCCCAGCGGCGGGCCGCCGGGCATCCACTCCTCCACGATCCGGTGGTCGCCATCCAGCAAGAGGACCGGGCAGTGCCCGGCGTTGACGATCTGCAGGTGCTTGCGGTCCGCGGACACCCGGACGATCGCGCAGGTGGCGAACAAGGTCAGTTCGCCCAGCAGTCGGCAGAGAATCTGATTCATGGCGTCCACCAACACGCCCACCTGGGCATGGGAATCCATCAGGATGCGCAGCGCGGTCCGCACCATGGCGGCCAGGAAGGCGGCCGAGACCCCCTTGCCCATGACATCCACCATGACCAGCAGCAGGTCGCCGTTGGCAGCGTAAAAGGCCTCCGCGTAGTCCCCGCTCACCTCGCGCGCGCTCTTGCGGCGGATGACCAGGCGGGCGCGGTCCTCCTCCTCCTCCGGCGATTCGGTCGGCACCAGCGTCTCCTGGAGATTGGCGGCGATCTCCAGTTCGCGCAAAGCCTGTGCCTCCCGGTCCCGGCTGATGGCGTGGTCCGCGTTGGTCACCGCGATGCCGAACAGGTCCCCGAAGGTCCTGACGGTGTTGAGCTCGGCCGCATTCAGGTAGGGATTTCCCGGCAGCCGCGCCAGGACGAGCAGACCGATCAGGCGATCGCCCGCCTTGATCGGGGTGACAATCCCGCTGGCGTACCGTTCGAGCCGCGGCTGGCCGGCCACCTCATCCGCCTGCTCCCAGATAAATTCCTGACCCGTCTCCACGCAGCGGTTGAAGGCTCCTTCGTCGATGGGCCAGTCGACCGCAATCTCGATCGCTTCCAGTTCCTCCAGCAGCGAGGCATTCAGGTGAGGCAGGAAGCGCATCGCCAACAGGTCCTGCTGCACCACCTGCACAAGGTCGACCAGGGCCTGATGGATGAACCGGGCGACACTGGAGCTCTGGATGAGCGCGTCCCCGAGGCGGTAGAAAGCGGCCAGGCTTTCATAGCAAAGCGAGATTTCCTCCAGCGCCTGGTCGAGCAGACGCTCGGTTTCCGACCGACGATCGACTGCCGATTCGGTCCGCGACAAACGGGCCCGGTAGCCGGGTTCACCCCGCCAATGCTCCCACTCGTCGACAAACTGATGGATCAGGAACAGGCCGCGGCCATGCCCCTGCAAGGCGTCCTCCGGCAATTCGGGGTCGACCACCCGGGCGGGATCCGGACCGGGACCGGGGTCCGCCACCTCGAGCACGACGCGGTCGCCGGCCAGCCACCAGGCCGTGCTCACGCGGTCTGCGGGATCGCCCGAGCACCCATGCTGGATGGCGTTGGTGACCACTTCGGAGAAGACGAGCCGCCAGCCTTCAATCAGCCGGTCGGGCAGACCCGCCTGTTCCAGAAACTGACAAAAGGCGGTGCGCACGCCGTCGATCAGCGAGAGATCGGGAGCGAAACGGTAGGACTGGCCGGACAGGGGTGCGGATTCCATGAAACCGATGCCTACGCTGCCGCCGGGAACCGCCCGGTGCAAGTCAGGGTCCGTTCGAAGATCGCCGGAGGGACCGCCCGGAGCCCGGGCGGTAACGAATCGGCATTACGCTGGCCAACAGGCGAGACCTGCCGTAGAAAAAAAGCTAAGCCTTAACAACCCGTTTTCAACAACGACTGACCGCCTTCCCGGACCATGGACCCCTATTTGTTCAACCTCGATTCAGCGACCGGCCACCTGGCCATCACCCTCAATCAGGACAAGTTCGATGCTTCCTGCGTGGCCGCGTTTAAGGAACGGCTGGCCGAGACCTGGTCACCCTCCGTCACCGGCGTGTCCATCGATTTCAATCAGGTGGGTTTCATCGACAGCTCGGGCATCGGGGCGCTTCTAGGCATCCAGAAGCGCCTCAAGGCCAGCGACGAGCCGGTCACCATCCTCAACGCCCGCCGGTCCGTCATCGAGGTCATCGAGCTCCTGCGCCTTCACCGCGTCTTCCGCATCAAACAGGCGGAGGAATAAATCGACGCTCCTCCCTTCCGGCACGGATTCCCCTGACCTCCGACCGGAGCAGGTTGATTGAAGGGGTGGCTACACCTTTCCTTCAGGGCATGCCGGAGCGATTTAAGAAAAACGGTTTCGATACCGATTCCGATTACGCCACAGTCCGCTCAGCGGGGTGACGGGGAACCCCGAACCCTTTAACTCCCAATCCCTCAATCCGGGCTGCGGGTTGTGATCCCGGCAATTTGACCTAGGATTTACCATGTCTGCCTCTGATGCCCCAGTGGAGTCGACGTCCCCGCCGGCCCCCTTGTCCCCGTGGGTGCTGCGGCTCTTCAACCGGGCCGAAACATTGATCTACGCCATCGTCTCCGGGTTCCTGATCCTGGGTGCGGTCGTGTTGATCGGAGATTCGGCCTATAAATTTTTTGTTGAGATGCGGGCGCATGGCGTGGAGCACGGAGTGCTGCGCGCGCTGGAGGACCTGCTGCTGGTCATCATGCTGGCGGAAATCCTGCACACGGTCGGCTATACGCTGAAACACCGGACGCTGGCCTGTCGTCCCTTCCTGGTAGTGGGCGTCATCGCGGCTGTGCGGCGGATGTTGATCATCACCGCCGAGTTGGGCTCGCCCTCCTCGGCCAACCAGGAGTTTTTCCGTCTGGCGATGCTGGAACTGGGTATCCTGACCGCGACCATCGTCGCGCTTTGCATCGGGATTTACCTGCTCAGCCGGATTCAGGACGGCGAGCGGGCCGCGGCGTAGCAGCGGGCAGCCTGTCCCCCGAAGCTCGCAGTGCGACGGCGGAACCTCTAACCCACTAACCCGAATTTCTCACCAGAATCGGGAAAAAGAGCGATAAATCATTCTGAACGAACGCCTTGTAGTATTTCCTATAAATCACGTTCGTGATGTCGCCGCATTTCCCGATTCTTTTCGCCCACAGGCGCGATCTGCGGCGTGTTATTCTCGCTTCGCTCGTTGAGGTGTCGCCCTGCGGGCTCGGTAGTCGGGCTGGAAACCGCCTGGTTACGCACCTCAGTGCGCGCCCAGCCGGTTTCGCCCTCCCGCCGTCACCCTTCGGGTTATGGCGGACACGCCGCCTTCCGCCTTCGCCAAGGCTACGGCGGACAGGGGCAGCTCATCACATCTGGGCTTCATGAGAAATCCGGGCTAACGCCCTAACCCGAATGCTGCTAACTTAACAACGTTTTGATCGGGATCGCTATCGAAATCGCTATCGAAATCGATTCTGTAAGCAATTTTAAATCATTGGCTTATGAATATTCGATCCCGATTTCGATTTCGATCCCGATTTCGATTGGAGGCCTTAAGTTAGCGCCATTCCGCCCTAACCCCTACCCCAAGCGTTCCTGCGGGTTGTCAGCGCGGATGGCGAGGAGGGCGGTGATGCCGGGCAGGAGGAGGCTCGCGCCGAGGATGGGGAGGTAGGACCCCAGCTGGTCGAAGGTCAGCGCGAAGAAAAACGGGCCGGCGGCGGAGGCGATGATGGTGGCGCCGGTCACCATGCCGTTGATGGACCCGATGTTGCGCCGACCGAAGAAGCGCGGCCAGGGCATGTTGAGGAGTACGCCGAAACAGCCCCAGGCCATGCCTCCACCCACAAAGAAGGCGATCTGCCCGAGGCCGGTGCTGAACCAGAGCAGGCCCAGGACCTCGATCACCACACCGAAGAGCATGATCAGGAGGGGAATCTTCAGGTTCAGTCGGCCGCTGTAGAGCCCCATCACGACATTGAAGGTCACGGAGATGATGCCTTCCGGAACCAGCAGGCTGAAGGCGCGTTCGGGGGTCACGCCCGCTTCCTGAGCCAGCGTGGAGAGGTTCAACATGAGCCCGGTGCCGACCAGCCCGTTCACGGACACCCCGAGGATGTAGATCCAGAAGGTGTAGTTCCGGGCAGCCTCCGAGGCGGTGAACTCGTGGTGCACCGGAAAGCGTTTTTCGGCCACGATGCGGTTCGGATCGACGCCGGCCTCCCGGGATTCGCCGTCGACACCGATGCCGCAGGCCTCGGGACTGGAGCGAAAGAACAGCCACGCCACCAGGGCGATGACCGTGGCGAAGAACAGACCCAGGACCAGCCAGGTCTCGCGCCAGCCCAGCCAGTCATTGAGGTGAAACAGGACGACCGGGGCAGAGGAGAAGGAGAGCGACAGCATGATGCCGCTCAGCGTAATCGCGATGTTGCGCCGGTCGGTGAACCACCGGATCACCATCGACCGGCAGAGGGTCGCCATCAGGCCCAGGCCGAGGTAGCGGATGCCGAAAAACAGCGCCGTCAGCATCGCCAGCGCCAGCCAGGGGGCGTCGCCGGCCGGCGCCAGCCAACGATAGAACCGGTCGCTCACGCCGAGCAGGCCCAGCAGGCCGCCATAGCCCAGCAGCACCCAGAGCGCGAGACGCCGCGCGTCGAGGTTGTCCACCGACCGACCCGAAAACAGCGTGACGATCCCGGTCAGCAGCGTGCCCAGCATGTAGGCGCCGGCGATCCCGGTGGCCGACAGGTTCCAGGCATCCATCATCGCCTCAAAAAAGGGGCTCATGCCCGGCGGGCTGCCCGGCACCATCGTCAGCATTCCCAGCGTGCCGACGATCACGACAATCCAGCCGTAGTAGATCGGGGACTGTTTGGGATCCAACGGAAAATCCGGCGCACGCCACCACGGCAGCCGGGGCTCGCCGACAGGGCTCGGGGATTCCTCGGATGCATCGGCCATAAACTGTCCAACGTGGCCCGGCTCCTCCGGCTTGGCAAACCGGGAGGCGGAGGAAAAAGGTCAGGGAGTTAAGGAGTTAGGGAGTTAGGGGGGTTCCGGGTTCGGGGTTCGTTGTCGCCGTAGGCCCTGAGCCTGTCGCAGGGTTGTCGTTGTCGGAATCGAACCGCGAATCGCCGCTGATCACGGCTGATGGAGGACGGCTGTGCCGCAGGCACCGTGGCGTACGGCCGCCGTGCTACCGCCTTATCGGGCGTCACGGCGGGCAGGTTAGACATGCCCTGTTGCCTGGTCGGCGCGACCCACGGCGCCTCGGAGAGACGCCTCGAGCCAAAGCGGTGATCGGAGTCACCGCACTCAAAACAGCTGCCCTCGCCCCTCGACCCCCGGATCACGCCACCTGATTGGGCGCGGTTGTGCCGTCGCCGGCTTGAAAGCCCCGAATATTCCCGGCGGTAATCGCCAGCAGCGTGCGGCGCGACCGTTCGCTGCTCCACGCCATGTGCGGGGTGATGAGGCAGTTGGGCAGGCCGATCAGGGGACAGTCGGCCGCCATCGGCTCGCTCTGGACAACATCGAGAGCCGCCCCCGCGATCGTGCCGGCCTGGAGGGCGGCGGCCAGGTCCCCCTCGTGGATGAGCGTACCGCGGGCGGTATTCACCAGCAGGGCGTGGCGCTGCATCCGCTGCAGGCGCTCCCGGTTGATGCATTCGATAGTATCCGGCGTCTGCGGACAGTGCAGCGTGACGATGTCGGCCGCCGCCAACGCGTCCTCGAAGGTCATCCAGGCGAAAGGTTGCCAGCTGGGCGCGGTGCTGCGACTCCGGGAAACGCCGACAACCCGGGCCCCGAGCGCATGCATCACGTCGCCGACCCGCCGGCCGATATCGCCATAGCCGATGACTGCGACCGTGCGGTCGGTCAGTTCGCGTACCGGCTGATGCCAGTAGGAGAACAGCGGGCTGCGCTGCCAGTCGCCGGCCTGCACCGATGCGTTGTGCTCGCCGACCCGATGGCACAGTTCGAGGATGAGCGCGACGGCATGCTGGGCGGTGGATCCCGTGCTGTAGGCCGGGGCATTCGAGACCGGGATCCCGCGGGCGGCGGCCGCCTCAAGATCGATGATGTTATAGCCGGTGGCCAGCACCCCGATGTAACGCAGGGCGGGCAACGCCTCGATCACCCGGGCCGTCAACGGCACTTTGTTGGTCAGCACCACCTCCGCCCCCTGGGCCGCTTCAATCGCCGCTGCTGCGGTGTGCGGCGTTTGCCCGTGCAGCGTCAGGTCACCCAGTGCTGCGACCGGCTGCCAGGCCGCGTCATCGAACCCGAGGGTATCCGCATCCAGGACCGTGATGGTCATGCCCGCTACCCTGAGCCGGGCACCGTGCAAGGGAAATCCCAAAAACACCGACAAGCTTCCGCCTGCGCCCCGCGGACAAGTCGGCGGACACGGCAGCGGGCAGCAGAGACCTCGTTTTGAGTGCGGTAACTCATATCACCGCTTTGGCTCGAGGCGTCTCTCCGAGGCGCCGTGGGACGCGCCGACCAGGCAACAGGGCATGTCTAACCTGCCCGCCGTGACGCCCGATAAGGCGGTAGCACGGCGACCGCACGCCACGGTGCCTGCGGCACAGCCGTTAAAGCAGCAGCGGGCGGAGAGCAGAAGGCAGGGAGCAACCCTTAGAACAGGCAAAGCGCTGTCCCTTTCCTATTTCCTATTTTCTATTCCCGAGAAACACCCTCCCGTTCCCAGCCGTCCTCCTTCGCGGCGATACGCGATCCCGATTACGACAACGACAACCCTGCGACAGGCTCAGGGCCTACGGCGACAACGAACCCAGAACCCAGAACTCCCTAACCCATTAACTCTATACCTCCCTCACCCCAATACGTAGTGCAGGAGAAAGAGCCCGGTGAGGAGGTAGGTGAGCCAGCCGACTTCCCTGGGGCGCCCGGTCAGGACCATGACCCCGGTGAAGGCGATGAAACCGATCCCGATGCCTTCGCTGATGGAGAAGGCAAGTGGCATGACCAGCATCGTGACGAAGGCCGGCGCCAGTTCGGTGATCTTTTCGAGGTTCAGGTGCTGAATGCCCTGCATCATAAAGACGCCGACCATGACCAGCGCGGGGGCGGTCGCCTCGGGGGGAATGATCAGGATGATGGGGGTGAACAGCAGCGCCAGCAGGAAGCAGCCGGCGACCGTCACCCCGGTCAGGCCGGTGCGGCCCCCGGCTTCGACGCCGGCGGCGCTCTCGACATAGCTGGTGGTGGTCGAGGTGCCCAGGCAGGCCCCGACGATGGTGGCGGAGGCGTCGGCAGTCAGTGCGCCGCCTATCTTCGGCAACTCGCCTTGTTCATCCAGCAGATTGGCGCGGCGGGACACCCCGATGAGCGTGCCGATGGTGTCGAAGAGATCGACGAAGAGGAGGGTCAGGATGATCGGGTAGACCTCGGCGAAGTGGGTGAATGGATACAGGATATCCAGGGCGAAGAAGGTCTCACTGATGCCGGACGGCAGAGACACGAGGGCGTCGGGCAGGGCGGTGATGTTGCCTTCCGACCCATCCCCGCGCGGGAACAGCATGCCGACCATCGTGACCGCCAGAATGGAAAGGATGATGGCCCCCGGTACGCGGTGAACGACCAGCGCGGCGGTCAGGATAATGCCGAGAATCACCAGCAGCGGCCCCGGCTGCGAAAGATCGCCGATCGTCACCAGGGTCGCGTCACTGGCGACGATGATACCGCCGTTCTTCAGCCCGATGAACGCAATGAACAAACCGATGCCGCACTGAACGCCGATCCGCAGGCTGTGCGGGATCGCCCTGGCCACGCGGGAACGCACGCCGGTCACCGACAGAAGGACGAACAGGACGCCGTTCCAGAAGACGAGGCCAAGCGCATTTTGCCAGGGAATGCCCAGGCCGAGGCAGACGGTGAACGCGAAATAGGCGTTGAGGCCCATACCCGGCGCCAGCGCCAGCGGGTAGTTGGTCAGGCCGGCCATGACCAACGTGCCGATCGCCGCCGCCAGCGCGGTAACGGTCACCAGCCCCGCGCGGTCCATCCCGGTCGCGCTGAGGAACTCGGGGTTCACCGCCAGGATATAACTCATCGCGGCGAAGGTCGTGATCCCGGCCACCACTTCCCGGGCCGGGGTGGTGCCATGGGCGGTCAGCTTGAAGAGGCGGTCGAGCATGGGAGTAGCGCGCCGAGCGCGCGTTCAGGGTTCAGGGTTCAGGGTTCGATGTTCGGGGTTCCGCCGTCGTCCCGCTCAGCATGACTTTGGCAGACAGGGTCCGCCGTCGCCCGGTGAGCTTCCTTCTGCGTCCCCTCGGCCGGACTACGGCAGACAAGGCATTGTCGTAATCGAAAGAGTCAGGTATTTCGGGTGGATCAACGGCTGACGACTGGCAACTGAACCATATCAGGATTTTGGATACAATTTCTGGCCGCGGTGCCAGGTCTCGCGGACGTCGGCGGGGGTGACACGGGTGACGATGGAGGCGGACAGGTGGCGGGTGGCGCGGAGGTGGGGCGCGGTGAAGTCGAGGACGACGTAGGAGGCGGGGAGTCCCGGCTCGAGGTAGCCGTAATGATCGCCGCCGAGGGCGGGCCGGATGTTGCTGGTGGCCATTCTCAGGATATCGGTCGGATCGGGCCGGCGGACATCTCCGCTCAGTGCCTTGGTCAGCTTGTAGGTGTAATCCATCTCGGCGAACAGGTTGGGGCTGTTGAGCAACCCGTTGTCGGTGCCGAGCAGGCAGTTCACCCCGGCGTCAAGCAGGCCCGGAATCGGTGGGAAGGGCAGGGCGAGGTTGGCGTTGGCGCGGGGGTTCAGGACGGCGGTCTTCTTCTCGGTGGCCAGAAGCGCGATCTCGCGGTCATTGGCCACAGTGAGGTGGATGATCAGATGCGGGTCCAGCAGCTCGATGGCCCGGTCCAGATCACCCCGGGCGGTGCGTTTGAGCGAAACGTCCCGGTAGCCGGCGTTCTCCAGACAATGGATCGCGCGGAGTTTGCCGGCTTCCCGCGTGACGTCCCGAATCTGCCGCCAGGCGGGGGACGTCAGGTCGTTCATCGTACTTTCGCTGAAGCCGTCCGCGGCCTCCAGCAGGGCGGCCAGCTCCTGCTCGGCCTCCGGCGGAAGCAGCGCGCTGTTGGTTTCGAGCTCCTCCTGCGTGAAGGGCAGCTGGTTGAACTGGGAGAGGATGACGCTTTGCACGCGGGTCTGCCGGCTGGCTTCACGGAGCCGGGAGGCGCCTTCCACCCCCTGCTCGCGGAAGTCGATGTGACAGACGGTCCCCGATGCCGCCATCGTCCTGAGGTGATTGACGATGTGCCCGATGTGGGACGCGCGGTCCTGTCTGGCCAGTTCTCGGTACTTGTAGCCGTCAGGCCGGAAAAAGCCCTCCTCCAGCGTCATGCCCGTGGCGCCGTCGGGCAGGCAGCTGTCACCCATATGCGTGTGGCTGTTGTAGAGGCCGGGAATGATGACCCGGGCGCCGGCGTCGAGCGTCAGCACCGGCTCGGTCCGGTCGATGGCGCGGATGGTATCGCCCTCGGTGGTGAAGCGCTTGCAGCGGAAGGGGGTCAGGTCGGGTCCGCAGAGGACCACCGCGTTTTCATAGGCAGGCATGAGGCCAATACGGAGGGGGGAAGGCCGGGGGTGAAGCGCGAAACGCCGGGCGATCAGGTCAGGCCGCCCGAACCGGGGCGGGGTCGTCGTCCTGCATGCAGAGGAAGATCAGGCTGATGCCCATGATGCCGAACATGCGCCAGGCGGCGTCCTGGCCGTTCCACTCGCTGGCCCACATGTAAAACCATTCGCCGCCCACCGAGATGAAGGCGACGTACCACTGGAGCATGCTGAGGACAAGACCGGCCACGCCGATTTCCTTGGCCCGATTGAAGGTGGCGGCATCAGCCGACCGGGTTTTCCAGAGCCTCCAGGCCCCCCACCAGCACAGGACACCGGCGATTGCCTCCCAGAGGATGATCGATGCGAAGAACAGGCCGTGGATAATCGGACTGTCGATCGCGCGCCATTCGGTGGCCGCCTCCCATTTGAGCGCATCCATTGCCAGCACGTGCTTCACGAACTGCCAGTTGGACTGAACATCTGTCAGGTTGTTGAATACGACCAGGGTGAGAAAAAACCCGGAGGCCGCGAGGAGCAGGATCTTGCTGAGCCGGATAAGCATGGTTATCTTAAAGCAGGTAATCGGCCAACGGGGAAGGGTGCTCGGGCCATTGCCTGGGATTCAACGTGCGGGGGGTACGCCAGGAGGCGCACCGAGCTTCAGCCGGCGCCCGCGACTCCGGCGCTCTGGAAAGCTCGTCCTCAGGTTGCGAAGCGGGCGACGGGCCTGCATAAACCTGAATCGTGGCATCCTCCTACCCTTTGTCCGGCGTCCGGCGTCCGAACATCCGGCCGGTGACAGCGGCCGGGCTCGGGGCCCTGCCGGCCCCGGCTCCGCTGCCTGGCGATGCGCCTCCCATGCGCGTACTCGGTTTCAATGACGTGCATGGGCAGGTTGCCGATCCAGCGGGCGATCCGGCCGGAGCGGACTGGCGGGCCGAACGATGCCGCGCCTGGCAGGCCGAACGCCAGGCGGGCGGGGACCGGCCCACCCTGTTGCTGGGTGCGGGTGACGATCATGCCGGGACCTGGCTGGATGCGGGTATGACCGATCCTGCTGCATCGGGTGATCCCGTTTACCGTCTTTATCACGCGGCCGGCGTGGATGCGCTTACCTTGGGTAATCACGACCTCGACTGGGGAAAGAACCGTCTTATCGAGCAGCTCGGTCAGGATGCTCCCCCCCGCGTCGCCACCAACCTGGCCGCCGAGGATCCGCTGGCCGGTGTCTGTGCATCCGGTCTGATCGCCGAATGGAGCGGTCTTCCCTGGCGAGTCGGAATCCTGGGCCTGCTCACGGACGACCAGACGCGGGACCCCCCCCGATTGCTTCCCCTTACAGAAATCATGGATGACTGGATTCCGAATTTGCTCAAATTTTGTCATAAAATAATAATTCTATCCCATTTAGGTTTAATATTTGATCAAAACCTATTATCCCGGTATTCCAATCCACGCATTCTGATCCTGGGGGGACACAGCCACCACCGGGTGCCTGATGCAGAAGGGGCGACGCATCTGGAGGGATACGGTCAGGCCGGGAGCGGAGGGGACCACCTCATCGTGGCGGACTGGGGACCCGACGCATCGGCCCCGGCCCACATCAGATTGAGATCCCTGAAGTCCGTGGAGGCCTCCCGGCCGAGTCCTGAGCTGCTGGAAGCAGAATCCCACGTCCGTTCGGACCGGGACCGGTGGCGGGCCGCCTTTCCGGATCTGCATCTGCCCCACGATCCCGGCCTGCGTCGGGCCCTGGCGTCGGATTCGCCGGAACAGGCTTATCGAGCGGAGAGCCCGACGCTTACCTTGCTGGCGGAGGCGACCCGCTCGGTCCTGCCAGAGGCCGGGGAGCCGGGTGCGTGGGTCTGTCTCGATGTCCGGGCCTGGAGCGGTCGGCCCCTGACCGAATCGCTCGATTTCTTTGGCTGGCATGCCTGCCTGCCGTATCCCGATTATGCCCAAATGGTGGATATTCCGTTCACAGCCGTGCCCGCGTTGATCACCGCCATGGAGCAGCGGATGCTTCTGGGGCCCGGATTCCGATCGGATGCCGGGCGGTGGCAGGGCGACCATCGCCTCCGGTGGGCGAGCCGGATCGACGGCCGGGCGGTGCGCGTCGAAGGCATCACCTACCAGGAAACGCCCATCGAAGCGCTCGCCGGCAAAAACCTTAAAATAATCAGTTCTGCCTACATCTGCCAGGGCTTTGGGGGTAATGACGCCTATTTTCGATCAGCTGTAATGGACCTTCAACCTGCCAGGCCGGTGGATCCGGACAGGCCCTTTCGCGACATCCTGCGGGACGGGTTACGCGCGTTCTAACCCGGACATCTCATGAAGCCCAGCTGTGATGAGCTGCACCTGTCCGCCATAGCTCGAAGAGCGACGGCGGAAGGCGGCCTGTCCGCCATAACCCGAAGGGTGACGGCGGGAGGGCGAAACCGGTTGGGCGCGCACTGAGGTGCGTAACCAGGCGGTTTCCAGACCGACTACCGAGCCCGCAGGGCGACACCTCAACGAGCGAAGCGAGAATAACACGCCGCAGATCGCGCATGTGGGCGAAAAGGATCGGGAAACAGGACAACACCACGAACGTGCATTTCGAAGAAATGCTTCAAATCCCTCGATCAGCATTATTTACCGCCCTGTTTCCCGATTCTGGTGAGAAGTTCGGGCTAAGTGCCAGCGACGACCGTCCACCTGCCAGGCGGCTTCCGCCTTTGTCGGCAATGCGAGACCCGACCTCTCGACCGATGGATCGAACCGCGGAGTTTTGAAAAATCCCGCAAATGAGAAGCGGCCTGCGGCCGCATTGCCCCTATGCCGATAGCTTTCGGGTAAAAATAGAAAACGGCGTCCCCTTCGCCTTCTGCCCTCCGCTTGCTGAAGCGGCACGGTACGGATCGGGGCAAGCAACCATTGCCGGCGACCACGGCATCCACCCATGCTGGGTCCATGCTCTATGGCACCCTGAACGATCCCGCCACCTGGCAGGCCCTGGTCCATCACCCGGCGCTGACCGAGGCGCTGGCCTGGCTGACCGAACACGGCGAAGGCCTGACCCCCGGACGCCATCCGTTCGGTACCCAGCACCTGTCGGCGCTGGTGGAGGAATACGCCCCCCTGCCCCGCGAACGCTGCCGCTTTGAAAGCCATCGCGCGATGGTCGATATCCAGCTCGTGCTGGCGGGGGCGGAGCGGATCGATGTCACGCCGACCCAGGCGCTGTCAGCCGATGGGGCCTTCGCGGCCGAGGCAGAGGATGTCCAGTTTCACCAGCCGGGCCCGGCCTGGACATCCCTCTTGATGGCCCAAGGCTGTATTGCCTTGTTCGATACAGGCGACGCCCATCGCCCCAAAGTCCTCGTCCCCGGCCACGACGCCGTCCGCAAGGCGGTCGTGAAGGTGCCGCGTCAGCTCCTGAGGAGCTGAATAGTGGTCAGTCGTGAATGTCACTAACTTAACAGCGTTTTGATCGGGATCGCTATCGGGATCGCTATCGGAATGGATTCTGTAAGCCTTTATAAACGATATGCTTATGCATATTCGATCCCGATAGCGATTTCGATCCCGATTTGGATCGGAGGCCTTAAGTTAGCGCCATTCTGGTCAGTCGTCAGTCGACAGTTGTCAGTTCTGATAACCCACAACGAAGCGATTTTTCTAAAGCACAGCGGTTTATCCTGAACGCCCCGATAAACCACCGGCCACACTAACCGCTGACAACTGACCACTGACAACTGACCACTGACCACTGACCACTGACCACTGACCACTGACAACTGACCACTGACCACTGACCACTGACCACTGACCACTGACAACTGACCACTGACCACCCGCCTTTCCGCCTTGAGGGTTGGGCGGAAATGGGATGCAGTGCGGTTGCCTGCCTAGGAATCGCTTAACGTCCCATGTATCAGGAGTTTTACGGATTTCGGGAGATGCCCTTCAACATCACCCCGAACCCCCGCTTTTTGTTCCTCAGCCCGACCCACCAGGAGGCGCTGCAGCATCTGCGGTATGGGATCGAGCAGAAGAAGGGGTTCATCGTCCTGACCGGCGAGGTGGGCTGCGGCAAAACAACCTTGTGCCGGAAGCTGTTGAGTGAACTCGACGCCGACAGCATCGACACCGCGCTGGTGGTCAACCCGCGGCTGTCCGAAACCCAGCTGCTCAAAGCGATCATGACCGAACTGGGCGAGGAGACCAAGGCGCGGTCCAAAAACGATCTGGTCAACGCCATCAGCTCGGTCCTGCTCGAGCGGATCAGCGCCGGACGCGAAATCGTGCTCATCATTGACGAGGCGCAAAACCTGTCGTTCGAGGTCATGGAACAGCTGCGGCTGTTGAGCAATCTCGAGACCGACGACCAGAAGCTCCTTCAAATCATCCTCATGGGGCAACCCGAGCTGAAGACCAAGCTGCAGGAGGAACGGCTGCGTCAGCTCCGCCAGCGCGTCCTGGTCTATTACGATCTGCTGCCGCTCAACCGCGAACAGGCCAACCAGTATATCCAGCACCGGCTGGCGCTGGCTGGCGGCATGGGCCGGCCCACCTTCACCCCGCGCTCGCTGAAGAGCCTGCACAAGGCCAGCCAGGGCATCCCGCGCCTCATCAACAGCCTGGCCGACAAGGCCCTCCTCAGCGCCTTCATCCGCCGCGCCGACACCGTCACCTGGTGGGATGTCCGCCGCGCCGTCAAAGACCTCAAACGCCTGGGCGCCCAATGAAGATCAGAGGGCAGTCGTCAGTAGTCAGTCGCCCCTCGACGAGCTCGGGGCAGGTAAGCAACCAGCCACTAAACCCCGAACACAGAACCCGAACTCCGAACTCTAAACCCCGAACACAGAACCCCCTAACCTTCCAACCTTCCAACCCGCGTGCTCCGCACGTGTTCCCCCATGTCCCTCATCAATGAAGCGCTGAAAAAGGTCCAGCAGGAGCGGAGCCGGTCCGGTGGCGATGCCCTGCCGGGGGGCGGCGGCGGCGGCGGCTACGGGGTGTCACGGGCTGGCGGCTCGGAGGGCTTCAAGTGGCTGTTCGGCGGCCTGATCGGGCTGGCGCTGCTCGTCTTCGCGATCGGTTTTCTCCTTTCGGTCCTGCGGGAAGCGCCGGAGGGGGTCGAGGGGTCGCCTGTCCGCCAACCTTCCGCTCAGCCGGACAACGGCGGAACCGTCAAGAGGTCGAACCTTGCGCATGAACCGGTAGCGCTTCGGGAAGAAGCAGGGCCAACGGCGGGTGACGGGCCTCAGGGAGAACAGGCAACCCCCGCCACCCGGGGCTCCGGGATCGAGACGGTGTCGGTGCGTCTGGTGCAGCCGGTGACGCCGGCCGGGACCGACCCTGCGGCCGAGGAGCCGACGCGGTCTGCAGCCGAGTCCCCGTCCTCCACCGCGCCGGCCCCGTCGGAGCCGGCGCCCACGGCGTCCGCCTCCCCGGCCCCCGAACCCGAAGCAGGCCCGAAGCCCGAGCCCGAGCCGGGTCCCGCTGCTTCCGGGCCCGAGGCCTCGAACCCCGAACCAGCCACAGCCCCTCCCGAGCCGGAGCCCGAGCCCGAGCCGGCCCCGACGCTCGGTCCGGAGGAACGCGATCCCGCCGTGCTGGATTTTCTGGACAAGAGCCGGCTGCTGGGCGTCCGAAATGACGGCCGGAAAAGCAAAATCCTGTTAAACGGGCAGGTTTTCCCCTTAAATGCCACCGTTGACCGGCGCCTTCAGCTGCGTTTTGTCGGTCTGACCCAAACTGAAATCCTGTTCGAGGATGCCCGAGGAGTCCGATACACCAAACGATACTGACCCGCCCAGGGAGCAGCCGAAGAAAATCCGTCTCCGGCTGCCCAGAAAGACGGATTCCCCCGACGACCCGGCGCCGGCCGAGAAACCGGGCTCCGAGGACGCTGCACCGGCGGCGGAGGATACCGCTTCCGCGGATGCGGCGAAGCCCGAGTCGGCGGAAACGCCGCCCGCCCCGGAAAACAAGCCGCGTCGCCTGTCGCTGAAAAGACCGGCCACGCCCAAGCCTTCCGAGTCCCAGGCAACCGAGCCACCCCCACCGGAGCCTGAAACCGAGGCCGCGGAACCCGCAGCGGAAAAGCCCCAGAAAGACAAAGCTCCACCGCCACCGCCCCCGCCACCGCCACCGCCGCGATCCCGGCCCCCGGCCGAACCGGAGGCCCCCCCGGCCGCCGGGCCGGATACGCAACCGCCGGAGACCCCGGCGGTCCCGCCCGTCGATCAGGAACCGGCCGCGGCGGCTGCATCCGCCGACAAACCGGAGACCGCGGCCGACCCGACCGATGCGCCGCAGCCCCCGCCCGGCCTGAAGCTGAAGGGGATGCCCCCCGGCCCGGCAGCCGACAGCGAGGATGATGAGGCGGTGAACGGCGACGGCGGTGACGACCCCGAAGCCGAGACCGCGGAACCCGAATCTCCGGAAACGAAAAAGAAAAACGGGCCGTCGCTGCTGCCGGTCCTGCTACTCCTGTTCCTCTTTTTCGGCGCGCTGGGCGGCACCGTCTGGTTTTTCTTCCTGCGTCCGGATCCGGCGCCCGAGCCGATCGAACGCCGCAACGTGGTTACCCGCGACCGGCCGACCGACAGCGGGACGACAGGCCCGGAAAAACCGGGCGGATCCGGTCCCATCAGCACGACAAAGGACGTCACCAATGCCGTGGCCGACGGTCGCAGCGACCTGAACGCAGTGACCGGCGACGGGGAGGAAGCGGAACCGGCGACGTCCGGTAGTGAGGAAACGGATACAGACGTCATCGTAGCCGGCGGCGGGAAGGACGGCACCACCCGGATCACGATCACCGGCGAGGACACCCCCCAACCGAAAACCGAGGAAACGGTGGTGGTCGACCCGGCGGCGGCGTCCGATCTCGAGGCCGCCGCTGAGCAGCAGGCGGCGCAGGAGCGGGTGCCACCGGATCCGGAGATCCGGAATTACATCCGCAACCTGCGCATCACGGGTGTAATGGAATCCCGGCAACGCATCCAGATCGGCGCCGCCACCTACGAACGCGACATGCTGGTCGATTCCCGTCTCGGAATCTTCTTCCTCGGCGTCAAAAACGGGATCCTCTACTTTCAGGACACGCGCGGCGCGCTCTATACCAAGGAGCTGTGACCCTGGCCGCCTGGGCTGTCCCGCGCAGCGGGAATAATTCAAGACGATGGCTGCGCCAAAGGCACTGTTGAGTGCGGTGACTCTGTCACCGCTTTCAAGAGGCGGGTCTCCCAGCCGTCGTTCTGCACGGCAGGACGATGGCGGGCAGGCTGACACGCCGGGCCCACAGGGAAAGTATCCACTGCATGACAATCTCGATAGCCCGTCTGCCATCCCACCGATCCCGGCGCTCGGGGACGAGCGCCCTCCCGGGAATTCCACGCTTCGCGTCCTGGCGACACCTCCCCCTACCCCAGCACCGTCCCGTCCTCGATCGCCGGCTTCTCGTCCAGCGCCTGCCAGGCGGCGACGCAAGCGCGTTCGCTGTCGGCGAAGGTGGGCACGATTTCAAAGGTAAAGCCAGGCAGGCCCGTCTCGTCGGTCTCCAGATCCACCCCGGCGGCCTTGAGCCAGCGCGTCCACTGGCGGAGCTGGTCCTGACGCGCGGTTTCCGCAGAGTCGCGGCCCTCCGCGTTTTTGACGGGCGAAAAGTCGTCTTCCCGCGCGGTCTCGAGGATGACCGGGTTGCGGGCCACCGGCAGCGCATCGAAAACAAACATCTCAAACTTGATGCCGTTCGGCTTCTCCGGATCGAACGAATTGCCGTCCTCATCGACGGTGGGGATTTTTTTATCCGCCCGGTGGAAGGGGAGCGAGAAGTCCGGCGTCTCGTCGCTACCTACCTTTTCCACAAAACGGCGCGACAGGCAATGGATGGCGATGGAGCCGGCGCGGTAGGTCAACTTGCCGTCCTCGTCCCTGGCCTGCTGCAGCTTTTCCGGCATGTCCGAGTACTCGATGACAACCTGATGGCTGTCCTGAACACAGAAGTGGCCCACCTTTTCCTCCGGGTAGGCCTTTTCGACCATTTTCGATGACATGTCGGCACCCGCCTCGAGGTGGAACCCGATGAAGGCCGGGTCAATGCAGCGCACCAGCACGTTGTCGACCTGGAAATAGCTCAAAACCTCAATGCCCGTTTTGGCCATGGTGGCCGTCGCCCCGCTGCGCACCAACGCGCGCAGGCTGCCGCCATGGCCGTCCGGGCTGACCGCGATCCGGTCGGGGGCCGCCAGCAGGATGTTTCCTTCCGGATCCACCGCCGGCATCGTCCCCTGCGAAAAAAGGTGCACCCGCTCCTCACCCAGCCCGAACCAGTCATGGTCCTCAAAGAAAGTCAGGGTAGCCGCATGGTTTACCGGACTGGTCATGATGAACCACGGCACGGGCTTTCCGTAACGCTCGGCCGCCGCCTGCAGCTTTTCGGAAAAGACCTGAAAGAGGCTGGCCTGGCGTACCGGCGTGACCGGAAACGTGCCCTTGGGCCCGTCGAAACCGAGGCGAGTACCCTGGCCACCGGCCACGGTGAAGGCGGCGACCTTGCCGGCGCGCAGCGAGGCCTCCCCGGTCTCGGTGGCCTGCTGCCAGCGGTCGGGATCTCCGCCGTTGGCTGGTAACGGAATGTAGGGAGCCGGCTCGAGGCCGTCGAGGTCCGGGCCGTGCTCGCCGCTCCCCCGGACCAGGGTATCCACCAGCCGGTCCACCTCCCGCAGGTCGATGGCCCGCGCCTGCTTTAACAGCCGCGCCCGCTGGTCCTCATCCAGCTTGCTCCAGAACCGGAACACCTGGCCCTGCCCCGCCCGACGAAACGCATCAATCGTATCCTCAGCTTGCATGGCAGGGGATTTAACCACGAAGGACGCGAACAGCAAAGCTGTTTGAGAAGCAGCGGGCGACGAGCAGCAGGCAGCGGGCGTTTCGGGTGACCGACAGGTAGGGCCGGCGCTTGTCGCCGCGGCGGCACAACCGTAACACCCCGACGTACCGATTCCCAGCCATCCCCCATCAGCGACGATTAGCGAAGATTCGCGGTTCGATCCTGACAACAAAATCGATGGAGAACCCAGACCTGTGCGCCATAATTCGCAGAGCAACGGCGGAACCTCGAACCCGCCTGCGGCGCACGCGTCCGCTTTTGGCTTTGCAGCGAAGGCCGTTGCTGAGCAGATTGCCCATCATGCGGCTTTCGCGCGGGCAACAGGCACTGCTCTTCGGGCTGATCGGGATAGAGGTCATGCTGATCGGGGTGTTTGGGTTTACGCTGACCCAGACCTGGCGGACCTACCGGGCCTTCAGCACCGAGGTGGCCGCGCAGCAACAGAAGCTGGCCGAGGCCGAGGCCGAGCTGGCCCGCAGTGATGCCTATCTGAGGAAACTGCTGGAGGATCCCGCCTTCCTCGAAAAGGTCGCCCGCGAACGTCTCGGCTATGCCGCCCCCGGCGAGCTGCTGTTTTATTTCCCGGACGATGGGACGCGGGGCCGAAGGTCCCGGTAATCCCTCCTCAGGCAACCCAGAAGAGGCAAGGGGCCGCCACCACCGGCTGGAGTGGCCGGCTCTTCCGCCTTCGTCCCGCTAAGCGGGACTATGGCGGACAGGTCGGCCGGCGATCGCGACCTGACGCCTTCGCGCGGGGCCCCATGGCGAATCAAGCCCCTGGCCCAGCCGCGGCTTCCCTGCGGGCGTTGGCCTGGACGTTGCGCCAGAGGCCGACGGTCAGAATGAGCCAGAGGATGGCCAGCGGCACGAAGCTGCTCCAGAGCTGAAGGACGGCGAGCATCGGCAGCAGGAAGGTGCTGACCTGCCAGAGGACAGAAGCCAGCAGACGCAGGCCGTCGGCGCGATGCTCCGCGCGGTCTTTGGCCTTCCAGGCCTTGGGCCAGAGGCCGAAGGGCCGTATCCGGTCGTAAAACACTTTCAGGGTTTCCTCGGGCACGGGCCGGCCGAGGTAGGTACCGAGCAGGCAGCCGGTCAGAGAAATAAGCGTGACTGTGGACAGGATCCCGATCTCGTTGAGCGCCTCGCCGGCGGGCACGAACTCGAGACCGAAAGCGGCAGCGAAGCCGAAGCCCACGCCGGTGATGAAACCGGCACCATTGAAGCGACTCCAGAACCAGCGCAGCGCGAAGGGGGTCAGGAAGGCGGGAAAGAGCTGGATCACGATTTTTTCCCAGACGCCGAGGACGGATTCACCGGCCAGCAGCGAGAGTGTCAGGCCGATGGCCACGATGAGCGCCGAGGCGATGTAGCCGGACCAGACCAGCGCACGTTCGCCCCACTCCGGCCGCAGCGGCTGGACCAGATCCTTCACGACATAGCTGGCCCCGGCGTTGATTGTGCTGTCGAAAGTCGACATCGAGGCAGCGAAGATGGCGGCCACCACCAACCCCGCCATGCCGGGCGGGAAAAAGCCCGACTGGAGCACCTGCGGCAGCAGCGCTTCGACGTCCTCCTGTCCCGCGCCGATCGAGATCCCCATGATCGCGAAGCCAAGGACCATCGGCCACCGGAAGGCGAAGAGAACGATCCAGAGCATGCTGAGTTTCTGCGTCTCGGTCGCGGTTCGTGCGGCGTAGAATCGCTGTGCCATGTAGGCCGAGCCCCCGCTGCCGCCCAGGCCCTCGAGGAGGCCCTTGGCCGCCCACGCGATCAGGAAAAGCAGAAACCATTCATACTTGCCCAGCGCGGCATCGCGAAAAACCGGCAGCGCCTGGTTGAAGGCGGCCCCGGGCCAGTCGGCGATCAGCTCGGGTGTGACCAGACCGGCTGCCTTGACGGCGACATAGATCGCGGCCGCCCCGATCAGAAAGGCCTGCGCGACGTCGGTCCAGACCACGCCGTACAAACCGCTCATCAGCGTATAGACCAGCGCGACGAGCGCCATCAGAACGGCGCAGGTGACCGGGTCGAAGGGCAGGAACGTGGCGAGGAATTTGCCCGCCGCTTCGAGGAAAAAGACCACCATGCCGATCGTGATCACGAGGTAGGTGGCGGCGGCGGTGTAGCGCGCGCCGCGGCCACCGGGGCCCTTGCCGAAACGCAGCTCCATCCACTCCGCGGTGGTCATGACCTGGCTGCGCTGGTGCCACTTGCCCATGAAAGCGAGGAAGACGGCCAGCGGCAGGACCACCCCACCCCGCATCTCGATGAAAAAGCCGTGGATCCCGAACAGATAAATCAGCGTGACGATCGTCATCGTGCCGGCCGCATCCAGGTTACTGGACATGCCCGAGGCGCCCAGCGCCCACCACGGCATCCGGCGACCGCCCAGGAAATAGTGATCGCTGCCCTGGGCCGCCTTGCGCGCCAGAAACGCGCCCATGCCCAGCAGGGCCACCACGTACAGCCCGATGATGGTGAGGTCGATCGCGTGCATCCGGCGACCTTAGCATGGATCGCGCGCCGGCGGAAGGGAGGGGACAGCGTGAAGCAAAAGGGGGTGCCTGCAGAAACACCGGGCGCGCTTAGCGAAACGCCTCTTTACGGTGAGCTGTGCGAATCACGAGAACCCCTACTGCTTTAGGGTTTGTTTGAAAACCCCTGGCGGGAGGAACGATGGCGGACAGGGCAGCTCATCACATCTGGGCTTTATGAGAAGTCCGGGCTGATGACCCGTCGGCATACCGCCATTCGGCTGGCTCATGGTTTGGAACAAGCGGCAGCCCTACGGTTCGGGAAAACGGAGGAGGCTCCGATCGGGGGTGCGCTTTTCTGTCATTACGCTTTCATTCAAGGGAATCGCGGGTTGGACTGCAGGGGTGACCCCCGCCCGCCGCCTGTGGATTGTCTGGTCCGTCTGCGCCCTGATTGCGGGGGCGGGGGCGTTTGTGGTGGTGTCGCCCGGCCAGGCGCTGCTGCTGGTCCGTCATGGTGGCTACGCCTTCATGATCGGCCTGGTGACGGCCTGGGCATGGGTGTTGATCCGGGAGATCCGCGCCGGCCACGTGAAACGCCTCCTGCCGGACTGGGAAGGCTGGCGGCGCGAAGGACCGGCCCTCGCCGGCGCCGCGCTGATCGGCGTGGTCACCGCGACCCAGCTTCCCGACGGCTTCAAGGTCATGTACGACGAGGCCGTGCTGATGGACACGGCCCTCACCCTGCACGAAGAGCGCGAGGTGTTCTCCACCGACCGTGCCTACTGGGTCAATGACCACTTCCAGGGCATCGGCGGGTATCTGGATAAACGTCCCTGGCTGTATCCCGTCCTGCTGGCGACGGTCCACGACCTGACCGGTTACCGCTACGGCAATGCCTTTGCCCTGAACGCTGTCATAGCGGTGTTGCTGGCCCTTGCCTGCTACCTCGCCGGGCGGGCACTGGCCGGGCGCTCGGCCGGGCTGATCGGTGCCGGTCTCCTGGGATCGATGCCGCTTCTGATTATCCAGGTCAACGGTGGGGGGTTTGAAGGGCTCAACCTGCTGCTGGTCGCTCTGCTGGGGCTCATGCTGATCCTGGCCGGCCGCAGTCCCGGGCGCGACACGGCCAGTCTGCTGCTGCTGACCGTCATCCTGCTGGCTTACTGCCGCTATGAATCGATCGTCTTCATCGCGGCGGCGGGCGGCTTTGTGGTCTGGCAGGCCTGGCGGCGAGCGTGGCCGGGCATCCCGGGCGCACTTTGGGCGGCTCCCTTCCTGATGATGCCCTGGGCCTGGCAATACCGGGTGGTGACGGCGCGCAACTTCATCTGGCAGCTCGATTACAAGCCGGGGGCGGAACGCGTCTTCGGACCCGAGTACCTGGGACCCAACCTCGGGCACGCCCTCGCCTACTTTTTCGATTTTTCGCACACGCAACCCAACAACCCCCTGGTTGCCCTTCTGGGGTTGGTGGCGGCCGTCGTGGTCGGCGTCCGGTTTTTCCGCAAGCGACCGGCCGGCTCCTCCCCGGATACCGGACTGAGAACGGACACCCCCGCCCTGACGGCCTGGAGCGCGGGGCTCGGTCTGCTCCTGCTCGTGCTATTGTTTTATTTCTGGGGTCAATTCACGGACATCGTGACTCAGCGGCTCTGTCTCCCCGTATTCTTCCTGTTGCTGATACCGCTCTGGCTGTGGATGCGCAGCTGGCAGGGGGCCGGTCCGCGCGCCCGGCGCCTGGGCGTGATCGGCCTGACCGTGGTGACCGTGGCCGGTTGGACCTTCTGGACACTGCCGACGCTGCGCGAAGGCTGGGCCACCTGGGAGGCCTTCACTACGCGCATGGAAAACGCCAAGCACGCGGTGGCGGACCGCCTGGGCTGGGATCCGGAGCACAGCCTGGTCATCGATCAGGCCCCCAGCAGCTGGATCATTCGACGCCAGCCGGTGATCGTCTACGACCGCGCCGCCCGACGGACCAGCGCCCTCGCCTTTCATCAGGCAGCCGGCACCTTTCAGGATGGGATCTACGTCTGGCAGACGCAGAAACGCCGTCGGGGCGGCGACTGGTTTACGGTGAACGAACATCAACTGCCCGAAACCTACGCGCTCGAGCCCGTCGAAACGGTCTGGGTCTCTCCGGTCATCCGTGCCCGGCTCAGCCGCCTGACCGACCTGGGCATCGGGCCCGAGGACAACCCCTTCCACCAGTTCTGGGCCGACCAGCGCGGCCGCACCGACGCTGAGGCCGTTTACAACGCATACCGCGAGGCCTGGGTGCTGTGGCTGCCGTAGGCAGTGGGTGAGTCGTCAGTTGCCGGTTGTCAGTTGCCAGGGGTATTTGGCCGGTTGTCTGAAACAGGTGCGGGGGATGGCGGATTCAAAGGGGATTGTTGAAAATGCCTGGCTGGCAACGGCTTAACGTTTCCCGAACACCTCATCCGAATCGTAATCCGGCTGGGCGCCGGGTTTACCCGCCACGAATGAGCCGAGTTGCACCGCACGGGCGAGCAGGGCCTCGGGGTCGTCGGGGTGGCCACCCGTCTCGATAAGACCGTGCGTGAGGGCGGCGGAAAAGGCATCGCCGGCCCCGACTGTATCGACCACCCGCACCGGCTGACCCGGCACGCGGTGGAAACGATCCTGGTGCAGGAGCGCCGCGCCGTCCGCCCCGAGCGTGATGCAGACGGTGGCAACACCGACCCGGTTGGCCAGCGTCCGGGCCGCCCCTTCGAGGTTGGCGTCGGAGGGTTTCGCGGGCGAATCGCCGTTCGCGAGCTGAAACAGTTCATCGCCGTTGACCTTAAGCACATCGGCGGGGCCCGAGAGCGCCAGCACCCGCTCCGGATCGTCGTAGGGCGCGCGGAGATTGACGTCGTAGACCTTCAACCCGCCGGCGATCTTGAGCAGATCCAGCAAGGTGTCGCGGTTGGCATCGTGACGGGAGGCCAGCGAGCCGTAAACCACGCCGGCCGCCTGGGGCGCTGCGTCGCGGACGGCGTCCGACAGCGGAATCCGGTCCCAGGCCACGGGCTCACGGATGGCGTAGGTGGCATCGCCGTGTTCATCGAGCGAAATGGTGACAACACCGGTGTGCAGCAGGTCATGCACGGTCAGCGCTTCTGTCGAGAGGCCGAGACGATCCATGCGCTCGCGGGTCTGGTCGCCCAGAAAATCGCGGCCGACCGCGGAGACCATGGTGGCGCGGTTGCCCAGGCGGGTCAGGTGATAGGCGACATTGAGCGGGGCCCCGCCCAGAAACAGGCCGGTCGGCAAACAGTCCCAGAGGACCTCGCCAAAGCAGAGCACGTGTGAACGGTTATCAGCCATAACCATAAAGTATACGCCAAACCCACGCGGGTAGAAAGGGCCGATAGCGGAAGCTGATGCGAACCCCGGCGCAAGGAAAGGCCGTCTCGATCCGGGTGTCGTGGCTTAAAACGCCGGGCCGGCCCGTCAGGCGGATTGCGCCGCAGGTCATTTTCCGGTTGGTTGAGGCATGGCCGCACTGACCAAGGACGCGATCATCGATATCCTGGAAGACATCGCCACGCTTCTGGAGCTGAAGGACGAAAATCCCTTCAAGATCCGGGCCTATGAAAACGGGGCACGCGCTCTTGAAACCCTGGACGATCCCCTCGAGGAGGTCATCGCGGACAATCGCCTGGGCGACATCAAAGGCATCGGCTCCGCGCTGGTTGAGAAAATCGAAACCCTGCACCGGGACGGGCGTTTGAAATACTACGAGGACCTGAAGGCATCCGTGCCCGAGGGCCTTATCGCGATGGCCGAAATTCCCGGTCTCGGCGGCAAGAAGATCAAAAAGATTCACGACGCACTCGGTATCGAGGATGTCGATACCCTGGAGGCGGCCTGCCGGGACGGCCGGATCGCCGGGCTCAAGGGATTCGGGCAGAAGACCGCCGAGAATATTTTGCAGGGCATCGAAAACCGGAAGGCCTACGGCGCGCGGCACCTCTGGTGGGACGTGCGGGCCGTGGTCGAGCCCATCCTGGAGGGACTGCGCGGGCTCGAGGCCGTCACCCGTGCCGAGGTGGCCGGGAGTTACCGTCGGCGCCGCGAGACCGTCGGTGATTTGGATTTCGTGGTGGCGTCCGACGATCCCGGGCCGGTCATGGACTGGTTCACCCAACGCCCGGGCATCGAGGCGGTTTCGGCCAAGGGTGAGACCAAGAGCTCGGTCCGCTTCGAGGGGGGACTGCAGGCCGATCTGCGCGTGGTTCCCCCCGGCCAGTTCCCTTTCGCGCTGCACCATTTCACCGGCAATAAGGATCACAATGTGCGGATGCGCCAACGGGCGCTGGAGCGCGGGCTCTCGCTGAGCGAATGGGGGCTGGAACCGAAGGATAAGGATAAGACGGTGAAGGCGACCGCGCGCCAGGCGGCGGCCGTCCAATCCGAAGCAGATCTGTTCGGCCTGCTGGACATGGCCTGGGTGCCGCCCGAGTTGCGCGAGGACATGGGCGAGATCGAGCATGCGGCCGACGGTCGGAAAACCTTCCCCGATCTGGTCACGACAGACGACATTCGGGGCGCCTTTCACAACCACACCAAAGAGAGCGACGGTCGCGACAGCCTCGAGGACATGGTGGCGGCGGCCGAGGCTCTGGGCTGGGATTACTATGGCACCGGCGATCATTCCAAGGCCAGTTTCCAGGCCAACGGACTGGATGAGGACCGGGTCCGCGACCAGGTCGAGCGCGTCCGGAAGCTGGACAACAAAAAGGGCCATGCCATCCGCGTGTTTGCCGGGATCGAATGCGATATCCTGCCCGACGGCAGCCTGGACCTCGAGGACGACCTCCTGGCCGAGCTCGATTTCGTCGTGGTGTCGGTCCACGCCTCGATGAGCCAGGACCGCGCGACCATGACCCGGCGCATCATCCGGGCGCTGGAACACCCGCACAGCACAATCCTCGGTCACCTGACCGGTCGGATTCTGCTGCGCCGGGAACCCTGCGCGGTGGACATTCCCAAGGTCATCGACGCCGCCATCGCCAACGGCAAAATCATCGAGCTCAACGCCAATCCGCATCGGCTCGACATGGACTGGCGCCACTGGAAAAAAGCGGCCGACAAAGGCCTCATCTGCGCCATCAATCCCGACGCGCATCGCAAGGACGGCCTCCGGCACGTGGAAGCCGGGGTGATGGTCGCCCGCAAGGGCTGGCTTACCGCCGATCATATCCTCAACTGCTGGCCGCTCAAAAAAGTCGACCAACACCTCGCCAAAATCCGGGCGGGCAACCCCAGTTAGCGCATCGTTTGCTGATGCGGCGCGGTGCGGGCCATCGTCCCTTTCGATCCCGATCCCGGCAAACCGCCGTCCCGGTCAGGCCATGCCGGCTTCTGCTGAGCAAGAATCTTGCTTCCGCGTGGGAAAGGCTTTCCTTTCGACTATGGCACAGCACACGGTCCCCCCCCCTTCGGCGGCCGGCGACCCCCGGGCCGCCGCCCCTGATCGCGACATCAGCTTCTATCAGCCGGCCGACACGTTTTTCCCGTCGGTCCTGCCGGATGCGCTGACGTACGACGACCTGTCTCTGGCCACACGGTTCTCGGAAGTGCTTCCGCGCCACACGCAGCTGGAGGTCTGGCTGTCGGACAGGCTGGACCTGCACATCCCGATTGTATCGGCGGACATGGACACGGTGACGGAAGCGCGGATGGCCATCCAGATGGCGCTCAATGGCGGCCTCGGCCTGATCCATTACAATATGCCCTTGAAGCAGCAGGTGAAGGAGGTGGCCCGGGTCAAGAACCACATCCACGGCTTCATTCAGGATCCGGTGACCGTGCTGCCCGACGATGATATCGGCGACGTCCTGCAGCTGATCGAAGACAAGGGCTACAAGTTTTCCACCTTCCCGGTGGTCGATGATCAGGGGAAACTGCTGGGCCTGGTGCCGGGCCGGGTGGTGAAGGGCCGCTACGCCAACCGGAAGGTCAGCGAGGCCATGTTCACGCGCGATCAGGTGTTTACGCTTACTGAAAAGGACATCGAGGAAAACCCGATCGCGGCGGCCGACGCCTTTTTCAACGAGCACCTCGGCATCCACAAACTGCTGGTCGTGGATGATGACGAAAAACTCAAAGGCCTTTTCACGCTTTCCGACATCGAACGGATCAATGCCGAGGCGCGGCTCAGCGTCAAACCGGCGCGCGATCTCAAGTTTCGCCTGCGTTGCGGCGCCGCGCTCTCCATCCTCCGCCAGGCCGACGGCTCGCTCGACCGCGAAGGCATCATCAGCCATGTCGGGGCTCTGGTCGACGAGGGGGTTGACGCGGTCGCGGTCTCCACCGCCCACGGCCATACCGCCGGCGTGGGCGATACCGTCCGCATTGTCCGGGACGCCTTTCCCGACCTGACCATCATCGCCGGCAACATCACCAGCGGCGCCGGGGTCGACTTCCTCGCCGATTGCGGTGCCAACACCATCAAGGTCGGCCAGGGCCCGGGCTCGATCTGCACCACCCGGATCGTGGCCGGGGTCGGGATCCCGCAAATGACCGCGTTGTATGTCGCGGGGCGGGCTGCCGCGGAAAAAGGCGTCACCATCCTGGCCGACGGCGGCATCACCAAGTCAGGTGATATCGTAAAGGCGCTGACGCTGGCCGACGGGGTGATCTGCGGCGGATTGCTGGCCGGTTGCCGCGAGGCGCCCGGGCAGATCATGGAGATCAACGGCAAGCTGTATAAACAGTACCGCGGGATGGGCAGCCTGACTGCCATGCGCGAGGGCTCGGCCGCTCGCTACGGGCACGACAAGAAGGACGTCACGCAGAAAGCCGCCGCCGAGGGCATCGAAGCGCTGAAGGAGGTTTCCGGCTCGCTCGACGCGGTGCTGCGCGACCTGGTCGGCGGGCTCCAGAGCGGCATGGGCTATCTTGGTGCCGCCAGCCTGAAGGAGCTCAAGGCCAAGGCACGCTACATCCGTGTCAGCCCGGCCGGCCAGAAGGAATCCGCCCCGCACGATGTCATCACGGTCAAAACTTCCGACGCACCGAATAACGAAAAGTAGGCAGCGCTCAAGCGCAGCCCTCGCGGGGAAGCGATGGGACCGCCTTCAGCAGGGGATCCGGCCGGCGGCTCGCTGATCCGACAACCGCGAACCCGGAACCCCGACCCCTCAGGCATCGCCTGGATCGACGACCTTTTTCCGGCTTTTGGGGTTGTTCGGGTCGAGGGTACCCTGCTCGTTGGCGATCTGGATCTCGTCGACGTAGACACTGATCTTGGCCTCTTTGCCGCGGTCCCCGAGGATCTGCTGGGAGCGGCGTAGCGCGCGGGCGGTGGAAAGGGTCGGGTTTTGCGGATTGTCCGGGAAAATGTTCTTCCGCTCGAGGTAATCGATAAGCCCGGAGTTCTTGAGGACACGGAGGCCGTCCTTGCGCAATTCGGAGATGAGGAGCGTACGGCCGTGATCGTTCATGTACCGGACGAGTTCCTCCAGCGCCAGAACGCTCGAGGCGTCGAGGTGATGCGCGTTCCGCATTTTCAGCACGATGACATAAAGGTTCGGGTCGTCGCTGATGCGGCGCATCTGGTCGCGGAAGAGCTCGGCCGCGCCGAAGAACAGGTCGCCTTCCACGTGGACGATGGAAATCTCGGGGATCGACCGCCGGCCGTTCTCCAGTTCCTTCAACTCGCCCTTGTCGGTGACGGTGTATTCGATCAGTTCGGGACGGCCCACTTTGCGCAGGAAGAGCGCGATGGAGACCGCGGTCCCCAGGTAGATGGCGGCGTCGAGCGCGACCAGCATTCCGGTCAGGCAGGTGGCGAAAAAGACGACGGCATCGGACCGGGTGGAACGGGTCACTACCCGGAGGTGATGTTTGTTGATCAGGGAAACCCCGATGAATATGACGAGCACCGCCAGCGCGGCCTCCGGGATGTAGGCGATCAGAGGCCCGACCAGGAAGGCGCCGATCAGCACGATAACCCCGGCAACGAAGCTGGCCCAGGGCGTCTGCGCCCCGCTGTCGACGGCCAGGACCGACCGGGTCAGCGAGCCTGAGGCAGGCATGCCGTTGAACAGGCCGCAGCCGATGTTGGCCATGCCGATGGCGTACATCTCCTGGTTGGTGTCGAGGCGGGAGCCAGCCCGTGCGGCCATGCTTTTCCCGATCGAGGTGCCTTCCAGCACGGCGAGCAGGGCCAGGGCAACCGCCGTACCGATCATTGCCCGGGCGGTTCCGGGATCGAAGGGCGGCAAGGTGATGCGCCAATTCGATGCAGACAGGCCGGAGAGCTGCTCGATACCGTGTCCCGGCCAGAAGGAGGTCACGGCGGCCAGGCCTCCCGAAATCACAACCAGCGTGATCGCCACATTGGGCAGGGCCCGGAAATACTTTTGTAGAATCAGAAAGACGCCGGCGGTGGCGACGCTGAGGACCAGGGTTGGCCAATGCGTATCCGGCAGATGGATGGCGGTGAAGCCGATAACCTGGAAGAGGTTCGACGGCGTTTCATCGGCGTCGAAGGCGAACCCAAGGGCGTTTTTGAGCTGGTTCGCGATGATATAGATCGCCGCGGCCGAAATGTAGCCGGTGACGACCGTTCGTGAAATGTACTGGATGAGGCTCGCAACCCGGAGGTAGGCCCCCACGATGAGAAAAAGCCCCACCATGCAGACCAGCAGAGGGAGGTAGACGAGCGATTCCGCCTGCGTGAAACCGAGCGTGGCGAAGGCTGTGAAAAGAAGGACCGACGTGGCATTGGTCGGCCCGAGCGTGATGAAGTGCGACCCCGTGAACAGAAACCCGACCAGGGTCGCCACCGCCGACCCGTAGATCCCGTATTCGACCGGCAGGCCGGCAATGAGGGCGTAGGCCATCCCCTGCGGAAAAGCCAGCAGGGCGACATTCACCCCGGCCCGGACATCCCCTCTCAGCTTGTCACGCGTATAGCCCCGGCTGGTTCGCAGAATGGGAAACAACTTCAGCGCATTGAGCGACCGGAGCACCTTCAGCCCGTCCTTGAACCGGCGTAGGAATTTACGGGGAGCGCGCGCCACGGGAAAACTCGAGGAAGGAACGCTGCGGAGGGCGAATCAGCTCTGGTCCCGCACGTCGCGTTCGTAAGTCAGCGTCATATCCGAAAAAACGCCACGCATCTCCTCTGCAAACGCCTCCAGTTCCTCGATCGAATTGGGCTTGAAATCGGTAATCCGCTGCGAGAGTTCGGACAGTTGTTCGTCCAGTTTCCCGACCGCATCCTTGAAGGCCTGGGACCGCTCCTTCTGCTGGGTCAGAATTTCGCTTTTCAGGTCGCCCAGCATGTTGGCCCACAGCGCGCGCTGCGTATGCAACTCGCCAATAACCACTACCTTGCGCTGAAACAGATCCGTGTTGAGCGGAACTTTGTCTTCCTTGTCCTGGGTCGGGTCGGGTGCTTCGTCCGTCATAAATGCCTTCGTCGTTTGCCGCCGTTCGCGGTATCGACCGTGCGCGGGACCCTCTTCGGGCGCAACCCCTTTCCCGGTTTCAGCGGCGGCCGGCCGCCATTTCCCGCTTCCGTTTTCCGGGGACAGGCGGTTGCGTGAAGAGGCATGGCCGTACTCGTCCGCAGCGTCGCGATTTTGGCGGGGGTCGCCCTGTGGCTGATCCCCCGGGGAACGGCCTCCGACCTTTTTCGTCTGCTGGGCTACGGCTGGATCCTGGCTCTGGCCGCGGCGGGCGCCTGGGCCGTGAGCGTCGCCCTGGGCGCCCATCTCCGGCCAACAGCCGCGCCCGTCCGGAAACGCGCGGACCTGTTCGGCCTGGCTATGGGTATCGCGATCCTCGCCGTCTTCATCGCCCGCGTCGACTTCGGCTACAAGGTGATGATGGACGAAGCCGCGCTGACCGGTACCGCCCTCGGCATGCACCTCGAGCGCGTGCCGCTCGCCGTGGCACGGGCCTACTGGATCGAGGGCACCTTCGTCCCGGTCGAGACCGTTGTCGACAAGCGCCCCCTGTTGCAGCCTTTCCTTATCGCCACCCTGCATGACCTGACCGGCCTGCGGATCGCCAACAGCTTCGCCGTCAGTGCGGGCGCGGCTGCCTTTACCCTGCTCGGGGTTTACCTGCTGGGCCGGCGTCATCCCGGTCCATCGGGCGGGTGCCTCGCGCTCGCCCTGTTCGGCGGTCTTCCCCTTTTCTGGATCGCGGCCGGCTGTGGCGGATTCGACGCCCTGAATCTGGCGGTGCTGGTTCTGGTCGGCCTGCTCGTGACGGCTGCCTGGCAATCGCCCCGGACCCCCGTCTTCCGGGCCCTGCTGGTCGGCCTGCTGCTCACCTTCACCGTCCGCTACGAGACGCCGCTCCTCGCGGGGGTGATCGGCACGGGCTGGTTGCTCACGGCCTGGCGGCGCGGGTGGTTGCCCCGTCTGCCCTGGAATCTCCTGGCGGCGGCACCCGCCCTCGTCGCACCGTGGATCTGGCAGTTTCGGATCGCGACCGGAGAGCCGAGCGTCTGGCAGCGCGCCGGCAAGGGGCTGTCGGCGGACGCACCGGTCTTCGGCGCGGGCTACCTCACGGAAAACCTGGGGGAGGCCCTCGCCTTCCTGCTGGCTTTGGATCCGTTGCAACCCAACAGCCGGATGCTCGGCCTGATCGGGCTGGTGGCGTTGGTCCTCTGGCTGCCGACGCGCTGGCGGCGGAGCGGCGAACGGCTTCGGCTGCAGGCTTCCGACGGCCTTGGTCTCTGGCTGGCGGGCCTTGGAGCGATTACCGGCGTGCACCTGCTGTATTTCTGGGGTCAATACACCGATGTGGTGACCCAACGTTTAAGCCTGCCGTTGCATCTGCTCCTGGCGATGGTACCGGTTGTCCTGTTGTCCGAAATGCGCTCAAGCGCTTTCCGTAACCGGGGTATGCTGATCGTCGGCGGTCTGGCGCTGATCGGCTGGCTGGGCGAGACCCTGCCGGAGCTGGGTGACCCCCTGACCTGGTCGCGCCATGAAGACCAACGCCTGGAGGAGGCCAAACGCCAGTTTATCGAGGACCGGCTGGCGGCCGGAGAACAGCCATTCGTGATCGGGCGGGCGGCGATCCCCTGGATCAACACAGGGGTCGCGGCGCGGACCTGGGGGGGCATGACCGGCCGCTGGAATGCGCTGCGCTTTCACTGGGAGGCCGGCACCTGGGACGCCATCTACCTGGTCACGCACGAGCAACCGGGCCGCGGCGGATCCTGGATTCCGCATCCGGGCATGGTCCCCCCGGGTGATGTCCTTCTCGAAACCGAAACAGTCACCACCGCCTACACCACCCCGGTCAAGCGGATCACCATCCGGCGCCTGACCGACCTGATCACGCCGGAGAATCGCTTTGCGTTTTTCTGGGAGAGCCAGCGCGGACGGACCGATGCCGAGGCGGTTTACGCGGATTATGAATGGCTCTGGCTGTCCCAACTGCCTTGAGATTTCCGGGCTAAGTCTCCCCGCCGACCAGGGCGCTGTCGGCGGCCAGGGCCAGCAGGTCGGGCGTCGGCGGAACGTCGCGGATGATCTGCTCGGGCGCGGGGCCAACCCCGATATAGCGGACATGGGGCAAGGGCACCGGGGAGGTACCGTTGCGGCTGGCGACATCGAGGGTGGCGCGGACCATCCAGGCGATGTAGCGCCGGGCATTGACCGGCAGGTCGGCGAAGGACCGGACCTCGGTCAGCGCTTCGCGCCAACCCGGCAACTCGACGTAAGCCGGTTTCAGCCGCTGGCGCAGGGTGTCGCTCCGTGGAACATAGCCGTAGGCCACACCATTGGTATCCACATAATGGGTACAAATTTTGAGGTTGCCGGCCCAGTCGTCGCCGTGGCCGAGAACGTCTATCTTGTTGATCATGAGATCCTGGCAGCCGCCGAAGCGGAGAACATCGCCCTTTTCGACAGCGTCGAACCAGCCGACCATCCGCTGGCGTCCGGTGGAGGTCCCGAACTCGATAGTGCCCAGCCGCCGGCCGAGTGGGTGCTCCGGCTCGAAAGCGGTCAGGAAGTGGTGGGTTCCGACTTTGGTGTCATAGGCCTTGCAGATACCGATGTTGTGGACCGGTTGCACCGGCAGGCCCGCGCTCTGGAAGATCTCGGGAACAAAGGTGTGCGACGCGGTCACGTTGGGTGTGAACCCGTGCCGCTTATCCAGCCAGTAGCTCTGGCCGAATTCGCCGATCACGTAGGCCTCGCGATCGAGGATCGCTTTGACCGCCTCCCGGACATCGCCGATCCGATCGCGGAAACGCGTTCCGGCCTCCCAGCAGGTGTCGATGAGCCGGTCCGTATTGAGGGTGAATGGGTCGTTCCCCCGGAAGCGTTGGAAATCGAACTCGGCCTCGTCGAACACCCCGGCATCGATGGCCTCCCGATTGGCGCGGGTTTCCGCCTGGGTCAGGACATCGAAAAAACGTTCCCAATCTTCCGGTGACACCCGGCAGACGTGTCGGATCGTGGCGATGATCCGGTCGATGCGCTGGCGGAAGCGCAGTGCGTAGGCATCCTTGGCCAGCGTGAACTCGGAAAAGAACAACTGCCACTGGCCCACTTCGTCCAGGTAGGCCGGCGTGATCCCGCGGCCTGTGCTGCCGCGTGGCGATTCCCTCAGCACCTGGGCCCGGTAACTTTCCCAGGCCAGGTCGAGGAGGCGATGGGCCAGGTCGCTGACCATGCACCGTTCGTCGATCAGCAGGCGTTCCCGCACCCGGTATCCCTGGCTGTCGCGAAAGGCGGTTTCCCACCACAGCTTGCGGGGATCGGCCACCACGCCGGACCCGAGCGCCAGCACCGGAACGTCAGGGAGCGGCACGCCGCTGGGCAGGAGGTTGAGCTTCAGTCCGGAGCAGGTATGCCCGGCATTGGCACCCCCGTTCACCTTCAGAACCATGCCGACGCAGTCATGGCGACCGGTCTGCGCCTTGAGGTCCGCCACCACTTCGGGGATCAGGCGGCCCTTGCCTTCATCCCCCATACTGATGCCGGTATCCGTGATGATGCGACTGGTGAAGGGCAGGTAGGCCATAAATCGGGGGAGACGGTAAAGGCTTCAACGGGCGGAGGACCGTCGGGCAAAGACGCCGATGAAAGCCCGATGGGGGTGAACCGACAAGGCTCTTCTCCGGCCAGAGCGGTCACCCTTCTTTGGGCCGGTGGCTCTCGACTGCGGAGGCCGGGTCGGCGCGCACCCAGTACCGGGGTATCTTGTGAGGGGCGAGGCGCCCCCGAAGTTCTTGCCGCCATTGATCGGGGCGCCATTCAGCCGTTTCCGGGTGCAACCGGATCTCCGCCTCCAGGGCCGTTCCCCACTCCCGGTCGGGTCTCCCGCGAATGACGGCTTTCCGGATTTCAGGAATCACTTGCGGCAGGACCGACGCCACCTCCCGGGGATCGACCTTTTCACCGCCGGTAATCAGCGTCCCGTCGATTCGTCCATGAATCAGGAGTTGGCCGTCCTCCAGCCATTGCCCGCAATCACCGGTGGCGAAGGCTTCACCGGTCGGCCGCGGCGCCTGACCATGATAGCCCAGAAAAAGGCTGCCGGTCCCGTTGCCGATGACGACCTGCCCGGCCTCCCCCAGCGTCAGGTCGACGTGCGGCAGGGGCTCGCCCACCGCCTGAAGGCTTTGCTCGTGCAGAAAAGCCTGTGGCGACCGGGCGGTCACCATGGCCGCGGTTTCGGTCATGCCGTAGCAGGGGCTCAGCGGCCAGCCGGCTTTTCGGGCACCCGCGGCCAGGTCGGCGCCCAACTGCGCCCCGCCGACAAAGATGACGTCGAAGCCATTCAGGGACGGGGGAGAAAGAGCGGGATCGCGCAGCAGACGCTCGATCTGGGTCGGGACCAGGGAGAGTGTCCAGATGCCGGAACACCGGTCTTCGGGACAGGGCGGCACCCGCTTCGGATCGGCCGGGACGAGGAGTTTTCCACCCGAACGGATAGCCCGGACAACGGGCATCCAGCCGGAGACGTGACTGAGCGGGAGCACGACGACGCTGTTCAGCGGGCCCTCTCCGATCCAATCCAGGCGCAGAAGGCCGTCCGCCGCAGCTGACAGGGTAGTCCAGGTGTGACGGGCAAACCGGAGGCGACCGGTGGTGCCTCCGCCCGGAACCAGAAAGGGGGCGTCGGCGAGGTGGTTCTGTGGTTCAGCCTGACCACAAGGGGGCACAGCGGGGCCTTTTCCCACCAGGGTGCCGGGGCAGGCCTGGTCCCCGAACACCTGCCATTCCTGACTGCCCCACCGGTGCGAACAGAACCAGACCGGAAAGCCCTCCAGACAACAGGCCAGCACAGTGATCAGGTAATCAATGGGGTCGCGTTCGCAAACCGCGACGCCCCCCCTCCGGCACGTTTCGGGATCCCGCTGACCCAATGCTTCGCGATGAGCGTCTACCCGTTTCCTCAGACAGCCCGGAGTCAACCCGAGCAACGGGTCGTCATCCACCCACTGGTCAAGCTCGGAAGCAGTCGGAAACCAGGATGCCACGATTACAGCTAAACGTTGCCGCACCGTTGAAAGCAATCCGGAACAGCAATCGCCCGCGGTTCCCTTGCAGGAAATTCTTTTCCTTCTAACCTCAATCAGATGGCCGCCGTTCCCGCCACGCTGACCTGGATTCCCTACAAGCGCCCCCTCGTGAAACGGCTGGAAACGGCCTACGGCGCCTGGCGACGCCGGGAGGGTTGCCTCCTGCGCTTTCGACCGGGAGACGGTGCGCCGGATCACTTTGGCGAAATTGCACCGCTGCCGGAGCTGGGGACTGAACTCCAGACCGAGGCCGTGGGCTGGTTGACCTATCACCTGGGCCCCCCCGGACGTCCCGCCCCCCTCGAAGCCCCCCTGGAAGCCGCGGACGCACCACCCGCCTGCCGAACCGGTCTGGCGCAAATCGGTCCGGTTAGCGAACCGGGGGTGGCGGGGCCGCCCCGACAGCCCGGCAAACGCTCCGGACAGCCGCTCCGGACAGCCGCGCTGATCGGCAGTTTGTCCCGGCCCCTGGCGGCACGGGAGAAAAGCCTGAGGGCGGCGGGCCGGGGCTTTCGTACCCTGAAAATAAAAGCCGGGCGGGAAGATCCGGTGCGGGAGGGCAAAAGCCTTGCCGGACTCATCGAACAAACGGGGGCCGGCATCGACTGGCGCATGGATGCCAACGCTGCCTGGTCGCCGGACGAGGCCCTGCGCTTCCTCAATGCGCTCGGAACCACGGCCACCTCCCTTGCCTGCCTCGAACAGCCCTGCGCGGTGGGACGGGAAACGGACATGCGCGGCTTGCAGGAGACCGCCGGCATTCCGGTAGCGCTGGATGAATCCGTTCGGACCCTGGAAGACCTGGAGCGCTGGGAGGACCAGGGTTGGCCGGGCTGGTACGTTCTCAAGCCCATGATCGCGGGAGTCGGGCCCGAAACGCTGGCGCAGCGCCTGGCCCCCTTATGCGAACGCGTGATCCTGAGTTCTTCCTTTGAAACCGGGATCGGTGCGGATCATGCCCTGCGCCTGGCCGAAGCCCTGACGGTCGAGGGTGCAGCAACGCTTCCCGAGCTGGGCTGGGGAACAGCGTCGTGGTTTCCCCCGGAGGACGGCTTCGGCCATCCCGGCATCCGGGCCGATCAACCGGAGTTGAGGATGGCTCACGATCCGAGGCGGCTGAGCCAGTCGATCTGGGACGTCGCCTGGCGCAACTGCCCCTGAGCCGGTCGCCTCAGCGGCGCCGGGTGTAGCCGCGGTTGCGGCGTTTTTTCATGGGTGGCTGCTCGTCCAGGAGGGGGGTGAAGCGGTAGTTGAAGCCCTCGAGTTTCCGGCGCTCGATCTTCGTGCCGATAAACCGCTCGATGCGGTCGAGTTCGGCGATTTCGTCGGAAGCGACCAGCGTGTAGGCGAACCCCTGTTCCCGGGCCCGGCCCGTCCGGCCGATACGGTGCACGTAATCTTCGGCATGTTGCGGCACATCGTAATTGATGACGTGCGAGATGCCCTTGATGTCGAGGCCGCGGCTGGCGATATCGGTCGCCACCAGGACCTCGATCTTCCCCTCTTTGAACTCCTGCAGGACTTTCGTGCGGTCTTTCTGCGTCAGATCGGAGTGCATGGCTTTGACGCTGTGGTCGTGCTCCTTGAGCCAGCGCGCGATTCGATCGGCGCCGACGCGGGTCCGGCAGAAAATCAGCAGGCTGTCATAGCCCATGTCCTCCAGCATCCGCACCAGCAAGGTAAACTTCTGCATCGGGTCGACCGGCCAGATGGAGTGATCGACCGTTTCAGCCGGTGAGAGGTTGATGCCGATGGCGACCTCGACCGGATCCTTGAGCGCGGTCTTGGCGAGGTGTTTCACCGCATCCGGAATGGTGGCGGAAAAAAGCAGGGTCTGCCGGTTTTTCGGACAGGCCCGGATCACCTTCTGGACATCCTCGATAAAGCCCATGTCGAGCATCCGGTCCACCTCATCCAGGATCAGGAACTCGACCTTCGACAGGTCGATGGTCTTTTGACCGACGTGGTCGAGGAGGCGGCCGGGGGTGGCGGCAACGACATCCACCCCCGCCTGCAGGGCCTCCTTCTGCGGACCATAGCTGACCCCGCCATGGATGAGGGCACAAGTCAGGTTGCTGTGTTTGCCGTAGGCGGTGAACTGCTCGTTTACCTGAGCCGCCAGTTCCCGGGTGGGCCCCAGCACCAGGCAGCGCGTGTGGCTGTGGCTGCCCAGGCGCTGGATTGTGGGCAGGGCGAAGGCCGCCGTCTTGCCCGTGCCGGTCTGGGCGCTGCCGATGACATCCTTGCCCGCCAGGATGATCGGGATGGCCTGCTCCTGGATCGGGGTCGGTTCCGTGTAGCCCTTCTCTTCGAGGGCTTTGACGATGTCGGCGTTGAGTCCTAAATCACTGAATTTCATGGTAGGCATACGGATGAACGCGGCGGGAAGGCCGAACGGCCGAACGGTTGCGGCCCGGCCAACCTGCCTGTCAGGCGGCCGTGAGGTTCACACGCAAAAGGATATCTTATGAACGCCGCGGACGAAAAGGCAAGGAAGGCGGCAAGCGAAACCACCGGGCGCTACCGGGGCCGAATCGCCCCCACGCCCACCGGCTTGCTGCATGTCGGCCATGCTGCGACTTTCCTCACCGCCTGGCGGCGGGCCCGGGATGCCGGGGGCACTCTCATCCTGCGCAACGAGGATCTCGACACGCAGCGCTGCAAGCCCGCCTTCACCGACGCTTTCCTGGAGGACCTTGCCTGGCTCGGACTGGACTGGGACGAGGGCCCCGATCACGGCGGACCACACGCCCCCTATACCCAGAGCGATCGGCTGGCGGCCGGCATCTACCATGACGCCTGGCGCCGTCTCCGGGACGCCGGCTGCATCTATCCCTGTCGCCGCTCGCGGAAGGAAATTGCCCGCGCCGCCCGTGCGCCCCACGCCGAGGATGAAACCGCCGAACCCGTTTTTCCGCCGGAATGGCGTCCCCGGAATCCGGATACAGGCCGCGAACGCGAGGAACCCGGCGACTGGAACTGGCGTTTTCGCGTGCCCGACGGTGAGACGCTCGCCTTCGAAGACGGGGCGACCGGCCGCCACGCGTGGACAGCGGGCGAGGCCTTCGGAGATTTCCTCGTCTGGCGCCGCGACGGCGTGCCCGCCTACGAACTCGCCGTGGTGGTCGACGACCACGCGATGGGGATCACCGAAGTGGTTCGCGGCCGCGATCTCCTCAAGTCCACCGCCCGCCAGTTGCTGGTCTACCGGGCGCTGGGGGCGACGCCCCCGGCCTTCTTTCACACCCCGCTCCTCGCCGACGCCTCCGGACGGCGGCTGGCCAAGCGCGACCAGGCCCGCAGCCTGCAACAGCTGCGCCGGACCGGCATAACCCCGGCAACCGTTCGCGCACGGATCCGCGAGGCGCCCCGGGTGGTGGATTAGAATCAGGATTAGGGTCTGTTTGAAAAGTCTTCCTGGAGTCGCGAACGCCGGCCGACCTGTCCGCCTTAGCTCACCGTCACTTCGAGTCCGGTGTCGCTGACGCCCAGATCGACGAAGCGTGCCCGGTCATTGAGCGGCTGTACCCCGAGATGACGGCGAATACGCAGGCCGGCATCCGGATCCTTGGCCAGCATGAGGAGATAACCGCCCCCGCCGGCGCCGGTCAGGGTGGCGGCGGCAAGGTCGCCGTCGAGGTCGTTCAGCAACCGGTCGACCGCGGGATGGCTGGAGCCGGCGTCGAGGCGCCGTTTCTGGTCCCAGTAGCGACGGATGGTCCGGGCGACCGCGTCCGGGTCGCCATAAAGGAAGGCGTCCATGGCGTGGTGGGCGTTGGACCGGATCTGCTCGAGCAGGCGGATGGTCCGGGCCTCGCCGAGGAACATATTGCGCACGATCTCCTGCAGGATGCCTTTGGCCATGCGCGTGATGCCGGTGTAGTACAGCAGCACCGTCTGGTTGGCATGGGGCGGCTCGAGGAGGCTGCTCGACAGGTATCGAACGGTTGGATACTGACCGGCCCCCGGTTGGGTTTCGATCAGCTTGAGGCCCGGGAACAAGGCTCCGGCCTGGTCCTGCCAGCCCCCGCCGGTGGTCAGCAGCTGTTCCATGGCCAGGACACGACGATACAGCGCGACCCGGTCCCAGCCCAGGCCGCAACAGCGGTTGAGCGCCGCCAGCAGTGTCGCCGCCAGGATACTGCTGGTGCCCAACCCGCTGCCCTTCGGCACCGCACAAAGCAGGGTCATTTCCAGGCCACCGCCCAGCGCTTCGAGCTGCTCGCCCAGCGAACCGAAGGCGTGGCCTTCAAAGAAATCGGGATGAAACCCGGCCAGGGCGAAAGCGGCGCGCGGCAGGCTGAACCCGGAGGCCGGATCCCGGAAGCGGGCGACATCCCGGTAGGTTTTCAAGGTCTGTGCCAGGCCCAGATCGATGCTCCCGATCCGCAGCACCGGCTCCTCGATCGGCCGGAGAAAGACTTGGATCGGTGGCTGACCGTTAAGGGTGACGGCTACGTTGAAGACAGCCCCTCCCGCTTCCATGCAGAAAGGCGGCGTGTCACTCCACCCACCGGCCAGATCGAGCCGGACCGGACTCCGCGCCCAGATGATCTGGTCTGTTTTCAAGGTCCGTTCCGGACGCACAGGCCCGGCCTGATTGCTGTCGATGATCGCTTCGCGCAAGGTCGCAAAGGCCTTCCGCTCCAGGGCCTCGCGCTTTTTTTTCCCGGCCAGCGCCGCACCCGCCGCGTGAAACCGGGCACGCGTCCAGGGCAGGGTCAGGCCGTTGGGGGCTTTCCCCGCCGCACTGGCAAACGCGGCCCGGTCCTCCGCCGGCAGCAACTCACCCAGGCGGCGGAAATCCAGCCGCGCCAGGTCGGACTGGCGACCGTTCCGGGCCGCGGCCAGCGTCTCTCCGGCGGCACGGGCGTAACCGGCCAGGCGTTGGTCCAGCAGGCGGTCGAAGGCGATGCGGTCCATGAGCGCGCGGGGAGACAGCCGGGGTGCCGCCCGCCAGGCTTCCGCCCAGGCGGCATCGGGCTCGGTTGCAAAGAAGCCGGCCACCCAGGCGGCATCCACCGAGCCGGCCCCGAGGACGGGAAAGAGCGGTGTATCAAAAATGTCGGTACGCGCGGAGACGCTCTCCCCGCGGGCGGCCAGCCAGGCATGCAGCGGCTGACCGCAGAGCGTAGCGGTTTCGGCCCGCCCCCGGAAGGCGTCCCCCACCCCGTACACTCGGAGGCAGACTGCATCCGCCGGCCCGGTTTCCTCGTCCGGCACAAGGGGTGGCGTATCCACGCAAATGCCTTCCGGAAGCGGTCCCGGATCACAGCCATCGGGCAGAAACGTGAGGAAGTTGTTCCCGCCGCAGGCCAGACCGGGGCCGGTACCGCAGGCGTCCAGCCAGATCCGGCCGCGACCCGGGTCGTGGAGACGCGACGGTTCCGTGGCGGCGAGAACGACCGGCGGTTGCCCGGGGCCGAAGGAGCCGAGGGCATCGAGCGAATCGAAGAGCTGGCCGGCATTGCCCAGATGCAGAAACCGCGCATCGGTCATCGGGAGGACGGCCGGCCGCAGCCGGTCGAGCCCGGCCTTGCGGAGAGAGGGGGGCGAGGGCGGGGCCTCGGACCCGAGGGCGGTGCCCACCTCGGTATAAAGGTCGAGGTAATCGGGCAGGTTGTCGCGACCCCGAAAGGCCTGTTTGCGCGGCTGCCAGCTGCAACGGCGGAAGAGGGCCAGCACGGCCTCGACCGACAGCAGCCACATGCCCGTATCCACATAAAAATCGTAGGCGTCGAGGTGGCGGTGAATCGTCTCCGGATCCGGCTTCTGAAGAAAAAAAGCGATCGGCTGTTCGGTATCGTGCCCGGCGAGACCGGCCTGCCTGGGTACGAAGAACACGCCAAAATCGGAGGCGACCTCCGGACTGACCTGCATGCCGATGCCGAGGATGTCCGCGTCCATGGCAGCGACGGCGGCCGGGTCGAAGGCCAGGAGCACATCACCGGAGGTGACCAGAACGGCGGCCCGGCGGCCCGCTTCCCGCAGGGTTTGCGTGTAAGCCGGCAGCTGGAAATCGCTGAGCGTCTGGTCGAGGGGCTGGCCCATCCGGTCGGCGAGCGGCGGGACCGGGCAGAAAATTTTGCCCTCCGGACCGTAGGCGGGCAAGCGGCGGCTTTCCCCGCCGGCATGCAAGACCAGGCGCTGGTCCTGCCGCAGCCAGGTTTCGAGCGCGCAGTGGTCCGCGCCTCCTTTGGCTTGCCAGGCGGACCAGAGCGCATGCACGGTGCCCCCGCCGGACCCCAAACGCCGGTCGCCCGGATCGTGGCCAAACCGGACCGCACCGCCGGAGAGGTGCTCGGCCCGGTCAACCAGCGTACGCGCGTGGGCATGTTCCGATTGAAGGAACCGGGCCATGGCCGGGGGAAGCGTCACCAGCGTTTGCACGAGCTGACCCAACAGGATTCCGCGGCGCTTGAAAATGAAAGAAACAGCCTTCCGCGTGACTCATTTGGTGTTGGCCCCGGGTCCGGCTATCGCTTGGCTGGCGGGGTGCGTACCTGGTTCCCTATCGGGCTACTCATCCTCGCGCTGTCCCTGGGGGCGGCGTCCTGGCCGCTGGCCGACGGCGGAACCGTCGAGGGTGAGCTATTGCGCTTCCAAACCGGAAGTGCGGTGATCCGCACCGAAGCAGGATCCCGGCTGGTGGCCTGGGAAGCCTTCGCTTCGGAGGCTCAACAACGCATCCGCCAGCGTTTTCCGGAGGCTGGGCCCGCGCAGGCGGCGGCGGCCGGTCAGGCGGCGGCCGGGGAAGACAGCCATGAGGCGGGAGAGGTTCTGGCCCAGGCGGCCATGAATGCCGGCTGGAGTGCGGTGGAGGACATCAAGGCCGAGGAGGCCCAAACAGCCGGCCCCCGGGCTCCCCGGCTGACCGGATTCAACCCGGGAGATGTGCCCCCCGATCTGGAAGCCCGGATTCAAGGCAAACCGGATACCGTTCGACTCAGCGACTACCGGGGAGACCTGGTGCTGGTCCACTTCTGGGAACCGGGCAACACCGCCAGCCAGCAGAGCGCGCTCATCGCCCGCGCGCTTCTCGACAAGTACGGGGAGCGGGGACTGGCCATTCTCGGGGTTGCGGCGACAACCAGCCAGGCCTACCTGAACCAGGCTGAGGAAGGCGCCGGCGTCACCTGGCCGATGGCGCTGGATCCCCGGAGAGCCAGGATCCGGGAGTGGGGGGTTCCGGCATTGCCGCTTTATGTCCTGATCAACCAGAACGGGCGCATCGCCGAACCGGGCCTGTTGCCCCAGCAGCTCGAGCCTGCCATTCGGAAGTATCTGGGCCTGGACTAAGGCGTGTTCGGAAAGTCGAGGTAAGCGAAAAAAGGACGGCTTGCCCGCGTGGCGCGAAACCCTTAAACAGCAAACCTCAGCTCTTGCTGTTTACGGGGATGCGCAATTCCTGACAGGCCTGAATGTAGGAAGCGCAGGACCAGGCCTGGAACATCTTGCCCATGGGCTTGCCGGTGGTGCCGTGCGCCCACTCGTTGAACTCCCAGTCGTGGACGAGCCCGGCCCGGTTGATCTGCGCGAGGCGATAGAGCTCCTGCAGGGCGATGTCACGCAGGCCGATCCGGTTGATGAAGCGCACCCATTGCCCGCCGACCAGCGGCCAGATGCCACCGTTGTGGTAATGATGCGGCAGGTTGAGCAAGTTGACGGTGTAATAGCTGCGCCAGGCCGGATCGCCGGCGGTCACGACCGGATAGAGGTTGGCGACGGGTGCGGGAGCGTTGACCCCGACCCCCCACATGAACCGGAAGGCGATTTGGGCCCGGTTGATGTCGAGGATATTATAGAGAAACGCGAGGCAGTTGCCGAAGATGTCACAACGCCAGTCAAAGCTGAAGGGGGTGATCTGCGCGATCAGGTACGACGTATCCCCCAGCGTATGCTGCATCTCGGCAAAATGAGGCGGCCGTTCGATGTCATCGGACACTGTGGGCCAGAACTTCTCGAGGATGGTACGCTTGATAATGCCGGCCCACCGCAGGTAGTCGCCCGCCTTCTGCCAGTCGCCCAGCTCCTCCAGCAGCCGGCCCCAGCAGATGTTGGTCTGGTACCAGAGCACCTCGTCGTAAAGCACATGATAGCTGCGCCCGAAGAGGTCGGTCCAGTCTCCGGCCTCGGGCACCTCCAACAGCGCGTCGTTGTTGGAATCGTGGGCGCTCAACCAGTTCATGGCAGCCTGAAGGCGGTCCCGGTTGTCCCGGAGAAATTTCACGTCGCCCGTCGTACGCACATAGTCGTGGATGGCGATGATGACCCAGAGCCCGCTGTCGATGGAGCAGATGCCGCCCACACCGGAATAGTCCGGCTCGCCTGAATCGAGCGAGACATTGGCCGGAATCTGACCGGTCGGTGACATGTGGTCGAGGAGGGTCAGCAGGGTGTCCTTGCCGCAGGCGGTCAGATCGGGATCTTTCAGCCCGAGCGAAGCGATGGTGGTGATGGCACCGTCGCGGGCCCAGACACTCCGGTAATTGACATCGGTGCCTCGCGTCTCGTTGTCGCTCAGCGAACAGGCGCTGAATCCGCGCGGGGTGATGTTTTTGCGCAGGCCCTCGATGGCGGCCTGATACCCCTCCCGGATAAAGGCCATCTGCTCGTCGCTCAGGTGCTCCGGGGACTCTTCCTCGACGAGGTGCTGCATCGCCGGCTCATCCTGCATTTCGACCAGCGTGTCGTGGTCGACCTCGGGCCACTGGACGGACTGGAACACGCCAAAGTACTGAAGCCCCTCCATGACGCCGTCGGCACAATTGCCCTCGGCCTGGTAGACAGGGAGCGCGACCGTCATTTCGAGCAACTCGGGCTGGGCGTTACCCACGACAATGCCCCGCACGCCACGCTTGCGAAACATGGCACTGTCATTGCCCGTATCGCCGGCCACCAGGGTTTCCCCGCGCGGAATGCGGAGGTGTTTCAGCAGCCAGGAAAGGGCGTTCCCCTTGTTGGCGAACTTGGGCAGGACATCGAGGTCGATGTTGCTGGAGTAGACGATGTTGATTTCCAGGCCCGCTGCTTCGAGCGCCTGCTCCAGATTCTGGAGCGTCTCCTCATCGGCGTTTTCCAGATACCAGCTGGTCTTGTACGGCGTCTGGAAGTGGGCCGGCTGCGGGCGGGCTTTTGTTGTTTCCCGGATGACGGCTTCAGCCCGCTCCCGGTCCCACCCCTCCTCCAGGACTTCCGAAAAGGCCTTTACCTGCTTTCTGTTGCGGAAGTCGTAGATGGTGGTCCCGACTCCGGCGATGATGTAATCCGGTTCCGGCAGTTGCTTCGCCTTCACCAGGTTGAGGACATCATCCAGGAGGCGCCCGGTGTTGTAGCACAGAAGCGGTCGCCTCTCGTCGGGCAGGCCCGACCAGTTCAGCTGAAAGGCCGCTGCGGCATCCGGCTTACCGAGAATGGTGCCGTCGAGGTCCGTCGCAAAGAGACGGACCGGATCTTTGGCTGGTTCCATGTCTACAGGTCAGCCTCACTCGAAGGCTTCATCAAGCTGAAGGTGCGGTTTCGACCGCGCCTCCACCAGGCTCAGGAGCTGTTGAGCGATCCCAGTCCAGGTGAACAGGCTGCGAACCTTGTGGGCGCCCTGCAGAGACATGCGCCGGCGGATTTTCCGGTAGCGCACGGCCTTCAGGAGGCTCATGCCGAGGTCGTACTTGTCGAAGGTGTCGGCGAAGAGAGCTTCCGTCCCGTATTCGATCAGGCGATACAAGCCACCGTGGGTGGTGATGACGGCGGGTGTCCCGCAGGCCATGGCCTCGATCGCCGTCATGCCGAAGGGCTCATAGCGGCTGGGCAGGCAGAAAACGTCCCCCGCCCGGTAGAAGTCGGGCATCAGCTCGTCGGGCAGCGACCCGGTGATGGTGACACGGTCTTCGAGCCCGTAGTCCTTCACCTTCTGGTGGATCTCCTGAAGCATGGGATCCTCAGTGGTTTCGTCGGCCTCGGACCCCAGCGCCATGCGAAGGTGGACGTCGTCGGCGCGGGAAGCGACCACACTGAAGGCGTCCACCAGCAGGTCGAAGCCCTTGTTCCGGCTCAGTCGACCGATGGAAGTGATCACCTTGCCCTGAATGCCGAGTTCCTGGCGGATGGCCTGGCGCGAGGCCTCGGAGACGGGGAAAAACCGGTTGTCGTCATAACCGGGCGGGATCATGGAAACCTTTTTGGCATCGGTGTCATAGTCCTCGGTCAGAAGGTCGACCTGGATGGGCGTGGTGGCCAGGACGATGTCGCACTCCCGGTAAAGCGTCTTTTCGTGATGGATACGGCGGGAGAAATTGTAGGTCTTTTCCAGCTTCTCCTCTTCGCCCGGGAAATCCTGGGTCATCTGCTTTTTTTTCCAGGAGCCGATGGAGTGCGGGGTATGGATGTGGGGCACGTCCAGGACCTCCGCCAGGTGTTGCCCGGCCAGGCCGGCATCCCAGTAATGCGAGTTGATGAACTCGTATTCCAGGTTGTGCTTTTTGATAAAGCGCAAGGCATGTTCTCCCCATTCGGGCAGTTTCTTGTACAGATACTCCTTGGGAATGAAGTCCTTGCCGCCACAAGGCATCCTCAGGATCCGGACATGATCGTCCACCTCCTCGGTTTCGGGCTGGTCCTCGAACTGCCGTGTCCAGATGTCGACCTTGTAGCCGAGCTGAGCGAGTTTCCTGGACAGCTCGATGACATAGACCACCTGGCCGCCGGTATCCGGCATGCCGAGCGGCGGTTCAGCAGCCACGTAGCCATGGGTGGACACCATGGCAATGCGATCGCGGACACGGACCCGCCTGCGTTTGGGTTTTTTAGACGATTGGGAATTAGTTTGGTCGCTCATGACAGGGGATAGCGGGCAAATCGGCGCGAGAGGTATAAGTAAACAGCAGTTTCGCTTCTAATTCAATCAGCGGTTGCTGGGGACGGGCACGCCGCGGTTACGGGAATGGAACCGGCGGGGAGGCGCTGCGGGGACCCTGCCCCCAAAGAAAGCACGCCCCCGGTGAGATGCAGGCCGACAACCCCGGCTCGTAATCCAGGGGCCACCACCGGGAAACATCAAGATGGGTGGGCCCGTTGACAGCCCTGAAAGCCCGACATACGGTCTCGCTTTAATGAGACAGTGTGGCTTGACGACGGGAATGCCGGTCGGCCCAGCCTGCTCATCAATAAAACCCTAAACTTAACCTCCACGTACGTTTACCATGGTTGACGCCAGCAAACTGTCGTTTCCGCCCTTCTCCCTCGAGCGCCTGATGCATACCTGTTTCGGCATGGGGAACGGGGAACGCCTCTGTATCCTCATCGATCTGCCGGATCCTGAAGACATCAAGGATTTCAAGTTTCTCGATGATCCATCGCTATCCATCCAGAACTACGGCTATTCCGTCTTTTACCAGGGCTTCAAAAACGGTGGGCTGGAAGCCTGCGGGTTCACCGGAGGCGATTTCTACGCTTATCGGGAGACCGGTGGGAGCAACCTCGACCTGGATGACGACTGTTATGATGTGCAGGGCAACAAACTCAGCCTCGATCAGGACATTTATCCCAACTACGGCATCATCCTGACCGTCTCGACCTATTCTGCGACAGCACCCCTGACCGCCAAGTGCAAGGAGTTCGGCTTCCGCGGCGCCACGCTTCACGGGCTCAACCAGATCATCGTCGACAGCGGCCTGAGCGTGGATTACAGCAAGGTCTCCGAGGATGCCGAAAAGCTGCGTCTCGGCCTGACCCGCGCCGATTGGTTCGAGATCGATTTCGAGGTCGAGGGTCAGAAAACCACCCTCACGCTCATCACCAACGGGCAGGAAGCGCAGAAGAGTCACGGCCTTTGCCCGCCCGGCAAGCCGGATGTGGCCAACCTGCCGGCCGGCGAGGTCTATTTCGTGCCGGAAGGCGCGGAGGGTCAGTTCCCCTTCAAGTACGCCGAGGAGACCCTTGGTCTACTCACCGTCGAAGACGGTCGGATCGTCAGCTCGCGTCTCCTCTACGGCGACTACAGCCTGATCGAGGAACATAACCGGAAGCTCAAGAACGACCCGATGACCGGGGCGCTGGGCGAACTCGGCTTCGGCACACAGATCCTCCCCTTCAGTGGACGTGACATCCAGGACGAAAAAATCCGGGGCACGATTCACGTGGCAACCGGTCGCGACGACCATCTCGGCGGCAAACTGACCCCCGACCTCTTCAAGGAAAAGCTGAACGCCTCGCACGATGACGTGCTCTACGCCCCGCACAAGACGCCCGAGGTGCGCATCCCCGAGGTGCGCATGCATCGCGACGGCGAAACCACCGTCATCATGGGTAACTACGAACCCTGCGAATACCTCAACCGGCTCCTCGAAGCTGAGCCGGTGACGGCCTGAGCTGACCCCTTTTCTGTCGTTTTTTTCGCACCTGGCCGGGCCTTGTCAGCAATCTTGAGCTGGTCGAAGGGCGCCGGGCCGACGGGCCAAAGCGGCTGAACCGATTTGCAGGCAAACCGGGTTTGCTTTGCCCTTGCCGGTTGCGACGGCGGGGAAGCCGGGGCATGGGTGATGGCATGAGCAACGAGGTCTACGAAACGGAAACCCTGCTGCAGGAGTATTTGCTTTTTCATTACGGGACCGCCCGGGAGATACTGCCCTGGCCATTCGGCCCGAAAGAGGCGCTCGATTATCCGGTCCGTTGCGTGACGGAATGTGTCGACCCCGCTCCGCTGGGACCGGACAGCCGGGCCCTCGATATCGGCTGTGCCACCGGTCGGAGTTCCTTCGAGCTGGCGCGTCACTGCGGGGAAGTGATCGCGATCGACTATTCCGGGGTTTTCATCGGCGCGGGGTCGCGCATCGCGGCGGAGGGGCGGTTGCCCTACCGCTACCGGGTGGAGGGCGAGCGCTTTGCCGAAGCCGAGGCCCGCCTGCCGGAAGGCGTCGATCCGAACCGGGTACATTTCGAGCAGGGTGACGCCATGGCCTTGCGCGACGACCTCGGCGTCTTCGATGTGGTGCTGGCGGCCAATTTGATCTGCCGGTTGGCGGAGCCGCGCAAGTTCCTGCGCCGCCTGCCGGAGCTGGTGAAGCCGGGCGGCCAGCTGGTGATCAACACACCCTTCACCTGGATGACGGATTACACCCCGGCGGACAACTGGATCGGGGCGCATCCGGAGAGCGGCGAAAGCCTGAAAGCGCTGAAGGCCGAGCTGACCGACGACTTCGCGGTAACGGGCACGGCCAATATGCCGTTTTTGATTCGCGAGCACAGCCGGAAATACCAGTGGTCGGTGGCCCAGTCCGTGCGCTGGGTGCGCAAAAGATAGCCCGGCAGACCCCTCCTCCGGATGGATCCCCGAGGAGCCCTGCTTGTCCCCGGAGGCAAAAGGTTTTATCAACCGATCGGCCATGCCTGACCTCGCCAACTGTATTGCCCGAAGTCCCGGCTCCCGGTGGGCCGGCCTGCTGCTGGCCGGATGGCTGATGCTGACGGGCGGCCCCACTGCCCTGGCTCAGGACGGCGAGGCGGCCCTGAAACGTGTCCTGGATCGCTACGTCGGCACCTGGGAGGGAACGTTCACGATCCGCACGGCTGACGGACGCCAGGAAAAAGCGGTCACGGTGGAGCAGCAATATTGGTGGGAGGAAGGCGAATTGCGCGGCCTGAGTGTGTACGAGGACGAGGGCAAGCTGACCTTTTCCAATTCGATCAACAGCATCGTCCGCGGTATCCTGTTCAGCGAGGTGTCGCAAAACGACCGCAAGCGCTACTATCGCGGAATGCTGGTGGAACAGACTGTGGTCTGGTTTCCCGTTAATCCGCAGGCCGCGGCCAACCGGCAGATCAAGGAAACGATCCTGCGGGATGATGGTGAGCTGGTGCTTATCACCGAGGGCTTCGAACGCCTGGATCCCGACCAGGCGAACGGACGCACCATCCTCTACCAGGGACGCCTGGTGCGGACGGGCGACTCCTGAAGCAGAGCCGGCCGATTCAGCCACCGGCCTCACCCCCCGGCCGAATCCGCGGCCCCGAGCGCCAGCGCGTACAGGGCGACGGAAAACCCGATGAACACCACCCCGGCCGTGCCGATGAAAGCAAGCTCGGCGTAGTGAGGCCGACCGCCGGCCACACGGTAACCGATGCGCGCCGCCGCATAGGGGAGGACCGCCAGGCTCATGGCCCCGGCCACCAGGAGCGGCAGCGGACGCGCTTCCTGAGCAATGCCCAGGAGGGCCTTGCCCAGAAACAACAGGATCAGCAGGCCGGCCAGCAACCAGTCGCGCACCGGCAGGACAAACGGACCCTCGGCCTGATAAGTTTCGGGCGGAATGGGCTCCGGATCGTCTTCACCGGAAGGCGGAGTCGATGATTCGGCGGACATGTCGATTCAGAGCAGGCAACCGGCCAGACCGGAAAATCAAGGCTTTTCGGCGGTCGGGATCCTCCCTTCGGCGACAGTCTTACCTGAGTCCGAAAAAGGCCTCGGTGTTGGCAAGGACCTGCGGGGCAAGGTCGACCGGATCCATGCCGAGGACCGCGGCACACGTTTCAAAGGTGTGGCGGACCATAGCCGGTTCGCAGGGTTTGCCTCGATGGGGTACCGGCGCGAGGTAGGGGGCATCGGTTTCCACCATCAGGCGTTCGGGGCCCTGCAACGCCACCGCCTGCCGGACGGCGTCGGCGCTTTTGTAGGTGACGATACCGGTGAAGGACGCCCGGCCACCGCGCTCGTTCAGGATGCGCATCTGGTCGGGGCCGTCGGCGAAGCAGTGAAACACGACCTTCTTCCAGCTCACCCCGCTGGCGTCGATCAGTTCAACACAGCGGTCGAAGGCGCTGCGCGAGTGGATGATCACCGGGCAGTCGAGCTGGTAGGCGATTTCGAGCTGCCGGACGAAGGCCTGCTCCTGCCGGGTTTTCATCGCCTCGGCGGTTTCCGCATCCTTCGGCTGGTGGAAATGGTCCAGCCCGATTTCGCCCAGGGCGACGGGCTCATGGGGAGGCACAAACCAACTGGCCAGGCCGGCGACGGCGTCCTGCCAGCCCTCCTCGACATGACACGGATGAAGGCCGGCGGTGAAAAACACCCTGCCGGGCTGCTCTGCCGCGAGCTGGCGGTAAGGTTGCCAGTCCTCCGGGCTCGTGCCGACGGTGATGACGCGCGACACACCGGCCTCGCCCGCCCGATCCAGCCAGCCGGCCAGATCGCCCTTGCGCCGGGCCTGATCCAGGTGGCAGTGACTGTCGATAAGCTCAAGGAGCATGTGGCACGCACGGTTGCCTCCCGCCGCAATTCGGTCAATCCTCTGGAAAAAGTTCTGGCCCTGCCGAGGCCGGCAGCTTGCATTGCCCGTCCACCGGTTCGACCGGCCAGGGCCGCAGCCGGGAATACCCCGGTGCACAGACGACTCCCAACCCTTTCCCCCAACCCGACTGTTCCCCGATTCGCATGGAATCCATCATCATCCTCGGCACCGGATGCGCCGGCCTTACGGCGGCTATCTACGCGGCACGCGCCAACCTCGAACCGCTCGTCCTTGAAGGGACTCAACCCGGCGGGCAACTGACCACCACCAGCGAGGTGGAAAACTTTCCGGGCTTCCCGGAGGGCGTTGACGGCTTCACGCTCATGGACCACATGCGCAAACAGGCCAGGCGCTTCGGCGCCCGCTTCGCGACCGAGCGCGTGACCGGCGTCGACCTGTCGGGCGATGTGCGCAAACTGACCACCGAAAGCGGCAAAACCCTGGAAACGCAGGCGCTGGTCATAGCGACGGGCGCCCGTCCGCGGCTGCTGGACATTCCGGGCGAGCAGGAGATGTACGGTGGCAAAGGGGTCACCACCTGCGCGACCTGCGACGGCGCCTTTTACCGGGACATGAAGGTAGTGGTGGTCGGCGGGGGTGACAGCGCCTGCGAAGAGGCGCTGTTCCTGACCCGCTTTGCGTCCAACGTGACGCTGTTGCACCGGCGCGACGCATTGCGCGCCTCGCAGATCATGGCCGACCGGGCGATGAACCACGACAAGATCGACATCCAGTGGAACACCATCCCCGTCGAGGTCCTGGCTGATGACCAGGGCATGATGCGCGGGGTCCGGGTGAAGGACACACAGTCCGGCGACGAGCGCGAGATCGAGGCCAAGGGCTTCTTCATCGCCATCGGGCACATCCCCAATACCGACTTCGTGCAGGGCGTCCTGAAGCAGGACGAAAACGGTTATCTGGTGCCCCAAAGCGCAACGGGGGTGAAAACCGAAATCCCCGGAGTCTATGTGGCGGGCGATTGCGCCGATCATGTCTACCGGCAGGCCATCACCGCGGCCGGTATGGGCTGCCAGGCCGCCATCGAGGCCGAGCGCTGGCTGGCGGAGAACAGCTGATCAACGGACAACTACTTCTGCTGAGACTCCCATTGCTCGCGCGGAATGAATTTTAGCGCGGCGCCGTTCATGCAGTAGCGAAGACCGGTGGGCTCGGGTCCGTCGGGAAAGACATGGCCGAGGTGGGCACCCGTTTCCTTTTCGTGCACCTCGGTGCGGGTCATGAAAAATTTCCGGTCCTCACGCGTCTCGATGGCCTCGGGATCAACGGGCTGAAAAAAACTGGGCCAACCCGTTCCGCTGTCGAACTTGTGCCGGCTGTCGAAGAGCGGTTTGCCGGTGACGACCGACACGTAGACCCCGTCGTCCTTGAGATCGTGCATGTTGTCGGTAAACGGCTTTTCGGTGCCCTCTTCGCAAACGACCTGGTAGGCGACGGGCGACAGCTCGTTTTTCAGTTTCTTTTTCAGATCGGGGTCCATACTCATCTCGAATTATAACACGGAGGCTGATTTCCCACCACCACGCGTGTGCGGATTTAAGCAAGGCCTGTGGCCGGCGTACCGCCCTGCTTCAGCAAGCGGCCGGGTACCTGTCTGAGGCCCGCTGTTCCCGCTTGCTGAAGCGGCGCGGTACGGGTCAATCCCAAACGCTTGCTGAAGCAGCGCGGTACGGGGAATCCGCCGACCCGGGACCATTGCGGTTTCCCTTTCGCCGGCCGGCCGGATGGCTAAACTGGTCCCATGAGCGACGACCCCAAGTTTCTCGGCCGGAACGTGAACCGGCCGCAGGAGACCCTCGACACCTTTCCGGCGCCGGACGGTATCGGCGAGGTGACCCTGACCTCGGACGAGGTGGCCAGCCTCTGCCCGGTGACCCACCAGCCGGATCTCTACACGGTCACGATCCGCTACCAGCCGGACAAGCTGTGCATCGAGTCCAAGAGCCTGAAGCTGTACTTCTGGCACTTCCGGGACCGGGGCGTCTACTGCGAGCAACTGGCGGTCGACATCCGCGACAAGGTCGTCGCCACCATCGCACCGAAAAGCTGCAGCGTCTCTGTCATCCAGAAGGCCCGGGGCGGCATCACCATCGAGGCCGTCAGCCGGACCGGCTGATCCGCTTCACCCCCCCCCTTAAAAAAAATGAAAAACCGGGTTGACCGCCCGCGAATACCAGACAAACCTGTCTGTATAATGACAATGACCGCACAGACCGCGGGTCCCCGCGAACGGATCCTGGCCACCGCCTGCCGGCTGTTTGCCGCGCAGGGGTACCGGGGTACCGGGATCAACCAGATCATCGAGGAGGCCGGGGTGGCCAAGGCATCCTTCTATCATCACTTTCCCTCCAAGGATGCGCTGGGTCTGGCCTGGCTGGAAGCGGTCGACGCTGATTCGGTCGCGGCCTTTTCCCGGCTCATGGCGGAGGAGGGAATGACGGCGGACGAGCGTCTGGAGCGCTGGGTAACCGGCATCGCCAAAGCCATGGCGGCCCGCAGCTTTCGCGGGTGTCCCTACCAGAACATGGCGGGCGAATACCCGATGGCTGACGCCCCCGAAGCGATTCGGGCCAGAATGGCCACCCATAAACGGCACCGGCGCGAGCTGGTCCGTGACCTCGCCGTCGCCTGGCTGCGCGAGGCGGGGGTAACCCCGGACGAGGCCGAATCGCGGGCCGAACCGGCCGCCGACGCCCTCTTCCTGCTCCTCGAGGGGGCGGTCGCTTCCGCCCAGATCACCACCGACCGGCATTGGCTCGAGGCCGCGCTGGCCGCCATGCGGCGTCACCTGCGGGCCTGCGCCCGGGCCTGACCGCCTTTTTTCATCCGAAACAGACAGACTTATCTGTCTATAACCCGAAAAAACCACACCTACCATGACCCAAGCAACACCCACCCCCACGCTTCGTCGCTGGACGGAAACCATCGCCCTGGTCACCGGGGCCAACCGGGGCATCGGCCGCAGCCTGGTCGATGCGCTGATTGAACGCGGCGTCCCGAAGGTCTACGCGGCCGCGCGGAACCCGGACACCGTGCAGACCCTGGTCTCGGCGCACCCGGAACGCGTCGTTGCGCTGAAACTCGATGTGACGCGTCCGGCCGACATCGAGGCGGCGGCCGGACAGGCCAGGGACGTCAATCTCCTGATCAACAATGCCGGCACGCTTCATTGGGGCGACGTCCTGGCTGAAAACGCGAGGGAGGCGCTCCGGGCGGATCTGGCGGTCAACCTGCATGGCGCCCACGACCTGACGCTGGCGCTGGCGGACAGCCTGAAGGCAAACCGCGGCGGCATCATCCTGCTGTCGAGTATCGCGGGACTGGCGAACTTCCCGGCCCTCGGCACCTACAGTATCTCGAAGGCGGCGGTACACTCGCTGACCCAGGGACTCCGTGCGGCCCTCAAACCCGCTGGCGTCCAGGTTTCGGGTGTCTATCCCGGGCCGGTCGATACCGACATGGCCGATCAGCTGGAAATGGACAAGGCGTCCCCGGCCTCGGTGGCGGCGCAGATCCTCGACGGTTTCGCTGCCGGAGCGGAAGACATCTTCCCCGACCCGATGGCGGAAGAAGTCGGCACCGGCTACGCCGGCGACCCGAAGGCGGTCGAGACCCAGTTCGCCGCCATGGCGGCTGAAGACCCGGCTGCCTGATTGCCGAAGGGAACGATTACCGGGCCCTGGTTGGCCGCCGGAGAACACCCCTGGCCCGACACCGGGGGTGTTTTCCGGCACGGCCAGCCGGTCGGTGGTTCCGGAGCCGTAAACCCGCGGCTTTGTGGAAGACAGCGAGTTGGATGCGGCCCGCCAGGCCGGCCTGAGCGATGGCGAGATTGCCGACATCACCGCGGTGGTCGCGCTTAACGTCTACACCAACCTGATCAACCACGTGGTGGACACGCCGATCGATTTTCCGAAGGCCCCCGACCTCGAACAGGTCACCCGGCATTGACGCATCAAGCGCCGCTACCTGCAATACCAGGGACGTGGCCTGCCTGGACTAACGCCCGAGACACCCGCAAAGGCCGGGGCTTACCCGGCTCAAGCCGGGCCTCCGCTGGTTCGCCGGCACCCTCGTCGGAGCACCGGCTTGAGCCGGCTAACCGATATCGCCCTCGGCTGCCGGGGCCACGGTGGTTTCCTCGACCTGGATGTCGGTTTCCTCGTCGAGGCCGGTCCGGATCATGGCATCGATCTGGTTCAACCGCTGCTGGATGTTGTCGGGCAGGGCCTCGCGGTTGACCCGGTCCAGGTTGCCGGAAAACAGGATTTCGCCCTCGGGATCGAGGATGGTGGCGATGCGGTCGCCACCCGCTTGCCGGACGCGGATGACCCCTTTGTCGTCTCGCAGCATGAACTGCGTGCCGGCCAGGTCGACCCGGCTGGTGGTGCGGATCCGCCCGGAGGCATCGGTATGCACGACGGTTGCCCGACCGCCCTGTAGGGATTCCCGGACCTGCTCGATGCGTTTTCGGATCTCCTCGGGATTGTCGAGGGACTCCACTTCATCGACCCATTCCAGGGCCTCATTGGCCGCTTCCATGGCCTCCCGGAGGGTGTCGTCCCATTCCCCGGCCGGTGGGTCCGGGGCGGTGGGTGCTTCCGGCGTATCGCCCCCCCCGGGGGCATCGGGGGCGCGCGGCCCGGTGTAGCGTTTCCCCCGTTCACCGAGAGTGACGGCACGGGTCTGCTCTTCGCCGTTGCGCAGGATAGTCAGATTGACGGTGTCGCCCGGCCTGTGACGGTTCAGCAGGGCGCTGAACTGTTTTTCGGAGAAAATCATCTGATCATCCCAGGCGATGAGGATGTCGTAATCCCGCAAGCCGGCGGCCTCGGCCGCACTGCCGGCGACCACGGTGTCGAAGGATATGCCGAGATCCTCCTCGAGCCCGAGCTGGGCCCGGGTTGACCGGCTCACCGAGTCGGAGACAACGCCGAGGAAAACGCGGCTTTCGGCGGCCAGCAGTGCGGGGATGAGCAACAGGGCCAGTCTGATCAGAAGCGGTTTCAGGGTGGAGGGACGCATGGTGAGGGTTCCTTTCTTAATTTTAATTAAAGCGTTGAAGGGGGTGGATCAGAAGGTTTGGACGGGTACCTGCACGATTTCCTCACGGGGAATGTCCATGGTCAGGATCGATCCGTCTTCGGGGTTTTGGAGCACCACCGATTCGAGAAACCGGTACCGGTATTGACGGACCGCCCGGTCGTTGTCCGTGAGGACAATCCCCTCGTCGATGGCGTCGTAGAGAAAGGACCGGGCGTTGACCTTGCTGATGCGGGCGATCTGCGGGTCCATGAACTGGCCGTCCTGGCCGACCTCCACCTCGACGGGTTCGGTCGCCATCATCGGGCCGGCATCCGCCTCGGGAGCCATCCGGCGATCCACCAGGATGACCACCGCAAGAGCGGCCACCGCGGCGGCCGGCGCCCACAGCCAGCCCCAGCCCGGGCGACCCAGCGAAAGGCCGTCCTCCGGCTGCCGGGAGGGCTTGGGCGCATCGACCGCGCGCAGCGGGCTGTTGTCTCCGCCGGCCGGTTGCTCCATGGACCGGGCGACCGCATCCTGAATGCGGACGGCCAACGGGTCCGGAGGCTCGGCCGGACGCAGACGCTTCAGGCGTGCCTCCAGATCGGCATCAGCCGCATCGGACGGCAGGCCGTCTTCGGGGCTGAAAGGATCACGGGACCGGTGGACCATGGCAAGGAGGGGGCGGATTGGAGAACTCAGGAGGCGGTTTCAGCGCCGAGTTGGCGACGCAGTGCCTCGAGGGCGTAGCGGTAACGGGAGGCGGCGGTGTTGGGCGACACCCCGAGGGTCGAGCCGATCGCCTCGAAGGTCTGTTCGCCCCAGATTTTCAAGACGAGGACCTCCTGTTGCGGTGGCGGCAGGTTGCGGACGGCGGCGCGCAGGTCGGCATCCCGTTCGTCCGCTTCGAGCGCGTGAACAAAGGGATCGACCGGGTCGGAATGGTGGCGGGTGGCAAGGTCTTCCCGATGCGCGCGCCGTTGACGGCTGCGGGCCAGATCGATGGCTGCGCGGCGGATGGCCGCGAAGAGAAGGCCGAGCAGATCCGGGAGGGCAGACTCGTCCGGTTTTTCGGCCGACGCCCCCTGACGTCGCCAGACGCGGACCAGCGCTTCCTGGAGGATATCCTGAGCGTCCGCTTCGGACCGGCACTGCTGCCGGGCAAACAGCAACAGGCGCGGCCCGTATCGGGCAAAAAAGGATGCCCAGGGGTCGGTCGGGGCAGGCTGATCCATAGGCAAAGCTTCATTTACTCCTTCAAGCGTCACGGGCCGATGGTTTTGTTTAAAAAGTTGGTTTTTTTTCGGGACGGAGGGGACGGCGGTCCGGATACTTTTTTTAAGTCATTGGTTTTCAATAGCCTTAGCCCCGTTTAACCGGGTGAAAAGGAAGCCGGATCACCCCCAGCCCGAATCAATAATTAGAATGATTCAAAAAAATGAGCTGGACCGGTTGCTTTTTGGAATGATTCCAAATAGCATGCTTAAGTTGGCTCAGGCCGGCCCCGCCCAACCGTTCACCCCCCCCTCCTCCTCTTCCGATGTCTCTCTCCCCTCACCTGAAAGACCGCCTCGACCAGGCGCTCGAATCCAGTGGCCTCCGGTCGACGCGCCAACGCGAACAAATTTTCGACGTGCTGATGGCCCGTCGCGATCATCCGACGGCGGATGAGATCTATGCCCGGGCCAAGCAGGCCATGCCCACCATTTCCCTGGCCACGGTCTACAACTGCCTGGAAACGCTGGTGGAGTGCGGTCTGGTCCGGCAGGTCAATTTCGACCGGGAGCCGACACGGTTCTGCCCCAATCTATCCGAGCACGCGCACTTTCACTGCAAAGCCACGGGCCAGGTCTACGACATCGACCTGCCCGCCGAGGTCCTGATGGGGCTGAAAGACCTGCTGCCGGAGGGCTTTCAGGCCGAGACCCTCGAAGTCAATTTCCGCGGCCGCGGCAACGGTGCCAACTGAGCCGTCGTCCGGCAGGATCCCCACCCTTCACCAGACAGACCTTTCGCGAATGAACGAATCAGACACCATGCCCGACCAGCTAGAAATCAACAACCTGACCGTCCAAATCGAGGGAAAGCCCATCCTGAAGGACTTCTCGCTGACCCTGCCGAAGGGGGAGGTGCATGCCATCATGGGTCCCAACGGCACCGGCAAGAGCACGCTCGCCAAGGTCATGGCCGGTCACGAGGACTATGAAGTCACCAGCGGGGACATCCTGCTCAACGGCGAGAGCATCCTCGGCCAGGAGCCCGACGAAATCGGGCAGGCCGGTCTGTTCATGGCCTTTCAGTATCCGCTCGAAATTCCCGGCGTCTCCATCGCCAACTTCATCCGGGCCGCGCTGCAGGCCCGCCTCGCCGAGGGCGAGGAACTGGAGGCGACCGGCTACTACAAAGAACTGTACGAGAAGATGGATCTTCTTCAGATCGACCGGAAGTTTACCGGGCGTGCCGTCAACGAGGGCTTCTCCGGCGGCGAGAAGAAACGCTGCGAGATCCTCCAGATGGCCATGCTCAAGCCGGAGTACGCCGTCCTCGACGAGACCGACTCCGGGCTCGACATCGATGCGCTGAAGGTCGTCGCCAACGGCGTGAATCTCATGCGTGGCGAGGATCGCGGCTTCCTGGTCATCACCCACTACCAGCGGCTGCTCGACTACATCGTTCCCGATGTCGTGCACGTCATGTACGACGGCCGGATCGTCCGCAGCGGCGATGCCGAACTCGCCAGGGAACTCGAGTCCAAAGGCTACGAGTGGGTGAAACGCGAACTTGCCGACGCCGCTTCCTGAGACACGCCCTCCCATTTTCCGAACCGACAACCGACAACCAACAACCCCCTTTACGCTATGGCTACCGAAGCTGAAACCCTCCAACAGATCGACCGCGACAAGGGCGATTTCCGTTATGAAACCGATTACGAGTTCGATGCGGGAACCGGTCTGAACGAAGAGACCGTCGAGTACATTTCCAAGGTCAAAGGCGAGGACGACTGGGTCCGTGACTTTCGCCTGAAGGCGCTCGACGTGTTCAACCGCAAGCCGATGCCCACCCACTGGGCCTCGAAGGACCTCGAGAGCATCGATTTCTCCAAGATCCGCTACTACCTTTCCAAGGGGCAGATCCCCAGCCGGAGCTGGGACGAGGTGCCGGACGACGTGAAGGAGACCTTCGAGCGGCTCGGTATCCCGGAAAACGAGCGGAAGTTCCTCGCCGGGGTCGAAGCCCAGTTCGACAGCGAGGCCGCCTACAGCCGGATGAAGGAAAACCTCGAGAAGGACGGTGTCATCTTTGTCGGCTCCACCGAGGGTCTGAAAAAACACCCGGAGATCTTCCGCAAGTTCTTCGGCAAGGTCATCCCGACCGCCGACAACAAGTTCTCCGCGCTCAACAGCGCGGTCTTCTCCGGCGGTTCGTTCATCTACGTGCCGCCCGGCGTGAAGGTGAAGCAGCCGCTGCAGGCTTACTTCCGGATCAACGCCGAGAACTTCGGCCAGTTCGAGCGCACGCTCATCATCGCCGATGAAGGCGCCGAAGTCACCTACATGGAAGGCTGCACCGCGCCAAAGTTCGAAACCTCCACGTTGCACAGCGCGGTGGTCGAGCTGGTCGCGCTGAAGGACGCCAAGATCCAGTATATCACCGTCCAGAACTGGTCCAACAACGTCTTCAATCTGGTCACGAAGCGGGCCATGGCCGAAGAAGGCGCCGAGGTGAAGTGGATCGACTGCAACATCGGCAGCCGGCTCACCATGAAATACCCCGGCGTGATCCTGAAGGGCGAGGGCGCCCGCGGTGAAGTCCTGTCCATCGCCCTGGCCAACGATGGCCAGCATCAGGACACCGGGGCCAAGATGATCCATCAGGCGCCCAACACCACCAGCAACATCATATCCAAGTCGATCTCGGTCGGGCAGGGCCGCAGCACCTACCGCGGTCAGGTCTTCATGCCGCGCAACCTCACCGGCTGCAAAAACAACACCGAGTGCGACGCGCTGCTGATCAACACCAACAGCCGGACCGACACCTACCCCGCCATCACCGTGCGGGGTGACGGCAACTCGGTCCAGCACGAGGCCAGCGTTTCCAAAGTCAGCGCCGAGCAGATCTTCTACATGATGCAACGCGGACTGTCCGAGGGCCAGGCCATGAGCCTGAGCGTCAATGGCTTCGTCAACGATCTCACCCGACACTTCCCGATGGAGTATTCCGTCGAACTGAAACGCCTCATCGACATGGAGATGGAAGGCAGCGTCGGTTGATCCGGTCGCCGTTACCGGTCAACCCTGACGGCATCCTGTTATGGCTACGCCCGATATCTTGAAAGCATCCTCCACGACCTCCTCTTCCCTGACCGCCCTGAATGCCGACGCCTTTCAGGCTGAGTTGGATCGCTGGGCCGATCGCGCCGCCTGGATCACCGAGCGCAAGCGCAACGGCTGGCGGCAATTCAACGACCTGCCCGAGCCGACGCGCAAGGACGAGAAGTGGCGCTTCGCCTCGCTGCCCAAAAACGTGCCCGGTGGTTACGGTCTGGCGCCCGCCATCGATGAGGCCCGCGCCGCAGCCCTGATCGACCGTTCGGCCATGGTCGACAACCGCTCGGGTCGGCTTGTCTTCGCCAACGATCATTGCATCAGGCACGAGGCGATTCCCGCCAAACTTGCCGAGCAGGGCGTTTTCTTCGAATCGCTCGAGACAGCGCTCGAACACCACGGCGATATCATCGAGCCCTACCTGATGAAGGAAGGAACACGGCTGGGCAGCGAAAAGTACTTCGGCCTGCATGCCGCCTTTGTCCGCTCGGCCGCCGTCCTGTACGTGCCGAAGTTTGTCGAGATTGATCAGCCGCTGGTCGCCTATCACTGGCTGGCCGGTGCGGGGGCCGCCATTTTCCCGCATACGCTGGTGATCGCCGAAGACGGCGCCAAGGTGGATCTGGTCGACATCTTCGTCAGCGAATCAACCGAAGCCCCGGGGCTCGCGGTCTGTGCGGCGGACGTCTACGCCGGTCCCGGCGCCAAGGTCTTCCGCAAGGTCGTCCAGGATTTCAATGAAGAGACCACCTGCTTCCAGCTGGACAACACGGTCGCGCAGCGTGACGCACAGGTGAAACAGGTGCTGCTCAACATCGGTGCCCGGAAAGCCCGGTTTGAAAACGAGGTGAAGATCGAAGGCGCCGGCGCCGACGTGAAGGTGTACAGCCTGTCGGTGCCCGAGCGAAACCAGGAGTTCGACCAGCGGACGCTGCAGGTGCACGCCGCGCCCAACGCCACCAGCGACCTGTTGTTCAAAAACGCGCTGATGGACAAGGCCAAGACCATCTTCTCCGGCCTGATTTACGTGGAGGAAAACGCGCAACAGACCGACGCGTACCAGACCAACCGCAACCTGCTGCTCGACCCGACCGCCGAGGCCAATTCGCTCCCCGGTCTGGAGATCTGCGCCAATGATGTTAAGTGCTCGCATGGGGCCACCACCGGCAACCTCAATCCCGAGGAAATGTTCTACATCACCTCCCGCGGCATCCGGCCCCGCACCGCCAAGCAACTCATGGTCTTCGGTTTCTTCGAAGAGGTCATCCGCCAGATCGACAACGAGGAACTCCGTGACAACCTGCGGTCGCTGATCCGGCGAAAGTTCGAGAAAGTATGAAATAAGAAATGTGAAAGGCGAAATGGCGGCACAGACCGCTTTTCGACAGGTTTTCAAGGAGGAGGCATGTCAGAACAACTTAAAAACAGAACGAAAGCATATACCGTATCGATTCTCCGCTGGTGTGAGGGCCTACCTCCAGGGCCGCGTACTTGGGTTATTGGAAAACAACTCATCCGGTCGGCATCCTCCATTGGAGCGAATTATCGAGCCTCCACCCGAAGCCGCTCTACGGCAGAATTCATAGCCAAACTCGGCATCGCCATTGAAGAGGCAGACGAAACACTCTACTGGCTGGAAGTCTTAAAGGAATTGGACGGAACAGATCCCCATCGTGAACAGCTCCACAGCGAAGGTGAGGAAATCCTAAGGATCCTTGTCAGTTCACGAAACAAATCTCGGTCCCGCCTCGATCAAAGATAGCCTTCCACCCACAAACCTCCCATTTCCTTTCTCACCTTTTACACTTCTCATTTCCCCTCTTCACCTTTCACACTTCAAACTTCACACTTAAATGGACGAAACCATCCTGACCCGCGACGTTGAGGGGTTCCTCATTCCGCAAGGCGACGCCATGACCCTGCCCGCGGGGGCGCGGGTCACGATCACCCACCGGCTTGGCGGCAATTTCACCGTCATGACCGGGAACGGGATGTTCCGGATCGCCGCCAGGGACGCCGACGCGCTTGGCGAAGAGGTGGCCGACGAGGAGGCCGACGCCGCGGACGAGGATCACGAGGGTCCCCCCGACGAGGATAAGATCTGGGAACAGCTCAAAACCGTTTTCGACCCCGAGATCCCGGTCAACATCGTCGACCTCGGTCTGGTCTACAATATGGCGGTCCAGGAGCGCGACGAAGGCGGCCACGCCGTCCATGTCGACATGACGCTGACCGCGCCCGGCTGTGGCATGGGGCCGGTCATCGCCGAAGACGCCAGGCAGAAGGTCATCACCGTACCCGGCGTCCGCGACGCGCAGGTCGAAATCGTCTGGGATCCCCCCTGGAATCAGGACATGATCTCCGAAGAGGGTAAAATGATCCTGGGGCTGATTTAGCGGAGAGCGGGTACCAGAAGGCAGAAGGCAGATAGCGGACAGCGGCGAAGCGGAACGGCTGGCCCGTCATCGGGGCAACCGCAGATGACGCAGATGATCGCAGATAGGGGTCATCGATGCCCGGATGTAGCCATCCCATTCGCATGGCGTTACGACCTAATCGGCGCACCGTGCTTCAGCCGGTGCACGCGACTCCAGGGATGGACCGAATACACCCGTTCCGCCTGCATCAAAGGTTTATAGTGTCCCCCGCACCGCACGCTCCCTGGCGACGCGGACTAACGACTGGTCATTGCTGATCAGGGGCAACCCGGCTGCCTCCGCAACAGTTAGGTAGGCTGCATCATAGGCGGACAGCCCGGTTTCCCGAGCCAGCGCTGTTAGGGCCTCTTGCCCCCCAGGCACCCGCACCAGCGACAGGGGTAAGTCTCGGAGAAATCTTTGTACCTCGGGTAGGCCTTCAGCGTCCAGGCGACCGCGTTTAAGGCAGACGACCAGGATGTTGGCGCACTCGTAGGTAAACAGATCCGGTACGGTGAACTGAACCTTCCCAGCGTCCAGCGCAAGCAGACAGTCGGTTGTAGCTCGAGCCGGCTGCTCGTCCGGTAACAGCCAGGCGAAGACCGCCGAGGGGTCGATGACGCCTTGAACAGGTTCACCGGCGGCGCCCATCTTCAATCAGGTCACGGACTGTTTCCCTGCCGGGTTTGAACCGTTGGCGCAGCTCCTTAGCCCGCTGGGCAAATCGGTGCTGCCCGAGCTCGCGCTGCATGGGCTGCGCCAGCTGAGCCACCACCCGACCGCGTCGCGTGATGGTCACCACTTCACCCTGCTCGACCGCGTCCAGCAATTGGGCCAGATGCGTCTTCGCTTCAAACGCTCCGACCGTTTTCATAAAGCTCAAATTAACTAGTTTAATAAACCAGTCAATTGCGAAAACCAAGCGAAACGCTGTTCTGGAACGAGGCCCACTTCAGAGATCTGTGTCCGCCTTTATTTTGAAGCTGAAGGGGAGAAGCATAGCCGTTCGCACGGGCTGACCGTCCTTAGTGGGAGGGGAAAACAATGTTGCTGCGGCCGCATCTATGGCCGGCTGGATAAAGGCACGGTGTGAGCTGGACATCACATTGACCGAACCGACGGATCCATCCTTTTCGATAGTCACCTTGAGACGGACCAAACCCTCAATGCGTTCCCGTTTCATTTCGAAGGGATAGGTTAAAGTACCCCGGCGTAGCATACGCGGGGTGCGATCGAGTTCAGACACGGCAACGACCTCGTCGCGCTCGGCGACTTGATCGCGGACGGCCTTAAGGACCGCCTCTGTTTCCCCGGCCCGCGGGTCCCCCGGTTGAAGCTCGCTGGCGGCACTTTTTGCCTCCTCAAGCTGGCCCTGAGCCAACGCCTGCCGAATGTAGCGGATCAAGCCATCCTTTTGTACGGCGACCTGGCGCTCGCGGATCAGGCTTCCTAACAGGGCCTGAGCTTCGGGTCCCAAGGTGGCGTGGTCCACCAATCCCTCCAGCAAAGCTTCGGCAGAATCATAGGCTTCTTGCTCTAGCAGCCGCTTGGCATGAGCGAGGGTCTCATCCGCCTGGCGTTCCTCTGCCAACAGTCGCGTTTGTTCCGCCTCGGCGGCCGCCGCTTCCTGCTGCGCCTCGAACCAGAAAAAGCCACCCACCCCCAAAGCAAGCACCAGCAGGACCAAACCAATGGGCAGCCACGGGAGACGCCGGGGTTCCGCCTCGCTCGGGGCGCGTTGGGGGCCAGGTTGGGCACCGGTCGACTCGTCCGCACTTCCCGGCAAGGCGGCGAGGGCCTCGCTGGCCGAGGCAAAGCGATCGTCCGGCGATTCCTCCAGCAGGCGAAGAATCCACACATCCCACGCCGTATCCAGTTCTTCAATACGTTCCGAGGGTCGACGCATTCCGAGGCTTTGGGCACCGGTCAGCATCAGATAAGCGATTTGACCGAGCGTGTAGAGGTCGCTGCGCGCATCGACATCAACCCCGCGCTTTTGCTCTGGAGACATGAAGGCAAAGGTCCCCATCAGGGCACGCGTTGATGACCCAGGGGCGGTCCCGCCCTCCACCTGGGTCTGCATCGCGTCGAGGTTTTGCGACCGGACGACAGACAACTCGACCTGGCTCTTCAACCAGTCAGCATCCGCCAGTTTCACCAGGCCGAAATCGGCGATCAACGGCCCTGTCTCGATGAGCAGGATATTCTCGGGCTTGAGGTCCCGGTGGACCACCCCTTGCTGATGGGCAAAGGCAAGCCCTTCAAGAATCCGGCCCAGGTAGGTTCGGGTTGTCTCCGGGTCGACTGGGCCTGCGGCCATCTGGTCGGCGAGTGTAATCCAACAGCCTCCCGAGCCATCCGGGACGCCTTCCACCAAAGGCATGCGCAGCCACACCCTACCCTCGGTTTCACCAAAATCGTCAACAGGCAGGATCGCTGGATGTTTGAGGCCGGCCATCACTTGCGCCTCGCGCTTGAACCGGTCGAGACCCGTGGCCTGAGCGAGCACCTCCGGGTGAATCACTTTCAGGGCGAAGGTTTGATTCAGAACAGTATGCGTCGCGGCATAAGCCGTTCCCATGCCTCCGCGCCCGAGCAGCCGGTCGACCCGATACTGGCCCAGCACAGCGCCCACCGGGACACTGTCCGGCCCAGGGTCGTCGGGGCCCAGCTGGGTCTGTCCGTCAAATTCGGCCATGATGACGGGTTATGGCCCAAATCGACAAAAGCACAACCCGCAATCCGGGCCGGGACCAGAAGCAGAGGGATGTTTCCCTTTTTCCTTTCCGGCTTTGCGTCCATGGCGGCTTCGCGGTTGATTCCCATCATGACTGCTCCCTCCCGCATCACCGCCCTTGACCACTACCGCCTGCTGGGGAACAGCGGGCTCCGTGTGTCGCCCATCGCGCTGGGCACCATGACCTTTGGCAAGGAATGGGGCTGGGGCTCGGATGAAAAAGACAGCCGCGCTATCTTCGACGCCTACCTCGACCGTGGCGGCAACTTCATCGACACCGCGGACATGTACACGGAGGGCACCAGCGAGTCCTTAATCGGCGACTTCCTGCAGGGACGTCGCGAGCAGGTGGTGCTTGCGACCAAGTTCACCTTTAATCAGCGGGAGAAGGATCCCAATGCGGGCGGCAATGGGCGGAAGCACCTGATGGAGGCGCTCGAAGCCAGCCTCCGGCGACTCAAGACCGATTATATCGACCTGTATTATGTCCATGCCTGGGATCGGCTGACGCCACTCGAGGAGCTGATGCGTGCCCTCGATGATGCCGTGCGCCAGGGCAAGATTGTCCATGCGGGTGTGTCCGATTTCCCGGCCTGGCGGGTCGCCCAGGCCAACACGCTGGCGGCCTGGAAGGACTGGTCGCCCTTTATCGGGCTGCAGGTCGAATACAGTCTGGTCGAGCGAACGCCCGAGCGGGAGCTGTTTCCCATGGCGGAGGAACTCGGCCTCGGGATCATTCCCTGGTCACCGCTCGCGGGCGGTATCCTGACCGGTAAATACGACGAGCAGGCCTTCCGGGATGCGGAGGACGGCAGCGGCCAGAGTCCGGACAGCGGGCGCAACAACCGCGGAAAACTCACGCCGCGCAATGGCGACATTGCTGCCGGCGTGAAGGACCTGGCGGAGAAGGTCGGGTGCACGCCGACCCAGTTGGCCCTCCGCTGGAACCTCGACCGGCCCTTCCCCACCTTTCCGATCATAGGCGCGCGTACCCTGAACCAGTTGGAGGGCTCGCTCGGCTGTCTCCCGGTCGAGGCCGATTCCGAAATTCTGGCGGATCTCGACGACCTGTCCGCCATCGACCTCGGTTTTCCCGGCAATTTCCTGAACACCGTTGCCCCGATGATCCACGGCGGCCTCGACGTGCGGAAACGGTAGCCGGGGAAGGTCACGCCACGGCGCCCAAAGGGCGTTGTGGGTAAGGGGCCTCTGTGCGCTTTTTTCTGTCCGCCGAACCCTCGGCGCAGGCAGGAGGTGTGGTTGGGGATTGGATGGTTTCACGCTGAGTTAACCGCACGGCTGATCCTCGACCGGCTTTTCCGCGTCGGCGTGCCGCAAGCGGCAGCCCTACAGGTCGGGCCAACCATCTGCGCCCATCTACCTAATCTGCGCTTACGACCTCCCGGCGTCAGGGCTGATCGCTGCCTGATGGTTTCGCCGGCTTTCCATAGCGGGGATGTTCCAAGTCATCGGTAAAGGACCGAGCCTCGTAGCCCTCGACATTCGGAAAAACGACCCCGCGGTCGAGGGTGCCCGCCTCCCGGGCTTCGGCGATTTTCTGGCGGATGCGCGCCAGACGCCAGTCGACCTCACGCATCGCCTCGGCGTGATCGGCCTGAAGGAATCTGCCACGCATCACCACCTGCTCGCCCCCGACGTACACGGCTTCGAGATTGGCGACGCTGCAGGTCAGCACCAGGTGCTCGATCGGGTGAATGGGCGGGCTGGTCTCCATGTCGCGCGGATCGACGATCAGAAAGTCGGCCCATTTCCCCGGTTCGAGGCTGCCGACCTCGTCGTCGATCCCGAGGACGCGCGCGGTACCGATGGTATGCATGCGGAGGACATCCAGCGGCATCATGGCCTCCCCGGCTTGGTACTTCATGCGGATGGCATACATGCCGAGACGCATGTTCTCGAAGGGATCGGACACATCGGCGCTGGCCTGGCCGTCGATGCCCATCCCGACCTCGATCCCGTGTTCCCGGTAGTGCGGGATGTCCGCCAACCCGGAAGCGAGGCGGCCGTTCGAGAGCGGGTTCCAGATCATGCCGGTCCCGGTCTCGGCAGTCCGCTCGAGGATCGGTTCGGTGACGTTGATAAAGTGCGCGAAGTTGAAATCGGGCCCCAGCACACCGATCTCATCGTAAAGCGGAAAGAGGGCCTGCTGGCTTTCAACATAGGGCGGATGCGGTTCCTCCAGGTAGTGGACCTGCATCGGCAGATTGAATTCCCTGGCCAGGGTGAACTCCATGGTGGCCGTTTCGCGGCCGTCGAGGAGGCCCAGCCCGGCCATCCAGACCGCGGGCACGCGCGGGTGGCTGGCATCGATGCCCTCCGCTTCGATGATGGCGAGGTACTCCTCAAGCAGCACGCGGTTGACCTCCAGCGACCGGCCGCGATCCGGCCCGTAGCCGAACAGGATGCGGGCGCCCGAATCGAGGCTGCCGCGAAAGAGATCAGAGTATTCGTAGGAGGTCCAGCCACCGTTCAGCGTCCAGTCGTAAATCGTGGTGATCCCGTGACCCAGGTAGTCCATGGCCCCGTGCTTGGAGAACCAATACAGGTCGGATGGATCGTAATAGGGCCCGTAGGTCATGTGGTAACAGTAGATCCAGCCGTGCAGCGTGTGGTGCGCGCCCAGGCCCCGGAACGGGCTCTGATACAGGTGGCTGTGCCCGGACAGAAAACCGGGCACCACGAACTTGCCGGTCGCGTCGACAACCGCGACGCCCTCGGGCAGGTCGGGCGGGCTGCCCATCCCGACCTCGGCAATCCGGCCGTCCTCGGTTACCAGCAGGTAGCCGTTTTCCAGATACATGCCACTGCCGTCGACGGGGATAAGCGTGGCGTTGCGGACCAGCAGACGGGGCGGACTCGCGGTTTCCGCCACGGCGGCATGAAGAAGCAGGGACAGGCCGGCCAGCAGAACGGGCAGGCGGAAACAGGACAACAATCGGAGCATGCCCGCCACGGAGCAGGCCGGCTGCCAGCTTGAGCCCGGCTCGAAACCTTTCGGTTCGTTTACAAAGCTTGGCGGTTCGATTATCCACCGGTAAAAAATGGCAACGATGGAGATGCCGGAATCACCCTTCCTGAAAGCCCTCGACGCCGGGGAAGCGCTGCGTGAAGAACCGCTGGCGTTTGTGATTGCGGACGGTCATCCCGTCACACCCGGCCACAGTTTGATCTGCCCGAAGCGACCGGTCCGCGATTTCTTCCAACTCACGGAGCCCGAATGGCGCGCCATCCGTGAGTTGATTCACCTGCGGGCGTCCGACCTGCGTGTGGAGGACCCCTCCATCACTGGCTTCAATATCGGCATGAACTGCGGCGAAGCCGCGGGCCAGACCGTCATGCACTGTCACGTCCACCTGATCCCGCGACGCGACGGCGATACGCCCGCACCCCGCGGCGGGGTGCGGGGCGTCATCCCCGACAAACAAAGCTATTGAGGTGGGCCAGGCCCGCATGGCGAACAACCAACGCGTAGGCGCGTCGGGACTCACCCAAAGCCCCGAAGACGCGAAGGAACGGAACCACCAATCGCCGCCAATCCATGGAAATCCAAATCGGGATCGGGATATCCGCTCTACAGGTGAAAAATTCCACCTTAAAGTGGCCTCAACTGCCACTAAAGATGAACCCAAGGCCAGTTATTTCTCCGTTTAATATTTTATTCAATTATTGAACAACGAGTTAGGAAATTCCAAGGACTCAATGGCATGCCAGCTGCGCCTAACAGCCAGATTCACCCGTCCTCACCTATTCCGCCATGCGCACCCCCAGCCATTCCATTCACGGCCCCGGCACGCTGCCGAACATCATCTCCGCGATACTCAGCCTGATCTGGCCCGGGCTGGGTCAGCTTGTCCAGGGGCGTCTCGGCAAAGCGATCCTGCTGTTCATCCTGGCGGCGGTCCTCTGGTGGGTGCTGCTTGGCTGGGTGATCCACCTCTGGGCAGCGGTCGATGCGGCGACCTTCCGGGACAGCACAGCGGTTGCCTACCCTACCGACCGGTTCGGTCTCCGGTACCAGTGACGCTTGACCCGGGACCTGACCAGACCAGGTTTGGTCAGGTATGAAAGTGATCAACATTCAAGAGGCGAAGACCCACCTCTCCCGGCTGGTTGAAGAGGTGCTGGCCGGGGAGGAACGGGTGATCGCCCGGGCCGGGAAACCGCTCGTCAAACTCGTCCCTTATGAACCGCCGAAACAGCGGATAACCTTGGGCTGCCTGGAAGGCGAGTACTGGGAGGCCCCGGACGCCTGGGATCCGGATCCTGAGCTGGAGGCCTTTTTTTACGGCGAGCACCCCGAACAGCAGACGAAGGTGGCTGAGGAGAAACCTCAGGGGTGAATCTTTTGCTCGACACCCATATCCTCATTTGGAGTCAGGGCGCGCCCAAGTTCCTCTCCTCAGAGGTACTCGGATTGTTAAATAACCCGGGCCACAGTGTCCTATTCAGTCACGCCTCCATTTGGGAGCTGGAGCTGAAACGGGCCAAGGGTAACCTGAAAATGCCAAACGACTGGTTGGCGCGACTGGAAAAAAACGGCTTCGTCCAAGTGCCCATCACCCTCCCTGATATCCAAACCAGCACCCGCCTGCCCTTTTTCCATCGCGATCCCTTCGACCGGCTGCTGATTGCCCAGGCTCAACGGTTGAAGGCCGATCTGGTCACCCGCGACCACCTGCTCGGGCAATACGGCATCCGGGTGATCGAGGCTTAACCGGCCCCGGGGGTGAAGCGGTAGGTGTCGGTCCAGATCTGGGTTGCGCCGGGCTCGACGGCGATGGGCACAAACGGTTCGGGGCAGAAGGCGTTGGGATGGATCCACAGCGTGAACCCGTCGATGGGGTGATCGCCGGAGACGGCAACGGCCGGTCCGGCGTCCCCTAGCTGGAGCCGGAACCCGTTGGCCTCGGGCCCATCGCCGAAGCCTTCCAGCATGGTGAAAAGGGTCCCGCTGCCGGCCATAGGTTCGGCCACATGCAAGCGCCTGCCGTCGACCACCAGCTTGCCGGAGGCGAAGTCGGCGGTACCGCCGGTCGGGGTAAAAGGCAGCTCGAGCTGGTAGGCCGGGCCCACCGGCCGGTCGTTGATCCGGAAAAAATGGTGGCAGTAATAGCGCGAGGCGAGCGGGGCGGAGCCGGTGTTTTCCAGTTCATGCCGGATGACCAGGATGGCCTGGAGGAGGTCGATGGATACCGTTTTGGTGTATCGGTAACCCCAGCCCCCGGGGCCCCCTTCCAATACCTGGGTGAACACGGCGGATCCGGTGTCGGCATCGGTCTCGATCTCCCAGGGCAGGAACCGGATGACCTCCTGCGGCTTGTGAAAAATGTAGGGCCCATCGTTCAGTCGCTTCAGCAGCCCGACGCCGATTTTCAGGAAGGGCTCGCCGACGGCAGCCACCTCGTAGCCCACCGGATCCCAGAACTCGCTGACCAGCCCGCCCTGCTCATCGCGTGCCCAGGGGTCCTCCCCGTCATGGATGTGGCCGATAAACTCATCCCCCTCGACGACGACCGAGGACACCATCCCGGACTGCTCGAAGCGCGACCCGCCGTTGTAACCGATGTCGCCGATCGGCAACTGGATGATTACGTCCATCACCGGGTTGACGAGCCGGATGACATCGTCCGTGCGGGTGACCTCGATGGCGGGGGATGCGGAAGAATCGGGGCGGCACGCGGCGAAAAGACCGACGAGACAACCCAGGAGGCAGGTGAGAATCCAGATGGCGGTGCGTGAAGTCATGGAGGCTCCGGGCTCGGGTAAGCAGGGACGATTCGGGAGAGAGGACAATTGGCTTGCCGACCGGTTCAGCTGCCGGTTCAGCCGCTATCCGGTTATCCTCCATTTCACTGCTGGCGGCAAGACCAGGCCAGCCCACGGGCCCCAACCCCGCCGGAGCCAATCCAGCGGGCAAACCGGTCAATCCGCGGGTCGCGTTCCACCGAGCATTCGAAACGGCACCAACAGCACCAGCGCCACGGCCAGCTTCACCCCGTAGTCGCCGATAGCCAGCGTCACCCAGGGCACGCCCGTTCCGGCGAAGGCGATCCCGAAAAAGAGCGCGGTATCGACCGCCGAGGCGCAGGTGGAGGACACCAGGGGGGCCCGCCACCAGCGGCCGGCGCGGAGCCAGTGGAAAAGGGCGACATCCATGAGCTGCGCGACCAGAAAGGCGGTTCCCGAGGCCAGCGCGATCCGCCAGCCGGCCAGCACCAGGGACAGAAGGAGCCCGAGCAGGAAGCCGGCGTAGACCACCCGCCGGGCCGGACCGGGCCCGAGGCGGCGGTTGGTCAGGTCGGTGACCAGAAAGGCGATCGGATAGGTGAAGGCAGCCCAGGTCAGCCAGGCGCTGATCGGAAAGGCGACCAGGATGTTGGAGGCGGTCACGATCACCGCCATGGCGAGAACGCCGGGCCAGACCGGGCGAAGCGGGGAAAGAAACGACATACAGCGTGCGTGGCGGATGGACCCGAGCGGAGAAAGGGAGATAATCGCTCCGCATGAAGAAAGTGAACCTGAATGATATCGAGCCGGAGCCCTGGGATTCACCGAAAGGCACCTTTGCGGGACGCTACCAGGCGGTGTCGATCGCGCTGGGCCGCGATCCGGGCTCGACCGACCTGATGCAGCGCCATCCCTTCGATGTGGAAATTGCCACCGTGCCGCCCGGCAGGAAAAATTATCCCTACCACAGCCATAGCGCGCAGTGGGAGTACTACCAGGTGATGAGCGGCCGACAATCCCCTCGGCGAAAGCTGCCACTACCCGGACAGCCGAAAGTGGCTGGTCCGCTCTCCGGACCGGACCCTGATCCGGTCGGAGGGCCTCGACTACTTCGACGGCGAGGAATGAGGGAGAAGATGTTTTGGAGTTAAAGGGTTAGAGAGTTGAAGCGTTTCAAGGATTTTTGCTGTACCCTTCAAACCGGAAACCCACTAACTCTCTAACCCGCTAACGCTTTAACCGAATCTACCTCTTTCCTCATGCCCTCCGCCCCGAAAACCATCGCGCTCGGCACCGACCATGCCGGTTTTTTGTACAAGGAGGCCGTCAAGGCCTGGCTGGAACGCCAGGGCTACACGGTGCTCGATTTCGGCGCGCACTCGCCCGAATCCTCGGACTACCCGGATTTTGTGCGGCCGGCGGCGGAGGCGGTCGCCGCGGGCAAGGCCGATGGCGGGGTGGTGTTCGGTGGTTCCGGTAACGGCGAGGCCATCGTCGCCAACAAGGTGCCCGGAATCCGCTGTGGTGTCTGTTGGAATCCCTGGACCGCTGAAATGACCAAAGCCCACAACGACGCCAACATGATTTCGCTCGGTGCCCGCACCGTTGGCGAGGCCGAGGCCATTCAACTGGTGAAGACCTGGCTGGAAACCGAATTCGAGGGCGGGCGCCACGCCCGCCGCGTCGGCAAGATCGAGCCCGAACGACCGACGAAGTCCGCCACTTGACCTTTGCCCGCGCGTGCACTCCTTTGGTGTCTATGGAAATGACGCCCGTTCTGGCCGACGACGAAAACGAGGAAAAAGACCCGAAACACGCGGACTACTCCGCCCTGATTCAGAAAAAGTTTCTGCAGGAGCGTAAACTGTTCCTGTGGGGCGAGGTCTCGGACAAGTCCATGCGCGACTGCACCGAAAAGCTGCTCTACCTCGAGTGGGATAAACCCGGCGAGCCGATCACCTTCTACCTCAACTCTCCCGGCGGGTCCATCACTGCCGGCATGGCCTGTTACGACACCATGAAGCTCATCACGTCACCCATCACGGTGGTGGTGACGGGCATGGCCGCCAGCATGGGGTCGATCCTGCTGTGCGGCGCCGCCAAGGGGAGACGACTCGTCTACCCGCACAGCCGGATCCTGATTCACCAGCCGTTGATTGGCGGACGCATGGTGGCTGCGGCATCCGACATTCATATCCAGGCCCAGGAGATGGAAAAACTCCGCGCCGAGCTGAACCGCATCCTGTCTGACTCCTCCGGGCAACCGATCGAGAAGATTGAGGAAGACACCGACCGCGACTTCTACCTCAACGCGCAGGAAGCCCTCGAGTACGGCCTCGCCGACAAGATCGTCGACAAGATCTGAGGCAGCCGCCTCCACGTACCCGCGCCTTCAGGCGTGGACAGTCGACCAATCCGCGCAAGGGCGCACCGAGCTTTAGTCCGAACTTCTCACCAGAATCGGGAAAATAGGCGGTAAATAAATCTGAACGAGGAATTTGCAGCATTTCTTCGAAATGCACGTTTGTGAGGTAGCCCGTTTTCCCGATTCTTTTCGCCCACATGCGCGATCTGCGGCGTTGTCGGGCTGGAAACCGCCTGGTTACGCACCTCAGTGCGCGCCCAGACGGTTTCGCCCTCCGCCTGGCAGCTCATCACATCTGGGCTTCATGAGCAGTCCGGGTTAGCCGGGACCCGGGACGCGCGCCGCCAGCCGTCTATCGCAGGCTGCCTTAAAACGCCGAGCCATCGGCCTTGGTGCCGCAGAGGCTGACCTCGATGCCGAGGTTCTGCGCCAGCGCCGCCTTGGTGTAGAGACAGAGGTCGGCCGAAGCGGCATCTTTGGCGTAGGCGACCTGGAGGTGGTTGGCCTTGTGGCGGGCCATCATCTGGTCGCGGTCCACGCCGTAGGTGACCGCGTGCATGATCGGCCACTGCGGGGTCGTGGCGTCGAGCCGGCGCTGCGTCTCTTCTTCCGGGAGCTTGATGACCTTGGCGCGGCCCAGATCCATCTTGAGCTTGCCGGCCTCGACAAAGATACGGCTCCAGACAATTTCACCGGGTTTGGCCACCCCCTGCAGCGTGGAACCACCGAGGCGGAAATACATCGGCGGCTGGCGATAGCCATGGCTGCCCTTGTAGCCCTTGATGTGGTGCGCGGCGGGAGCGCCCCCGGAGATCAGGAAGACCCAGACGTAGTCGTCGGTGGTGCCGGAAGCATCCCGGTCGCCCCAGCGCAGATCGTGCAGCGTATTTTCCGGCGGCTGTTTCAGCGCGGTGTGCACACGCTGGGTGAAGATGCCGTCGAGCCCCGCGCATTCGTCCACCTCGTTGAAATGGGTGAACGGCTGGCCGGCTTTGATCAGCTTGCCCTCGGCGTTCTTGACCGGCGGCCGCTGCCTGTTGTTGAGCATGCCCTCGACGAGGTCGGAGGCGGGCACCAGATCCTTGAGCCCCTGCTGGTACTGGATGCCGATGGCGTCACAGCCGAAGGCATCGCCGATCCGGCAGGCGGCGATGTACATCCTGCACTGCTCGATCACCTGGTCCTCGGTCAGGTCCTTCTTGGGATTCTTGCCGAAATGGAAGGTAAAGCCCTTGTCCTTGATCCACTTGTAGACTTCCCGGGCCTCCTTTTTGGTGACCTGGGTCATCTCGTAGTAAAGGGCACTCTGGCTGAGATGCTCCTTGAAGACACCGGTGGAAAACAGCAGGTCGTCCGGGATCACCGCGTTGAACATGCCCATGCAGTGTTCGTCGAAGACACCCATGATGGCCTTCTCGCGGTCGAGTGCCTTCGCGATGCCGGCGGCCACGGTTTCGGCCTCTTTCGGGACCTGAACCTTTTTCAGGGAGGTCACGTGCCGGGTCGGATGCGTGACCTTACCGGTCTGCAGCCACTTTTCCAGGCCCTTGAGGAACTTGTCGTCGGTGAAGTCCTCGCTCCAGAGGGTCGAGTATTTCACCCCGGCCTTGGTCAGCGAGCCGTTCAGGTTGAGCATGCCGACCAGCCCGGGCCAGGTACCGGACCAGTTGGCCACGGTCAGGATGGGGGCCCGATGGCTGATAAGCCCGTGCAGCAGGTGGTGGCTGTACTGCCAGACCGACTCGGCGACGATCAGCGGGGTGTCGCGGTCGATGTTGGCAAAGACCTCCATGCCCTCCTTCTGGCTGCCGATAAACCCGTGCTTCCGTTTCGGATCGTAGGCGTGCGCACGCTTCAACCGGTAGCCCATCGAGCTGATCGCTTCGGAAAGCTTTTGCTCCATGGCCTCCTGCGCGGGCCAGCACTTTTCGTTGGCGGATTGGCGGAGGTCGCCATTTGCGACCAGGAGGATCGTTTTTCCGTTCTTGCTCATAGGGTAAGGGGGATGACTAATCGGGGATAAAGGCCTGCGCGGCAGGCGGAATCTAAGGTTGGAGCCAACAAAAGCCACTCCCCGCCCGCAACCCAAAACACCCCGTTTCCCCTTCCCGGTGCCCCGCCAACCCAACATCCTCTTCATCATCTGCGACGACCTGGCCTGGGGCGACCTGGCTTGTCATGGGAATCTCCATACAAAAACGCCCCATGTGGACCAACTGAGGCGGGAGGGTCACGCCCTCGACGGCTACCGCTCCGGCCCGGTTTGCACGCCCGCCCGTGCCGCTCTCATGACCGGGCGACACCCCTACCGGACCCGGGCCATCGACACCTATTGCGGCCGCTCCATGCTCGAACCCGGGGAAGTCACCGTGGCCGAGATGCTGAAACTGGCCGGTTACCGGACCGCCCTGTTCGGCAAATGGCACCTGGGCGACAGCTGCCCCACCCGCCCGCAGGACCAGGGCTTCGATCAGGTGCTGATGCACCGCGGCGGCGGCCTCTGCCAGCCCGGCTGCATCGGCAACGGTGCCTACTTCGACCCCGACCTCGAGGAAAACGGCAAACGCGTCCGCAAGCTGGGCTATTGCACGGACGTGTTCACCGACGCCGCGCTGAACTGGATCGGCGGCCAACTCGGGTCGCCCGATCCCTGGTTCGCCTACGTCGCCTACAATGCGCCGCACACCCCGCTCCTTGTCGGCGACAAGTGGCTGAAGCGCTACCGGGACAGCGGTCTCCCCGAGGCCTTCGCCCGACTCTATGCCATGGTCGACAACATCGACTGGAATGTCGGCCGGCTGCTCACCGCCCTCGACAAAGCCGGGCTGGCCGAGGACACGCTCGTCGTCTTCACCGCCGACCACGGCCCCTGCCCCAGCGCCAACGTCGAGGGGCGCGTCCGCTACAACGCCGGGCTGCGCGACCAGAAGGGTACCTTCTACGAGGGCGGGCTTCGGGTTCCCTGCTTTGTTCGCTGGCCCGACCGGGTGACTCCCGGCCAGACCGACACCCTGGCGAATCCGATCGACTGGCTGCCGACCCTTGCCGACCTGACCGGAGCTCCCCTGCCCGACGACCGGGCGATTGACGGCACCAGCCTCCGCCCATTGCTGACAGGCGAACCGGCCGGCGGGCCTTTAGCCCGGCGCATCCTCTGCATGCAGTGGCACCGGGGGGACCGGCCCGAGCCGTACCGCAACTGCATGGCGATGAGCGCCGACAGCTGGAAATGGCTGGTCCCGGACTGCGAGCGCAGCGCGCCCGAGCGGGCCGAACTGTATTGTCTCCCGGAGGATCCGGAAGAGCGGCACAACCGCATCGACGAGCAGCCGGAACGCGCCGCCGACTTGCGCCGTGCCTACCTCGACTGGTTCAATGATGTCTCGGCCACGCGGGAGGATAACTACGCGCCGCCGCGTATCCACATCGGCGATACGCGCGAACCGGTCGTCACCCTGACCCCGCAGGACTGGCGCATGTACGGGGACCGGGACGGCTGGCAAACCCCCGACGTTCCCGGTTACTGGGTGGTGGCTATCCGCCAGCCCGGGGCCTACCGGGTGGCGGTCACGCTGTTCGAGCCACCGCCGAAGGGGTCGCACCTGACGCTCCGCTGCGGGGACACGGAAGCCGCGATGCCGGTACCCGAGCAGGCCGGCCAGCCGGTCTTCGGCGGCGGCCAGCTGGTCTGGGATGCGATCGACCTGCCGGCCGGTCCCCAACGGCTGGAGGTCCTGGTGCAGACCTTCGACCAGCGAAACCTTGGTGTGCGCGCGGTCGAGGTCAAGCCGGCGGGTGATCTGCGCACCTGATCAAAGATCCAATGGGTTGTGCCATTGCAACCCGGGGAACCGCGCGAAATCCCGATCCGTTGACCAGAGTACCGCATGGTGTTCCATCGCCAAAGCGGCCAGATGAGCATCATGAACCAGATTGCCGACAACCTGAGTTTCCTGAATTAACCTCTCAAGGCGGGACCAGTGACCCCTGGTTTCCTGGATCAGGTGAACATTTGGCTGTTTCAGCCAACGATTCACAATGTCTAAGGCATCCCCAGCACAAAGCGGCTGCCGGAAGATCCGGACATTGGTCGCTATACGGATGAAACCCTGCAAAACCGGCCAGGACAAGGCGACCCGCTGCCCACTCGAAAGAAGATCATCCCAAGCTGAGCGAACGTCTTCATGATGACTGGAGGATGAGTCTTCCGCGTAAAGCAGAATATTTGTATCAATCAAATTCATGCAAAGTCTTCACCCTCTGCAACGGCCAGGAGATCAGTCACTTTATCATAACTAAGGCCGGGGCGAAGACCCATCGGGCGGGGCCGGGTCTTGAATCGGCGAGTTGGGGGCTTGGCAGCTTCAAGCACTTCCAAACCAGAGCGAATGGCTTCATTTACCACCTGTTTATACGGGCGACCTGTTTGAGCGGCCCGAGATTTTAAGGCCTCTGCAAGATCTGGATCCAAGGTCAGGGTTGTACGCATTTGAAGGCATCATGATGTTTATACCGAAAACATCAAGATGCTTTGTCACGTTCCCAACAAGGTGTGGATGGTCACCTCGGGCGGGCAGTTGAAGCGCACATCCACCGCGCAGCCGCCGGTGCCGCGCGAAGTATAGCCGTGGAGGTCGCCGATCCGCCAGGAGCCTTTTACCAGCTGGCGCGGGAAGTTGCCGTTACGGATCGGAGCCCAGCCACCCGGCAGGCAGATCTGGCCCGCGTGTGTGTGGCCGCAGAGCATGGCCGGCACGTCGTGCGACGCTGCCTCGGCATAGATCTCCGGAGCGTGGCTGAGGAGCAGAACCGGCACCCCCGCCGGCACCCCCGCCAGCGTGCCCGGCAGGTCGTCGGTCCGGTAGAAATGCGCGTCGTCGATGCCGGTGAGGGCCAGCCGCTGACCGTCTCTTTCGAGGACCGCGACCTCGTTCAGGAGCATGGCCAGGTCGCCGGCTTCGAGACCGGGTACCATTTCGATAAAATCGTGGTTGCCGAGGACGCCGTGCGCCGGTGCATCGATGGCCCGGCGCACCCGGAGGCTGGCGCGCACCCCGTCCGCATAATCGGCGAAGGTCCCGTTCCGGAAATCCCCGGTAAAGACGGCATGGTCGACCGGCAGGCCCTGCACGACCCGGATGACCGCATCGGCCAGGTCGGGCCGGATGTCCGCATGCAGGTCGGAGATCTGCAGCAGGCGAAAGCCTTCGAAGGCGGGCGGGAGGCCCCGGACCGGCAGCCGGTTGTGCTCCACGCGGATATCGAGAAAGTTGCGGCGGCCGCGTTCCAACTGCCCGCTCACCCGCAAGGCGAACCGCAGCAGGTCATAGATATTGATCCGGCTTTCGAGACGCAAAAAGCCCTTGCCCTGACCCGGGCCTTTGGCCGTGTGCTCGGCCTGGATGCGCAGCCGCCGGGCAAGCCGCTCACGACCGAACCGACGGGCCAGCGCGTGGAAATCGACCGGCACGAAGGAAGCGGCGGTATCCGTTGGCGGGGTTTCGTCCGGAATCATGGGACCAGGTTAATCCGGAGAGCCGGCGAAGCCAGAAGGGATAACCGGCCATTCCGCACCGTGCTTGCGGCGAGCTGCGTTTTCCGTTTCTTTTTTCCTTTTGCCCGGAGGTGTCCACCCCCGAAAGCAGCCCATGTCAGCAGCCGCCCATGCCTCCCCGTTTGATCCTGTCGAAGCCGCGATTCAGGAAATCGCGGCGGGCCGGCCGGTGATCGTGACGGACGATGAACAGCGGGAGAACGAGGGCGATCTGGTGATGGCAGCCAGCAAGGCCACCACCGAGACCATCAATATGATGATCCGCTACTGCAGCGGCGTCATCTGCGTACCCTGCACCGAGCCGCACCTCAAGCGCCTCGGCCTGAACCCCATGGTGCCGCACAACCGCGAGAGTCACCGGACCGACTACACCGTGTCGGTCGACGCCGCCGAGGGCATCACCACCGGCATCAGCGCCTACGACCGCACCCGGACCATCCAACTGCTGGCAAGCGACACCACGACCGCCGATCAGCTGGTGCAACCGGGGCATGTGTTTCCGCTTCGCGCCCGACCGGGCGGAGTCCTGGAACGGGCCGGGCACACCGAAGCCGCCGTCGACCTGGCGGTGCTGGCCGGGTTGCACCCGAGCGGGGTGATTTGTGAAATCGTCAACGAGGATGGCTCGATGGCCCGGCTCCCCGAACTGGTCGACTTCAAGAAGAAGCACAACCTGAAGCTGATCTCGATCGCCGCGCTGATCGAGTACCGGCACAAGCGCGACCGGCTGGTCGCGCGGATGGGTTCCGCCCCGCTCAAGACCGAACACGGAGCATTCACCGTACACCTCTTCCGCAGCCTGCTGGACGGGCGGCAACACTATGCGCTGACCCTGGGTGAGATCGGGCCCGAGCCCACCCTCGTTCGGGTGCACAGCGAAAACCTGATTGCAGACGCCTTTCATGGCCTGGGCTTCGGCAGCTACCGCGCGCTTCAGGGTTCGCTCAAGCGGGTGGCCGAGGAGGGTTGCGGCGTCATCCTCTACATTTCCCAGCCCAACGGTGGTATCGATCTGGCGGATACGCCAACCGAAGACGGCTCGGGTACCGAAGCCCGTTTCCGGGAGCGCGGCGGCCAGGACACGGCGAGTCGCCCCCTGCGTCTGGCCAGCGCGAAAATGGATTTCCGTGATTACGGGATCGGTGCCCAGATCCTGTCCGCTCTCGGCCTGAAAAAGATCCGGCTGTTGTCCGGTACGCCCCGCAAGGTCGTCGCCCTCGATGGCTACGACCTGGAAATCGTCGAGCAGATAAAAGTCTGACTGAACATCTGCCCCCCTTCATCCCCCATGAGTGATCAGGCTCCCTCACCCCGGACCATCGACGGCAAAGGCCGACGCTTCGCCATCGTGGCCGCCCGGTTCAACGCGACGCTGGTCGATGCCCTGCTCGAGCGGGCCCGGAGCACGCTCGAATCGGCCGGCGCCGCAGTCGATGCCGTGCGTGTCCCCGGATCCGGCGAGGTTCCGTTCACTCTCCACGCCCTGGCCGGCACCGGACGCTATCAGGCCGTCATCGGGCTGGGGGTCGCCATCAAGGGCGAGACGGACCACCACAACCACCTGGCCCAGGCGACGGGCTACGCCATGCAGCGGGCCGCTCAGGAGACCGGGATCCCCGTCATCAACGGCATTATCGTGACGGACAGTCAGGCGCAGGCCGAGGCACGAACCACCGGTGGCATCAACCGCGGCGAGGAGTTTGCCCAGGCCGCACTGGAAATGGCCGCGCTGCACGCCTCGCTTCAAGCTGGCCAGATTCCCGGGGAAGGGTGAACAATCTTTTCGTTGCACCGGACCGATCGCCTGGGTCGGTCACCGGTCCGCCCCGCTTCCTGTTGTCATGAGCCGTCGCGCCCAACGCCGAGAAAACCGCATCGCCGCCCTGCAGTTCCTTTATGCCTGGGAATTGAACCGGCCCGAGGTGTTGGCCGACAACCTGCGCGTTTTCTTCGAATCCCCCGAACGTGTGCTGCCCGATTCGGAGGAGGCCGATCCCCCCACGCCCCTGCCGCCGGAAAAGGTGGGCCCGGACGAGGAGGCGGTTCCCGAGGCCCTGCCGATGGATCCACCCACGCCCACCGCCGCCTCACAAGTGCTCGAGCCCAACAACGCGGAGAGCATCCGGACCTGGTTCAGCTTCGGTGAAGAACTCGCTCTCGGAACCGTGGAAAACATCGGGGAAATCGACGCGATTATCCGCGAGCGGGCGAAAAACTGGGACTTCAACCGCATCGCCAAGGTGGATCTCACCATCCTGCGGCTCGCCCTTTATGAACTGCTGCATCGGCCGGATATCCCCCCTGTTGTGACCATCAACGAGGCCATCGAACTGTCCAAGCAGTTTTCCGGGCCGGACAGCCGCCGCTTCATCAACGGTATCCTGGACCAGGTCAGCCTGACCCTGGACCGGCCCTTGCGGGAAGCGGCCGACTGACGCCACCGTCAACCCTCTGTTGCCGTGCCCTCATTTTTTGAAAAGTTCAAAGCCGAGTTTCGCCGTCAGACGCCGACCTTCCGCAAGGCGGCTCAAAGCCTGTTCGGCGGCCGGAAACTCGAAGCCGAGTCGATCGAGGATCTGGAAGAGGCGCTGTACGGGGCCGACTTCGGCGTCGAGACCACCAGCGAAATCATCGACGAGATCCAGGAGGCGTTAAAAAAAGATAAAAGCCTGCGCGGGCAGGACGCGCTCAATATCGGCGGGACCGTCCTTCGCCGGGTTCTGGCGGGGGCCGGCCTTGATGACGCCGGGCGCTTCGACGCCATTACGGAAGATGCCCCGCGCCCGCAGGTTCTTTGCCTCGTCGGGGTCAACGGCTCGGGCAAAACCACCACCGCCGCCAAACTCGCGCGGCGCCTCCAGGACCAGGGCCAGAAAGTGGTCCTCGGCGCCTGCGACACCTTCCGCGCCGCCGCCAACGAACAGCTCAAGACCTGGGCCGACCGGCTCGGGGTCGATCTGGTGGCCAGCCACCACGGGGCGGACAGCGCCTCGGTTGCCTTCGACGCCTATGCCGCCGCCCAAAGCCGCAAGGCCGATCTGCTGATCCTCGACACCGCCGGTCGGTTGCACACCAAGAGCAACCTGATGGAGGAGCTGCGCAAAATCCGCCGGGTCCTGCAAAAGCAGGACCCGACCGCGCCGCATGCCAGCTGGATCGTGATCGACGGCAGCATCGGCACCAACTCCATCGAACAGGCGCGTGTCTTTCATCAGGAATTCGGCCTGACCGGCCTCGTCGTCACCAAGCTCGACGGGACCAGCCGCGGCGGCGCGCTGGTGGGGATCTACCGCGAGCTGGGGCTCCCGATCGCCTTTGTCGGCCTCGGCGAAAAACCCGAGGATCTGAAAGCGTTCGACCCCGAGGCTTACGTCGAGGCCATCTTCGGCAGCCAGGCGGAGTGACCGGGGCGGGCTTTCCACAGCCGGAACCTCCATACCGTACCCATTCTCCGGGTGTAGCCCGGTACTCTTGCTCGTAAACGCGGCGCGACTCTGGATGCCAAGCCAATGAACCGCCTACCCTTTTCCAACTCCGGCATCGCCACGAACAGCGAAATGGCTGCACGCTGGCAGCGTCCATGACTCATCCGGAACCCACGGCGACTTCCCTGTCCGTCGAACTGGCGGACCGCAGCTACCCGATCACCATCGGGCGGGCGCTGGATCATGCGCTGCGGACGCGCATCGAAACCTTGTCCACCGCCCGGCGCCCGGTTGCGGCCATCGTCGATGCCGGGCTGGCCGCGGCGCAGCCGGACTGGCTGGATACCGTGCTGGGCTCGGTCCCGCGGTTTACCGTCCCGTCCGGCGAGACCAGCAAATCCCTCGACACGCTCGGGCGCATCTACGCCTTCCTGGCCGAATCCGCCCTGGACCGGACCGGGGTAGTCCTCGCCATCGGCGGCGGAGTGACGGGCGACCTGGCCGGCTTCGCTGCAGCCAGTTACCTGCGCGGTCTCCCCTTTATCCAGGTCCCCACCACGCTGCTGGCCATGGTCGACAGTTCGGTCGGGGGGAAAACCGGGATCAACCTGCCGGCCGGCAAGAACCTCGTCGGGGCCTTTCATCAGCCGCTGGCGGTGATTGCCGACCTCGAGGTGCTCAAAACGCTGCCGCCGCGCGAGTTCAACGCCGGCATGGCGGAGGTCATCAAAACCGGGCTGCTCGGGGATGCCGAACTCTTCGAACGGGTGGCAGCTGCGGTGCCGCTGGAAGCCGGTGATGGCGAACTCGCCCACCGCATCCGCGCCTGTTGTGCGGTGAAAGCCGCCGTGGTGGCGGGGGACGAACGCGAAACGGCCGGGAGTGGCGGTCGGGCGCTCCTCAACCTGGGTCACACCTTCGCGCACGCCATCGAGACCGTGGCCGGCTACGGCACCTTGTTGCACGGCGAAGCGGTGGCGATCGGTCTGGTGGCCGCGGCCCGCCTGTCGCTGCAGCTGGAGCGGATCGATGCCGCCACCGCTGAGCGGATCGAAGACGTGGTCGCGGCGCAGGGCCTGCCCGTCCGGTTGCCGGAGCACCCCACCCTCCCGATTGATGCGCTGATGGACGCCATGACCCGCGACAAAAAAGTCCGCGCGGGCAAGCTGCGCTTCGTCGTCCTGGATCAGATCGGCTCGGCCGCCACGGTGGACGGCATCGAGTCCGCCTCCATTCGCGCCATCTGGGAAGGCTTGCAGCCCGGATTGACCGGGGATTGATTTCCGGACGATGGCCGGCTTCGACGAAAACATCGTCCGCGAGTACTTTGAGCTGAACGGCTTCCTCGTCCGGCAACTCCGCAAGTATCAGGTCCAGTCGCGCAAAAAGCGGAGCGACGAAGAGATCGACCTGGTGGTGTACAACCCGAATCCCGAAGAGGGGACGCCGCCGGGTTTTCAGATTTTTTCGACCGACATCCAGCGGGTGGACCGCGCCATCGTGGTGGTCAAGGGCTGGCACACCGCCCGGTTCACGCCCCAGATGCTCCGCTCCAGCTCACAGATCTTCAACTTCCTGAAAAAGGAGGTCCTCGACCGGGCGCGCGATTACTTCGCCTTCGAGCCGGAGATCCTGGAGGAGCACCGGCCCTTCATGAAAATCCTCGTCCTGCCCGGCCTCCCCGGCGACGACCTTCAGCGCGACCAGTCCGTCGCCTTGCTGAAGGAGCGTGGGATCGACGCCATCATCACCTTCCGCACCATGCTCGAAAACATCCTTCGTCGCCTCGAGCCCAATCAGTCCTACGCCAAGAGCGACCTCCTCCAGCTCCTCCGCATCCTCAAAGTCTACGACATGGTCAAGGACCCGCAGCTGGAGATGTTTAAAGAGCTCTAGGTTCGATGTTCCAGGTTCTATGTTCAGGAATAAGAAAATGACTCGGAGTCGCAGCGAACCTGAAACTGGGAACGTAGAACCCCGAACCTTTACCCCATGTCCCGCATAGCCATCACCTGTGGCGACCCGGCCGGGGTCGGCCCGGAAATCATCGCCCGGGTGGTCCGCGACCATCCGGAGTGGCATGACCGGCTCTGCCTGATCGGGCCGAGCCATTGGCTGCGCCAGCACCGGGGGTCGTCCGCCGTCGAGGTGCTGTCTGTCGGGGATGAGGATTTTATCATCCGGCCCGGCGAGCCCTCGGAGGCTGGTGCCGAGGTTGCCCGGCTGGCCCTGGAGGCGGCGGCCGATGGCACACAGCGCGGCGATTTCCGTGCGGTCGTCACTGGTCCCGTATCCAAAACCTGGATGCACCACGTCGGTTTCCATTACCCGGGCCAGACCGAATTCTTCGCGGAGCGTTGGGGCGGCGAACCAACCATGGCTTTTGCCGGCGGCCAACTGCGGGTGGTCCTGGCGACCTGGCACGTACCCTTGCGGGATGTCATGAGCCACCTGACGGAGAAGCGCCTGGAGCAGACGGTCCGCCACACGGCGGCCCTTTGCCGGGGGCTGGGCGACCGGGAACCCCGGATCGCCGTGTGCGGACTGAACCCGCATGCGGGCGAAGGTGGGGTCATGGGCGACGAGGAAGTCAACCGCATTGACCCGGTTCTGGATGATCTCCGTCCGGATTTCCCCGGCCTGAGTCGTTGCTTACCGGGTGACACCGCTTTCTGGCGTCACCTGCAGGGTGAGTTCGACGCCGTGATAGCGCTTTACCACGACCAGGGGCTCGCCCCGGTGAAGACGCTGGAGTTCGACCAGGCGGTGAACCTCACGCTCGGCCTGCCCCAGGTCCGCACCAGTCCCGACCACGGCACCGGTTTCGGCCTGGCTGGTCGGGGCGAAGCGCGGACCGGCAGCCTCGTCAATGCCATCCGTCTGGCGGATCGTCTTTCGCGGCACCCCATTGACTGGCGGGGATGAGTGCACCGGATGGCACGGTAGCGTCCGGATTTCTAAAGCAGCACTCGCTTTGGATGCGTTGGTGTCTGATGAGTGCCACGCAAAATCCGCTCTGGATGGTGGTACCATACAGCCCGACACCCGGCGGGGCGATGCCTCCGGAGGAGTGCGACGCTCTCCTCCGACGGGTGCGTGAAGCCGGGCAGCGCATCACCACTCAAGAAGCTTTTGCCCAGCGGTATGCCGCACCCAAGGAAACGCCCTGAGGGTCTAGCCCCCTCCCGGATAATTGATCCGGCGATCACCGTCCGCTTGAAAGGCGGCCTCCTCAGGTCTATCATTTTCTCATGGCCACCCCCACCACAGAAATCGCGCTCCCGGAAGACGTCCGGCTCGGCAACGAGCAGTTGATCCGCCTGACCGAGGCGGCGGGGGCCAAGGTGCGCCGGCTGATCGACCGGGAGGGTGAAGGCCCCTGGTTGCGCGTCGCCATAGCGGGCGGCGGATGCAACGGCCTGAGCTACCGCATGCTGTTTACCGACAAAACGAAGTCCGGCGACATCCTGGTGCGGACCGGTGGCGCCGAGGTGCTGGTGGACATGAAAAGCGCGCTCTACATCCGTGGCACGACGATGGATTATTCAGACAGCCTGGTGGCGGGCGGTTTCAAATTCGACAATCCCAATGCCAAGGGCAGCTGCAGTTGTGGCGAAAGCTTCAACCTGTGAACGCCTTTGCCGCCGGGATCGGGAAAAGATTTGAAATGGCGGACGGGTCGCGCAAACCTGTCTTTTCGCAGACGTCTTCACGACGCATGAAACGATTGAATGTCCCACGCCAGTGAAAGTCACCCGCCGTCCGGAATGGATCCGGACTGGAGAGACGGCGTGGGCCCGGATTTCCGGGATGCGGCCTGCATCAATTTTCGGAAATTGAACCCAAACGCTATCTGAATGGCTCGTAAAGGATCTGGCGGCGGAGGCCGTCGTTTTAATCGCAACCGGGGCCGTACGCCTCGCATCCGCCGCAACGAACGCATCCGCGCCCCCGAGGTGCGGGTTATCGGCCCGGAAGGCAAAATGATTGGTATCATGTCGCCGAAAAAGGCGACCGCGCTGGCCAAGGAGGTCGGGCTCGACCTGATCGAGGTCTCGCCCAGCGCCAAACCGCCGGTCTGCCGCATCCTCGATTACGGAAAATATCTCTATGACGAGAGCAAGAAGAAGAAGGACAACAAGTCCACTTCCTCGAAACTCAAGGAGGTCAAGTTCCGCATCTCGATCGATCCGCACGATCTGGAAACGAAGCTGCGCCGCGCCGAGGGCTTCCTTTACCACGGCAACAAGGTGAAGGTCACCCTGGCCTTCCGCGGTCGGGAAATGGAGCACAAGGATCTCGGCTTCGAGCGTGTGCGCAATGCCGTGCAGCAACTGTCCCACATCGCGGTAATGGATGCCGAACCCAGGCTGGTGGGGCGCCAGATTACGCTGATCCTGTCACCGGTTCCGGCAAACAAGCGGGTGCTGAAGTTCAACGCGGAGGATGACGATCTCGACGAGGAGCCGGAAGACGACGATCAGGATTGATCCCTCCGGAGGTTCCGGATGAACAAATGGCCGGACACGGGGTCCGCTCCACCAACGTGATGTTCACCGCCGGTTCCACCCTCGACAGCCGAAACCCCGCACCGGCAGGCGGGTGGTCGATCAGCCGCGGTTTCGGGCATGGCCGCGGGTCAGACGTTTATGCTGGATCGACTCGCGGGTCGCGAACCCCGGGTGACGAGCCGGCGACACCCGGGACTGGCGGACTCTCGGACCCACCCCACGTGTATAATACCCATTCTCAAATCAACGACATCCGACAATTAAAACACGCCCTGCAGGTATGTCTCCTGTTTATGGTCGGTCTGACGACGGCCCAGGCTACGGAGATCCGGGTCAACGGCACTACCTACGTTTCCCTGGAGACGGTAGCCGGTAGTTTCGGCATGGATACGCGTGTGCTGGCTTCGGGAAAGAAAGAGCGCCTGCAAAGCCAGTGGTCGCGGCTCGACTTCGAGGTCAATCGGCGCGACTTCATCTACAACGGCGGGCGGGTCTACCTTGGCTTTCCCGTCGCCGCGCACCGGTCACGGCTCTACATCAGCAAGAATGACTGGAATGTCACCCTGAAGCCCATCCTGGCGCCGCAGATTTTTCCGGGCCCCCCGAAGCTCTACACCATCGTGCTCGATCCGGGGCACGGCGGGAAAGATCCGGGTGCGCGGAATACCGGTCTCGGCCTGTCCGAAAAGGACCTGACGCTGGATATCGCCCGGCGACTCCGGCCGCTGCTCGAAGGCTACGGTTACAAAGTCCTGTTGACCCGCGAAGACGACCGGTACCTTACCCTGACCCAACGCTCGGCCCTGGCCAACCGCTGGCAGGCGGATCTGTTTCTCAGTATTCACTTCAATGCCATCGGCAACAACCGGGTCGAGGGTATCGAAACCTTTGTCTGGACCCCGCTGAATCAACCCTCGACCTCCCGTGCATCCCTTCATCGGACAGACCGGGAATTCCGGGCGGCCAACCGCCAGGAACCCTGGAACGCCCTCGCGGGCCTCCATTTCCAGCGGGCGATCCATGATGCGATCGGCGGCACCGACCGGGGCCTGAAACGGGCCCGGTTTACCGTTCTTCGGGACCTCGACTGTCCGGGTGTTTTGCTCGAACTGGGGTTCGTTTCCCATCCGGAGACTGGCCGAAATCTCCGCAGCAGCGCCTACCGGACCCGCGTGACCCAGGCCGTGTTGGACGGGGTGCTTGCCTACCAGAATGCCTTGAACCGTGTGCGCGGAAAAGACTGAGAGCCCACGATCCCCGTGGCGCCGCCTGAGAATCCTGCGGATCCTCGGCCTCTCGGCGCTGCCTGTTTTATCCCTCACCGCGTCGCCGGGCGATCCGGTCGACCGGGCGGATGAGATCAGGCGAACCCTGGTGGTGTACAACCGCTCGCTCGAGGCTTCCGCGCAACTGGCCAGGACCTACAGCGCGGCGCGCGGCATTCCGGAGGCCAACCTGGTCGGCCTGGAAACGAGTAAACACGAGACCATCAGCTGGCAGGCCTACCTCGACACCATCCACAATCCGCTGTTGGAGCGCTTGATCCAGGCGGACTGGCTCACGGGCAGCCTGGCGGCAGCCGACGCCGTGCACCCGAACGGCAAGCGCCAGGCCGTCCTGTTCGAAAACCGGATCGCCCACCTCGTCCTGATGAAGGGCCTGCCGATGAAGGTGACCCACGACGCGGTTCGGGGAACCGATCCCTCCAGCGAGAAAAATGTCAACGCGCGCCGGATGGGCTCCTGGCGGGGGTCGATCGACAGCGATCTCGCGCTGCTGACGCAACCCGAGCTGGACCCGGCCGGAGCCAGCCGCAATCCCCTCTTCAACGAGGCTGAGCCGAATGGACTGATGCGCCAGGCCATCGTCCGCACGGCCCGGATCGACGGCCCGTCCTTCGCGCTCTGCGAACGCCTCATCACGCGCACGCTGGAAGCGGAGAAAAAGGGTATCCGGGGCCGAGCCCTGATCGATGCCGGGGGACCCCACGCTCAGGGCGACCGGTGGCTGGACCTCACCCGCGACAAGCTGGCAGGGCTGGGGTTTCCTCTCACCTACGACGACAGCCGCAAACGCTTCGGATGGGGCGATCCCCTCGATCAGGTTGCCTGGTACTTCGGCTGGTACGCCAACGCGGCTGAAGGGCCCTTCGCCGACCCGGTCTTTTCCTTTGCGCCCGGCGCCATCGCGCTGCACATCCACAGTTTCTCGGCCAGTACCATTCGTCTGGATACCAAAGCCTGGGTGGGACCGCTGTTGGCGCGTGGCGCATCCGTGGCGATCGGCAATGTCTGGGAGCCTTACCTTGGCATGACCCATCGCCCGCACCTGCTGGTCGACGGGCTGGCACGCGGCTGGTCGCTGGGCCGCGCCGCCTGGTACAGCATCCCGGTCACCAGTTGGCAGGGGGTGGTCATCGGCGATCCGCTCTACCGACCGCTGGCCGTGCCCCTGGACGAGCAACTGGAGTCGACCGCGGACAAGGCCTCACGGGATCCCCTGGCGCCCTACGTGACCCTGCGCCAAATGAACCGGCTGGCCCGGTCGGAAAACCCCGAGGAACGGAAACAGGCCCGGCGTCTGGGGGAACGTGCCTTCCATACCCAACCCGGAATCGCCCTTGGGATTGCCGTGGCTGAACACCAGCTGCAGGCAGGCGATCCGGAAGCCGCCCGACGCCAGCTGGCCTACCTTGCGCACCTGCCTCCGCCCTCGGTCATCGATCTGGCCCAGATCAACCGCGGGGCCCGTCTGCTGAAAGAGGCGGGCCAACCCGACGCAGCGCTGGTCGTGCTGTTGAACACCCTGGATACCCGCTTTCCCGATCGCGCCACCGCGGTCGCCCAGTTCAAGCGCGTCATCGAAGCGGCCCGCCAGCAAGGTCGCCAGCGACTGGCCCGGTCGCTGGAAAATCGCCTGACCGAAGAATGGCCGGCCCCCGAGGATTGAACCCGACGGCCCGGGGCCTGAAAATTGCCCCATGCAGGTAATGATACGGTGGTTTGTCCTGGGTTTTCTGATACCGGCCGGAGGCATGGCGTATGCGCAGGAGTCGCCTCCCCGCGAGATCACCGATCTCCAGGCGCTCATGTCGGCCGAGGATTATGACAAGGCGGGCCTCGAAAAACTGACCCCGGCCGAACGCGCCCACCTCGAAACCTGGCTCAACGCGTACCTGGCCGGAGAAAAGGAAAAGGCCGCCGAAGCAGCCGCCGAACAGGCGGTCGAGGAGAAGGTCGCCGAAATCCGCGAGACCACCGAACGCAATTTCGGCTTCTTCGGCTTTCTGGACCGGGACGACCGTGTTCCCGAGGAAATGAAAGAGCCGGCCTTCATCGAATCGGCCATCCCGGGGGAATTCCGCGGCTGGTCGGACGGCGAACGGATCCAACTGGAGAACGGCCAGGTCTGGGAAGTCGACGGCCGGCGGTACTTCATGGTGCTGGCCAACCCGAAGGTGCGCATCGAAAAGGGTTCGTTCGGGGGCCACTTTCTGCGCCTGGTCGACACCGGCAAACGCGTCCGCGTCAGCCGGGTGAAGTGAAACCACTCATCAGCACTCATCCTCCGCCGACCAATGGGTCGGCTCTTTAGACGGGGGTGGTGCGGGGTCCAAACTGTTGTTGCGGCCCGCCATTGCGGGCCGCTGCATCCGTGCCCGGTCAGTGGTTCATCCCCACCCTACCCGAAGACCGCAAACTCCGGCCGGTAACGCGCGAGGCCGGTCACCTCATCCAGGCCACCGGGTGTCAGTTCGAGGACCTGAAAGGCCGGCCCGGCGTCCTCCCAGAGGCAGGTAATGCCCCGCGGTTCGGCCGGTTCGAACCCGAACCGGGCATAGAAGGCGGGATCCCCGAGCACGACGGCGAAGGAGCAGTCCCGTTGCTTGAGCTTCATCAGGCCCAGACGGATCAGCGCCGAGCCTCGACCACCCCGCTGATGATCCGGATGCACCGCTACGGGACCGAGACCCATGCCTTCGACCGGCTTTTCGCGCTTTTTCCCGATCGTGACGGGCGAGAAAAGGATGTGGCCGACCACCCCGGCTTCGGTCTCCAGGACAAGCTCCAGCAGCTTGTTCGGATCACAGGCGTCCCGGACGGCACGGATCAGATTCGCCTCATCGGGCTGTTCGAAGGCGGCGGTCACCACCTCGCTCACCGCGGCGTGGTCGGCGGGGGTGCAATTACGGATGTGTACCGGCATGGCGGGTCGTGTCGGAAACGGGCGGGGACGGGGATCCCTCAGCCTCAAGCGGGCGCATGGTCCAACCCGTGTAACCGTAGAGGATCGAAACGAGCGGATTGATCAGGTTGAAAAAGCAGAACATCCAATAGGCGCCCGCACTGACACCGAGCACCGTGCTCATGGTCGCCCCGCAGGTATTCCAGAAAACAAGGGGCGAGGTGAGGGTGCCCACGTCTTCCAGCACGCGGGACAAATTAACCGGGGCCAGGCCTTTTTTGCGGAAAGCGGGTTGGTACATCCGGCCCGGTACCACGATCGCCAGATACTGATCCGCGGCGAGGGCGTTCATGCCGACACAGGTTCCGGCCGTGGCGGTGACCAGAGAGCCCGTGCTTCGGGCCAGCTTGAGGATCGAAGCGGCAATCACCTCCAGAAAACCGCAACCTTCCATCACCCCGCCAAAGGCCAGAGCGCAAATAATCAGCGAAATGGTCCACATCATGTTATCCAGACCACCGTTGGTCAGCAGATCGTCGACCCTGGCCAGGCCGGTTTCACCGACGAACCCCGCCTGGGATACGGCCAGCAGCTCGGCGAGGGTCAGCCCCTGAAAGGCCCAACCGAGCAGGGCTCCCGCCAATGCGCCGATCACCAGGGCGGGCAGCGCGGGAATGCGCAGAATGACCAGGCCGATCACGACCGCCGGCGCCAGCAGGAGCCAGGCTGTGAGGTTGAAGCTCTCGGTCAACATCCTGAGCAGGGGTTCGACATCGTCCACCCCTCGGGCCCGCATGGTTCCATCGCCCCCGAGCGCTCCCACCAGGGCAAAGAGGACCACCGCCAGCAGGAAACTGGGGCCCGTGGTCAACGCCATGTGCCGGATGTGCGCAAACAGCTCCGATCCCGCCACCGCCGGCGCGAGGTTGGTCGTGTCCGAGAGGGGCGACATTTTATCACCGAAGTAGGCTCCCGAAATGATTGCGCCGGCCGTGATGGGGATCGACACGCCCAGCCCCGCCCCCACCCCGATCAGGGCGACCCCCACGGTTCCGGCGGTGGTCCAGGAGCTGCCGGTCGCCAGGGATACCACCGCGCAGATGCAGGCCGTCGCCGGTAAAAAGATCCCGGGCGACAGGAGTTGCAGCCCGTAATAAATCAGGAGCGGCACCACCCCGGACGCGATCCAGAGCCCGATCAGAATCCCGATGACCATCAGAATCAGGATAGCCGGCAGCGCTACCGCGATACCGCGGACCATGCCGTCCTGAAGATCGCTCCACCCGTAGCCCAGGCGCAGCCCCATCAGGCAGGCGGCCGCCAGCCCGGTCAGGATCGGGATACGCGGGTCCTCCCCGAGACCGATGATGGCGTAGGCCAGCGCCGCGGTGATCACCGCGACCGGCAGCAACGCTTCCCACAGGCGGGGGGCGCGTGGCGTGCGGGCTTCTGGCTGGCCTTCCGGTCGGGACACGACCCGGACCCTGACGATCCGTTACCGGTCCGGCAATCCCCGGCTGGGGTCCACCCATTCCGATGAAACGGCCTTACCCGGTTTGGCGTTGCAGCGGGCAATCAGCTTTGCGGGTATGCCGGACTGGCAGGAGCAGTTGAGGCCGGCGCCCCGGTTACCGCCTTCATGCTCAGGGAAACCGAGGCCGCCACCCGTCTCGGGATGATGGGTCCAACTGGACGACGGGTGGCAGCGGGGCACTACCTGATCGGCCGCTGCAGTTGAAGCCAGACGGTGAGATCCTCAACGAACGACAACCCCCGTCGCGTCACACGGCCGTAGGGGCGTTGCTCGCGACGCCCGACGGGTAACCAGCCGGCAGCGTCCTTTCCCTGCGAACCGCAAACACTCACGCGGCGGGCGCTACCCGCAGGAGCCCAGCCGCTTCATCACCCGATGAAACTGAGCCTGGGGCACGGGCCCGTCCAGCAGCGGGTCCTCCGTCTCGCGCATCCAGCGGCCGAGCGCCGCGATCAGCGTGTCCTGGATCTCCTGATAGGCCGGATCCTCCGCGAGATCGACCAGCTCGCAGGGATCGGTCTCCAGGTCATAGAGCTCGAAGTCGGGCGTGTAACTGCCGGCCGGGTTTGCGGGCACCACGGGCTGCGCCCGCGGCTGCCAGGACTGGGAACAGTCCGTGAAGCTGTGGCTGTAGGCAAAATTGGCGATGAGCTTGTAGCGGGCATCGCGCACGGAGCGCTTGGGGTCGTAATTGTCGTGGTAGGTTTTTTCCGCAAAGAGAAAGGGATGGTGGCCGGCCTCCGGATTCCGGATCGGCGAAAGCAGGGATTGGCCGGGCAGGTGTTCGGCGCCGGGCAAACCCAGCCGCTCGAGGATAGTCGGCACGATGTCGATGTGGCTGACCGGCTGGTCGTTGACGGACGGTTTGACGCCATCGCCGGCCGGCAGTTTGAGCATCAGGGCCACCTCAAGACCGGCCTGGTAACAGGTGGATTTGGCCCGGGGCAGCGCCAGCCCGTGGTCGGTGGTAAACAGGATCAACGTGTTGTCCATCAGACCCTGCTCATTCAGAGCATCGAGGATCCGGCCGAACTGCTGGTCCATATGACGTACCGCGGCCTGCAATTCGCGCATTTCCCGCCGGGTACCCGGTGTATCCTCCAGATAGCCCGGAATCGTTACCGGCTCTTCCGGATCCGGATCCGGAATGTGCTGGTCGACAAAGGGCATGAAACGTCGCGCATCCTCCGGATCGGTTGCTCCCACCCGATGCGGTTCAAACACACCGGCCTGGAGATAAAACGGCTTGTCGGTCGGGCGCCCCTCGACCAGCCAGTCGGAAACGGAGGCAGCCACCTCGTGAGCACGCTGACCCCCGCCCACCCGTTCCTGAAAGCCGTGGTGGTCGCGGATCCGGTCGGCGTCGGTGGGATTGTCCTCGTGATAGGTTCCACAGAGCGCGGTGTGGTAACCAGCATCCGCCAGGCGACGGGCGAGGTGAGTAACCCGATCATTCATGCGCCAGCCGAAATTGCCATGTGTCAGGCCCAGGACACCGGTCGTGTGTGGGTAGTGGCCGGTGAAGAGCGCTGCCCGGGCCGGGCTGCATCCCGGCGAGGTGCACTGGGCCTGGGTGAAGCGAATGCTCTGCCCGGCCAGGCGGTCCAGATGGGGCGTGTCGACGGTATCGACACCGTAACACCCCAGGAAACGGCCGAGGTCGTGAGCGTGCAGGATGACAAGGTTGGGGTGTTCGGGCTCCATGACGGGATTGTGAAAGAAATTGATCGATTTGAAAGGTTCCTTTCAATGGTGATCAGGCAGAATGGCCATGACCAACAAGGAACGTCTCGACCGGATTGCGCAGTTTATCCGCGAACACAAGTACGCGGATCTGCATACCCTGGCGCGCGAGTTCGACATCAGCGTGTCGACGGTGCGGCGGGCGCTGAACGATCTGGAAAGCCAGGGCACGGTACGGCGTCACCATGGCGGGGCCAGCCTGAACGAGGACGGCGAGGCGGAAAACGCCACCGGCGGTTACGATTTCATCATCCAGGACACGCGAAACGCCGATGCCAAGTATGCCATCGCCCAGGCGGTGGCCGAGCGTATCCAACCCGGCATGACCGTCATCCTGGACGGTGGTACGACGACCTACGCGGTCGCCCGTCAACTGGTGCAGAAACGCGTCCTCATCATCACCAATTCGCTGCCCATCGCCGCCCTCTTCAGCGAAATCGGTTCAAGCGAAACCATCGTGACCGGGGGTACGGTCTACAGCCGCCTCGGGATCCTTTACGGGCCTACTTGTGAACTCGCGCTCAGCCATACCCACGCCGACATGGCCGTGATGGGCGCCGCCGGCATCACCGCCGAAGGCATCTGGAACAACAACCCCTTCATCGTCTCGGTGCAGAACAAGATGATGGCCGCGGCCGAACGAACGCTCTTCGCTGTCGACAGCACCAAATTCGGCAAACGGGCGCTCAACCTCACCTCCGGTTTTCAGGAAGGGCAGACCATCGTATCCGAGGAACCCCCACCCTCCGACATCGGCCGCGCCCTCCGCAAGGCAAGCGTCGATCTGATCATCCCCCAGGGCTCCCGCACCCCCGCCCCTAACCCCTCAACTCCCTAACCCCTTAACTCTCACCCCCCCAAAAAAACCCAATCATGCCAGACACCCACCACGCAGCAGCCATCGACCTCGGGGCCACGAGCGGACGCGTCATCGTCGGCAGTTACGGGCCGGACGGTCTGGACCTCACTGAAGTGTATCGCTTCCCCAACGGCTTCAATGAGCTCCGCGGCTATTTCTATTGGGACCCCGGCACGCTCCGGTCTGAAATCATCAAAGGCCTGAAGGAGGCGAAAAAGCTGTTTCCCAACCTGACCACCTGCGGGATCGACACCTGGGGCGTGGACGTCGCCCTGCTGGATGCAACCGGTCGCCTGGCCTACCCCATCCACGCCTATCGGGATGAACGAACCAACCCCCTGGTCGAGGAGATCAAGGAAAAAGGGGACGACGCCCGGCTCTACGAGTGGACCGGGCTGCCACCCATCAACTACAACACCGGCATCCAGTTGGCGGAGACCCTGCGGACCAACCCCGGGGTGCGCGACGCCGCCGTCCGCGCCCTGCAGCTGCCCAACTTTTTCGGTTACCTCCTGACCGGTACGCAGGTGAACGAGATCTCGATCGCCAGCACGGGTATGTTCCTCGATCTGAACAGTGACCGGTTTTCACCCGCCGCCCTCGACTATTTCGGCATCCCCGAAGGCTGGTTCGAGGGTCCGGAAAAGGCCGGCCGGTCCCTGGGCAAGATCGATGCCGACCCCGACCTGAGCGACATCGAGGTCATGCTGGTCCCCGGGCACGACACCTCCTGTGCTTTTGAGGCCATTCCCCTGGACCCGGAGACGCCCACCCTGCTGATCAGTGCCGGTACCTGGCTTCTGGTGGGTGCGCTGACCGATCGGCCGACCGGCGGCGAGGAAGCCTTCAGCTACGGCATTTCCAACGAGCGTGCCGGCGACGGCAGCTACCGGCCGAACAAGATCATCCTCGGGCTCTGGCTGCTGGAACAGCTCATGCCGTCCTTCGACGACCGGCCGCAATCCGATGCCGCCTGGTCCGCGCTCATCGAAAAGGCGGAAGGCCTCAAGCCCGCCCCGAAGGAGGCCCTCATCGACACCGATGACCAGGCCCTCTTCAACCCGAAGAACATGAAGGCGGCCATCGACGACCAGCTGCGCGGCCGTGGCCTGACGCCGCCCGACAGCCTGGCCGGCTACACCCGCCTGATCTGTGACTCGCTCGGCAACGGCGCGGCCATCGCCACCGGAAAATTCAGGAATCTCACCGGCCAGGCCTTCGGCCAGATCGCCATCGTCGGCGGCGGCTCGAAAAACCGGCTGCTCTGCCAGCGCATCGCCGACTACAGCGGCATCCCGGTCGTCTCCTACACGCTGGAGGGAACGGCGGTCGGCAACATTGCCTGGCAGCTCATCGGCAGCGGCGCCGTTGACCGTATGGCCACCTTCCACGCCGCCATACGCCCCGCCCTTCAGCCCAGGACCTTCCAGCCGAAACAGACGTAGGGGCGTCGCTGGTTCGCAACCCTGAGTACATCGAAGGGCGACGCCCGCCGCGCAACCGGCCAGGCCCCACGCGGGTGCCGCAACTACCGCCAGCCCACGCGGGCGCCGCAAGCGGCGCCCCTACGATCAGAACCCCGCCCTCAGTTGCAATCCCCGAGGTAGCGGCTGGGCGGGTGGAAGCCTCCATCCTGGAAAAAGGGGACAATCACCCTGGGAAGAAAATCGATCCGCCCGAGGTTGTCGACCGGGATCCAGGCGAAGCCGACCTGTTTTTTATCCCGTTCATGGCCCTGGCCCAGTTGCTCGGGATGGGTCAGCAGGGTACAACGAAAAACCGTTTCCACCTGGTGGAACTGTCGGTGGGTCGGCGAAAAATTGTGATTACGCCCGATGTACTCGCGAACATAAGCCAGGCCCTCGATTCGGACGACGGCGGCGATTTCCTCCCGACATTCGCGGAGAAGGGTTTGCTCCAGCGTCTCTCCCGGTTGTTGCCCCCCGCCCGGCAGGATGTAGAACTGACCGCGCTTGTCCTGCATGCGGATGCAGAGCAAACGGCCCTCCTGCAGGATGAGGGCCCGGGCGGCGGTTCGGACAGGTCGCATAAAGGCACTCAAACCGTAAACGTCCCCCCGTTGGGAGCAAGCTCCGCCTCGTTACCGGAATGTCACTCAAGAGCCCGGTAGTTTGACGTCGGGCGCCACCCTCGCCTCCTTGCGAGGATGACCGTCGACTGGCAGGAGCGTTACGATCAGGGGGACATCCCCTGGGAAAAGGGAGCACCCAGCCCGCCTCTGCGCTCCTGGCTCAACCGCCACCCCGGAACCGTAAGGGGGTTGCGCCTGCTGGTGCCCGGCTGTGGCTGGGGCCACGACGCCCGGTTGTTCGCGCGGGCCGGTGCGTCCGTCACCGGACTCGATCTGGCCGAGTCGGCCGTGAAGCGCGCCCGGGCATTGTCGGGTCCCGATGACGATGGCTGCCGCTTTCTCCAGGGCGACCTGTTTGCTCCCGATACCTGGCACGACCAGCGGCCCTTCGACGGCCTGGTGGAACACACCTGTTTCTGCGCGATCGATCCCGGGGACCGCGACCGTTTCGTACGCAGCTGTGAGCAGTTGATCCGTCCCGGCGGCCTGCTGATCGGTATGTTTTTTCCGGATACAGGTAACCCGCCGGGCGAGGGACCGCCCTACCCCTGCACCGTGGCCGAACTGGAGCACCGCTTTGGCCCCGGTTTCCGGCTGCTGGCCGCCTGGCGTCCACAGGTCGGCTACCCGGGGCGCGTCGGCTGCGAATACGGCATGATCCGCCAGCGACGGGAAAGCTTTTCCGGTTAACCGGAATTGCGGGAGCCGGCGGCATGGAACGGTTGCCCACCCGCCCCCGGGAGGCTATGGTCAGGACGATGAAAACCCACGCACCCCTCCCCGGCACCGCCACGCCCCACAACCGGTTGTCCCTCGGCTGCTGGACCTTCGGCGGCAGTCAATGGGGCGGCCAGGACGACCGCGACAGCATCGCCGCCCTGGAACAGGCCCTGGAGTCGGGACTGACCCACTGGGATACCGCCATCGCCTATGGTGGCGGACGCTCGGAGAAAGTCGTCGGCGAGGTCCTCAAGGCACAGGACGCCCGGGACCGGGTTTACCTCGCCACCAAAGGGTTTCCCGCCAAAGACCCCGACTCGATGGTCGAAGCCCTGGCCAGGAGCCGGATCAACCTGGGTGTGGATACGCTCGACCTCTACTACATCCACTGGCCGCTCAGCGGCGTGGACATGCGACCGCATTTCGAGCGGCTCCACCGGGAGCGCGAACAGGGCGGCATCCGGGCGCTGGGGGTCAGCAATTTTTCGGTCGAGGAGATGCAGGCGGTGGCGGAGACCGGGCCCATCGATGCCCTGCAGATCGGCTATAACCTCCTGTGGCGCCGCGGGGAGCGGGACGGTGTGATCGATTACTGTCGGGAGCACGGCATTCAGGTCGTCACCTACAGCTCCATGGCCCAGGGTATCCTGACCGGCAAGTTTCCGGAAAAGCCGCAATTCAGGGAGGGCGACAGCCGCGCGGACAACGTCCACTTCAAGCCGGATGTCTGGCCCCGGGTCCACGCCACCATGCAGGAAATCAAAGCCCTGGCGGACGACCTCGGGCGACCCCCTCAGCACCTTGCCATTCAGTGGTCGCTCCAGCAGCCCGGGATCGACGTCGTCATCCTCGGGGCGCGAAACAGCGAACAGGTGGCCGCCAATGCGGAGGCCCTGGCGGGCAGTCCGCTGCCGGCCGATGTCCTCGACCGGCTCACGGAGCTCTCCGACGCGTTGCACGAGCACTTGCCCGACCAGGAGAACATTTTCGGCGTCAAGCCATAGCCGCGTCCGATGCCGGCCCGGGTTGACGGAGACGGTCCCCACGTCGAGGATCGGTTGATCCGAACATCGCCCGTATGCCACCGGCGGCGACCTAAACCCGCAAACCCAAGCCTCCCACCCCATGCAAGCGCTCGTACTTGAGAAGAAAGACGAATTGAACCTCCGCGACATCGAGTTGGAGGAGACGCTCGGCCCAAAGGATGTCCGGATCAAAATCCACACCGTCGGGATCTGTGGCAGCGACGTGCACTACTACACGCACGGCGCGATCGGCCCGTTTGTGGTCAGGGACCCGATGGTGCTCGGCCACGAAGCCAGCGGCACCGTCCTCGAGGTCGGGTCGGCGGTCAGCCACCTGAAGCCGGGTGACCGGGTATGCATGGAACCCGGCATTCCGGATCCCACCAGCAAGGCCTCGCGGCTCGGCATGTACAACCTCGACCCGGCCGTGCGTTTCTGGGCGACCCCCCCCGTCCACGGTTGCCTGCGCCCGGAGGTCATTCATCCCGCCGACTTCACCTTCAAGGTGCCCGACAACGTCAGCTTCGGCGAGGCCGCCATGGTGGAGCCGCTGGCGGTCGGCATGCACGCCGCCAGCAAGGCGCAGGTGAAACCCGGCGATGTCGCCGTGGTGACCGGCGCCGGCCCCATCGGCATGGTGACCGCCCTGGCCGCGCTGGCCGCCGGTTGCAGTCGGATTTTCATGACCGATGTGATCGCGGAAAAACTGGAGCTGGCCGCCTCACTCGGCCCGATCACCCCGGTCAACGTGTCCGGGGAAAACGTGGCTGAGGTGGTGGGCAAGGCGACGGACGGCTGGGGCGCCGACCTGGTGTTTGAGGCCAGCGGCAACGAACGCGCCTGCGCCTCGGTCTTTGAGCCGCTGGCACCCGGGGGCACGGTCGTGTTCATCGGCATGCCCCTGGAACCGATCGCCTTCGATGTGGTGGCCGCCCAGGTGAAGGAGGCGCGGGTTGAGACGATCTTCCGCTACGCGCACGTCTATCCCCGCGCGCTGGCCCTGATGGGCTCGGGCAAAATCGACGTAAAGCCGCTGATCACCGACACCTTCGCCTTCCAGGAAAGCGTGAAGGCCTTCGATTTCGCGGTTAAGCCACCCCCCGCCAGCGTCAAGGCGCAGATCCAGCTGGAGGGTTGAGGATAAGTTGGTTGCCGGGAACCGGGGGCTTATCCGGAACGGGAGTCGCGAGGCAGCGCTCAAGCGCAGCCCTCCCAGGGCGGTAACATCGCCGGGCCCAGGTGGGAGGCGTTCGCTTCAGCGGACGCTCGTGGGCGAGGCAACGCAGCTTTAGTGTCCCCTCACCGCCGGCCCCCGCGGCGGGGATTGCGCCGGATCTCGTGCTGGCGCTCTTCTTCCGGGAACTCGCCCTCGATCTCGGGCAGAAAATCGACTTCCGGCGGCATCTCGCCGATACCGGTCAGCCGTGCGTCGAAGGCGCCGATGGCGATTTCGCTGCGCAGGCGGAGCGGCAGGCGTCGCGCATCGGCGGAATACCAGATCTGGACCTTGGCGCCGTCGGCCTTCTTGAAGACGAGGCTCAGCTCCTTCATGTCGGGCTCGACCAGCCAGGCCTCGAAGGTGCCGGCGGGGGTTTGGAGCGTCTCCCGCCCGATGATGTTGATGTCCACCTCGGACACCTTTTTGCCGTCCGTCGCGACCAGATTGACCGTCTTTCCCGGTTCGAAATCCAGCGAACGCGCCTTGAAGACGATGCCAAAGGGATCGAAGGCGGGTCCGCGCAGCTCCACCGGATCGAGCGACTCGCCACGGTCGGTGTATTGCACGTAGCCGTCGGCGTAGTCGAACGCGACCACCGTGTCCCGGTCGCTGGCGCCGGTCTGTACCTTCCGGTAGCGGGTGGTCCGCGACAGGTCGGTGGCCAGACAGCTCTCGAAGGCGTCGCGTACCGGGTAGATCGCGTTGAGGACGCCTGAGGACCGGACCGTCATACCGATCCGGATACAGGGATCGAGGGCGCCGGCATCGGTGTAGAGGTCACGCGCTGTTTTAATGACGGCATCGCCGACATGGAAAACGCCCCAGTTGACGGCATATTCAAGCCGTTCGCCGGCCTTCCAGGGATAGGCGTTCATGGGTCTCGACTCCCCGGCCGGGGAGCGGTCGCCGGTCGTCTGGCCCGCCACCGGGGCCAGGCCGAACAGGAGCAAGCCGAGGATGCGGATACCCGTGCTGCGCCGGTCATGAGACCGGCAGAGGCTCGAGGTTCCAGATGTCCCTGGCATATTCGGTAATGGTACGGTCGGTGGAAAACTTGCCCACCCGGGCTGTATTCAGGATGGCCATACGGGCCCAGCGCTTGCGGTCCCGATAGGCGAGGTCGACGGCTTCCTGGGCTTTCACGTAAGCCTCGTAGTCAGCCAGCACAAAGAAAGGGTCCCCTTTTTCGAGCAGGCTTTCGCGGATCGGCCGGAAGGCATTTTTTTCGCCGGGCGTAAAGGTGTCGCTGCACAACCAGTTGACCACGTCACGCAGCTCCTGGTTCCGATGGTAATAATCCCAGGGGTTGTAGCCCTGCTCGCGGAGCGCCTCCACCTCGTCGACCTTCAGGCCGAAGATGAAAATATTCTCCTCGCCGACCTCGTCGCGGATTTCAACGTTGGCCCCGTCGAGCGTGCCGATGGTGAGCGCGCCGTTCAGGGCGAGCTTCATGTTGCCGGTTCCGGAAGCCTCCTTGCCGGCGGTGGAGATCTGCTCGGACAGATCGGCGGCCGGAATGATTTTTTCCGCCACGGTGACCCGGTAATTGGGCGGGAAGACGACCTTCAGCTTGCCCTGGATGCGGGCATCGTTGTTGATGGTCGCCCCCACGCAATTGATGGCGCGGATGATTTCCTTGGCCAGATCGTAGCCCGGGGCCGCCTTGGCGCCGAAGATGAATACACGCGGTTGAATATCGAGATCCGGGTTGTGCAGCAGCCGCCGGTAGAGCGTGAGGATGTGCAGCAGGTTCAGGTGCTGGCGCTTGTATTCATGGAGCCGCTTGATCTGCACATCGAAGATGGCGTCCGGGCTGACTTCCACACCGGTGCTTTCCCTGATCCAGGAAACGAGGTTTTCCTTGTTCGTCTGTTTGACCGCCATGTAGGCGCGCTGGAATTCCGGGTCGTCGGCGTAGGCGTCGAGTTGCTTGAGTTTCGGCAGGTCGGTCACCCAGCCGTCGCCGATGCGTGCCGTGATGAGGTCGGCCAGTTCCGGATTGCAGGCGAGCAGCCAGCGCCGCGGCGTGATGCCGTTGGTCTTGTTCTGGATTTTCTCCGGGTAGAGCGCGTGGAAATCCTTGAAGAGGTGGCGTTTCAGCAACTCGGTGTGGAGGGCGGCGACCCCGTTGACAGTATGGCTCGCGATGACCGAGAGGTAGGCCATGCGGATCATCGGCGGGTGCTCCTCTTCGATAAGCGAGAGGCGGGTCTTCATCGAGCCGTCACCGGGCCAACAGGCTTCCACCTCTTCTTCGAGGAAACGGCGATTGATTTCGAAGATGATCTGGAGGTGGCGCGGCAGCACCTTCTGGAAGAGCGGCACGCTCCATTTTTCCAGCGCCTCCGGCAGCAGCGTGTGGTTGGTGTAAGAGAAGGTGCGACGCGTCAGGTCCCAGGCTCGCTCCCAGGGAAAGAAATGCTCGTCGACCAGAAGGCGCATCAACTCGGGGACGGCGACCGCCGGATGGGTGTCGTTCAACTGAATGGCCACCTTGTCCGGAAAGGCTTCCCAGGTGTCGTTCTTTTTGAAATAGCGACGAATGATGTCGCGGAGCGAACAGGCGACAAAGAAGTACTGCTGAACCAATCGCAGCTCCTTCCCGCTCTCGGTCGCATCATTCGGATACAGGACCTTGGAAATCGTTTCGCCGATCGCCTTTTCACGGACCGCCTCGACGTAGCCGCCCCGGTTGAACGTATCGAGATCGAATTCCTCCGACGCCTTGGACTCCCAGAGACGAAGGAAATTCACAGTCATGGCCCCATAACCGCAGATCGGGATGTCATGAGGCAGCCCGACGACGCTGGTGGTGTCCACCCACTCCGGACGGAAATCCCCCTGATCGTTGTAGCGCATCTCGACGCGGCCGTAGACGGGAATCTCCTGCTTGTATTCGGGGCGGGAAATGCGCCAGGGGTCGCCGCCCTGCATCCAGTCGTCGGGATGCTCGACCTGGCGACCGTCCTGAAAGTCCTGCCGGAACAACCCGAACTGATAATGGATGCCATAGCCGATGGCGGGCAGATCGAGGGTGGCGAGCGAATCCAGGAAGCAGGCGGCGAGGCGACCCAGTCCCCCGTTGCCTAGGCCCATGTCGTTTTCCTCCTCCTCGATGTCGTCGAAGGCGAGCCCCAGGTTGTCCAGGGCGGCGCGGACCTCGTCGGCGAGGCCGGCATTGAAACAGTTGTTCCGCAGCAGGCGCCCCATCAGGTACTCCAGGCTGAGGTAGTAGGTCCGCCGGGTATTCTTTTTGTTATGCACCTCCTGGGTTTTCATGAACCGTTGGAGGATGCGGTCGCGGACGGCGAAGGAGGTGGAGATCCACCAGTCGCGCCTGGTGGCGGAATGGGTATCCCGCGCCAGGGTATATTTCAGGTGGTTGAGGATGGATGCCTGCAGGTCCTCGGCCTCGTGCCCCTTGTTGAACTTGAAGCTGGGGCGGGTGAGCGTGGCGTCGCCTTCGACCGGCTCGGCCGACCGTTGACGGCTGTTTTTTTTCTTCTGGGTACTGGCGTTTCTGGAAGGCATGGGAAAATTCTAAATGGACTGAATTCGAGAGGTTCCACCGTGGCAAGTCCCGTGCCCGGGGTGAAACCGTAAATCAGGTTTCCGGAAAAATCTGTGAAACAGCCGTCCGGCCCTGGCCGGTATCAAGCCTGAGAACCTGCGTAGCGCGCCGCTTCAGCAAGCGGGAGATAGCCACCTTAAACAGGTATCATCTAATTCCTGAAGCCGTTTACAAAAAGCCTTGGCTGCGCCTTGCCTGTCCACGGAAGCCTCGGCGTATGCGGAAGGCGTGGGTAGGCGTTGGAAGGTTTCAAGCAACGACGGCCAAGCCTGATCCTGTCAGCCTGTCTCAGCTTCAGAAGAGCAAAATCGCTTGCTGAAGCGGCGCTGTACGGGAAACGCCGCGGCTACAACTCCCTGAATACGGCTCGAGACGGGTCGGTTCAGCGCAGGCCAAACCGGCGCTCCAGTTCACCGCGGCTTAATTCGACCACAGTCGGTCGGCCGGACGGATCCGTCAGCGGGTCGCGGCAGGCCATCAACCGCCGGGCGAGGTCGCGCAAGGCCTCGGGGTGGTCCGCCGCGCCAGCCCCGCGCCCCGGTCCGCGCTCCGCCGCCCAGCGGGCCAGTGTCTCTTCCGCCAGCCGGCTCTTGCCGCCGCGGAAGGTGCTGCCGCGCTCGGCCATCAGGTCGATGAGATCGCGCAGGAAGGCCTCCGCCTCCTCCGGCGACAGCCAGGCGGGTACGGCCTGAATGCGGTAAAAGTTGCGACCGAATTCCTCGATGGCGAACCCATGCTCGTTGAGCCAGGCGCGGTGTTCCTCCAGCGTAGCGGCGGCCAGCGGGGGCAGGTCGAGGGTGGCCGGGACCAGCAGCGGCTGACTGCCGGGGGCATCCGCCTCGAAGGCCGCCAATACCGTCTCGAAGCGGATGCGGGCCCGGGCCGACGCGATGCGTAACAGCACCAGGCCGGTGCGGGTCTCGAAGGCCGCATAATCCCCGTGCACCTGGCCCACGAACCGCCATTCCAGCCCGCGGGGGGCGGGCTCGGTCGGCGCGGTAATCGACCTGTCGGCAGCGGGAGGTGGGGCGGACTTCCGATCGGCCGAAGCGGCTTCGGGCGACGGCAACGGACCGTCCGGCGGAGCCGGGGAACCTCCTTGGGGCGACCGGGCTTCATCAGATGGTCCCGAATCCGGTCGCGGGGACGGCCGGACGATCTTCGGCAGCGGGTCCACCGGCTGAAAGCGGCCGTCGGGTTCGGGACGCTGCCCGGTCTCTGTCCGCGATTCGGTCTCGCCCGGTTGGGCCTGGCGCAGCGCGTCAAGCACGGCGGTCAGCACGGCATTGCGGACCCGCGCCTCGTCGCGAAAACGAACCTCGCGCTTGGCCGGATGCACGTTCACGTCGACGGCCTGAGCGTCGATATCGACAAAGAGGAAGGCCAGCGGGTAGCGCCCCTTGGGGATGCGCGTGTGATAGGCCTCGATCAGGGCGTAATCGAGGGTGCGGCTGGAGACCGGCCGCCGATTCACGAAGGAATGCATCTCCTGGCGGGTGGCACGCCCCACGCCGGGCCGCCCGATCAGGCCGTGCAGGCGGCCGCCGGGCATGTCAACCGACAGCGGCATCAGATCGCGGGCCAGCCGACGGCCCCAGATTTCGGTCACGCGCTCGGTCAGGTCCCGGCAGACGGGCGAACGGAAGACAACCCGCCCGTCCTCGATCAGGGTGAAGGCGACCTCCGGGTGCGCCACCGCGTAGAGCCGCGCCAGGTGGATGATGTGCGCCGCCTCGGTCGCATCCGTCTTCAAAAACTTGCGACGGGCGGGGACGGGGCCGAACAGCTGCGCTACCTCGATCCGGGTGCCGGGGTTGGCCGCGATCTCCCGGCGGTCGGTCAGCTTCCCCGCGTTGACCCGGATCTCGCAGCCGGTCCGCGCGCCGGCTGTCCGGGTGCGCAGCGAAAAACGGGATACGCTGGCGATGGACGGCAGGGCCTCGCCGCGGAAGCCGAAACTCCGCAGCGCCAGCAGGTCGTCGGTCTCGCTGAGTTTGCTGGTGGCGAAGCGCTCCAGCGACAGCAGCGCCTCGTCGGGCGTCATGCCGCAGCCGTCGTCCTCGATCCGGATGAGGTGTTTACCGCCCCTGGCGAAGGTGATTTCGATCCGCGTGGCGCCGGCATCGAGGCTGTTTTCGACGAGCTCCTTGACCACGGCGACCGGGCGCTCGATCACCTCGCCGGCGGCGATCTGGTTGGCGACCCGGTCGGGCAGGACTCGAATAGGCGGCATGGCCGATGGTTATAGCCCGGGCAGGAAAGCGGTCTGAAGAATAAAAGGGGGCGGGTGCCAACCCGAATTTCTCACCAGAATCGGAAAAATGGGCGTTGAGTGATGCTGGCCGAAGGAAATCAGGGCCAAGTCGCCGAGAGCGAAAAGGAGCGGGCGATTTAACAGAAAGGCTCTGGCCGTCGATCGGTTTGGTCGGCAAGATTCTCTGTAAAGCTGGAGAGATTTCCGCCTGGTCGGTCTCCCATCCTCGAATGAAGGAAGGCGAAGCCTGAACCGCCCGGACGCCTACCCCCTTGCCCCGCATGAATGTCTACCTCGCTGAATTTACCGGAACGGCCATTCTGATTCTCCTTGGCGATGGCGTCGTCGCCAATTGCGTCCTCAAAAAGTCCAAGGCTGAAAACGGCGGCTGGATTGTGATTACCCTCGGCTGGGGACTGGCCGTCGCGATGGCGGTTTACGCCGTGGGCCGGATTTCCGGCGCCCACATCAACCCGGCGGTCACGCTGAGCCTGGCCAGCATCGGCGCCTTTTCCTGGGGACTGGTACCCGGCTATGTCCTTGCCCAGATCGCCGGCGCCGGCTTCGGCGGCATCCTGGTTTACTTCACCTTCCTCGCCCACTGGAAGGAAACGGAGGATCCCGGTCTGAAACTGGCCGTTTTCAGCACCGCCCCGGCCATCCGCGATACCCCGGCGAATGTCATCACGGAAGCCATCGGCACGGCTATGCTGGTCTTCGGCGTCCTGGCCATCGGCTCGATCGGCAAGGACATCCCGACCACCGAGACGGTGACTGACCCCCTGGTGCGCGAGGGGATGGCGTCCATTCAGACCGGGCTGGTGACGGGGTTCAGCACCTGGTTCGGCCCGATGCTGGTCGGGCTGCTGGTGTTGTCGATCGGCCTGAGCCTGGGCGGACCGACCGGCTATGCGATCAATCCGGCCCGCGATCTCGGCCCGCGCATCGCCCACGCGTTGCTGCCGATTCCCGGCAAGGGCTCCAGCGACTGGGGCTACAGCTGGGTACCGGTGGTCGCTCCCATCGCCGGCGGCATTGCCGGCGCCTGGCTCTTCATCCTGCTCGGTCTCTGAACCGCAGCGTCATTCTGCTAGTCGTTATCATCCCCCGACCTACCCCCGATCCATGAGTGATTCGTTCATCCTCGCCATCGACCAGGGCACCACCTCCTCGCGTGCCATCGTCTTCGACCACAACGGCACCCCCCGCGCCGTCGCCCAGAAGGAATTCAAGCAGCACTATCCGAAGCCCGGCTGGGTGGAGCACGATCCCATCGACATCTGGTCCAGCCAGAGTTCCGTCACCGCCGAAGCCCTCTCCAGCGCCAACCTGTCGGGCGACGATATCGCCGCCGTCGGCATCACCAACCAGCGCGAAACCACGCTCGTCTGGGACCGCAAGACCGGCCAGCCCGTCTACAACGCCATCGTCTGGCAGGACCGGCGCACCGCCCCGCTCTGCAAAGAACTCGAGGAAACCGGTCACGCGGAAACCGTCACCGCCAAAACCGGCCTCCGCCTCGACCCCTACTTCTCCGGCACCAAAGTCGCCTGGATCCTGGACAACGTGGATGGCGCCCGAAAACGGGCCGACAACGGGGACCTCCTGTTCGGGACGGTCGACACCTGGCTGATCTGGAAATTCACCGGCGGCCGGGTGCACGTCACCGATCCCACCAACGCCTCGCGCACCCTCCTCTTCAACATCCATGAAGGAAAGTGGGACGAGGCCCTGCTCGAGCTGCTGAACATCCCCGCGTCGCTGTTGCCGGAGGTGAGGTCCAGCAGCGAAGTCTACGGCCAGATCGACAGCCATTTCTTCCCCGGCTCCGTCCCCATCGCCGGCATCGCCGGGGACCAGCAGGCCGCCCTCTTCGGCCAGACCTGCTTCGAAAAGGGCATGGCCAAGAATACCTATGGCACCGGCTGCTTCCTGCTCATGAACACCGGCACCGAGGCCGTGCCGTCGCGTAACAACCTGCTCACCACCGTCGCGTGGAAGCTCGGCGACCAGCCAACCGAATACGCGCTCGAAGGCTCCGTCTTCATCGGCGGCGCGGTCGTCCAGTGGCTGCGCGACGAACTCCAGATTATCAAGTCCGCCCAGGAGTGCGACGCCTTTGCCCAAAAGGTGCCCGATAACGGAGGCGTCTACCTCGTACCCGCCTTTGCCGGCCTGGGGGCGCCTCACTGGGATCCCCATGCCCGGGGGGCCGCTTTCGGCATCACGCGCGGAGCCAACCGCTACCACCTCTGCCGCGCCGCGCTCGAAGCCATCGCCTTCCAGTGCGGGGACCTCATCCGCTGCATGGAGAAAGACGCCGGGCTTTCCCTGAAGGAACTGCGGGTGGACGGGGGGGCCTCGCGCAGCGCTCCGCTGCTCCAGTTCCAGAGCGACTTGCTGCAGTCGCGGGTCATTCGCCCGAAGAGCATCGAAACCACTGCCCTCGGCGCCGCCTATCTCGCCGGTCTGGCGGTCGGCTACTGGGAGAGCAGGGAAGCGATCGCCAGCAACTGGGCGCAGGATGTCGCCATTGAGCCCAGGGCGGACCCCGAAACCATGCAGGCGCTGCAGGCCGGCTGGGAAAAGGCGGTCGAACGCTCGCGCAACTGGGCCGACTGAAAACCGCCCCCGCGTTTGTATCCAAATCACAACGACAAACCCTCACCTTTATGGATCGTAATACCAACATGGACCAGGTTCGCAACACGGACCGGCCTTTCGATATCATCGTCGTCGGCGGCGGAGCCACCGGCCTCGGTACCGCCGTGGACGCCGCCGCTCGCGGCTACCGTACCCTGCTCGTCGAGCAGGCCGACTTCGCCAAGGGCACCTCAAGCCGCAGCACCAAGCTGGTGCACGGCGGGGTCCGCTACCTCCAGCAGGGTAACATTTCGCTCGTCCTCGAAGCGCTGAAGGAACGCGGCCGGCTGTACCGTAATGCCCCGCACCTCGTGCACAACATGGCCTTCGTCATCCCCAACTACAAGTGGTGGGAAGGCCCCTTCTACGGCGTCGGCATGAAGGTCTACGACCGGCTGGCCGGTAAACTCGGCCTCAGCCCCTCGCGCATCCTGAGTCGCGCCAGGACGCGCGAGCTGCTGCCCACGGTCGAGACCGAAGGGCTGACCGGCGGCGTGATCTATCACGACGGCCAGTTCGACGATTCGCGGCTCTCGGTCAACCTCGCCCAGACCGCGGACGGCCTCGGCGCCTGCATGCTCAACTACGTGAAGTGCACCGGCCTCATCAAGGAGGACACCTTCGTGAAGGGGGTGGAGGTGAAGGATACCCTGAGCGGGGAGGAATTCACCGTGCGCGGCAACTGTGTCATCAATGCCACCGGTATCTTTGTCGACGAACTCCGCAAGCAGGACGACGGTCAGGCGCAGGACATCATCGCGGTCAGTCAGGGCATCCACTTCGTGCTCCCGCGCGAGTTCCTGCCCGGTAAAAGCGCCCTCATGGTACCCAAGACCGCCGACGGTCGTGTCCTCTTCGGCGTGCCGTGGCACGACCACGTGGTCTTCGGGACGACCGACACCCCGGTGAAGAAAAAGGCGCTCGAGCCCCGGGCCCTCCAGAACGAGCGTGACTTCGTCATGGAGCACGCCGCTAAATACCTCTCCAAGGATCCCTCCGAGGACGACGTGCTGTCGGTCTTTGCCGGGCTGCGGCCGCTGGTGAAAGCCGGTGACGCCGGCAACACCGCCGCGCTCTCCCGGGACCATACCATCATCGTCGCCGAGAGCGGCCTGATCACGGTGACCGGCGGCAAATGGACCACCTACCGCAAGATGGGGCAGGACGTGATCGACCACGCGGAGATGATCGCCGACGTCGACCCGCGGCCCTGCGCCACCGAGTCGATGCAGATCCACGGTTGGACTCAGAGCCGGATCGATGCCCCGAACCTCGAGGTCTACGGCGCCGACGCGCGCTACGTCGAGGACCTGATCGAGAAGCAACCCGAACTCGGTGAAAAGATTCACCCGGATCTCCCCTACCAGCAGGCCGAGGTCATCTGGCAGGCGCGCGAGGAAATGGCGGTCACCGTCGAGGATGTCCTCGCCCGGCGCACCCGCGCCCTCCTCCTCAACGCGCGGGCCGCCAGCGCCGCCGCCGATACCGTCGCCAATCTCCTCAAGCCCGAACTGGGCTGGAATGACGACCAGGCCGCCGCCTCCGCCGCCGCCTTCCGCGAACTCGCCCGCGGCTACGACTTCAAGGATCCCGCCAGCGTGGGGAAGGCCTGAGCGGTCCGCGGACACGGATCGCTTAAGCGGCCGCCGGGGACGGCGGCCCTCCCGGGGCTGTCCTTCCCGCCGGGAGGGCGGTCGTCCCCGACCGCCGTTCTGCGCCGGACCCGGACTCATTGGGTTGAAACCGCAAATCCCTAACGTCGTAAGGGTTTTCCACAGACGGATCCCTTGCGGAATCAACCGGGACCGGCGATAGTCACGCATCGCCGCCTTAATCGAACGCGTCACCCGTCACATGAATCCCCCGGTCTGGTTTGGATCGGCGGCTGTGGTGGTGGGGTTCGTCCTGCTGGGCGTGCTGGCACCCGGCACGACCGGCGAGGTCTTCGCCGCGCTGCAGCGCTGGCTGGTGAACACCTTTGGCTGGTTCTACATCGGGGCGGTTACCGTTTTGCTGGTCTGGGTGCTTCTGCTTCCGATCGGCCCGGCCGGGCGCATCCGCCTTGGCCCGGACGACAGCCGGCCCGAGTTCCGCAACCTCACCTGGTTCAGCATGCTGCTGGCCGCCGGGATGGGGATCGGGATCGTCTTTTTCGGCGTGGCTGAGCCGCTGCTCCACTACGCCAGTCCGCCCGGCATGGCGGGCCAGACGCCGGAGGCGCGCAAGGCCGCCTTCCAGTACACCTTTTTCCACTGGGGGCTGCATCCCTGGGCGGTTTACTGCACGCTGGCGCTGCCGCTCGCCTATTTTCATTTCCGGAAGGGCCTGCCGCTGGCGCCGCGATCCCTGCTTTATCCGGTATTGAAAGACCGGATACACGGCTGGATCGGCCACCTGGTCGACATCCTCTGCACCTGTGGCACGCTCTTCGGCGTCGCCACCTCGCTCGGCCTGGGTTCGATCCAGATCAATGCCGGGCTCAACAGCCTCTTCGGGCTGCCCGTCGGGGTACCCATGCAGATCGGCCTGATCGCCGTCATTACGCTGATCGCGACTGTCTCCGTGGTCACCGGGCTGAAGGGCGGTATCCGTGCGCTCAGTTCCTTCAACATCGGGCTCGCCGGCCTGATCCTGATTTTTGTCCTGGCGGTGGGCCCGACCATCTACCTGCTCGACCTGTTTGTCACCAGCCTCGGCAGTTACCTGCAGCAGCTGCCCGCGCTCAGCCTCCGCATCCGCCCGGGCGCGGACAGCGGCTGGCAGGCCGACTGGACGCTGTTCTACTGGAGCTGGTGGATTTCCTGGTCCCCCTTCGTCGGGGTGTTCGTGGCCCGGATATCCCGCGGGCGGACGGTCCGGGAGTTTGTTATCGCCACGCTGCTGGTCCCCAGCCTGGCCGGCTTTCTCTGGTTTTCGGTGGTGGGCGGCACCGGGCTGAACCTGCTCCAGGCCGGAAACGCCGCCATCCTCGAAGCGGCCCGGGACGATGTGAAGGGCTCCTCGCTCTTCGTGGTGCTGGAGCAGCTGCCACTGGGCACGGTGACGACCGTTGCGGCGATTGTCCTGATTTTCATCTTCTTCGTGACGTCGTCGGACAGCGGTTCGTTTGTCGATGATATGGTGACCTCAGGCGGGGATCCGAATCCGCCGGTGCCGCAACGGGTGTTCTGGGCCGTCTCGGAGGGTATGGTGGCGGCGGTCCTGCTGCTGGCGGGCGGCCTGCAGTCGCTGCGCAGCGCGTCGCTGACCACCGGTCTGCCGATGGCCGTGTTTCTCCTGGTTGCCGGATTCGGGATTCGCCGTGCGCTCCGCCGGGAGGTGCGGGAGAGGCGCCGGCAAAACGAACAGGCGGGCGACGCATCCTGAGGGGGCCGGTCGCAACCGATTGCATCACCGGCGGGATCCCGGTGGTTGTTCTGGCCCTGGAAAGGGCTAAAACGAAAGCATGCCCGACCGCCCCAACATCATCTACATCGTCTGCCACGACCTGGGCCGCAGCCTGGGTTGCTATGGCAACGGCTTCACCTCACCGCAACTGGACCGGTTTGCGCAGGAAGGGGTTCTCCTGGCCAACGCCAACTGCGCGAGCAATGCCTGCAGCCCGTCACGCGGCTGCGTCTGGACCGGCCAGTACGCGCACACCAACGGCCTGATGGGGCTGGTCAACCGCGGCTGGACCCTGCCCGCCGAGCGTCTGACGATCGTCGACCACCTCAAGGCCGCAGGGTATCACACCGCGATCTCCGGGCTCGACCACATCCGGAGGAACCGCGCAGACCTGCGGGTGGACGAAGATCTCGAACAGACCGCCCGGACCGCCGCCTCGGTCGACGCGGCCATCGGCTTCCTTAAGAAGCGACAGGACAACGACCAGCCGTTTTACCTCAACGTCGGCCTGCGTGAGGTGCACCCCAGCCAGTGGGCGACCTACCATGCGGGCGGTTTGCGGGAGACGGAGAATCCGCTGATCGACCACTATGGCCGGGCCTTCCCGGATGAGGCCCCGCTCCCGCCCACCTACGCCGACCACCCGGCCTGCCGCCGTGAGGTGGCGAATTTCAACGCCTGCATCGCGTACATGGATTTCCACCTCGGGCGGCTCTTCAATGCCATCGACCGCCTCGGGTACCGGGACAACACCCTGGTCATGTTTACGACCGATCATGGGATCGAGGGGATGCGCGGCAAAAGCTTCCTCTACCAGCCGGGGACCGAAATCGCCTGCCTGATGCGTGGTCCCGGCATCACCCCCGATACCCGGTTCGATCCCCTGGTGTCGAATATCGACTTCACCCCCACCTTCCTCGAGGCGGCCGGTGCCGACATTCCCGACGCGATTCAGGGCAAATCCTTCTGGCCCGCACTGACCGGCAAACCCTATGAGCCGCACGAGGCCATCTTCGCCGAGCGCAATTACCACGGCCCCGCCCAGGGCACCTGGGACGACGGCCTGCCGGACAACTTCATCCCCAGTCGCTCCATTCAGACCGACCGCTGGCTGCTGATCCGCGTCTACTCGGAAGCCATCCACGCCCAATGGACGCCCGAAACCATCCCCGAGCTCACCGATCCCTTCCC
>JBNPEH010000035.1:0-29848 GCA_051117635.1 Opitutales bacterium | reverse complement strand
GACTGCTGGGTTCCCGGCGGCCCGGGAAGCGATGCTTACCTCGAAAAGCTGGATGGCTTTGAAACCGATGCCCTGACCGATCGCTTCATCCGGTTTATGGGGCGGCAGACAGCGTACCGACCCGATCAGCCCTTCTTTGCCGCCCTGAGCGTCCAACCGCCGCACTGGCCCGAACAGGCTCCGCCGGCTTTCACGAAGCTCCGGGCCGATGAAGTTCAGCTTCGGCCCAATTGCGCGCAAGGCAGCCGGGCCGAGGCCACCGCGCAAACCCGCGCCCCCGGTTACTATGGCCTGATCGAGAACTGGGACCACAACATCGGCCGGGTGGTGCAGGCGCTGCGCCGACTGGGCATCAGCCAGGATACCCACATCGTCTACTTTGCCGACCACGGCGAGATGCTCGGCAGTCACGGGCACATGGGCAAGGTGCTGCCCTACGAGGAGAGCATCCGGATCCCCTGTGTCATTGGTGGGGCCGATCATTTTTATCAGGGAAGTCGCCGCGATGCGGTGACCGCTCCGCTCATGAACCACGTCGACTTCGCGCCGACCAGCCTCGGCCTGGCGGGGATCGCGGTGCCCGAGTGGATGGAAGGCACCGACTACAGCCACCTGCGGCTGGGCGGGGAGCCGTCTGGAGCGATTCCCGACTCGGCTTACATTCAGGCCATCGAGCCGCGCGAGGGCAGTCCCGCCTACCGGGCCCTCGTCACCAACGACGGCTGGAAATACGCCGCCACCGACGATGGCGCCTGGTGCCTCTTCGATCTCAACGACGATCCTTTCGAACAGCACAACCTCGCCCGGATTCCCAGCGCGCGCAAACAACAGCAGGCCCTCCATGACCGTTTACTTCAATGGGCCCGCGACCTCGACGATCCCTGGCCGCCACCCAGAGAATAGCGCATTTTAACTGGGCTTGTAGCGGTTTTGCGGCTGTGGGCGTGTTAAAAAGGCTTTCTGGAGTAGCGAACGCCGGCTTCCACCTTCGTCCAAGGACTTCGGCGGACAGGAAAGAGCCGGCGTCTCCATGGAGGGGCGGGCTCTTCCTCCTTCGTCCCGCTCAGCGGGACTATGGCGGACAGGTCGGCCCGCCACACGCGTAAAAGCCGTCCGTTTTCCGCTTATCTCGACTTTCCAAACACGCCCGTGTCCGTTTAAGGGTGGGATGATTTGGATGGTCACCTCCTAAGCTTCCGGCGGCTGATTCCCCTTGTCGTTGGGTTGGTCCTCCCTGGAAGCATCCGTGTCCGGCGGCTGCGGGTTGGGCTTGTCCCCGTCCTCGGGTGTCTCCTTTGCGGGGTCGTTGTCTTTACGGCCGAGGCCTTTGCTGACCGGTTTGACGATGGAGCTGCCGGTGGCGCCGACCTTGGCCAGAAGTTCGAACGGAAAATAGGTCAGACGCCGCAGGCCGGCGATGTTGGACACGTGGGTCATGGATTTCCGCGTCTCGGCGTAAAGCAGGTCGAAGCCGATTTTTTCGTCGACCGACCCGGCCTCGGTGACGAAGGCCAGCCGGTGCAGCGCGTAGGCCCCCACGATCACCGCCAGGATAAACACAAAATCCAGACCGCGCAGGTTGAAGGCCGGGACTTCAGTGGTTTCGCCAACGCCAATGGTTTCGGTGTAGACCAGATTGAGCGCAACCTCGGTGTTGGCGAAAAAATCGGCCAGTAGGCCGCCGATGATCGGGCCCAGCGTCGCCATGATGCCGCAGACCAGCGCGTTGGTGGCAAGGAAACTGGTACCCTTGCCCTTGGGGGCGTTTTTCAGGACCAGATTGCCCGCACAGAGGTTGACCCCGGCGGTGCTGATTCCGGTCAGGATGTGGATGACGATCAGGATGGGCAGCGTGAGGCTGTGTTTTTCGGGAAAGGTGGTGAAGGGCCAGAGCAGGATGCTGAAGAAGAACAGTTGGCCAGCCACCATGAGCGCACTCTTGTTGCTCCAGTGGTCCGCCAGGGTGCCCCAGACGCGGAAGAAGAAGACATTGATGATCTGCGACAGCACACCGAGGGTGATGACGGTGCTCATCGGCATCTCGAGTCGCTGGAGAAGGTAAACCCCGAAGAAGGCGGCCGCCATGAAGATCGCCAGGTTCCAGATGCCGGTGAACGCGATCAGGTTGCGGAAGGCCTTCTGGCGCAGCGGCTCAACGAGGGTTTTGGCCAGGGACAGGTCTTCGTTGCGTTGCGCGCGCGGCTCCGGAATCCGCCCGAGGTAGACCACCCCCAGCAGTCCCGCCAGACCGGCAAACAGGAACAGAATGCTGTACGGCCAGACATTGCTGCCGGTCAGGTTCCGCAGCGGTTCGATCAGCCAGCCCGCCAGCAGCGTCAGGGCGGCGCCGACGGCGGTTGCCCAGGCCATGCGCTTGCCGAAGAAGCGGCCCAACACCTCTTCTGGAATGAGATCCCGGATCCAGCTGTTGAACGCGCAACCCGCGACGGAGCTGACCCCGAAATAAAACACCAGCGCCCCGACCAGTGCCCCGACGCGCCAACTTTCCGGCAGGAGAAAGGGGATAAACGGGATGAACAGCCAACTGAGCCGGCCGAGAAGCACGGGGAAGACGACCAGCGCCTTCCGGTTGCCCACCTTTTCGACAAGAAAGATACTCGGAATCTGCAGGATCTGGCAGAAGGGACCGATGGCGGCGAAGATGCCGATAACGAAGTTCGAGGCGCCGAGCTCGAGCGCGAAGGCGACCAGGAAAGCCCCGCCGGTGAGAACTCCCAGTGTCTGAGCGGTCATGGCGTCGCCGATCAGCATCCGCATGCCGCGGTCCACATCGTGGGTTTCCAGACGATCTTTGGGAGACAACCAGCGCATGCTTGTTCTTAAGCAAGGCAGGGTCCATATCTGCAATGTCGAAACCGGTCTCCACGGCAATCGGATTGAAAATGCGGCCGAAACGGTCACGATTCAGGAGGTGCCCGTTTTCCGAACAGCTTGCGCGCACCGGGGCAGAATCGTCGTCCTCGCATGGGGGGTTGTCCTGCTGCTGGTGTTTTTTCCCCGGACCGGTTTCGCGTTTCGTCCCGTCCAGAAGGATAATGCGACCCAGTTCCAGGGGCGGCTGCCTACCGTCCTGCCGCAGGTCAACCTCAAGTCCCGCTATGCGCTGGTACAAATGGCGGCCGACGGGTCCGTCATCCTGGGGGAGGCTGTGCTGTTCCAGGAAATCAGCGACGCGGGCTTTCGCTCCCTCCTCAAGGTGCGGGACGCCGCGGGCACCTACCGGTACCGGGTGCTGACCATCGGCAGCCTCGCCGGCCCGGACGACCAGTATCTGGTTTCGCCCGATCTTCCCGAAGGCCGTAAGCTGATCGGTTCCGAGCGCGCCGCCTCGATTCGCGGGATGGCCTGGAGTTTTTTCGACCTGAGCGATGAACCCGAGGCCTTCCGTATCCGACCACTGGGTCGAGGCGAATACCTGGGCCGTGCCTGCATCCGGCTCGAATCTCAACCGGTGGACCGGTCCACCATCGCCGCCAGCGGCTACAGCCGACGCATCATTTGGATGGATATCGACAGCCGTATCGTCTGGAAAATTGAGTATTTCGGTATCAATGGTGCCCCCTTGAAAACCATGCGCTTTTCCGATCACGCGGAGTTGGTGCCGGGCGAGCCGCGGACTACCCGCCCCAACCTGATTGAAATCACGCACCACCAGCGCGGGACCAGTGAAAGTTACCGGATGGTGGAGGCACAGGTGCTGGACCAGTTTCCGCCCGATCTCTTCTCCAGGGAGACCATCGTTCTCGTCGGCGACGCCGGATCATGATCGCACCGGGCGATGAACCGTCCTCCGGCTGGCGCCTGCGGGAGAAGAAACTGATCGAGGAACTGGCGGTCATCCCCGGCCCTGAGGACCGCTGGGCAGAATTGATGCGACTCGGTCGACGTTATGGTGGATTGGAGGAAGCTTGCCGGATCGACCGGTTTCGCGTGCCGGGCTGTGTCAGTCAGGTCTGGATCCTGCCCGAGGTGCATGACGGCCTGATTCGGTTCCGCTTCGCCGCAGACAGCGGGTTGGTGCAGGGACTCGTTTGGCTGGCCTGTCGGATTGCGGGGGGTGATCGGCCCGGCTGTATCCAGGATCTGGATATCAATGCCCTCGCCGCGCTGGATCTCGACCAGCGCCTCTCGCCCACCCGCGAACGCGGATTCCAGGCGGTACAACGAGCCCTGTGCGCCTGGGACCGCCTGGTCGACCGGGGCGAGGCAGGTCAGGAGGGATAGGGCCTCCTGGCCCCCGTGCGCCTGCAGCCAGCCGTGTCGCCCTGCAAGCTCCCGCGCGCGCCACCAGCCGGAGCTGAAAGAAGGTTGTCACGGAGAGAAAATCTTCAAACGCTGCCGGCATGGCCAGGCAACCGAACATCCTTTTTATCATGTGCGACGACCATGCGGCTCAGGCGATCGGGGCCTATGGATCCAGGATCAACCAGACGCCCAACATCGACCGGCTGGCGAAGGAGGGTATGCGGTTCGACCATTGTTATGTCACTAATTCCATCTGCACGCCCTCGCGGGCCGCCATCCTGACCGGGACGCACAACCACATCAACCGGGTCACGACGCTGTCGACGCACCTCGACAACCGGATGCCCCATGTCGCCAAGCACCTGCAGCAGGGGGGGTACACCACGGCTATTTTCGGCAAATGGCACCTGGGTGAAGGGCCGGCGCACTGCCCGACCGGCTTCGACGCCTGGTCGGTTCTGCCGGGGCAGGGCGACTACTACGACCCGGCGTTTTACGAACCGGATGGCGAAAAACGGGTCGCAGGTTATTGCACCGACATCATCACTGACAAGTGCCTCGACTGGTTGAAGCGGCGTGATGCCGACAAGCCCTTTTTCCTGATGTGCCACCACAAGGCGCCGCATCGTCCGTGGGATCCGAAACCGGAGCACCGGCATCTCTACACGGACCCCATCCCCGTCCCGGAAACCTTCGACGACACCTACGAGAACCGGGCCTCGGCGGCGAAGAACGCGCGGATGCGGATCAAGCGCGACATGACCTACGGCGATCTTGACCTGGTCCAGCCGCCGGATCTGCGTGGCCCCATGCTGAACAACCAGTGCTTTGTGGGTGAGCCGGAGGATTTTGCAAACTTCGAACTCCGCTGCAGCGTGACCGGCGAACGCTTCACCTTCCGGAACCGGGAGGAACTGGACCGTTTCAAATACCAGCGCTACCTGCAGAAATACCTGCAGACCGTTCACAGCGTCGACGAGAACGTCGGTCGGCTGCTGGCCTTTCTGGAGACCGAAGGCCTGGCCGAGGATACAGTGGTCATCTACACCTCCGACCAGGGATTTTATCTGGGCGAGCATGGTTGGTACGACAAGCGGTTCATCTACGAGGAGAGCTTCCGGATGCCGTTCCTGGTGCGGTATCCGCGGGAAGTTGCGGCGGGTTCCGTCAATCGGGACATGGTCTCCAACGTCGACTTCGCGCAGACCTTTCTTGATCTGGCCGGCGTCCCCGAACCCAACTACATGCAGGGGCGGAGCATCCGTCCGCTCCTGCAGGGCGATACCCCCGACGACTGGACCGATCTGGCCTACCACCGCTACTGGATGAACCAGGACCGGGTGCACAATGCCTACGCGCACTACGGGATCCGGACCCACGACTACAAGCTCATCTACTGGTACAACGAGGACCTCGGCGAGCCGGGCGCCAACTCCGGCACGGACCAGCCCGAATGGGAGCTCTTCGATCTGCACAAGGATCCGCTCGAGCTGAATAACGTGTATCAGGATCTCGACTACGTCGAGGTCGTTCGCATGATGACCGCCAAACTCGACGCAGAGATGCTCCGCATCGGCGATGTGCCGTGTCACTGAGTGGAAAAGTGCAGCGAAATAGAAAGGACGAAATATGAAATGTGAAGGGTCGGTAACTGGTAACTGGCAACTGGTAACTGGCAACTGGTAACTGGCAACTGGTAACTGGTAACTGGCAACTGGTAACTGGTAACTGAAGTCCTGCTTCCGCACTTCCCCTTTCCTATTTTCTCGATGCTCACCGACGCGCATAACCATGCCTACGCGGGGCGACTGGAGCCGCATCGTGAGGCGGTCGAAGCGGCTCTGAGCAAAGTCGGACTCGCTGTTGCCGTCGTGAACGGCACGTATCCCGGGGACTTCGAAGCGGTCCGCTCCTTTTGCGGGAACCGTGGGTGGGCGCTGCCGGCTTATGGTCTTCATCCCTGGCGGGTGAACGACCGTCGCGCTGACTGGCTGGATTGCCTGAGGAAGGCCGTCGAGACGGCTAACCACACTCTTGCCATAGTGGAAGTCGGCCCCGAGCAGTGGATCCAGGATGCCGACATCGATGCGCAGATCGCTGTTTTCCGGGATGAAATCCAGCTGTCTCGCGATACCGGTCTGCCGCTTTGTATTCATTGCCTCCGGGCGTGGGGGCCGCTTCTGGCGATCATGCAGGAGGAAAAGCCTTTCCCGGCGGGCTTTCTGGTGCATGCCTTCGCCGGATCGACGGAAGGGATGCGGCAACTGGCCGATCTGGGCGGCTTTTTTTCCTTCAGCGCTTACATCGCCGATCCCAGACGCAAGACCACCCGCGAGGCCGCCCGGGCCTGTCCTGCCGGCCGGCTGTTGCTGGAAACCGACGCCCCCGACATGGCACCGCCGCCGGAGGTAACCCGCTGGCCGCTTGGGCGCCAGGACAAGAAACGCCGCATTCATCATCCGGCTGAAATCGCCACTGCCCGCGATGTCGTGGCCGAAATGCGGGGCGAATCGTCAGCATCGGTGGAGGACCGGACGACGGAGAATTTCCGGCGGCTGTTCGGTCGGGATGACTAACCGCAAAGCCGCCAAGGGCGCTAAAGTTGGGGTGTTGCAGGAATCGGTTATTTCTGGAGAGTTGGCCTTCAGACCATAGGTGAAAAGGTTGTAGGCGTTCCATGTAACGGCTTTAAGATTTATCTGTTCCGCAGTTTGGTTATTTAAAATATCTCGGAAGCAAACTACTTTTGAGTGCGGCGAATCTTTCGCCGCTTTCCCAAGCGGGACTCGGTCACGGTTGTAGTTCAGCTGATGCTTTTATCGGGGTGTTTGACGGGTTGAACCGCCAATCTCCGCGAATCTGCGCTGATCTCTGGTCGCAATCCCTTTGAGCATTGGTATCCATTCCCACTCGGTCAGGGCTTGTTTGAAAAACGGTGACCCAGGACGGGCGTATTCCGCTCGAAAGCCGCGCGGATTCGTTCCACGCCTCCGTCCCCCAGGACCTCGCCTGCTTCCAGCGCTGTTTCCAGCAGGGACAGGTTGCGGGGCCATCGGGTGGGGCGGTCTTTGCGCGTATTTAAGTCTGCAGCAAGCGATTCACCGCAGCGGCGGCGGCGTGGAAGCCGAAGGTCGCGGTGACCATGACCGAGGTGCCGAAGCCCGATTCACAGTTGATGCCGTCGGGCGTGCCGGGCTCGCGCTCGGCGCAGACCGAGCCGTCGCGCCAGGGATAGACTGGCGGCTCCTGGCTGTGGACGCAGGCAATGCCGTATCCTCCGGGCGAGTCGGGCGGGAAGCCGTGCCGCTGGCGCAACCGTTTGCGCAGAGCGGCCAGCATCTTGTCCTGGCGCGTGAAGGCCAGGTCACAGGTCAGGACGCGCCCAGGATCCCGGCGGCCGCCGGCGCCGCCCATGGTGACGAGAGAAATGGCGTGATCTCGGCAGTGTGCGATCAGGTGCGCCTTGTTGGTTGTGCCGTCGATGGCGTCGAGCACCAGATCGGGTCCCGGGGCCAGGACATCGGCCACGTTGGACGACGTGACGAAGGCGGCCTGCCTGTCGACACGGATGTCAGGCCGGATGGCTTGTATCCGTTCGGCCATGACATCGATTTTGGGCCGACCGTAGGCACCGTCGAGGGCATGCACCTGCCGGTTGGTGTTGGTCAGGCAGATGTCATCCAGATCGACCAGGGTCAGCCGACCGATGCCGGTCCGGGCCAGGGCTTCCGCCGCCCAGCTGCCGACGCCGCCGATCCCGATCACCCATACGTGCGCGGCCCGCAGGCAATCCAGGCTGCCCTTGCCGTAAAGTCGGTCGACGCCGCCCAGACGGTCGTGATCCGTGGGCGGGGGGTTGATGGTGGAGGGATCAGGCATTGCCGCTTGTGCTGACGGCCTCGAGAGCCTCGCGCGTGATCACATAGCGGCCGGCACAACGGGGACAATTGACGGTGACCGACTCATCGCCGCGAAACAGGTCGTCCGGCCCGGCCTCAAAGACAGGCTTCAATACCTCAAGAATTTTCTCGTGAGAACAACCGCAATGCCAGTTGTAGCCGCGTTGCTCGATCGGCACCAGCGTCTCTTCATCTGTCAGGCTGCGGATATCGTCGTGGGTCACCGCCGCGAACCAGGCATCGTCATAGTCCGGATGGGCGGCCAACAGGGCATACTGATAATCGTCGAGGCGAAGGAAGCGGGCCGGTCGCTGTTCCGACTGGAGGTAAAACCGTTCCACGGCTTCCGCCGGCGTCCTGCCGTCGAAATCAACGAAACTGCGGTGGTTGGGCTTGCCCGGCCGGGCGAGTTCCTGGTGGAAGGCGCCTTTGGCGTCCTCCTTCACATTTTCGGTAAACAGCCGAACGACGATCGAACCGGTCTCCGAATCGCCGCCCGCGAAGACGTTTATCCGCGGCTGCTGGAAATTGATGGTCCAGGCCAGGGTCTCGTTGCGGGGACGCCCGGTCAGGTGGAGGGTGAAGGCGGCCAGGATGTCGCGCCGGAAGGCGCCGAGGTCATTGTCCGCCTCTTCATCCAGTCCATGCCGACCCAGGTGATCGTCCAACCGGGCAAACAAACCGCTGAAATCGGCCCGGGTCAGCAGCGCGTTGCGGTAGCGGACAAACAGCGATTCGACGCACACGTCCGGCTGCGCGTCGTCGGACTCAATCTTTGCTTTGCGAAACGAAGTCATGGGGTAAACTAAAACAACCGGGAGGACGTGTCACCCGGTCTCCGGCATTTCCCGGAGAGGATCAGAATATCTGGTCGTCGGGATGCCAGGGTGGGGAGCAGGTGACGACCATTTCGAGATTTTCCTCAAGCAGGTTGGTGATGCTGTGACGCTGCCCGGGCCGGATCACCACGGCGTCACCGGGGCCCATTTCCCGGGTCTCGCCATCAAGGAACATCCGGCCCCGGCCGCTGGCGATGTAGTAGACTTCCTCGGCCTTGATGTGATGGTGTTCCTCCACCGTGACACCCGGCGGGATGATGATTCTGGCCATGCTCTGGGCTTCGGCCTTGAGGCCGTTGTGACCGCAGAGTTCCTGCGCAATAGCGTCGTCGGGAGCGACATATTCGGGACAATCGGCGACATTTCGGATTTCCATGCGCCCTATGGTAGGCAGCTGTTCCGTCGATAAAAGGGAAAAGGCCGGTCCGGCGGATGGCGCAACGGTTTACGAATTTCCCTGGCTTCTGGATGGTTGCGGTATTCGCGCGGGCGCGATCAGGCTGGCTCCATGTTGCCCGACACATCCCCCGCCACGCAGGCCGCCCGGCGCCGGCATGTCTTTGAGCTGATTCGCGGGCCCGCCGCCGCGCTATTCGGTGAAGACGGCCGTTTCCTGCACGAGCGTCATCACGATCCCCGCACCTTCTTCTGGGTGAGTATGGCCTTTCTCGAGGGGGACACCCCGGCCGAACGCGAACGCGGCGTCGGCATGGTTCGCCAGGGGCTCGATACCTTTTCCGGTCACTTCTGGAATTCTGCCGCAAGCATTCTCCTGGCGAAATTCAGCGACCGGCTGCCGGAGGACCTCCGGGACGCATTAGTGGAACGCCTGCGCGCGGGTATCTCCGCTGACTTTGGCCAGCGCTTCCGCGGTTATAACGACAACTATCCGGCGATGGCTGCGCTGGCGCTGCTGGTTGGCGGACCCCTGGCCGGCACCGACGAGGGCCTGTGGGAGGGACGGGCCTGTCTGGAATCGGGGGCCGCGCTGCTGCGCCGCCGGGGTATGTTGAGTGAATTCGTCAGCCCGACCTACACGCCGATTACACTCAGCTGCCTGGCCATGGTGGCCGAGCATAGCCCGGACGCCGCCTGTCGGGATCTGGCCCGGCGGATCGAAGAACGCGTCTGGTTCGAGGTGGCGGCCCGGTTTCATCCCGGGACGGGGTACGTCGTGGGCCCCTACAGCCGGGCCTACATCGCCGACCTGACCAACCATGTCCACAACCTGTACGCCGCGCTCTATGCGGTCTTCGGGGATGCGCTTCCCCTTCACGACGGCAACACCTTCTTCCCGGACTTTCCGGAGGACGCTGCCTTCCACTCGCCGGGCCCGGAAAATGTCTACGGCCACTGCTGCTGGCACATGGTCCCGGATTACCACATCCCCGAGGCGGCCGTGCGCCTGGCCTGGGAAAAGCCGCTGCCGATGACCGTCCGGGCCGACGCCGAGCAGGCTTGCTTTCGGCGCGGAGCCTGGATGCCTCGGTCGGTATCCCGCACACCGCTGATGGAGGTAGCGGCCGGGCCGATCCAGACCACGGCCTATCTGGCGGATGACTACGGCTTCGGCTTCAGCGACAAGACCTTCCTCGACGGCAGTCAGATGGCCGGCTGGCACCTGCAGTTCAACTGGCGGACCCCCCGCCAGACCTTCCGCGATATCGGTACGCTGTTTCCCCGCTTCCGTATCAACAGCCCGGATCCCCACCATCGCCGGCATTTTCCCGATCAGGGCCGGCTGGTTTGCCACGGCCATGAAGGCCTGTCCCTGGCGCTCTATTCCGGGCTCGTTTCCTGGGGCCTGGCTGACGACAACCCGGAGCCCGAGACCGTGGAAACCGATCGCATCCGGACCAGCGTGGTGCTGCCGCTGTTCGGAGACGGGCACGACCTTGAGGTCTGGTTGGGCGACCGGCCGGCGACGCTCTGGGAAGACGCCTTGGCCACCGCCGTACCGGTCCATCTGCGCCTCGGCCGCATCGCGGTCACGCTCTATCCGCTGGCCCGGACCGATTACGGGCGCCGGGCCGTGATCCGGATCGAGCGGGTGGGAGCCTTCGCCCTGGTGTCGCTCTTCAATTACGAGGGCGATCTGCGTGCCTTCAATGACGTGGAGATAGCCGAGTGCCTGAACGGTTTCGGGGCCAGTATCGGAAACCTGGATACGTCTGGCGATTTTGCTGACTGGCGGGCCTCGCGGGACGGTGCCCTCGTGACCGACGACTTTGACGCCAGCGACGGCGTGCGCACCGCGACCCTGAGCCTGGCCGGCGCCAGCATTGGCTTGCGCTGCAGTCCGGTCAGTTCGGGGATCCAGTGGCGTACCACCAATGGCCGGGCCGTCGCCGAGCCGAAGTTGGACATCCCCGGGGTGGATCCCGCCGTGATCCCGTTTTACCCGGAGCCGGTCTAAGGCGTGTTTGAAAAGTCGAGATAGGCGGAAAAAGGACGGCTTGTACGCGTGTGGCGGGCCAACCTGTCCGCCATAGCCTTTTAGGCGACGGCGGAAGAGCCCGCCACGCCATGGAGACGCTGACTTTTCCTCCTTCGCTCAGGAGCTATGGCGGGCAGGTCGGCCGGCGTTCGCGACTCCAGCCAGACTTTCGAAAAACGCCCTTAACTGAATTCCTCACCAGAATCGGGAAACAGGGAGATAGATGATTCTGACCGAACACCTTGTCGTATTATCTATAAATAACGTTCGTGATGTCCCGATTCTTTTGGCTCACCTGCGCGCTCTGTGGCCCGGCGGCGCGGCGCAAGCGCCGGCCCTACAATGGGCGCGCTCCTGTAGGGCTGCCGCTTGCGGCATGCCGACGCGAGCAAGACTGTCGGATGGACCAGACGTGAGCCCCTACTTCCCCGCCTACCCAAAAATCCATTTAGAGGGTATTATTAGCCGGGCTAACGCACATCCCCCTCCACGCGGGGCGCACGGCCCTCGTTGGCGGAGAAGACGGAGGCGTCGGTGGGGGTGCCGGCGGGAGCGTCGACTTTCTGGTTGAGCAGGTTCCCGTCGCTATCGAAGTAACGGAGAACCATCTGGCGGTCATCGAGGGACCCGGTAAAAGTGAGCGTGGCGAAGTTGCGTTGGCCGACGCGATCGATCTCGGGATCGTCGAAGATATCGAGCCGGTTGTCGTTGTCGGCGGGGCCCGGCCAGGAACCGGCGGTCAGGGGGGATGAGGTGATTTCGGTGAAGACGTAGGGGTGGCCCGGTGCGCCGGCCTTGCCAGGCACGCCGGGTTGGCCCTGGCCGATGTAGGTCACCTGGTTGACCTCGCCGAAATGAACGTCCCCGGAGAGGAAGAAGACATTGTCGATGCCGGCGTGGACCAGGCGGTCGAGCAGGTACTGGTACTCGCGCGGAGCGGAGCGCAGGGCGTGGGGACTGTCGGTATCGGCCAGGAACTGGCTGCCCATGGCCACCAGATTCCAGCGGGCGGGGTAGCTCCGCCGGTCGTTCTCCATCTGGCTCTGGGCCCAGGCCATGTGCTCGACGAGCCAGTCGATCTGGTCCTTGCCGATGATTTCGCGCGGACCGTCGAAGGGCACCGGGTCGGCGGTTGAGGAGGTCCGGTAGGTCCGGTTGTCGAGGAGGTAGAGGTTGACGTCCCCGTAGTTGTAGAAAGTGAAGATGCCCGGCAGTTCGGGCAGACCGGCGCTGGGATTGTCGTAGAAGAGGTTGAAGATCTCGGTTGCCAGACCCTTCTGCTCAAACGTGCGTCCGATGTCGTTGGGCCCGTAGTCGTGGTCGTCCCAGGTCGCCAGGTGGATGGCGTTGGCCAGCAGGGGCTGCAGGTGGAGAATCGACCGGTCGTGTGTCCAGCGCTGGATCATGCCGTGCCGGGTGTCCCAGTCGTCCTCCCGGTAATACACATTGTCTCCGAGCCACAGCATGATGTCGGGTGCCTGTTCGTAGATGTGCTCGAAGATGCGGTAATCACCGCCATAGGGGTCGCCGCCTTCGCGGTCATAGCCGGGCTGGTTGACGTAGGCGCAGCTGCCCATCGCGATCGAAAAGTCGAAAATCGAGTGCCGGGCGCGATTGCCAGTCCGCTCCGAAGCCGCCGTATCCGGAATCCACCGCCAGCGTGGCCGGGTCTTGAAGCGCATGGGGATGGGCCCCTGTTCGGTGTAACCCTCGCGGTACCGGGGCCGGGTTGGCTGGCCGTCGATCAGGACCGTGTAGCCGTAGGCCTTGCCCGGTTCGAGGCCCTCGCGCAGCGGGACGGTGACCACAAACCCGTTTTCCGGCAGGGGCACTACGGTGGGGGAAATCCAGCCCTCGGCCGGCCCCGCATCGGCCGGCCAGTATTGGACGGCGACGTCCGCGATGGCATCGGTCTGAACCCAGACATTGACGGTCCGGGTGGTGGTGTGGCCGATCATGGGGCCGGTTTTCAGGCTGGCCGCCATCAGCAGGCCGGGAATCAGGAGCAGGGCGGACACCCAAACGACCCGATTCCCGGGCCGCTGTGCGAACAGGCGAGGATTTGTCATGTATCCAACTGTACCAGGGGCCTCCCCGAGGACCAGCCCGATAGCGGGATTCACCTGATTTTCACCGGAGGACCTGACCCTTGCGCCCGTGCCGCGCTGCTTGAGCAAGCGAAGCCCTGATCCTGTATCGCGCTGCTTCAGCGAGCAAAGCCTAAGGCGTGTTTGAAAACCCCTGTCTTGAAAGGGGTGACAGCACCTTGTTGGCTGAGCGGATGGATTTTCAGCTCAAGTCCGATTACCAGCCGACAGGCGACCAGCCGGAGGCCATCCGGCAGCTGGTGGATTCGCTGAAAGCAGGCAACCGCTACCAGACGTTGCTCGGGGTGACCGGCTCGGGGAAGACCTTCACAATGGCCAACGTCATCCAGCAGCTGCAGCGGCCGACGCTGATTATCTCGCACAACAAGACGCTGGCGGCGCAGCTTTATTCGGAATTCAAAGCCTTCTTTCCCGACAATGCGGTGGAGTACTTTGTGTCCTACTATGACTATTACCAGCCCGAGGCCTATGTGCCGCAGACGGATACCTACATCGAGAAGGACAGCTCGATCAACGAGGAGATCGAGCGGCTGCGAATCGCCGCTTCGAGCAGCCTGATCAGCCGGCGCGACGTCATTGTGGTGGCCTCGGTTTCCTGCATCTACGGCCTCGGCTCACCCGAGGATTTCCGGGAGATGATGGTTCTGATCGAGACCGGGAAGGAGCTGGGGAGGGACACGTTTCTGGAACGGCTGGTGGACAACCTTTATGAGCGCAACGACGTCAACCTGACCCGGGGTAAGTTCCGCGTGCGGGGTGAAGTCGTGGATGTCTATCCGGCCTACATGGAAAGCGCCATCCGGGTGGAGTTCTGGGGCGATGAGGTCGACAGCATTCGGGCATTGGACCCGACCACCGGTGAGACGGGCGAGACCCTCGAGCTATTCAAATTGTATCCGGCTACCCAATACGTGACGCCGCGCCGGAAGATCGAGGATGCGGTGAAGGCGATCCGGCGGGAACTGGAGGAACGGGTCGCCTTTTTTGAAAAGCAGGGCCTGTTGCTGGAGGCTCAACGCGTCCGCATGCGGACCGAGTACGATATCGAACTACTGCAGGAGATGGGCTTCTGCTCAGGCATCGAAAACTATTCGCTGCACCTCAGCGGGCGAAAGCCGGGGGATCGACCGTTCTGCCTGATCGATTTCTTTCCCGAGGATTTTGTCGTCATGATCGACGAAAGCCATGCCACGGTTCCGCAGGTTTACGGCATGTATCACGGTGACCGGTCGCGCAAGAGCCGCCTGGTCGATTACGGTTTCCGGCTGCCCAGCGCCATGGACAACCGGCCCCAGACCCCGGAGGAGTTCGAGCGGATTACCCGGCAGACGGTCTATGTCTCGGCCACTCCGGCCAGGTTGGAGACGGAACGCTCCGCCGTCATCGCGGAACAGGTCATTCGACCCACCGGGCTGCTCGACCCCGAGATGGTCCTCCGGCCGTCCACCGGGCAGGTCGACGACCTGATCGGTGAAATCCACGCGGCCGTCGAGGCGGGAGAACGCGTGCTCGTCACGACCCTGACCAAGCGCATGTCGGAGGACCTGACCGACTTCCTGCGGAAGGGCGAGGTGAAGGTGGAATACCTGCACAGCGATATCGACGCCATCGAGCGCATCGAAATCCTGCGCAATCTCAGGCGGGGTGACTTCGACGTGCTGGTCGGGGTCAACCTGCTGCGCGAAGGCCTGGACCTCCCGGAGGTGGCGCTGGTGGCGATCCTCGACGCGGACAAAGAGGGCTTTCTCCGTTCCGAGACCTCGCTCATTCAGACGGCGGGCCGTGCCGCCCGGCACGAGAAAGGCCGTGTCATTCTTTACGCGGACGCAATGAACGACTCGATCAGGCGGACGCTGGAGGTGATCAACGGTCGTCGGGAAAAGCAACTGGCCTACAACACCGAGCATGGTATCACCCCCCGCAGCGTGAAGCGCGGTGACCAGAGCAGCCTGCACCTGTACCGGCCGGCCGAGGAGGATCCGGTTTCGGTCGCCGAGGCGGGTGGCGATCAGGATGTCGCCACGGTCATCGCCGAACTCGAACAGGAGATGCTCGAAGCGAGTCAGGATCTGGAGTTCGAACGGGCTGCCATCCTCCGGGACCAGATTCAGGCCCTTCGGGAGGGCAAACACGTGAAGCCGCAAGGCGTTCGGAAAAAGAAAGGGAAGGACAGCTACCGCCGGAAGAAGACCCAGAAAGGCAGCAAATTTTCACCCGGCAAACGGCGAAAGTCGTGAAGGTAATGCCGTCACACCACCGGAAGCCTGATAGATCAAGGAGACTCGTGGATTCAGCGGTAGGACTCGATCCGGGTGGGCGGGAAAGGCCAACGGAGAGCGGTACGCCTCAACGAAAGAAGCAGCGCGCCCATCCCGAGGGCCAGTCCGATCGCCTCAGGTTCGGGGACCGGGGTCAGCGTCAGGTCATAATCAAGGGCGATATTGCCGCCCAACCAGTCGGGTTCCTCGTTCCAGATGGCTCCCCACATGTCGAACCGGTACTGACCGGCGGCAAGGGTGGTGCTGTAGTTGACCTGATGCAGGGCATTGGTCGTCTCGTTCGTTCCGGCGCCTTGCTGAAAGTTGTCCCAACTGAAGCCACTGTAAATGCCCAGGCCGCTGCGGAAAAGCGGATTGGAGCCGAGGAGGTTGTTGTTCGCATTCAGTTGAAAGTCAACCAGGACGGGTGTGGTGAATTCGATGTCCAGCCCGATGTCGGCCGTTCCGTACCAGATGAAATCGGTGCCCGGATCGATGGCGTCATGCATGAGGGATATATTCCCGGCGATCGTCACCGACCCATCCGACCCCAGCTGATCGAGGCCGCCGTTGATCAATTGAGCATAGGTAACCGGGTTATTGGAAGCGTCCGTCCAGGAAACGGAGACCGTATGCAGGTCGGTAGTCGCGCTGGTCGAATTAAGATCGAGGAAAGTTCCCTCCGTGAAGATGTTGCTTTGCGGGAGAGGATCCGGACCGCCGCTCCAGCCGGAACCAAACACCTTGGCCTCGTCGACTAAAATGGGAGAGCCCACTGAAAGGGCGAGGCTTGAGACGGTGGAGCTGAGGAGCCCACCCAGAAAAAGAATCAGCAATGACCGCATGATCGGTTAATAATAACCATACTCGAACAATGTCAGTTTAAGCCTTTCTCACAATAGTTGTTTCAGCGCAATAACAAATCCTCCGATTGCAGCCATTGAGCTAGGGTGAGCCTCGGCCCTGCGGGGGAAGGGCCTGCCTGTTAAGTTTGCGGCAAGATCTGGGACTCGTCGAGGTCTGGCACGGCGCGCCAGCCCGAATTTTTTATGAAGCCCAGATGGGATGAGCTGCAAGGCGGAGGGCGAAACCGGCTGGGCGCGCACTGAGGTGCGTAACCAGGCGGTTTCCAGCCCGACAACGCAGCAGATCGCGCATGTGGACGAAAGGAATCGGGAAACAGGACTACCTCACGAACGTGCATTTCAAAGAAATGCTGCAAATCCCTCGTACAGAATAATTTGCCGCCCTGTTTCCCCATTCTGGTGAGAAGTGCGGGCTAACTATTGATATATGCCAATCTCCGCTGATTCTGAATCCATCGAAAGGCATATAGCCATGGATCAATTGGCGGATTCCGAAGCGCGTGAAGGGGGGCCCGCCCGGTCCCCGTCGGGTATGAAAAGGAGGAAGCTCTGCACGCAGAGGAGGGCGGTGAGGTAGAAGAACAGCCATTCCTCGATGGGGACTCCGCCGGGTTTGAAGCCGAGGATGAACCGGTCATCGAACCCCCAGACGCCGAAAGAAACGGCTACCATGTCGGTCAGGATCAGGTACGTGCCGAGGACAAGCGGTATGCCGATGATGGCTTTGAAGTGCGGCCGCAGGATCCGTGGGAAGGCGATCCATTGCAGGACGGCAACCGGCAGCATCCAGAGGACCAGATGAACCAGATAATAGAGATGATCGGGAAGCCAAGCCTCGTAGATATCCACCCGGATAGCAGGATGGCAGGGCCAGCCGGGGTCAAGTCGCTGAAGCCGATTGCCGTCGCAGCGCAATAGGCGCACATGAACCCGCAACACCTGCGCAGCGGAAAACGGCAGGAACGGTTATCATGAGCTCATGATTGCCCCGCGTTTCCCAGACGGTGTGACGCCCGATGTTGGCAAGGATGTACTGGAAGCCATTAAAAAACAGGGTGGTCCGATGAAGGGGTACTGCGCCGAAGCGCGTTCAACGGTAGATTCTCCTCCGATCATGGGTTGAATCGATTTTCTCCAACGGAGCAGGCCCCTTGGCCAGTTATACCAATTGGCTATTGCTTTGATTAAATGGCTCAGGTCGCGAGGACAGGGCTGAAGCCCAGCCCTCCCGGAGACGGTGACCAGATAGGGGGCGTTGGCTCCAGCCGATGCTCGGGCCTTTCCCGCGCGCCGGTTATTCTGGCGAGTAGACCGAGAAAAGGGCTTTGGCGATGTCGGACGGGGTTTCGGCGATGGCGACGCCGGCTTCTTTCATGGCGGCGAACTTGGCTTCGGCGGTCCCGGTACCCCCGGAAACAATGGCCCCGGCGTGGCCCATGCGACGTCCGGGGGGAGCAGTCGACCCGGCGATGAAGCCGGCCACCGGCTTGTCCACGTGGTCCCGGATGAAGGTACAGGCTTCCTCCTCGGCCGTGCCGCCGATCTCCCCGATCATGATGATGGCTTCGGTCTCGGGATCCTCGGCGAACAGCTTGAGCGCGTCGGTGTGACTGGTGCCGTTGATCGGATCCCCGCCGACGCCGATGCAGGTGGATTGACCGTAGCCGGCTGAAGTGACCTGCCAGACGGCCTCGTAGGTGAGGGTACCGGAGCGCGACACGATCCCGACTTTGCCCGGCTTGTGGATATAGCCGGGCATGATGCCGATCTTGCACTCACCCGGGGTGATGATGCCGGGACAGTTGGGACCGATGAGGCGGCAGTCGCTGGTGGCCAGGCGTTTCCTGACGATAGCCATGTCCTTGACCGGGATGCCTTCGGTGATCGCGATGACCAGCCCGATCCCGGCATCGATCGCTTCGAGGATCGAATCGGCGGCAAAGGCCGGCGGCACGAAAATGACCGAGGTGTCAGCGCCCGCCTGTTCGACCGAGTCCTTCACCGTGTCGTAGACCGGCACCCTGTCCTCCCATTTCTGACCGCCTTTGCCGGGCGTGACCCCGGCGACGATCTGGGTGCCGTACTCAAGGCATTGCGTGGCGTGGAAACTGCCCGTCTTGCCTGTCAGTCCCTGGACGACGACGCGGGTATCTTTGTTGACCAATACACTCATGGTTGCGGAAAAAGCGGTTTGCCGGAAGTTGGGCTCAGGAGGCCTTGGCGGCCAGGTCGACGATTTTGCGGGCGGCGTCCGACAAACTGTCCGCGGTCGTGATCGCGAGGCCTGAATCAGCGAGCAACTGCTTGCCTTCCTTCACGTTGGTGCCCTCGAGGCGGACGACCAGCGGGACGGGGATGTCGACATTCTGGGCGGCGCCGATGATGCCGCGGGCGATGACATCGCAGCGCATGATCCCACCGAAGATGTTGACCAGAATGCCCTCCACGTTGGGGTCGGACAGGATGATGCGGAAAGCCGCGGTGACATTCTCCTCGGTGGCCCCGCCGCCCACATCGAGGAAGTTGGCGGGTTCGCCCCCGAAATGGTGGATGATGTCCATGGTGGCCATGGCCAGGCCGGCGCCGTTCACCATGCAGGCGATGTTTCCGTCAAGCGCGACATAGGAGAGCGCGTACTTGCTTGCCTCGATTTCCTTGGGGTCCTCCTCATTCAGGTCGCGCAGATCCTGGATATCTTTGTGGCGGAAGAGCGCGTTCTCATCAAAGCCGACCTTGGCATCGAGGGCGACGATGTCTCCCTCGGGCGTGGTAATGAGCGGATTCACCTCGACCATCGAGCAGTCCTTCTCGATGAACAGCTGGTAAAGGCCGGAGAGGATCTTGCCCGTCTGCTTGAGTTGATCGCCGCTGAAGCCAAGGCCGAAGGCGACTTCGCGCATCTGGTAGGGCATCAGACCGATGGCCGGGTCGATCCCCACCTGGGTGATCTTGTCCGGGCTGTTTTCGGCCACCTCCTCGATGTCCACCCCGCCCTCGGTCGAGGCGATGATAACCGGCCCGCCGGATGTACGGTCCATAACGATGGCCAGGTAATACTCCTTCCGGATGTCGCTGGCTTCGGTGAAATAGACGGTCCGGACCTTGCGGCCCGCCGGACCGGTCTGGTGGGTGACCAGTGTGTTGCCGAGCATGGCTTCGGCGGCTGCTCGCGCCTCTTCTTTGGATTTCACCACCTTGACGCCGCCCTGATAGCCGTCGGTAAAGGTGCCTTTGCCCCGACCGCCGGCGTGGATCTGACTTTTGACCACCACGGCGGCGCCGTTGTCGAACTGACTGAGCGCGTCCTCAAAGGCGTCGGCGGACTGGACGGCCACCCCCTTGGGCACGGGAACGCCGTAAGTTTCAAAGAGCTGTTTGGCCTGATACTCGTGGATATTCATACGAACGGATGCGTCGGTGATCGGGTGAGCGGGACACCATGGAAACCGGGACCTGCTCCCGCAACCGGAAAAGGCCCGTTAAACCGGGTTTTCAGGCGTCGCCGGCACCGGGTTTTCCGGCGGGGGCCCGGCCAGGACCCGATCCTGGATGGCCGTCAGCTGGGAAATGCCCTGACGCCCCAGATCGAGCAGCGCGTTCAGTTCCTCACCCGAAAAAGTGGCCTCTTCGCCGCTGCCCTGCACTTCGACAAAGGCACCCCCGCCGGTCATTACCAGGTTCAGGTCGACGGTGGCATCCCGGTCCTCAGGATAATTCAGGTCGAGGACGGGCGTATCCTGGTAGATCCCGACACTGATGGCGGCGACACTGTCGCGGAAGGGGTCCTCCTTCAGGCTGTTTTCCGCCAGCAAGCGGCGGACCGCGAGCCGTGCCGCGACGTAGGCCCCGGTGATGGCGGCGGTGCGGGTGCCGCCGTCCGCCTGCAGGACATCGCAATCGATCCAGATGGTCTTGCCGGTCAGCTTTTTCAAATCGCAGACGGCCCGGAGCGATCGGCCGATCAGCCGCTGGATCTCGATCGTACGACCATCGCTCTGGCCGCGCGAAATGTCGCGTTGCTTCCGCTCCAGTGTGCTGTAGGGAAGCATCGAATACTCGGCGGTGAGCCAGCCGCCGGCCACGCCCTGGTACTGCATCCAGCGGGGTACCTTGTTCTCCACCGTGGCCGCGCAGATAACCCGCGTGTCGCCAGAGGCGGCCAGGACCGACCCGCTGGCATGCGGGGCGATGCCGGGCTGCAGGCTGATTTCCCTCAGTTCATCGGCCATACGGCCGTCAGGTCGGATCACTTCCATCCGGTCACGCTAGGCCCGCGGCCGGCCCGAGTGCAACCGGGGAAGGGAACCCCGTGACACGCCTTAGAACGTGTTTGAAAAGTCTTCTTGGAGTCGCTGAACGCCGGCCGACCTGTCCGCCCGCCACACGCGTAAAAGCCGTCAATTCTCCGCTTATCTCGACTTTTCAAACATGGCCTAAGCCCGGGCGGGCTCGGCGTCGGCGTCCTCCGGCTCGATCCATTTGCCGTGCTCGGCGATGAGATCGACCAGCCGTTCGACGGCTTCGGCTTCGGGAATATTGTACTTCACGGCCTGTTTGCCGACGTAAAGGTTGATCTTGCCGGGTGCTCCGCCGACGTAGCCGAAGTCGGCATCGGCCATTTCGCCGGGGCCGTTTACGATACAGCCCATGACCGCAATCGTGACGCCCTTGAGGTGGCCGGTGCGCTCCTTGATCCGCTGGGTCGTGCTCTGGAGGTCAAAGAGGGTCCGGCCGCAACTGGGGCAGGCGACAAACTCGGTCTTGGAGATGCGGGTGCGGGTACCCTGCAGGATGTTGTAAGCCAATGCAGTGGCGCGGGCGAGATCCGGCTCGGTCTCGATGCTCAGCACGTCGCCCAGACCATCGCAGAGTAGGGGCCCCGCCAGCAGACTGGCCTCGATCAGCCTTGAGTTGAACGACTCCTGGGGCGCGATGGATGCTGCATCCGTTGCCCGTATCCAGAGCGGCCGGTGTGTTTGCATGCCACGCATGCCCTCGACCAGACGGCGACAGGCACCCAGGGCGTGGGCAGCCGGGCTCTCCGGCAGGTCAGAGGCGATCAGAACGGGGACTTGCCGTTCGCCGTCCAGGGCGTTGGCCAGTCCCCGCTCCAGACCTTCCGCCGTGGTGCAGACGGCCAGGCCGGTTCCGGCCTCTCGGGCGGCCTGCAGCCAAACAGCAAGCGATTGTTCTTCCGGTTCACGACCGTCGAAACGCCGCACGGGAAAAAGGTTCAGCAATTTCGGCCGGGGAAAATCCGCGAGGCATTCAGGGCCGAAGGCCGGGGCAAGGACTGGCAGAATGGCTTTGACCACGGTATCCAGGCTGTGCACCAGGGCGTGCAACGCCTCGATGTCAGCCGGGGTGTTTACTTGCACGAGCAAGCCCTCGATATGGGCGTCCTTCAGGCGTTGATTGGCTTGCAGCACCTCGCCGACGATGGCCTTGGGCTCATGGAGCGGCCGGTGCGCGGCCACGACAACGCGGGGCGGTTCATCCACGGCGACCGGACACTGCGGCCCGAGATCGATGGCATCCACCGGACGTCGCTGGAAGGTGAAGGGATCGATGCTGTCGAAGGCGGGATTCAGGTCGGGGGCGGCGGCCTGGTCGGCCCAGAGCTTCATCGCCCGGTCAGCCAGATCCCGGGCGACCGGAATTTCGTAAACCGAATCCTCGGTCAGGGAAACCCGGATTGTGTCGCCCAGCCCGTCGTACAGGAGGCTGCCGATGCCGACCGTGCTTTTGATGCGCGCGTCTTCTCCGTCGCCCGCCTCGGTCACCCCGAGGTGCAGCGGATAAGCCATCCCCTGCTCCTTCATCCTGGCGACAGCCAGGCGGTAAGCCTCGATCATGACCTTGGGGTTGCTGGCCTTCATGGACAGAACAATGTCCTGATAGCCGTGGCTCTCGGCGATGCGGATGAACTCGAGGGCGCTTTCGACCATGCCCAGGGGCGTGTCGCCGTAACGATTCATGATCCGGTCGGAGAGCGAGCCGTGGTTGGTCCCGATCCGCATGGCCTTACCCAGCTTTTTGGCCTCGAGGACGATCGGGGAAAAGGCCTCGTAGAGCCGCTGCAGCTCGTTCTCGTATTCATTGTCCGAATACTCACGCACTTTGAACTTCTTCCGGTCGGCGTAGTTGCCCGGATTGATGCGGACCTTCTCCACGTGCTTCACGGCCTCCATCGCCGCCTTGGGCGTAAAATGAATGTCGGCCACCAGCGGGACATCGATCTTTGCCGCACGGATTTTTCTGCGGATCTCGCCGAGCGCGACAGCGGCTTTGGTGTTCGGGGCCGTGATCCGGACAATTTCGCACCCCACCTCGGCCAGGGCGATGGCCTGTTGAACGGTCGCGTCTACGTCGCAGGTGTCGGTGGTGGTCATCGACTGAACGCGAATCGGGTTATCCCCGCCGATGCCGACGTCGCCGACCCGCACCTCGCGTGTCCGCCAGCGGACGGCCTTGTATCGGGAATGGCAATACGGGTCCATCAGTGGAGGAGACTCAGGGTTGCGGGTTCGCCCGGGCGGGCCCGGGGGGTGCCGGGGATTCGGGAGGGGGCAAGGCGTCGACCGGAGGGGGTGCCGGCCGAACGGTCACCGGCTCCTCCTCGACGCCGCGGATGCGGTTGAGGACGCGTCCGGTGTCGAAGAAGGTGACATACAGCATGAAGGAAATGAGCAGCAGGACGAAGACGGCCTGTGTGGTCTCCATGAAGCGTCGGGGCAGGGAGCGGCCCCGGATTTTGGCAATGGTGGCGAAGAGCATGTGGCCGCCGTCGAGGACGGGAATCGGGAGGAGATTCAGGATGGCCAGGTTGATGTTGATAAAGACGACAAACCAGAAGAGTTCCTTCCAGCCGTAGCTGGCGGTGCGCTGGAGGTTGTCCACGATTCCGACGGGCCCGCTCATGTTACGCGCCTTGACATCGGAGTCGGTGTGCAGCAGTCCGCGGAGCGTCAGGTAGAAAATCTCCATCTTGTCAGCCAGTTGGGTGACCGGGTTCACGTAGATGGTCGTCGTATCGGTCCGGACACCGAACCCGAAGACCGGGCGCGCCGCGGCGCCTTCGGGATGGGTCACCTCCTGCGTACGCGTTTTGCCGTTGTCGGCATAGCGCACCGTGAGGGTTGTCCCCGGTTCGGGCATGACTGGCTTCAGTCGGTAGGTAAAAGTTGCTCCGTCCCGTTCCACCGTCAGCTCATGCCTTGCTTCCGGATAGGCCAGCAGGGCGTCCTGAACCAGGGCCAGGGACCGGATCGGCTCCCCGTTCAGGCTGACCAGCCGGTCACCCAACCGGATTCCCGCTTCGGCTGCGGGCAGGCCCTCGAACAGCATGTCCACGTAAAGGATGGAGGAGGGGTAAAGCCCGACCTCCCGGATGGACTCGGAGGTGACGAGCACGGGGTTGAGCGTTTTTTGGATCACCTGGTCGTCCCTCAGCAGTTTGATTTCGGTTTCCGGTTGATCGGCTTCATTGCGCCCGACTCCGGCGAGCACGCGAAAACGGACGTCGGTCCAGCGTTCCACCTCGGCGCCGTCCACCGCCAGGATGACGTCCCCGGGTTGGATGCCCGCCCGGGCAGCGGGTCCGGTCACGATATCGCCGTCGTCGGTACGTACCTGCGGGCTGACGTAGCCGACTTCGGTGGTCAGCATGCCGGTCGACACCTCCTGGCCGGTCATCCAGAGAACGGTGGCCAGAAGCAGGGCGAAGATCAGGTTGAAGACGGCCCCCATGACGGCGACGATCATCTTGTCGGCAAAGGAGATCGGCGGCAGGGGATGGTTGTCGGCGGACTCGCCTTCGCCCCCTTCCAGGCGCCCCATGTCGGCCAGTTGCGGGAGCGCGACGTAACCGCCCAGCGGGAAGGCGGACAACCGGTAATCGACCCCGTCCTTACCGGTCCAGCCGAAGATCCTGGGGCCGAAACCGATGGAGAACCGGTCGACTTTCAGGCCGCGGCGGCGGGCGGCGAGGAAATGCCCCAACTCGTGGACAAAGATGGACAGCCCCAGAAAGAGCAGGGCCACCAGCAGGAACCAGAAATTTAAAAGGGTATCGAAGATGGAAGCGAGCACGGGTCGATCAGGCGATGAGGGATCGGGCGATCCGGCGGGCCTCGGCGTCCACGGCGATCAGATCGTCCAGAGCCGACGGTTGGGTCAATGTCGTGGACTCCAGCGCCTTGTCAATGATCCCCGGAATATCGGTGAAGCGGATACGGCCGTGCATGAAGGCCTCGACCGCGACTTCGTTGGCGGCGTTGAAAACAGCCGGTGCGGCGCCGCCCAGGCGGAGAGCGGACCGGGCGAGGCCAAGGCAGGGATAGCGCCCGGGCTCGGGGGGAGCAAACCGGAGGGACAGGCTTCGGGCGAAGTCGATGGTCTGCTCGGGGCCCGGAAGGCGGTCCGGAAACAGGAGGCAGTTCTGGATAGCGAAGGTCATCGAGGGCGGAGAAAGCTGCGCCAGGTAGTTGCCGTCCCGGAATCGGACCAGCGAATGCACGATGCTCTCCGGGTGAATGGCCACCTCGATCCGGTTTTCGGCCAACCCGAAAAGCCAATGGGCTTCGATCAGTTCGAGCCCCTTATTGGCCATGGTGGCGCTGTCGAGGGTGACCTTCGGGCCCATGTCCCAGTTGGGGTGCTTGAGCGCGTCGGCGGGCCGGACGTCGGCCAGCCGCTCCACGGGCCAGTCGCGGAGGGCGCCACCGGATGCGGTCAGGACGAGGCCGTCCAGCAACGCCTCCCGGTTGTGATCGCCCTGCAGGCACTGAAAAATGGCGTTATGCTCGCTGTCCGTCGGCAGCAGGCGTCCGCCGTGGCGCCGGCTGGCATCCACCACGAAAGCGCCGGCCATGACCAGCACTTCCTTGTTGGCGAGAGCGATGTCCTTGCCCGCTTCGAGCGCGGCCAGGGTAGGGCGAAGGCCGTGCGTGCCGACCACGGCGACCAGCACGAGATCCGCTTCCGGCAGCGTGGCCAGGTTGACCAGGCCCTCCGCCTCGCGATGAATGGTGGTTCCCTCAGGAAAGGCGCTTGAGTCGCAGGCTCCGTTGCCGTCGGTGAGCGCGACCTGGGGCACTTGGAACTCATGGGCGATCGCAGCCAGGCCATCGGCGTTGCGATGGGCCGAAATCCCAACCAGTTCAAACCGGGTCGGGTGATAACGGAGGACTTTGAGCGTGCTGCCGCCGATGGAACCGGTGGCACCCAGCAATACGATCCGCTTTGGTCGGTCGGCTTCCATGGGCGCAGGACGGAACCGCCTCAGAGCGCGAGGTACTTGATCAGCAAATAGCCCAGCGGAGCGCAGAGGATGATGCTGTCCGTCAGGTCGAAGACACCGCCGATCCCGGGCACGATGGTACCGGAGTCCTTCACGCCGGCGGCGCGTTTGAGCTGGGATTCGATCAGGTCGGACGCAATGGATGCGATGGCGACGGGCACCGCGATGAGCGCGGCCAGCCAGGGGGTAAAGGCCTTCGGGAAGGTTTCGAAAAAGACGGGACCGAGGGCGGCGAGGATGGCCGCCACCAGCGCGGACAGGGCGAGGCCACCGAGGCAACCTTCGTAGGTCTTTTTCGGGCTGATGGCGGGGGCCAGCGGCGTGCGCCCGAACTGCCGGCCCGCCAACAGGCCGCCGACGTCGGTGAACTTGGCCACGGCCACGATCCAGATCGCGAGGTATTTGCCCACACCGGCCCCCAGGCCCTCGATTTCGCACAGCTGAATCAGCCGGACAAAGAAGTGAAAAAGGAACGGGACATAAACCAGACCGAAGAGAGTGGCCCCGAGGCTCCGGACCCGTCCGGCGAACATGTTCCGCCCCAGGATGGTCAGCGTCAGGACGATCAGGCAGAAGGCGAGGACATCGGCGGAAGCGTCCGGTCGTCCGGTGAGGTAAGGAACCACGACGACGAGACCGCCGCAGATCAGGCCGGTCTTGGCGTCGGCGCGCTGATCCATTTTCCGGAAAAGCCCGTACAGTTCCGCCTGGGTCAGCAGGGCAACCACCAAAATGATGATCAGGCCTCCGACGGTCTGAAAAAGCATGAGAATCGCAATAAGCGAGAGCCAGAGGATGGTCGTGCTGACGATGCGTTGGGTCATGAGGTCAGGGGTCCACCGTGGTTTCGGCGGCGATCATCCGCAGTTGTTCGCTGGTCAGCCCGAAGCGTCGCTCCCGGCGCCGGTAATCCGAAATGGCGGCGGCAAACTGGTCGCCATCGAACTCCGGCCAGGGCACCGGGCTGAAAATCCATTCCGCGTAGGCGGCCTGCAACAGCAGGAAATTGCTCAAACGGGTTTCTCCCGAGGTGCGGATGACCAGGTCCGGGTCCGGCAGATCGGGCAGGTAGAGGTGCTGGCGGAAGGCGTCCCAATCCAATTGCTCGGGACGGATCTCGCCGGCCAGGGCGGATTGCATGAGCGCGCGCGCGGCGTCGACGACCTCGGAGCGGCTGCCGTAGTTGAGTGCCAGGACGAGGGTTCGCCCGGTAAAGGTCCGGGTGGCATCCATTGCTTCGCGGATGGCAGCCTGGACCGAGGGGGGCAGGCCGGCCGGCCGCCCGGTTACGCGGAAACGGATTTCCTGTTCCACCAGTTTGCGCGTCTGCTCGCGGAGAAACGACTCGAGCAGGTTCATCAAAAAGTGCACCTCGGACTCTGGCCGTTTCCAGTTTTCGACACTGAAGGCGAAAAAGGTCATGACCTCGATGTCAAGGTCGCGGGCCGCTTTGAGGACCCGCTCGACGTTCCGGACGCCCTGGCGGTGGCCTTCGGTGCGCGGCTTGCCGCGTTTTTTGGCCCAGCGACCATTGCCGTCCATGATGATGGCGACGTGACGCGGCGGCGGCAGCGGAGGGGGGTTGTCAGAGGAATCGGCCACAAGTTGCCCGGAAAAAGCGGATACAAGCGGTGCCAACGGGGGTTTTCAAGCTTAGCGACCCGGGAGCAAATTGGACATGGCCTTCGCATTCGCGTACGCTACCCGTATGTCAAATAATCCGCTCAACCCCACTGAAATAGAAACGGCGCTCAAGGACCTGCCTCACTGGGAACATGCCGATGATGCGCTCAAAACAGAAATCAAGCTGGACGACTTTTCTCAGGCCTTGGGACTGATCACGCGTATCGGTCTGTTGGCTGAAAAAGCCGATCACCACCCGGAATTGTTCAATGTTTATAACACTATCCGGATTTCGCTCAGCACACATGACGCTGACGGCAAAGTGACCCGAAAGGATGTGGATCTGGCGCGTGAAATCGCCTCATTGCTGCCACGCTGATCCGGTTCGACCGTGTCTTGGCTTCAGCCACCCGACCAGTCACTCTGTTCCTGAATGACGGATCACCCCTCCACGGCTGCCGCTGCCTATGATGTCGAAGCGGTGCGCGAAGCGTTTCCTATTCTCCGCAAGGAGGTGAGGAACGGGGTTCCCCTGACTTATCTGGACAATGCTGCCACCAGCCAGAAACCCCACCCGGTTATCCGGGCAGTCAGTGACTTTTACAGTCACGCCAACGCCAATATTCACCGGGGCATCTACCAGCTCAGTCAGGATGCCACCCAGGCTTACGATGATGCGCGCAGCTGTATTGCCGAGCACCTGAAGGCCCCCTCGCCGAAGAATCTGGTGTTTACGCGCGGGGCTACAGAATCGATCAATCTGGTCGCCCAGAGCTTTGTTCTGCCACGAATCAAGGCCGGGCAGAAAATCCTGATCACGCTGATGGAGCACCATGCCAACATCGTACCCTGGCATCAGGTGGCGGAGCGAAGCGGTGCCGAAGTGGTTTTTTGCCCCATAACCCGGGAAGGCCTCCTCAATCGGGAAGCCTGGCAGCAAACCCTGGCCTGGGAAGACGTTGCCTTCGCGTCAGTCGTCTGGATCAGCAACAGTCTGGGAACCATCAATCCGGTTCACGAACTGGTCGCCGATGCCCGTGACCGGGGCGTGCCTGTTCTGGTCGACGGCGCGCAGGCCGTGCCGCATGCCGTTATTGATCTGGCCGCGCTGGACTGCGATTTTTTCGTCTTCAGTGGGCACAAAGTCTACGGACCCACCGGTATCGGTTGTCTGTACGGAAAGGGTGAGCACCTCGAGGCAATGCCGCCTTATCAGGGCGGGGGAGACATGATCGAGCAGGTCTCTACCGACGGTTTCACCTTTCGCGATCCCCCGGGTCGATTCGAGGCGGGTACCCCCCACCTGGCTGGAGCCATCGGCCTGGCCGAGGCTATCCGGTTTCTGAAGAATCTTGGCGTGGCACGGGTCGCCGCCCACGAACAGCTGCTGCTGGCCTACGCCACAGAACAGGTGTCGGCGCTGGACGGCGTGTCCGTCATCGGCACCGCGCCCGATAAAGGGCCTGTCCTGTCCTTGCATTGCCCGGGGATCCATCCGCACGACATCGCCACCTTTTGCGACGGGGCCGGCCTGGCTGTCAGGGCCGGTCACCACTGTTGTATGCCGCTCATGAGACACCTCGGTATTCCCGGCACGGCTCGCCTGTCCTTTGGCTGCTACAGTACCCGCGACGAGGTGGATCTTGCGATTGCCACCCTGCGTAAAGTCCTGTCCTTCTTCGGCGATGTCGGCTGATTTCCAGGACCTTTACCAGCAGATCATCCTCGACCATAACAAGCGGCCGCGGAACCGGGGAAAACTCGAAGAGGCGGACCGGAGCGGCTCCGGCTACAACCCCACCTGCGGCGATGAGGTCGCTGTCTGGCTGAAACTCGATGGCGATGTCATCGATCAGGTTCGGTTTTCCGGTGAAGGCTGCGCCATCTCCCAGGCCTCCGCCTCCCTCCTGACGCTCGAGGTGGGTGGCAAGTCGCTGGAGGCCGCCGAAACGCGCTGTCAGGAACTGATTGCCGCCCTGACCGGTGAACAGGAACCGGACGATCCCCTTGGGACGCTCGGCGATCTCGCCGCCCTCACTGGCGTCCGGCAGTTCCCCGCCCGGATCAAGTGCGCCACCCTCGCCTGGCACGCCCTGCTCGCCGCCATCGAAGACAAGGATGAACAAGTACAGCCCTGATGAAGGAGGGGATGGGTTAAGGAGTTAATGGGGGAAGGAGGAGGGGCCATGACTTAACAGCGTTTTCATCGGGATCAATTCCGTAAGGCTTTGTATTCGCTATGCTTAAGTAT
>JBNPEH010000026.1:0-36979 GCA_051117635.1 Opitutales bacterium | reverse complement strand
GCGCGTGGCAGCGCTTAAGCGCAGCCCCCCCAGATCGGAGCTACACGCTCGGGTCTCGGCCGGCGAACAGGTGGGAGGCGGGCGCTTCAGCGCTCGCTCGACGGCCAGGCCCGCCCGCGTCGGGGACTGCAATTTCCGCAGGTGGGCGGTCGTCCCCGGCGACCGCGGGGCTGGATTTGCGAGGCAGCGCTGAAGCGCAGCCCTCCCAGATCAGAGCTAGCCCTTCGGGTCTCTGCCGGCGAACAGGTGGGAGGCGTGCGCTTCAGCGCTCGCTCGACGGCCAGGCCCGCCCGCCGCGTTTTGCATTTCAGGCGCAAACCGGTTTGGTTGCGGGTGGCTTATGGATGTTTTGCCCGCAGACCGTTTTCCCAACCGCGACCGCGACGGCCTGGCCGCGTTCTTCGAATACTGTCAGGCGGAAGCAGCCGCCGCCGGCCGCCCGAAGCTGGCCAGTATCACGCTGGATGTGCCGCATATTGCGCCGCTGGCGGTCCTGGATGCCATCTACGAACCGGGCAACCTGCATTTTTATCTCGAGCATCCCACGCTCGATCTTGCTGTGGCCGGCGCGGAGTCGGCTTTTGCGGAAACGTTTGCGGGCCCCGACCGGATCTCCGCTATGGCCACCTTCTGGGATACAGTCCGCGCCGACTGTATCCTGACCGGCGATACAGACGGCCCATTTGCCGGTCCGCATGCCTTCTTCGGGATCGCCTTCCACGACGAGCCGGAGGCGGGAACGGCCTTTGCCCCGGCTACGCTGTTTGTGCCCCGCTGGCAGGTCTCCCGGTCAGGAGGCCGCTACCGGGCGGTGGCCAACTGCCCGATTCCGCCCGAAGGAAACCTCGCGCCGTTGGTCGACCGCATCTGGGCCGCTCATTCGAGGTTCATGACCTTCCAGTATGAGCCGGCTGGAGACACCAACCAGCTGCCGGCCCGGCTCGAAGCCACGCATCTGGTGGGGGAGGGGCCCGGCGGGTTCCGCGACCGCGTCCGCTCCGCCGTCCGGGAGATCGAAGCCGGCGCTTATCAGAAGATTGTCCAGGCCCGTGCGCTCGATCTCCAATTCAGCGAACGCCTGCATCCGCTCCAGACGCTCAACCTGCTGCGGGAGCGTTTTGCCGGTTGTTATGCCTTCTCCTTCGCCAACGGTGAGGGCCAGAGCTTCATCGGCGCCACACCCGAGCGCCTGGTGGAAACACGGAACGGCCGATTCCGGACCATGGCGCTGGCCGGCACAACGCGCCGCGGAAGCACCGTCGCCGAGGATGCGACCCTGGGCCGGGCGCTCCTCGAAAGCGAGAAGGACCGGTATGAGCAGCAGGTGGTGATCGATGCGATCCGGCGGCGGCTTCAGCGCCTGGGCGTCACCTCGGTTGACGAGGACGGCCGGCGGCTGATGCCGCTCAGCAACGTACAGCACCTGCTGACGCCCCTGTCCGGGGCACTGCCGGCGGGGCTTCACTTTTTCGACCTGCTGGGCGTCTTGCATCCGACGCCTGCGGTGGGCGGCAGCCCTCGTGATGTGACCCGGGAACGCCTGCGCGCCATTGAGCCGTTTCCGAGGGGCCTGTATGCCGGGGCGCTGGGCTATTGCGACGTGCAGGGTAACGGGGAATCGGTGGTGGCGATCCGCTCCGCCGAAATCGACGACAACCGTGCCCGTCTCTTCGCCGGCTGCGGAATCGTCGAGGGCTCCGATCCGGAAAAAGAGGAAGCCGAGACCGAGATGAAGTTCCGGGCGATGCGGGAGGCGCTCGTTGTCGAGTCATGACCCACGCCGCCGGCAAACCCGATGCGCTGGCCTGTTCGAATCCGAACAGCCTGGGCGGTGCCTTTTTGGCGGACTGTCTGGCAGCCTGGGGTCTCCGGCATGCGGTGACCTCGCCCGGTTCGCGATCGACGCCGCTGACCCTGGCCCTGGCCCGTCATCCGAAGATCGAAACCATTCCCATCGTGGACGAACGCTCCGCGGGGTTTTTCGCGCTCGGTCTGGCCAAGCGGACCGACCGGCCCGTCCTGCTGGTCTGTACCTCGGGTACCGCCGGCGTGCATTACCACGCTGCGCTGGTCGAGGCCCGTTACCGGCACGTGCCGCTGATTGCCATCACGGCCGACCGGCCCCCTGAGCTGCAGGACTGCCACAGCGGCCAGACCATCCGCCAGGAGAATCTCTATGGATGGTATCCGGTTTTCCATGACACGCTGCCCGTTCCGGAGGCCAACGCGTCAACCTTTCGGGCATGGCATGACCTGCTCGCGCAAGCCTGGTCCGCTGCGTTGTCCACCGACGGTGGGCCCGTCCACCTCAACGCGCCCTTTCGCGATCCACTGGTTCCCACGTCCGAGGCCGGCGATTGCCTGGATCCAGCCCGTCTCTGGCCCGAGGCGTGGGGTACCATCCCGAATGTTCCGGCTTCTTCCCTTTACCCGCCCTCCGAACCGGCTGAAGCGGAGGACCAGGCATTCCTCGAAGCCGATCGTGGGCTGATTGTTATTGGGACGGTCGAGCCGGCCGACCCCGAACCCTTCGTTGAGGCAGCCACCTGGTTGAGCGCGGTCACGGGCTGGCCGGTGCTGGCCGATGCACTGGCGCCGCTGCGTTCCCGGGAAGACCCCGACGATCCGTGGATTATCACCTACGATGCCTTGCTGCGATCGACTGCAACCGCCGAACGCCTGCGGCCCGAAGCGGTGCTGCAGGTGGGCTCATTGCCGACCAGCAAAGTGCTGCGCCAATGGCTCGAGCAACTGGACGCGGCCGTGGTGACCCGCGTCATTGATCCGACCAGCGACAATCGAGATCCGCTCGGGCGTCAGGCGATTCACCGCATGGTGTCGCTGGAGGCCTTTGCCGGCTACTGGGCCCCGCGGCTGGCATCCAGGAATCCGACAGCCGCCGATGCCTATCGCGAACAGTGGCTGTCGGCGGATCAGGCGGCCCGGGCCGAGGCCGCCGAACATTGGGAACAAGATGGCGACACGCTCTGGGAGGCTGGGCTGCCGTTTATCCTGGGCGAACACCTGCCGCACCAGGCCCAGGTGGTGATCGCCAGCAGCATGCCGGTGCGGGACTGCGAGTTCTTCTGGCCAGGCAACCGGAAGCGCTACCGGATCGCTGCCATGCGGGGGGCCAACGGCATCGATGGCACCTTGTCGCACGCCCTCGGCTTTGCCCGCCAGTCGCCCGGACCGACCTACCTGCTGACCGGCGACCTGGCCTTTCTCCACGACAGTAATGGTCTGCTGCAGGCAAACGGGTTCCGCGGCAGCCTGACCGTGGTCCTGGTCAACAACCGGGGCGGTGGCATCTTTGAAAATCTGCCCATCGCGCAGTTCGACCCGCCCTTCGAGGCCTGCTTCGCCACCCCGCAGTCCATCGACTTCGGCAAACTCTGTGCGGCCCATGGCGTGCCGCACACCCGGCCCACCGGGAGACAGGCGCTGATCTCCTTGTTGCAAGCCCCGCCGGAACGCGCGGTCCGGGTGCTGGAAGTGGTCACCGACCGCAAGGCCGATCCGCCCCGCCGCCGCGCGCTCCTGGAGGCTATGGCCGCGGCAGGGGAGGGGAGCTGACCGCAAATCCCCGCCAATCGTCGCCAATCTCATTCCGGGATTCATAAGCGTGGCTTTGCGAAGATCAGCGGTTCCCCGATAGCTGGGTTAGTTCAATCCAATCGAAGCCATCAGTGCTGATGAGGGGTTCGCCTTCCTCGGGTTGACCCGCCGCCGGGATCGGCGAAGCTGGGCGACATGGACTGGCAGCAGGTCAAACCCTTCGAGGATATCATCTACGAAAAGGCCGAAGGCATCGCCAAGGTGACCATCAACCGGCCGCACCGGCGCAACGCTTTCACGCCCGACACGGTGATCGAACTGATCGAGGCCTTCACCGATGCCCGCGAAGATCCGGCCATCGGGGTTGTCCTGCTGACCGGCGCCGGTCCGCACACCGATGGCAAGTACGCCTTTTGCAGCGGCGGGGACCAGAAGATCCGCGGCGAACAGAAGGGCGGGTATGTCGGCAGGGACGGCGTCCCGCGCCTCAATGTGCTCGATCTCCAGAAGCTGATCCGCTCCATGCCCAAGGTCGTCATCGCGCTGGTGGCCGGCTATGCCATCGGCGGCGGGCACGTCCTCCATGTCGTCTGCGATCTCACCATCGCGGCCGACAACGCGGTCTTCGGCCAGACGGGGCCGAAGGTCGGCAGTTTCGACGGCGGGTTCGGCAGCAGTTATCTGGCCCGGATCGTCGGCCAGAAGAAGGCGCGCGAAATCTGGTATTTGTGCCGCCAATACAACGCCCATGAGGCTGAGCAGATGGGGCTGGTCAACAAGGTGGTGCCGGTCGACCAGCTGGAGGCAGAGGGCGTGGCCTGGGGCCGCGAGATCCTGGATAAGAGCCCCTTGGCCATCCGCTGCCTGAAGAGTGCGTTCAATGCCGACGTCGACGGCCAGCAGGGGCTGCAGGAACTGGCCGGCAACGCGACGCTGCTCTACTACCTCACCGAGCAGGGCGAGGAGGGGCACCGCGCCTATGTCGACAAGCGAAAGCCCGACTTCAAAAAGTATCCCTGGCTGCCGTGAAGCGCATCCCTTCGGGACGGGCGGGGAGTGGCTCTCAGCGGCGTTGGCCCGACGGGTACGTGTCCCGAGAGCCTGAAAATCAAGCCAGTCGGGTTGCTCCCCGTTTTTCCCTTGGCCCCGGGGGTGGTTCGGTTATTAAAAAAGTATGCTCTCTGGTTTATTTAGACAGGGAGTCGTTGACCGCCGATATGACCGGCGGCTCCGGGAAATCCTGGAGGGTGCGGATATCCGCCTCAACGGCGATCGTCCCTGGGACATTCAGGTACACGATGAGCGCTTTGCGGCGCGCATCCTAGCCCTCGGCTCACTCGGGCTGGGCGAAAGCTACATGGATGGCTGGTGGGACTGCGCGGCGCTTGACGCGATGGTCATGCGCCTGCTTCGGACCGATCTGGGTGCAGAGTTCCGCCCCGTCCGGGATCTTTGGAATATCCTCTCCGCCAAGCTGGTCAATTGGCAGAAAGGCCGGCGAGCCTACCGGATCGGGGAAGAGCACTATGACCTGGGGGAAGACCTCTTTGAGGCCATGTTGGGGCGTTACCGGATTTATTCCTGCGGGTACTGGCGAAAAGCGGACAATGTCGACGATGCGCAAGCGGCCAAGGTTGACCTGATCGCCCGGAAACTCGGTATCCGCGCCGGCATGACCGTGCTCGATCTTGGTTGCGGTTGGGGAGAGACCGCCCACTACCTGGCCCGTCACTATGGCGCGCAGGTAACTGGCCTCACGGTTTCCCGGAACCAGGCGGAGTATGCGCGCACCTATTGCAAAGACCTGCCGGTCGAGATCCACCTGCGGGATTACCGTGATATCAACGGGATCTTCGACCGGGTCATCTCGGTGGGCATGTTCGAGCACGTCGGCAGAAAAAACTACGCCACGTTCATGGACGTCTGTCGGCGGTGCCTGAAGGATGACGGCTTGTGCCTGCTGCATACCATCGGGACCCAGATGCCTTCACCCCGTCCGGATCCCTGGATCAGCAAGTACATTTTCCCCAACAGCATCCTGCCGGGGGCCCTCGATATCGTCCGCACGGCCACCCGACGGTTCGTCATCGAGGACTGGCACAATTTCGGCGCCGACTATGACCGGACGCTGATGGCCTGGCATCGCTCCTTCGAAAAGGCCTGGCCCCGCCTGAAAAAGCATTACTCCGAACGGTTTTACCGCATGTGGCGCTACTACCTGTTGGCCTGTGCCGGCAGCTTTCGGGCCCGTCACATCCATCTCTGGCAGATCACCCTGTCCCCCCACGGCGTACCCGGTGGTCACCGATCCGTTCGGTGAAAATTGCTGGAGAGCGCTTCAATACTGATCGGGTACGACGGGGTTGACGTCGACCCAGGCCATGCCTGCGGCCTCGGCGGCCTGAAAACCAAAGGGGGCGTCTTCCAGAACCAGACAGCGGCGGGGGTCGACCTTCATCCGTTCGGCCGCCAGTAAAAACGTCTCCGGATCGGGCTTACCCCGTCGGACGTCGTCCTGCGTGACGACGACGGGGAAGAAGTGTTCCATGCCGATGATGCGGAGGGTGGCTTCGACCGCCCAGCGCATGCTGCCCGAGGCTACGGAGAGCGGAATCCCGTCCGCCTTGAGCTTGCGCGCGAACCGGACGACGGCATCGACCGGCTGAATCGCATCCATGTTCACCTTGAGCAGGCTCTCCTTGCGGGGAACGATCTCATCGGGATTCAGGGCGATTCGGCATTCGCGGTTGAAGTGCTGAACCGTCTCCACCGGAGGCATCCCTCCCAGCGTCTTGAACAACGACACCGTAAAGGGAATCGGCAAGTCGGCCTCCTCCAGGGCCTGCTTCCACGCCCGGTAATGCGCCGGCATGGAGTTGGCGAGCGTTCCGTCGCAGTCGAAAATATAGCCGGCGAAATCGCCGGGCGGCAGAGTCAGGGCGGGAACCATTGATGTAAGGTGAAGAGTGAACGGTGAAAGGAAAACCTGGTTTCCTTTCAGGAAACCCGAGGCAATGGAAAAAGGCCGATCTTGAGGCTTTGGTAACGCGTGCCGGTTGTGCGAACGGGAGAAGACCGCCGGTTGAGGCCGCCTACAGGTCGATCGCCTTCAGCGGCTCGGGATCGATAACCTGGATCGGGTGACCGGTGTCGGCAAATTCCTTGCGGAACCAGGCCCGGGCCTCGGGATCGCCGTGTGTGAGGACAATGGTCTTCGGATGCAGACTGAGCGCGAAGGCCGCAAGCTCATCGCGGTCGGCGTGCCCTGACATGTCAAACTGCTCAATGTGTGCACGGATGGGCACGTCCTGGTCCAGGGTTTCAAACAGAAAAGTGTCTGCCTCAGCGTTGGCCAGCAGCCGGCCCCCCGGGGTATCGGGGTCGCAATATCCGACGAACAGCAGGGCGTTGTCCGGTTGGTCGATCATGGCGGCGGCGAACCGGTAACTGGGGGTATTTTCCACCAGCATGCCGCTGCTCAGGAGGTAAAAGCCCGTCGGAGGGCGTTGGCCGGGTTTCAGGTTCCAGTCGGGCTTCTGCACGCCCAGGCCTTTGATCACCTTGCGGCTGAAGCGGACATCCCCGTGGCGGCGGGTCGCCGCATCAAGATAATTGACCAGATCCATGCCCAGACCGGAACAGTAAAAAGGCACGTCGGGGAAACGACCTTCCCGGCTGGCCTGGTGCAGGATAGTCAGCATTTCCTGCATGCGTCCGAGGGCGAAGACCGGAACCAGCACCGACCCGCCTGCGGTCAGGGTGTCGTTGGCCACCGTCAGGAAACGCTCGATTTCGGCCTCCCGATCCCGACCCGGCTTGCGCGCGGTCCCACCACGCGTCGTTTCCATGACCAGGAGATCGACCGGATGGGTGGGCAGGGCCGCTCCCGGCAGCGTTGCCTGTTCAGTGAAAAGCACGTCACCCGTGATCAGCGCGCGGCGATGGCCCCGCTGTATCGAAAGACCGGCGGCCCCGGCCACGTGGCCCGCCCCATGGAACGTGAGTTCGACCGGGTCGCCGTCGGCCTCAACCGCAAAGGGCCGGTTGTAGGGCAGGCCGATCATGCGGTTTTCCACCGCATCGACCATGGAGCGGGAATAGAGCGGAAGATCGGGGTTGCCCGTTTCCTCACGCTGGCGACGCATCACATTGACGCTGTTGCGCAGCATGCGCGGGGCGATGAGGGCATTGCTCCGGCTGGTGAGCAGTTGCGCTTCCGGAAATTTGGCGGCGGCGATGGGCAGCGCGCCCAGGTGGTCGAGGTGGCAATGAGTCAGGATGATCGCATCGAGGGGGCCATCGGCGATCTGCCTGAAATCGGGAACGGCCTCCAGCCCCAGACGCTTGGGGTGAATCCCGGCATCGATCAGCAGCCGGCAGTTGCCCCATTCCAGAAGCAGGGCGTTGGCCCCGATTCCCCCGTCACGGTTGAGGTCGGTCAGGCGGATGGGATCGTCCGGAGCAGTGCAGGGGGCTGAACCTCCTGCGCTCAAAAGGGCAGCTCCAATTGGGGATCCTGCCAGGGGATGGTCATGGCGAACGGGGGGATGCGGGCATGCACCCGGTTCCCATCGCTGTCCTCGCCGTGAATGGATCCGGCGGCTGTCATACTCTCGGCCGTGGCGTGGTAATGGTTGTAAGCGAATTCCTGCCCTGGGGCGAGGACGGGGGTCTCTCCGCCGATGCCCTCGCCCTCGAGGATTTCCCGGCGCCCGGACTCCCCGTTGAGGACCCAGCGCCGACCCACCAGACGGACGGTCCGGGGGCTCAGGTTGGTCACCTTGATGAAATAGATAAAGGCGTGCGGCCGATCGACCGGCAGTTTGGGCGCGTCCTGATCGTGTATTACTTTTTCCAGGACGACTTGGAGGCCTTGCAGGCGTTGACTGGACGCGGGCGCGCTGGACATGACCTCGAATTTAGGTATCGGGGGCCTGGATACAAGTTCCATTCTCAAGTCACCCCCCGGCCACGATCCGCACGATTTCGAGGCGGTCACCGTCTTCCAGGACGGTGGCGCGCGCCTCCGCCTGGGTGAGGGGAGCACCGTTGCGTTCGATTACCACGCGTTCCACTGCCAGTCCCTGGTCCTGCAGGAACGCGGGAAGGGTGGTTCCGGCCGGCAGGGCGTAGGTTTGGCCGTTCGCATGGAGCGAGATGCTTCGGGAACCAGGCATGATCGATCAGGCAAGCGCGGGTTGGCGTTGGGTGGGGGAAGCTGCCACGAACGCGGTGTCAAAATCCTTCCAGACTGCTTCGTAGCCGCGCGCCCGAATGGCGGCCGCGACTTCCCGGGGCGGGCGTTCGTCCGCGATGTGGAACTGTTCCCCATCCTGTTCATGGCCGGAGGGCGTCCAGTTGTCCACATCGTAGCTGGAATAACCGCCCGGTTCGGTGCTGCTGCCGGCGGACATCATGGTCACGCCCAGCGGCAGCACATTGTCGCGAAAGGCGGGGGATTCCCGGGTGGACAGGACCATGCCGATGTGGGGAAACATCAGGCGGAAGGCGCACATGACGCGGACCAGCTCACGGTCACCGATGCAGTTGGCCGGATCGGTCTGGAAATCGCCGGTGGCGGGACGCAGGCGGGGGAAAGCGACGCTGATCTGACTTTTCCAGCACTTGCGGAGGAGGTGCCGGACATGAGCGGCCAGCGCCACGGTTTCATAGCGCCAGTCGTGAAGCCCGAGGAGGGCCCCGATACCCAGCCGGCGAAAGCCGGCTTCATACCCGCGCTCAGCGGTGTCGAGCCGGAAGTTGAAGCGCCGTTTCGGCCCGGAGGGATGCAGGTCCTTGTAGGTGGGGCGGTGGTAGGTCTCCTGGTAGACGGTGAGCGCCTCGCAGCCCGCCTCGACCAGGGGAACATAGCCGGGAGTCTTCATGGGCCCCAGCTCAATAGCCAGCGATGGCATGATCTTGAGTGTCTCGCGGATGACCGCCTCGACGTATCCATTGGACACATACTTCGGATGTTCTCCCGCCACGATCAGCAGCGACCGGAAACCCTGGTCCGCCAGCATCTGTGTTTCCCGGACCGCCTGTTCCACCGGGATGGTGATCCGCGGAATCGGGTTGTTCCGGGAAAAGCCGCAATAGGCACAAATATTGACGCATTCGTTGGACAGGTAGATCGGGGCGAACAGCCGGATGGCCCTGCCAAAGTGTTTCACCGTCGTGTCGCGGGCCAGGCGGGCCATCTCCTCCAGGTAACGATCAGCCGCCGGCGAGAGCAGGCAGACCAGCTCGTCCAGGTTGCGCGGGCCCCCGCGGTCGAGCACGGCTTCGACCTGGTGCGGGCGGACCTGCCCCATGGCGGCGACATGCGCGTCGACGGGAATATCGGGAAAATAAGCGCTGAAGGGTGCGATCGGCATAGACAGACAATCAGTTGTCGAGAAAGGCGGTGAGGGGACTGGTCGGCTCGGCCCTGGCGGACTGCCGGCCTAGACCGATCCGGTAGGCGGACCGGCCGGCTTCCACGGCCACCGCAAAGGCGATGCCCATCTGCGACGGATCGGCGGCCACGGCAATGGCGGTGTTCACCAGAACGGCATCCGCGCCCAGTTCCATGGCGGCAGCGGCTTGTGAGGGCGTGCCCAGGCCGGCATCGACGACCACCGGTACGCTGGCTTGCTCGATGATGATCTCAATCTGGGCACGGGTTTCGAGGCCGCGGTTGCTGCCGATGGGGGAACCGAGCGGCATGACCGTGGCGCAGCCGACATCCTGAAGACGCTGGGCCAGGACCGGATCGGCGTTCATGTAAGGCAGGACGGTCCAACCGTCGGCGACCAGCGTTCGTGCGGCCTGTTCCGTTTCGATCGGGTCCGGCAACAGGTAATTGGGGTCCGGGTGAATCTCGAGCTTCACCCATTTGGGCAGCCCGGCCGCCTCGGCCAGCCGGGCAATCCGCACGGCCTCTCCGGCGTTCATGGCGCCGGCCGTGTTGGGCAGGACCAGGTATTTGTCTGATTCGAGAAAATCCAGGATGTCGGCGAAAGGATCCTTTTCGGTCCCCAGGCTGGCGCGTTTTAAAGCGACGGTAACCAATTCGGTGCCGGAGGCGGCCAGGGCGTCTTTCATAGCCTGGTTGGAGGCGAATTTTCCCGTGCCCACAAGCAACCGGCTGTTGAAGGTCCGGTCGCCGATGACCAGCGGATCTGAAGGAAGCGGCGTATGCATGCAGACCTTCAATTTCGGGGAAAGCGGGCAACAATGCAAGGGGGCTCCGGTGGTCTTCGCCGACTGGCCGGGAAAAGCCTTGCGGCGCTGGGACGAGAGCGGGAAAACGGACCGATGGCCAAGACCGCCCTGCTTTCCGTATCGGATAAATCCGGCCTCGAGGCCTTCGCCCGTTCGCTGGTCGAGGACCATGGGTATCGGCTCCTTTCGACGGGGGGGACGGCCCGTCTGCTCCGTGAAGCCGGCCTTCCGGTCACGGATGTCTCCGACCACACCGGCTTTCCCGAGATGATGGATGGCCGGGTAAAAACCCTCCATCCGAAAATTCATGGAGGGCTGCTGGCCCGCCGGGATGACCCGGCCCACATGGCCGCCGCCAAAGCGCACGGCATCGACCCGATCGATCTGGTGGCGGTGAATCTCTATCCCTTCGAAGCCACGGTCGCGAAGCCGGATGTCAGCGAGGCGGAGGCCGTCGAAAACATCGATATCGGCGGGCCGTCCATGCTCCGGAGTGCGGCGAAGAATGCCGCCTCGGTGACGGTAGTCTGCGATCCCGCCGACTATGAGACCGTGCTCGCGGCCCTGGCTGCGGACGACGCCGGGCAACTCGCCACGCTCCGTCGCCAACTGGCGGCCAAGGTCTACAGCCGCACCGCCGCCTATGACGCGGCGATCACCACCTACCTGACGCGTGGATCCGCAGACTTGCCCGCCATCTTCAATCTGGGCATGCCGCGCGTCCAGGCCCTGCGATACGGGGAAAATCCCCACCAGGCCGCCGCCCTTTACGGTGATTTCCCGGCTTATTTCGACCAGCTTCAGGGCAAGGCGCTTTCCTTTAACAACCTCATCGACATCACGGCGGCGGCCGGGATTACCGACGGCTTCGACCGGCCCACGGTCGCCATTGTCAAGCATACCAATCCCTGCGGGGTGGGTAGTGCCGACGACCTGCGCCAGGCCTGGGAAAAGGCCTTCGCCACGGACCGTCAGGCCCCGTTCGGGGGGATCATCGCGCTGAACCGGCCCTGCGACGGAGCGGTCGCGGAAGCCATCCGCGAGATCTGGTGCGAGATCATCATCGCGCCTGCCTTCGATGACGATGCCCGCGCGCGTTTCGCCAGAAAGAAGAATCTGCGGCTGATGATACAGCGTCAGCCCGTCGCGGCCGATTCGTTGCCGGACATCCGATCAGTGGCCGGCGGCATTCTGGTGCAGGCCAGAGACCGGCTGGCCGCCGACCCCGCGACCTGGCAGGTGGTCACGGACCGCGAACCGACGGAGGAAGAGTGGGCCGGGATGCGCTTCGGCTGGCAGGTCGTTCGCCATGTGAAGAGCAACGCCATCTGCTACTGCAAAGGTGAGCGAACCCTCGGAATCGGCGCCGGCCAGATGTCGCGGGTGGACAGTTCCAGGTTGGCCATCCGTAAAGCCGGGGAGGCCGGGCTCGATCTCGCGGGCAGTGTTCTCTGCTCGGATGCCCTGATTCCCTTTGCCGACGGGCTGGAGGCCGCCGCGCGGGCGGGTGCCACCGCGTGTGTTCAGACCGGAGGCTCGATGCGGGACGACGCGGTCATCGCGGCGGCCAACAAAGCCGGGATAGCCATGGTCCTGACCGGTGTGCGTCACTTCAAACACTGATCATTCATGCCGTTGATCCAGACTGTCCTCCGTGGGTTTTCCCCGGCCCTGCTCGCTGCCGGCCTTCTGGCCGCCCTGACATCCTGTTTCACCGTTCCCGAGACCGGCCGGTCCGGTCTGGCCCTCCTGCCGGAGGAACAACTGCGGGCCATGGCACGGTCGAGTTTCGAGGAACTGAAACGCCGGGAGCGCATTGCAGACAATCCGGCCCTGCAGGAGCGCATCGCCCGGATCGGTACTCGCATCGCCGAAGTGGCCGGCACGGAAGTGCCGCCCGATGAATGGGAGTTCGTGGTTTTCGACGATCCGGATCAGATCAATGCCTTTGCCATGCCCGGGGGCAAGGTGGGGTTGTACACCGGTATTTTGAAAGTGCTCGAATCGGATGACGAACTGGCGGCCGTGCTGGGGCATGAGGTGGCCCACGTCACGGCGCGGCACAGCAACCAGCGCATCAGCCGGCAGCTGCTGGTCTCCGGTCTGGGCGCGGCGCTGGCCATCGGTACGGAGGACCGCATGGACGAGCGGGAGCGTGAACTGGTCATGGCTGGTTTCGGCCTGGGCGCCACGATCGGCGTGATTTTGCCGTACGGGCGAACTCAGGAAACGGAAGCGGATCGCATCGGCCTCCTCTATGCCGCACGGGCGGGGTACGATCCCCGGGCCGCACTGCAATTCTGGCAACGCATGAGCGCCGGAGACACGGGTTCGGGTCCACCGGAGCTGTTGTCCACCCATCCGTCGGACCAGACCCGGATCCAGCACATCCGGGAGCACCTGCCGGAGGCCATCGCCATTTACGAGGAACTGTTGAACAGCTATGAACCCCCGCCCGAACGCTGAGGTGATGGACACGCTTGCTCTCGAACAACTCAAGACGCTGGTGGCGCACCCCAGCGTTTCCACCGATCCCGGGGCCGTCGACGGCATGCGCGGCGCCCGCGAATGGCTCATCGGCCTGCTCAGGGACCTGGACTTTTCCGTCGAGGTGATCGATACCCCGAAACACCCGATCATCCTGGCGGAACGCCCGGGGCCGAATCCCGAAAACAGCCCGCACGTGCTGGTTTATGGTCATTATGACGTGCAGCCGGCGGATCCACTGGATCAGTGGAAAACACCGCCCTTCCAGCCAGAGGTGCGGGACGGTCGCCTTTTCGGCCGTGGCGCAGCCGACAACAAGGGCCCGATCATCACGCATATCGCGGCTCTCCGCCGGGTGTTGGAAAAACAGCCCGCTCTTCCCCTGCGGATTACCTACCTGATCGAAGGCGAAGAGGAGATCGGCAGCCCCAGTTTCGCCGGTTTTCTGGAAGCCCGTCGCGGGCGCCTGGCCGCGGCCGATCTTTGTCTGGTTTCCGACACCGGCATCCCGAACACGGATACGCTGGCCATCACGACCGGATTGCGTGGGCTGGTCGATTTGCACGTTGAATTGACGGGGCCCAGCCACGACCTGCACAGCGGGGTTCATGGCGGGGCGATCCTCAACCCGATTCAGGCGTTGACCGAACTCTGTGCCTCCCTGCACGACCGGGACGGGCGGGTCGCCCTTCCGGGGTTCTATGATGCCGTCCTGCCCGTCGAAGCCTGGGAGCGCGAAGAAATGGCTCGTTACCCGACGAGCGAGGAAGCGTATCGCGCCTTTCTCGGCGTGAAGGCGTTCTATCCGCCCAAGGGTTTCGGCCCCCTGGAAGCGGTCCGCCTCCAGCCGACGCTCGAATTCAACGGAATCGGCGGCGGTTACCAGGGAGCGGGAAGTAAGACTATCATTCCCAGCAAGGCCTTTGTGAAGATCACCTGCCGGTTGGTCCCGGACCAGTCGGCGGCCGCAGTCGACCGGTTGCTGCGGAAAACGCTGGAAGAACGCTGCCCGCCCCAGGTTTCCCTTCGCTTCAGCAGCCAGGGGGCGGGTGAACCCTATCGGGTGGTTCCTCCCGACAGGCCCAACACGCCGACAGACCAGCCGGCTGCGTTGGCGGCCGCCTTCCGGACTGCTGAAGCCGCCACTGAAAAACAGTTCGGCCAGCGACCGCTCTACCTGCGCGAGGGTGGCTCCGTGCCGATTATTGGCGAGATCCGTCGGGTCTGCGGGGTGGATTCCGTGATGCTCGGCCTCTTCGACCCGGAAACCCGACCCCACGCGCCCAACGAGAGCTTCGACCTCGGCGTCATGGAGAAAGGGATTGCCGTGTTTGCCGACATCTTCGCCGGCATCGCGAACAAAGCCGGCGGATAACTAATGCGCGGTAAAACGGGTTACCCGGGCACAACGATCAACTCGGCGCGCCGGTCCTTGGCGCGCTGGGCGTCGGTGGCGTCGGGCACGGCTTCCAGGTCCCCCTTCGACAGAGTTTCCAACCGGTCGGCGTCGATACCGAGTTGAACCAGATAGTTTTTGACGCTGTTGGCGCGGCGGTCACCCAGGGCCAGGTTGTATTCCGTGGTGCCCTTGTAATCGCAATGTCCTTCGATGAGCAGGTTGGCTTGGGAATTATCGTTCAGGTACGCCGCGGCTTCGGCGAGAGCGGGGCGCTGATCGGGACGTATGAAGGACTGGTCGTAGTCGAAGTAAATGTCGGGCAGGATGCCTTCGAGCTGTTCTCCCGCGGTCAGGTCGCTGGCAAAGTCCCCCCGGCCTTCGAGGCCGACGGCCCGAGCGGCGGAAAAGTCCGCGGCGCCGCCGGGCGCCCAGGTGGAGGAGGCGCCGGTGGAGGCTTCATCGCCCAGGACGGTGTCACCGGGATTGGGCGCCGGCTGGTTGGGGCAACCGGCGAGAAAGAGGCCGCAGAGACCAAGAAGGAGAGCGTTCCCGAGAACTTTAAAGCTCATGATGCAGAGGGGGAGAAGATCGAAGAACGGGCCGGATCGCGCCCGTAACCTGGTTCTTTATGTGATGAACAAAGGAAATCATGCGCAAGCGTATTGTCGACCAGGCGGGAAGACCTATCTTAAGGGTATATGGAATCCCAACGGTCGCCTGTCATCTTCCTGGTGGACAACGGTTCTCTCCGTCCGGCCGCAACCCTCAGTCTCCGGGCCTGGGCCGAGCGGCTGGAAACCGTGCTGGGCAAGCCGGTCTGGCCGGTGAGTCTGCTGCACTCGGACAAAGTGCCCCCCGGCCGGCTGGGAGGCATTCCTGCCCAGATCTTTGACACTGCGGTGAAGGAGGCCGCGGGCCGGGGCATTCGTGAGATCCTGGTGATTCCCTTTTTCTTCGGACCCAGCGCCGCCCTCACCACTTACCTGCCCAGACGGATCAGGGCGATGCGCGACCAGCGTTGGGGTCGGTTTCTGAACATTCACGTTTGTGCGCCCCTGTACGATGGTTCGCCGGAAGCCCGCAATCACCTCGCGAGGCTCCTCGAGGCCGGGGTGCGCGACACCTGGGCTTCCCATGGCGCCGAGCCGCATACCCCGGTTGTTCTTGTGGATCACGGCACCCCTCAGCCCGCCGTGAACGCGGTACGAAACGACCTGGCCGCGGCATTGGCCGAGCGGTTGAAGGTTCGGGTCCTGGCCGCCTCCATGGAGCGCCGGGAGGGTGAGGCCTATGCCTTCAACGAGCCGCTGCTGGAAAAGGCCTTCCGGGAACCGCCCTTTGACCGCGGGCCGGTGGTGATCAGCATGCTGTTCCTTCAACCCGGTCGTCACGCCGGGCCGGACGGCGATGTGGCGACGATTCTCCAGGCTGTCCGGGAGCAGAACCCGGCCGTCCAACCCATGATGGGACCGCTGGTCGGTGAGCAGGCCTGGCTGTTGGATCTGCTGGTGCAGCGCTACAACGAGGGCATCGAGGACGCGGTCATCGGTCAGGACGATGCCACCTTGTAGCCCGGTTGGCGCCCGACACCGGCATATCGGATCAGATCCGGGTGCCGGTCTCGATAATGCCATGCAGGATGGCGTAGCGGGTCAGCCCGGCGACGTCGTGGAGGTCCAGCTTCTTCATCAGGTTCGTCCGGTGGTTTTCCGCCGTTTTGACACTGATGTTGAGCTTGTTGGCGACTTCTTTGGTGCTGTTGCTTTCGGCAATCAGCTGCAGGATTTCACGCTCCCGGGCCGTCAGGATTTCGAGCCCCGGCCGGGAGGAGCTGGAAGGGTTGATGACCGCTTCCCGCAGGAGTTGCGCGACCTCGGGGCCAAAATAGCTGCCGCCGTTGGCGACGATATCCACCCCTTTTTTCAATTCGCTCAGCGGGGCTGATTTTTCGACGAAACCATGGGCACCGGCCTGCAGCAGTTCCCGGACAAGGCTCGGGTTCTGGTAGCCGCTGAAAACGAGGACCCGGGTGTGTTTGAGGTGTTTGGCGAAGCGTCGAAGCACTTCGGCGCCATTGAGCCCGGGGAGCATGATGTCCAGAATCACGAAATCCGGACGTTTTTCCATGCAGATCTGGTAGGCATCCTGGCCATCTCCGGTTTCGGCGATGACCTCCAGTCCGGGGTCCGAGGCGACGATTTGGGCGATCATTTCCCGAACAGCGGTCTGATCTTCAATGATGACGACACGTTTCATAGGCAAAACCGGCAATGGCCCACTCGAGGGGCAGCGACCGAATTCAACCGTGTGGCCTGGGGGCGTTCAGGCAAACTGAAAGCAACGTCCCTTAAGGCCGGCTGGGAAATATACCTAAATTTTAAGCCCATCCGGGGGAATTACCCCAGAACCGGCGGGAAAAAAAGCATGATTTGTAAAAATGCCAGCGGTCTTCCGGCGGTGAGGGGACCTGCCGGTTCTCCCGGGATTCCGGAAGTGGGTCGCCTGGGACTCGAACCCAGAACCAATTGCTTAAAAGGCAACTGCTCTACCGATTGAGCTAGCGACCCCCGGAAAGAAGCGAAACAAAGCGGGGGTTCCGCGGCATGACAAGCCCGAAACCGGGAGGCCCTCATCCGAAAACCGCTCTTGAAAGCCGGCGATGGATGCATCATTTTCGGGAACAATTGGCCGGCCTGTTGGCTCCTACCGTCAAACGCCTCTCCTATGTCAAACAAGTCTCAAGAAGTTGCCCTCGACAAGGCTCTTGTCGAGCGTTTCAAAAATGGCGACGAAGCCGCTTTTGAAGAAATGGTCCTGCGTTATCGGGACCGGATCTACGCCCGCGTCCTCCAGTTGCTGAAAAACCGGCAGGACGCCGAGGAAGTCACTCAGGATGCTTTTGTCCGCGCCCACCGCGGTCTGGAAAAATTCCGGGGGGACGCTTCTTTTTCCACCTGGCTGTTCCAGATCGCGACCAATCTCGCCCACAATAAATACTGGTATTGGTGGCGCCGCAAACGGGATGCCTCCATTTCCCTCAGCTACTCGCTGACAGACGAGGGCGACGCGACGCTGGAAGACGTTCTTCCGGCGGATGGAGAGTCCCCCGGGGAAGCCGCCCAGACCCATGAGCTGGTCGACCGCGTCCAGCACTGCATGCAGTATCTTTCGCCAAAGCACAGGGAAATTCTTCACCTCCGCAATGTGAAAAATTTGTCTTATGAGGACATCGCTCAACGCCTCGACATCAGTGTCGGGACGGTAAAAAGCCGGATTGCCCGCGCACGTGACAGCCTGCGCGAAAAACTGGGCGAAGAGTTTAAATGACACCCACCCGGTTCGAGGATCTTACCAATCGCTATCTGGATCAGGAAATCAAGCCTCACGAAACGCGCCGTTTCCTGAGCCATCTCTCGCGTAATCCTGCAGACAGGCTCGAGTTTCTCGCCCGTTGCCGGATTCATTACCTGACGCTGCTGGCGGTCAGCTCCGAGCAGGCCGAAGGCTTCCTCGATGGGCTCAAGGCGGACTGTCAGCGTGCCGGTATCGATGAAGCGGTTGTCTGCCGGGGACTCAACCAGGCTCCCGCTCGCACCTTCCGCCTTCCCGAGCGGGCCCGTCCCCGCTGGAGCCTGACCGGGCTCAGTGTCGCCGCTACGCTGGTGCTTTTGCTGGCCGCTTCCCTTGTTCTGCCGCGTCCGGGGTCCGACCTGCCGACGCCGGAAAACCCGACGGTTGCGGCCTGGATGAATCTTCGCCCGGTCACGACCGAATCCCAAGCGACCGCCGAGCCCAAGGAGGACTATTTTCAGGGGCCCAGCCTGTTGGGGCGATTGCATGTCGCCAACCTCGAGGTGGGGGCCGATACCTCGTCCCCGGAACGGCCGTTGCTGGAAGCCACCAGCGAGGCCGCTTACGCCCGCTATCTGGAGGAGGGACGCATCATCGACCTTTCCAACAGAGCGGATTATGACCCCTCCCCGGTGATGGATCCGGCCGAAGCCCGGCTCCGTGATCAGGCCGTTCGCGAGATGTATCTGCGGAGCTCGCCAGCCAGCTACTTCAACGCCCCGTCCGGATTCATGCGGGTCGCCGCTCCGGGAAACTGATCTTTGTTCGGTCAACCCGCTCCCGACCGGGTCATTATTTCAGCGCCTGCCGGACCAGGGCATCCGTCGAGACATCCGTCCCGATCGCATCGCGGGCCTTGCGGATAGCCTTGTCCGCCTCGGGTGGCTTATAGCCAAGCGTGATGAGCGCGGCGACGGCGTCCTCGAAGGTGGAGGGCGCAACCGGGATCTGGCCCGTTTCCCGAGCGGCAACCGATCCGGCCTCCGCTGTCGGCGAATCGGGCAGGGCCCCGACTTTGTCTCGCAGTTCCATCACCAGGCGCTCGGCGGTTTTTTTGCCGATGCCCGGGCATTTGGCCAGCAGCGGGACATCGGAGGCGGCGACGGCCTGACGCAGGGTGGGGACGGACAGCCGGCTGAGGATGGAGAGGGCTATTTTCGGCCCGATGCCGGAGACCTTTTCCACCAGCAGTTGGAAGAAAGCACGGTCCTCGGTCCGCACAAATCCGTAAAGGGTGGCGCTGTCTTCGCGGTAGACGGCCAGCGTGTGCAACCGGACAGTCTGGCCCAACGGCGGGAGCGCCTCCGCCGTCGTCAATGGGATGTGAACCTCGTATCCCAGCCCGCCGGCCACCACGATACAGCGCAGGGGTTCCGCGCTCTCGAGCGTCCCTTCCACGAAAGCGATCATGGCTCAGGCCTCTCTCAGGCCGAGGACGTCGCGCATGCTGTACAGGCCGGGTGTCTGGCGAGCCACCCACTTGGCGGCATGGAGCGCCCCGGTGGCGAAAATTTTACGATCAGCGGCCCGGTGCGTCAGCTCAATCCGCTCGCCTTCGCCGGCAAACAGGACGGTGTGCTCGCCGACGATGCTGCCCCCCCGGATCGCGTGCATGCCGAGTTGCTCGTCGGGGCGTTCCCCGGTGATGCCGGATCTCCCGTCCACGACGGCGGCGTCCCCCCATTGGCGGGCGGCACGTACTGCCTCGGCCAGATCCCGGGCCGTTCCACTGGGGGCATCCACCTTGTGACGGTGGTGCATCTCGATGACTTCGGGATGGTAATCGGCGCTCAGGATACGGGACGCCTGCTCGGTCAGGTAAAGGAGGAGGTTGACGCCCACCGAGTAATTACCGGCCCAGACCATGGGCAGTGTTTCCGAAAAGCCGCTGATGGCTTCCCGGTCCTCCCGACTGTGTCCGGTGGTACCGATAACAATGGGCGTCTTGCGCCCGGCAGCGCACCGGACCAACGGCAGGGTGGCCATATGGGCGGAAAAATCGATGACCACGTCGGCCATGTCGATGTACTGTTCCGGATCGTCCCCGGTATCGGTTTCGACCACGACCCGCAGGTCCGGGTCCGCTTCGACGCAATCGATAAGGGTACGACCCATCCGGCCGCGGGCCCCGTTGATCATGAGTTTGAGTGGCATGGGAAACGGAAAAAAAGATCAGGCCGACAGCGCCTCTACGGCGGCCTCGAGGTTACGGGCGTTTTCGGAATTGAGCGGGGCCAGGGGCAAACGGACCTCGGGACTGGCGATCACTCCGGCCCCGGCCAGAACGTGTTTCACCGGTACGGGATTGGGCTCGACGAACAGCAGGCGGAAGACCTCGGCGAAGCGCTGATGGGTGGCCCGCGCCGTATCGAAGTCGTTGGCCGCCGCGGCCTCTACCATGGCCACCAGATCCCGGACAAAAAAATTGGACGCCACGCTGATCACCCCGTGGGCACCACAGGCCATGAACGGCAGGGTCATGTTGTCGTTGCCGCTGGTGATCAGGTAGTCGGGGCCCAGCAATCGAGTGAAGCGCGTCACCCGGTCCGTCGATTCACTGGCCTCCTTGATGCCGCAGATGTGCGGGAACTGTTCATAGAGATGGGCCGCCGTTTCGGGAGCGACCTCGATGGCGGTCCGGGCCGGCACCGAATAGAGGATGATCGGTTTTTCCGTCACGCGGGCGACCGCCGCGAAGTGCTCAATCAGCCCCGCCTGATTCGGCTTGTTGTAGTAGGGCGTGACCTGGAGCATCGCATCCGCTCCGGCGGCATCCGCCTCTTTGGTCAGGTGGACGGCTTCGCCGGTGGCGTTGGCGCCCGTTCCGGCAATGACCGGGACCCGCCCGTCGACTGTCTTGATGACGGCACGGATCACGCCGAGGTGTTCTTCGGTGGACAGGGTGGGGGATTCACCCGTCGTGCCGACCGCGACGATGCCGTTGATTCCCGCGGCCACCTGGCGTTCGACCAGTTTTTCGAGGCTGGAGTAATCGACCACACCCTCCTGCATCGGAGTAATCAGGGCGGTTAAAACGCCGGAGAAAGGATTTGAACTCATGAGCAGATAATTTTTTCTGAATGACAGATAGTCCGTGTAAAAGGGCGACAGTTTGCCTGCACGCCCCTAACTAGCGGGCTGGCCGTCGCCCGCAAAGGACAAAGCCACATTTCCTTCAGCTCAGGGTCATCATGGAAGCCGTAGAAATCTTCAATCAACTGCTTAAACTGGCCGTGGACAGCGGAGCCAGCGATATCCATATCAAAACGGGCAAACCGGCTTTTTTCCGGCTGCACGGCAAGCTCGAGCCGGTGGACATGGACCCGCTGACCCAGGACCAGATCGTGGGGTTCATTGAAAACTCCGTCCCCCAGCAATTTCGCGGAGACTGGGAGAACCACGCCCAGGTCGACTACAGCTACAAGGTCGACGGGACGGGCCGTTTCCGGGTGAACGGCTTTCATCAGCGCAGCACTCCCAGCATGGTCTTCCGGCACGTCAATGATACGCCGCCGACTTTCGAAGACCTGAATCATGACCCGACCGCCTTCAAGGCCCTGGCCGAACAGAAGAACGGCATTGTCCTGATCTGCGGGGCGACCGGCTCCGGCAAGAGTTCCACGCTCGCCGCGATTCTGAATTATATTAACCACCATTTCGACCGGCACATTGTAACCCTCGAGGATCCGATCGAGTTCACCTACACCGACGACCGGTCCATCTTCAATCAGCGCGAGGTGGGGATCGACACGCCGACCTTCGAGATGGGCATGAAGGCTGTTCTCCGTCAGGACCCCGATATTATTCTCATCGGGGAAATGCGGGACAAGGATACCTTTGAGACCGCCCTGAAAGCTGCCGAAACCGGGCACCTGGTCTTCGGCACACTCCACGCTTCCAGCGCCCAGCAGGCGACCCAGCGCCTCTTCGAGTTTTTTCCGCCCGACCAGCAGCAGTCCATGCGGCGTCAGATCGCCGGCGCCCTGAAGGCGGCCATCACGCAACGGCTGGTACCCGCGATGGAAGGGGGCGGTCGGATGCCCGTTGTCGAGGCCTTTGTGGTCGAGTCCCTGGCCCGTCAGGTCATCGAGGATGGCGATTACCAGAAGATTAATCAGGTCATCGAGTCCAGCGGTGATGCCGGCAGCAAGAGCTTCAACAAGGATCTCTACCGCCTGGTCAAGGCCGGTAAAATTTCCAAGGCCGATGCGATGGCCTTCTCCCCGAACCCGAAGCAGCTGGAAATGAATCTGAAAGGCATCTTCCTCAGCCAGGGTGGGATTGTGGGTTGACCCTGTCCCGCCTGCTGCCTGCTTTCCGGTCTCGCCCGGCCCATCTGTTCGCCCGGGTGTTCGTTAATCATACAACATTTAAATTCTATTTATGTCCGTCGGCCTGCTTTTTTCCGGTCAGGGCGCTCAGTCCGTGGGGATGGGCGCATCCCTGAACGCCAACAACGAGACCGCCCGCCGGCTCTACCAAACCGCCGATCAGGTCCTGGGCTGGTCCCTGTCGAAAATCTGCTTTGAGGGGCCTGAAGCCGAGTTGACCGAGACGCGGGTCTGTCAGCCGGCGCTGTATGTCATGGGTGCCGCCATTACTGAAATCCTCGGTGCGCAGGGCAAACTGGGGACCGTCTCCTGTGCCTTCGGCCTCAGCCTGGGTGAATTGACCGCCCTGCAGGCGGCCGGCGTCTACGATTTCGAAACCGGCTTGCGGTTGGTGGCCGAGCGTGGCCGTCTCATGCAGGACGCCTGTGAGCGCTCCCCCGGCAGCATGGCCGTGTTGATCGGTGGTGACCGGGCGGCCGCCGACGAACTGGTCGCTGCCTGCGATCTCGACATCGCCAACCTCAATTGCCCGGGCCAAATCGTCATCTCCGGGCGGAAGGCGGGCATCACCGAGGCGGTGGACAAAGCCTCCGGCCTGGGCTTCAAAATGGCCAAAGAACTGAATGTGGCCGGGGCCTATCACAGCCGCTTGATGCAGTCCGCCGCGGATGCTTTCGCCGAATTCATCAGGGACACGCCGTTCGTGCCGCCGAAGGTACCCGTCTACTCGAACTTCACCGGTCAGGCGGTCGACAACCCGGCCGCTATCAAGGAGGCGCTGATCGCCCAGATCGTTTCCCCGGTCCGGTTCGAGGCCTGTCTCCGCCATGCCGTGGCCGACACCGGTTGCGAGCGGTTTTACGAATGCGGCCCGGGCGGGGTGCTGGCCGGGCTGGTTAAACGGACGGACCGCTCCTGGACGGTGGAATCGCTGGCCGAGTACGAGGACCTTGCCTGACCGCCGTCCGGACCGGCGGGTCGCAACCCTGACGCGGTGGATTGAGCGGCCGGGTGGACATTCCGGTTGCGAAGTCATGGAGTAGGGGTGAAGGTCTTCGTTTTGTGCCCGCGCGAGCGGGTTCCGCCGATGCTAGCGCTTCAGAACATACGTAATTTCTGCATCATCGCCCACGTGGATCATGGGAAGACCACGCTGTCCGACCGGTTGCTTGAACGGACGGAGACGGTTCAGCTGCGGCAGATGAAGGAGCAACTCCTGGACAGCATGGATCTGGAGCGGGAACGCGGGATCACCATCAAGTCACATCCGGTTTCGCTCCAATACCGGAATGCGCTCGACGAGGCCTACTTGCTCAACCTAATCGATACGCCCGGTCACGTCGATTTTTCCTACGAAGTGTCGCGCAGCCTGGCAGCCTGTGAGGGTGCCGTCCTCCTGATCGACGCCGCCCAGGGGGTCGAGGCTCAGACCGTGGCCAACGCCCAACTGGCCGTCCAGGCCGGGCTCGTCGTCATACCCGTCATCAACAAGATCGACCTGCCGAGCGCCAACGTGCCTCTCTGCCTGCGCCAGCTCGAGGATATCCTCCAGATTCCGGCGGATGAGGCGATCCAGGCCAGCGGCAAGACCGGCCAGGGCGTGGAGGCGCTGCTCGATACCGTGGTCGACCGGGTGCCGCCGCCGCGGTGGGCCGATTATCCGAAATCGCGCATCCTGATCTTCGACTGCATTTTCGACACCTACAAGGGGGTCATCTGCTACGTTCGTACCTTTTCGGGTGCCATCCGGCCCGGCCAGATGGTGGTGACGATGAGCGACGGCCAGAAAACCCAGGTCAAGGAGGTCGGGATCTTCAACCCGGGCATGCAGCCGGCCAAGGTATTGGAGGCCGGGCAGGTAGGGTACCTGGTCACCAGCATCCGCGACGTATCCGACATTCGTATCGGCGATACCATTACATTGGTGGAGAACCCCGCCGAGGATATGCTCCCGGGCTACAAGGAGGTGCGACCGATGGTGTTCAGTGGTATTTATCCATTGGATACATCGGACTATGAGAAGCTGAAGAGCAGCCTCGGCAAGCTGAAGCTGAACGACGCCTCCCTGACCTATACTTCCGAATCCTCCTCGGCGCTGGGTTTCGGTTTCCGCTGCGGTTTCCTCGGCCTGCTCCACATGGAGATCGTTCAGGAGCGGCTGCGGCGGGAGTACGACCTGGACATCCTGGCAACCTACCCAAGCGTGGTTTACCAGGTGAAGACCACGGACCAGGAATGGCTGGAGATCGACAATCCGGTGAACATGCCGGATGCGTCCGAGATCGAGGAAACCCGGGAGCCGACCATCGAAGCCCACCTTCACATACCGACCGACTCCATCGGGGACATGATGGCGCTGATTTCGGAAAAACGCGGTTTCGTTCATCATACGGAAACCCTGGATGACACGCGGATCATGATGGTCGCCAGGTTGCCACTGAACGAAGTGCTGGTGGATTTCAACGACCGCATGAAGTCCATCACGCACGGCTACGGTTCGATGGACTACGAAATCTCCGAATACATCACATCCAGGTTGCTCCGACTGGAAATACTGGTGAACGGCGATCCGGTCGACGCGTTTTCGACCATTGTCCACGAGTCGAAGGCGGAAAGCCGGGGCAGGGCGCTTTGCGACAAATTGAAGGAAATTCTGCCCCGCCAGATGTTCAAGATCGCCATTCAGGCGGCGGTCGGTGGACGGGTGCTGGCCCGTGAAACGATCGCGGCGTATCGAAAGGATGTCACCGCCAAGTGTTACGGCGGGGATATATCCCGGAAGCGCAAGTTGCTGGAGAAGCAGAAGGAGGGGAAAAAGCGCATGAAGCAGGTCGGAAAAGTAAGCATTCCCCAGGACGCATTCATCCGGATCCTGAAATCCTGACCCGAAAACCAAGCTAGCCGTGCCCGCCGAAAAATCTTTCAAAAAGCTGCGGAAGTCCGCCGACGATATCTATCGGCAGGCGATCCGGGTCTACCATTACCGGCGGGATGTCGCGGACGAGGCTCAGGTCGAGCGGCTCAGGGCGGCCATCCGGGCCCTCGGCGATCAACTGAAGCTGAAAAAAGACGCCCGCCCGGAGGATTTGTCCCGGACGAGGGATGAGGCCCATCAGGCGGCCGCGGCTATGGGCGGGCGGATGTACCCCCGTACCTTTCTGTCCGAAAACGTGGATATGCTGCTGGTCGCCGCGATACTGGTCATCGGCGTTCGCACCTTTTTCTTTCAGCCCTTCATCATCCCGACCAACTCCATGTTTCCGACTTACCACGGGATGACGCACCAGGTCTACACCGAGCGAATGGATCCACCGCCGGCTGCCCTTCGGGCCCTCCGGACACTCGTCTTCGGCGCCCGGCATTTCCGGATCGAGGCCCCGGTTTCGGGCAAGGTGCGGGTTCCTTTTTTCGGCGACGGTGAAGGCGTTCAGGGGCAGGGCGGTCGGGCCCGGTTTCAGGTGGTCAGCGGCCGCAAGTGGTTCGGCCTGCTGCCCGCCGTCAAACGGGAGTATACGCTCCTGGTGGGACAAACGCCCGTCAGCCTGCGGGTGCCGATCGATTTCAACCTCGATACCGTCCTGGTGGAGCGGTTTCCCGAATTGCGGGATCCGCTGCGCCGACGCGGCTATACCGATGCCGGCGGGCGCCCGGTGCTGGAAACCGAGCAAACCCTGGAAGCGGGTGATTCCGTGCTGGCCTTCGATATCCTGCTGGGCGATGCGCTCTTCGTGGACCGGCTTTCCTACCATTTCATCCGGCCCGATATCGGCGATCCGTTTGTTTTCCGGACCGATGAGGTTCCGGTCCTCGAGAACGGCAAGTATTACATCAAGCGCCTCGTCGGCAAAGAGGGGGATACGCTGGAGATCCGGGAACCCGTCCTGTATCGGAACGGCGAGCCGATTACCGGGGCCGTAGCCTTCGCCCTGAACGCCAAAGAGATCGAGCCTTTCGGCGGTTACGTCAATGCCGGCTTCCTGGGGGAAGGCGACACGGTTACCATTCCCGAGGACCATTTTTACGCCATGGGCGATAATTCCCGGTTCAGTTTCGACAGCCGGGCCTGGGGCTACGATCCCCAGCTGCCCGACTGGCGTCCCACCGATCCCGACGACCCGCGCTTGGGCTTTGTCCCCGAAGAGGCCGTCATCGGCCGGGCCTTCTTCATCTATTATCCATTCACCCGACGTTGGGGGCCGTCCGACTGACTAGACAGGTCCCCGGCAATCGACCCCGCCATCCGCCTGCGCCGTTCCCCGCATTGCCGGCCCACCTGCGTTTTACTGACCGGTTTTTGCGCACAATATACATTATGTCTAATTTTTTAGCTGGTGCGATTCCGGTTAACCCGCTTCTCCAACTGCTCAATTTGGGCTTCGGCAACATTTCACATGGATGCCATCGGTCGGGACCTGCTACATATTGGATTTATGAAATCAGCGCAGGCACCTCTCTTTGACTGGCTCCGGGCGCGTGGCGTGGGATACCTGGCCCATATCTCCACCCTGCCGAACGACCAGGGCATCGGTAATTTCGGCCCGGAGGCCCGCTGGCTGGTGGATGTCATGGCCGAGGCCGGGATGCATTACTGGCAGGTTTGTCCGCTGGGCCCGACCGGCTACGGCGACTCGCCCTACCAGAGTTTTTCCGCCTTTGCAGGCAATCCCTACTTCATCGACCTGCGGGAGCTGCAGCGATACGGCCTGCTGGCCTATGAGGAGTTGCATCCGCTCCGGCAGTTGCCCCGCGAACGCGTCGATTACGGCGGTTTGTACGAACGGTTCTGGCCGATCCTGAAGCGCGCCGCCGAGCGCTTCCTTGAGCGCGGGGACGACCTGCCCGGCTACGGCCCGTTCAAACACTTCTGCAACGACGAGGGCAACTGGCTGGATCCCTATGCGCGCTACCAGGTCCTCAAGGCTCACTTCGGGGGCAAAGCCTGGACCGAATGGCCCAAGGCCTGGCGTCTTTACGAGGAGCAGGCCAAGAAGCGCCTGCCGAAGGGGCTGGGTCGGCACGACCTGAACCTCCAGCAGGCTTACCAGTACTTCTTCGCCGGCCAGTGGTCGCAGCTGAAGACTTACGCCAACGAACAGGGTATTTCGCTGCTCGGCGACGTGCCGATCTTCGTGTCGCTCGACAGTGCGGACGTCTGGAGCGAACGCCGTCTCTTTCAGTTCAATGACCTGACCGGGCTGCCCGACGCGGTGGCCGGCGTCCCGCCCGACTATTTTTCCGAGACCGGCCAGCTCTGGGGCAATCCCCTCTTCGACTGGGAAAAGCACACGGTCGACGACTTCGCCTGGTGGCGTCGGCGCATGGACGCGGCGTTCAACGCCTTTGATGTGATCCGGATCGATCACTTCCGCGGTTTCGACACTTATTGGTCGATTCCGGCCGGCGCCCGGGACGCCCGGGAGGGCCAATGGAAACCCGGTCCGGGGCTCGCCTTCTTCCAATCGATGCAGCAAGCCTTCGGCGAAGTGAAGGTCATAGCCGAGGACCTGGGCGAATACAGCGAAAGCGTGGTTGCGCTCCGCCAGGCCTGCGGCTTTCCCGGCATGGCAATCCTGCAGTTCGCCTGGGATCACGGCCCCGAAAACCTCTACCTGCCGCACAATCTGGTACCCAACCAGGTCGTGTATTCAGGCACGCATGACAACGATACCAGTTGGGGCTGGTACCAGTCCGCCACGGAGCCGGCGAAGGACTATTTCCGTCGTTATTTCCGCGTCCCCGGCCATGAAGTGCCCTGGGATTTCATCCGCGCCGGTTACGCCAGCACCGCCCGACTCGCGATCTTCCCGGTCCAGGACCTCTTTTCGCTCGGCGGCGAGGCCCGCTTCAACAAGCCCGGCGATCCCTCCGGCAACTGGCAATGGCGCTTCAAACCCGAGCACCTCGACGCCCTCCGCTTCCAGTCCGTCGACTACCTCAACGAACTTGCCGAGCTCTACGACCGTCGCAACGTCCCCAATGATCTGCTGAGCTGACATGCAGAATCCAAACCGGCGCTCGGAGACGAGCGCCCTCCCCGTCTTCGTCCTTTGGACTACGGCGGGCAAGCCGGGTAATGAGCTCGCTGTGCCCCCGTGCCTCTGTGAGAGAATACCGCGCGACTCCAGCCAGGGATGGCGGGCTTCGCGGCCTGGCGGGCTTGGCGCGAGGCTTCTTTCGAAGAAGAATTGCGGCTAGGATGAGTCCGCCAGAAAGGCCCCTACCCGTTTGGCCAGCTCCTGGCCGCCATCTTCGGGGACGTAGTGTCCGACACCGGGCAGACGATGGACAGTCGCGTTGGGGAGCCGGTGTTGCCATTCGGCCAGAAACGGCTGGTCGAAGCAGAAATCGCGTTCGCCCCAGAAGAGAGAGACCGGCTTATCCTTGAAGGCGGCCAGGCCTGAGGCTGTGGCCTGGAGCGTTGCCCAGCTCGGGTGGTCCGGGGCCAGGGGAATGTCCTGCACGAAGGCGGCGATAGCGACACGGTCGGCGGCCGTGCGGTAGGGCCACCGATAGCCCTCGGCGACAGCGCCTGGCAGTGGATTCACCACCGCCAGGCGGATCGCCGGACCGGCGAAGGCATTGAATCGCCGGACGACAAAGGGGCCGAGCCCCGGTAGCCGGCAGAGGGCGATGCGCAGCGGGATGCGTCGCATGGGAAAAGCCGCGGTATTCAGGATGGCGATACGGCCGATGCAGCCGGGGTGCCTTGCGGCAACACCCAGGCCGATGGCGCCGCCCCAGTCGTGGACCACCAGCGAATAGTGGTCGACCCCCTCCTGCTTCAGGATGGCGGCCAGGTTGTCCTGATGCTGCGCCAGCCGGTACGGATAGGCTGGCGGCTTGTCGGAGAGCCCGCAGCCTATGTGATCGGGAACGATGCACCGGATGCCGTGGTCCACCAGGTGCCGCACCCAGTCCCGGTAGAAGAACGACCAGGTGGGATTGCCGTGCACCAGCACCACGGTGCCGGCCCTCCCCTCCCCTTCACAGAGATAATGCTGGCGGACACCCGGCTCCTGTTCCAGGTGTTTGCCCCGGAAAGGATACAAGTCGCGGACGGCGTCCGGCAGGTCGGTTGCGGTGTGCATCCCCGAATCCTTTCGTCACCAGCGGACCGCTGCCATGAGCGAGCTGAGACCGCTGCCGATGCCCAGTAGCGCCAGGTGGTCCCCCGTTTTCACGGCTCCGGCCTCGGTGGCATGAGCCAGGGTCAGCGGCAGCGACACCGAGCCGACATTTCCGAGGAAGGGAAAGGTCGCGTAGTCCTTGTCGAGAGCGAGGCCAAGCCGGTCATAAAGCGCACGCCGATGGGCCGACCCGACCTGGTGGGTGATCACCCGGTCGGGCGTGTCCACGGTCCAGTCCAGCTCCGCGGCGAACCGGTTCCAGTTGCGGCGAGCCAGGGCGACCCCCGCCTCCAGTAGCGCCTCGCTGTCGGTCGCCATGGCCAGGTCACTGGTCCCGCTGGTGTCACCCTCGCAGAGCTGGTTGGCAGAGCTGTCCGTTTCGGCGACGGCGCCGAGAAAGGCGTGCTCCGGCCGGCCTTCCCGCAGGTGGTCGCGGTGACAGAGGGTCGCCGCCACAGCGCCGGCCCCGATGGTCAAATTGGCGAAAAACGGCTTGATGGTCTTGCGCGTCAGCCCCGGTTCTTTCAGTTGCCGGAGCGTGTTTTCGACGAGCGGGCGTCCGTTTTCGCCGGAGACGATGAGCGCGCTGCGGATCTGTTTGCCCTCGATCAGGCCGGCGGCCAGGACCATGGCATTGAGAAAGCCGAGACAGGCGTTGGACACGTCGAGGATCTGACACCGCGGCCCGAGTTGGAGAAGGCCGTGGACGTAGGCGGCGGTGGCGGGTTCCAGGCGGTCCCGGCAGACCGCACTGTGGATGAGGAGATCGATGTCGTCGGGGGCGAACCCCGTTTTTCCGAGGACAACCCGGCCCGCCTCCGCGCTGGCGTCGGAGGGGCGTGTCCCCGGTGCCCAGAAGCGCCGCTCCCGGATGCCGGTCATGAGCTCGAGTCGTCCGGCGGGCAGGCGCAGCCGTTCATAGACCTCGGCCAGATTTTTCTCGATAGCTTCGGAGGTCCAGACTTCGTCGGGCAGCGCATAGCCCAGACTTTCGATAACTGTATGAGAAAACCGCATACGGACTACTGTTCGGGCCGCATGGCCAGCTGGATAAGCTCGCGATCAAAATAATTAAGATCCATGCCCGCGTTGACGACGAGCCCCTGGCCGTTGATCCCACTGGACCGGGGACTGAGCAGAAAGGCGGCGGTATTGGCGACCTCGTCTGTCTGCAGGGCTTTTTTCCGGAAAGTCATCTTCTCGGCGTAGAGATAACTCTCCAGGTAGCCCGGAATGCCGGCTGAAGCGCTGGTCTTGAGCGGACCCGCATTGACCGTGTTGAACCGGATCCGGGTGTCGGCGCTGAAGGACTTCGCGAGGAAACGCATGGCGCTGTCCAGCGCCGCCTTGATCGGCGACATGTAGCCGTAGTTGTCGGCGGTCACCTGCGAGCTGATGCCGATGGCGACGACCGAGGCGTCGTCCGCCAGCCAGGGTTTAAACGCTCGTGCCACCTCGACCACCGAAAAGGCGGAGATGGCCGTAGCCTGAAGAAAATCCTTTCGGGGTGTCTCGTGGAAGGGCTTGAAGCCCTCACTGTAGTTGGCGAAGGCGATCGAATGCAGGATACCGGCCAGCGGGCCGTGCGTCGGGCCGACCATTTCTGCCAGGGCCCGGGTCTGGGGCTCGTCCTCCACGTCACATACATAGACGGGTCGGTCGCCGATGAGTTTGGCGAGCGAGGCCTTTCGCTCTTCGGACCGGACGCTGAAGATACAGCGCGCCCCGGCCTCTTCGAGCACCCGGGCTACGGCCCAGGCGACGCTCTTCCGGTTGGCGACGCCCATGATCAGGACCGCCTTGTCCTGCAGGTCGAGAAAACTCATGACGACGCCGGCACCTCCTCCACCATGGCGAGCGCGAACTCCAGCGTGACGGCCGTCTTGCCGTCGGTCTTGCGAACCGTGCCCTTGAGAAAAAAGAACTTGCTCACGATTTCCTTCAGGGTCACCTCCAGGGTCACCGTGTCGCCGGGCTTCACCATCTGCTTGAAGCGCGCGTCCTGAATTCGGCTCAACACGGGTGTGGCGCTGTTCAGGTCCTTGCCTTCCTTTGCCAGCCGATGACTCAGGAAAATCGCCCCGGTCTGGAAAACGGCTTCGCAGAGCAACACGCCGGGGGTCAGCGGATTGCCCGGGTAATGGCCTTCAAAAAAGGCCTCATCGGGTCGGAGCGTCCGGCTGCAGATCGCCCCCGTCTCCGTGACGGATTCGACCGCATCCACAAAAAGGAAGGGCGGCCGGTGGGGAATCGCCTTGAGCACGGGTTCCAGTGCGTCGTCCATGCAGCGACTGTGGGCCGAATGCCCCGGGGATGGAAAGCCCGAAAAGGTAGCGGCGCGGTACGGCGTCACCAACCAGGAGCGGTCCACCAGAGACGGTGACGCGCTCCTGAGGGCTTCATCCCCGGGCTGAGGAGGCCGAAGCTTTGGTATCCGCATTGTCGATACCGGGGAAGACAACCGGATCACCACCGTGGTTCGCCTTGTGCTGGTCGACATATTTGTCGACCTTGCTGGAGGTGATGACCCCGTAATTGATGGTGCCCAGCCATCCGGACATGATGATGCCGACCGAGCCGGCGTGATAGAGACCGGGCACCTGTTCCGGTAGATCCATGGATACTTTCAGGCCCTCGAACTTGGTGCCGAAGGAGGTGCCGCCGGCGTGGCGGGTATAGAAATTCACGGTCCGCGGCGTGGCGGCCTCCAGGTGATCGACCTTGTCGCGGATGTCAGGGATAAAGCGCTCCAGTGAAACGAGCGACTCCTCGATCAGGCGGGCCTTTTCCCGCTGGTAGGTTTCCTCGTCCATGTCGGCCCAGTCCTGCCAGCGGGCATTCAACGAGGCGACGATCGTGTAACGCGGCTCCCGCGTGTGGGGACGCGTCTCCGGATAATAAATACTGAACGTCCGGCTGGAGGTATTCAGGTCGACCAGTTCCTCGCTCGAAAAATGTTCCGCGGCGGAAGTGAAAATGAGGTCGCCGACATCAGGAATGGTGGCTCCCTTTTTGAGCCCGATGTAGACCTGACAGGAACTCCAGTTGAGCCGAATGGCGTCGACCTCCTTCAGATACGGCTTGGGCAGTTTTTGCCGACCGACCAGGTCGAGGGTCGTGTTTTTGATGTTGGCGTTGGAAATCACGGCGCGGCAACGGATCTCCCGGCCGTTGGCGACAATGCCCGTCACGGTCGGCTTGCCGTCGTGCTCCTCGGTCAGGATGCGCTCCACCAGCACCTGCCGGTACAGGTCCACCCCGTTGGCCTTCAACTCGGCGACCATCTTCTTGATCAGGGTGTCCGTGCCGCCCTGGAAGGTGAACACGCCCTTGTTCATGAAATTGGAGAAGACGATGCCGTAGGTGATGGCCGGATCGGTCTCATCCGATCCGTTGGCGTAGGCGATCGGCTCCATGAGGAGGCGCTTGATGTCATCACGCCCCGGGAAGAATTCCTCGAACAGTTCGCCGGTCGTGCGCTCATCCTGATCGTAGTAGTTCATCTGGCGGAGGTGGGCGAAAAAAGCCTCGACCTGCTCCAGCGGCACACCGAACTGTTCGTGCAGGATGGCCGTGAAATCCTTCCGGTCGAAGGTGGTCTTCACGTCGAACTGCGGATTGATGAAGCGCACGTTCTTCAGCTGGACGATCGAATCGGCGATTTCCTTCGTCCAGTACTTGCGGCAGCTCTTTACCATGCCGTGCGGAAACCCGTGCAGGGAAATGTCGAAGATATGCCCGCCCTTGCGCCGAAACCAGGTGGCCAGGCCGCCGAATTGGTAATGGTGCTCGAGGAGCAGCACCGATTGGCCGTTCCTGGCGAGGTAATTGGCGCTGGTCAGACCACCCAGACCACTGCCGATCACCACCACGTCATAAAACGGTTTTGCCTTCTTGAGAACGTCACGGGACATGCGGGGACTGTAAAAGTCCCCCCCGGCTTTTCAACCGCGTAACGAAAGGAGCGCTATACCTGTTCCAAATCAACTATCCGCATTTAAAACCCACGCAGGCTCAGGGGGGCGGCTTGCTGTTGTTCGGCGTCCAGTTCCGCCTGGCGTCGCAGTGCTTCCTCGGCAAAACGAATATCCAGTTCCGGTCGATAGATCAGAAAATCGCGGCCACCGGTCCGCGCCCAGAGACGTCCATTGCTGAGAACCAGATCCCCGTCCAGCGCCGATGCCTCCAGCACCGGTGCCTCGGGATCCTCCACCTTCATCCAGCGAGCGCCTTCAAGGTGTCGCGCGAGGAGACCCTCCTGCTCGGCGTCTGTGATGGCCCTGGGCCGTCGTCCATCGGTCCGCTGGTAGTATTCCAGCACGCTGATGTTGTTGAGGTAGAGCACCACCAGCTGCCAGCCCTCCGGCAGTCGCTTTTGCCGGAAATCGGTCAGGGTGGCGGTCTCACCATTGGCGGACTTGAAGTAGGCCGCGGTCGTGAAACCATCCCCCAGCAGGTCCAGCCAACGGCCGAGCGGGCTTTTCCGGACCCAGATCTCGGCGGTGTCGTCCGGCACCTGGAACCCGAGACGATCCGCTTCAATCCGTTCCTCCAACCGCGCCCGGTTGTCTCCAATCCGGCCGGAGAGCGCCGGCACCCCGGCCATCAGCAACAGAACGGCCAGCCCGAGGCAGGGATGGATGAGGCGAAAAGCGGATGGCCAGCGGATGGGGCCTTGCTCCATGGGCAACAACGGTTGCAAAGTGGGCGCATCCGGACAACTGAAAAGCATGGCTGATCCCCTTTACCGCGACGCCGATGTGGCCACCTACGGCGAAGGCCGGACGGTCCGTGCGGACGACCCGCGGAATCCCTTCTCCGTCGATCGGGACCGCCTGGTCTTCTCTCAGGCCTTTCGGCGTCTGCAGAGCAAGACTCAGGTCTTTCAGGCGGGGGAATACGATTTTTACCGGACGCGCCTGACGCACAGCATCGAGGTGGCGAAAATCGGCCGGTCGCTCTGTGTAGCCTTCGGGAAACAGAAGGATTCGCCTCTCGTGCCGGGCCAGGCAATCGACGCCGGTCTGGTGGAGGCTGCTTGTCTGGCGCATGACCTGGGTCATCCGCCCTTCGGGCATATCGGCGAACGGAAGCTGAATGCGCTGATGGCGGACCATGGGGGGTTCGAGGGCAATGCTCAGACCGTACGCATCCTGACCGGGCTGTTTTATCGCCGGCCGGCCGATGCCGTCGGCATGAACCCGACCCGGGCGCTGCTGGACGGGGTCATGAAATACAAAGCGCTTTTTGGTGAGCTGGCGGCGGAAGAAAGGAGGCCTCCGGACAACCATTTTCTTTACGATGATCAGGCGCCCACGCGGGCCTGGGTGCATGAAGGCGAATCGGATCTGCCGTCCGATGCCACCGCGTGGAATCAGCGCAAAAGCATTGAGTGCCAGATCATGGACTGGGCGGATGACACGGCCTACTCGCTCAACGATCTGGCGGACGGCATCCAGGCGGGATACCTGACCCTTGAACGGTTGGAACAGTGGGCCGCCCGTCGGGACAAGGCCTTGAGCGGCCCCCAGCGGACGGCGTTTGAGCGTCTGCTGTCGGCCATCCGCAAGGACAGCTATGAGCCGTTCCTCGCCGGCCGTATCGGGGATTTCATCGAAAACTGCCGGCTGGTCCTGGATCCGTCCGTCGACGAGGCCCTGCCGCTGCGCCGTCGGCTTGCGTTGGCTGTTCCCGAGGAAATCCGTTCTGTCTGTGATTGCTACAAGGCGATCGCGGTCGACCTGATTTTCCGGTCGCCTCAAATCCAGCAGATCGAGTTTAAAGGCGGCTTTATCCTGGAGCGGCTGTTCCAGGCTGTGGCCGAGCATTATCTGGACAGCAACCATGGCCTGACCTTACTGCCGGATACAGAATCCCGATGGATTCGTTCGGAACCGAATACGGCGGGTCGGGCCCGGCGGATCTGTGATTACCTGGCTGGCCTTACCGACGGGGAAGCGCTTCGCATGTACAAACGTCTTTTCAACCCGGACTACGGTTCGATCACAGATCTGCAGCGTTGAGCGCACCTTGCCGCTTGTCCGGGAATAATACCCTGCTCCGTCCGATCCCATTGATATGGCAACCCAGAACTTTGAGACCCGGCATCCCGAGGTTTTCCTGATCGAGGCGGCCACTCGGTCGGATCTCACGGCTTACCTGAAGGCACGCGGGACCCTGGCGAAAAAGGACGCGCTCGAGACGGTCGACAAGGCCGGCGAGGGCAACATGAATGTCACCTTGCGTGCCCGCCTGCCGGACGGGCGCAGCCTGATCCTGAAACAGAGCCTGCCCTGGGTGGCCAAGTATCCGCAAATTGCCGCTCCCTGGGAACGGGGCGAACAGGAGTACCGGTTTTACCAGCTGGCTGCCAGGGATCCGGTCGTGGCCGCCTTGTTGCCCGACCTGCTGGATTACGACGGGACCAGCCGCGTCCTGACCCTCGAGGACCTGGGCGATGCCGGCGATTACGCCTGCTTGTATTCAGAAACGGAAGACGCTGGTGTGTCCGGGCTGCTGGCAGAACTGACGGATTGGCTCGCCCGGCTGCATCGGCTGAAGCTGCCGGCCGACAGCCTGCCCAATCGCGCCATGCGCGAGCTCAACCACCAGCATATGTTTGAGATCCCCTTCCAGTCGGACAACGGGCTGAATCTCGACGAAATTGTGCCGGGGCTGCAGGCGGAGGCGGACGCGATCCACCGGGACGCGGGTTTGCGCCGCACCGTTCAGGCCTTGGGAAACGCCTGCTACCTGACCGACGGCCCCTGTCTGCTCCATGGTGATTTTTTCCCGGGCAGCTGGTACCGCGGCCGGGGCGGGCTGCGCATCATCGATCCCGAATTCGGCCACATGGGCCAGCCGGCCTTCGATCTCGGGGTTCTGGTCGCGCACTGGACCTTCATTGGCCAGGGCGATCTGCAGGGCGAGACGGTGCTGCAGGCCTATGGAGAGGCGGGCGGGCCCGACGTCGATGCCGCCAGGGTCCGCCAGTTGGCTGCGGTGGAAGTGTTGCGCCGGTTACTCGGGGTGGCCCAACTGCCGCTGGAGGCCGATTTATCCCAGCGCCGGGCCTGGATCCAAAGCGCCCGGGCGCTGCTCAGCCCGGCCTGACCGCCCTCGCACTATCCATGAACTAAGCCCGTACTGCGCCGTTTCAGCAAGCAGGCCTCTTGCTGGTCGTTCTGCTCTTGATGTGTGGCAAATACGTGGGAGGCGTTCGCTTCAGCGGACGCTCGCTGGTGGGCGGTCGGGAGGTTTGCCTGTCGGAGTCGCTAGGCAGGGCTTCCGCCGTCGTTCTGAACCCAGAACTCTGGCGGACGAGGAAAGCCCAGTCCTCCCAGGCGTAGCCCGCTTGCTGAAGCGGCGCGGTACGGGAGAGCGGAGCGCTAGGAACTCCGGGACTCGGCAGGCCCGGATGGGTGTGTCGGCCGCCCCCCTTACCCTCGTGGCTGCGCCTGGCGGTGGGCTTACATCAGGCCGGCGACGACGACGTGGGTGTAGATCTGGGCGGTGGACAG
>JBNPEH010000015.1:0-37976 GCA_051117635.1 Opitutales bacterium | reverse complement strand
ACGAAAGAAAGAAGTATTAGCCCCTCTCTCATACTTCACCCCCTTGGCTATCAGGATGTGAACCAGTCGCGGTAGTCAATTCCGTTACGTCGCTCCGCTCCTCCACTACACGACTACGCTCTACGTTAGCCTAAAAAATTCAACCACAACAAAAACGAAAAAGATATTATGCCAGAAACAACAAACAAAGACCTCAAAGGAAAAGTTGCCGTCATCTTTGGAGCGGCCAAGAACATGGGCCGCGCATTTGCGGTCTCACTTGCTTCTCGTGGAGCATCTGTAGTTATTCATTATCGATCAACTAGTTCGGAAGCTGATGCACATGAAACCGCCAAGCTGGTGGAAGGCGCAGGAGGAAAGTCTCTTATCGTATCCGGGGACCTCGCTACGTCATATACTGTAACGGAGATTTTCTCTGAGGTGAAATCTGAGCTTGGGCGAGTTGACTTCGTTATCAATTGCGCAGGCGTTGTCATCAAAAAGCCGTTCGTCGAATACACCGATGAAGACTTCGAGCGTTCATTCGACGCTAATGCGAAGGCAGCGTTCTTCGTGATGCGTGAGGCCGCAAAGTGCATTGAAGACAACGGACGAATTGTTTCCCTTGGCACTTCCTTGCTCGGAGCTTTCACAGGATACTATGGCGTTTATGCTGGTTCGAAGGCTCCTTTAGAGGACTTCACTCGTGCTCTTGCCAAGGAGATCGGATCACGAGGTGTTACTGTCAATGTGGTTGCTCCCGGGCCAGTGGATACTGCTTTTTTCCACGGGCAAGAGACCCCAGAAACTGTGGCATACCTCAGTTCTGCAAGCGTTGCTAACCGGCTGGGCAAGATTGAGGACATCGTCCCTATGATTGATTTCCTTTGCTCCTCAGGGAGCGCTTGGGTCACAGGCCAGATTCTATTTGTGAACGGAGGATTTGTAACACGATGAGGATAAACATCGTATTAACTATTCTGGAGGTTGCCTTTCCGAAGACTGCGCTGCTTTTATTGACGGTTGTAGTCTTCTTCGGTTTTTCCACAGCAATTTCAGCTGAGACAGAGCCTAAGTTTCAGACTTCTGAAGAAGTGGTCTCTGAACTGATCGAAGCGATGAAGATTAATGATGCTGAGCGGATTCGAGCCGTATTTGCTGAAAATGCGAGCCAAGCCTATGGTCAAGGAAAGCCAAAGAGTGGCAAGGTGTTTCGCTCTTGGCTGGAGTCAGATATCATTCGTGTGCATGGAAGAGTCGAAAACCCCACCTTTGATACCGAAGAAGATAAAGTTATTCTAAAAGGTAAGTATCTCAACAATACTGGTTACAGTAGCACAGCTAATTTTTTATTCACAGTAAAGAATGGCAAGATCATTGATTGGAGAATGAGATACTAAACAGAGAAAAGGCTAACAAGGCGCATGCACTCAACCTTCCGTCGCTTAGGCTCCTTCGGTGAGTGATGCGCAACGTTACAACGAAGGAGACTCGTAGCACGTGGAAAATCCTATAACCAAGTTCGGAAGCTGGTGGAACTCAGCTTTGGGGCAATCCCCTCTGAAGCAAAAGAGCGCGGTCTGCATATCGACGGTTGATCAAGATGGTTTTCCGTCAGGTCGATTTGTTGACCTGAAGTCCGTGAATGAAGAAGGGTTTACGTTTTGCACGTATTTGGATTCACATAAAGGTCAACACATCCTGGCAAATCCAAAAGTAGCTTTAACCCTTTGGTGGGACCATGTCGGATACCAGGTAAGAGTAAAGGGTCTCGCAGAACCCATTCCTGAAGATGAAGCGGAAAAACACTGGAGAGCAAGAAGTCGAGCTGCGCAGTTGACCACGCGCTGCTGTAAGCAGAGCCAAGTGCTCGAGAGCGATAAATTGTTGCAAAAGCAGTTGGCGGAAGAGGAGTTACGGTATGAGGGCGTGGATGTACCCAAGCCAACCAGTTGGGGTGGCTTTCGAGTCAGGCCAGAAAGCATCGAGTTTTTAACGTTTATGGACACGAGGTTGCATAAGCGGGAGCTATTCTATAAAGGAAATGGCGGTGCTTGGCAGTCAACGCTATTGCAACCGTAGTGGGTTGTAACAAATCGCTGCATTTGACCTCCGTAAGCTGCCGCTTACTACGGCAAATGAGCTCCACGTTGGCCTGAAAACGAAAGAAAATCTCACGCCCGCTTCGCTCAAGACCCCAAGACCCAAAGTCAAGGATCCCGCCAGCGGGCAATGAACCAAGTGAATCGGGAATGGAAGAGAATGACGGAGCGAAGCGGAGATGGCGCCAGCAAATAGGTAAGATTGTCGTGGATGCCGCAGTGAAGGTTCACTCAGCACTTGGGCCCGGCTTGCTTGAATCGGTTTACGAAGCCGTGCTGGCGAAGGAGTTGGAACGAAGGAGTCTTTCGGTTGTTCGGCAGGTTGCGGTGCCTATCGAATACGAAGGCATGAAATGCGACGAGGGCTTCCGGGCGGACATCATCGTTGAAGGAAAAGTGATTCTTGAACTGAAGTCAGTGGAGCAAATGAGCAAAGTCCATCACAAGCAGCTTTTTACCCACCTCAAGTTGAAGGAACTCAAACTTGGCTATCTCCTGAACTTCGGAGCCTCTTTGATGAAGGATGGGATCAAGCGTATGATTAACGGACTCGAAGATGAGAACCTTGGGGTCTTTGGGTCTTTGCGTGAGTCCAAAAGAAACGGCCAACCAGACGGTGATCTCAACTCCGAGTCGCTGCGCTCCTCTCCGTGAGATACCTCGACGTCTGCGGAAAGAATCTGAATGGCTCGCAAGCAGTACAACTTCACTGAGTACTTTGAGAAACGGGTGCTGGTGAAGCGCGCGTACCTGAAGAAGGAATGGTGCACCCGCATCGTCGATGCCCCGATCCGGCGGGAGATCCAGCCCCACGGTGAGCGGGTGCGGTTTTGGGGCAGGGTTGACGAGTACGAAGGAAAGGTGTTTCGTGTGGTAACGCTCGCAGACGAGACGACCATCCACAACGCCTTCCCCGACAGAGGATTCAAGGAATGAAGATAGAGTACTTTCCAGACACAGACTCGCTCTACATCGACTTGTCCACGAAGCCCAGCACGGACTCCAGGGAGGTTTCCGATGGTGTCGTCATCGACTACGACGGCGAGGGGAACATCGTCGGGATCGACATCGACCAGGCGAAGAAGAAGTTGGACCTGAAGGAGCTCGACCTCAGGAAGATTCCGTTCAACTCCGAGAAGGTGACCGCCTGAGGGCAGAACCAGGCGGTGGTTTCAACGCGGGCTCGCGCCCGCGTGCCATACCTCTACGTTAACGGATGTCCTGGCGTGCCGGTTCTCACCCTGCCTCAGCGACAGGGTAGGATCGTATCGACCGCCTGGCCGAGGTCGGGGCAGGTCTGCCAGATCATGGCCTCGGCGTCAGGTTCCATGGGCGCGAGGTCGGGGATCCAGAGCATGCGGAGGCCGGCGGCGTGCCCGGCACGAATCCCGTTGGGGCTGTCCTCGACGGCCAGGCAGGCTTCGGGTGGCAGGTCCAGCCGTTCAAGCGCCTTCAGGTAGATGGCCGGGTCCGGCTTCCCGTGTTCGACCTCGGATCCGAAGGTACAGCTTTCGAAGAAGGGGAGCAGGCCGGCGGTGGTGAGTTCGCCCCGGGCTTTCTGCGCCTCGGTCGAGGTGGCCAGCGCCAGACGGAGACCGGCGGCCTGGAGACGCTCCAGTGCCTCCCGCGCTCCCGGCTTGACCGGAAAGGGGTCGGCGGCGGCCCAGGCCTCGCCGACCCGTCGTCGCCAGACCGGGTAGAAGGCGGCCGCGGCCGCTGTACCCCCCAGCGCCTCCGCCAGCACCGCGTGAACCGCCTCGTGGCGGCGGCCGATCAGCGAAAAATAAACAGAGCCATCCAGGGCCACCCCGGTTTCCCGGATGGCGGCGTCGAAGGCGCGCTGGACCAGGCGTTCCGAGTCCAGCAGGACGCCGTCCATGTCGAAGATGACCGTCTGAAGCATGGAGGCACCGGAACGGGAGGCAGGCCGGGGAGCAATCCCGCAATCCGGTAAGGGATACTCGCGTGAAGGTGCTCAGCCGCGAAGGTGGGTGGGTGAATGTCAGTCTCGGGATCGCTATGGAAATGCGGCTGGCGTCGCGTTGGGTCTCGCGCGGAGGCGCGGTGACGCGGCGGTAACTCGAAATGGGAGGATCGCCCGAAGGCCCGAAGGGAAGGTGCAAAGACGCAGAGACGCCAAGTTCTCCCCCTGGCCCATTCTACAATACATACGCCTGATTCATCTTGGCGTCTTGGCGTCTTGAGCGAAGCGGGCGTGAGATTCTTTCGGTTTCGGGCCAACAGGGGATTAAGAGGTCATCCGGGTGTGTGTTCCTGAGATGTCGGAGCCCGTCTCGGAGCACCGTGCTTTAGCCGGTGTGCGCGACTCCGGCTGTTGGCTGTACCCTCAGCCCGCGCTCCAGCCACCGTCGGCCATCAGCGTTTCGCCGGTGATGAGCGGGGCGGCGTCGGAGGCGAGGAAGGCGGCGCAGGCGGCGATTTCGTCGGGGCGGCCCATCCGGCCGATGGGCTGGGTGGCCGACATCTCGCGATAGGCGGCTTCGGGATCGGGGTATTCGGCGAGCCGTGCCTGGACAAAGGGGGTTTCGACCCGGCCCGGGCAGATGGCGTTGACCCGGAGGCCGTCCGCAGCGTGGTCCAGCGCCATGGTTTTCGTTAAACCGACCACGGCAAACTTGGTCGTGCAGTAGGCCAGCCGGTCGCGGACGCCGACGATGCCGCCGATGCTGGCCAGGTTGATGATGCTGCCGCCGCCGCGCTCGATCATGCCGGTGGCGGCTGCTTTGCAGCAATGAAACACCCCGCGCACGTTGACTGCGTAGAGCCGGTCCAGATCGTCGGCGGTCGTGGTGAGGATGGTGCCGACATGCCCGATCCCGGCGTTGTTGACCAGAATGTCGGGGGCGGCAGCCGTGACGACCTTGTGGCAGGCGGCCTCGTCGGTGACGTCCAGTGCTTCCAAACGGGCCGAGCCGCCCGCTTCGCGGATGGCGGCGGCCACGCGTTCGCCGCCGGCGGCATCCCGGTCGGCAACGACGACCCCGGCGCCCTGTCCGGCAAAGCACCGGGCGATGGCCTCGCCGATGCCGGATCCGGCCCCGGTCACCAGCGCCTGTTTGCCTTCAAGTGAGAAGAGACGGTCATTCATGAGGCCAGGCCGTAGAAGCGGTTGCCGTTGTCACGGAAGAGCGCACGGAGGTCGGTCTCGGAGGCCCGGTCGCCGACCAGATTGAGGATGGTCTGGACGCAGGTTGGCAGGTCCGCCGCGAGCGAGGAGACCGGCCAGTCGCCCGCGAAAACCGTGCGGTCGAAACCGAAGTGCTCGAAGACATGGTCGACGAAGGGCTTGAGGTCCTGCTCCGTCCAACGGTCGTGGTCGGCCTCGGTCGCAAGGCTGGAGACCTTGCACCAGACGTGGGGCAGGTCGGCGAGTCTGGCCAGGTGAGTGGCCCAGGGTTCGAACGCGCCCGCCGCTATCGGCGGTTTGCCGATGTGGTCGACGATCATCCGGACCTCGGGAATCTGCTCGGCCATCCGGGCGGCCTGCTCCCCGTGCCGGTGGTCGATGCAGATGTCGAAGGTCAGCCCGAACTCGCCAAGGACCCGCACCCCCTCGATGAAGTCCGGGCGCAGGCAGAATTTCAGGTCCTCCTCGAACTGAATGATACGCCGGATCCCGCAGAGCAGCGGGTTCGCCGTCTTCAGCGCCTCGAGGTCCTCGCGGGCGGCTTCGCCTTTTTCCAGCGGCGCCCAGGCGACGATGCCCTGGATGCGGGGATCCGTCTTTGCCAGGGCGGTGATCCAGGCCGCTTCCTGCCGGGATTGAGCCGGTTCGCATTCGCACTGGACGAAGACCATGCGGTCGACCTCCAGCGGCCCGCAGGCCGCGTTGTAATCGTCGAGGAAGAAGCTTCGGTTGAGGAACGGGATGTCGTCCAGCCAGGGGTAGCGGAAGCGGTCGAGGTCCCAGACGTGGAGGTGTGTGTCGAGGATGGGGCAGGGGAGCGGGTGTGCGTTCATGGGGATCAGCTGGAGCCGGCGTTGATCGTGGTTTCGCCCAGGCCCTCCGGGCCGACCGCGAGGTAACCGCCGTCGGCCTTCAGGTCCGAGCCGGTGACAAACGAGGCGTCGTCACTCAGGAGGAAGAGCGCGGGGCCGGCCATTTCGACGGGGTCGGCCACCCGGCGCAGGAGGTGGTACCGGCCCCAGACCGGCTCCCATTTTTCGCGGCCGCCTCCGTCGAGCTTCGAGGCCTTGTCGACCTCACGGGTCCAGACCCAGGCGGGGCTGAGGCTGTTCACCCGGATGCCGTCGGCGGCCAGGTCGAGCGCCTGGCATTTCGTCAACTGCAGGACCGCACCCTTGGAGGCGTTGTAGGTCCACCGGTTGATCTGCGCGATGTGTCCTGAAATACTGGATACGTTGACGATGGAACCGCCGCCGCGCCGTTTCATCTGCGGGGCGGCGAGCTGGACCATCCGGGCATAGCCAAGGGGGCCGACCCCGAAGCTTCGCATCCAGTCCTCGGTCGTCGCATCGAGGCCGGCGGCGGTGAAGGAAAAAGCGTTGTTGACCAGGTGGTCCAGCCCGCCAAAGGCCTCGACCGTGTCTTCGACGACCGATCGGCAGAAGCCTTCGTCGCTCATGTCGCCGGTGAAGAGGCGGACGGCGTGGCCCTGGTCCTGCAGGTCGCGGGCGGCCCGTTCGCCGTCGTCGGGCAGGCCGGTCAGGGCGACGGCGGCGCCCTCGCGGCAGAGTTCGGTGGCGATGGCCAGGCCGATGCCGGCAGTGCCGCCGGTCACGATGGCCACCTTGTCTTTGAATCGATCGGGGATGTGTGTGCGGGTCATGGGTCTGGGGCGTTTTCCGGGGGGGAACCAAAAGGGGCTCAGGCAACCGGGCTGCGCAGCGGTTCGCCACGAATAGCCCGGACCGCCTCCTCGGCGGCCAGGCGCTGGAGACGGGGTTGGCTGGCTGTGCTGTACCAGGCATTGTGCGAGGTCAGGAGACAATTGGGCGCGCTCCGGATCGGATGGTCCGGTTCGAGGGGCTCGGTTTCAAAGACGTCGAGACCCGCCGCGCCGACAGTTCCCCGGGAAAGGGCATCCGCCAGGGCCCGGGTGTCGATCAGGCCGCCGCGGGCCGTGTTGATCAGGATGGCCGAGGGTTTCATGGCCTCCAGCGCCGTTGCGTCGACCAGGTGACGCGTGTCTTCGGTCAGCGGCAGGTGCAGGGACAGGATGTCCGCTTCGGCCAGCAGCGTCTCCCGGGAAACCGGTTGGACGCCTGCTTCGGCATACGCTGCCTCCCCCACAAACGGGTCGTAAGCCAGCCGCCGGAAACCGAGCACCCCCAGGCGCTCGTGCAGCGACCGGGCGATTCGGCCGAAGCCGGCCGTGCCGAAGGTCAGGTCCGCAAAGGCGGAAACGGGGCCATCCGGCTCGATCAGCCAGCGGCCGGCGCGAACCTGGCCGTCCATCTGCGGGAGGCGGCGGGCCAGCGCCAGCGCCAGGCTCAGCGCGTGCTCGGCCACCTCGACGCTGCCGTAGTCGGGCACGTTGCACACCGCGATGCCTTTTTCCCGACAGGCCTGGCGGTCAATCGTATCCACCCCGATCCCGTAACGGACGATGGCCCGGCAGTGGGGCAGCCGCTCAATCACGGTCCGCGTGACCGGAGCAAACTGGTTCAGCAGCACGGCGGTGTCGCTCGGGATCTCGCGCAGTAACGCCGCCTCATCCGCGCACTGGTAGACCGCCAGGCGGTAACCGGCCTGCCTGGCGACGGCTGCCTCCTCCCGGTTGTCCCGGAAGGCGGAATCGGTCACGGCGATGAGCGGTGTGTCGGCCATGAAGTCAGGGGGCGGTTTCGCAAACCGCGCGCTGTTCACCGAGCCCGGTGATGGCCAGGCGGACGCGGTCGCCGGGTTTCAGGTATTGCGGCGGCTTCATGCCGAGGCCGACACCGGGCGGGGTGCCGGTCGTGATCAGATCGCCCGCCTCGAGCGTCATGAACTGGGAAATGTAGTGCACGAGGTGATACACACCGAAGACCATCGTGGCGGTGGTGCCGCGCTGGCGGGCCTCTCCGTTGACATCCAGCTCAAGGTCGAGCGCCTGCGGATCCGGAACGTCGTCCGGCGTGACGAGCCAGGGACCGGTCGGATTGAAGGTGTCGCAGGACTTGCCTTTGACCCACTGGCCACCGCGTTCGAGCTGAAAGGCGCGCTCGGAGACATCATGCGAAATGCAGTAGCCCGCGATCGCCCCGGCCGCCTCGGCCTCGTCCGCCGCATAGCTCAGGTCGCGGCCGAGGACCACCCCCAGTTCCACCTCCCAGTCGGTCTTTTCGCTGCCCCGCGGGATCCGGATCGTGTCATTCGGGCCAACCACCGTGTTGGGCGCCTTCATGAACAGGACCGGCTCCTCCGGTACCGGCATGCCCGACTCCTCGGCGTGGTCGCGGTAATTCAGGCCGATGCAGATCACCTTGCCGGGCCGGGCGACCGGGGCGCCGAGGCGCATCCCTTCGGGCACCCGCGGCAGGGCCTCCACCGCGTCCAGCCGCCCGGCCAGCTCCGCCAGAGCGCCGGAGCGCAGGGTCGCAGCGTCCCAGTCCGCGTACCAGCCCGAGCAGTCGCGGGCCTGCCCCGACGCGTCCAACAGCCCGGGCCCTTCCGCCCCCGCTTCCCCGAATCGGATCAATCGCATGGCGCGCACGCTGGCCGGGGCCGCCCCACGGGTCAAATGTTCTTTGTGGACAAAAAACCAAAGTTGGGCGTGACCTGCGGGCAGCGAGGGCGTAGGGGAAGGGCGTGGCGGCAAACAGCGCAACGACGGCCAGTCCGCTGGTGCGGGAGACGGTCAACCGCCTGATCGGGGGGAGTCTGGCCGGGTTGTCGGCGGGAGCGGCGCTGCCGGGCGAGGCGGCGCTGGTGCGGAGTCTCGGAGTGAGCCGGACCACGCTGCGAAGCGCCTTGGCGATTCTGGCGGAGAAGGGGGTGGTGGCTCCGGGGCCGGGACCGGGGCGTCGGCGGCGGCTGGTGCGTCGGGTTCGGCCGGGGGACGGATATCCCGGGCAGGGGCGGGCGGTATCCCGGCGGGAGCGGGTGGAGGGCGACCTGTTGGAGCAGCTGTTGTCGGGCCGGTTCCGGCCGGGCGAAGCAGTGGCGGAACTGGAACTGGCGCGGCGTGCGGCCTGCACGACGGCGGTGGTGCGCGAATCGCTGATCCACCTCAGCCGCTTCGGTCTGGTGCGGAAGGAACCGCGGCGCCGGTGGCGGGTGGTGACGCTGGATCCGGCGCGGATCGATGAGTTGACCGAGGTTCGGCTGCTGATGGAGGGCCGCGGGCTGGAGCGTCTCCTGGCTGATGGGCTGTCCGGCGCCGACCGTCGGAAGTGGGAAACGCATCGGGATCGTCACCACCGTCTGGATCCCCGGTCCTTGCGCGGCCTGCAGCGGTTCATTCAGCTCGATCAGGCGCTGCACGGGGATCTGCTGGCCGCCTCCGGCAATCGCTACATCGTGGAATTTTCCGCCCCGATCCGGCTGCTGATCGCCTTTCAGATCCGGCAGCTGGCGCTGGATGCCGACACGCTGGCAAAGGGGCTGGGGCAGCATCGCGCGCTGATCGATGCCATTCTGACCGGGCGGAGGCGCGAAGCGAACCGGCTGTTGCGGGAACACCTGCAGGCGGCTGGTGAGACGCTGAAGCGGGACTGGCTCTGACGCCCTGCGCTGCTCAGCCGTTGCAAAGGGTTGCATTGGGAGTAGGGGACCGACCCTTGCGGAGGGCACTGGATCGGATGAACACTGTCGGCCTGTGACTGATCGCTTGAAAATCGGCATTATCGGCGCGGGGGTAATCACCCGTGACATGCACCTGAAAACCTTCCGCGATCATCCGGATCTGTTCGAGGTGGTGGCCATTGCGGACCCGGATCAGGAGGCGGCGCAGGCGCGGGCGGACGAGATCGACGACAAGCCGCGACTCTATGCATCGCACGAGGACCTGATCGCGGACGACAATGTCGAGGTCTGTCTGGTCGCGGTGCCGCCCTACCTGGCGGTGCCGGTGGCGATCGACTGCCTGAAAGGTGGACTGCACGTAATGTCGGAAAAGCCGATGGGCAATACAGGCGAGGACGCCCGCCGGCTGTACGAGCAGTCGCTGGTCAGCAGGGGCAAGCTGATGATCGGCGAAAATTTCTTTTTCATTCCCGCCTACGTGAAGCTGCGCCAGATGGCGCGGGAAAACGACTGGCCCTACGGCGAACCGCTGATGGTGCACCTCCACCAGTTCTGGAAAATGACGCCGAAGCGGATTCCGCAGTATTACGACTCGCCCTGGCGGCACGACAAACGCCTGACCTGGGGCTACCTGATCGAGGGCGGCTGCCACACTGTCAATCCGATCCGCGAGGCCTTCGGGATGCCGCGTGGCATCCAGGCCCGTATGTTTCAGGCCGATCCGAAGCTCGGCCAGTACGACAACCTGATCGCCAATTGCCGGTTCGACAACGGGACCGTCGGCCAGATCACGATGTCCTACGGCATGAACACCGGCCCCGCTCCCATGCTCCAGATCATGGCCACCCACGGGACCATCATCTGCCAGGGGGGCGCGATCGAACTGCTGACCGAAAATGGCAGTACCGAGGAAAAGATCGAGATGCCCTACCAGGCGAACTCCGCCTACCACGCGGAGTGGCTCCACTTTCATGATGTGCTCGTGAACGGGGCCGACCTCGAGTTCACTGCCTGGCAGGCCTACAACGACATTGTCTTCTGCCAGGATATCATCGACGCCGCGCGCATCGAGCCAGGACCTGACGGGGCGGTCCGCAACTAATCCCAATTGTATCCACTATTATGACACAAAAACTGAAAATCGGCCTCGTTGGGGCAGGTAAAATCGTCAACATCAAGCACGCCCACGTCTTTCGCGACCATCAGGATCTGTTCGAGGTCGTGGCCATCGCCGATCCGGATGCCAAGACCGCTCAGGAACGGGCCGATGAATTGCCCGGCACCCAGAAGATTTATAAAACGCACGAGGAACTGTGTGCCGACGACAACGTGGAGGTGGTTCTGGTGGCGGTCCCCCCGTACCTGGCGGTCCCGATGGCGACCGCCTGTCTCGAGGCCGGCAAGCACGTTATGTCGGAGAAACCGATGGGCAACACCGGCGAAGACGCGCGTCAGCTCTATGAGGCCTCGCTGAAGAGCAAAGGCCGCCTCATGATCGCTGAGAATTTCTTTTTCCAGGCCGGCTACGTGAAGTTGCGGGAGATGGCGCGCAGCGGAGACTGGCCCTTTGGCGAACCGCTGATGGTCCACCTGCACCAGTTCTGGAAAATGACGCCAAAACGGATCCCGCAATGGTGGGATTCCCCCTGGCGGCACGATGAACGTTTTAAACGTTTGACCTGGGGCTATTTGATCGAGGGCGGTTGCCATACGGCCAACCCGGTACGCGAGGCCTTCGGGATGCCCCGCGGGATTCAATCCCGGATGTTTCAGGCCGATCCCAAGGTGGGTCAGTTCGACAACCTCATCGCCAACTGCCATTTCGACAACGGGACCGTGGGGCAAATCACGATGTCCTATGGCATGAACACCGGTCCCAGCCCGATGCTGCAGATCATGGCCACGCACGGCACGCTCATCGTCGACGGCGGCAGCATCAAGCTGCTTACCGAAAACGGGACCGAGGAAATGGAGTGCCCGCCGCCCTACGGGGCCCAATCCGCCTGCCATGCCGAGTGGCTCCACTTCCACGATGTCCTCGTCAACGGCGCCGACCTCGAATTCACTCCCTGGCAGGCCTATAACGATATCATGTTTTGCCAGGACATCATCGACGCTGCCCGTATCGAACCCGGGCCCGACGGCGCCGTGCGGGACTGAGGCCTAACAGGTCGGGTCTTCAGTCGAGGCCATCCTCGCGCAGGATTCGGCGCAGGTGGGCCTCGAGAATCAAGGCGACGTCGGCCTCATTGGCCACCGCCTGAAAGACCGCGTGAACCGGTTCATCGTCTGCTCCGGGTGTGTGGCAGGCATAGACGTCCGCCAGGCTGAACGCCCCCTTGGGTGCGGATTGAAGCAGGTCCCGCCATTCGTCCAGATCCGGTTTTTCGCCCTCGGGCCGGGGCAGGATGCCGAAGAGGCGGCAGTTGCCCTGGACCACCTCCCGCAGCGCGGTGAACCGGTCCGCCCAGTAGGGGCGCGGCTCGTCTTCTGAAATCGCACGGAGGCGCACCTTCAACCGGCGAAGCAGCCACCAGGCTCGCAGCCGTTCCCACGGACCCGGTCGGGGACGGCGCTCTTCCCGGCGTTCGACCGTGGGTTGGGCGACCAGACCGTCCAGCCGGTCGATGCGTGCCTGGTTGCGGAGGCTCAGCATGCGACCGCCGATCAGCCAGGCCTGCTCCAGGTGAATGCCAACCCCGAGAAACGTATCGTGCTCGAGCCGGGCGTGAGCCACCCGGCTGTTGCCGGCGACGACGCAACCGTTGCCGATGGCTGCGTAAGGACCGATGACGGAGCCGGGGCCGATCTGAACGCCATCCCCGATCCAGACCGGACTGTGAATTTCAACCGTTGGATGCAGGCTGCATAATCGCCCGAGTCGGGCGTAGGCGCGAATCTCGGGTTCCTGCGCATGAATGGCCTCGAGCCGACGCTGTTCCAGGGCCTGCCGCCATTTCAACAGAGCCCAGCCGTCTTCCGGCGGCGGGACTGCCCCTGAAGACCCGGGCAGGTCGCCGGCAAAAGGGATACTCCCGTTGTCGGGGTCGGGGGCTGCGGAGACGATGTCGATCGTCAACGGCCAGAGCGTGGAGGCGGCCACCGCGCTTCGCACTTCCGTCGGCCGGTCGACGGCGTGAATGCGGACCTGCCGGTAACCTTTGTCCTGCGCATAGTCGAGCCAGTGATGGAGCAGGCTCTGGTCGGCCACAGGCCAGAGGATAAAAGGCTGCCGCGACCGGGCCACGGTGTCGATGCCGCCCCAGTCCGGGGCCTCCAGGACGAGAGGCGTTTGCGGCGGGTTGGGTGTCTGCTCGGCCATGAGGTCAATAAGCGCCGCGACCCAGGATCACGGCGGGAATGGTCAGAAAGAGGATCCGCAGATCCTGCCAGATGGACTCGGACTGAATGTAGCGGAGGTCCAGGCGTACCTGCTCGTCGAAGTCGATATTGGCGCGCCCACCGATCTGCCAGAGGCAGGTGATGCCGGGCTTGATGCGGAGCCGCCGGAGGTGGACCGACTTGTATGCCGTGACTTCCGCCGGCAGCGGAGGCCTGGGACCGACCAGGGCCATATCTCCGCGGAGGACATTGAAGAACTGGGGTGTCTCGTCGAGGGACATTTTCCGGATCCATTTTCCAACCCGGGTGATCCTGGGATCGGCTTTCACCTTGAAGGTGACCCCGCCCGGATGCTTGTTGGCCACTTCGAGGTTCCGCCGCAGGGCCTCCGCATCCTTAACCATGGAGCGGAATTTCAGGATCTGGAACGGGCGGCCCTGCGCGCCGACCCGGACCTGGCGGAAAAGGACAGGAGGCCCGTCTTCCCACCGGATGAGCAGGGCGATCACCACCATGAACGGCCCGAAAACGATGATGCCAACCACGGCGCCGACGATGTCGATGCCGCGCTTCAGCCCGCCTGCCAGCGCGAGAGCGGACCGCCATTGCAGGCTCTTCCGGCGGGCACGCCGGTTCCAGCGCCGGATTTCAGGTGCACTGAAGGTCCGGTAGGGGGAGTGGGGCAATGGGTTTCGGGAGGCGGCCATGGAGGGAAAACAGCAACAAACGGCTTAGCCCGTCAGGGGTCGGGATTCAATAAAACCGGGCGACGCTGGCGGAAGGCGTGGTCGCCGGACTGGTTCGGCCGGTTCAGGACAGGGTGTCGTTCAATGCTTTTTGGATCTCGGTGCGCTGCACCGGTTTGATCAGGATATGATGGACACCGGCGGCCTGCCAACGGCTCAACCGGTCGGCCGAATGACCGGCCGTCACCGCGATGATGGGTATTGCCGCCTGGTCCCCGCCGGTCATTCGGCGGATGCGCCAGGCTGTTTCCCAGCCGTTCAGATCCTGCATCTGCCCGTCCAGCACGACCGCGTCAAACCGCTCGCGACCGAGCGTCTCCAGGGCGGCCAGTCCCCCCTCCACCGAGACAACCTGGCAGCCGCAGTGCGTCAGAAGGGCTTCGCTGACCCGCCGGCTGAGCGGGTCGTCGTCGGCGAGCAGAACGCGCGGCCCCGCCTGGACGACCGCCGGGCGATCCTGCTTTTCTTCGGCGGCCGATCCCTCGCGGTGGCGGCGGGCGGGGGACCCGTGGACCAGCGGCAGTTCGAGGGAGAACACGGTGCCCCGATCCGGTACCGAATGCACCCGGATGCGCCCGTGCATGGCATCGACCAGGCGCCGCGTGATGGCCAGGCCGAGCCCGGTGCCTTCCCGGGTGTGGCTGAGGTCCCGGTCCCCGCGGTTAAAGGGCTCGAAGATACCAGACAGTCGTTCCGCCGGGATGCCGTGTCCCGTATCCGAAACCTGAATACGCAGGTAGCTTTCATCCATTATGCGGGCGGTGAGGCTGACCTTGCCGTGATCGGTGAACTTGATCGCGTTGCCGACCAGGTTGAACAGAATCTGGCGCACCATCTGGGCGTCCCCGAAGAGGTCCGGCAACGGGTCCGGCACGGTCTCCAGCTTGAAGGAGAGCCCCTTTTCCCGAATCGACAGGGCCAGGATTTTCCGCAGCGGCGCAATCACCTGTTCCCACTGGAACGGTTCCCGGTGCAGGTCCAGCGGTCCGGATTCCAGGCGACTGAGGTCCAGCAGGTCGTTGGTCAGCCGCTGAAGGATCAGGGAGGCGTCGCGCACGGTCTCCAGGGCCTCGGCCTCGTTTTCGGTGTGCGTCTGTTCGAGCAGCATTTCGGCCGTCCCCAGGATGGCGTGCAGCGGACCCCGGATGTCGTGGCTGACCTGGGCCAGAAAGAGGGATTTGTCCCGGTTGGCTTTTTCCGCATCGACCCGCAGATGCTCGATCCGCTTGAGCGTCCGCTCGAGGTCGCCGGTCGTCCGGGCCAGCTGTTCCTCGGCCTTCTTCAGGCGCGTGATGTCCCGCAACGAGATGAGCCTGCCCGCCGAACCGGTGGCATCCCGACCGATCCGCCGGCTGCGGACATCCCACCAGGCATCCGCTGTGCGCACCGTCGACTGCCGGTCGTTCTCCTCGTCCAACATCAGGTTTTCGGCCAGCGCCGGATAATCCTTGAGTGCGGATGGCACGGATAGACCCGGCTCCCGGGCCAGGCTGGGGAAGCGGTCCACCGCAGCCCTGTTGGCCTGAATGAGGCGGTTGGCGGAATCGACCAGAAAAACGGGATCCGGCAAATTCCGGAAGAGGTTACGCTCCGCGACCGGCACAATCTCCAGAAACTGGAGTCGCAGCGATCCCCAGCTGATGAGGGCGCCAGTGACCGCGAAGCCGACGGGCGTCAGATCCAGCGCGGGCATGGGGCCAAGACGGAGCATATAGGCCAGGCTGAAAAGCCAGGGGGCCAGGGTAGCCAGCAGGATGACCAGGCTTTGACGCCGGTAGAGCGGGTCCAGGCCAAAGGTATGCCGGATCAACAGGAGGCTGGACGCCGCCATCAGCCCGTAGGAATAAGTCACCGACAGCCAGAACAGGGGACCCCGCTCGTACAGGGCGAAACGCGCCCCGCCGTAAGTGACCGGCGTCACCCGGCTCCAGATCAGGTCGTGGATGGGGTGGGTGAACACAAGGGCGAGGCAACCGACTCCCCCCGCGAGCAGGCCGAGCGAAACCCGGATGGGCGGGCGCTGGCCCGCATTGATGTAAGTCCAGACAAAATGAAAGAGGGCGAACGCGCCCCCGATGGCGCCCACGTAGCCAAAGGAGGCAAACCACTGCTTCATGACCAGGTTGCCGGTGGCATACTCGAGGGTGCTCGCCAGGGCCCAGAGCCCGGCAATGCTCAGCACGGCCAGGATCCAGTCCGCACTCGGGGAGCGGTGACTGTGACGGCTGACCAGCGCCATGGCCGGCAACATCGCCAGCGCCGCCAACGCCTTGGGTATCAGCAACGGCGAAAATTGCCAGGCAGGGTCCATCCGCTTTCTATCAAGCAAGGCCTGCCGGTTCGGGACAAGGCAGGAGGCTCGCGCAGCGAGAATTAATTCTCAGAAGATCGGTTGAACGGGACAATCAGGCCCGCGGCGGGGGATCGGCCTGTTTCTTTTTTCCGGCCGGCGGGTTTGCTTCCTCTTCGGCATCGATGAGGTTTTCGCCGGTCAGGAGCTTGATGAATTTTTTGATGGCGGGGGACAGTACCCGGCCCTTCCGGTGAATGATGGCCAGGGGTCGTTTCAGCTGCTGCCCCTGAATCGGGATAGCCTTGAGGAGGCCCTGCCTGACCTCCTGCCGGACCGTCGCGGAGGGCACAATGGCCACCCCGGCGTCGATTTCCACCGCACGCTTGACCGTCTCGATGTTGTCGAACTCCATGGAGGGATCCAGGTCCATCCTGGCCTCCTTGAAAAGCTGGTCGGTGGCCTTGCGGGTGGGGATGTCGGGGTCGAACCCGACCAGTTTCTGTCCCTCCAGATCCTGGATGGTGACCGTTTTCCGGTCGGCCAGTTTGTTCTGGGGACCGACGATGAGGACCAGTTCATCCTCGTGGAAAGGGATGACCTCCAACTGGCGCATCCTGGTGGGGAAGGCGACCAGCCCCAGGTCCACACTGTTGTGGATGACATCCTCGTAGACGAGGTTGGAACGCCGATACTCCACCCGGACATTGACCGAGGGATAGGTTTGCAGGAACTGCTTGATGTAGGGCGGCAGCTCGTGCAAGCCGATCGAATAGATGGTGGAGAGCTGGATCGTGCCGCTCACCACCTTCTTCATTTCCTGAAGCTCGCTGTTGAGCTGGTCGTAGAGGTGCAGAATGTCTTTAGCAGAATCGTACAGCTTCTGCCCTTCGCGGGTCAGGCGAAATTGCTTCTGGCTCCGGTCGACGATCAGCACATTGAAGTGTTTTTCCATGGCCCGCAGCTGTTGCGATACCGCGGACTGTGTGATCCCGTTCAGCTTGGCTGCGCGGGAAAAGCTTTCTCCTTCCACCAGGTCGGAGAAAATCTTCAGGTTTTCGATGTGCATACTGTTATATAAACCTATCTTATAGGTTTTCAAACCTGCTATTGTTTTTCTTAATTCGGATGCTGGTCGACCCCGATACCTTTTCACGCAACCTGAAAGCCCTTCGGGACCGCATGGCCCGCTGCTGCGAGGCCTGCAACCGCGACCCCGAATCGGTCGAACTCCTTCCCGTCACCAAGACGCATCCGCCCGAGGCCATCCGTTACGTGGTCGAGGCCGGCCTGACCGCCATCGGGGAAAACCGGGTCCAGGAAGCCGTTGCGAAAAAAGCCGACGGCACCGGCCCGGATCTGCGCTGGGAGCTGATCGGGCACCTGCAGACCAACAAGGCCAGACAGGCCCTCGATACCTTCGACCGGATCCAGTCAGTCGACAGCCTGAAACTGGCCCGTCGCCTGGACCGCCTGGCGGGCCAGGCCGACCGTCGGCTGCCGGTCCTTATTCAGGTTAATACGGGGGAGGATCCCCGGAAGTATGGCTTCACCATCGATGCCTTCCGGGACGCCTGGACGGACCTGACCGCGCTGGAACACCTTCAGATCGACGGCCTGATGACGATTGCTCCGCTCGACGACGATCCCGCGGTGGCCGGCAAAGCTTTTTGCACGCTTCGGGATCTCCGCTCCTGGGCCCGGGATGCCGGGCCGCTGCCGCTCGACGTCCTCAGTATGGGCATGACCGGCGACCTCGAGGCGGCCATCGCGGCTGGCAGTACCCAAATCCGGGTCGGTACCGCCCTCTTCGGCGAGCGACCGGCCTGACCACCCGGAAAAAAAGCCGAAGCGGATTCGGGCCATAAGAGTTTGAATCCCCGTCACTCATGAGTTCATCTTGCCCCTATGGATCCGACCGGTCTCAGCCCGGAAAAACAAGACGCCCTGTTGCGTCTCCTCGACGATGATTCGCCTGTCGTTCGAAGCGCGTTGCTTGAGGAATTCGGTCGCCTGGATCGGCATGGGGTCACGCTTCTCGAGGCGGTGGCCACCGGCCACAACCGGGTGGCGGCCATGCATGCCAGGAGCCTGCTCCAGCAGTTGGGCCGCGAGGACACCGTCGCCGCTTTCCGGCAATTCATCCACAGCTTCCATTACGAGTTGGAAACGGGTTGTCTGATGTTGGCCCGGACCCGGCACCCGGACTGCGATCCCGGCAATGTGTGCGCCTTTCTCGACAAGATGGGCCGCCGGTGCCGGGAACTGATGGTCCTGCCTGCCTCCATCACCGAGAAGCTGCGGACGATCAATCGGGTCCTGTTTCACGAGTTCGGCTTCCGGGGTGACATCGAGGATTTCTACAATCCCGAAAACAGTTTCATTCACCGCGTCATCGATCGGCGGAAGGGCATCCCCATCACCCTGGCTGTCATCTACCTCGTGGTGGCTCAGCGGTGTCAGATCTCGCTCGAGCCGGTCAGCGTCCCCGGGCGCTTCATGCTCGCCCATTTCGACGGGCCGGTCCCCCTTTATATCGACTGCTTCGAGGGCGGTCTGGTGCGAACCGCGGAAGAAGTCGCCGAGGGCTGGCTGCCCGCCGGCCAGCAACACGAGCCCGGGATCCTCTCACCCTGCCCGATCGGGGAGGTCCTTGCGCGCTGTTGCCGCAACCTGGCCCACCAGTACGACCGTCTCGGCGAAGAACGCCTGTCCGCTTTGTATGCCAGCTTCGTCGACGACTTCGCCGAAGCTCATCGGCGCCATGCCTGACCGGAACCATGCCCCGGTGCTGTCGCTGGAGGATCTCGGCAGTGCCAACCTGGCGGCGGTCCCCCTGGCTGTGCTGGGTTGGCCCGTCGCCCATTCCATCAGCCCGCCCATGCACAATGCGGTGCTTCAGGTCTTCGCGGAGCGCGACCCCGGATTCGCCGACTGGCACTATGGCCGCTTCGCCGTGCGCCCGGAGCAATTGCCGGAGGCCCTCAAGGCGTTGCACAAACACACCTTTCGCGGGATCAACCTGACCGTGCCGCACAAGGTGCAGGCGGTCGATCTGGTGCGCTCCATCGACCCCGAGGCCCGCCGGATGGGGGCCGTCAATACGCTGGTGTATCAGAAATCCGGCTACAAGGGCTACAACACCGACGGCTACGGCCTTTCCCGGGCGGTGCGGGAAACGCTGCACCGGCCGCTGGCCGATGCCGACATCCTGCTGCTGGGGGCGGGTGGGGCGGCCCGGGCGGCCGCCGTCCAGTGTCTGCAGGACGGCTGCCGCAGTCTCTGGATCGGCAACCGGACCCCCGCCCGGCTGAAAGGCCTGGTCGAGGCGATCGGCGCGGAGGAGGATGCCCGGGTCCATTGCTTCAACCTGGCGCGCCCCCCGGCCGCGTTGCCTCGCCGCGGGGCCCTGATCATCAACGCGACCGCGCTTGGTCTGAAGCCGGACGACCCGCAGCCGCTGGACCTGAAACGCTTTGCCGGCGACACCGTCGTCTACGACATGATCTACAATCCGCGGGAGACTGCGCTCATGGCGCAGGCGCGGGCCCAGGGCATGAGTGCGGCCAACGGCCTGTCCATGCTGGTTTACCAGGGCCTGCGTTCGCTGGAAATCTGGTCTGGCCAACCGGTGCCGGCGGACGTGATGTTCGCGGCGGCCCGCAAGGCCCTGGCCTGACCTGTCGCCCCATGCAACCTGACAACCCCTTCGTCCTCGTGTACCAGTACTATCCCTGGTTTTACGGGGTGTGCAGTTTCGTCTTCGGGGCCATCTGCGGGAGCTTTCTGAATGTATGCATTTTCCGGATACCGGCGGAGCAGTCGGTGGTGACCCCCGGCTCCCACTGCGCCTGTGGAAAGCCCATCTCCTGGAAGCACAACATCCCCATCCTGAGCTGGATCCTGCTGCGCGGGAAAGCGGCCTGCTGCGGGCGCTCCTTCAGCATCCGCTACCCGGCCGTCGAGTTGCTCACCGCGCTGCTGTTTCTGGCCTGCTGGGCCGCCTGGGGCGGGACCGCGCCCGCCGTGTTCCTCGCCGGGCTCGTCTTCATCTTCATGCTGCTGGCCGCCACCTTCATTGATCTCGATCACATGATCATTCCCGACCGGTTTTCGATCGGCGGCATGGTCGTGGGGGTGGGCCTCAGTATTGTATTCCCCGCCATTCACGGCGCGGGCGGCGGCCTGACCGGCCATATCCAGAGCGGTCTGCTCGCGGTGGTCGGCGTCCTCGTCGGCTCGGCCGTCATTTACTGGATCGCGACCCTCGCCTGGGTGGCCCTGGGCAAGGAGGCGATGGGCGAGGGCGACGTGAAGTTCATGGGCTGCATCGGCGCCTTCTGCGGCTGGGAGGGCGCGCTCTTCGCCGTCTTTGGCGGCGCCTGCATCGGCACTGTCCTGCTGCTGCCGGTCATCGTCATCCAGCGCCTGCGCGGCGGCGCCGAACCGGCCACCGACGCCGTGGAACCCGGCCGGCCGGACGCAACGCCCGCGGCCACCGGCGTGACCCCGGGCGAGGCCGACACCGGCCCGGAGCCGGGCCTCGGCCTCGGCCTGGCCGTGCCCTTCGGCCCGATGCTGGCGCTCGGCGGCCTCCTCTACTTCCTCTGGCTGCACCCCTGGGTCGACGCCTATTTCCTCAACGTCCGCGCCGCCTTCTTCCCGGTCGGTTTCTGAGGGCGGGCGCTTCATCACGGCTGCCGCAAGGGTGCCGGTGTTTTCCACGAAGGACGCGAAGCGATCCACGTAGGGGCGCCGCTTGCGGCGCCCGACGCGCATCCCGGGGAATCGGCAGGCTTCTCAGACAATGGCTGTCCCTGCGGATCGGGTGCCGCAAGCAGCGCCCCTACGGAACGATGCGTGGTTAGCCCGAACTGCTCACCAGAATCGGAAGCAGGCGCGCGGCGGGCTTGCACGGCTGGCATGGGCCCGGCTAAGGGTGGGGCATGGCAGCGTTATCCGACTTACCTCAGTTACAAACGGTCCCGGAGGCGCGCATCGCGGTGCTCGGGGGGACGCACCTGAACGATGCAATTTTCGACTTCGGCGGTCTGACGGGCTGGTTCGGGATCGACACGCCGGCCGGCCCGTCGCCCCGGTTCTACTATGGTGAGACCGGGGGCGTGGGGTATTACTACACGCATTTTCACGGCGAGGGGAAGTGGGTCGAAACCTGGCTGGCGCTGGAAACACTAGGCGTGACCGACGCGCTGGGCGGAGCGACCGCCGGGGGCGTCAATCCAGCCATGAAGCTCTACGACTTCGTGGTGCCGGACGATTTCATCGACCTGAACATCGACCGGCCGCCGGGCATCCCGATGGAGTACCTGCCGAATCCGCACACGGCTTATCCGCGCTTTGTGCCTGCGATGGATGAACCGCTGCGTCAGATCCTCATCGAGGAGACGCGCAGGGCCATCCGGCCGAACCGCGATTTCGACGACATCAATATCCATGTCCGCGGGGTCAGTTGCCAGACGCGCGGCGGCCGGTTCGAGACCGAGGCCGAGATCGCGATGCTGCGTCAGCAGGGCGCGGACCTCGTCACGATGAATGTCGGCACCGAGATCGCCTACGCACGCCAGCTCGGGATCCATTTTGCCGTGCTGCACATCATCTCCAATCCGGCCGAGGGGATTGCCCCCTGGACCTGGAAGGACATGCACAGCACCTACCCGCGGCTCAATCCGGTCGCGGTCGAGATCACGCTAGCCGCCATCCGCCGCATCGCCGCGCTCCCCGCCGACACGCCCCGGTCCGGTGACGCCCAGCGCGAGCACCCCCCGCTGAGTTACAAGACCCCGCTGCCGGACAAATTCAAGTAAGGAAGCAAAGGCAGAGAATCTCAGGCGGATTGAACGGTCATGGGTTCACACAACGGCGCAGAGCGCACATGTGGGCGGTTAGAATTTCAGGTTAGCCTTACCAGCAAACCTTCAGGCCGCGTTTGCGATAACGGCCCAGTGCGCGATCGGGGGATATCAGGTAAAACGATTCGCGGATAGCGAGATGGATGAGCATCCGGTCAAAGGGGTCTTTGTGGGCTTGGTCTTTGGGTAAGCGACCGTAGGTGGCTGCGGTATCGGCATCCAGCGGCAGGCTGGTCCAGCCCTCGTCCGCGACAAAGTCGGGAAAGGCTTCCGGACCTGCCCCTGTCAGACAGAGCCTCCCCAGGCCTGCCTTGAGGCTGATTTCCCAATAGCTGACAGCACTTACGAAAACCGGATTATTCGCGTTCAATAAGGCCGCCTTTGCTCCCTCGGACAGATGCTCTGGCGCTTGTAACGCCCACAACAGGCTGCAGGTGTCGAGCAACAGCTTCACTGCCCAGCCAGATCTTCCTCAGTGATTGACCAGTCCGGTGCGACCTCAGCGCAGACCATGCCCTTCAATCGCCCCAACTGCCGCTCAGGCTGCTTTTTTGCAGGGGGTGACACGACCGCCACCGGGGTCCTTTGCCGGCCGTAGGTTACCTCCACCGTTTCACCTTCCTGAACCAGCGCAAGGATGTCCGAAAAACGAGCCTTGAAATCACCAACCGTAAACTGCCTGCGCATATTAACAGTCTTGTCAGGCTAAATAACTTGTCAAGTTGTCAAGTTGGCGTCGATTCAGTCCTCGCCCTGGGCTTTGGTGAAGGCGTCCTCGCCGTCGTAGCGGTGCAGTTTTTCGATGTGCATCCAGCGCATGCCGGTGGCCTCGATCCGACGGAGCAGCGCCTCGATCCCGAGCAGGCGCGGTTCCGGAACCGGCCCTTGCCGCTGGATGAAGCGGCAGCGCCAGTGGTCGACGCAGTCGGTGCCGGCGCCCCGGTCCGGGTAGACCATGGTGCCCCGGTTGGAAATCATCTTCAGCCGGTAGGGGGTGCCTTCGGCGGCCCGGTCGAGCAGCCGGCCGACCGTGGCGGGCGGCGCGTCCATCTCGGTGAAGACATCGAGGCCGACCACCTCGGCTGTCGCGGGGGTGTCGCGTTTCACCCGTCCGGAGCGGGCGGGAATGACCAGCGGCCGGTAGGCGCGCGGCTCGTGGTGTGGCGTCGGCTGGCCGAGGTTGGCGATGACGGCATCGGTGAAGGCACGGGTGCCCGCCACCGGGCGACCGGCGGCGATATCGGCCGGCAGCGCCTCACCGTCCGCCAGCGTCTTGAAGAGCGCGGTTTCGACGGTGTCGGCGGCTGAGAACTCGCCGAGGTGGCGCAGCAGCAGGACGGCCGAGAGCAGGAGGGCGGTCGGGTTGACCTTGTCCTGGCCGGCGATGTCGGGTGCCGATCCGTGGACGGCCTCGAAGATGGCGCAGTCGTGGCCGATGTTGGCCGAGGGCGCGAGCCCGAGCCCGCCGACGAGGCCGCTGGTCAGGTCGCTGAGGATATCGCCGTTCATGTTGGTGGTAAGGATCACATCGAACTGCTCGGGCCGGATGACCAGCTGGTGCGCGCAGTTGTCGATGAGGATGTGCCGGGCTTCGAGGTCGGGATAGTCGGTAGCCGCGGCCTCGAACTCCCGTTTCATCATGCCCTCGGTCTTTTTCATGATGTTGGCCTTGGTGGCCACGTGGACGACTCCGCGGTTTTCGGCCCGGGCGACCTCAAAGGCGAGGCGGGAGACCTTTTCGCAGCCCTTGGTGGAGATGAGCTTGAGGCACTGCGCGACGTCGGGCGTCTGCGTGTGCTCGATGCCGGCATAGAGATCCTCGACGTTCTCGCGGACCACCACGAGGTCCACGCCGCGACCCGAAAAGGGCGTCTGCACCCCCGGTAATTCCCGTACCGGCCGGACGTTCCCGAAGGTCTCGAAGACCTTGCGCAGGGTCACGTTGGCACTCTTGCCCCCGTGGCCGACCGGGGTCTCGAGCGGGCCCTTGAGCGCCACCTTGTTGCGGGCCAGCGAATCGAGCGTGGGCTGGGGCACGCCCGAGGCCACCCCGGCGTTGAAGACCCGGGCACCGGCCTCGGCTGGCTCCCAGTCGATGGCGACACCGGCGGCGTCGAGGACCCGGCGGACCGCGGCCATGATTTCGGGGCCGACGCCGTCGCCCTCGATGAGGGTGACGGCGTGCCGGGTGGCCGGCTGCGGAGAGGAGGATGAATCCTGCATGAGATTGGTCATAAGCGGGTGAAGGTTCGGCTGAGGGCTTCCCGGTGGAGAAGTGGCGGCATCCTAGCCGTGGACAGGTCATGAGGAAAATAGATTGTTTTGATAAAACAGTTCGGTTTAATCGAATAAATCAACCGGCCGCCATGGACCCCCTTCCTTTCCTCAACTACCACCACCTGCACTATTTCCTGACTATCGTGAAGGAGGGCGGCGTCACCCGCGCGGCGCGCAAGCTGAACGTCTCGCAGTCGACGCTCAGCGCCCAGCTCCGGACGCTCGAAGAAACGCTCGGGGTACAGCTCTTCGACCGACAGGGGCGCAGCCTTGCGCTGACCCCGGCCGGCCGGGTGGCGCTCGAATACGCCGAGGAGATTTTCCAGCGCGGGGACGAATTGCGGGCCTGGTTCGCCGGCCGTTCGGATGTCCGCACCGGCACCATCCGCGTGGGCTCGCTCAGTTTCCTCTCGAAGAACCTCCAGTTCGAGATCCTGCGGCCACTGATCATGGCGGGCGAGGTGACGGTGCGTGTCATCGACGGCGAATTCTCCGAATTGCTGGACCGGCTCAAACGCCACCAGCTCGACCTGCTCCTCGGCAACCTGCCGGTCACCGGGCCGGAGGCGGACGCCGTCCGGGTGCATCTCCTCGGGCGCATGCCGATGTATCTGGTCGGACGCCCGCCCTTCAAGGTGCCGAAAAAACCCTTCCCCGCCTGGTTGGAGGACCTGCCGCTCTTCCTGCCCACCAGCCGGTCCCCCGCCCGCGTCGATTTCGATGCGCTGCTGGTGCGGTCGGGGATCGCCCCCCGGATTATGGCCGAGATCGACGACATGGCGCTGCTGCGGTTGCTGGCGCTCTCCGGCGCGGGGCTGGCGCTGGTGCCCGAAATCGGCGTGAAATTCGACCTGGAGGAGCGCAAGCTTCTGCGGATCGAGCGCGTGCCGGATCTTTTCGAGCACTTCTACGCCATCACGCCCCGGCAGAAGGAACTGCCCGGGCCCAGCCGGCAGGCGATCGAGGCCGGGCAGCAGGCGCTCGCCGAGCTGGCCCGGTCCAGCCGTCCACGCAAGCGCAAGGGTGGGTAGGGCGGGGCCCGGCGTGCGGACGCTTCAACGCTGCAACCCCTTAACCGTTATACCGGGCGCCGGATGCGGTGGCGGTAGCGCTCGGCCATCTGCTCGTTGAAGGCGGGGCCGTCGGGGAGGTTTTGCGAGCGCCAGACGGGCACCGGGTGATCGTGGGTGGCGAGCCATTCGATGGCGGTGAGCGCGACCAGTTGCAGGAGCAGGGCACCGGTCAGTGTGGAGGTCGGGCCGACCCGCGTCCCGGCGGCGGGCAGGTTGAGCGCGGCATCGCCGGGCATGCCGCCGTTGTCGAGGACGATATCCGCGATCTGGTGGAGTTTCTGGCCGGAGGGATGACCGCTGGTGGCCGCTTGCGCCATGTCCAGGGACGTGAGGGCGATGACGGTCAGCCCGCGTTCCTTCAGGCCGAGTGCGACTTCGAGCGGGGCGGGGTTCTTCCCCGAGTTGGACAGGACCAGGCCGACATCCCCGGGGCGGATCCCGTATTGGAACGCGTAGCGCTTGAGCAGTTTTTCCCCGTAGCCGGGGATGGTTTCCGGCCAGCCGCCCGTCGGATCGACGATGCTGGAGACGGGGACCAGGCCGCCCGCCCGGCGCTCCAGTTCCTGGGCCAGGATGGCCGAGTGGCCGCTCCCGAAGGTGTGCAGGACCCCGTCCTCGGCCAGGCTCCGGCCGATGGCCTCGCCGGCCTGGTGAATGGCCGGCCGGTTCCGGTCGATCAGCTCGGGAAACAGCTCGAGGATGGTATCGGTAAACGCGTCAGGCAGCGACATGACGGCAGGGTAGGACAGGGCCGCCTCCCTTACCAGCCGAAGAGTGCGGCGCCGAAGGCCAGCCAGAGCGGCATGGTGAGGATGGCCGCCAGCGTCGTGCCGAGGACCACCCGCAGCGCCACCGCGGGATCGCCGTTGAAGTGACGGGCCAACACGATGGGGAACACCCCGCTCGGCATGGCGGCCTGGATGGCCACGACGATGGCGACGGGCTCCGGCAAGGGCAGCAGGATCGCCAGCGCGAAGAAGAGCAGCGGGAGGATCCCCAGTCGCAGCAGACAGGCTCCCGCCGGGATGCGGATTTCGCGCCACCAGGAGACCTCCCCCGCGCAGTCTCGCAGCGTCGTGCCGACCAGCAGCAGGCCGATGGGAATGGCGCATGCCCCGAGGAAGGCGAGGGTGTCGGTGACCGGTTCCGGAATCCGGGGTCCCCAGCCCAGGAGGTTGACCGGCACGGCGATGAGGATGGCGACGGCATTCGGATTGAGGACTTTCGGCAGGGCGCCACGGATGAAGCCCTTGCCCTGCGTGCCGGCCAGCATCAGGACGCCAACCGACCACATGGCGATTTCCACGCCGACATTGAAGACGAACAACACGCCCAGGATCTCACGGTCCAGCAGCGCCAGGATAATCGGTATGGGGAAATAGCCGTAGTTGTAGACGCCGGTGGTCAGGGCGAAGGTGCGACGCTCCGGTCGGGTGGATAGATGCAACCGCCGCATGACCACCCAGCCCGCGCCGAAACCGGCCACGACCGTGAGGAAGCCGAGGGCGGGGGCCCAGGCCAGGGTTTCGGGCTGACGGAGGGTGGCGTTGTCGACCACCGATCCGAAGATCAGACAGGGGTAGAAGACCCGCAGCACCAGGCGCATCAGGCTGGCGTCGGCCCCGGCTTCGAGGGTCCCCGTCTGACGGAGCAGGGCCCCGAGGCCCACGACCAGAATCACCGGGACCAGGGTGGCATAGACAGGAAGGACGGTTTCCAGCACGGGACAAAAACAGAATCGCTGCAGCTGAGGAAGCGGGTACCCTTGCAGGGTGGCCATGCGAAGCAAGGCCGGAGGAATCAAGGAGACCGCCTCCGGGCCGGTTCCCTGCCCTTTCCCAAAACCTGGGAATGTTTTGCCCGGGCAGCCCCTCTTGCTGGTATGACTTCCCTTATGCGCAAACGTGTCGGCATCGGCCTGTTGCTGGCGGTCGCCGCTTCCGGCCTCGTCTGGTGGAACCTGTCGGATGGTCTGACAGCGGGAGGCTCCTGCCTGATCGCGCTTCCCCGGGCAGACGATCCAACCCGGGTCGCCGCCGCGGATGAACCGGCTGGTCCGGCCATGCCCGATATTTCCATCACCACCCTGACCGGTGACACGGTTACCCCGAAATCCCTCGAAGGCGAAATCGTCGTTGTCAATTTCTGGGCGACCTGGTGCCCGCCCTGCGTGGCCGAAATCCCCGATCTGGTGGCCGTCTCACAGGCCTTCGATGATCGGGGGGTCACCTTCCTCGGCCTGTCGGTCGACAATCCAAAGATGGAGGAGCGCGTCCGCCAGTTTCTCGACCAGCGGGAGGTTCCCTACGCCAACGCCATCGTGGATATGGGCGTTTATGAGGCCTTTGGCGGGCGGGGCGCCATCCCCACGACCTTCATTTTCGATGCTTCGGGACGCCAGGTCGCCGCCCATGTGGGCCTGATCACGCGGGAAAAACTGGAAAGCCTGCTGGAGCCACTGGTCGCCGACCGGGCCTGAGTGCCGGTTCGATTAGGGCGTGTTTGAAAAGTTGAGATAAGCGTAAAATCTGACGCCTTTTACGCGTGTGGCGGGCCGTAGAGCCCGCCACTCCATGGAGACGCCGGCTCTTCGGCCGGCGTTCGCGACTCCAGGAAGACTTTCCAAACACGCCTAGTCGATTTCCCGTACCGCGCCGCTTCAGCCAGCGTAAGTCGCCTTCCGTACCGCGCCGCTTCAGCCAGCGTAAGTCGCCTTCCGTACCGCGCCGCTTCAGCCAGCGATCACACAGCTGACCGGGCTGACGTTTCGGATTGCGACCGGCCAGCCGGCGGGCCGCAATCGAACCATGTCTCCCGAGCTGCCTGTCGCTCTGGTCAACGACGGTCTGTATCACCAGCCGGCCGAGCCCCCGCCCCCGCCGGACCGGCGCACGATCCTGATCGTCGGTCCCGGACGCGGCGGCACCTCCATGGTGGCCGGCAGCCTGTACCGGCTCGGCCTGCCTCTTGGCCTGAAGCATTCCGCCTACACCTTTGAGGATGTGCCGCTCAGCCGGGCCTTCGAGGCGGGCGACTGGAAGCAGGTGCGCGCCCTTGTCGAGGAGCGCAACGGGCGCTGGCCGGCCTGGGCCTGGAAACGACCCACCATCATGCGCCATCGGCGCCGGGTGGAGCAGCTCTTTCGCGGAATCCGGTATGTCTTCGTTTTTCGGGACCCGCTGGCGGTCGCGCTGCGGCGGTCGATCGCTCAGTCGGGTAAGTATCCGGTTGCCCGATACCTCAACGAGGCCGTCCGGGACTACGAACGCATGGTGCGTTACCTCGACAGGACGTCCTTCCCGGTCCTGGCCGTTTCTTACGAAAAGGCGCTCCTTGATCCGCCCCGCTTTGTGGATGCGCTGGCCGCCTTCGCCGGCTGTGGCGACGAAGAGCAACGCGTCGCCGCCGTCGCCGCCATCCGCCCCAACGATCCCGGCTACCTGCAAGGGGCACGTCGCTACAAGAGCCAGGGCTCCTTCCGGATCCTCGATGCGCAACGACTCGTCGGGAAGGCCCGGCTCGTGACCCGCGACGGGGACCGTGAGGTGCTGACCGTCCGGCTGCTGGTCAACGACACGGTCCGGGCCGAAACCCGGACGGTCCTGGAGGCGGGACGCCTGCCGGAAACCGGTGATGCCTTGCCGCCGAATCATTTCGTCTTCCGGCTCGAAGCGGTGGATGCGCTGCAACCCGGGGACCGGGTCAACGTTCAGGTTAAAGGCGATGCCTTCCCCCTTGAAGCCGAGCCCGAGACCTGGGAACCGGCATAACCGGGTTTTCGGAAGGGCCGGGCTTCGATCCCGAAAACGTAACGCGCTGCTTCAGCGAGCGACGGATACCCGACTCATGGGACACACGTTGAAACCCTGAGCAACGATCGCTTGCTGAAGCGGCGCGGTACGGTCCGATTCCAACAGCCGCCGGGGACCGACAGGCCTGTTCGCGTCGGCGCGGCGTCCCTCGGCCAGCTCAGGATCGCTGATAAGTGCTGGCCCCTACAGATCAGGCCGGCCTGGGAGGGCTGGGCTTAAGCCCTGCCTCGCGACTCCAGCACGAGAGCCCGGCCCACGAGCGTCCGCTGAAGCGAACGCCTCCCACGGTTGCGGCCGTACCGGCTGACCCGTAGCCCTGCCTCGCGACTCCAGCACCGGCGCCTACGCGAAAAACCGCCGCGCCATGGCCGGGTCGACGGGCCGGGCATCGCGGAAACTGGCCCCGGCCTCGCGGACCTGAGCGAGGAATGCCTCGCGGGTGAGGTCCGGCCCGAGTTCAAAACCGACCAGCGCCCGGCCGACGCGTTCGCCCGAGTAGCTGTAGTTGAAGTAACACAGGTTCGCCGACCCCACCAGATGCCGCAAAAACCCGACCAATGCTCCCGGCCGCTCGTGAAAGTCCACATGCAACAGGATCGGATGATCCATTAATTCAGACCGGTAGTGGATCAAGCGATACAAAATGGTTTCCTCCCGGGTGACGTCCTGCCAGCCGGCGGTGGCCTCCCTCAGGACGCGTTCCACCGCCGTCAGCGCCGCCTCGTCGCCCTCCACCCCGATGACCGGCCACGCCTTTGTGGAATCGGTTTTTCCGTATTGGAAATCGACGATGTTCGCCTGCTCGGGCAGGCGGTCGACCACCGCCAGCAGGGCTCCCGCCCGCTCCGGCAGGTCCAGCCGGTAGAAGCGGCGTCGCCGCGCCCCGATGGCCGCGCTCCGGGCCAGGCCGGCCAGTTGCGGGAAATCCATGTTCGCGCCGCAGAGCACCGTGAGGCAGCGACCTTCGGGCAGCGATTGCTGTTCCTTGAGCAGTCCGGCCAGGCCCATGGCGCCCGACGGTTCGGGGATGCAGCGGGCTGTCTCCCACAGCGTCTGCACGGCCGAGGCCACCGCGTCGTTGGAGACGGTGATCAACCGGTCGACGTAGCGCTGGCAGGCTGCGAAGGAAAGGTCGCCGACCCGACGAACCGCGGTGCCGTCGCAGAAGACATCGACCTGGTCCAGCGTAACGGGACAGCCCGCCGCACGGGCGGCCTGCATTGAAGCCTGGCCTTCGCCTTCCACACCGACGACTTCGATCTCGGGGTAATAGGCCTTCAGCCAGCAGGCGACGGCACCGGCCATGCCGCCCCCGCCAATCTGCAGGTAGGCGCGGGCAAACGGGCCCTCGCCGGACATGACGATCTCGTCGGCCAGCGTGCCCTGCCCTCCCATCACCTTCAGGTCGTCGAAGGCGGGAATGAACAAGGCGCCCCTGGTCTCACCGGCGGTCCGGGCGGCGGCATGCGCCTGATCGTAGGTGTCCCCGGTCAGGTGGACGGTGACGGCATCGCCACCGTGTTTGGCGACCGCCTGCTGTTTCATGAGCGGGGTGGACCGCGGCATGAAGATTTCGGCTCGCATGCCGAGGCGGCGGGCGGCCAGAGCGACGCCCTGGGCATGGTTGCCGGCCGAGGCGGTGACCACGCCCCGCCGCTGCTCAGCGGGCTCCAGCTGCGCCATGCGGTTGAAGGCGCCCCGCCATTTGTAGGCGTGGATCGGGGACAGGTCCTCACGCTTGCACCAGACCTCGCCGCGTAGCCCCGGAATCGACAGGGCCTGCAAGGGCGTTGGTTGGGCCAGGCGGTAGACAAAGCGCCGGGCCAGCAGGATTTCCTGGAAGAGGGGATCGGTGCCGGGGGTCGCCATACCAGCGACCAATGGCGCGGCGACTGAGACGATTCAACGGCAATCGCGGCCTGCCTGCATTGACAGGGTTTTCCCGGCCCGGCATCTCTAGGTAAACCTCACCCTGGAAGGCTTTCGCGCCCAGCCGCCTGTTGTTGCGTTGACCCGCCCGTTCCGTCGAATTTCCGGTCAGGATTCACCGTCCGGGAACGAAAGCCTTCCACACAGTCATACCCATGGAACCCCTGTTCTGGCTCGCGCCAATCGCATCCGTCATCACCCTGGGCTTTGCCTGGTACTTCTTCGCTGCGATGAAGAAGGAATCGCCGGGCAATGAGCAAATGGTGGAAATCGCCTCCCACGTTACCGAGGGAGCCAAAGCGTATCTGAATCAGCAATACAAGGCCGTCATCAAGGTCTTCGCCGCGCTGGTCATCGTCTTCGCCATTCTGGCTTATGCTCTCAAGGTGCAGAATCCCTGGGCCCCGCTCGCCTTCGTGACCGGCGGCCTCTTCAGCGGCCTTGCCGGCTATTTCGGCATGCGCACCGCTACCGCATCCGCCAACCGCACCGCCCAGGCCGCCAGCAATTCCCTCGACCACGGGCTCCGGGTCGCCTTCCGCAGTGGCGCCGTCATGGGCCTGTCCGTGGTCGGCCTCGGCCTGCTCGCGATTTCGCTCTGGTTCATCGTCCTGACCCGGTTTTATCCGCTCGGGGATGCCGAACTCACCGGCACAAACCTGCTGACCATCACCACCATCCTGCTCAGTTACGGGATGGGCGCCTCGCTGCAGGCGCTCTTTGCGCGTGTGGGCGGTGGCATTTACACCAAGGCGGCCGACGTGGGCGCCGACCTGGTCGGCAAGGTGGAAGCCGGTATTCCGGAAGACGATCCGCGCAACCCGGCCACCATCGCGGACAACGTCGGGGATTTTGTGGGTGATGTCGCCGGCATGGGTGCCGACCTCTTCGAATCCTACTGCGGATCGATCATCGCGACCGCCGCGCTCGGTGCGGCCGCTTTCATCGGCAGTCCCGAGCTGCAGATCAAGGCGGCGGTCGCCCCGCTGCTGGTGGCCGGCCTCGGCGCGCTGCTGTCCGTGCTCGGCGTCTTTCTTGTCCGGGTCCAATCGGGCGCCACCCAGAAGCAGCTGCTGCATGCGCTCGATCGCGGCATCCTGACCAGTTCGGTCCTCGTACTGATCGCCAGCTTCGGGATCCTCAAGGTGCTCGGTCTGCCCAATGCCTGGGGCGTCTGGGGCGCGGTCGCCATTGGCCTGGTGACCGGGATCATCATCGGCAAGGCCACGGAGTACTACACCTCGCAGGCTCACCGGCCGACCCGGCAAATCGCGGAAAGCGCCGCCACCGGTCCGGCCACCGTCATTATTTCCGGCATTGGGGTGGGCATGGTTTCCACCGCCATACCGGTCGGCGCTGTCGCTGCCGGGATCATCCTTTCCTACCTCTGCGCCAATGGTTTCAATCCGTCCGACATTTCGCCTGGCCTGTACGGGATCGGCTTCGCGGCGGTCGGCATGCTGTCGACCCTCGGGATAACCCTGGCGACCGACGCCTACGGTCCCATCGCCGACAACGCCGGCGGCAATGCCGAAATGTCCAAACTCCCGGCCCAGGTGCGCGAGCGGACCGACGCGCTGGATGCACTGGGCAACACCACGGCTGCCATCGGGAAGGGCTTCGCCATCGGGTCCGCCGCCCTCACCGCGCTGGCCTTGCTGGCCTCCTACATCGAGCAGCTCAAGGCGGCTCTGATTCGCGAGGGGAACCAGCTCGTCATGCCGGATGGCGGGATCCTGGAGCCGCTGACCGCCAGTTTCCGGGATTATATCGACTATTTCCAGATCCACCTCATCAACCCCGTCGTTCTGGTCGGGATTTTCCTCGGCTCGCTGATGGCCTTCCTGTTTTGCGGCCTGACCATGAACGCAGTCGGTCGTGCGGCCCAGTCGATGGTGGAGGAAGTCCGCCGCCAGTTTAAGGAAAAGCCCGGCATTCTGGACGGGAACGACAAGCCGGACTACGCCCGGTGCGTCGCCATCTCCACCAAAGGAGCCCAGCGGGAGATGATTGCCCCGTCGCTGATTGCGGTACTTGTGCCGGTCGGCACCGGGCTGATCTTCGGGCCGGCCGGTGTCATCGGTCTGCTGACCGGCGGCCTCGGTTCCGGCTTCGTGCTGGCTATCTTCATGGCCAACAGCGGCGGCGCCTGGGACAACGCCAAAAAATATGTCGAAGAGGGCAACCTCGGCGGCAAGGGATCGGACGCCCACAAGGCGACCGTCATCGGCGACACCGTCGGTGATCCATTTAAGGACACGAGCGGCCCCAGCCTCAACATCCTGATCAAGCTGATGTCCATGGTATCCATCGCCATGGCGGGTGTCACCGTCGCCTACAGCCTGCTTTAGGACGTGTTTGAAAAGTCTGGATTAGCTTAAAATAGATGCTAGATAAGCGGGTGGTGGGCCGACGTGTCCGCCACTCCATGGAGTCGCCGGCTCTTCCTCCTTCGCTCTTGAGCCAGAGCGGACAGGCCGGCCGGGATTCGCACCGCGATCCGTGCTTGCCAGCCGGATTCGGGCTCCCGACGGTGGGGACCGCGTCCTCCATGGCCGGCCCCCGCCCAGGAAACCCCATCGAACTTGAAAACGTCACCAAGCGCTTTGGTGACCATACGGCGGTGGACACGCTTTCGGTGGTGGTTCCCCCGGGTGCGCTGCTGGGGGTAATCGGCCCGAACGGCTCGGGCAAGACGACCACGCTGCGGATGATCCTGTCCATCCTCTCGCCCGACGCGGGCCGGGTGCGCGTGCTGGGCCGGACCAACCCGCCCTCGGCCGACGACCGGATCAGCTACCTTCCGGAGGAGCGGGGTCTCTACAAGAAGATGAAGGTGCGGCACCAGCTGGGCTACCTCGCCCGGCTCAAGGGGGTGCCGTCCGCAGTGGTCCGCCGGCGGGTTGATGCCTGGCTCGAGCGGCTCGACCTGGCCGCCTGGGCGGACAAGCGGATCGAGACCCTGTCCAAGGGCATGGCGCAGAAGATCCAGGTGGCTGGCGCCATCATCAACGAGCCGGACATCCTGATCCTGGACGAGCCCTTCAGCGGGCTCGATCCGGTGAACCTCGAAACCGTGCGCGGGCTGTTGCTTGAGCAACGCGAACGCGGGGCGACCATCCTGCTCTCGACCCACGACATGGACCGGGCCGAAACGCTCTGTGAACGCATCCTGATGATTTACCAGGGGGGCAAGGTCCTCGACGGCACCCTCCAGGAGATCCAGGACACCTTCGGGCGCGATACCGTGCGCATCCGGCACGCTGGCGGGGCGGCCGTCGTGCGTGAGCTGGCTGGCGACGTCCCCTTGCGGGACCTCGGCAATGTCCAGGAAATCCGCGGCCTCGACGATCCCCAGGGCTTCCTGCAGGCCTGTCTCCGGCGGGGGGCGGTCGAATTTTTCGAGGAGGCGCCACCCAGCCTGCACGACATTTTCATTCGCAAGGCCCAACCCGATGCGGAGGCCCTCCGCGATCTGGAAACGGCGGGCCGTGCCGCCCCGGAGGTCGCTTCATGAGCAAAGTGTTCGCCATCGCCTTTTCCGAGTACCGGCAGTTCGTCTACACCAAGACCTTTCTCTTCCTGCTCATCCTGTCGCCGCTCCTGATGGCGGTCATTGTCGGGGCCACCCTCATGGCCGAGGCCAGTCGCGACCTGACCGACCGCCGCTTCGTGGTCGTGGACCGGACCGGGGGCGAGGTCCTCGAAAACCTCGAATCCCTGGCCCGGACCCGCAACGAGGAAGACATCTTCACCCGGATCGAAGACCTGCCGGGTACCCAGCAACAGGCCCGGTTCATCCCGGTGAGACCGGCCAGGGCCGGGATCTCTCCCCGGCAGGTTGCCGGCCGGAACGGAGAGGATGCCCTTCTGGTCAAGCTGAGCGAGGCCGTCCGGCGCGGGGAGTACGCCGCCTTCATCATCATCGAGCCCTGGGCCCTCGACCCGGTTGCCGTCCGCCAGAGCGAGGAACCGGCCTACCGCTACTTTGCGGAAAACCTCACCTACCAGCCGCTGCCTGGCTGGCTGGAGGATGCCCTCAACCAGGCCGTGCGCTCGATCCGGCTGACCCGCGAGGGGATCGACCCGGAGCAGGTCCGCCGGCTCACCGTGGCGGGCGATCTCGACCGCTTCAATCTGGCCGAACTCGGGCCCGACGGCAAAGTCGAGTCGGCCGGGGAAGCGGATCCGGTGGTGACGCTCATGGTGCCCTTTGGCGCGGTCATGCTGTTGTTTTTCTGCGCCAACATGAGTTCGCCGATCATGCTGAACAACGTGATCGAGGAGAAGATGCAGAAAATCGCCGAGGTGCTCCTCGCGGCCGTCACCCCGTTGCAGCTCATGGCCGGCAAACTGATCGGCAGCATCGGGGCGAGCCTCACCCTCGGTCTGGTCTATCTCGCGCCGGGGCTGCTCTTTCTCGGCATGCGGGACGTCCTCGACCAGGTGCCGGTCGCGGTCTGGATCGCCTTTCCTTTCTTTCTGCTGCTGACGCTGCTGGCTCTGGGCGCGGTCTGGGGAGCGATCGGCGCGGCCTGTAGTGAAATCAAGGATACGCAGAACTTTGCCGGCATCGCTGTCTTCCTGCTGATTCTGCCGATCTTCTTCGCCCCCGTGATCCTGGAAAATCCGGACACCGGGTTTGCCCGGGTGGTCAGCCTGGTGCCGCCCTTCTATCCCTTCCTGATGCTGCTGCGGCTGGGAATCCCGCCCGGGCCGCCCGCCTGGGAGGTGGCGGTCGGCCTCCTCGGCTGCCTCGTCTTCACCGGCCTGGTCCTCTGGGCCGGTGCCCGCATCTTCCGCCGCGGCCTGCTGGCCTCGGGCAAGACGCCCTCGCTGCTGGGCCTCATCCGCTGGATTCGGGAAGCGGATTGAGGCTCTGGGTTCCGGGGGAGGATGTCGGTTCAGCTAGCTATATCCATCCTCAACCGGTTGCGGGACTGGCGGGCTGGTGAGGGACACTCAGCATGGCGGATCGACGGACCCTTCTGCGTCGGCGTGCCGCAAGCGGCAGCCCTACAGGTATGCGCCGCTTGTAGGGCCCGCGCTTGACGCCGCGCCGACGGGCAAGAGAGCGGGGATGCTTGATTGAATCCAATCCCCCGCGATCCCGAACCTCAGACTGCACCAGAGGCGCTTTTTTTTGCCCCCCTTAATCTGCCGCTGAACGAGCGGCTCAGGCCAATCCCCTTGACTTCAGGATCCCAGCCACGATGGTCGGAATCCTAACGTTAAGCCATTTAGGTGGTGCATGATGGTTTTCATGCATACCTTAAGTTGGGGAAAAGAAGAATAATTCCATTGAATTGACTAATCGAAGCTGAAAGTCATTTTTGAATTATGATCCCGGATCTAAGCAGCATGACCAAAGAAGAAAAGTTACTCACTATGAGGAATTTATGGGAAGACATGCGACAGGAGCTGGAGCATTCTCCCGAGACTCCTGAAATAACTGAGCTTTTGGACCAACGAAGAGCACGCGTTGAATCTGGAGAGGCCGAGCTTCTTGACTGGGATAAAGTAAAAGGAAGCATCGGTCGTTCATGAAGAAAATCCGGATTTCATCAGATGCCTTATCTGACTTGAACGAAGGATTTCTATTTTACGAACAACAGGCTCAAGGTCTTGGCGATTATTACACATCCTGCCTTCGAGCAGATATTGAGGAATTGAAGATTACCGGTGGCTCCCACCGTATGGTTCATCGTCATTTTCACCGATGTTTGTCCCGTGTATTCCCGTATGGAATTTTCTATTTATTCGAAGAAGAAATCGTTGTGATCTATGCCGTAGTAGACCTGAGGCGGGATCCGGAATTCATTCGGAGACACCTGAACAAAAAATAGCCCCAACCAGACGGTGGTCACAATGCCCTTCGCGCTCCGCGCTGCAGACATGGGACACCTCGACGTTCGACGACAAAAATTGAATCTATAATGCCAGCCCCCGAAGCGATTCAGCAACTTGTCGAGAATTTCGCCACCCATATCGAGCACTACAAGTCTACCGGGTATAACGAGACGGAGCTGCGCCGCGAATACCTCGACCCCTTCTGGAAAGCACTCGGCTGGGATATCGACAACGAGCAGGGCTACGCCGACGCCTACAAGGACGTCATCCACGAGGACGCCATCAAGATCGGCGGCTACACCAAGGCCCCCGACTACTGCTTCCGCATCGGTGGCACCCGCAAGTTCTTCCTCGAAGCGAAGAAGCCCTCCGTCGCCATCAAGAGCGACGACAAGCCCGCCTACCAGCTGCGCCGCTACGCCTGGAGCGCCAAGCTCCCGCTCTCCGTGCTTTCCGACTTCGAGGAGCTGGCTGTTTACGACACCCGCATCCGGCCCGCGGTGAAAGACGGCCCGGCCAAGGCCCGCACCTTCTTCTGCACCTACGGGGACTACGTGGAGAAGTGGGACGAGATTGCCGCCATCTTCTCCCGCGAGGCCGTGCTCAAGGGCTCCTTCGACAAATACGCCGACACCTCGAAGAAGAAGCGCGGCACCGCCGAGGTGGACGACGCCTTCCTCCAAGAGATCGAGCGCTGGCGCGACCTGCTGGCGCGCAACTTCGCCCTGCGCAACCCCGACCTCTCCGTGCGCGACCTCAACTACGCCGTGCAGAAGACGATCGACCGCCTCATCTTCCTCCGCATCTGCGAGGACCGCGGCACCGAGGACTACGGGCGGCATACGGGGTCAAACGTAAATGGTACTAACTTATTACCCCGCCAACTAAATAAGCTGCATATTGGCCCAATGATTGCTTATCAGATGCATGGAAAAAAGAGACACACGGACCCTGAATCAGGACACGCAGGCGGAGATCCGCCGCAAGGCGGTCAA
>JBNPEH010000029.1:0-193066 GCA_051117635.1 Opitutales bacterium | reverse complement strand
TGTCTCTATCTCGCGAACCACCTGCTGCTGGAACGCCTCGCTGTAACGCATTACTTTTTTCTCTTTCATCGGATCTGGTTTCCGAACCACTTCCGACAACCTATTTCAGGACGGGACATCGAAATCGGGATCGAAATCGGGATCGAAATCGGGATCGAATATGCATAAAAAGCTCGTTTACAAAGGCTTACAAAATCGAACCCGATAGCGATCCCGATCAAAACGCTATTAAGTCAGTGACATTTGGGGTTGACCCGAATGGCGCTAACTTAAGGGTCCTGATCCAAATCGGGATCGAAATCGAAATCGGGATCGAACATGCATAAGGAAATAATATGCATTGGCTTACGTAATCGATTTCGATAGCGATTTCGATAGCGATACCGATGAAAACGCTGTTAAGTTAGTACCATTCGGGGTTGACCCCTAAGTGAACATCTGTTCACCTTCCACCCTCAACCCATAAACAGGAGGAGAGAGATGAATACCGTACACCTATCCGGGAACCTCACCGCAGATGTCGAGCACCGCAGCCCGGGCGGCCAGGACCTCTGCGTTTTCACCCTTGCGGTCAACAACCGCTCCGGCAACGACGACCGCGACCATACGCTGTTTCTCAAGGTCCAGGCCTGGAACCAGCCACACCTCCGGGAATACCTCGGGAAAGGCTCCAAGGTCCTGGTGACCGGCAGCCTCAAACCCGAGCACTGGGAAACCCGTGAGGGGGAAAAACGCTCGGCCATCAGCTGCACCGCCTATCAGGTCGAGTTCCTCAATGTGAAACCGCCGCAGGGTGCCGAACGGTCAGACGACGCCCCGGCCCGCCGTAAGGACGCCGGTCGGCAGCAGGCCCCCCATCGACGGCGCCAGCAATCGGGGGCCGTGCGGGAGCCCGCCGCCGCCTATCCGGCGCAGAGCTAGGCCTACTGGCTGCCAAGGCGATTGTTCGCGTTCCCGGGAGGAGGCCGATGGCCGGAGGCCCCGGGAGGAGGCAAAACCCCGGACCCGTCGGCGAGGTGAATTCCCTCGTCGGCGGGTCCCCGGGCCCCCTGCGTAGCCGCGCCTTCAGGCGTGGCTCGCGCCCATCTTCCGGTCGAAGCGGTAGCGGATCTGCTCGTCATCCTCGTAGAGGGTTTCGGGCCGGTGGAACAGGGTCTGAAAATCGGGGAACGAGGCGTCGCCCCGCACCTTGCGCTTCACCACCGTCAGGAACAGCCGGTGACAGCGCGGCAGGAACTGCCGGTAAACCTCGGAACCGCCCGCGATCCAGATCGGTTTATCGGTCTCAAAGGCATCCACCTGCTCGGGTTCACGCACGATGGTGACGCCGGGCAGGTCGGAGCCGGTCGCGCTTCGGCTCAGGACGACGGTCTCGCGCCCGGGCAGGGGGCGCCCGATGCTTTCATAGGTCTTGCGGCCCATGACAAGGACTCCGCCCATCGTCTGCTCCTTGAACCAGCGGAAATCCGAAGGCAGGTGCCAGGGGATCGCCCCGTCGTCGCCGATGATACGATTGACCGACATGGCGGCGATGGCCTGATAGCGCTCGGGTTGATCCGTCGGCGGAACCAGCTTCTCCAGCTGGTCGGGATCGGGCACGACGGGCTCCTGGTCGGAGGCATCCATCAGACGGCAATCGGGGCCTTGATGGCCGGGTGGGGGTTGTAGCCTTCGAGCGTGAAATCCTCGTAGCGGAAACCGTCGATTTCGGTTACGGCCGGGTTGAGGCGCATGGCCGGCAACGGTCGTGGTTCGCGAGAGAGCTGCCGCCGGGCCTGCTCGAGGTGATTGGCGTACAGGTGCAGATCGCCGAAGGTATGGACAAATTCCCCCGGTTGATACCCGGTCACCTGAGCCATCATCAGCGTCAGCAGGCTGTAGGAAGCAATGTTGAAGGGCACGCCGAGAAAGAGATCGGCGCTGCGCTGGTACAACTGGCAGCTGAGCTTTCCATCGGCCACGAAGAACTGGAAGAGGGCATGGCAGGGGGGGAGGGCCATTTGGTCCAGTTCGCCCGGATTCCAGGCGCAGACGATGTGACGCCGGCTGGAGGGATCCGTTTTGAGGCGGGTGACGACGTCCCGGATCTGGTCGACGGTGCCGCCATCCGGTTTCTGCCAGGAACGCCATTGAGCGCCATAGACGCGTCCCAGGTCCCCCGCGTCATTGGCCCATTCGTCCCAGATCGAAACCCCGTTTTCCTTCAGGTAGCCGATATGGGTGTCGCCCTTCAGGAACCAGAGCAGCTCGTGGATGATGCTGCGGGTGTGCAGCTTCTTGGTGGTCAGCAACGGAAAGCCCGCCTGCAGGTCGAAACGCACCTGGGCCCCAAAAACCGCGTAGGTGCCGGTGCCGGTGCGGTCGTCACGGTAGGTACCGTTTTCGAGAACGTGCTGAAGGAGCTGATGGTAGGCTTTCACAGGGCGGCAGACGCGCGACAACGGAACATGCCCTGACTTAAGGTGCCGACACGATGCGGTTCAAGACCGGGGGCTCTCCGGGAAAAAGGTTGCGTGGATTCCCGGCTGCCGCCATCCCGGAACCCATGCCTGCCCGTACCATTTTCCAGGGGATGGTTCTCGTCTTTCTGGGGCTGGGATGTCCGTTTTTTCTGTTGGCCAAGGAGCCGTTGGATGCCGACCGGAACGCCCGGATTCTGCGGGAACGCCCGGACGGCTTTACCCGCGAAGCCTTTGATGTGCAGGCCGAATCGGAGCTGATGGATCACCGGATACCGATCAAGGAATGGTCGACATTCTTTTCCCCGCTCGGTCAGCGCCGGGCGGCCCTGCCGGAGGAGGCCCCGGGCTTCGAATCGGTCCGGGAAAAGAAGCAACTCACCTTTCCGCTGAAACTGCGGGGATCGGCGGACGATCCGGACGACCAGCCGGTGCTGACCCTGGACGTCGACCGCATCCGGGAAGCCGAACCGTCATCCCGTTTCGCCGATGCCGCGGTCGTGACCGTAGATCTGGGCCGGGCCGGCTTTGAGGCGATTGCGGACGAACTCTCCATGCAGGACATCAACCGCTACCAGTTCGACCGGAACCGCTCGTCCGAGCCGGGCCTGCCGGTCCAGCGTCCGCGTCCGGGGCGGGCCGACGCTGGGAAAACCGGTCGTCCCTGACCGACTGATGTCACGGTTTACCCTGGAGCAGCAGGCGCTCCGCCCTGTCAGCCCTCCAATCTGGACTGGCCCCGGATGCCCCGGCGGTAGGAGAGAAGGGCGATCAGGTGGCTGGCGACCGGTATGGTGGCGAACTGAAAGGCGAAGGCGAGGAAGAGCTTTACCCCGGCGTCCCGGGCCAGTAGCGCCGGGGCCAGCCCGAGCAAGAGAAGCGAGATACCGAAGGTCATCGCCTTGCCGAGCGCGTGCGCCCGGCAATAGACATCGGGCAGACGGAGCAGGCCGTAGGCACCGATCAACATAAAGGCGGTCCCCCCCAGGATCATGACGGACTGGAAAACGAGCACGATGGTCGTCATCACAGGTTTTCTCCTTCCTTGGCTTCGTCCCGCAGGCTGACTCCGGTCTTCTGGAGATAGAAGACCAGCGCCACGGTGGTGAAAAAGCCCAGTGCGGCCACGATCAGGATCAGTTCGAGAAAAAAGGCGCTCCGCCAACTCAATGACAGCAGGCAAACCAGACCCACGACACAGATCACAATCGTATCGAAAGCCAGGATACGGTCGACAATCGTAGGGCCCTTCACCATCCGGGTGAACCCAAGCAGGATAGCGATGCCGAGCAGGACATGGCCGACCAGAATGACGTTATCGAAAAAGACGATCATGATGCGGGGGGCAATACGGCCGGTTTGAGGATTGGGTCGTCCAGGCAGCGACTGGCCTCCAGCAGCGGGCGCCGGAGCAGCTGGTCGATTTCAGACCGCACCCTTTCCGGGCTCTCCGCCTCGAGGGCATGGATCCGGAGGCTTTTTCCTTCGTCCAGGATTTCCACTGTCGTGGTTCCGGGCGTCAGGCTGATGGCGTGGCTCAGCAGAATCAGTTCCCAGGCGGACATGCCCTCTGTCGGGAAGTTTACGAATCCCGGCTGCAAGGTCGCCGGATTCCGGAAGAGAATGATTCCGGCCACGGCCAGGTTGGCCCCGATGAAGGCACGCAGAAAGGAACCCAGGAAGCGCATCCAGGCCAGGGTCCGGCGGACGTATTCCTCACAGCGCAGCACTCTTTGAAACAGAAACAGCAGGAGAAACCCGAGAGCAACGCCGATCAGCAGGTCCAGCAGCCGACGCTGCGGGCTCAATAGCAGCCAGGTCGCCACCAGAAGGAGGTGCATACTGAAGGTACGCATGAGGCTTACCGAATCAGGGTTTTGGGTTCACGGTTTGCGGGGATACGCCGGCCAGGGTGTCAACCGCCGGTGCGGATACGCTGGGTAAGGGCGTTTCGGCCCCGTAGACCGCGGCATGGTAGGCCGATTGGTCGAGGGTCTGTTCCGCCGCTGCAAAGGCGATCGTCATGACGCCCTCCGCTCCGAGACCGATGCAAAGCGACACGGCGACCAGCCCGAAGGTGATCCTGGCCATGGGCTGCCAGGGGGCTCGACTGGTATCCACGGTCACGTGGGCGGGTTCGGACCAGAAGGCGGCCAGCCAGATTTTCAACATCGAAAAAAGAGTCAGGATGCTTGCGATCAGCGACAGGGCTACCAGGAAGTAGGCCCCGGTGCTACCGAGGCGACCCAGTTCCATGCCTCCCGTGATGATCATATACTTACCCCAAAAGCCGCTGAGTGGGGGCATGCCGGCCAGCGACATCGCCTGGATCAGGAAAACGACACCGATGAGCGGGGCGACCCGCCAGACATGGCCGGCCAGGTCGAGATCGTCACTGCCGGTGATCCGGGCGGCGGTGCCCGCCGCCATGAAGAGCGAGCTTTTCACCACGATATGGTGGATGATGTAGAAAATGGCGGCTGCCATCGCGTAGTGCGCGGGCAGCTGGTCCGAACCGGGAATCGCGAAGAAGCCGATCGCCAGCACCATGAAGCCGATCTGGCTGAGGATATGGAACGCGAGGATGCCCCGGCTGAAGTTGCGGGACACCGCACCCAGGACCCCGAAGACCATGGTCAGCCCGGCCAGCCAGGCCAGGGCCGTATGCACGCCGGTGAGTTCGTGGGGCATGACCGTTGCGAAGAGACGCATCAGGACATAAACGCCTACCTTGGTCAGCATCCCGGCATACAGGGCGGCCACGGCCGTAGGCAGTACGGGATAGCTGTTCGGCAGCCAGAAATAGAGCGGGAAGACGCCCGCCTTGACGCAGAAGACCAACATCAGCAGAACCGCCAATGCGGTCAGCAACCCCGGATGCTCTGCCAACACCTGATCTCCGGCCGCCGCGATGCCGGCGAAATTGAGCGTGCCGAAGAGACTGTAAGTGAATCCGCAGCCGATCAGAAACAAGGCACTGGCGAACAAGTTAATGGTCAGGTAGGGAACTGCCTGTTTGATGTCCCAGTCATCGGCCTCCAAGGTCATCAGGGCGTAGGAGGCGATCAGCATGACCTCGAAAGCCACAAACAGATTGAAGAGATCCCCGGTGAGGAAGCTGAGGTGGATGCCCACCAAAAGAAATTGCACCAGAGGCAGACGTAAGGGATTCTCAATGGCTGTGCGCTGCTCGGCGAACCCGAACAGAAGGGTCGCGAAAGCGGTCAGCGTGCTGAGTCCCAGCATGATCGCCGCGAGCAGGTCCAGGACGAGGAAGATGCCGTAGGGTGCCGGCCAGTTGCCCAGCGGCAGGACGCGCGGTCCGCTGGCATACACCACCCCGATCCAGGTCAACGCAAGCAGCAGCTGCAGACCGGCGGACACCCCGACGAAGGTCCGACGGGCTTTCGATGGCTCACGCCAGAACAGCGTGACCAGGCCGGTCAGCATCGGCAGGGCGATGGCATAAATGGGATTCATGCGTGGGTGGTCGCGTTGTCGGTGTCATCCGGCGGGTTCAGGCGCGGATGCGGTTTGTCACCCAACTCGCCGGCATCGGTGGTTTCCCAGTCGAGAAACACGCGGTAAAGCAGGAAAACCAGATAGGCGGCCATGCCGAAACCGATCACAATGGCAGTCAGCACCAGGGCTTGAGGAAGGGGATCGACGGCCAGTGCGGCTTCCGCCTGCTTGCGGACAACCGGTGCATGGAGGCCTTCGGGTCGCCCGGACATATGCAGTACGGACAGATTCGCTGCGTTGGAGATCAGGATGAAGCCGAAGAGCACGCGCACAAAGCTCCGCTGCAGCACCAGGTAGGTGCCCAGACCGAACAGAAAACCGACGAGAATGGAACCGACGATCAGCATGTCAGGTGGGCTCCTCGCGGGTTGAGGGTGGCGGAGTGGAAGCTTGCTGTTTCATTTCGGACAGGTGGGCGGGATGAGCCTCGATCGGTTCCTCCAGAGGACTGCTCCAGGGCCGCTCGCTGCCCATGGCCGCCAGCGACCGGCCGTGCGTGGACTCGGTCAGCGCTAAGATGAGCTTGGCCACGACGGCGATGACGAGCAGGAAAACGCCCAGGTCGAAAAGCATCGGCGTACCCAGATAGATCTCGCCGAGGACAGGCAGATTTTTCCCTTTGTAATGGTAGTGACTCAGGAAGGGGTCGCCGAACAGGAGCGGAAGGAGGCCGGTCAGAAAGGAAAGCGCTAAACCGGTTGCCGCCAGGCGTACCGGATCGACCCGCAGTATTTTGCGGACGTATTCCGTCCCCTCGGCCAGGCTGAGGAGGATCAGTGACAGGCCGCTGCAGACCCCCGCGATGAAGCCGCCCCCCGGCAGGTTGTGCCCGCGGAAAAACAGGTAGACCGCAAACAGATTCACCACGAAGAAAACGATCGAACCAATCGCACGGAAAATAAGGGATTCGCGCAGCATCAGGCGTCGCCTCCTTTCCGAACGGGATCGGGGAGGGTGGCATCCATGCCGGGGGGGCCGGAAGGCCCTGCCGAAATCTGCCCTTGTCGGCGGCGGGTTCTCATCAGCAGTCCCAGGCAAGCCAGGACGGCAATCATCAGCACGGCGATTTCCATGAAGGTATCGAATCCACGAAAATCCACCAGGATCGTGTTGACCGCGTTGGACCCTTTGGCCTGGTCCAGGGTATTGGCAAGGACCCAGGCGCCCACCGAATCCGGCTCTTTGGCGACACTCATCGTCCAGGTCATGCCAGCTACCAGCAGGCCCACCGCGCAGGCGAGCACGGCCTTGATGCGGCGGATGTGAACCGGACTGCGCGACGTACGTTCGCCGTCCTGCGAAGCCAGCGGAAAGCGCGCCAGCAGCAGCAGGATGAGGATGAGCGTGGCGGACTCGATAAGGATCTGGGTGAGGGCGAGGTCGGGCGCGCGGAACAAAACGAAATAGAACGTGATCAGGAACCCGACTACGGAAAGGGCCAGGACCTGACTCGTCCACTGGGACGCCAAAGCCACACCGAGACCGGCAATAACGGTGAGGCCGACGATCAATAACTGGAGCTTGTTAACGGAATACCGGGCATCTAGGGACCAGGCTTCAGCCAGATCACCGATTCCACCCACCAGCAGCCAGGTGCCGCCCACGCCGACCAGGATGGTCGATGCGATAACGGGAAGATAAGCCGTGGCCCGGTCGGCTTGCAGCACCGCGGTCAGGCGTTTGGCGAACGTTGGCGTGGCGGCCACGATCCAGTCGTAAGCCAGGTCGGCCCTGAGGACGGTTGGAATTTGCGTCCAACGCCAGCGGCTCCGGCGGCCCAGCCACCAGCCACCCACTCCCAGCAGGATAATGACGGAGCTGAGGCCGAATTCCTTCGTGATGCCATGCCAGAGCTTGAGCGTGTAGCCCTCCGGGTAATGCCCCCCGGGCATAGCCTGCAGCCCGGGGGTGCGAAAGGCGTCGAGAAAAGGAGAGAGCAGGCCGGGGAACAGCCCGAACAGGAGGCTGCCGAAGGCGAGGATGGCCGGGGGCACCATGATCACCAGCGACGGTTTGTGGAAATGGGCTGAGGCTTTCTCCGGCATGGGCCCGAAAAAGATGCCGGAGATCAGGCGGAGCGAGAAGACCACCTTGATGATGGAACCGATGACAATGAGGGTTAAGGGGAAGGGGCTGAGGAAGACGTCCTTCAAGTGCCAGTAGGCGAACTGCTCCTTGAGCATGTACTCTTTGGAAATGAAGCCCAGGGTGCCCGGCAAACCCGCCATGGCCGTACTGGCCAGAATCGTGATCAACGCCAGGAAGGGAACCCGCCGCCCCAGACCGCCGAGGTCGCGAATGTCTTTGCAGTGCGTCGCATGATCGATCACCCCCACGATCATAAACAGCGCACCCTTGTAAAACACGTGGTTCAGGATGTGGAGGAAGTCGAAATGAACCCCCAGCCGACCGCTGATTCCGTAAAAGCCGATCAGGAACCCCAGGGTGCTGACGGTCGAGTAGGCCAGAATTCCCTTCAGTTTGGTCGAGAGCAGCGCGAGCACTGCCCCGATCAGGAAGGTGGTGAAGCCAACGGTGATCAGCAGAGGACCAAACAGCTCCAAATCGCGAAAGATGGGAAAGGTCCGCGCAACCAGAAAAACGCCCAATTTCACCATGGTGGCCGAATGCAGGTAGGCGCTTACGGGTGTCGGCGCGGCCATGGCATTCGGCAACCAGAAGTGGAAAGGGAACTGCGCCGATTTGCCGAAGGCGCCGATGACCACCAGAACGAATGCCACCGTCGCCCATTCCGCTCCCGCCAATTCGGTCAGGTTGCCGTTTAACAGCGTGGCTATATCCAAGGTCCCGGTGGAAAGCGCAAGGATCACGATGCCCACCAACATCAGGAGACCCGTCAAAACGGTGGTCAGCAGCGCCATGCGCGCGCCGCGCCGGCTTTCCTCCGATTGGTGCAGGTAGCCGATCAGCAGGAAGGAGCTGATGCCGGTCAGCTCCCAGAAGCAGAACAGCAGCATCAGGTTGCCCGCGAAGACCGTGCCCAGCATGGATGCTTCGAAGAACAGCAGGTAGGCGAAAAAATGGTGCAGCTTCTTTCCCTCGCCCAGGTAGCTCTTGGCGTAGGCGAAAATCAGACAGCCCATGCCGGAGACTACCAGACCGAAAAAGAGCGACAGCCCGTCCACGAGAAAAACCAGGTTGACGTTCAGGCTTGGGATCCAGGGCAGGACCAACAGTGCCTGTTCCCAGTCTGCCTGTTGCCGGAACACCACGACCAGCAGACCGGCAAAAGCCAGACCGGTGAACGGCCAGGCAACCAGACCGGCCTGTTTACCCAGGCGCTGGTTGAAAACCAGTTGAACGAAGAAGCCGACCCAGGGAGCCAGCAAGGCCGTCAACAGCCAGCCGGCGGTCGTCGCATCCAGGACGGGCAATGGTTCAGTCATCGGTTGGAGCAGTGTGCGGTTTCTTTAGCAAGACCTGGGCCTGCCGGAATCGCCGGAGCGAAACGTGCGAACGGCAGTTCGGGTGTCAACGGGAACCGGAAAAAATCGGTTGGGGCAGCTCGCCGTGGCGCAAGGTCTGTCCCGCTGACCTTCCATGGGCGGACCGTGCTTCAGCCGGTGCACGCGCCTCAAGGGCAATTGCCCGTGAGGCGGGCTGAAGCCCATCCCTCCCGGGAATGGCTTCATCGCTGGCGTTGGAGCCGACGCCAGATTTTGGCGATTTCCTTCCGGCAGCGCACGCAGTCCTCCCAGACGTCCGGGAAGACTGAGAGGGCGTAACCGCTCGGGACCGGCCCGAGTTCGGGGCAGACGTAGAGAAGCTTCTCCTGTTTCGGTCCGGCCATCCAGATCTGGAAAGCGGCTTCCACGAACGGCAGCCAGTCGCGAAACTCCCTGGACAGGCGCCCCCTTCCGTCGGTGACCGGGATCTGGCAGTGATGCCCGTTGAAGGGCCGGAAATGGTACATCGGTGTGATCTGGTGCAGCCGCTTGGGGACCAGCAACCGGTCGGCGAAATCCGGAGGCGACAGGTGTTTCACGATGGCCGGATGGGAGTGGTCCCAGGTCATCAGAAGATCGTCCCCGGTTTCCTGCTTGTAGGCGCGGGCCAATGCCAGGGCTTTCTCCGGTGTCTCGGTACAGGTGTCGCGGTGCACTTCGACAAAAGCGCGGAGGCCGCGTTTTTCCGCTTCACGGTTCACCGCCACCGCCAACTTGAGCGCCCGCGCGGTCGGCGTATCATGGTCGCCAGCCTGGACGTTGATGACCTCCGGTTCGTGTTCGGCCAGAGCGTCGAGGCGCTCACGGATGGTCTGTACGCCGGACGCATCCATCATCCCGCAAAACCGCAGGCCGGCTTCCCGGATCCGCTTGCCGATCTCCGGCTGAGCCCGGGCGACCGTCCCGTCAAACCCGGCTTCCCGGATGGCGGACAGCTTTCGCTCCAGCGGCCACTGGCGTTTCCTGCTCGGGTAGTGGGCGAGGGTCCAGAGGTTGGCGAACTGAAGAAGCCGTGGGCCGGGGGGGGGACGTTTGGGCATGAAGCAGTCGGGTGGGGGAAAAGCGCGGCGGCCGGGGCGGGGTCAGGCCTTTTCCTTTTTTTTCTCGAGTTTCCGAAATTTTTTCGGCCCGCGTTTCCGGAAGGTCAGTTCGGCGACGCCGCTCTTGTCCAGATGACCCAGCCCTTTGTCGGTGAGGATCGAATACTGGTTGAAGGTGGCCTCGGCGAGGGGCAGGGTGATGCCCTTGCGGGAGGCGATGTCCAGGGCAATGCCGCTGTCCTTGGCGGCATGCTCGATGGAGAAGTAGCACTCGTGGTCGCGATTCTGCATGTCCTCGCCGTCGGTTTCGAGAACGCGGCTGTTGGCGCCGGTCTGGCTGAAGACCTCGCGGATCATGTCGAGGTCGAGCCCGAGCGCATCGGCCAGGCCGAGGCCCTCGGCCAGCCCGGCTGTATTGATGTTCATGACCATGTTGACCAGGGCCTTCACTTCAGCGGCCTGCCCCGTCTTGCCGATGAACCGGACGGTCAGCGACAGGTCCTCCAGGATGGGCTCCACCTGCTTGAAGGTCTTCGCTTCGCCGGCCGCCATCAGGTAAAGCGTGCCGTTGCGCGCCTGCGGGATGGACGAGGCCATGCAAGCCTCGAGTGTCCGGGCACCCACCTTGGTAGCCGCCTTTTCGACCTTCTTGTGAATGGACGGCGACAGGGTCGCACAGTTGATGAAGACCTTCTTGTTGGTCTCCACCTTGAGCAGGCTGTCCTTCTTTTTAAGGAAGATTTTCTCCATCGCCTTGTCGTCGGTCACGACGGTGAAAATCACATCGGCGTTGGCGGTGACTTCAGCCAGCAGCGAAACCGCTTCCGAGCCGATCTCCCTGGCCACCGCTTGCGCCCACTCGTGGTTGATGTCGTATAAGACAGGAATCGGGTAGCCCAGCTCGTTGAGCCGCCGCGCCATGTTCGCTCCCATGCGGCCCAGGCCGACGAAGCCGAGCCGGGGCTTTTGGCCGCCGCTTTTGCGGGCTGGCGCCTTTGGGGAGGCCGTCTTTTTCTTTACCGCCTTGCGCGCCGTTTTCTTTGCGGCGGCTTTGCGCGGCGCGGCCTTTTCGGGCGCGGCTTTTCCGGCGGTTTTCCGGGCGGGGCGCTTCTTGTTGGCGGTCTTCCGGGCGGGGCTTTTCTTACGAGCGGACATGGTGGATGCGGGATCGTTACGGGTAAGGTGAGCGATGGTTCAGGCCGCTCAGGTGGATTTAAACTCGGGGTAGAAGGGATTGACGGCCTTCTCTTCGCCCACCGTCGTCATCGGGCCGTGCCCGGGGCAGAGGATGGTGTCGTCCGGCAGGGAGAGGATGTAGCGCCGGTTGGTGGTCAGTGTAGCCTCATACGAAATCCGGGATCCTCCCTGGGACTGCGCGAACAGGGCATCGCCGACGATGGCGACCGTGCGCGGAAGGCCGCGGATCAGGAAAGTGGTACCGCCCGGGCTGTGTCCCCAGGTGTGAAAGGTCTCGATGGTCAGGGCCCCGACCTCGAAGGTTTTGCCGGCTTCGAACGGAGTGGCGCCCTCCGCCGCTTCTTTTTTGTTGAGGTAGACGGGCGGCTTGCCAGTCGCCTTCAGGAGTTTGTCCAGATCCTCGATGTGATCGGGATCCGCGTGGGTGAGGAGCACCAGGGACAGGTTGAGCCCTTTTTCCTCGATCAGGTCGATCATGGGCTGCACATCCGTACCGGTGTCGAAGGCCACCGCCTCGTTGGAGCCGGGGTCCCAAACCAGGTAGCTGTTCACCGTCATGTCCCATTTCGGAAAGGGTGAGTTGAACTGACGGAGCGGGCCAAGGGTCTGGAGCTCGGGATACCAGGCGCCCTCGGCCGCCTTGACCAGGCTCGGGCCGTCCAGCTGGAGGCTGGGGGCGATCTTCAGCAGGACGTCGGGATCGGGCTTGCCGTCCAGAACCGCCTGTAGTTCGGCCTTGGATACGCCGGCTTCATTGGCGACGGTTTTCGCATCCTTCTCCAGGCCTTTCATGGCCTTGCCCACGATGTCTTCGCACAGGTCTTCGATGGGGATTTTTTCTTCGCTCATGAGGTCTGGCTTAGGAGAGGGGTGGACGGCTGGCCAGTATAAGTCTGCAATCGGAGGATATTCGTTGCACTGCGGACCCTGTCACTTAACTGTAACAACGTTCTGGCGATAAACGTTGGAACGACAAGGCAAACTTATGGCCTTCCTGATATCATGAGCTCCTCGGAAACGGATAAACCCTACAATGTCACCGGCCTCAAACGGGTCCTGAATGCCTGCGTGTTTTCCCTGGAGGGCATCGCGTCCACTCTGAAGCACGAGGAAGCCTTCCGGCAGGAAATGATCCTGACCGCGTTGCTGGTGCCGTTGGCGCTCGTTCTGCCCGTTTCGGCTCTGGCCAAGGTCGCCCTGATCGCGGTCCTCTTCGGTGTGCTCATTGTCGAGCTGCTCAATACCGCGGTCGAGGTCACGGTAAACTACATTTCCACTTCCAACCACCCCCTGGCCAAACGCGCCAAGGACATGGGGTCCGGCGCTGTCTTTCTCAGTCTGCTCAACGCCGTCGTGGTCTGGACCATCATCCTGTCCGGCAACTGGGCTGACATCACCGGCTGGCTGCAGGCTGGTTTTTAAGCAGCGAAACCCGCTAGAGCTGTCGCCGGGTAAGCGACTGAATTCGGGCTTTTCCTCAACCGCCTAGTCGCCCCCCAGGCTGCTATGATAACAGCCGTCCGGCAGGAGTGCTGCCCTTATGCGCTGGCAGCGGGCTGCTGATCATCTTCGGCTGCCGCGTCTTCGGTCCGCAGACCGTATTGGGCGCTCTGCTCCTCGGCGTGGTAGCTGGACCGGACGAGGGGGCCGCTTTCGCAGGTGCCGAAACCGATATCGAGCGCGAACTGCTTCCAGTGGGCGAATTCTTCGGGCGTGACCCAGCGGTCGATGGCCTGGTGCTCGGGCGAGGGTTGCAGGTACTGGCCGATGGTCAGGATGTCGACCCCGACTTTGCGCATGTCGCGTAACACCTGCTCGATCTCCTCCCGGGTTTCACCGATGCCGAGCATGATCCCACTCTTGGTGACGAAGCCGCGGCTCTTGGCGTGTTCGAGTACCCAGAGTGAGCGGTCGTAGCGGGCGGTCCGGCGGATCGGGCGTTGGAGCCGTTCCACCGTCTCCAGATTGTGATTGAAAATGTCGGGCTCCGCATCGAGGACGAGATCCAGGTGCTCCTGACGTCCGCGGAAGTCGGCGGTCAGGATTTCGATGGCGGTATCCGGGTTTTTGTACCGGATGGCCCGGACCGTGGCGGCCCAGATGCTGGCGCCGCCGTCTTTCAAATCGTCGCGTGCCACCGAGGTGATGACGCAGTGCTTGAGCCCCATTTTCCGGACGGCCTCCGCCACGCGGGCAGGCTCACCCATGTCGAGCTCGGTCGGGCGCCCGGTGTTGATGGCGCAGAAGGTGCAACTCCGCGTGCAGGTGTTGCCCAAAATCATGACCGTGGCGGTGCCCCGGCTCCAGCACTCGCCCATGTTGGGGCACTGCGCGCTCTGGCAGACCGTGTGCAGCTTGTGGTTGTCGACGGTCTCGCGGACGGATCGGTAATCGGGGCTGTTGGACAGCTTGGCGCGCAGCCAGGGTGGCTTGCGCTCGGTATTGGTCGGGTCAAAGGCCATGAGAAGGGTTAAGCTTACCCATCAAGGTGGTTGAAATTCAACCCCTGTCGACGTCGAACCGGACTTTCCGGTTGTCGATTAAAGGGGTTGCTCCCGGTCAGTAGGAAGCGGGTAACCGAAGCGCTCGCAAAAGCCGTCGACGAGGGCCGCCTTGAGCTCATCCATGCGAATGCTGGCGATAGCACGCCGGGCACTGCCCCCGAGTTCCTGTTTGATCGAGGTAATCGAGCCCTGTTCCGGCCCGATGCCGCAGGGGACGATGTCCTTAAAGGGCGCCAGATCGTTGGACACGTTGAGCGCGAAACCGTGGTAGGTGATCCAGTGTTTCACAGCCACGCCAATGGCGGCGATTTTCCGGTTTTCGAGCCAGATACCGGTCATGCCGTCACGACGCCCGGCCGGCAGGCCGAACAGGGAGAGCGTTCCGATCAGCACCTCCTCGATGTCGCGCAGGTAGGCGTGCAGATCCGCCTGCGGCATTTCCTTCAGCGCCAGGATCGGATAACCGACCAGCTGGCCCGGTCCGTGATAGGTAACGTCTCCGCCGCGTCGGGTGGCGTAGAGCTCAATGCCTTTCGCCTTCAGCCTTTCTTTACTGAGAAGGAGATGCTCGGCTGACGTTTTGCGTACGCCAAAGGTGTAAACGGGCGGGTGCTCGGTCAGCACCAGCGTATCCGAACGCTCGCCCGCCTTGCGCTGGTCCACGCAGGCCAGCTGCCGGTCGAGGGCATCGCCATACGGAACGAGTCCCCAGTCATCCACTTCTAGTTTCCGCAACGGTCCCATGCACGGACTAAAAATCAAAGCTGCCCTGATCGCAAACCATGGCGTCGCCGACGATCGCGACTCCGGGTCTCGCATGAGCCCGCGTGACCCCTTGCGGTTGGTAGGGCTGCCGCCTGCTACCAATAGGATCAGCCGGGCTCTTCCTCCCGCCTCCATCCTTGCCCCGCCCGGATAAAATCCCTTCTTCTGTTCACACCCCGCACCCCGGTGGCATTCTTATGGAAACGCTGCTCATCGCCCTGCTCAGTGGGCTGGCCTTCGTCGGCGCCTACCACACCTACGGTCGCTACCTCGGCTCGAAAATCTTCCGGCTGGCCATCGAATCCCGGACACCGGCCCGCGACCTGGAGGACGGGCGCGATTATGTGCCGACCGGCAAGGGCGTCGTGTTTGGTCACCACTTCACCTCGATTGCGGGCACCGGTCCGATCGTCGGCCCGGCCATCGCCATCATGTGGGGCTGGCTGCCGGCGCTGCTCTGGGTGGTCTTCGGCTCGATCTTCATCGGGGCGGTTCATGACTTCGGGGCGCTGGTGGTGTCTCTCCGCAACAAGGGCAAGACCGTCGGTGACATCGCCGGCGACGTCCTCAACCCGCGTGTCCGGCTGCTCTTCCTGCTGATCATCTTCATGGCGCTGGCCATTGTGCTGGCGATCTTCGGCCTGGTGATTGCGAGTGTCTTCCGCCAGTTCCCGGCGGCGATCTTTCCCTGTCTCGTGCAGATCCCCATCGCGGTGGCGATCGGCGCCTGGCTGCACCGGAAAGGCGTGGGGCTGGTGCTGCCCTCGATCATCGCGCTGGCCCTGATGTATCTCAGCGTCGCCTATGGCGAAGTCGGCTTGCTGGGCGCCTTCAATCAGATCCTGGCCGGTTGGTCGACCCTGACCTGGGTCGCCTTCCTGCTGGCCTATTCCTACGTGGCATCGGTGCTGCCCGTCTGGCTGTTGCTTCAACCCCGCGACTACATCAATTCGCTGCAGCTGGTCTCGGTCCTCGGGCTGCTGATGGTCGGGATTGCGGTTGCCGGGGTGATCGGCGGCCTATCGCTCGATCCGGATGCCGGCCGCGTCCCGCTCGAGATCGCTGCACCGGCCATCAACCCGAATCCGGCCGGGGCACCGATCCTGTTTCCCTTCCTGTTCATCACCATCGCCTGCGGGGCGATCAGCGGGTTTCATTGCCTGGTCAGCAGTGGCACCAGCTCCAAGCAGCTGGCCTCCGAACCCGATGCCCGTTTTGTCGGCTATGGCGCCATGCTGACTGAAGGCTTTCTGGCCACGCTGGTGATCCTGATCTGCGCCGCTGCCATCGGCCTGGGGGTGGTCGCCGAGGGCGGAGGCATCCTGACCGGCGAGGCGGCCTGGCAGGCCCGCTATGCCAGCTGGAATGCCGGCCTGCGTCCGCTCGTCGCCACCTATGTCGAGGGAGCGGCCAACCTTCTGGCCAGCATCGGCCTGCCGCGGGCTTTCGCGGTCGCGCTGATGGGCGTCTTTGTCGCCTCCTTCGCCGCGACAACGCTCGACACCGCCTGTCGCCTGCAACGCTACATTGTGCAGGAACTCGCCCGGGCGTTGCAGCCGCGCGAAGGCCGGCTGGCCCTGGTGCGTGCCGCCTGTGACGGCCTCAGCACCGTCCACGGCGCGACGCTGGTGGCGGTCCTGACCGCGATTGCCATGGCGGCCATGCCGCAGGCCGGCCAGCCCTGGAGCTGGGCCACGGCCGGCACCGGCGGGCTGACCCTGTGGCCGCTGTTCGGCGCAACCAACCAGTTGCTCGGCGGGCTGTCCTTCCTGGTGGTGGTGTTCTACTTCAGGCGGCGTGGCTCACCGGTCTGGATGTTTGCGGTGCCCATGGTCTTCATGCTCATCATGCCGATGTGGGCGATGGGCTGGCAGACCTTTATCGGCGATCCCGACAATCCCAGCTGGCTCAGCCAGGGCAATGCGCTCCTCGTAGCCATCGCCTTGGCCACCATCGCGCTTGAGGTCTGGATGATCGTGGAAGCCATGCTCCTGTTTCCCAAAGTACGCGCCGTGACGGGGAACGAGGCCGGCCCCGCAACCGATTCGGCCAGGGCCTGAAACAGCAGGCTGGCGTCGCGCGGAGCCTCACACGGAAGCACCAAGGCACGGAGGCAGAAGCACCGTATCAGGGTTTATAGCATGTCATAGGGGCGTTGCTTGTGAAAACCCTGAGCCGGTCGAAGGGCGACGCCCGCCGAGCATAAGAAGCACGGCCGGTCCGTGGGGGTGTCGCTTGTGGAAACCCTTAGCCGTTCGAAGGGCGACGCTAGCCGAGTATCCAGCAGCCGGAGAATAGACGATAGACAATAGACAAGAGGCATCTGTTGTAGGTGCTTTTCAGGCTTTACCTAACCCGGACTTCTCCCGGAGCGGTCGTTGCGCCGTTGCGTTTCGACAAGCTCAAGGTCAGTGATGTGAACCTCGATTGCCTATCCGTTTCAGCCGCCGTGACGCTGTGGTGCCGTGCGATGCCTTCCCCGTTCACCCGTCACCAGACCTGCCAGAAGAAGGTCACAGCCATGATGACGGAGAGCGCGAGTTTGACGGCCAGAGCGACAAGGGCCCCGAGCAGCGTGCCGAGGCCCGCCCGCTCCGCTTCCTTCCAGGCCCGGCCCCCGAGGAGTTCGGCAACGATGGCCCCCACGATCGGGCCGAGGATCAGCCAGAACAGCGGCGGGGGAATAAACAGGCCGATCGCCATGCCCAGGAGCGCACCGAGGCTGCCGCGCCAGGTTGCGCCGAAGCGTTTCGCGCCCCACATCGCAAACAGGTAATCGGCGACCAGCCCGAGGACGGTCAGCCCGGCCATCCAGGCGAGGTAGGTCCAGGACACCGAGGCTTCGCCGAGCCAGACCTTGTGCACGACCATGCCCGCAAAGATGATAACCTGCCCGGGCAGGATCGGCAGCAGGTTGCTGAGCAGGCCGATCACCACCAGGCCACCGGCCACGAGCAGGGCCCAGGTCTCGGGAGAAAGCATGGGTCAGGGTAGTCGATGCACAGGTTACAGGGAAAGGGTGCTGTTTCGAAGAAAACCCTATTGCGATTTGTATTGGCTGGAATCGCGTGGGGGCTCGTGCCAGGGGCTTGGTCTTACCCGGCTAAAGCCGGGCCTCCGCTTGTCCGCCGGGTTTATCGTTGGAACCATCCGCTTGCTGAAGCGGCGCGGTACGGATGGTCAGGCTGAAACTGCCGCTTGCCTGGGAGGGACGGGGAGCCTAGGCAGAAGACGATGCAAACAGCCAAAGTCATCCGCGAGGCGACGTTCGATCACAAGGTCTGCCAATACTGGCTGAAACAGCCGGGCAATCCAGCCAGGGTGCCCTCATTTCGCTGGTTGGCGTCGAGAATACAGAGGACTTCCGCGAGGTGGTGCTTGCCCAGCGCGATGCCATCTCCGAACAGGCTAACAGGAGTCCGATTCAGGATCTCCCCGACCGCGACGTCCTGCTCACCGAGATCCGGGACAGCCTGCTGCGCATTGAATCCGTTCTTCGGGATCAGACCGAACAATCCCCGGGTGCGTCGGCCAGGGATTGATCCCGCTCCCTCATGCTGAATCGATTCCTTAACTGGATCGAAGCCGCGGGCAACCGGTTGCCCGATCCGCTGTTCCTGTACGCGGGTATGGCGGGGCTGGTGCTGGTCATCAGCGCGCTGGCCGCCGGCCTCGGCTGGCAGCAGGCGCATCCCGTCACGGGCGAAACCCTGCGCGCGGTCAGCCTGCTGACGCCGGATAACCTGCAAAGGCTGTTTACCGAAGCAGTGCCCAATTTCATCACCTTCCCGCCTCTGGGTACCGTCCTGGTGACGATGATCGGGATTGGCCTGGCCGAGCGCAGCGGGCTGATCGGGACCGGTCTGCAACTGATGGTGCGGACCGCTCCGCAGAGCCTGTTGTCGGGCATCGTGGTGTTTGCCGGTGTGATGAGCAGTATGGCGGCCGACGCCGGCTATGTGGTGCTGGTGCCGCTCGGGGCGGTGATCTTTGCCGGGCTGGGGCGTCACCCGCTAGCCGGCCTGTGTGCTGCCTTCGCCGGGGTAGGCGGCGGCTTTTCCGCCAACCTCCTGCTGACTTCGCTCGATCCGCTGCTTTCGGGGCTCACGCTCAAAGCGGCGCAGCTGTATGACCCCGAATATGTCGTCCAACCCGACGCCAATTACTACTTCCTGATCGTATCCACCTTCCTGGTCACCGGCCTCGGCTGGTGGGTGACCGAGCAAATCGTTGAACCGCGTCTGGGGCAGTGGGATCCCGCACACGCCGAGGACGGCGTGGGCGACGACGGCTCGCCCGCCGAGCCGGGACCAACCGAAAAACGCGGATTCTGGGCGGCCCTGGGTACGTTTGCCGCGGTGGTGGCTGTGGCTGCGGCGCTGACCGTGCCGGCCGATGGGCTGTTCCGTGGTCCGGACGGCGGCCTGGGTCCGTTCTACGAGGCGCTGATCCCGTTGCTGGCGCTGGCCTTTGCGCTCCCCGGTATCGTGTACGGGCTGATCGTCGGCTCGATTCGCAGCACGCGGAGCATGGCCACGATGCTGACCGAGACCATGGCGACGATGGGCGGCTACATCGTGTTGATCTTCGTCATTGCCCAGTTTGTTGCCTATTTTCAATGGAGCAACCTGGGTATCCTGCTGGCGATCAGCGGGGCATCCGGGCTGCAGGCCCTGGGTATCGGCGACATTCCGCTGATGCTGGCCTTTGTGGTCCTGGCAGCCTTCATCAACCTCGTGATCGGCTCCGCCTCGGGCAAGTGGGGCGTCATGGCGACCGTGTTTGTGCCCATGTTCATGATTCTCGGCATGTCCCCCGAACTGACCCAGGCGACCTACCGGGTGGGGGATTCGGTGACCAACATCATCACGCCGCTGAACCCGTATTTCGCTATCATCCTCAGCTTCGCGCTGCGCTACGACCGGCGGATCGGCATCGGGACCCTCACCGCGGCCATGTTGCCTTACAGCATCGCCTTCGGCCTCGGCTGGACCGTCCTCCTGGTCCTCTGGTACCTCCTCGGCCTCCCCCTCGGCCCCGGCGCGCCGCTTTCGCTGCCCGGCGGCGGGTAGAGCCTTGGGGGCTGGCGATTCGCTTCCCGATCCCGCTGGAGTCGCGAGCGTCCGCTAAAGCGAACGCCTCCCACTGGGTCCGCGTCAAATTCTCGTACGCGTCGTGCGACTTGGGCTCGCTGGGAGGGCTGGGTTCAGCCCTGCCTCGCGGCTGAAGCTAAGCCCGCCGTTTTCGCCGCAAAGCGGGCATCGACAAGCAACGCCCCTACGGCTTCTTGGAAAAGACCTGGCTGTTTGCAGACCCCGAGCTTGTCGCATGGGAGCCCTGCCTCGCGACTCCCGCGTTGCGCGTTTCTCCGAATTCCGTGATAGCATGCCGCCATGGCTCAGGTACGTGTCGCGATCATCGGTTGCGGGCAGATTGCCCTGCAGAATCATTTTCCGGGCATCCGCCTCCATCCCGAGGGCGAGGTGGTTGCGCTCTGCGACACCGATGCCTCTGCCGTCGATCGGGCCGCCCGGGACTGGGACGTGGCCATCACCGCCATCGACCCGCAGGAGCTGTTCGTGCGCGATGACATCGACGCCGTGGTCATCGCCACCCCGAACGTCACCCATGTGCCGCTGGCGCGGGCGGCTCTGGAGGCCGGCAAACATGTCCTCTGCGAAAAGCCGATCGCCATGACCGCCCCGGAGGCGCGCGACCTGGCCGAGGCGGCCGATGCCGCCGGACGCCGGCACATGACCGCTTTCACATACCGCTTCGTTCCCGCCTACCGCTATGTGGCCCATCGCGTGAAACAGGGCGACCTCGGCGCGCTCGTTCACTTCCGCGCCCAGCGCTTTCAGGACTGGGGCGACCGGTTCCTCGGCTGGCGGCAGCAAAAGGCGCTCTGTGCCACCGGCGAACTCGGTGACATGCTTTCGCATCGCCTCGATTTCGCGCTCCACCTGATGGGGCCGGTCAACCGGCTCGCCGCCTCGATGAAAAATTTCCTGCCCGAGCGCGGCGGCCGCCCCAGCGATGTGGACGACTGGGTGGCCGTCTTGTGCGAATTTGCCTCCGGGGCGACCGGGGTGCTGGAGAGCACCAAACTCGCGTCCGGCGTGGGCGAGGGTGCCCGCAGCCATGACCGCTGCGAGGTCAACGGCACGCAGGCCACCGCCACTTATACGCTGGCCAGGCCCTTTGAGATCGAATGGGGGATGCGGGGGGGAGCCGCCCTTGGCACCGAGGCCGTGCCACCCGTGTTTCGCGTCTGGCCCGGTTCCCCCCGCGATCCTCAGGACGGCGACCCGCTCATCGCCTTTCGGTATGACCAGGGCTTTGAATTCATCGATGCCATCGTCAACCAGCGCCCCTGCGAGCCGTCCTTCCGCGAGGGCTTCGAGGCCCAGCTGTTCATTGACCGGACCGTCGCGGCCGCTGAGGCCGGCGGCTGGGTCTCGTTTCAAGAGTAGAATGCTCCTTTTGATCGGCGGCTAACGAGCGGAGGCCCGCGGTTTAGCCCGAACTTCTCACCAGAATCGGGAAACAGTGCGTTAAATAATTCTGAACGAACGATTTGCAGCATTTCCAAGAAATGCGCGTTCGTGATATTGCACGTTTTCCCGATTCTTTTCGCCCACATGCGCGATCTGCGGCGTGTTGTTCTCGCTGCGCTCGTTGAGGTGTCGCCCTGCGGGCTCGGTAGTCGGGCTGGAAACCGCTCGGACGAGCACCTCAGTGCACGCCCAACCGGTTTCGCCCTCCCGCCGTCACCCTTCGGGTTATGGCGGACACGCCGCCTTCCGCCGTCGCTTTTCGAGCTATGGCGGACAGGTGCAGCTCATCACATCTGCGCTTCATGAGAAGTCCGGGTTAGCCGAACAAAGTCCATTGGTATGGCGATGCTCGGGCTGTTTGTCAGCAGTACATTCCCCTGGGACGGGCGGGGAAGGGCACCCAGCGGTTGTTGGCCCGACGGCTAAGCGTGCAGGCATCCGCTCTCTCCGGCCCGTCGGCACGGCGCAAGCGCCGGCCCGATCACAATCTGATCTGTTGCGGATCGGACTTTGGCTGTAGATAAATGAGGAATGCCCCCTGATTCTCCCCAAACCGCCCTGATTGCCGGCGCGGGTTCCGGGGTGGGTGAAGCCACGGCGCTCGCCCTGGCCGGCCGCGGGTGGAAACTCGCCCTCATCGGCCGGTCCCGGGACAGCCTCGACCGGGTGGCCCACCTCTGTCGCGATACCGGGGCTGCCTCCGCCACCGCTCTGGTGTGTGATATCGCTGAAGCGGCCGCCGTCGATGCCATGGCGGTTCAGGCCGAGGCCGTTCTCGGTCCGATCGGGGTGGTTATCGATTCCGCCGGCACCAATGTCCGGCGTCGCCACTTTGCGGATACAGACGCCTCCGCCTACCGGCAAGTGATGGCCGCCAATGCCGACGGGGCCTTCTACCTCGCCAACGCTTTTATCCCCCGCATGCGCAACCGCGGCGGCGGTACCCTGGCCTTCGTGATCTCCGACGCCGGGAAGCGCACCCACGCCTCCGCCGGCGTCGGCTACAGCATGTCCAAGTTTGCCATGGCCGGGCTGTCCGAGGTCATCAACGCCGAGGAGCGCAAAAACGGCATCCGCGCCATCGCCATCTATCCCGGCGAGATCAATACCCCGCTTTTGGACAAGCGACCCAGCCCGCCGCCCGCCGAGCGCCGGGCCGCCATGCTCCAACCCGAAGACGTCGCCGCCTGCCTCATCCAGGCCATTACCTTGCCCGCACGCGCTATCGTGGAGGAACTCATCGTCAGGCCCACGGTGGAAGGGTGATCAACAAATAGGAAATAGGAAATACGAAATGAGCTAAGGTGCAGCTGGCTTGGGGTATCGGCACGTAGGGGCGTTGCTTGTTGGAGACCCTGAGCCGGTCGAAGGGCGACCCCCGCCCGGTTCGTGGACGGGCCACGCTCAAAGGCGAAGCCACAAGGTTACCCCAATGCATCGGTTCACATCTGCGCAACCGGCGGTTCCTTCAATGGACCCCCCGTCCCGGTCCGGGGCACATGACCAGGACCGACCAGAGGATGCCGGATGCCCACGCTGATTGGGTGCAGTCACCCGCCGAATAACCCGCAAGGATGGTTACGAGGTCGACTTGATAATGCGTTCAGATCGGGCTTCCCTTGAAGGCCGCATCAACCCGGGCAAAACTGTTGCCAGCCATTACATTGTACCCTTCTGCGGTCATGGCCTCCAATCTCTCCTTCCCCATCCTTTCCGCCGATGAGGCGGCCGCCCTGGTCGATCACCAGGCCATCGTCGGCTTCAGCGGTTTTACCCCGGCCGGCGCCGCCAAGGAAATCCCCAAAGCGATCGCCCGCCGTGCCCGCTCCGAACACGAAGCCGGTCGGCCCTTCCAGATCGGTGTGGTCACTGGGGCCTCCACCGGCGACAGCCTCGACGGGGAGTTGGCTCGCGCCGATGCGATCCTCTTTCGCACGCCGTATCAGAGCGACAAATACCTGCGGCAGGCCATCAACACCGGCAAGGCCAAGTTCTTCGACATGCACCTGTCGATGCTGCCGCAGGCTGTCCGCTACGGGCACCTGGGCCGGTTTTCCTGTGCCGTGGTCGAGGCTGCCGACGTTTCGGATGACGGCGAGATCGTTCTCACCACCAGCGTCGGCGCAGCGAACACCTTCTGCCATGTCGCGGACAAGGTCCTGATTGAGGTCAATACGCACCATCCGAAGGAACTGCGTGGCCTGCACGACATCTACGAACCCGCCGATCCGCCGGACCGACGCGAAATCCCGCTCTACCACTGCCGCGACCGGATCGGCGACGCTGTGCTCAAGATCGACCCGGCCAAGATTGCCGGCGTGGTCTACACCGACCTGCCCGACGAAGTGGGTGGCTTCAAGCCGTCGGATCCCGTCACCGAGCAGATCGGGTCCAACGTCGCCGGCTTCCTGGCGAAGGAGTTGGCGCGGGGCGGCATACCGGCCGGCTTTCTGCCCATCCAGTCGGGTGTCGGTAATATCGCGAACGCGGTGCTCGGCGCGCTGGGCAGCCATCCGGACATCCCCGTCTTTGAGATGTATTCGGAGGTTATCCAGGACAGCGTGATCGACCTGATGGCCAAAGAACAGGTGATCTACGCCAGCGGCACCTCGCTTACGGTATCACCGGAGGTCTTGTGCCGCGTCTACGACGAGCTGGCATTTTTCCGCGAGCGAATGATGCTGCGGCCACAGGAAATCTCCAATCACCCGGAGGTCATCCGGCGTCTGGGTATCATTTCCATCAATACGGCGATCGAGGCCGACATCTTCGGCAATATCAATTCGACGCACGTCATGGGAAACAATTTGATGAACGGCATCGGCGGTTCGGGCGACTTTACCCGCAATGCCTACCTTTCGATCTTCACCTGTCCGTCCATCGCCAGGAGCGGGGCCATCAGCACCATTGTGCCGCTGGTCGCGCACCTCGACCACAGTGAACACAGTGTTCAGATCCTCGTGACCGAGCAGGGGGTGGCGGACCTCCGGGGCAAGGATCCCGCCGAACGGGCTCGTGCCATCGTCTCCCAGTGCGCCCACCCGGAATACCGCGACCAACTCACCGCATACTTCGAAAATACGCGCGACGGGCATACCCCCCAGACCCTCAGTACCGTCTTCGCCATGCACCAGGCCTTCCTCGAACGGAAGGATATGCGGGGCGTCACCTGGTGACCCGACCGGTCGGCGGGCTATGCCTCCTAATCCTCAGCGCCGGACCGATCCGGATGTCGATACGCTCGTGGCCGGCCTCCGTTCGGGCCGGACCGATCGGCTCGCCCGGGCCATCACCCTGGTTGAAAGCCGGGCTCGTCGCCATCGCGAACCGGCCCGCCGCCTCATGCGTGCAGTGCTGCCTCACGCGGGGGGCTCCCGGCGCATCGGCCTGACCGGCGTGCCGGGAGCCGGCAAGAGTACCTTTATCGAGGCTTTCGGCCTGCGTCTCTGCGAGGCCGGTCGCCGGGTGGCCGTCCTCGCGGTCGACCCGACCAGCACTCGTTCAGGGGGCAGCATCCTCGGCGATAAGACGCGGATGGAGGCTTTGGCCCGTCATCCGAACGCCTTCATCCGGCCCTCGCCCTCGGGCGAGCATCCGGGTGGCGTGGCAGCCCGCACCCGGGAAGCCCTGCTGTTGTGCGAGGCCGCCGGCTTCGACGATGTGCTGGTCGAAACCGTTGGCGTGGGGCAGGGCGAAACCGCCGTCCGCACGATGACCGACTGCTTTCTGCTGTTGCAGATCGCGGGGGCGGGGGACGACCTGCAGGGGATCAAGCGGGGGGTGATCGAGCTGGCCGATGCCATCGTCGTCAACAAGGCCGATGGCGACAACGTGCACCGGGCCAACCAGGCACGGAGCGAATACGCCCGGGTGCTGCACTACCTCACGCCCTACACGCCGGACTGGACGCCGTCGGCGCTGACCTGTTCGGCTCTGGAGGGCGACGGTCTCGACGCGGTTGCCGTTCTCCTCGAACGCTTTTTCAGGGAAAAGGGTGAGGACGGCACGCTGGCAGCTCAGCGCGGTCGCCAGAATCTCGACTGGTTTCGCAGTCTCCTGCGCCAGGAGGTGATGGAGCGCTACCTGGCCGACCAGCGGGAGCAGCTGGCAGCTGTCGAAACGGCGGTCATGGCGGGTGAGCTACCGGTGGCTGAGGCGCTGGACCGATTGATGCCGGAAGGGCAATAAGGCCTGAGCGCGGGCCTGCCTTTGCTGACCCGACAATCGCGCGCCAAAAAACGCGACCCGCCAGCCGGGCCGCGTTGTCGGAGAAAACCGAATACACGCATCGATCACACCTCGCTGATCGATGCCATGCCTTCCCTGAAGGGTTCGATGAACTTCTGAATGCCCTCGTCTTCGAGGCGGAGCGCCACGTAGTCCGGGTCGATGCCCACCCGTTGGAGCTGGCGGAAATGCTCGTCCGGGTCGCCATCCAGGTGGCGGATGGCATCCGCCTTCAGGGTGCCGTGATCGGCGAAGGCCTCGATAGTCTTCTCTGGCATGGTATTCACGGTCTGGCGGGCGATGAGGTTGTCGACGTAAACGGTGTCGGGCAGGTTGGGGTTTTTGGTGCCGGTGCTGGCCCAGAGCGGGCGTTGGGGGCGGGCCCCCTCTTTGGCGAGCGCCTCCCATTGCGGACCGCTGAAGGTTTCCTCAAAGGCGTGATACACCTGACGCGCGGCCATCAGCGCGGTTCTGCCCTGCAGTTTGGCCGGCAGGCTCTGATGGCTGGCGGGGGAATCGCGGTGATTCAGGAGTTCGTCGACCAGCACGTCGATTCGGCTGAGAAAGAAGCTCGCCACCGAGGCGACCGACCCGAGCGGCTTGCCTTCGGTCCGGCGCCGGTCCATCGCCCGCAGGTAGGCGGCGGTTACCTGTTTGTAGCGGCCGAGGGAGAAGAGCAGGGTGATGTTTATGTTGATACCCTCTTCCAGCGCGGTCTCGATCGCGGGCAGGCCTTCGGGCGTACCCGGAATCTTGATCATGACATTGGGGCGGTCGACGGTTTGCCAGAGGTGGCGAGCCGCCTTCAGCGTGTGGTCGGTGTCCCGGGCCAGCCGGGGATCGACTTCGATGCTGACAAAACCATCCTGCCCGGCGGTGGCGTCGTAGACCGGTCGGAGTACGTCACACCCGCGACGGACGTCATCCACCATCAGGTGCTCATAGATGGCCGGGTCGCTGTGACCCGCTTCACGCAGACGCCGGATGTCGCGGTCATACAGGTCACCGCTCTGAACGGAATCGGCAAAGGTCTTGGGGTTGCTGGTGACGCCACGCAAGCCTGCTTCTTTGACGCGGCGCTCAAGGGCGCCGCTGTTGAGCATTTCGCGCGACAAGTCGTCGAGCCAGTAGCTCTGGCCGACATCGATCAACTGGGTCAGGGGGCTGATTGCTGTGTTGGGCATAAAACTTAAACCTTTTTGGGGGATTTACTATTAGCTAAACTTAACAGACCTTAGCCGAACCCCCAAATGTAAATCGGGATTCAGTTTCCCGGCAGGTGCTCCTCCGGGTTTGCCTGCCACGAATCACTGAAGGCCTCTTCAATCCGGTTGCTTCGAACGCCCGCGGGCTCACATCCTTGCTCGCATGTTGAACATCACACCGGACTGGAACCGGTCTATTGGACGCTTTAAGCCCACCTGGTCACGCATGGTCAATGTCGACCAGTTCGTCTGGATGACCCGGGTGGACATGCTGGAGCAACTCGAGATGGCGAAAGCCGATCTCGGTTTCGAGTATGTGCGCGCCTGCGGCATGCTTGATGACAAGATGAAAGCGCTGTGGGACGATCCTGCCGACTTCCGGCTTCCCAAAAAGGACAAGAAGCGGCACCTGAACTTTCAGGTCATCGACATGGTGCTCGACCGGCTGGCTGGCCTGGGGATTCGCCCGTTGTACACGACCACCTTCACGCCGTCGGCCATGGCCTCCGGCACCGCCGAGATCTGGCAGCATTCCAACATCACGTTGCCCAAAGATCTGAAGGCCTGGACCCGTTTCGTGCAGGATGGCATCGAGCACGAGATCAACCACCGGGGGCTCGACGAAGTCAGTCGCTGGTATTTCGAGTGCTGGAACGAGGCCAACCTCAAGGACGGGTTCTTCGCCGGCACCCAGGAAGAGTGGTTCGGCCTCTGGGCCGCCACCTACGCGGGCGTGAAGGCGGCCAACCCCGGCCTGAAAATCGGCGGGCCGTCCACCGCCCGCGGCGAGTGGATGGAGGAATTCCTCGACTGGACGGCCGAGCACGGCTGCGAGCCGGATTACCTGATTTCGCATTTCTACAACAACGACTCGGAGTCGGAGCCGCTGTCGCCCTTCGACGGCCCGGCCAGTTCCCGGGTGAAGGACAGTCCGCACTTCGGCGCGGGCGTGGTCCGCGGCACGCGCAAGCTCCTCGACGAACGGGGGTTCAAAGGGGAGATGCACTGGAACGAATGGGGCCGCTCCTGGTTCCCGCATGATCCGGTCAAGGAAACGCCGGTGGAGGCTACCTATGTCGTGAAGACCATGGCGGAGGTCTCCGACCAGGCCGACATGTTCGCCTTCTGGTGCATCTCGGACATCTACGATCAGGTGGGTTACGCCCGGAAAGCCTTTCAGGGGAACTACGGTCTCCTCAACATGCACGGGCTGCGCAAGCCGGCCTATTTCGCGCACATGCTGCTCAACAGGACGGTCGGCGACCGTTACGCGGTCCCGGCCCAGGCTGACGTCGAAGCCTGCGAAGGCGCCGTGGCCACCCATGACGGCGATACCGCCCGCCTGCTGGTCTACCGTTATCCGGAGAGCCCCACGGACGACGTGACCACCGGGCCGGTCGAGGCTCTGCTGCCCGCCGGCTCGACCAACATCCGGCTCACGCCCATCGATCGCGACCACCACAATATCGTGGCCCAGTGGGAGGCCATCGGCGCACCGGACTACCTCACGATGGATCAGCAGCGGGACCTCAAGGCGGCCAATCACCTGACCGCGGAAACCTCGGGCTTCGAAGTGGATTCGGGCGAGGACGGGGTACGGGTCCGTTTCCAGATGGAGCGCCCGTCGGTCGTCCTGATCGAAGCGGATGTCTCGTAGGGGCGTTGCTTGCGACGCCCGCGGGGCAATAGGCGTCGGGCCGTTGTGATCTCCGGCCTGGAACCAGCCGCGACCCCTGCGGGCGCCGACGAGCAGCGCCCCTACGAGGCAGTTCTCCGCTCGAACCCTGTTCGCTTCGAGGGAGATGCAGCCGTGTCGTGGCCGACCCCGGGGAAGGGGCAATCTTCAAATCATCTTTGCGATCGTTGCGCCGTTGCGTGAGCCTCAAGGTGACGATCCACTGCCTCTGAAGCCGACCGCTGCAACCGATGCCTCCCATGGTCTCATCCTCGTCCGTTCTGGCCGTCGAAGAGCCGCTGACACTCCCGACCTATCCCCTCGGCGAGCCTGAAAAGCATCCGCTCTTCTTTGAAAAGCGCGTCTACCAGGGGTCCTCGGGAAAGGTCTATCCCGTTCCGTTCATCGACAAGGTCTTCGACGAGCCGCAGCCGGTTACCTTCCGCTCGATCCGTCTGGAAAACGACTTTGTCCGGCTCGTCCTGTTGCCGGAAATCGGTGGCCGTATCTTCATCGGGCAGGACAAGACCAACGACGACTACGACTTCTTTTACCGGCAGCCGGTCATCAAACCCGCGCTGGTCGGGCTGGCCGGCCCGTGGATATCCGGCGGGGTCGAGTTCAACTGGCCCCAACACCACCGCCCCGGCACCTACCTGCCCGCTGATTACCACATCGAGCGCGAGCCCGACGGCGCGGTTACCGCCTGGATGTCGGAACATGACCCCATCCATCGCCTGAAGGGAATGCACGGCGTCCGGCTCCGTCCCGACAGCGCGCGCATCGAGTTGCGCGTCCGGCTCTACAACCGCACGCCGCTGACGCAGACCTTTCTCTGGTGGGCCAACGTTGCCGCCAGGGTCCACGACCAGTATCAGTCGTTTTTTCCCGAGGACGTCCACTACGTCGCCGATCACGCGGTGCGCGCCATGAGTTCCTTTCCCGTAGCGGAGAACGACTACTACGGGATCGATTACGCCAGTCGCCCCGGCGCCAACGACCTGACCTGGTACAAGAACATTCCGGTGCCCACCAGCTACATGGTCTGCGAGACGGCTTTTAACTTCTTCGGCGGTTATGACCATGCGGCGGACGGCGGCTTTGTGCACGTGGCCGACCGGCACATCGCGCCCGGCAAGAAACAGTGGACCTGGGGCAACGACGCCTTCGGCCATGCCTGGGACCGCGAACTCACCGATCCCACGCCGGAGGGCGAATACCCGCCATACATCGAATTGATGGCCGGCGTCTATACCGACAACCAGCCCGACTTCACCTACCTGAAACCCGGCGAGGTCAAGACCTTCACCCAGTGCTGGTGGCCGTACAGCGATTTGGGGCCGGTTCAGCAGGCTGACGAGCGTCTGGCCATTCGGCTCAAGGTGGGGGAGGGCGGGGTCATCGACGCCGGGGTCGCCACCGCCGAGCGCCTGCCGGGCCTGCAGATCCGGCTGTCGGCGGGCGAGCGGATGCTCGCGGAGAGTCGCGCCGACCTCGCGCCGGGCCGGACCTGGCGTCCCGACAGGGAACTTCGCCTGGCCGGTGACCTGCCGGAGTCCGTGCGTCTTGAGATTCTGGATACAGACGGTTGCCGTCTCCTGGAATACCAGCCGGTCCGCCACGATGATCGGCGCAACCGGCCGCTGGCCACCGAGCCGCCGGCCCCGGATGCCGTCGATCTGCAGGAGGAACGTTATCTGATCGGTGAACACCTCGAGCAATACCGGCATCCGACCCGCTACCCGGAAGCCTACTGGACCAGGGCGGTGGAGCGGGATCCCGACGACCTCCGGTCCAACCTGGGGCTCGGGAAACAGGCCCTGTTCCGGGGGCTGTTCGAGGAAGCTGTCGCTCATCTGGAGCACACCGTGGGCCGCCTCACCGCCCGCCATCCCAATCCGGAGACGGGCGAGGCGCATTACTTTCTCGGGCTGGCCAGGCGCTTCCTTGGTGAGGAATCCGCCGCCCGCGAGGCCTTTGCCAAGGCAGCCTGGGACGACGCCTGGGTCGCACCCGCCCAGGCCGAACTGGCAGCCCTTGCGCTCCGGACGGGCGATCCGGATTCGGCGTTGGAGGCGGCCGACCGCGCACGCGACCGCAACCTCCGTGGAAACCGCGCCCGGATGCTGGCAGCCATCGCCCTGCGTCAACGGGGACAAGCCGATGCTGCCCGGGAGCGGATCGACGCCCTGCTGGCCGAAGACCCGCTCGATTTCTGGACCATGGCGGAACGGGCCCGGTTGTCTGGCGGGGCCGATCCCTTTTTTGCGGCCTGCCGCAACGACGCCCAGACGATCCTCGACCTGGTCTTCGATTACGTCGATTGCAGGGATCATGAGACGGCGGCGTGGCTGCTCGACGGACATCATGCCCGGGATTTCCTGCCTGTGGCGGTTCCCAATCCGATGGAGCGCAACATCATGACGCGTTACGTCCGCGCCTGGCTGGCCCACTGCGCCGGGGGACCGAGCGAAGCCGAGGCGCTGCTCGACGAGGCGATGGCGCTGCCGGCTCCCTACTTTTTTCCGTCGCGGCTCCCGGAGCAGGCGGTCCTGGCCTGGGTCCTCGAACACCGGCAGGACGACCGGGTGGCCTGCGCGCTGGGCCATTTCTGCTACGATCGGAAACGGCACCAGGAGGCCATCAGCTACTGGCGGCAGGCTATTGAATGGCAGCCCGGTAATGCCCTGGCCTGGCGCAACCTGGGCATCGCCGAATGGAACGTGAGCCGGGATCCCGAAGCCGCACGCAAGGCTTATCAACAGGCATTGCGGGCGGCACCCCGTGAGGCCCGGCTGGTCGCCGAGTTTGCCCAGTTGCGGTCCAGGCTGGGCGATCCCCCCGAGGACCGGCTCGCCTTCCTCGAAGCGCACCGGGAGCGTGTGCTGACCCGCGATGATGCCTGTGTCGAATGGGCCACCGTGCTCAACGATACGGGGCAGCCCCAGGCCGCGCTCGATCTGCTGCTCGGGCGACGTTTTCACCCCTGGGAAGGCGGGGAGGGCAAGGTGCTCCGGCAATACACACGCGCCCGGCTGCTCCTCGGTCAGGAGGCGCTTGAGCAGGGGAACGCGCAACAGGCATTCGATCATGTCGACCAGGCCCTGAACACCCCGGACAACCTCGGCGAGGCCTATTACCCCTTGCAGGCCAAGGCGGATGTCACCTACTGGCGGGGTCGCGCGCTGCGCGCCCTCGGCCGCGAGGAGGAAGCCGTCGCGGCCTTCCGCGCCGCCGCTGATGAGGCCGGCGACTTCCAGCAGATGGCCGTCACGGCCCATTCCCCCTTGAGTTACTACCGGGCGCTGGCGCTCCAGGCCCTGGGCCAGACCGAGGCCGCCCGCCAACTCCTCGAGGAGGTGCGCACCTTTGCCGAAAACAAAAAGGCCGCCCCGGCGAAAATTGATTACTTCGCCACCTCGCTGCCCAACCTGCTCGTCTTCGAGGACGACCCCGAAGCCGCCAAAAACGCCGAAGCCGATCACCTCCTCGCGCTGGTCGACCAGGGCCTGCAGGCAATTCATACAGGGAGATAACCGCAAAGCCGCCAAGGACGGAAAGGCTGCTTCGTCGGGGTGTTGCCCGTCGGCAACTCAGCGGCTGATTAAACCGATTCCCTCCGAAACGATTCACGCCACGGCGCAACGACGCAACGCGCGGTTGCAGGGGCAACGCGCCGGAACCCCGGGAAGGCAGACAGATTATTCATCAATCGCGTCCTGACAGGACGCGAGGACAGGGACCCGCCTTAGGGCGTGTTTGAAAAGTCGAGATAAGCGGAAAAACTGACGGCTTTTGCGCGTGTGGCGGGCCGACCTGTCCGCCATAGCCTTTCAGGCGACGGCGGGAGAGCCCCGCCACTCCATGGAGACGCCGGCTCTTCCACCTTCGCTCATGAGCTATGGCGGACAGGTCGGCCGGCGTTCGCGACTCCAGCGAGGCTTTCCAAACACCCCCTAATCCGCATCCAGCACCTGCGCGATCCGTTCCCGCCAGGCCGGCCAGTCGTCGCCGGGGCCGTCGGCTGCGGTGAGGTTGGCCGAAAGCTGGGCCCGGTTTTTTGCGCCGGGGATGGTGGCCGCGATGGCCGCGGGTGCCATGGCGAAGTGATGCGCGAGCCGCGTGATGCCGCCGGGGTACGCCGCGGCGATCGGTTCGAGTCGATGGGCCACGTCCAGATACGCGGCAGTCCGCTCCTTCATGAGGTGGCCACGGAAGGATTCAGTGATTTCCTCGGCCTGCGTGAATTTTCCCGTAAAAATGCCGCGGGCCAGCGGCATCCTGCCCAGAAGCGCGATGCCGTGCTGCTGCGCCAGCGGAAACAGTTCGGCCTCCGCGGACCGGTCGCCCAGGTGGTAGGTGACCTGCAGCAGGTCAAAGGCGTCGGGACAGGTCTTCAACAGACGCACCGCGTCCTCGGTCGTGTCGATGGCGACCCCGCGCAGCCGGATCAGGCCGCGCTGCTGCAGACCTGCCAGCAGCTCCGGCCAGTCGGTTTCGGCCAGTGCGGCACGCCCCGGGCTGTGCAACTGGAGCACGTCCAACCGTTCCCGACGCAGCCGCCTGAGCGAGCCCTCCAGCGCCCGCAGCGCCGTCTCCCGCTCCAGGTGCCTGGGCTCAAAGGCCCGAATCTTCGACGCGATCACGACCGCGGGATCCGACCCCAGTACGTTGCCGATCAGCCGTTCACTGTGGGTATCGGCATAGACCTCCGAGGTATCCAGCAGGGTGACCCCGGCCGAACGGGCCGCCTCCAGCAGATCGATCCAATGCGCATCATCTTCATGGTCCTGCCCGATCCGATTGCACCCCAGCCCCATCCGCGAGACCCGGGGGCCGTTTTTTCCCAGTGATCGATAATCCATTTTTTTGAACGCAGCTTAAGGGGCATTGATGTGAGAGGGCACGACCGTACGCGCACCATCCGTCGGGGCAACCTTGGGTCCGTCGGCGCGGCGTTCCCCTGTAGGGCTGCCGCTTGTATCAAACCATGAGCCAGCCGAATGGCGGCACGCCGACGCGACCAAGCCACTGTCCCCGGTGACCCGCCCTGTTTGTGCGCTTAAAACGTGCCGGGAGGGCCGCCGTCCCCGGCGGCCGCGGGTTGTACGGCAAAACCAGTCGGGAGGGCCGCCGTCCCCGGCGGCCGCGGATAGCCAGAGACTCACCCCTCCCAATGCTTCATCAAACCGGTGTCCTCACCAAAGATGGGATCGCTGTCTGGCCTGGGCACGGCGGCAATCCGTTCGCGCCAGTGGTCGATGTCGCCCTCGCCGGACCGGATGAGATCCTTGTCGGCACCCGGCGGATAGGCCCCACAGACCAGAAAGTCGTTGCTGGACCCCGCGTTTTGATGCCCCGTCCCGGCCGGCAGGATGAGCGCGTCACCCGCCGTCACATGGACGGTCTCGCCGTTTTTCCCGCCGAGCGTGATATCGGCCTCGCCCCGGGCCACCCCTAGCACCTCATGCGCATTGCTGTGAAAGTGATGGAAATCAAAGACGCCGAACCGCCACATGCCGCCCCAGTCGAACTGGGCATACTGCGCCTCAAAGGCCGCCGCCACATCGTGGACCAGCTCAGGATCAAACACCCCCTGATACACCAGCGCAGGCCATTTCGGGTGATTCGGTGTCTCGCCGTCATCCTCAAACTTAAAAGTCCTGACGGCACAGTCGTGATTCAGTCGCTCACTCATGCGGGAACCCTACCAGACTTTTCCGCCCGGACCAAATGCAGGGTGCCGGATGGCGCGCCATTCGTGTCTTGCCCGGGACCGGGTTCTCCGCCCGGATCACCCCACGGATTCGTCAGAACAAGCCCCGCAGTTTGTCTACGAACCGCACATGACCGCGTTTCCTGTTTTCGCCGATTGTTCGTAGCCATCGGGAATCGGTGAACCCGGCGAGTTCAAGGACGGCCCACGCCAGCCGACAAAAACACAGACCGAGCGCAGGGCCGTATCACCTTTGGCCTGACGGTTATCCCCTTGACTTCTTCCGCCCAGGCCAGATGGTCCCATTCCTAATGGCAGACCGTTTGGTTCGCAGGTGAACGATTTCATGCATACTTTAAGATCGGCAAAATAATAATGAAGAAAGCGACAATCATAGGTGTAATAGTTATTGCCTTACTAGGTGCCTTCGTTCTCTTTGAGTTTCGCTCATACCCCCTACAGGATGGCTACAGACTGCAAGGTTTCAAAGGCTCTCATGGCCAGATTTATAACGGATATTTCAGGAAGGCCCTGGATGGCGATGTCAACGGCGTTCAAGGAAGCCAAAAAGGTATCATTTTTGGATGGGTCATCGGAAAGCCAAAGAACTATTTTATCCTACATACCCAAGATGGGAAGGTCGAGTGGCTTGACGCATCCGATCAGGCGCAAAAGCTCGCCTCTTATGGCTGCCCGAAACCGGACATGAATAAGGAAGTTAATCTAGCCGGACTACGAATCGATACTCGGAAATTTTCACGCAACTAATGAGCCGATCCAGACGCAGCGATTAACCCATGTTAGCCTCCCGATTTATCTAAAAAAATTCAGGACGATTTAACCTCGCGGGCTGGTTGATCGTGCTTCACTTTCAAAAAAGAACGAATCTCAACCAATAACCAAAAAGAAGGAAATTATGGCAGGATTTGGATTTGATGCAGAGGCTATTTCAGCGCAAGGCAAGGCAGGTGACATGTATGTTGTTCAGCAGATTGTTCTAACGGAAAAATTTATGGGAACAGGATCTGGAGCTTCCAGCCTGACAAACCTACAGGCGGCAATCAATAAGCAAGTCGCCTTAGGATATAGATTACATACAATATCGACTACTTCATCAGGTTCAAAGGGATTCCTATCAGGAGATAAAATACAGGCTACAATGGTCTTTGAAAAGGTTATCTGATCCAGAGCTCTAGATAAATACGGCCGATTGTCTCAATTCCTTCCGCGCTCCGTGCCACAGTCTGGAGACGCCTCCACGTTTGAAAAAATGAAAATACGAAAAAGCAAACTCATATTCTTACTTCTCTGTACCGTTACTTCATTCGCTTACCCGATCGAAAAGGACATAAAGAAGTTTCTTCAGTCTCGCCCATGTTACCAAAAAGCGGCCTTGGAAACGGAATCCGAACTAGACCCCTTTTTGCAGCAATCAGAATATATTAAATATTTTGTCGATTCCATCTATTTTTGTGAACGAGAGGATATTACTGTGGTGGCTCTAGTAAAAAACAATAGAATAATTGGATTTCGCCTATTCGTCCCTGAATTGCATTACATTTCCAAAAATGATATCAAAAGTGCCGTGAAAAAAGTTTATGGAGTCGATGGCTTTGAGTTGGCAGCGGATGGGGATTTCGGCGTAAATAGCAAGACCTTTAATTCGTATACAATTATTGATAGAGAGGCATTTGAGAAGATAAGGCAACAAGCCGTTGATGAGTTTTTAAGCTCGCTAAAACCCTAACCCGGCGTTTTTGATAACCTTGTTAACGCACTGCGCCAGAGCTCGACGATCCACAGAACAAAAATGAATCCAGACGATTACCCCCAAATTGTTCAGGGCCTGTTTGCCGACCGAGAAGGAAAAATGAAAGAAGACCACATGGTTGATGAGCACCATGTTCAGGTCAGGTTCTTCGGGCATGACTATAAAAAACACAATGGAGCAAGTCTTGCCATTGAGTTGCTCGAAAAGCTTACCTCCGCAGGCTGGTTGATTCGAAAAAAAATACCCTCCACCCTGATCGCTTTGATGGTTTTGACCATCTGCGGATGCAAATCTGATTCGAATTCTTTGCAAGAGAAGTTTCCAGAGCTGAGTGGGGATTTTGAGATAAAGCAGTTTTGGTTTTCAGGCTTAGGGATGGATCATTGTTTCCTCTGGACTGTTACCTCAGATTCATTTCCGAACGAGGACGTTTTGACTCAATCTGGATTCGAAGTGAGGAAGAAACAGGGTGGGCTGTCATCAGAGAAACACCCGGCATGGTGGCCGGATGGAAACAGCCTCAGAAGGATGACAGCCTACTATCAAAATGAAGGAAATGAATTCAGAATCATCTGGCTAAACCGCAAATCAAAATTCTATTACTTAACCTGGTTTGATACATAAGGTTGACCAGATGCTAGACTCAACGTTGCTTGTGCCCCGACGCTGCTCCTTTGGCATATTGAAAAAATGAAGTTTATCACATATCTCCTACTGCTAACGGCATTTACAATTTGTTTAGCAACTGAAAAGCCGAGAGCAGAAGACTTCTTCGCACATCCAAGAACTAAAATAACCCTGACTGTGGGTGATGTGAACGGACACAGCATTAGTTCAGAAAATTACCATAGACAAACCAGGCCGGTCGTCGGCGATTGGGTGTTTAGGAACGGTCTCGGATATGTCTTAAAAGAAAAAGAGTTAGGTGAAGTCAAGTGGGAATTCATAAAGCGATCTCAATACGGTGACATCTATGTTTTCTCGATGAAGACGAAGAACGGAAATGAGAAAATCATTCCCGTTTTATTTCATGGAGAACCGATTCTCATGGAATTCGAAAATATAAAGTTTTTTATTGAAACTGAAAAATAAACTAACCACATCAGTCGATTATACTAATTCCTTTCGCGCTTTGCGCTTCAGTCTTGAAACACCTTCATACTCTGGCAAACGATTTAAATTCGGTATAACATTTAGAAGGAGCTCCTAAGATCCGCCGATATTATCCATGAATGGTTCAATGATGTTAACCCAGGTCATCAACTTCCTTCTGGTGGTTCTGGTGATTGCGTCCCCATTTCTCTTGGTGAGTTGGTTTTTGAGAAGGGAAAAGGAGCGAAAAATGCGCCTGGACCGGATTGAAGCGAAGTTGGATCAAATCCTTGATCAACAGCCTGAATCGAGAGACAGCAACCGGGAATATAGGTGATGGCCTCACCTTAAGCGCTCTGATTATAACCAGTATGGGTACCGAGCATGCATACGGTTACCCATGGCAATCGGTTTGTGAGATTGATTTGGATAGCGATCCCGATAGAGATTTTGATGATGCCACTGGAAAGTTAGCGCTATCCAGATATAACGTAGAGTTTTAACCTGCACCTCTCAATTTGTAGGTCTGGTCACAAACAGCGAGGCGAATCAAAAAGCGTTTAAATGTTCGTTCGAACCCTTTTAAAAGGGCTCGCCTCCTTTTGAGTGCGGTGACTCTGTCACCGCTTTTTAGTGGCCTGGCATTTAGGCGTCGTCCCGCTCCGCGGGACTGTTGGGGGACCGGTGGATGCGTCGAAGACTGGAATAGTTGGACGCATGCGCCCTCGACCGTGACGGGAGTCCCGGCCGGGAAAGCGGCGAATGATTCGCCGCACTCAAAAGGACTTAAATCCATATATAGCGGTCATTCAGGGAACAGGGCAGGCAAGAGGGCCAAACGCAGACAATTTTCCTGCACCTCTCAATTTGGGGTCCGGTCAACAATATAGAGGTGGATCAAGAAATGGTTGATTGTATTCGTCCGATCTCCGTTCGGTAGCCTCGCCACCTTTTGAGTGCGGTGACTCTGTCACCGCTTTTTAGTGGCCTGACATTCAGGCGTCGTCCCGCTCCGCGGGACTGTTGGGGGACCGGTAGATGCGTCGAAGACTGGAATAGTTGGACGCATGCGCCCTCGACCGTGACGGGAGTCCCGGCCGGGAAAGCGGCGAATGATTCGCCGCACTCAAAAGGACTTAAATCCATATATAGCGGTTATTCGGGAAACAGGTGGATTGGATTCGGGAATAGGCTGTTCTGCCAACTACCAGCCGACTCGAAAGAGATGTCCTCCGCTGCCTCTCCGAGTCGGGAGGCTCATCGATCGGATTCTGCACCTCACAAGCCCTCGGCCTCGGCGAGTTTCCGCTGGGGGTTGTGGGCGAAGAGGCTCAGGGCGGCGAGGGTGAGGGCGGCGATGATGGTGCCGACAAAGACGGATGCATAGGTGCCGGTGAGGCTGCGGGAGAGGGCGAAGAGGAAGGGCCCGAGCGCGCTGAAGATAACGCTCAGGCTCATGAAGACGCTGGTGATGCCCCCGAGCTGGCGGCGTCCGAAGTAGCGCGGCCAGACGGTGGACGAGAGGGTCATGAAGGCACCGCCGCCGATACCGGCGCCGAGGATAACGAGCCCGATGCCGGCGGGGTGGGGCATGAGCAGGAGGCCGGTGGGCGCCAGGATGAGCGACAGGTTGGAGGCCAGCAGCACCCAGCGCAGGCGGATGCGGTCGCTGATCCAGCCGAGGAAGGCCCCGCTGATGATGCTCACGATGCCCGACGGCACGAAGATTTTGAGGATGTCCTTCCCCAGTTCGACCGACTCCCCGATATCGAGGATGTGAAAGGTATAGCCGGTGGCGTAGAGCCCGGTCGTGGCGAGGCTCAGGCTGTAGATCCAGAAGGGAAAGGTGCGGAGCGCCTCCCGACGCGAAAAATCGCGCACGATAACCAGGTCGCTGTTGGGCTTGCGGTCCTGTTTGGGTTGCCAGCCGCCGTCCATGACCAGACCGCATTCCTCCGGATTGTCGCGAAACAGCAAATACCCGAAAACAGCCAGGCAGGCCAGCGCGGCCCCGATCACCCCGTAGGCCCCCTGCCAGCCAAAGCGCTGGATCAGCCATTCGAGGGTCAGCGGCCCGAAGCTGAAGAGTCCCGAGACGGTGGTGCCGCTCAGCGCCACCACCAGGCCGCGGCGCTCGTGCCACCATTTGCCCATCATGCTGCGCGCAGTCATGGTCAGCAGGCCCTGCCCGAAGAACCGGATCAGGAAAAAGCCGAGCGTCGACAGCAGCAGCGCGACCGTGACCGGTGGCATCCAGTTGACCAATGGCAGCGTGTTCAGCCCGGCCAGGATCCGCGGGCTCAGGCCGAAGCCGGCACAGATCAGCGCCAGGCCTCCGGCCGACAGGACGATCATGCGTCGCGCGCCGAGTTTGTCGAAGAGCGCGCCGCCGGCGGGCAGCAGCAGGCCGGAGATCAGCGTCCCCACCAGGTAGGCACTGCTGACCTGGTTGCGGGTGAGGCCCAGATCAGCCATCAGCCGCTCGGTAAAGACCGACACGCCGACCGTCTGCCCGGGCAGGCTGCCGAGCACGCCGAGGGTCGACCCGACCACGATCACCCAGCCGTAGAAAAAGGGCAGGCGGTTGGGCGCAAAGGGGACGTCCGGCCGCCAGAGGATCCCCGGTTGACGGTCTGAATCAGTCACGCCGGAATGCGCTCCGGTTTCGGTCGTGCGCACGTGCCTTGCCTACTTATGAAAAAGGTGTGTTTCGAAAGGCGGATCATTTGGAGGTGCAGCTGTGCAAACAACCTGGCATCCTGACATCCGCCAACCGTGACAGAGTCCCGGTTAAAAAAGCGGTGATAGGAATCACCGCACTCGAAGAGTCGATGCTGCTTTTCAAACGTCAGATTCAGACTACAGGCTGCTAAGCGCAGACGGCTGTTCCGCGAAAAGTTTCATCAATCGTCTGATGGCAGGAAGGGGTGCGGGAGCTTAATGGCGGCGTCGTTGATCAGCTGCTCGACGGCGGCGTAGTCCTCGGAGGTGATTTCGACCCGGCCGGCGGCGGCGTTTTCCTCGGCCTGCTGCGGGTTGCGCGCACCGCAGAGCAGGTGGGTGACGCCGGGCACCTCGGCCGACCAGGCGATGACAAACTGGGGCAGCGACAGCTCGTATTTGTCGGCAAAGACCTGGACTTTTTCCAGCAGGCCCTGGACCCGGGCCCGGTTCTCCCGGGTGAAGCGCGGGCTGCTGGCGCGCATGTCATCCTCGGCGAATTCGCGGTCAGGGCCCATTTTGCCGGTCAGCAGGCCCATGGCCATGGTGGAGTAGGCGAGGACGGCGACGCCGTTTTCGGCGGCCATCGGGAAGAGGTCTGCGCAGTGATGCCGGTCGACCATGGAAAACATCTCCTGGATGACGTCGAGTTGCCCGGCGTCGAGGTAGCGGCGGAGCAGGGCGGGGTCGGTATTGCTGGCACCGATGGCGCGAATCTTCCCCTCGGCCTTGAGCTCGAGCAGGCAGGCCATCGTGTCTTCGACCGGCGTGGTCTCGGTCTGCCAGTGGGTCTGGTAGAGGTCGATCACGTCAGTCTGCAAGCGTTTCAGGCTCCGCTCGACCTCGGTCCGGATGCCCTCCAGCGACTGTACCAGCCGGATGTCATGCGTGCCGTCGTTGAACTTGAATTCGCCGGCGTCGGTATCCCAGCGCATGCCGCATTTGGTGGCGAGGACCGCCCGGTCGCGGCGGTCCTTGAGGGCCTTGCCGACGATTTCCTCGGACAGGCCCTTGCCGTAGATAGGCGCGGTGTCGACGAGGTTGATGCCCGCGTCGAGGCTGGCGTGGATGGCTTCGATGGAAGCGCGTTCGTCGGTGCCGCCCCAGCCACCACCGCCGATGGCCCAGGTGCCGACGCCGATGATCGAGGCTTCAATTCCGGATTTTCCGAGGGGTCGTGTGCGCATAAAAGGAACGTAACACAGGCTTGTAGGTGAAGGGGAGGTTGATCTCGCCGACCAGGCCCGTAAGCGTCTCCCAACCTGTCCGACGACCCAACCTTTGCAAGAATCCATGCCACAACCCACGCCCAAACCCTCGCTCATCGAACTCGGCCTGAAGGCCAGAAAACCGCTCATCATCGGCATCGGTGGTGGTGGCGACATCATCCAGGGGATCCCTGTTGCCCGCCTGCTCCGCCAACTCGGCGCCGAGGAGATCTGGATGGGCGGCACCGCCTGCCAGTGGTGGACTCCCGACGGCAAGCCGCTGGCCGAGGACTGGGGCACCGCTGTGATGGGGCCCACGCTTTACGCCATGGACGACCTGGCCGAGGCCGAGCGACTCGGACCCCAGGTGGCCCGGGTCACCACCGCCAGCCACGTCACCGGGCGTCATCCCTGCGAGGCGCACCTGGCCGACAGCCTGCCCGCCGACCAGGTGGTGGTTTTCGGCCTGCGCGGCGGGGTGCAGGGCTATGCCGAGGGCATCCAGACCCTGATCGACGATCATGGCATCGACCTGGTGATCGGCGTCGACATCGGGTCGGACACCTTTGCCAACTTCAAGGAGGCGGCGCCGGCCAAAACCTCGATGGTCGACTTCATGTCAGTCGGGGCGATCATGCAGCAGGCCGTGCCCACGGTGTACGGCGTTTCCGGCTACGGCTGCGACGGCGAGATGGAGTTGCGCGAGCTGGACGAGCGCGTGGGGACGGTCATGCGGGCCGGCGGCTACATCGGCGCACACGGCCTGACTCAGGCGGATGTGGCCGCGATGGCGACCGCCAGCGAGGTCTATCCCGACCCGGTCGAGCCGATGAGTTTCCTGGCCGCGCAGGGCAAGCTGGGGCTGAACAATGTCTGGACGCACGGCCCGCACGGCACCGTGGTCGACGTCACTCCGCTCGCCGCGGTCATGCTGTTCTTTGACCCGACGATCCTGGCGGAGAGCAACTCGCGCGGCATTCTGGCGCTCAAGGACACCCACGACCTGTCCGAGGTGGAGTCCGTCTATGTGAACCAGCTCAAGCAGTATCCCGAGTCGCGCCTGGCCCCGGTCATCAAGTTCTTCGAGGCGCTGTGAGGCGGGGAAGCGGCCCCGCCCGTCACCCCGGATTCCTCACCAGAATCGGGAAAATTTCAGTTGGGAGGCCCGGCCGCCCGGCCGGCTTCAGGGTCCAGCCCGGACGGTTGCTGTGCGCGTTGCCTCTGCGCGTGAAACCTCCCTTACTCGTTGGCCCGATGCCCGGTTCCCGTACAGCCCTGTTGCTGGTGTTTGCCCTGACCGCCGGGATCCTCCCGTTGGTGACGGGCTGCATGCCGCAGAAACGGGATCCGGCGGAGGAGGCACGCAAGCTCCGGACCGCCTTTGCCGAGGCGCTGGCCAAGGCCGAGGCCACGGTTGCCCGGACCTTGCCGGCGACCGGTTACATGACCAACGAGCCGGTGCCCGTTTTCGCCGATCTGGCCCGGCCGGCCGGATTCGATGCGGTGACCGACCTGCGCGTGGCTATCCCGGACAACTGGGACCTCGTCCGTGTCTACTGGCTGGTCGGCGAGTCGCTCGGCTTTTTCGAGCGCGCGGGTATCCGCCTGTCCTGGCAGACGGTTGAAAACGATGCCGCCGCCCTCGACGCTGTGCGCAGCGGCCAGGTCGACCTTGCGATGGTCGGGCAGGCGAGTGGCCTGGTGCGTTACCTGGCGGCTGAGCCCGCCGCCCGGGACACGCTCGTTTCGATCGCCGCCGTGTTTGCCCGCAACACCGACGTCCTGTTGTCGATCGACCAGAGCGTGCCCGCCGCTGAGGCCTCCGGCCGGACGCCCGAAGCCCGGGATCTCTGGGGACGGATCATTGGGGCGCAGGACAACCGCAGCTGGGAACTGTCGCTCTTTCTCGACAGCAACGGCATCCCCCGGCACCGGGTGAAGCTGGTTCGTGTCGGCTGGAATCCGGTTAATCTGCTCAACAACCGGGCGCACTGGATGACGGCCAACGGGTTTTCGCAGCCCGAGGAACTCGAACACCGGGGTCACCGCAACTGGATCGCCTTGCCCTTCCACGAGGCGGTGCATCCCGACCATGGCCTGCTCACGGTCGTTCGTCGCGACACCCTCGCCGACCGGGCGGATGCCCTGCACCGCTACAACCGCGGCCTCCTCCGGAGCGTGAACTATGTCCTGAATTTTCCCGGGCGTTCCGCCGAACGGGTCCGACCGGCCCTCGACCGCAAGCGCCCCGTCCCCCGCCTCGCCCGGCAGCTTGAGCTGCTCGGGGGTTACATCCGCAACGGCACCCCCGGTCAGCTTATTCACCAGGATCCGGTCGCCCTCGACGCGATGACCGCCCGCCTCCTCATTGCCGACCAGTTGAACCCGGATGATGAAACCGAGTAATCGGGTTGGTTAAGGCGTAACCGCGTAAGGCGCAAAGGGCGGGACGCAGATCTGACGGTCCCACACGACGATAGGGTTGAACCACGAAGGCCACGACGGGCACGAAGGTGGGGGAAAGGCCGTTTTCCTTTGTGTCTTTCGGTCTTTGCGCGAGGCCTCCACGCGACGCCGGGCCCTAAGCCTCGATTAATGCCCCGCCGCCGATGCCGTGTTCGCCGGCGAGGGTGTAGAAGAGGTAGGGCTTGCCGTCGTCGTGAAAGATCTCGGGATCGCGGAGCTGGTGAACCGGTGCATGCACGGAGCCGCCGCGCGAGGGCTCGACGGGGAGGTGGGCGCCCTCGGCGTCGGTTGCAGGCCGGGCGACTTCCTCGGGGGCTGACGTCGTCCAGGCGGCGGCGCCGGGATCCTGGTCGAGCGCAATGTGGACGCGTTTGATGCGTTCGGGGGTGTCCCCGCAGCAGGTATAGTAAAGGATCAGGGTTCCGGGTCGGGTATCGAGCGCGACATGTCGGAGCCGGGTCATGGCGTCGAGGGCGCGCCAGTCCTTGCCGGCCGGATCGCCCAGCGGTTCGCCGGGGATATCGAGCCGCGGCCCGGCGCAGGGAGGCCTGGCCGGATCGTCGGTGAAATAGAGGATGCGGTAGGGGCCGCCCGCGCAGCCGAGCCAGCCCGCGCGGTCGGGGTGGCGGATCACCCGGTAATAGCTCTCGGTGAGGAGCGTGTCGTCGGCCTGGAAGGTGAGGCCGTCCGGACCCGAGGCGAAGGCGGTTTGCTGGGGGTAGGGGCTGTCGTGTGGATGGCGGTTCCCGCAGCCGTGGTAGAGCATGAAAATGCGTCGGTTGGCGTCATCGATATGGACATCGGGCGAGGCGATGTGGGCATGGAAGGGCGTGTCGTCGAGCGCCAGCACCCCCGGCTCGTGGACGGTCCAGGGCCCCTCGAGCGCGTCCGCATACGCCATCCGGATGTGATCGCCCTGATGATGCGCGAAATAGAGGTAATAGCGTCCGAGCGGATTGGCCACCCAGTCGGGTACCCGAATGACGCTGGGCCCGTTCACGTTGCCGCCGATAGACGGCGGTTCATTGGCGCGGATGAGCGGATTCGTCTGGAAGCGCTGGAGGGTCGGAGCGGCCATGCGCACAGGCTGGGGGGCCGGGGTGAGAAAATCCAGCCGGGAAGCATTTTCGCTGCCGCAGGGGTTCACGCAGAGGCACCGAGAGGTGGATTAACGTAGGGGCGTTGCTTGCGACGCCCGCCGGGATACAGCCTCGGCTTGGGACGGGTCGCCGATTGCCTACACCAGCGGGTTGCTGGTCTTGAGGTCGGGAAAGCGGGAAAAATCGCGGTCGACGGTCCAGAGTTCGGCGACGCCGTGCGCGAGGCAACAGGCGGCGATGCGGGCATCATGGATGAGCGTGCCACGGATCTTGGCCTGCCGGACCAGCTGCTCGAGCCGACTGTAGGTGATCGCGTTATCGGTCAGGATCTGGAGGGTCGGCGCCTCCTTCCAGGCACGGATCTGATCAAGACCGGTTTCGGGCGGGCTGGGTGTCCTCCAGAGCCCCGCCCGGGTGACCACACCGAAAAACTCGATCAGGCTGTGGTAGCAGACCGCCCAGGGGGCGGGATCACCAGCCAACTGCTGCAGACAGTTTACGGCCTCCTGATGAAAGACGGCGTCGCGGCGATGGGCGTGGACGAGCAGGTTGGTGTCGACCGCGATCATCGGGGGAAACCCGATTCGCGGCTTTCATCAATTGCCGTGTTGATCGTATCGGCCGAGACCGACTGGTTCTGGTCTCCAAATGAGGCGTCGCGCAGTTGGAAATCGGGGGCCTGTCGCTCGTCGAGAGACATCCGCAGTGCCTCGATAATCAGCGACCGGACCGTGGTTCCGCGTTCCGCAGCCAGCCGCTTGGCCTGCCGAAACAGGGGATCGGGCAGATCAACCGTTGTACGCATACATATTTATGTATTATCTGAGGTATATTTGTCAACAGGACGGAAGAGGCCTTCGCGAGGACAGCCGGAACCCCTGGCAGGCCAGCGGCGGGGCCGGGTCGGCGGGCGGCACCCGCCGCGCAGCCTTGCCACGGGCGCCTGGCCGCGGCTTGTTCGGGTGCGGTGAATGATTTGGGGTACAGGCACCTGCTGGTGGATGGGTATAACGTAGCCTTTGGCTGGCAGCTGCTGCGGGCGGTTCAGGCGGGAGCGGGGCCCCGGGCGCAGGCGCGGGATGCGCTGACCGCGCAGCTGCATGATTTTCACGGGGCGAGCGGTCTGGCGGTCTCGCTGGTCTTCGACGGCACGGGCGACCAGATCAGCGCCGAGACCCCCTTCGGAACCGATGCCTTTAGCGTCATCTACGCGCCGTCGGACCTCGGGGCGGATGGCGTGATCGGACGCATGGTGCAGGCGTCCAGCCAGCCCGGACGGCTGGTCGTGGCGACAGCCGACCGGATCATCCAGGGGGTGGCCGGTGCGGCCGGGGCCGGGGTCTGGACCCCCGAAGCGCTGCAGGAACAGGTGACGGCGGCCGCGCGTCAGGTGCGGGGGGTGCGTCCGCCCCGGCGTCAGCCCTGGCCGCCGCGGATGGATTTTCCCGATTTCGACGCGCCGGGGACTTGATTTGACGGCTCCGGGTCTGCAAGGTGACGACCATGGGAGGTTTGGCGGAGGAGCCTGGCCGGTCGTCGCTCGGTAACGCCGGTCTGGTGGAGGAAATCCAGGGCCTGTACGGCCCGGTTTTTGTATCGGAGTTACTGATACAGCGCATCTGGCTGCGGCAGACGCTGGTGCCCGGGCCGTGGCGGACGGCGGAGGGAGCCGAGTTGCAGGTGCTGCACCCCGGGCGCTGGAACCGCCTGGCCGGGCCTGATTTCCGCGAGGCCCGGCTGGCGATCAACGGCCGGCCGGTGACGGGGGATGTGGAAGTCCACTTCCATGAACGGGACTGGTGGGCGCATGGGCATGCCGCGGATCCGGGCTTTGTCGGCGTGGTGCTGCATGTCGTCCTGTTTCCCGGCAAGGGGGCGAGCGACGCGGGGCCGCAGCGGGTGCGTACGCTCCGCGGGTTGGTGCCGCACAGCCTGGTGCTGCTGCCCCTCCTGAGCGAGGACCTGGAACAGCTGGCGTCGGACGATGCCCTGCAGTGTGCCGGGGATCGCGACGGCCTGGTGGCGATGGCGGCCTTGCTGGCGCTGCCGCTGCCCGAGCGCCGGGCGAAACTGAGGGCCCTGGCCGCGCAGCGCTGGGCGGCGCGCCTGCGGTTTACGCGTCGTCGTGTGGAGCGGGAAGGCTTTGCGGAGGCCGCGCACCAGCTGCTGTTTGAGATCCTGGGCTTTCGCCGGAATCGTGCGCCGATGGCGGATCTAGCACTGGCCTGTCCGCACGGCAGCTGTCGGTTGGATCCGGGGGTGTTGGATCCTGAGGCACGGTTTGCCGAGCGGCGCGGTGACTGGACCCTGGCGGGGCTGCGGCCGGCCAACCATCCCCGGCGCCGGCTGGCGCAGGCCCGGGCGTTGTACGACCGCATCCCCGACTGGCCGGACCGGCTGGCGCGTCTGCGTCTGCCGCCCTGGCTGGTGAGCGACCGGGAGCAAACGCCGGCGGCCCGGCGTCGGAGCCATTGGAGCAGCTGGACCGAGACGGTCCGCCGCGACGTGTTTGCCGATACGATCGGGGGGACGCGTTGGCTGACCTGGCTGGCGGACGGCCTGCTGCCCTTGCTGGCGGTCCGGGAGGACGCCGACGCCACCGAGGCCGAGCGTGCCGCGGGCCTCTGGTTCCACAGCCAGCCCGGCGACATTCCGGATGCCCTGAAGGTTTTCCTGGCGAACAGCCGGATAACAGGCGACCGGCAGCATCCGCTGACCCACGGCTGGTTGCAGGGGGCGCTGCAGGGCTTTTTGACCGATGCCTTCCGCGGGGATTAGGATTGGCGGTTGGTCGGGTTTTCCCTTCTGCTGGCGGGCATGGATCCGCGCAACCGCACGGTGGCTCTGGTAGGCCGCCCCAATGTCGGCAAGAGCCGGCTGTTCAACAGCTTGCTCGGGCGGCGTGTGTCGATCGTGCACGACCAGCCGGGGGTGACCCGCGACGTCGTGACCGGCGAAGTCGGCGATGATTTCACGCTGATGGACACGGGTGGCCTGGGGCTGTCTGAAAACCTGGGCCCCCGGGCGATCACCGAGGCGACCGAATCACAGGTCGACCTCGCGCTGGCGGCGGCGGGGGTGGTCGCGTTTGTGGTGGATGGCCGGGAGGGCCCGACCCCCCTGGACGATCTGATCGCGGACAAGCTGCGGCGCATCGCCAAACCGGTCATCCTGGTCGTGAACAAGATCGACGACCCGAAGCAGGAGGCCTCGGGCGGCTGGGAGGCGGATTTCGCAGCCCTCGGCTTCGAGCGTCTGATCGCGGTGTCGGCCGAACACGACCGCGGGCTCGACGCCCTCCGCCAGGCGGTCATCGGCATCATCGGCCCGCCGAAAACGTTCGGCGCAAAGCCGGCGGAGGCGGTTCGCACGCGTCTTGCCGTATTCGGCCGGCCGAATGTCGGCAAGTCGTCGCTGGCGAACGCTCTGCTCGGCTCGCAGACGCTGATGGTCAGCGAGATCCCGGGTACGACCCGCGATACCACCGAGCACGATCTGGATTGGGCGGGTCCGAGCGGGCCGACGCTGCATTTCCGGCTGTGCGACACGGCCGGCCTGCGGGCGCTCAAGAAGATCCGGAATCCGGTGGAATATTTTTCGACCGTCCGCAGCCGGGATACGCTGAAGCGCGCGGATGTGGCCGTGCTGGTGCTCGATGCGCTCGACGGCGTGACGAAGATGGACCAGGCGCTGGCAGGAGAAATCCTGGAGGCGGGCAAAGGCGTCGTGGTCGTCGTGAACAAGTGGGATCTGGCGCTCGAAACCTTCCGAACCCAACCGCTGCAGGGCTACCAGGATGAGGCCGCTTTCCGGAAGGACTACAAAAAGGCGGTCCTGGCGGAACTGTTCTTCCTGCCGGATGCCCCGGTTGTTTTCACGTCGGCTCGCGAAGGCCTGGCCATCGACCAGTTGTTGCGTCAAGTGGCTACGCTGAACCGCCGGATGGACCAGACCTTCCCGACTGCGAAGCTGAACCAGCTCATCCACGGCCTGTTCGAGGATCAGCCCCCGCGGCAGACACGCGGCAAGCGCTTCAAGATTTACTACGCGGTTCAGACGGGCAACCGCCCCTACAGGATTCGCTGTTTCTGCAACAACCCGACGCTGCTCGACGACGGCTACAAGCGCTACATCCTGAACGGGATTTACCGGACTTTCGATCTGGCCGGATGTCCGCTTTTCCTCGAATACGCAGGTAAGGAGCAGCGATTCACCGGTCCCGGCGCACCCGAGGCCAAGGCCCCCATGTCGAGCCGCCGCACGAAACCGGAATACTCGCCGAAGGCTAAGGCCCGGGCGCGGAACAAATCCCGACAATCCTCCGACTGAATCCTCTGATGAAGACCATTGACTACCACGGTTGGAAAGCCCTCGAAATCGAATCCGGGAAGGCCCGGCTGACGGTCCCCCTCGACATCGGGCCGCGCGTCCTCGCCTGCCGGCTCGGCGACGGCGCCAACCTTTTCCATAATGTAAACGAGGAGCTGGGCGGCACCGATGAACCGGAGTGGAAGCTCCGGGGCGGACACCGACTCTGGACAAGCCCGGAACACGCGGTGCGCACCTACGATCCCGACAACCAGCCCGTGACGGTCGAGACACCGGATGCGCGTTGCTGGGCCTTTCAGGCACCGGTCGACGAGCGCACGGGTATCCGGAAAAGCATGACTATCCGGTCGCTGGGCAAGGGATCGTTCCACCTGCGTCACACGCTGGCGAACGAAGGCCTCTGGCCGGTGGAGACGGCGCCCTGGGCGCTGACGGTGATGGAGCGCGGCGGCCTGGGGGCGCTGCCGCTGCCGCCCAGGGGAAGTCATCCGCATGACCTCTTGCCGATCTACAGCCTGGTACCCTGGAGCTACACGGACCTGTCGCACCCGGTCTGGCAGTTCCACAAGGATTTCATCGGCATCGACACCACGAAGTCCGAACCGCCGCAGAAGCTCGGTATCACCCAATACCCCGGCTGGTCCCTTTACTGGCAGCCGGGCGGTACCTTTGTGAAATATGCCGCCGTCGATCCCGCGAAAACCTATCCGGATCTCGGTTGTGCCTACGAGACCTTCTGCAACGACTTCATGCTTGAAATGGAAACGCTCGGACCGCTCGAAACCCTCGAGCCCGGTGCGACCGTTCATCATGACGAGTACTGGGGCGTCTTTGGCGACTGGCCCAAACCGTCCAGCGACGCCGTGTTCTCCGACGCCATCAAACCGGCGGTGGATGCATGGCTGGCTGAATTGAAAACGTGATTCAGGCGCTGACCATTCAGGCAATTTACCCGCGCGAATTATTGACCGCCCATTTTCCGATTCTGGTGAGAAATCCGGGCTAACCCTCTCAGGTCTCAATCATGCAAGCTCCTTCAGACCAGCGCGCGCGCGCGGCCTACTGGGGATCCGATCCGATTGGCCTGCCGTTGTTAGACTTTCTGGCGGACTGGGCGGCCGACCGGATCGAGCTGGTCGGGGTCTTCACGCAACCGGATCGCGCGCGCGGGCGGGGGCGCAAGGTGGTGCCGGGTCCGGTCAAGGCCTGGGCCGAGGCGCGGGGGATTCCCGTCTTGCAACCGGAGAAACCCGGACCCGTGGAAGCGGCCTGGATGGAGGAGCGACAGATCGATCTTGGGCTGGTGCTGGCCTACGGCCATATCCTGCGCCCGAGCCACCTGGGTGCCCCGCGGCTCGGCATGATCAACCTGCACGGGTCGCTCTTGCCAAAGTACCGCGGCGCGTCCCCGATCGAATCGGCCATCGCGGCGGGGGACAGCGAGACCGGTATGTCACTGATGCAGATGGTGCCCGCCATGGACGCCGGGCCGGTGGCCGACCGGGAGCGGGTGCCGATCGGGGATCGGACGACCGGGGGTGAACTGCGGGAGGCGATGGCGGCGGCCGCGGTGCGGCTGGTGCGTCGCAACCTGTCCCCGCTGCTCCAGGGAGAACTGGCATTCGAAGAACAGTCCGAGACGGGTGTTTCCTATGTGCGGCGGCTGAACCGCGCCGACGGTGTTTTGGATTTCCAGGCACCGGCAACCGTATTGGACCGGCGGATACGAGCCTTGCACCCGTGGCCGGGCACAACGGTCACGGTGGGTGACCTGACGCTGAAAGTGGGGTCGGCGGAAGCGATGGCCGAGACCCTGCCCGGGCCGCCCGGTCGGCTGCAGGTCGAGCCGGATGGCGGGAGCCTGCGGGCGGCCTGCGGACGGGGCAGCTTATGCTTCACCGCCCTGCAGCGTCCGGGCGGCAACATGCTGCCGATCCGGGATTTTCTGCGGGGTTGCCCCGGGCTGGACGGTCAGGTCGCCGAATCGCAGCCCATGCCCCAGCTGGTCAGCGACCGCCCGTAAGCGGAACATGATGATGAATGACGCCGGCCGGGCTCAATGGGCCCGGTTTGTATGGGGATGCGTATCGCGCCGCTTCAGCAAGCGAATGAAGTGGACGGCTTAAAGGCCTTACCGTAAACCGGATTCGTAGTCGATTGCTCAAGCGGCGCGGTACAGGTTGAGGTGCACACTATTTAAGGGGGCATTCCTGATCCCTGCCAATTTCCAGGCTCTTATCCCGGCATCAGAGGTTTTGACAGATGGATCAGCGACAGGGTACCCCTTATCGGTCCATCCGCATCATGCCCCAGTCCGTTTTTTTCCGCATTATCGATGCCTTTTGCTTCACCGCCCGGTTCGCCTTGTTGCTGACGCTGGGGACGGCCTCGTTGTCGGGCCAGAGTGATCGGGATTTGCGGGTTCAGGTGGCCAACCTCACGCAGGACATGGGTTTGCTGACGCAGGAAGTGCGGTCGCTTCGACTGGAGGTGGAGGCGGTCAAGCGGGACAACGCCGCGCTCCGTCAGCGGGTGGAGGGCGCGTTGGGTTCGAGCCAGCAGGCCGATCTCACCTTGCAGGCGCTGCAGGCCCGGTTGGATCGTCTGGACCGGGCTTATGCGGCTGCCGACGCGGCCTTGAAAAAGACGATCATCCAGGAGGTGAGCAAACAGATCGCCAACCTGGCCAGGCAGACGCAGGCGACCATCGACGCGCTGGCCGGGGCCATCAACGTCAAGCCGACCGTGTCCGAGCCGGCAGTATCCTTCTCTGACGACTACCCCAGGGAGGGAATCGTCTACGAGGTCGAGGCCGGCGACACCCTGTCCGGGATTGCCCGTAAGTTGAATTCCTCCGTAAACGATATCCGGAATGCCAACCGCATCGCCGACCCACGCACCATCAGGGTGGGTCAGCAACTCTTCATTCCCCAGCAAGACTGACCGATGGCCAGCCCCAAGAAAAAACACCTGGGCCGCGGCCTGGGAGGCCTGATTTCCGGCGGCGTTTCCAACAAGGAAGCCCACGCCAAGAAAGCGCCGGCTCCGGTCAAAAAGACCGCGGCCCCCAGCAGGCCTGCCAGGAAGGCGCCAGCCAGGAAGAAAACCGGCGGGGCGTCCGCGGGAACCTCCAAACCGGCTGCCGCGCGTGGCCAGGCCAAGGAGGCGGCTGATTTACTCGAAGGCTATACGGAAATCGCTGTCAGTCAGGTTGATCCCAACCCCTTTCAGCCTCGGCGAGACATCGCGCCGGAACAGGTCGAGGAACTGGCCAGGAGTATCCGGGCGGAGGGCCTCCTGCAGCCGATCGTCGTCCGAAAGGTCGGTGAGCGGTATCAACTGATCGCGGGTGAGCGCCGGTTGCGGGCTTTTGAATCGCTGGGAATCAAGCGCATTCCGGCTCGGCAGATCGAGGCCAGCGACGCTTCCAGCGCGGCCCTCGCCCTGATCGAGAACTTGCAGCGGGAGGGCCTCAATCCGATCGAGGAGGCTCTTGGCTACGCCAGCCTGATGAAGGACTTCGGGCTGACCCAGGAATCGTGTGCCGAACGGGTGGGTAAGGGACGAGCCTCCGTGGCCAATGCACTGCGGCTGCTGTCCCTGGAAGCCGGCATCCAGGCTTTTCTTGCCAAGGGCCTGATTTCCACCGGCCACGCCAAGGTCATCCTCGGTCTGCAGGATCCGGCGCATCGGCAACTCCTGGCCGAGCGTATTATCGAATCCGGCATGAGCGTGCGCGAGGCCGAACGCGAGGTGAAGCGCCTCAAGGACGGCTCGGGGGGCGGCTCAAAACAAAGCAATCGCAGCCTGCCTCCGGCTGAGAACGCGGTGATTCGCGACCTGGAGAAGCGGCTGATGGCCTCGCTCAACACGAAAGTGCAGCTCAAGCACACGCCGAAAAAGGGCCGGATCGTCATCGATTACAGCGGCAACGACGATCTGCAGCGCATTCTGGATCAGATGGGCATCCCGGTCACCTGAGCTGCTTCAGCGCGCCGGAGGCACATTGCCCCCGATCCGGATTGGACTTGAATTCGGGGCGCTCGGCAGGCACGTTCCCCGTTTTCCCCAGATTCATGGCTTCCTTTTTCATCATCGTTGTCTCCATTCTGCTGGTCATCCTCTGTTTGGTGACTGTTCTGCTGGTCCTGATGCAGAAATCCGCCAATCAGGCGGGGATGGGCGCCGCCCTGGGGGGTGGCGCCGCTGAGCAGGCTTTCGGCGCAGAAACCAATTCGGTGCTGTCGCGTTCGACGCAGATGGCTACGCTGCTGTTTTTCCTTCTGACCTTTGGTCTTTATCTGGCCTTTCAGGCATTGAAGGATGAGGGCGAAACCGGGCCTTCCGATACCTCCGTCCTCGATCAGGTGGCTGTTCCCGGCGAAACGGAATCAGCGCCCGTCGGTACGGAGGCCGTGGAATCCAATCCTTCGCTGACGCCCGCCCCACCCACCGTCGGTGAGGAGGAGGAAGCCGGCACCACCAACCCGGATTCCTGAGCCGCTTCCGGAGCCTTCGCCGAGGCCTGTTTTGCGGTCGTTAAGTTGATTTTCCGTTCTTCCGTACCGCGGCGCTTCAGCAAGCGAAATGCGATCAGTGACGTCGGGGCGTATTTTCTGATTTTCCGTGCATCCTTCGCACGCTGTAGCAGCGCGATACGCAATCCGTCGAGGTCTGGCACGGCGCGCTAGCGACGTTGTCCATCACCGACTGGTTCGAGTTTTCTTTTTACCACAAAGAGCACGAAGGACATGAAGGCCTGGCTGGGCTCAAAGGACATGTCTCTTCATTCCGTCTTTCAGTTTGGTGACATCACGCATGAGCGATTTCGTTCAATTCCAATTCTCTGCTCAGGCAACGCTGATAGGATGATTCCAGCAACCCTCGACCAGGAAAACGATGTACCTCGATCGCACATCCGATCACCTGACGGGAAAGCGCATCGAATTGCTTCGCCATCTCCGGCAGACCTCCGTCTCTTCCTTCGTGCTCTTCGCGCGCTTCGTGGTGATTCATTCTTTTCTCTCGAACGTCTGCGAATGGGGATTCTGTGGCACGCAAAGACGGCAAACCGGTCCTATGGACAGATGTTTGAGCGACGAAAGAACCGGCTGCACCGGTCGCGGTTAAGATGCGGCTGCCTGGTCGCGCTCCTGGCGTTGTTTCTGCCCGTCTCCACCCTCTGGAGCCAGACCAGCAAAACCGTCGGCCGAAACGAGCGCATTTTCGAGGTGGAGGACCTGGACCCGGCGGAAGGGGAGCGCTTGCTGCACACCTTGCGCAACCAGCATCCGGCCGGTGATTTTATTTTCCGGTTCCAACTGGAGCACTTTCCCGAGATCGGGGAGACGACCACCTACGAGGGACTGCTCTGGGGGACCTGGATCGATGGAGCCCAGGTGTTCCGTATCCACCTGGGTGGGGGCGGGGCGTCTCCCGGCGAGATTGCCTACCGGTTTCTGATCCGCAGCGGGCCCGACGGCTTTATCTACCGGCTGGCTGAACCCTCCGCAGACGATCCCGGCGATCCGGAACCCGTGCAATTGACCGGGCCTGACCGCTTCGAGCCGCTGATGCCCGGCCTGACCTATACCCCCTTCGATTTGCAATTGCCGTTTCTGTACTGGGAAGACCTCCGGTATCGGGGGACCGACCGCGTCATCGGCCGCCCGGCCTACCGTTTCCTGGCCGTGGCACCGGAGGATTCGGCGGTGGGGGAGACTCGACCGCTGGCTGGTATTTCCCTGGCGGTCGATGCCGATTTTTACGCGCTCTTGCGCGCCGATTACCTCGATCCCGACGGTGAAACCCTGCGCAGCCTCCGCCTCCTCAACTTCAAGAAGGTGCAGGACCAGTGGATTGTCCGCCGGCTCGATGTAAAAAACAGCGAAACGCGGGAGAAAACCCGGTTTAACGTCCGGGCCGCCGCCATGGGGCTCAATCTGCCGAAGAAAGAATTTGTCCCGGCGGCCCTCTCCGCCCCGGCCACGCTACCCGGCTCCGAACGGTTTGATTACCTGTTCTGAGACCAACCAGGCCGCCAGAGCTCCGACCTCCCATGGATCATCGGCCGTCGGGAAGGAAAAACGGTTACAGCTTCAGTTAAACGGCTTCAGGTCGGTGACTGTTCAGGGCTGATGGCGTGGCTGCGACCTGCCGCCTGCTTGCCACCTTCCAGAGAACAGGTTTTGAGGTAGCCCGCGCTATTTGAGCACCTGTTCGGTCTCGGGATCGAAGAGGTGGACGCGCTCCATGTTGAAAACGACCTTGAGCGACTGGTTCACCTCGTACCGGTCGCCACTGCCGACCCGGGCGATGAAGCTGTGTGCCCCGGAGTCCATATAAATGTAGGTCTCAGACCCCATGGGCTCGGAAACCTCTACGCGCGCCGCCGTGATCTGGTTGGGATCCGGGTTGCTGACCGTCAGGGTGTCGTTAATGTCCTCCGGCCGAATACCAAAGACAATCGGCTTACCCACATGGTCGGCGCCCTGGCGGGAAAGCCGGTCGTCCAATGCGACCTTGATCGCCTGGCCCTCGCTGTTCTTTTCCTCGAACCACAGCTTGCCCTCCCGGTCGACCAGCTCGCCGTGGAGAAAATTCATGGGCGGGCTGCCGATGAAGCCGGCCACGAACATGTTTTCCGGGTGGTTGTAGAGCGTCAGGGGATCGGCTACCTGCATGATGTTGCCATCCTTCATCACGCAGATCCGGTCGCCCATGGTCATCGCTTCCACCTGGTCGTGGGTCACATAGATCATGGTCGAGGCCAGGCGGGCGTGGAGCTTGGAAATCTCTGTGCGCATCTGGACGCGCATCTTCGCGTCGAGGTTCGAGAGCGGTTCGTCAAAGAGGAAGACCTTCGGCTTGCGGACAATGGCGCGACCGACCGCTACGCGCTGGCGTTGGCCGCCCGACAGGGCTTTCGGCTTGCGGGCCAGCAGTTCCTCGATTCCCAGGATCTGGGCCGCGTCGATCACGCGCCTCTGAATTTCCTCCTTGGAGTGCTTCATGAGTTTCAACCCGAAGGCCATGTTGTCGTAGACGGACATGTGCGGGTAGAGCGCGTAATTCTGGAAGACCATCGCGATATCCCGGTTTTTCGGCAGGATGTTGTTCACCACCTTGTTTTCGATGGTGATCGTGCCGTCCGTGACCTCTTCCAGCCCGGCGATCATCCGCAGGGTGGTGGACTTGCCGCAACCGGAGGGACCGACCAGCACCATGAACTCCCGGTCCTTGATCTCCAGATCGATGCCTTTCACGGCGCGAACCGGTTCATTTTTTCCGTCTCGGTAATTTTTTACCAGTTTGTCGAGGACTACGCGTGCCATAGGTCGGATGGGTATAAAAGCATGGGGTGGGGAGGTGCCTTGCCGGGCACCTCGAACGGCTAGGTTTTTGGGGGTGGACGGGGGGCGTTGGCAACCCCTTTCCGATTCCCGGCGCGGCGGTTCCCGCTCGGCCTCCTGGAGGTGTCGCCGGCGCCTCTCCTGATGCCGGGCGTGTCGCCGGCGACAGCCCGGCCTTGTATTCACTGATTGGAGACCGCGTTTCCCGCGCAGAGGGTGCCTGAATCCCTGTATTCATGTTTTCACGACCTGTCTGAATGACGTATTGACAAACTTGCGACACAGTCTAGGTTTTCATTGTCGCATATACCGAAATCCCTAACGACCCATCATCATGGCCACCGCCAACAGCACTTCGAGCGCACCGCTCACGTTCGACCTCAGCAAGGATCTGCTCACCAAGCTGAAGGCCTTTCAAAAAGCCTCGGGGGCGCGTTCCCTGAGTACCGTTATCCGGTTTGCGCTGGATGCCTACAATTTCAATACGTTCTCCTCGGAGAACAAGGAGCACAAACAGGTGTCGGTCCGTCTGGAATCAGACCTGAAGGAGAAGCTGCAGCGCCTCTCCAGAAACCGTAAAGCCAGTGTCGGCGAGTTGCTCCGGGCCGCTTTGACCGCCATGCCGGAGACTCCTCCGGCGGGTGTGTCCCTCGAACCAACCGAGACAACCATGGCTAAGAAAAAGACCACCAAAAAAGCGGCCAAGAAGGCCGTTAAGAAAAAATCGGCGGCCAAGAAAAAGGCCCCTGTCAAGAAGGCCGCTAAAAAGGCGGTCAAAAAGAAAGCTGCCAAGAAGGCTCCGGCCAAAAAGGCGGTGAAGAAAAAAACCGCCAAAAAGGCGACCAGAAAAAAGGCCGCCAAAAAAGCGGTGAAGAAAAAGGCCCCGGCCAAAAAGAAGGCCGCCAAAAAAGCGGTGAAAAAGAAAGCCGCTAAAAAGGCGACCAGGAAGAAGGCCCCGGCCAAGAAGAAGGCCACAAGGAAAAAGGCCTCCAAAAAGAAAAAGTAGCCGAACCTTTCAGAATCCGCTCCCCGTTGGGGCGGGTTCTTTTTTTCAGGGATTGCCAGGTTCCGGCCGGCAATCCTTTTTTATGCCCCGGCGCTCCCCCCGAAATCTCTTCCCTCTGCCATGGCTATTCCCACCGACCTGTCTAACGCGCTCTCCTTTCGGGCCGCCAACATCAGCCCGTCCCCGACCCTGGCTGTCGACAGCAAGGCAAAGGCGCTGAAAGCCGCCGGCGAGGATGTCTGCGGATTCGGTGCGGGTGAGCCCGATTTTGATACACCGGCCTTTATGAAAGAGGCCTGTGCGCAGGCGCTGGCCGACGGACAGACCAAGTATGCCCCGGCGCCCGGACTCCCCGCGCTGCGAGAAGCCCTGGCAGCCCGTTATCGGGAAGAACGGGGCATGGCCTGGGTTCAGGCGGATAACGTCGTGGTCAGCCCCGGCGGCAAGTACAGCTGCATGCTGGCCATCGAAGCGCTCTGCGGCCCCGGCGACGAGGTGCTCATCCCGGCTCCTTTCTGGGTCAGTTATCCGGAAATGGTGAAACTGGCCGGCGCCGAGCCCCGGAGCGTTTTTGCCGGCCTGGAAGCCGGCTTCAAACTGACACCGGAGGCGCTGGCCGATAACCTGACCGAGTGTACCAAGCTGTTGATTCTGAACAGTCCCTCGAATCCGACGGGCGCGGTCTATTCGCCGACGGAATTACGAGCCCTCGTCGACCTTTGCCTGGAGCGCGGCGTGTTCATCCTGTCAGACGAAATTTACGAATACCTCCTTTATGACGACGCGGAGCACGCCAGCCCTGCTTCCTTTTCGGAAGAGGCCGCTCGCGGAGTCGTGACGGTCTCGGGCTTCAGCAAGACCTACAGCATGACCGGTTGGCGGCTGGGCACGCTGGTGGCTCCCACGCCCATCGCAAAGGCTGTTGCCAGCCTGCAGAGCCAGACGACCTCGAACGCGACGACTTTCGCCCAATACGGGGCGTTGGCGGCGCTGGAGCAGCCCGATCGTGCGCGGGCGGCCATTGCGGATATGCTGACCCATTTCGATCGACGTCGCCTGACGCTGCTGGAGGGGCTCCGGGCCATCCCCGGCATCGAATGCACCCGGGCGGAGGGGGCGTTTTATCTCTTTCCGCGTATCGAGGCGCTGGGGCTGGATTCCACGCCCTTCGCCAGTCGGCTGCTGGATGAAGAAAAGGTGGCCGTGGTCCCGGGCGTCGGATTCGGGGCGGAAGGCTACTTGCGCCTGAGCTACGCGACGTCCGACGAAGTGATTGCGAAAGGGCTCGAACGGTTGAGCTGGTTCTGCCGCCGGCTGGGGTAAAGCGGGATCAATCCTCGTCGTCGCCAAGGCCGAGCTGGCCGCGGATGTCGGGCACCTCGTCCAGTTCACTCCGGAATTCATCGACATCGAAGTCAGCGACTACGAAGTCCCCGAACTCGAAGGTGGGGGTTTTGGTCTGCCCGCTGACATCGATCATGCGCTGCATGGCCTGTGGACTTCCGGTCACATCGCGGATGTCCAGATCGACGCCGTGTTCGTTGAAAAAGTTGAGGGCCGCGGTGCACCAGGGGCAGCCGGGCTTGATGTAAAGGACCGGTTTCATCGTCAGAGGGATAGGGATGAATAAGAAAGGCTTCCAGGGGTTGTCGCAAAAGGGGCGACCGTCAACACTAGCCTGGCCGCCATTGTGCACGGATCAAGTTCCACCGTCGCAGGCCTGACTGTTTCCATGACCGATTCCGCTACCCATCCGTCCGATGACCCGGTCGACCGGACCATCTTCATCAAGGGTGCCCGGGCCCACAACCTGAAGAATCTGGACCTGCGCATTCCCCGGGAGCAATTCGTGGTGGTGACCGGCGTGTCCGGTTCGGGCAAGTCCAGTCTGGCTTTTGATACCCTCTACGCGGAGGGCTACCGGAAATACATGGACAGTCTGTCCACCCGGGCCCGGCAGGTCCTTGATCAGATGGCTCGGCCGGATGTCGACTACATTCACGGCCTCTCCCCGGTGATCGCCATCGAGCAGCGGACCGGCGGTGGGGCCAACCCGCGTTCCACTGTCGGGACGGTGACCGAAATCGCCGATTACGCCCGCCTGCTCTGGGCGATCCAGGCGGAAGCCCGTTGCCCGCAGGACGGCGCCCGCATCGAGCGCCAGAGTCTCGATGATTGTATTGCCCGCATCTTTCGCGAGCCGGAAGGCAGCCGCCTGATGTTGCTGGCTCCCGTGCTCAACGCCAAACCCGCCCTGTTGCGCGAGGAATTGCCCCGGCTTCGCCAACGCGGGTTTACCCGGGTCCGGCTGAATGGCGAAATCCGACACCTCGATGAGCCGGATCTGGTGCCGACGGGCGCGCGGCCGCTGGCGGTGGATCTGGTCGTCGACCGGATCGTCCTCAAAGCCGACCAGCGCAGCCGGCTGGCAGACTCGCTCGAATTAGCCTTCGAGGAGGCTGGAGACCGGGCCCTGGTGCTGGTCCAGGCGGATCGCGCCGGTGAATGGCAGGAATTCTCCGTCAGCCAGCATTTCGCCTGTACTGCCTGCGGGGAGGTTTACGAACCGCTGACGCCACGTCACTTTTCCTGGAACCACATCCAGGGCGCCTGTCCGGGCTGCGGGGGCCTGGGACACATCCTCCGCTTCAACGAAGAGCTGGTGGTGCCGGACCTGACTAAATCGGTCAAAAACGGCGCGATCAAACCCTTCCGGCTCGGATCGAAGGCCATGATCATCCGGCGAAACGCTCAGCTCAAGCAACTGGCCGAGCAACTGCCGTTCGATCCCGATGCCCCCTGGCGGGATCTCCCCGAAAAGGACCGCAGGGCCATCCTCCACGGGGCGGGCGACCGTTTGTTCAGTTTCAAGCTGAAACGGGGTAATGCCAAACCGGATACCGTGCCGTGGGCGGGCGTCCTGGCCGAATTGGAGACCGCGCGCCGGGAAACCTCCAGCGAGAGCCTGAAAGCACGTCTGATGGCTTTCCAGACCAGCGCCCCCTGCCCGGCATGCGGCGGCGCCCGGCTGGCCGCCTATCCGCGCGCCGCCCGGCTGGCCGGTCATGGCTTCACCGACTTCATGCGGCGGAGCATCGACAGCGCGCTGGTCTTCATGCGGGAGGATATGAACGCCGAAGCGGCGGGCCGCGACGCGATCGGAGACGCCCTGCGCGGCCTTTATCACCGGTTGCACTTCCTGGGTGAAGTCGGGCTGGGCTACCTGACGCTCGACCGGGCCTACGCCACGCTGTCGGGCGGAGAAGCCCAACGCGTCCGGCTGGCCACCCAGCTGGGCATGGGTCTGGTCGGGGTGGTGTATGTCCTCGACGAGCCGAGCATTGGCCTGCACCCGATCGACAACCGGCGGCTGATCCGGACGCTGACCGATCTGCGTGACCGGGGAAACAGCGTCATCGTAGTGGAGCACGACGCCTCCACCATGCGGGCCGCCGACCAGTTGATCGAGTTGGGGCCCGGGGCGGGGGAGACGGGCGGGGAAATAATTTTCCAGGGCACGCCGGAGGCCTGCCAAACGGCCGAGCGCAGCCGGACGGGACCGTTCCTCGCCGGGCGGCAGATGGTGGAGCGCTCGGTGCCGCATCGGCCCCCCGGTCGCGGCTGGTTGGCCCTTCGCGGGTGTCGGGAGCACAACCTGAAGGGCTTCGACGTGCGTTTTCCGGTCGGCCTGCTGACGGCGGTCTGCGGGGTTTCGGGGTCGGGCAAGAGCACGCTGGTGAATGACATCCTGGGTCGGGCGGCGGCCTTCCGCCTGAACAAGGCCAGGGAGGTACCGGGTCGGCACGACGGGCTGGATGGTCTGGAGGCGTTTTCCCGGGTAATCCGGGTGGACCAGGAGCCGATTGGGCGCAGTCCGCGTTCGAATCCCGCGACCTTCACCAAGCTTTTCGACCAGTTGCGGGATCTGTTTGCCAGGGCGCCCCTGTCCCGGGTGCGTGGATACAAAAGCAGTCGGTTCAGTTTCAACATGAGCGGGGGACGTTGCGAACGGTGCAAGGGTGACGGAGCCATCAAGCTGGACATGCAGTTTCTGGCGGACGCCTACGCCACCTGCCCGAGTTGCCAGGGCAGGCGCTACAACCGGGAGACGCTGGAAGTGCGGTTTAAAGGTTATTCCATCGCCGATGTCCTCGAGATGACGGTCGACGAGGCCCTGGCCCTGTTCCGCCGCCAGCCGAAGATTCAGGAAAAACTGCAGACACTGCAGGCCGTCGGCCTCGGCTACGTGCGGCTGGGTCAGTCGGCCACGACGCTGTCTGGCGGCGAGGCCCAGCGCATCAAGCTGTCGCTGGAGCTGTCGAAGCGTCAGCAGGGCGACACGCTTTATATCCTGGATGAGCCGACCACCGGTCTGCACTGGATCGACGTTCAGCGCCTGATGGACCTGCTCTTCCAGCTCCGCGAGGCGGGCAACACCATCGTGGTGATCGAGCACGACACCGATGTCATCCGGCTGGCCGACTGGATCATCGAACTGGGGCCGGAAGGCGGCGAAGCGGGCGGCCACCTCGTTTTCTCCGGCGAGCCTGCCGACTTCAAAGACACGCCGACGGCCGGATGCCTTTGAATCCAAACGTCAGCCCGACTCGGAGACGGCATCCACCAAGGCGATCAGGTGGTCCTCGTTGTACCAGCCAGGGGCCGGAAAACCGGTGGCTGGATTGAACAGGTAGAACCGCCGGGGCAGGTCGTTTTGTGGGCCGGACTGCACATCGTAATAGAGCCAGCACCGCAGGCGGTAATTGTACAGGTAGGGGTACCGGCTGGCACCTGTGAAGTGCCAACCCAGGTCCGGGTCGAAGAGCCAGATACGGGTAAAGGACCGGGCGTCGAAATAGATCCAACCGTGATCCTAGTGAAAAATCCACTGGGAAGGGCTCGTCTCCGTGTAAAAATATCCGAACCAACTCAGGTAGCGCCAGTTTCTGGCCAGGATGGGAGCTTCATCGATGATCAGTCGGCTGGCCACCGTGTCCGAAGCAACCCTTACGGGATAGGTCCAGTTGAAAGCAGTGAAGCCTGAAACCGAAGGCGTGAACCGTACCCGGACATGATCGATGATGGGCGTGAGGGGCGTTCCGGCAACCGGGGTGTAACTGAATTGTCCCGGTATATTGGCATCCGCCTTCAGCAGACTGCCCCCGACGGGCGTGCCGGTCGGGATCACCTGCAAATTGGTCAAGGGTGACTGTGGATTGGGAAAGTAAACCTGGGGCCCTGTTTCAGCTACCGTCGAACGGATATTAAACGGTCCGATCCAAGGACTGACCTGGGTATCTCCGGCAGCGAAATGGGCTTCAGTGCGGGCCCAGAAAAAAAGATTGGGAGCTCTGATTTTACTGCCGTTCAGAAATGTCCCCGTGCCGCCGGCCGGCAGTTCCAGGAGCAGGATGCCGCCTGACGTTGGGCCGGTTACATTGAGAAGTCTGGAGGGAATGTGCTCTGATTCGGCCAACTTGGTGTTATAACCGCCCGCCAATTGAATCCGGATTCCATCGTTTTCGAAGGTAAACGCCGGATAGGTGACCTGTATCACCAACTTGCCGTCCTGAGCCGGGCCCGGGTACCGGCTGATGCTGGTCTGTCAAAATTTCCTTTTTGCGATACCTTAAAATAAGCGTATATGATAGATGTGTCGGGAAGGGGAACCCTCAGGAGGCGACTTTTCGGACAAAGGACAAATAACCCTCGCTCTGTTTCAGGAGGCGGTCCGCCAAATCCGAGTCGGTCAGGTTGCCCTGGTCGTCGAGGACCTTGAAGACGCCGGGTATGAAGACGCGGCGCGGATAGATGTAGGCGTTTCGGTAGCCGAAGATCTGCTGCAGCTGCTCGACGGGACGGAGTGCGCCGTTGGTGCCGGCGGACAGGCCGACGAAGGCTACGGGCCGCCCGTCGAAGCTCTCGGGGAAGGGCAGCATGTCGATGAAAAGCTTCAGCACGCCGGGAAAGCCGCCGTTGTACTCCGGCGTGACCACCACCAATCCATCGCTGGCCAGCACCTGATCGGTGAACGGCTGGAATGCCTTGGGCTTCTGGGCGTAGGCGTCCGGGCTGAGGAGATCGCCCGGCAGATCCTTCAAGTCTAGGACGGCAGTTTCGGCATCGATATCGCGGTACACCCGTTCGAGCCAGGTGACGACCTTGCGGGTGTTGCTGTCGGCGCGGTTGGTTCCGCTGATCAGGGTAATCATGGTTGGCAGTAAACAGGGAACCGGGATGGCTGCAAATGGCGACCGTGGCCGGTTCGCTCTTTTCTTTGGGGGGCGGGTCCGCTTTCTTCGCCTCCATGGCGACAGCGACCCCGAACATCCTCTGGATTACGAGCGATCAGCAGCACTGGAACACGATCGGTAAATATTTCGACGAGGTGAAGACACCCAACCTGGACCGGCTGGCCGACCAGGGGGTGTTTTTCAAGCGCGCCTACTGCCCGAATCCGACCTGCACCCCGACGCGCGCTTCCATGATCACGGGGCAGTACCCGAGCACCCACGGCGCCTGGAGCCTGGGGACCCGGTTGAGGGACGACGCGGATACGCTGGGCGGCCGGCTGCAGGCGGCGGGCTATGACTGTTCGCTGATCGGTAAGGCCCATTTTCAGCCCCTGATCGGGACGGAGGCCTACCCCTCGCTGGAGAGTTATCCGCTCCTGCGGGATCTGGATTACTGGAAAGCGTTTCATGGACCCTTTTATGGGTTCAACCACGTCGAGTTGGCCCGCAATCATGCGGACGAATGCCACGCAGGGCAGCACTACGCGCTCTGGATGGAGGAAAAGGGTCACAAGGACTGGGCGCGTCACTTCCGGAACACCTGGGGTGCCTTTGACTTTTCCGAAGGGAAGGGCGTGAATCCCGCTCAGGAGCACAGGTGGTCGATCCCCGAGGAAATCCACTACAACACCTGGATCACGGAGCGATCAATCGCTCGCATCGACCACTGCCGGGAAGCCGGCCAGCCCTTTTTCATCTGGGCCAGCTATTTCGATCCGCATCCGCCTTATCTGGTCCCGGAGCCATGGGCGTCCATGTACGATCCCGCTGCGATCACCGTGCCCGAAGTCACGCCGGGTGAGCATGACCGCAATCCGCCCCATTTCCGGAAAACCCAGGAACCGCATCCTGATTTTTCCGACCTCCAGGAAAGCGGGCAACCGAATCATGGCTGCGGCAGCCATCTGCAGGACAAGACGTCGCTGGCGAAAGACATCGCCATCTACTACGGGATGGTCAGCATGCTGGACCATTACGTTGGTAAGTTGCTCGACCATTTGGACGCGACTGGCCAGGCCGGGAATACCCTGGTGGTCTTCACCTCAGATCACGGCCACTACTACGGCCACCACGGTCTGACCAAGAAGGGGCCCTTCCATTACGAAGACGGCGTGCGCGTGCCGTTCATCGCCCGTTGGCCGCAACGGCTACCCGCCGGCTTGGAGAGCAACGCCCTCCAGACGTTGGTGGATCTGCCCACCACAACCTTGAAGGCTGCGGGGCTGGATATTCCGCTCACGATGCAGGGCGTGAACCAGCTGCCGGTCTGGCAAGGCGAAGCGCCGAGCGCCCGTGATCACGTTCTGGTGGAAAACCGTCACCAGCCGACCGCCATCCACCAGCGAACCTATATCGACCGTTGGTACAAGCTGACCGTGTATTACCGCCAGCCCTACGGCGAACTGTTCGATCTTGAGGGGGACCCCGGTGAAATCAACAACCTGTGGGACGATCCCGACAGCCAGCAGCTCAAGGCGGATCTGATCCGTTGCCTGCTGGATGCCGAACTGGGGCGTGAACCGCTCCACATGCCTCGGATCGCCCCGGCCTGACCTTTTTCGTGCATGAGCAACGCGCCCAACATCCTGATTTTCATGACCGACCAGCAGCGCGGGTGCACCGTGCTGCCGGGGCATCCGTACCAGGCCGCCACCCCGCATCTGGACCGATTCCGGAAGGAAGCCGCCACCTTCAGCCGGGCCTATTGTCCGTCTCCGCACTGCTGCCCGTCACGCGCGACGTTTTTTACCGGGCTGATGCCGACGCAACACGGCGTCTGGCACAACGTGCAGGTACCCAACGCCATCTCGCGGGGCCCGCTTCCGGGGACCCCCTTCTGGAGCGAATCGCTGGCCGCGGAGGGCTACGGCCTGGCTTTTTCCGGCAAGTGGCACGTCAGCAATGCGGACGGCCCGGCTCGCTGGGGCTGGCGTGAGGGCCTGGTCACCGCAGCGCCCAACTGCCCGGAACTCGATGTCGAGGATCGGCGAGGTCATGCCCGGGCCGCCCTGGCCAAAAAACTGAAGCGTCTGAATCCGGAGCCCTACGGTCCGCGGCAACCCGGCCAGGTCATTCGCGAGGGATTTCCCGACTACCGACACTACGGAACGCAGGACAATCCCTTCCGCGACGGCGACGTGGTGGAAGACGGGTGCAAGCAGCTGCGCGAACTGGCGGCGGGTGAAGATCCCTGGTGTTTGTTCATTGGAACCCTGGGTCCGCACGACCCCTATACCCCGCCAAAGGCATTCCTGGACCGGTACCCGGAAGATGATCCGCGTATCCGATTACCGGATACTTTTTGGGATTCGCTTCAGGACAAGCCGGAGTTGTATCGCCGAACCCGTGACCGGTTCGACCAGCTGACGGAAGCCGAACACCGGGAGGCGATTCGTCACTACCTGGCCTTTTGCTCCTACCAGGACGCGCTGTTCGGTCAGGTCCTCGACGCGCTGAACGCCACCGGCCAGGCCGACGACACGCTGGTGGTGTTTCTTTCCGATCACGGGGACTATCTGGGCGACCACGGCCTGTGGGCCAAGGGTTTGCCCGCCTTCCAGTCGGCTTATCACGTGCCGGCGATCATTCGAATGCCGGCGGGCGTGGACCGGGAGGCCTCGGCCGGCAAGACCCTGGACCCGCTCGTGTCGTTGACCGACTTCGGCCCGACCTTCCTCGATGCGACCGGATGCGACAGAACCCCTGAGGGTTCTCCGGGCCGCTCCCTGCTGCCCTGGATTCGCGGGGACCAGCCGAGCGACTGGCGTCAGGCGCTTCATTTTCAGTCTCAGGGCAACGAGACCCTCGGCATCCAGCGTACGGTGCTGACCGACCGTTGGCAGCTGACCTACAACGGTTACAGCTACGACGAGTTGTACGACCTCGAAAGGGACCCCGACCAGATGACCAACCTGCTCTGGCCGGAGAGCAGGGACGAACGCAGCCTCGGTCGCTATCCCGAACAGCCGCTGGATCCCGGCTTGGAGGCAGAGGTGCGCGACCTGTATCGCCAACTCTGGGCCTTTGGCCTCGATCACGACGATACCCTGACCAACGACTACATCATGACCGCGCTGGCTCGGTACGGGCCTGGCACCACCTTGACCCGAAAATAACCGGCTTTTGCCTGAACCGGGTGACGCCGCACCGGTCCGAAGACCTCATGAGTGTTCATTCCGCCACCGGACAGACCCGACGCCGTTTCCTGAAAGGAGGTTTGCTGGCCGGAGGATTGCTGGCATCCGGTCGCGCCGCATCGGGCGCCGAACCAGGACGATCCCCCGCCGGGCGACGCATCCTGTTCCTGACCGATATCCATGCCCGACCGGACGACCGGATCCGCCGGGAACTCGACCGGGCCGCCGACGCCGTTGCCGCGACCCGTCCCGATATCATCCTGAGTGGCGGCGATCACATCCATGGCGGGTTCGGTTTCCCGGCCGGCCTGGGCGCGGGCCACTGGGCCCTGGTGGACGACTTTTTCCGGCGGATCGAAGCGGGGCTTGACCGGAAACCCACCTGGATACCCATGCCGGGCAATCACGATCTGGTGGGAGCCGCGCCGGCCGATCCGGCTCAACGGGCCGGAGACCCCCGCCAGGCCGTGGGCCGAGTGCTGCGGCAGTGGGGCCTGCCGGCCACGGACAACCCCGGCGGGCGCCTCTACTACCGGCGTGATCTTCCGGCCGAAAAGAACCGTCCGGCTACGCGTATCTTGATTCTGGATACGGTTTCGGTGCTGGCTGACCGCTCCGGATACAGGGGCGCCATCGATCCCGATCAAATGACCTGGATCGAAACCGGGTTGAGCGACTGGCCGGCAGACCAGCCGCTGATAGTCCTCACGCACCTGCCGCTGCTCAGCACCTACAGCCAGGTGGCGGAAAGCCCGACGGCCGGCCTGGGGCGGAACCTGGTGGTCACCAACGGGCGGCAACTGGATGCCTTGCTGGAGCGTTTCACCCGTTGCCGGGTGCTGCAGGGGCACCTGCACGTGGATGAGACCATCACCTGGAATGACCGGACTTACCGGATGGGCGGTGCGGTCTGTGGCGCCTGGTGGAAGGGAGACAACTTCGGCACACCACCCGGTTTCCTCGTCCTCGACCAGCAGCCGGACGGGTCCCTGATCGACGCATACCGAACCTACGCCTGACCGGTGCCGGGCGTGGGGGCGTCAGCCTTCGCGGAAACGATGGATCGGCGTCTGCTCCCGGACGTCGCTCAGGACTTTCATGGTGGCCAGCGCCTGTTGGTTGGAGATGGGAAACGGTTTGTCCTCCGTCAACGTGGCGTGGAGGGCTTCCCAGATTTTGGTATGGAAGGTGTTCTCACCTGTGACCTCAACTGTTTCCTCGACCCATTTCAGGGTTTCCCTGCTGTCGTAACCATCCTGGGGCGTGCCCGGATCCGCTTCCAGGTCGGCCAGGGGAACCCGCGGATCGAGGTACTTGAGCTCCAGGCCGCCCCCGCCGCCCTTGAGGGCGCCGCGCGTGCCGTAAATCAGGTACTGGGGCTCCGGAAGGGCGGCCCCGCCACTGATCTCCACATCGACTTCCAGGCCCTGCTGCCCCTGAAAATGCAAGTGCACATGGTCTTCGGCATCGCCGACGGCGGTGAGGAGATTCAGGTGCGCATCGTAGGCCGGATCCAATTCCCCGAGGAACTGAAGGGCGTGATCCACCAGGTGCGGGCCCCAGTTGAGGAGTTGACCGCCCCCGTGCTCCCGCAGGGCCTGCCAGTCCGCACGCCGACCGAACCCGTGGCGACGCAGCTTGATCAGAAACACCTTCCCCAGCTTGCCTGAGGCGATGATGTCGCGGACCTGTTCAAAGGCCGGCTCGAAGCGGCGGTTGTGGCGGACCTGGATCGTGCGTCCGGCGTCTTCCGCTGCCCGCACAGCGGCCTCGGCTTCCGCGTAGGTGAGCGTCATCGGTTTTTCGAGGAAAACATCCTTGCCGGCGGCGACGGCTTTCCGGGTGTGCTCCAGGTGGTCGGCCGATCGCGAGGCAATGGAGACCAGCCGGATGGCGGGGTCGCTGACGAAGGCGTCGACATCGTCGTAAACGGTCGCCTCGGGAAACTGTCCGGCAAACCGGTCCCGGTGGGCGTCAAGGACATCACACCCGGCCACGATTTCGAATCGGTCGGCGACATCGGCGATTTCCCTGCAGTGCATGCCCCAGCCGGCACGGCCCAGGCCCAGAATTCCTACTTTGATGCGTTCAGTCATGATCAGGGAAAGGGGGGAAGTGTTGACTCAGACTCCGACCGACCGGATCAGGCTGCGGCAATGTTTGAGGTCGGTCAGGCGCAGTTCGAGATCGAACAAACCGCTGTACCAGACGTTCATTCCGTAGCCGGCAACGCCGACTATGCTGACAGGGGACATGGGGGAAGGGTGGGGTGATTTGAGTAAACGCCCGGACCTTTGCGGGACATGCGGGTCATGGCCAGTGGAAAGGGCGGGAGCCGCCGCGGGGCATGTCCACCGGCCAGAAAAACCCCCGCAAGTTGTTGAAATTGCGGGGGTTAAATGGCACGCGGCAAGGGAGTCGAACCCCTAACCTCCTGATCCGTAGTCAGGTGCTCTATCCAATTGAGCTAGCCGCGCACGGAAAGTCGGTTGCTGGAAAAACGCGCAATAAAGCGCCGGGGCGGACCGCGACGCAAGCGCAATTTCACCCGATGGCGGAATCACATGCCCGGCTTGATGTAGACCATCGAGACCGAGACGAATCCCAGGACGAGTGTGGTCCAGAACCAGACGGGGGCCAGTTGCGGTTTACGATTGATGAAGGCGAGCATGGCACCGAGGAGCAGCCAGACAACGAGCTTCACGATCACCCACGGATACCACTCATTGCCGTAGACCCGGGCCAGCAGGCCAAAGCCTCCGAGCAGGATCAGGAACAGCCCGATTCCGCTGACGATACCCCCGAATTTCCGGAGTTTAATGTTTTCAGGCTGCAGCCAGGCACGGGCGATGAGCGCTCCGAAGCTGAGAAAGACCATCAACACCCCGGAGAGGTGAATGAGCTGATAAATGAGGACGCGGGACATGATCGGTGAGGAGTTGCGGTGCCAGTTAAAGGAAACGTCAGGCTATTGGTGTCAAGGTTGTCCGGTGGTGCGGGATGCTTCAAAGGGCGTGCCTTGTCCGGTGGACCCGGCGTCCGGCCCCTGTACCGACAAAAAAGCCTGCCCGTGTACGACGGGCAGGCTGGAAAGACAGCAGGCAGGTCCGTTCAGGCCGGGGAGCTCTTCGGGATGCTGGCCGGGATGTCCAGTGGCTTGGACTGCTTGCGCTTGACCCGGGCGAGGCGGGAGCGTCGCCGAAGGCCACGATCGAGCTTCACCACGAGATCATCAATGCACTTGTAAAGATCGTTACCGGATTCCTTGATCACGATATCCTTGCCCCGCATTTCGATGTGCCCGCGGGCGCTGAACTCGTTCTGATGAGTTCCCTGATGCTTGTCATACTCGAGTTCCACGCGCAGGCGCACGATGTGTTCCTCATGGGCAAACAATTTTTCCACCTTTTCATGGACCATGTGTTTAATGGAGTCCGTCAGGTCGAGGTGATGGCCTGAGATGATGACATCATGCTGTTTCATTCTTGTATCCTTTCTTTTGGGTTCGGATGATGCGCCCGCAATCAGGGAAGGGCGCAAAAAAGAGAGCGTGGTTGCGGGAAGCTTGCCGCCGGCGATATGAGCGAAACAAACGGATCCTTGTCCCGCATCCGTGCGGTCATCGTGACCGGAGGCTCCTCCGGGATCGGAAAGGCCATCATTGAAGCGCTGGCCCCCTTTCCTCAGATCCGGATTTTTTTAAACCTTTCACGCAGTATTCCTGTTTTAGAAATCGAGGAGGAACGCGTCCATCATTTTCCGTGCGATCTGTCCGATTTTGGCCAGTTGGCCGGCACCGCCGCGGAGATCGTGCAACTGTTGGCGGAGCGGGCGCCGGAGGGCGAAATCCTGCTCATCAACAATTCCGGATTTGGAGCCTACGGCCCCTTCCCGGCGGACGGGTTACCGAACCAGCTGGGAATGATCGACTTGAACATTCGTGCCATGGTCGACCTGACCGGTCGGCTGCTGCCGCTGCTGTGCGAACGCGGCGGGCGGGTGATGAACATCGCCTCAACCGCGGCCTTTCAGCCAACGCCCTACATGGCCACCTATGGAGCCACGAAGGCTTTTGTCCTCCACTGGACCCTGGCCCTGGATGCCGACCTGCGGGAGCAGGGCGTTCGCTGCCTCTGTGTCTGCCCCGGGCCGACATCTACCAACTTCTTCAAGCGGGCCGGATTCGACGAGGCGCCGCTTCACGGCGGAATGGGGCAGACTTCCGAGCAGGTCGCCGCCGCCGCACTCAGGGCGCTCGACCGGAACCGGACGCTGGTGGTTTGCGGCCTGGGGAACAAGGTGCTTTCCGGCTTCAGCAGCCTGTTGCCGGTCCGCTGGTCGAACGCCATCGCGAAGCGGATCCTGAAAGCCTGGCGGCTCGACGCCAAAGCGCGCTGATCCGGGGTGAGGGCTGCCACTCCAGAGGACCCGAAGGTGCTGTTCGGGCCGACGCCCCGATTGATCACGGCCGAAGAGTTGGAGGGGTGGGTCTTGCACCACGCCGACGAGCTGCTGGTCATCGACAAGCCGGGCTGGGTGGTGTGTCATCCCTCCAAAAACGGCCCCTGGTCGAGCCTGGTCGGGGCCTGCCGGGAGTGGCTGCAGACGGAGAAACTCCATCTGGTCGCGCGCCTGGATCGCGAAACCAGCGGGGTCGTCGTATTGGCCAAAACGCCACGCATGGCGCGTCTGCTGCAGAAGGCGCTGCAGGCCCGGACCGTCGAAAAAACCTATGGAGTCATCCTCAACGGCGAAATGCCGGTCGGGGAGCCGATTCGCGTGGACCAGCCCCTGGCTCGCGACAGGGCTTCACCGGTGGTCTCGAAGGTCATGGTGCGCGCGGATCGGACCGCCCGGCAGGCGGTCTCGTGCATTGAGCCGCTGGTGGCCCGGAACGGCCACACTGTGGCTCGGGTTATCCTGGAAACCGGGCGGAAACACCAGATCCGTGCACACGCGGAATGGCTGAGACACCGTGTGGTCGGCGACAAAATCTACGGGCCGGACCCGCAGTGCTTTCTGGATTTCATCGAGACCGGTTGGACCGATGCCCTCGCCAACCAACTTTTGTTACACCGGCAGGCGATTCATTGCGCGGAAATGGCGTTCCGCTGCCCCGACGGGCAGGTATTTACCTTCGAGGCATCCTGGCCCGCGGATCTGGCGGCTTTTGCCCGGCAGCACATGGGCCTGCCCGCGCTTCCTGAGCTATAGGGTTTGTATGGTATGAAAAGTCCAGGCAGGGTCTCTGCGGGAGGCGGGTGAGCAGGGCTGAAGCCCACCCGTGAAGGGGCTTTGCCACCGGCGAGGTCTCAGTCTCCTTTCAGAAACGATGCTTTACGGCCGGCCTCGTGGCAGGCCCCGAGGAGGCCCGCATCCTGGCCGAGCGCCTCGGCCATCAGGTCGTATTCCTGTTTCAAGTTGGTGTGGATCAGGTAGGGATTGTCCGTGTTCAGGTTGAATGGGACGTGCGCGGCGTGCAGCCGCTTCAGGAAGGCGGCGAGTTCAGCCAGATCGGCGATCGACTTGGTGATGAGATTCACGGAAGGGCAGATCTCGAGGAGAACGCCGCGTTCCTTCAGTTTGTCGGCCAGGCGATCGAAGGTCTTGTCGTCGGCCTTGCGCAGGGCGATGCCGTGGCCGATCCGGTCGGGCTGGACAGTGTCGAGGACGCGTTCGATGCCCTCCACGCCGGTGTGGTCGGTTTCTCCGATGTGGTAGGTGGTGCCGAGGCCGACGCTGCGTGCCTTCTCGAACATGGCGGCGACTTCCTTGAGCCACGTATCATAAAACTCCTTACGGCCGCTTTCCGGGCCGGCGACATCGAGACCGACCACGCCGTGTGCGCCGTGCAGCGCCCCGCGGCTGTGCCAGGCGCAGGCCGCCTCCGCGATCTTCCAGTTGTTCTCCAGCGAGAGGTCGCGCCCCATCGAAAGGATGATTCCGGTGGCGACGTTGTAATGCATGGAGGCGCGCTCCAGACCCTGGGTCGTGGCGAGGATGATGGCCTCCAGCGTGTGCACATTTTCCCGCATGCGTTTCATCGGGTTGTACCGCATCTCCACGGCCTCGATCTGGGCGCGACGGTAGGCCTTCGCCACCAGTTGGTAGGCCGACACGCTGGCGGCCGCCGGCGAGGACTGGATCAGCTCGGTGACCGAAAAATAACTGCCGAGGAAGTCGTCCAGGCTCTTTACCTCGTCCGGATCGACGGTCATCGAGTCGTGAAAGGCGTCGAAATCGCGAAACGTGGTCCGCAGCCCGTTGTCGCACAGGATCTCCCAGAGCACCGACGAGGGCACCGCGCCTCCCAAATGGATGTGCAGATCGATCATTGGAGGAATGGAAACGAAAACCCGTCGCCTGAAAAGGGCAAAGGGCGGTTTAGCGTCGGCGCGGCCCAAGGGCCGGCCCTACATGAAAAATCCGGGCTAAAATGCCCGGAGCAGCGTCATGACGCCCGCCAGGCAGAGCAGGCCGGCGACGACGGAGCCGAACTGCTCGCGGGAGAGGTGGTGGGCCAGCCGGTGGGCGAGGGCCGTGGCGAGGAAGACCACCGGGATGCCCGGCAGGGCGGTGGCCCACACCGTGCCGGTCAGGCGCCCTTCAAGATACAGCCCGGTCAACATCCCGATGTTGAGCAGCACCCACATGACGGCCAGCGTCCCGCGAAAGGTCTCCTTGTCCTTGAAAACGAAGCGGGCGTAAACCGCCAGTGCCGCGCCGCCGCTGCCAAAGGCCCCGTGGATCAATCCCCCGAGGACCAGCAGGCCCCGCAACAGCCAGACGGGTGCCGTCAGGTCGCGCCCCAGGCGCTGCTCCCAGAGACGGGACGCCCCACCGCCGATCAACACCAGCCCGAGCGCCAGATCCAGTCCGCGTTCGGGCAGCAGGCTCACCGAGAGGAAGCCGAGCGGGACCCCGATCAGCCCGGCAAAGATCAGGATCGCGCCAAGCGGGCGTCCGTCGGTGGCGCGTCCGCTCTGCAGAGCAAGGTGGGCGCTCTGGGCGAGCCCCAGGATAAGGATCAGGGCAACGGCGGGCCGCAGGTCCCAGCCGATGCCGAGAAGCAGCGGCAGCGTCAGCAAGGCCGAACCGAAGGCCGCCACCCCACCGAGGGTGTGGGTGAAGAAGACCAGCAGGAGCGTCAGCGCCAGCACGGGGAGGAATGGGCTGCGCCCGGTTACGGAAACGGTCGTGGGGCCTATTTACTCCCCTTCCAGCTGTCGCGCAGCGGGACGGTCCGGTTGAAGACGGGAGCGCCGTGTTTGGAATGCCTGGTATCCACGCAGAAGTAGCCCACGCGCTCGAACTGACAGCGCCAGCCGGGCTCGGCAACCTTCAGGGAGGGCTCCAGTTTTCCGGTAACGATTCGCAGACTCTCCGGATTGAGGTGGGTCAGGAAATCGGTTTCCTTGTCGGCCTCGGGGTGCTCGACCTGGAAGAGCCGGTCGTAGATCCGGACTTCGGCATCCACGGCATGGTGGGTGGACACCCAATGGATGACTCCCTTGACCTTCCGGTCTTCGGGATTCCTCCCGAGGGTGTCCGGATCGTAGCTGCACCGCAGCTCCACGACTTCGCCCGCATCGTTCTTGATAACCTCGTCGCATTTGACGATCCAGGCATTGCGCAGGCGTACCTCGCCACCCGGTTTGAGCCGGAAAAACTTGCGGGGTGCGTCCTCCAGGAAGTCGGCCCGGTCGATCCAGAGTTCGCGGGTGAACGGCAAGTCACGCGAACCGGCGGCTGGGTCCTCCGGATTGTTCTGGGCAGGGACCGTCTCCACCCGGCCTTCCGGCCAGTTGGTGATGGTGATCTTGAGCGGATCGAGGACGGCCATGACGCGGGGCGAGGTCTTGTTGAGATCGTCGCGGACGGCGTTTTCGAGCAGGGCGATGTCGGAGACGCCCTTGAACTTGGTGACCCCGATGATCTCCATGAACTGGCGGATACTGCGGGGGGAATACCCGCGGCGCCGCATGCCGGAAAGGGTCGGCATCCGCGGGTCGTCCCAGCCGTCGACATACTTTTCGCGTACCAGCTGAATCAGCTTCCGCTTCGACATGACGGTGTAGTTGAGGTTGAGGCGGGCGAATTCGTACTGCTTCGAGGGATGGATGCCGAGCTGCTCGATGAACCAGTCATAGACCGGCCGGTGATCCTCGAACTCCAGCGTGCAGAGGGAGTGGGTGATGCCCTCGATGCTGTCGCTCTGTCCGTGGGCGAAGTCGTAGGTGGGGTAAATCTTCCAGGTCTCGCCCGTGCGGTGGTGGGACGCCTTCAGGATGCGGTACATGACCGGGTCACGCATCTGCATGTTGGGCGAAGCCATGTCGATCCTGGCACGCAGGGTTTTAGTGCCCTCGTCGAACTCGCCGGCCTTCATCCGGCGGAACAGGTCCAGGCTCGCCGCCGGATCTCGGTCGCGGTGCGGACTGGGCTCACCCGGCTCGGTCGGCGTGCCGCGGGAAGCCCGGATCTCCTCGCTGGTCAACTCGTCCACGTAGGCTTTCCCGTCCACGATCAGTTGTTCCGCAAAGGCGTACAGCTGGTCGAAATAATCGGAGGCAAAATACAGGTGCTCGCCCCAGTCGAAACCGAGCCAGCGGATGTCAGCCTTGATCGATTCGACATACTCCACTTCCTCGGCTGTCGGGTTGGTGTCGTCGAACCGCAGGTGGCAGCGACCGCCGAATTCCTGCGCCATGCCGAAGTTGAGGCAGATCGACTTCGCGTGCCCGATGTGCAGGTAGCCGTTGGGCTCCGGCGGGAACCGGGTGATGACCTGCCCGCCATGCTTGCCCGCCTGAACATCCTGCTCGATGATCTGGCGGATAAAGTGCTTCGGCTTGGCGTCCGAAGCCTCGGCGGGTGTGGCGGGCGGGCGGTTGGATTCTGCAGTCATGACGGAAACCCTGTTGCGTAATCCCCACGCTGCATTCCCGCAACGGCGAAAAGCGGCCTGCAGGATCTGAAGCCAACCGTTTCCATGCGCGGCAGGGGGCTTTTCGGCTGGCCTGAAGCCGGCGCTTGGCGAAGCCTGTATCCATGCTGATTTCCCAGAAACTCCCGGAGATATTTTATGGTGCCGACTACAACCCGGAGCAGTGGCCGGAAGCTGTCTGGAAGGAGGATGTGCAGTTGATGAAGGAGGCCGGGGTGAACCTTGTCAGCGTGGGTATCTTCAGCTGGGCCCGCCTGAACCCCGCTCCCGGCAAATTCACCTTCGACTGGCTGGACCGGATCATGGACCTGCTGGCCGAAAATGAAATATTCGCCGATCTGGCCACTGCCACTGCCTCACCGCCGGTCTGGCTGGGGCTGGAACATCCGGAGAGCCTGCCCGTCGATCAGGACGGCACGGTCTGGCGGCACGGGTCCCGGCAGGCTTACACGGCCAACAGCCGGGCCTACCAGGAGCATGCCGCCGCGCTGGTCCGGGCAATCGCCAACCGCTACAAGGATCATCCTGCCTTGGCGATGTGGCACATCAACAATGAGTACGCCTGCCATGTTCCCCTCTCTTTCGGCGAGGAGGACGCCCGCGCCTTCCGCAGTTGGTTGCGAGAGAAATACGGTACCATTGAGACCCTGAACGAGGCCTGGGGAACCACCTTCTGGAGTCAGATCTACACGGATTTCGAGCAGATTCAGCCGCCCGGCAAGACGCCGACCTTTATCAATCCGTCTCAGGATCTGGACTACAAGCGGTTCTACGACCAGGCGCTGATGCGGCTGATGCTGAACGAGGCCGGGATCCTGCGCGCGGCCACGCCGGACATACCGGTCACGACCAATTTCATGGGTCTGCACAAACCGGTCAATGGCTTTGTCTGGAGCGAGCACCTCGACGTCGCCAGCTGGGACAGCTACCCCGATCCCGATCCGGAGTTGCCTCTGGCCAACCTCGTGAATGCCGGGGTCCTCGGGCATGACCTCACGCGCAGCTATAAGAAGGACCGTCCGTTCTTTCTGATGGAGCAGGTCACCTCCCAGGTGAACTGGCGCCCGGTCAATCACCTCAAGCGCCCCGGCATCCTGCGGCTCTGGAGCCTGCAGGCAGTCGCGCGCGGCGGCGACGGGGTGCTTTTTTTTCAGTGGCGGCAATCGAAAGCCGGTGGTGAAAAGTTTCACGGCGCGATGGTGCCGGCTGTCCATCCCCGGCCATCCCGGATCTGGAAGGAGGTGACCGGGCTGGGCGCGGAGCTGAAGAAGCTGAAACCGGTGGTCGGCAGCCTCATCGAGCCGGAGTGTGCCATTCTGCTGGACTGGGAGAGTTGGTGGGGGGTGGAAGCGCCGTCCAAACCCCGCCAGATGGTCTATTCCGACATGCTGAAGACCTATCACCAGGCCTTTTTTGAGACGAATACCCCCGTGGCCTTCGTGTCTCCGGGCGAGGACCTCGCCGGGTACAAACTGATCATCGCGCCCATGGCCTACATGATGGATGCACCGCTGGCGGACAAGCTGAAGGCCTGGGTCAGGGCGGGTGGGGTGCTGGTGTCTTCCTGGTTCACGGGTATCGTCGACCGTAATGATCATCTGCACCTCGGTGGGTTCCCCGGCCTGCTTCAGGATTTGTTCGGGCTCTGGGTGGAGGCCTGGGATCCCGCGCCGGACGGTCGCCAGATCGGCATGAAACTCGATGACGGTAGCCAGGTGGCCTGCAGCCACATGGCCGAGCGGGTCCACCTCGAGGGTGCCCGGGCCATCGGCATCTTCAGCGAGGAACTCATGGCGGGCAGTCCCGCCCTGACCGTTAACGAATTCGGGCAAGGCCGGGCCTACTACCTGGCGACCCAGCCCGCTTTCCGCTTTTTACGGGGCGCTCTGGCCACGCTCCTGGATCGGTTGGACATCCACCCTCCCCTGGACGTACCGGATGGGGTGGAGGTGACCCTGCGCTCCGGCGAAAACGGCCGGTTCCTGTTCCTTCTCAATCACACGCATCGGCGACACACCATCGAGCTGAAGAGCATGGCGGGGGTGAATCTCCTTTCCGGCGACCGGGTCGGCGGCAGCCTCGACCTCAACGCCCGCGACGTGGCTGTCATCCAACTCAGCGGCAGCCGCGACCTGGAAAAGACCGTTTAGGACGGATGGCGTTAATTTAATCGTTGGAAGCCGCTCATAGATGACGCCGACCCCCTAACTCATTGAGCATGGTTGAATGATCCTCCGCAGTCGATCCGGACCCTTCATTCAGTTAGAGCCGATTGGCGGTTAAGCTTCGTCACTCCCCTTTCAGGGAAGGGATATCCCTCTCGGGGTCGACGTCGGCATCGTAGTCGACGCCCGGCAGGCCGAAGCCGAAGAGCCGGAGGAAGTTTTCCTGATAACCGGCGAAGTCGGCGAGTTCGTCCAGATTGTCGTTGGAGACCCGGTGCCATCGGTTGGCGACCTCCGCCTGAACATCCGGATCCATTTCCCAGTCATCGACGCGTACCCGTCCGCCCTCGTCGACCTCAAGGGGCCCCTCCGCGAACAGGCGGTCCTTGAAGAGGCGGCACATCTGCTCGATGCAGTCTTCATGCGTGCCGCGCGCCTTCATAATGTCGAAGAGGAGCGAAATGTAGAGCGGGACCACGGGGATGGCCGAACTGGCCTGGCTGACGATCGCCTTGTTGACGGAGACAACGGCGAACCCGCCGGTCTCCTTCAGGTCCCGGTCGATGGCGGCCGCGGCCCGTTCCAGATCCTCCTTGGCCTTGCCGATGGTGCCGTTCTTGTAAATCGGCCAGGTAACCTCCGGGCCGATGTAGGAGTAAGCGACGGCGTTGGCGCCTTTGGCGAGGACGCCGCCGTCTTTCAACGCCTTCATCCAGCGCTCCCAGTCCTCGCCACCCATCACCTTGATCGTGTCTTCGATTTCCTCGTCGGTGGCGGGCTCGATCATCACTTCGTTGATTTCTTTCCTGTCTGTATCCAGATTCTTCTGACGATAGGTCTGGTCGATGGGCTTGAGGACGGATTTGTGGGTTCGGCCGGTTTCCGGATCGGTGCGGCGAGGCGAGGCAAGCGAGTAGACGACCAGATCCACTTCGCCAAGGTCGGCTTTGATTTTCTCGACGGTCTGCTGCTTGATTTCGTCGGAAAACGCATCGCCGTTGATGCTGGCGGCGTACAGGTCCTCCTTCTTCGCCGCCTGCTCGAAGGCGACGGTGTTGTACCAGCCGGGCGAGGCCGGCTTCCCCTTTTGGGAGGGCCGCTCGAAGAAAACGCCCAGGGTGTCGGCCCCGTAGCCGAACGCCGCCGTGATGCGGGAGGCGAGGCCGTATCCAGTCGAGGCGCCGATCACCAGGACCTTCTTCGGGCCGTCTTCAAACGGCTGCTGGCTGATAACCCGATCGATCTGCTGCTGGACGTGGGCGGCGCATCCCTCCGGATGCGCGGTGACACAGATGAAAGCGCGGACTTTCGGTTTGATAATCATGACAGGCTTGCCCGAGCCGACCCGAGCAAAGGGCATCACTAAGGGTTAGTCCCCTGGCTCATGCAATGCCATTTTTCCCCGTTGATCCGCTGCCTTTCCGCTTGCTGCAAGCCGGTTCCTGAGGTCCCCTTGCCTCATGAATCGGGCCGTACTTTGGGACTGGGACGGGGTCGTCATCGATTCCTCCCGGCAGCACGAACTGAGCTGGGAACGCCTGGCCCGGGAGTTGGACAAGGCCTTGCCCGAGGGGCACTTCAAGCGCGGCTTCGGGAAGAAAAACGAGGTCATTATTCCCGAGATCCTGGCCTGGGCGACCGATCCGGAGGAGGTCGCGCGTCTGGGCCGGCGCAAGGAGGCAATCTATCGCGAGATCCTGCGGGAGCCGGGGTTCGAGCCCCGGGCCCTGCCGGGGGCGGCAGATCTTGTGAAAGCCCTTCAGGCGGCGGGGGTCCCCTCCGTCATCGCCACGTCCACCGAGCGCGCCAATGTGGAAGTCGCTCTGGATGTACTGGGGTTGCGGGATGCCTTTTGCGGGATTGTGAGCGCGGACGACGTGTCCCGGGGGAAGCCCGATCCCGAGGTATTTCTGACTGCCGCGGACCGGGCGGGCGCGAAGCCGGAGCACTGCATTGTTCTGGAGGACAGCACGCACGGGATCGAAGCCGGGCTGGCGGGCGGCATGGCGGTGGTCGCCGTGGCGACGACCAACACGGAGGTCGAGCTGGCGGATTCGGGAGCGCAACGGGTCGTTCACCGATTGACCGCCCTGTCGGTTCCGGCCTTGAGGCAACTCGTGCCGGACCGGTAGGCTGCCTCCCCGTCTGATCCGGGGGCGGCTCATCCATACGAGCTTCAATGGGGAGCCCGGGCTAAAAGGGAATATAGTTGATTCAACAAACCCGAAGAAGCCACGGCATAATCATTAAAACCACTTAGACTTCGACAGCCTCGGGTCGGGCGTCTAGCACCTGAAATTTCTGGTTCCATGGTTGATCCTTCCTCATCTCCGGCTCCTGAAAAGAAAAAGCTGAGCCTGACCGGCCGCATCCTGATCGCGATGGCGCTCGGGGCGATCCTCGGTGTGGCCATCAATCTGATCGGGAACGAGGGCTGGATCCGAGCCTGGCTGACCGACGGCATTTTGGAGGTGGTCGGTCGCATCTTCGTGGCCGCGCTCAAGCTGCTGGTCGTGCCGCTGGTGTTCGTCTCCCTGGTCTGCGGTACGGCGGCGCTGGACGACATCGCCCGTCTGGGCCGGGTCGGTGGGAAAACCCTGCTGTTGTACCTTGGCACAACGGCTGTCGCGATCACGCTGGCGCTGACGGCGGCGGTGCTGGTCAAGCCGGGTGTCGGGTTTCAGCTCGACACGGATGTCACCTTCGAGGGGAAGGAAGCCCCGAGCCTGACCGAAACGATCGTCGACATCTTTCCGACCAACCCGGTCGAAGCGATGGCCGAGGGGAATATGCTTCAGATCATCGTCTTCGCCATTCTCTTCGGCATCGCGATGACCTTGTCCGGCGATCCCGGTCAGCGGGTGCTCGGCATTTTCAGGGATCTTAACGCCATCATCATGAAACTGGTGATGATCCTGATCGAGCTGGCGCCCTACGGTGTCTTCGCGCTGATCGCGCGGACCTTCGGGCAGGAGGGGTTTTCCGCCATCGCGCCCCTGGCCAAGTACTTCTTTCTGGTCCTGAGTGTTCTGATCCTGCACGCCTTCCTGACCTATCCCCTGTTGCTCAAGGGGCTGGGCCGTCTCCGGCCCTCCCGTTTCATCGGCAAGATCCGCAAGGCCCAGATTTTCGCCTTTTCCACCGCCAGCAGCAACGCGACCATTCCCGTCACGATGGAGGTATGCGAAGAAGAGCTGGGGGTCGACAAATCGGTCGCCAGTTTCACCGTGCCCCTGGGCGCGACGATCAATATGGATGGGACCGCCATCATGCAGGGTGTCGCCACCGTCTTTATCGCCCAGGCCTACACCATGGGCCTCGGCATCACCGACTACCTGATGGTGATCCTGACCGCGACCCTCGCCTCCATCGGCACGGCCGGTGTCCCCGGTGTCGGCCTCATCATGCTCAGCATGGTGTTGACCCAGGTCGGGCTGCCGGTCGAAGGGATCGGCCTGGTGCTCGGGGTGGACCGCCTCCTCGATATGGTCCGGACGGCCGTGAACATCACCGGTGACGCCTCGATCAGCTGCATCGTCGCCAACTCCGAAGGGAAGCTCGACCACGAGCGCTTCAACCGCCGCGGCCACGGTTCCCCGGACGCCGAGCCCGAACCGGTCGGATCCGAGGCATGAGAATCGACGCGGATATCCAGGTCCCGACGCCGGCCAACGCCGACCTCAAGCCCTGGCTGCCAGCCACGTTCGTCGACTATATCGACACATCGGGCTATCAGGGTCCCGATTGTGATGATTTTCCGGATACGGCCGCCATCAGCTGGCGGGAAGATGTACCCAAATCTTTCGATGCGGCCTGGTTGGCGGACCACCTGAACAGCGGAACGGTCACCGATCTCGCCATCCTCCGGTCCGGCTTTCGCCCGGAAAGCATTCATCAGCCGGATCTGGCCCTGGCCAGCGCGCGGGCGGCCAATGCCTGGCTGGCCGAGTCCTGGCTGTCGATGGATTCCCGGTTTCGCGGATCACTGGTGGTGCCCAGCCAGCATCCGGAGATGGCTGCCCCGCTGGTCGAAGAGCAGGCTGCCGACGAGCGGTTCGTCCAGGTCGAGTTACCGGTCCGTTCGCGGGAACCCTACGGCAACCGTCGCTACTGGCCGTTGTTTCGCGTCGCGGCGGCACGGGGCCTGGTCATCTGCCTCACGCCCGGCGGTTCCCCGGGCAATCCCCCGACGCCCAGCGGCTGGCCGGCCACCTACATGGAGGAGGTGACCGACTTCGCCTCCGTCTTTCAGGCCCAGGTCGTCAGCCTGATCTTTGAAGGGGCCTTCGCCGAAATTCCGGACCTGCGGGTCGTGCTGGCCGGCTCCGGCGTGACCTGGCTCCCGGCACTCTGCTGGCGCTTCGACAAGGAATGGAAAGGCCTCCGCCAGCATACGCCCTGGGTGCAGGATCCGCCCTCCGCGCATGTCCGGGACCGGATCCGCCTGACTACGACCCCGTTCGACGGTCCGGACGATCAGGAAACGGTTCGGTCGCTGATTCACCAGCTGCCCGCGAAGGCGGACAACCTGTTGTGGGGGTCCGCGCTGCCGAGGAACTACGCCCGCCCTGCCGGCTGGTTGCCGGCCTGTCTGGTGCCGACGGACCGTCAAACCGTCGCGGGCGCCAATGCCCGATCCTGGTATCCCCGGCTGGGAGCGTTTGCCCCCGCGGCCGATCATTGATCCCGCGGCCCTGATACCCTTAGCTGACCTGTGATGACCCTCACCGCCCCGCATCCCGGCTCGGCACGAAAGACCGGTACCCGATCCGGCCTGATCGACTGCGACATCCATCCGGTTCCGCCGTCCCTCGACGCGCTCAAGCCCTACCTTGCCGAGCGCTGGCGGACGCATTTGGAGACCATCGGCTCACGTCGCTTCACCGGCCACACCTATCCGAAAGCCAATGCGGCCGCCTGCCGGGTGGACGCCTGGCCACCGACCGGAGGACCGCCCGGCTCGGACCTGGACTGGATGCGCGAACAACTGCTCGACCGGTGGGAAATCCGAATGGGGATTTTAAATCCGATCAACCACTACGGTGGGCAGGTTCAACCGCGCTTCAGTACCGCCCTGGCGGCGGCCACCAACAGCTGGATGGTCGAGCACCTGTTGGAGCCGGAACCCCGGTTGCGTGCCTCCATAGCCCTCAATCAGGAGGATCCGGCGGAGGCGGTCGCCGAAATCGAGCGCCGCGCCGGCGATCCCGCCTTTGTCCAGGTGTTGATGCTGGTGCGTTCCCAGGAGTTGCTGGGCGGGTTGAAATACCGGCCGATCCTGGAAACCGCCGCCGCCCACGGTCTCCCGGTGGCGGTTCACTTCGGCGGAACTTCGGTTCATCCGCTAACCGGGGCCGGCATGCCGTCCTATTATGTCGAGGACCACGGGGGTATGGCGCAGGCCTTTCAGGCGCATGTCGCCAGCCTCGTTCTCAATGGTGTGTTTGAGAGCCTGCCGGACCTGCAGTTGATCCTGATGGAGGGGGGGATGGCCTGGGTGCCGTCGCTTTGCTGGCGCATGGATCACTTGTGGAAAACCATGCGGGCCGAAGTGCCGGAGCTGACGCGTGCGCCCTCTTCTTACGTCAGAAGCAATCTCTGGATCACCACCCAGCCGATGGAGGAACCGCCCGACCGGCATCAGTTCGACCAGATGCTGAACCACCTCGACATGGATGACCGGATCCTCTTCGCCACCGACTATCCGCACTGGGATTTCGACGCACCGGATCGGGCCTTCCCCGTCCGCCTGTCCGCCGGGCGGGAGGCCGCCTATTTTTACCGGAACGCCTGCCGGTTGTATGGGCTGCCGGAACAACCCTGACCATGGCGCGCCACGTGATCGGTCGGCCCGGGGAGATTGCTCCTGGTGAACGCAAGATCGTCGAAATCGAAGGGCGACGCATCGGTATTTTCAATGTCGATGGCGTCTTCTATGCCCTGAAAGACAGCTGTCCGCACCAGGGGGCGTCGCTCTGCTCGGGCAAACTCACCGGCGCGGTGAAGGCCGACCGTCCGGGTGCCTACATTTTCGGTCGGCCGGGAGAAATCATCCGCTGTCCGTGGCATGGCTGGGAGTTCGACATCAAGACCGGTCGGTCCTGGTTTGACCCCCGACGTGTGCGGACCCGCTGTTATCCCACCGATGTGGTCTCCGGTGACCCACTCGAAGCCGGGGAAACCGAGGAACTGCAGGCAGAGACGTACCCGGTCAGTCATGACGGCGAATGGCTCGTGGTGGAGGTCTAACCCGAATTTCTCACCAGAATCGGAAAAATGGGCGGTAAGTGATTCTGGCCGAAGGGCTTGAAGCATTTCTTTGAAATGCACGTTCGTGAGGTAGCCCATTTTTCCGATTCTGGTGAGAAATTCGGGCTAAGGCGTGTTTGTAAAGTCTTCCTGGAGTCGCGAACGCCGGCCGGCCTGTCCGCCACAGCTCAAGAGCGAAGGCGGAAGAGCCGGCGTCTCCATGGAGTGGCGGGCAGGCCGACACGCCAAGCCCGGCATTTAACGGCATCAGCTCCTCTTCTACAACCGTGACAGGTTTCCAGGGCGCTCCTACGGTGCAATCATGTCCGTCGCCTTGATTCACGATCCGATCTGCCTGAAGCACCAACCGGGTGGGGGGCATCCCGAGCAGGTGGCCCGCATCGAACGCCTGATGCCCGCCATTGAGCGCGCACCCTTTGCCGGAGACCTGCTCCGGATACAGCCTGAGGCCGCGGACCGTCGCTGGCTGGAGACGGTCCATGATCCCGATTACCTCGATTTCGTGGACGGTGCCTGGGCGGCCGGGCGTCGGGTCCTGGATGGCGGGGACACACGTATCGCCGAACAATCCGCGGAGGCGGCCAGGGTGACGGCGGGTGCCGCGCTGGCCGCGGTAGACGCGGTGCTGGCTGACGGACAACGGGCCGCCTTTTCCGCCATGCGCCCGCCGGGCCACCACGCCCGGCCGATGACCGCGATGGGTTTTTGTCTCTACGGAAACATCGCCATCGCCGCCCGGTATGCACAACAGCACTACAAGTTGAAACGCGTGCTGATTGTCGACTGGGACGTCCATCACGGAAACGGGACGCAGGAGATGTTTTACGACGATCCCTCGGTCGGCTTTCTCAGCATTCACCAGCATCCCTGTTACCCGGGCACCGGAGCGGCGACTGAAACAGGGTCCGGACCCGGGGAAGGCTTTACGCTGAATGTTCCCGTCTCCGCCGGTTCGGACGGAGCGGTTTATCAACGGGTCTTCGAGCAATCGTTGGTTACTTTCGCTGAATCCATTCAGCCCGAGCTCATTCTCATTTCAGCCGGATTCGATGCCCACCGGGATGATCCGCTCGCGCAGGTCAACCTGACTGAAGCCGACTTCGGTAGCCTGACCGAAAGGGTGATGGCGCTGGCTGACAGGCACTGCCAGGGCCGGATCGTTTCGCTCCTCGAAGGCGGCTATCACCTCGAGGCCATGCCCGCCTCCGTCGTCGAGCACCTGCGGGTGCTCAACGGCTGAGGTATCACTTCACCATCACCTTGCCGGTGTAGACCCAACGGAAGATCAGGCCGCGGGTGCGGCTTTTGAAGGGCACGCGTTCAAAGGTGATTGTCCGCTTCGACTCCGAGCCGTTGAGCTTCACCGTCATCTCATCGGTTTTTGACGTTTCGGCGTCAGGCAACTGATCGGCTGCCTCACGGACCTGCGACAGGGTAGGGAGAAACCGTTGCATTATCTGCACGACGTCAGGGTTATGGTCTTCCGCGCTCAGATTACAAGCCTTTCCGCCCACCCCTTTGGTGGGGTGTTTATCTGCAATGGCCGGGTCATCAAGCCCGCCCGGCAAGCCAGCTGCGCAGGGTGGCCGCGTCTTCAACGCATTGCCGGGGATCATCCTCCTTGACGAATTCGAGCAAGGCCCAGCGACCGTCCCGGGGATACTGTTCAACCGCTTCGAGGTAGGCCTTCCAGCGTTCCTCACCGGCTGCCAAAGCGTACCGGTCCTGAGAGCCGTCGCCCCAGTGAAAGACGTGCAGGTTGGCGATGCGTGGTCCCACCCGGTGCAGGGCGTCGAGATTGGTGTCGAGGGGTGCGCCGTTGATGGGCTGCCAGAGCGTATCGATGTTCGGGTGGTCGCAGCCGCTCATGAGCCGTGAGGCGGTTTCCGGCCATTCGGTGAGGGTGCCGCCGTGGTATTCGAAGGCGATCTGAATACCCAAGGGCTCGGCCAGGGCCGCGATGCGTTTGGCATCCTCGAAAGCGTCCTTCCAGTCCTGCTCGGTCGCTTCGGCTACCGGTTGCCTGGGGCCGGCCCAGACCCGGATCAAGGGGGCGCCCAGCATGCGCGCCGATTCGAGCACGGCGTCGAACTTCGATTCATCCCGGAGCCCCGGGCCGGCGCGATAATAGGATCCGTAGGCGGCGACGTTCAGGCCCGCGTCCCGGGTAGCCTTGCCGACTTCAGACGCGGTTTTGCCTTCGCCGGGCGGTACATGGACATCGCCCCCCCATTCGATGCCCTCGAGCCCGGCTTCCTGACAGAGCTCAATGATGGCATCGGTGGACAATTTCCTGAAGGTGATGGAGACGAGGCCGGGGCGGAAGGTGGACATGGTGGCAGTATCCGCAGTGAGTCCGCGATTGGCAATCGGTGAAGGGGGCCGCTTACCATCCTGTCTGCTTGGGCTCTTCGGTTCCTGGGGTGAGGCCTCAGCGCGACTCAGGGACTTTGCAGTATTTTAATAAAAACCGTAGCCGGCAGCCCAACTCGGCTCCCGACCGACTGGATCAGGGGCCTGGGGGAGAAGGGCATGGTTTATCCCTTTCCGCCGGTGGTGGCGATGCCCTGGATGAAGGCTTTTTGGGCCAGGAAAAACAGGACGATCACGGGCAGAACAACGAGGGTGGAGGCGGCCATGAGGTGATGCCAGTCGGTGCCGCCGCCCTGGGTCTGGAAGGCCTGCAGGCCGACCGCCAACGTGAAGTCATCCTGGTCGGTGAGGTAGATGAGCGGCCCGAGGAAGTCGTTCCAGGTCGCCATGAACTGGAAGAGCGCGACCACCAGCAGGGCGGGTCTGGCGAGGGGCAGGATGACGCGCCAGAAAATCTGCCATTCCGAGCAGCCGTCAATGCGGGCGGCCTCGGACAGTTCGCGCGGCAAGGTCAGGAAGAACTGGCGGAGCAGGAACACGTTGAAGGCGGCGGCAAAGAAACTCGGCACCCAGAGCGGTTTGAAACTGCCGATCCAGCCCAGGCTTTTGAACAGCGTGTAGACCGGTACCATGATGACCGGGAAGGGAATCATCATCGTGGCCAGGACCAGGATGAAGACTTTGTCGCGTCCGGGCCACTCGATGCGGCTGAAGCCGTAGGCGGCGATGGCAGAGGACGCGACCGTGCCGATCACCGTCAGCAGGCAGAGGTAAACCGTGTTGGCCGTGTAGCGCCAGAAGGGGCCGATGGCCTCGAGCGCGTCCGGATAGTTGTGCCACTGCGGCTCGTCCGGCAGCCACTGGACCGGCAGCGACAACGTCTGGCTGAGCGGTTTCAGCGATGTCACCACCATCCAGAAAAAGGGTGCCGCAAACACCACTGCCCCGAGCACCAGCAGCCCGTAAATCAGGAGGGTTTGAGGCGGTTTGGCGGACATGGGGTGAAAGTACTAGGTTATAGGTTTTGGGTTACAGGTTCTGGGTTCTGGGTTCTAGGTTCGGGGTTCCGGTTGCTCGTGCTGAGTCGGGATCGGTCTGCATTCGGTCGCAGCTACCCGGCACCCTTGGCGTTCTTTGCGGCTTGGCGGTGCCTCAGGTGCATCAGCGGCCGGCGTAATGGACATGCTTTTCAAGGAGTCGGGTTGCGAGCAGCGTCAGGCCCAGGATAAGGAGGAACAGCACAAGCCCCATGGCGCAGGCGTATCCCATATTCCAATACTCAAACGCGTTCTGGTAGATGTAGGTGGCGAGGAAGAGCAGGCTGCGGCCGGGGCCGTCCCCGCCAGCGGTCATCACGAAGGGCACCGCAAAGACCTGAAAGGCGCCGATCAGGCCCATGATTCCGTTGAAGTAGATGACCGGGGAGACCATCGGCAGCGTGATGTGCCAGGTTTTTCGCCAGAAGCCTGCGCCGTCGATGTCTGCCGCTTCGTAAAGCTGCCGCGGCACGTCCTGCAGCCCGGCCAGGAAAATCACCATGGCGTGGCCGCACCCCCAGACCCCGGCCAGCACCAGGCCCAGCTTGGCGTAGGCCGGATCCACCAGCCAGTTGGGTGCCTGCAGGCCGGTACCCAGCACGGCGTTGACGGCGTCGAGGATCGGCTGCAGGCCCTGGTTGACCAGACCGACCTGACCATTGAGGAGCCAGCGCCAGAGCAGGCCCAGGCAGACCAGCGGCACCAGCGAGGGCAGAAAGAACAGCGTACGGAACAGGCCGGTCCCGGGGACTCCCGCGTTGAGCAGGAGGGCCAGCAGGAAGGCCATGATCAGGCTCATCGGGATGGCCAGTGCGGCAAAAATGAGCGTGTTGGTGACCGCCTTCCAGAAGACGGCGTCCTCCAGCATCAGGCTGTAGTTGTCGGCCCCGATCCAGACGGGTTTGGCCAGCACCGAGTAGTCGGTCAGCGAAAACGCAAACGACGCGATCAGCGGATAGAGGCTGAAGGCGAGGAAGCCGATCAGCCAGGGGCTGATAAAAGCGAGCCCGCGTTTCAGGCGCTGGCGTTCCCCGGCTGTCATGGCTGTTTCAATACCGCCTGTTCGACCCGGTCCCAGGTGGCGGTGCGGGTCGGGCCCACCTGTTCCCAGCGATCGCGGTTGCGGTCGAACCGACGGGCCTGCCGGCGCTGCACCATGGCCAGGGCTTCGTCGATGCTGATGTCGCCGAACAGGACCTGGTCCACCGCCTGATTCATGTCGTTGCGAAAGGCACGATAGGACGGCAACCGCGCCTCCACCTGTGCCTCGGGGTGTGCCGCCAGCCCGGCAAACAGCGCGATGTGCGGATTGGGGTGCGCGGGATAATAGTCCTCCGACGTTTCCCTGAGCGGGCTGAACTTGAAGTGGGCCCGGTTCAGCGCCTCGAGTTGCTGTTGCTCATTCACCCAGCGCATGAAGGTAAAGGCGGCCCGCGTGTGTTTCGCCCCGCGCGGAATGACCAGGACGTCGAGCCCGACCAGCGTCAGGAAGGGGAGGCCGCTGTCTTCCGCCGCGGGAAAGGGCGCCACCGTGTATTCAAAATCCGGTGACGCGAATTTAGCGATAAAATTGTGCATCCAGGGCCCTTGCATGACCAGCGCCACCCGGCCCTGGAAAAAGGGATTCTGGGGTGAGGCGAACTGGCCGCCCAGATCCGACCAGCCGCGCAGCGCCTCCGCCCCGAAGCGCTCCGGGTAACTCGCGATCCAGGCGAAGGCCTCCCGCATGGCAGGCGTCTGCAGCGTCATGCCGTCAGCCGGGTTCCAGAAGGAGGCACCGAAGGCCAGCGGGAAGCTGTCCCGCCACCAGCCCGGCTCGGTCGGGATATGCCCGAGCACCGCCAGGCGGCCATCGTCGTCGCGGCGGGTCAGGCGCTCGTTCCAGGCTTCCAGTTCGGCGATGGTTTCCGGGGGGTGGTCGGGGTCGAGGCCGGCCTCGCGGGCCAGCCGGCTGTTGATGTGCAGTGCGCTGGCGGCGGGTGTGGTCGGCAGACCCCAGGTCCGGCCGCGGTAAGTCATGTTGCGCAGGACCGCATCGAGGTAGCGGTCCGGGTCGAGACCGGTCTGCGCCATCAGGCCGTCGAGTGGGGTGAGGGCGCCGTTCTCGGCGAGGGCGGGCAGTTCGTTGGCCCACATCCCGCAGACATCGGGCGGGTTGCCCCCGGCGGTCGCCAGCATGAGCTTCCGGTCGATCTGACTGACGGACAGAAACTCGACGTGGATGGCGTTTTGCTCCCGGTTGAAGCGGTCCACCAGCTCGGCCATCGCCTGGGCCTCAAAGCCGGACCACTTTTCCCAATACTGGATGACGGTGCGCCCGTCGTGATTCGATGGCGACGGACCCCCGCAACCAACGAGGAGCAGGAACCCCAGGCAGGAGATGATGCCTGGACGGGCCGACATGAGCCCGAGCTTCTCCGTTTTGAGCCGGGAGACAATGATAACCCGGCTGCCTCAACCGTGTTCGGCCAGGTGACGCACCGCCCGCTCGGGACTGGACAATACTGGTACCGCCACCGCCCCCTCCGGCAGTTGGTCGGCCACCCGGGCCATGGAGGCCTGGGCCAGCACCACGACATCGACGTGCCGGGCCAGGTCGCGGAGGGCGGCGGACACCCGCGCATCGTGCTCTTGCGGGTTGCCAGCCATCAGGGCATCGAAGGCACCCGCCACACATTCGTCCCGCAGCTGGACCTCCTTGCCGGACTCGGCGGCGACCGTCCGGATCAGGTCGGTCGTCGGCGCGAGGGTGGTGGTGAGGGTAGCCAGCACGCCGATCCGGCTGGCGCGGGCGACGGCCGCCTCAGCCATGGGCCGGTCGACCCGGAGCACGGGAATGTCGACCGTGGGGGCGGCTTCGTCGACCGCGGGACCGATGGATGAACAGGTGACCAGCACGACATCGGCGCCGGCATCGACGAGCGAGCGGATATGCTCCGCTACGCGCCGCCGGGTCAGCGGGCTCAAGGCGCCGTCCCGGATGACGGTCTGGATAAGACTGTCGTCGCTGAGGTTGAAGTATGCGAGGTCGCGGTTGGCGAGGTGCCGGGCACACAGTTCCTTGAAGACGGGAACCAGGGTCGCGGAGGTGTGGAGCAGGCCGAGTGTTTTCATGAAGGGCGCTTTCCGGCGAGCAGGGCGGCAAAGTAGAGGTCATCCCCGACCTGGCCGCCTTTGAAATTGAGTTCCATGCCGTCCACCGGTGAGTCGGGGGCCAGAGCGCGGCACAAGGGAGCACCGGGATAAAGCGGGGTCGTCATTTCGACAGCTTCCACGCCCAGGTGCCGGGCCACCCGGCTCGATGTGTCGCCACCCGCCACGATGAGGCGACCGGCGTCCGCGGTGCCCAGGGCGTCCCGACCGATCCGGCCGAGGACCTCGCCGAACCGGGTCGCAGTCGCGCCCCGGATTCCCGCCTGGTCCAGTCCCTGTCCGGCCAGGATCCGGCGGCAGGCCTGGAGGCGCTCGTCGCTCGGGCCTTCGCAGGTGTGCACCAGCACGCTACGGCCGCCCTTGAGGGCCCGGGCGACCCGGTCCGCGGACTCGGCAATCCGGGCATCCCGCCGGTCCGGATCCTCCAGGACGTCCGGCGCCACGGGCACGTCCACGAACCCGGCTGCCCGCGCGGTTTCAATCTGCCGGGCGGTGACCGGCGATACGCTGCCAGCCAGCACCAGGACCGTGCCGGCCGGCTTGAGCGGTTGCCAGTCGGTCCGGGGAATCACCTGGTCCGTGGCGGCCCAGTGCTCGCCAAGCGCGGTATCCACCCCCGATGACCCCACCGAAAAGAGGGTCGCCTGGTCCTCGGCCAGGACGTCGAGCGCCTCGCCGATGCGCGGCATGTGCTCCGGGTAAAGGCCGTCGAAAAAAAGCACCTCGGTGCCGTCGGTGCGGAAGCGCCGCACCCGTTCCTTCCGATGTGCGGCGGGTCTGGCCAGATCGAGGAGATCGAACAGGCCCATGGTGAAGGTGCCCTGGGCGGCCAGGTGAAGCCGGAGGTCGGCTTCATGGGCCGGGGTGGTGGGGTGGTCCCGCATCGAGGGATGACGGTCCAGGCGGTGAATGTCGGCCCGGTCTTTGATGGCCTGCCGGGCAAAGAGGTTGCCGAAGGCACAGTAGCGACCCAGGTGCGGGACCGGCGGCACGACCGGGGTGACCGGATTTTCAAAGATCGCCCGGCCGACCGCGATGGCGCGGGCGATGTTTCCGATTTCAGGCGAGGAATCAAAGGTGGAGCAGACCTTGTAGTGGAGGTGCCGGGGACCGATTGCCCGGATGCGTTCGAAGGCGGGCGTCAGTTCCCCGGCCATCGGGTCGGGCGGCAGGGAACGGGTGAGGCCCGCCACCCCGAAGGCATCGCGGCCGGCAAACGCTTTCCAGCGCTCGGGGGTCGGCGCTTCCAGAAAGAGAATCGGGTCAAGGCCGGCGCGGGTGAGGCACTCCAGCGCATCGGTGGAGCCCGTGAAGTCATCGCCATAGAAGGCGATCTGGCACGATCCCGCACTCATGAGGCCGGGTTTCCAAAGGTTTCCCTGGAGCGCCTGAAGGCCGGATACCGGTCGGCGGCGGCGTTCGGGTCGAGGCCGTCCACCGCTGCCTGCCAGGCCTGCCGGATCGCCTGGACCCCGGCGCCCGGTCCGTCCGGATGGGCATGAATGCCGCCACCGGCCAGGTAGAGCAGGTCGGTGGTCCCGGTTTGCCGCCAGGTGTCGAAGGCCTGGCCGCCCCATTGGCCCGACGAGACCACCGGCAGCAGCGGTCCCAGGTTGCCGAGGGGCGTGGAACAGGCCCGGATGGAGCGGACGACCGAGGCATCGGGTTCCCAGAATTTGTTGGCCAGGCCGTTGACATGCAGGTGATCGACTCCGGCCAGCCGCCAGAAGGCCTGGTAAGCGGAAAAGTCCATGCCGAGCCAGGGGTGACGTGTCAGCATGCCCCAGCCGTTGCGGTGGCCGTGAACGGCGAGTTGACCCCAGCGGCAGACCTCGTGCACCCCGGACCAGCCGACGGCGTTGAGGTTGAGCATCGCACAGGTGCCGCCCGCCTCGACGATGGTCTCATACCGCCGCTTCATGACCTCCAGCGTTCCGCTGAGGTTGAAGGCGACCATGATTTGCCTGCCCGTCCGGTCGGCCTCGCGGTTGACAACCGCCATAACGTGCTCGACCCGCTGACGGAAAGCAGCGTTGGCGGTGGAAACCATCAGCTCGTCGTCCTTCACGAAGTCGAGACCGGCCTCGGCCAGTGTCTGGACGAGGTCGGCCGTCGCCTCCGGGGTGAGGCCGACACTGGGCTTGATGATGGTTCCGATGAGGGGGCGGTTATCCGGGACGCCGGCGAGGTGGCGAGTCCCGCTCGCGCCGAAACGGGGCCCTCGATAGCGGTCGGTGAGGAAAGCCGGCAGGTCGAGTGCCTCAAGTTTCAGCCCGGTTACCTGCCGCATCTCAAAGAGGTTGCCGAGGACGGCGGCCCACAGCGCGGGGATGTCTTCGGGGAAATTGCCAACCGGCCAGGAGATCCGGACGCGCGCCCGGTGGCAGGGGCCTTCCGTGCCGGCGCCGCCGGGCAGGCTGGGGCGGTCGGCGGGATCGAGGGGCTCGACAGCCTCGACGCGGGCGGCAAAGCGTGCCTTCAGGGCGGGCGTTTCGCCGGGCACGGGAACGAAGGTGCCGGAGGACTGTTCGCCCGCCAGGGCGGTGGCGGCCGCTTCCGGGTCGCCCGGGGACTCCAGCCGGTAGGTGGCGAAAACGCGGTCGTCGGTATCAGCCATTTCGATACAAGTTAGACGGGCAGGTCGATGGTCCAGCTGTCCTGAAAGGCGAAGGGCTGGATCATGCCGTCGTCGCTGAAGGAAAGGGGGTGCCAGTACTGGAGATCCGTGCCGAGGTGTTCGGTGGTGCGCCAGCGGTCCCCGGCCCACAGATAGACGGGCCCGGTTTCGCTTTCGATCCGGGCGACCGTATTCTGCTGCGCCCAGACAATGAATTCGCCCTGGTCGTTGCGGTTCGGGTTGCCCCGGTAGGTCCAGGGACCGAGCGGGTGGGCGGCGGTGTAGACGCGGGCACCGGAGCCCCACTTGAGCCGGTCGGTCCACTGGTCAAAGAGGCAGTAATAGGTGTCGTTCCTTTTGAACAGGGCGGGGGCCTCGCAGGGGATTCCCTCCGACTCGAGTACCACGTGTTCCCCGGACGAGGACAGGTAATCGGGATTGAGGCGTTCGACGCGGATGGTGGCCCGGCCTTTTTCTCCGGAAAAGTCGTGGTGGGAGTGGGCCAGGTAGGCGGTGCCGTCCTCGTCCACAAACAGGTCATGGTCGCCCGACAACGCGCAGGACAGGGGCACACCGTATTGATGCGGCGTGAACGGGCCGGCCGGCGACTCGGCGGTCGCGGTTCCCTTGATACAGATATTGGGCCCGGTTTTTTCCGGTCCCGGTCGCTGAAAGCGTTCGTAGAACAAAAACCAGAGGATGAAGCGACCGGATGCCGGATGCCGGACGACATGCGGGCGGAAGTGCATGCCGGTCCGCTGAGTACCGTCCCAGATCGAGCCCCGGTGCCGCCAGGTCTGGAGATCCTTGGAGGTGTAGCAGGCAAAATCGATGGCCGGGGAATAGCCGTCGGTTTCCCCGTAACGGACCCCGTAGTTGTAGTAGACCCCGTCGAACCGGTTGAACAAGGCCCCTCCATGCGCGTCGAGGATATGGCCCTCCGTGTCACGCCGCGGCCTCAGGTTGTCGATCCGTACCTTCATGAGCAAAGGGTACAGCATGGGGAGGGGCAGAGCCCTGGGAACCGGGGTTCAGGTCAAACCGTTGAAGGCAGGCCGGGTTGATGCTTTGGTTTCCTCCTGCTTGCGGCGTGACCTGTCTCGTCCTGCTGTTGCAGGGGGAGGCAGCGGACTGGGTGCAGAATGCGATCGTGTACGCGGTCATCCTGCTCGTCTGCGGGGTCAGCTATGGCATCCTCGCGCTGTCCGCCAAGGGCGCCGGGTGGGTGAGCCCGATTCTCCTGAAAATCATCCAGCGGCTGGCCGGCCTCCTGGTCGCCACCCTGGCGGTGCAGTTCGTGGTCAACGGCGTCAGCACTATCCTGCGCGACCTCGGTATGGCCGGTTGACGCCGAAAAAAAAAGCCCGTAACGGAATTTCCGGTACGGGCTTTTTTTTAAATGGTGCCAGAGGGCGGATTTGAACCGCCGACCAAAGGCTTATGAGTCCTCTGCTCTACCGCTGAGCTACTCTGGCCAAAGCGGGGTCTGGGAAAGGCAGGAACACAAATCAGCGGCGCCACCGGGTCAAGCCCGGAAGGGATTAGCCCGAACTTCTCACCAGAATCGGAAAAATGGGCGGTAAGGGATTCTGGCCGAAGGGCTTGAAGCATTTCTTCGAAATGCACGTTCATGGTTGTGCCCATTTTTCCGATTCTTTTCGCCCACATGCGCGATCTGCGGCGTGTTATTCTCGCTGCGCTCGTTGAGGTGTCGCCCTGCGGGCTCGGTAGTCGGGCTGGAAACCGCTTGGACGAGCACCTCAGTGCACGCCCAACCGGTTTCGCCCTCCCGCCGTCACCCTTCGGGTTATGGCGGACACGCCGCCTTCCGCCGTCGCTCTTCGAGCTATGGCGGACAGGGGCAGCTCATCACATCTGGGCTTCATGAGAAGTCCGGTTTAGGCGTAGCGGGGGGACATGGTGCGGCAATCAATTAACCTGTTCGTGCCAAGTTCACGGCCACGAGGCAGCTCTAAGGCGTTCGGCCCGTCGGCGCGGCGCCCCAGACATCCTCAAACCACGCCTGAAGGCGCGGCCACGTTTTTTGCAGACGGCCTTTGATCGCGTCGGAGCATAACCTCCTCAATCAGATCCCCCCATCAGTGCCCCATCCGTGTGCATCCGTGGTTAACCCCACCGTTCCTACCATCAGTGGTTAACCTCAACCCTCCCTCCGTCACTCCCGCTCGCGCTCGGCGGGCAGGCGTCCGGCCCAGCCGCCGACGATACGTCCGACCAGGGCACCCGTGCCGATCAGGACGAGCGCCATCGACGCCAGGATGAGGACCGGTATGTCCCAGGCCAGTGTCCAGCCGAAGGCCTGCTTGTTGATGACGTAGACAAGGAGCCAGCCCAGCGCGACGCTGAGCAACAGTCCGCCGATCGTCCCGGCAAGCGCGATCCCGGTGCCTTCCCAGGCTAGCACCCGTGCGATCCCGAAGCGGTTCATGCCGAGGCTGCGGAGCGTCGTCAGGTCGGTTCGCGTCTCCAGGATGAGGCTGATCAGCGCCAGCGCCAGCCCGAGCACGGCCACCACGATGCCGATCGCCTCCAGCGCATAAGTGATGGCGAAGGTCTGCCGGAAAATGCGCAGGACCTCCGTCCGCAGCGCCCGGTTGGTCTGGATGCTCAGCCCGGGGTAGGCCTGCCGGAGCGCGTCCGCCACCCGGGCCGGATCGCGCCCGTCCGCCACGGTCAGCGCAAGGCTGGAAACGGCGTCGGTATCCCACCGTTCGGCCACCCAGGCCCCTGGGGCAAGGACGGATCCCCGCTCGTTGCCGTAGTCGGCGAAAACGGCCGCAATTTCCGCCGTCACCGGGCCCTGCGGCGTGGGCAACGAAAGCCCATCGCCGCGCCCGGCATCGAAGCGCGCGGTGAAGCTTTCCGAGACCAGGACCTGTATCGGCTCACCGGATACGCGCCCAGGGACGGGTTCCCCGGGCGGGGCGGCCCAGACCAGACGGCCCGAGCTGAGCACCTTTTCGAAGTCCACCCCGGCGAGGAAGGTGCTGACACCGTCGATCTCGATCCGGAAGCTGCGGTAGGCCTCGCTGTCCGCGATGCCGTCGAAGGTGCTGATGGCGGCGGCGGTCTCGCCGCGCACCTTGCTGGTGCCGCTGGCGCTCTGGTTGGCATCGCTGGTCAGGTAGATGTCGGCCACCAGCACCTGCCGGATCCAGGCCTGCATCGTGGTTTCGAAGCTCTGGATGAGGATCGCCATGCCGCTCGCCATGCCCAGCGCGATGAACAGCCCGGCCGCCGCCAGCTTGTGGCGGCCCGAGGCGTCGCGCAGGCGGCTGAAGGCCACCCGGGCCTCGACCAGCCGCCGGCTGACCGGCTCGGCCAGTCGCGCCAGGACCGGCATCAGGACCGGGATCAGCATGCTGCCGCCCACGATCCAGGCGAGGGCGGCCAGGTAGCCGGCCAGCGGAAAACGGTTGCCGGCGGCGAGCGGCAGGGCAGGCAACCGGGCGAGAACGATCCCGGCCAGGATCAGCAGCAGGCCGGCGCCCGGACGGTTAAGCAGCCGCAGCCCGGCGTCGACGTGGCCGCGGCGCAGGATCTGTGCGGGGGGGGTGGCGGCGGCCTCACGGGCGGGCACCCACCCGGCGGCGAGGCTGGCGAGCGTACCGAGCAGCAGCCCGGTCAGGATATCGCCTGGCCGGAGGTGTGCAGCTTCCACTGAACTGGCCTGGTAGAGCGCGTTGACGGTTCGCGAGACGGCCTGGACGCTGGCCTGTGCGCCGGCCCAGCCGAGCACGATACCAAGGCCCCCGCCAACGAGTCCGAGGAGGCCGGATTCCAGCAGCCAGGCGAGGCGGATGGTTGCCGGTTCGATGCCGAGCGACCGCAGGACAGCGGTTTCCTCGCGCCGCCGGACGACCGCGGCTTCGAGCGCCTGGAGGATCAGGTACAGTCCGACGACCAGGGCGACGAGCGACAGCACGGTCAGGTTCATCCGGAAGGCCCGGGTCATGGTCTCGCCGGTCTGGCGGCGGGTGGCCGGGGTTTCCACCACCCAGGTGCCGTTACCGGCGGCCAGAAGCGTTTCCCGGACGGCCGCGCGTCGTTGGCGGAGGTCGCCGCCGGGTTCGAGCCACACCTCGACGCGGTCCAGTGCCTGTGGGCGCCCCGCCAGCTGTTGGAGCGCGGGCAGGTCCATCACCATGAGGTTGTCCGGTGGCGTGGGATAGGCCGGATCATCGGGTAGCACCCCCCATACCGTCAGGGTGTGAATCCGGTCTCCGACGAGCAGGTCCAGTGTGTCCCCGCTCTTGAGGCCGGCCGCCTGCGCGAAGGCCCTGGTGATGAAGAGCGCGTCCTTGCGTCCCAGGGTTTCAAAGACATCGCCCTGCACGGCGAAGGCGGGATCAGTGTCCCCGGTCTGAAACAGGATCCGGTTCTGCCGGCGCTGGATCCCGGGCAAGTTCTGAATATTGATCAGGTCGATTCCCACCAGTTGAAACACATTGCGCCCGACCAGCGGGTCGTCCGCCTGCCGGGGCCAGGTGGCGGTCACCTCCAGAATGGGATGCAAGACCACCGGGCGATGCTCCAGGGCCTCACGCATGGCGAGAAGGTCCGCCTCCGTCAGTCGCCCCGCGGGGGACCGCACCAGCCAGTCACCTTCGCCGGTCAGGGTTTCGGTGAAGGCCTGGAAGCTGACCACCGCCGCGCGATTGGCCATGCGCACGGAGAGAAAGACCCCGACACCGAGCGCGAGAATCAGCAACAGCAGCAGGGTTTCCTTCCAGCCCTGAATCCAATGACGGAGCGTGAACCGCTGCAGGAGAACCGTAAGCATGGAAGCCGGTTTTTCAGTCAGGCCGAGGGGACGGCATCCCGCCCGGCGGGTTGAACCGTGCCGTCTTTCATGGCGAGGGTCCGGCCACAGATGCGGGTCGCCGCCCGGCTGTGCGTCACCAGCAGGACCGCGGTCCGGAATTCGTCGGACAGCCGCTCCAGCAGGTCGAGGATGACCTGACCGGTTTTGCTGTCCAGATTGCCTGTCGGTTCGTCGGCCAGGATCAGTGCCGGGCGCGCGGCCAGGGCCCGGGCGATGGCCACGCGCTGCATTTCACCGCCGCTTAATTCGGCCGGCCGGGCATGACCCCGTTGGGCGATGCCGGAGGCTTCGAGGAGCTCGGCCACCCGGTCGGCCCGTTCGTCGGGCGGAACCCCATTCAGCTGGAGCGGCAGTTCGACGTTCTCGGCCGCTGACAGGGTCGGCAGGAGGTGAAAAAACTGGAACACCTGGCCAAGCCGGGTGCGGCGGATTTTGGCCAGATCAGGTGGGGCAAGCGCAGCCAGGTCGGTGCCCTCCAGACGGATGTGTCCGCTGTCGGGTCGATCGATCCCACCCAGGCAATTCAGCAGGGTGGTCTTGCCGCTGCCGGAGGGGCCCATCAGCGCGACCCGTTCGCCGCTGTGTACGGTGAAATCGACGCCACGGAGAACGGGCTGCTCCCCATAATGGCGCATCACCCGTTCGACCACGAGCAACGGCGGTTTGTCGGCATCGGCAGGCATGCGGCAGCCTAGCCCCGCTCCGGGAGGCTTCAACCGCCCGAAGGCTTTTTCCCTGCGGAAGCGGAAGGCTTTGCCGGGTGGGGTGGTCGGGCCGGCCGGGGCGACCGCCGCAGGTGCGCCCAATCCAGCGTGGGCTGTAATTGGTTGGCGTCGATCACACCCACCAGGTCCATGTGGTGATAAACCGGATACAGGCGCTGATCACCGCGCTCGAGGCGCCCGGCGAAGTACTCCAGGGGCCAATCCTGCTGGAGGAGTACCTTCGTCGGAATCATGTAGCGGGCGACCGGGTGGTGCAGGCCCGCTTCCCGTGCCGCCTTGCGGATCGTTTCGGCATCGATCACGCCGATAGCCCGGTTGTTGGGATCCTGCACCAGCCAGGCGTCGTTGCCGGCGGCCGGATGGCTGTCGAGGAGCGACCGGAGCGACATGTCCGGGGAAACCCGCAGGAATCGGTCGTGGGCAATGTCTCCGGCTGACAACCCGCGGTATTTCTCGGTGCGGCGGACCATGTCCCATTCCATATCGCCGCCCAGATAGATGAAGGCGAAGAGGCAGGCCAGCAGGATGGCCTGGTATTGAAAGAGGGCGAGGAAGATGCCGGCCAGGGCGAGCGTCTTCCCGACGTAAACGGCGGCCTGGGTGGACCGCAGGTAACTGAAACGGGTCGCCAGCAGCGCGCGGAAGATGCGGCCACCGTCCATCGGAAAAACCGGAAGCAGGTTGAAGAAACCCATCGCGAGGTTGACCACCAGCAGGATGGCGGGCAACCCGAAGGCCTGTGGGTAACGGAAAATCAGCGCCGGGTCCTCCGGCAGGCCCCAGACCAGCAGAATCAGCCCGGCGATGACGAAGTTGACAGCGGGGCCGGCCAGTGTGATGAGCAGCTCCTTGCGGGGCTCGCGGGGTATCGACTCAAACTGGGCCATGCCGCCGATCGGCAACAGGACGATACGCGGTACCTGGATGCCGAATTTCCGCGCGGTCAGGCAGTGCCCGAGTTCATGGAGCAGCACGCAGGTGAAGACCAGGGTCAGGACAATCAGGGTCTGGATGGCACTGGTCAGGCCCTCCCGGTAAAAGGCTAGCCCGCTCAAGGCGCCGATCAGGAGCAGGAAGGTCGCATGCAGATCGACTTGGATGCCGAAGATGCGGAAGAGGTTGATGGACCAGGAACGCATATGCGGTAATACTCGCTTTTTGACTCCGCTAACCTTAGCGGGTTTTGTTCGGGCGAGAGGTCCGCACCATGGCTGAATCCAAGGCAAACGCAACCGTCCTGGTCATCGATGATGACACCGAGATCCGCTACTCCCTGCAGCGGGTGCTCTCCTCGCGGGGCTTCGAAGTCGTCGAGGCCGAGAGCGGGGAAAAGGGGTTGGAGGTAGCCGAGTCGATCAATCCCGAGGTTATCCTGCTGGATAACCGGATGGAGGGCATGAGCGGTCTCGAGACACTGCAACATCTCCGGACTTCCGTGCCCACCGCCATGATCATCCTGATGACGGCGTACTCGAACACCCAGACGGTGATCGAGGCGATGAAATTCGGCGCCTTCGACTACGTGTCCAAGCCCTTCGACGTGAAGAAGCTGGTGGCCATGACCGAAAACGCCGCTCGCAGCCATGCCGACCTCGACAAAGCAGAGAACGCCTACCAGCCGTTGCTTAATTCGGAGGACTACAAGGAAGGCATCGTTGGCTCGGGCGAGGCCATGCGTGAGGTGTTCAAGCTGATCGGTCAGGTCGCCGCCAGTGACGCCACCGTGATGATCACCGGCGAAAGCGGCACCGGCAAGGAGCTGGTTGCCCGCTGCATCTATCAGCACTCGCACCGCACGCGGGGGAATTTCATCGCGGTCAACTGCGCCGCCATCCCGGAGAACCTGATCGAGAGCGAGTTGTTCGGTCACGAAAAAGGATCCTTCACCGGGGCGACCGGCCAGCGTGCGGGCAAGTTTGAGCTCTGCGACAAGGGTACCATCTTCCTCGATGAAATCGGGGACATGTCGCTGTCGACCCAGACGAAGATCCTGCGGGCGCTGCAGGAGGGCGAGATCCAGCGCGTCGGGGGCTCCGAGACCATCAAGGTCGACGTGCGTCTGGTCGCCGCCACCAACAAGCCGCTCGAGGAACTGGTCGAGAAGAAGGAATTCCGGGAGGATCTCTATTACCGGCTGAATGTCGTCCGGGTGCACCTGCCCCCGCTTCGTGAGCGGAAGGAGGACATTCCCGAGCTGGTCGACTTCATGGTCCAGCGGCTGGCCAAAGACCGCAAGACGCACGTCAAAACGCTGTCGCCGGCCGCCCTTAACCTGCTCAAGACCTATCACTGGCCCGGAAATGTCCGGGAGCTCGAAAACGTCATCTACCGCAGCGCGGTGATAGCCCAGGGCGAGACCATCCTCATCAAGGACCTGCCCGACGAAATCCGTCGCTGTGGCGAGGCCGCCGGGGAGCCCACCAGCGAACCCGATTCAGCCGAGGCCCCCGTGGCCGGCGGGGATACCATTCCTCCTTTCGCCGCCAGTGCCCCGGACTGGGATACCCTCATGGATCAGGTCTTCCGCTACCTGCGCGACCAGGAGGACAAGCAGATGCTCCAGACACTCGAAGCCGCCATGATCGAGCGCGCCCTCCGCGAGACCGAGGGCAATCAGGCCCGGGCCGCCGGCATCGTCGGCATGACCCGCGCCACCCTGCGCAAGCGCATCGAGCAATACAGCATCCAGGTCGAGAGCTGAGCGGAGGGCGCTGGGTTCAGGCCCAGAGGAGGTTGAACCAGGACGGTCACCAGGGCCGAGACGGGTGGGGGCGGGTTCACGCAACGGCGCAACGATCGCGACGGCCGTCGCAGGTTGACCGAGGCGTTTCCGGCTAAGCGGTCGCTTGCCCAACCGCCGCGCTTTGACACCCCGCCGTCGGAATAGGCCGCAACCTGAGACAAGGTTGATATTCTACGTTTGACCCCGTTGGCGCTAACTTAAGGGTCCTGATCCAAATCGGGATCGAAATCGACGGAGCGAAGCGGAGATGGCGTAAGCAAATCGGGATCGAACATGCATAAGGAAATAATATGCATTGGCTTACGTAATCGATTTGCTTACGCCATCTCCGCTTCGCTTCGTCGATAGCGATACCGATAGCGATACCGATGAAAACGCTGTTAAGTTAGTACCATTCACGTTTGACCCCGTTGGCTGTCCTGTCCAGGGCATAACTGCCACCAGTCAGTGTTACCGGTGTCCTTGTGTTAACTGTTACCTATGTCCTTGGGTCGTACCATGTGCGTCGCGCTCGACGGTGGCGATGACCTCGGAGCCATCTGGATTCGATGGCGGGAGACCTCGGGGCCAAGGACCCGAACCCCGCGCTTGGGGAGGAGCTGGATAACATGTCGTTGGAGGCAGACGAGGCCCCTCGTGATAGGTGGTGGTTGTCTCGAGGCGTGGTCGCTCGGGGCCTCGCAGCTCAACTCCCGGTCGTTCGAAGAAAAAAGTATTGACGTTATGACGGCATAGCGTCATTCCGTATGTATGAGTAAAGCAACACTATATCTGGAAGAACCTGTACATCAGGCATTAAGGTACAAGGCGGCGGAAACCCGCCAATCCATGTCCGAATTGGTAAATGATGCACTCAAAGCGAGTCTCCTTGAAGATTTAGAGGATATGAAAGACATAAGAGAAAGACGGGCTGAACCCACGGTTGGCTATGAAGAATTTGTTGCCCAACTAAAGTCTGATGGCATCCTATAAGGTCGAGTTCTCCAAAAGTGCTAGAATGGATTTCAAGGGGCTTCCAAAGAATGACGCACTAAGAATCCTTGAGAAGATAAAATCTCTTGAGTCCGATCCCAGACCTCTTGGTAGCAAAAAGTTGAAAGGGGAAGAGTCCTATAGAATAAGAATTGGTATGTATCGAGTAATCTACGACATAAGAGATAGTCTGTTGGTCGTACTGGTTCTTCGTGTCGGTCATCGTAAGGAAATCTATAGACCGTAGTTTCGAACAGTCAGTGGAGAGGAACGTCATTCGCTCCGCTCATGCCGTCGCTCACTTAATCGTTCGCGAAAAGAAAAAGAAAGAAAAGGGGTTTGCCGATACGTGGGCAATGGGCGAAAATCTCCCTATGATCACAAAAGAGCAGATAAAGGATATGTCTCTGGATCAAAAACTTAAGCTCATGGAGGACCTTTGGGATGACATTCGTTCTCACGAAGATGAATTAGAGTCACCAGATTGGCACCGGGAGGAACTGGAAGCGACCCAGAAACGATATGAGGCCGGAATAGAGAAGCCGATACCCTGGGAGGAAGCAAAGCGGCAGTTGTTGGATCGCAATGACCGAGATTGAAATCTTACCCTCCGGAATCGAGGACATCGCAAACGGCAGGGATTTTTATGATGAGAAGGAAGCGGGATTGGGGGATTACTTCCTGGCTTCAGTTTTCGCTGGGATCGAATCGCTTCGATTGTATGCCGGGATCCACCGAAAAGTTTGGGATTTCATCGACTGCTCGTAAAGAATTTCCCTTATGCTGTGTTTTACAAAATCATAGAGGGGAAGGCCCTTGTTTTTCGTATCTTGGATCTGCGCAGGAATCCCAGGACAAATCGAGAGGCTTTGAAGTAAAATGGAGAACAAGACGATGGAGCGAACCACGTCCGTCACTCCCTCTGGTTCGCACAGGGAGCGCCAGCCGCTTACCGCTCATCAGTGACGTTATGCGGGGAAAGGATAAGGGAAGGGAAAGGATAAGGGAAGGAATAGCAGCGGTGAAAGTCAGGGAGGTATTGGCTGTTTTAAAGGAGGATGGGTGGTATCAGGTGCGTCAGCGTGCAAGCCACCGACAATACAAGCATCCCACGAGGCCTGGGACGGTTACGGTGGCCGGGAAACCTGGCGTCGACATCCCTGCCGGAACCCTAAAAATATCTGGAAACAAGCCGGAATCGAAAAATGGCATACACAGTAGTCCTTGAGCGCGGACCGACGTCCTGGGGTGCCTATGTCCCGGATTTGCCGGGTTGCGTTGCGGCTGGAGAGAGCCGGGAAGCAGTCGTGGCGTTGATCAAAGAAGCGATTGAATTCCACTTGGAGGGAATGAAAGAAGGAGGAGAGTTGATCCCGGAGCCCAGTTCGGAAACCGTATACGTGGAGGTAAGTACCTAAACAGGCGCGGGAAGTAACGCTGCCAGTCACCCGCCCAGCTGAGCAGGCCGGCTGCCTGTCATCGCACCTCCAATCATCGTTGTGGGAAGAATTCGGAAACTTGACGCCAGATTGAGGTTAGGGCAAAGTCTTCAAATGAGTGAGGCTGAATTACTATCTCTAAAGCAACAGCTTACGAAACTCACTGAGTCTGAGCGTCGGGAAGTTTCGGCTTTTATTGTGCGCTTGGGGCAGGCATCGAAGGAATGGAAGGAAGAGACCGCCCGTCGTCTGGACGAGATGAAAGCAGGCAAGAGGACCTCCGTCTCCGAGCTCAAGGACCAGATCGGTCATGGCTGAGGCTCCCGGCTATGGCTGTTACCTGTCCGCCGAGGCCGTCGCGTTCGCGCTCGGCCTCCCAAAACCGAAACAACGAAAGGTCGTCGACCTGATCGACCGGATCAGCGCATCGCCCGAGCAGATCGGGGACTACCAGACCACCGACGCGAAGGGGCGACCGATCGAGCACCTTCTTCTGGAAGAGTTCCTGTTCTCCTACTGGATCGACCACGCCTCAAAGGAAGTGCAGATCACCGAGATCCTGGGGGTTTAAACCACATCCAGGCGTGGTATGTAACGGCGCTCCGCGCCGCACATACACTCGACGTTGGCCAGAAAAGGAATGAATCTCGCGCCCGCTGCGCTCAAGACCCGAAGACCCAAAGTCAAAAATGCCGCCAGCGGGTAATGAACGAAGTGAATCGGGGATGGAAGAAAATGACGGAGCCAACCCGGACTTCTCATGAAGCCCAGATGTGATGAGCTGCACCTGTCCGCCATAGCTCGAAAAGCGACGGCGGAAGGCGGCGTGTCCGCCATAACCCGAAGGGTGACGGCGGGAGGGCGAAACCGGCTGGGCGTGCACTCAGGTGCGTAACCAGGCGGTTTCCAGCCCGACTACCGAGCCCGCAGGGCGACACCTCAACGAGCGCAGCGAGAATAACACGCCGCAGATCGCGCATGTGGGCGAAAAGAATCGGGAAACAGGGCCCCACCACGAACGTGCATTTCGAAGAAATGCTGCAAATCCCTCGCTCAGCATTATTTACCGCCCTGTTTCCCCATTCTGGTGAGAAGTTCGGGCCAAGCGGAGATGGCGCCAGCAACCAGGAAAGATAATCGTGGATGCGGCAGTGAAAGGTCATTCAGCACTTGGTTCCGGATTGCTTGAGTCGGTTTACGAAGCTGCGCTCTTCAAGCGAATGGTCAACGGACTCAACGATGCAAACCTTCGCGCCTTCGGGTCTTCGCGCGAGGCGCTTCCCGGTCTACCTCCTGTCATGCCTGATCGGTGGTCAGGTTTTTCCGCTTTTCAGGGCGGGGTGGCTGCGTTGACATGGCGCGGTGCTCCGGCTTGAAGGCATTACGAAACGCTACGGAACGTTCACCGCGTTGGACGCGGTGACGCTGCAGGTTCCCGACGGCAGTTTCTTCGGGCTGCTGGGGCCGAACGGTGCCGGTAAAACCACGCTGATACACATCCTGTCGGGTTATCACGCCGCCACCGGGGGGCGCTACCAGCTCGACGGTCGGCCCTGCGATCCACACCGGCGGGATCTGCTGGCGGGTCTCGGCTTCGTGCCGCAGACAATCGCCCTCTACGAGGAATTCACCGCGGAGGAGAACCTGCGTTTTTTCGGACGGCTCTACGGCCTTGGCGGCGAACAGCTTGGTCGGCGGATTGACCTGCTGCTGGAGCGGACCGGGCTGATCGACCGTCGAAGGACGACGGTCAGCACTTTTTCGGGCGGCATGAAGCGCCGGTTGAACATCGCTGCCGCGCTGTTGCATGAACCGCGGGTCCTGCTGTGCGACGAACCGACCGTGGGCGTGGACCCGCAGAGCCGGAATGCCATCTTCGACCTGCTGGCGTCGCTCAACGAGGCCGGCATGACCATTCTCTACACGACGCACTATATGGAGGAGGTGGCCCGGCTTTGCGACCGCGTGGCGATCATGGACCAGGGTCGTATCATCGCCGAAGGCACGCAGCGTGAACTCCTGCGGCAGCTGCCTTTCGAGGAGGAGATCGTTTTCAGCGAACCCGACACGGCCCGGCCCCTCGCGGACCGGCTGGCCGGGGAAGGCGAATGGGTCGACCGCGGGAGTGACCTGCTGTTCCGGCCGCGGTCCGGTTTCCGGCTGTCCCGTCTCTTTGGTGAGACCGAAGGACTCGGGGTATCGAACCTGGACATACACATCCGGACGCCGACCCTGGAGGCGCTCTTTCTTCATTTGACCGGACGATCCTTCCGCGACTGACATGCACCCCCGACGCATCTGGACCCTTTTCCGCAAGGACTGGCTCGCTTTTTTAAAGGACAAGCCGGCGGTCTCGCTGACCTTTCTGGTGCCGCTGGTCCTGATCTACATCTTCGGCAATATCTTCGGTAACAGTTCGAGCAACGGGCCCAGCGGCACCGTTATCGGGATCGCCGACAGCAGTGGCGACCCCATGATCGGGCGGATCGTCGATGCGCTGGATCGCACCGACGGGCTTCGCGTGGTGCGCGGGGTCACGCGCGAGGACGAGCCGGTGGCGCCCTTTACCGAGGCCAGCCTGCGGGAGGGGATCGAGGCCGGAAACCTGCGCTTCGGCCTGGTCTTCCATGCGGACAGTATTGATCTGGAGGCCTTTGCCTTCCGGGTTCGCTATCTCAGCAATCCCCGCAATGCGATCGAGACGAACATCGTGGAGGGGCTGCTTCAACGGACGCTCTTCACCCAGGCGCCGCCCATCCTGCTGGGCCGGTTTCGCAGTGAACTGCTGGAGACCAGTTCTCCGGACGACCTGGCGGCCTTCAATGAGCGTATCGCTGAGGTGGTGACCGAGTTTTTCCCGGTGGACCAGGCCGAGATCCTCGCCTCCCTGCAGACAAACAACCCCCTTTCGCCCGACTGGGCCTTTGCCGATGCGCTTCTGCCGCCTGCCCCCGAAGCCGATCCGTCTGCAGGTGAGGAGCCCGGGGCAGCCCCGTCCGGTGCCGGGCCGGCGGGCCCGTCGCTGAGCGAGCAGCTGAGCGGGCTGGTTGAACTCGACCGCGAGCAGGTAATCGGAGCGGAAGTAACGAACCCCGGGGTAACCCGTTCGGTCGGCGGCTGGGGCCTGATGTTCCTGATGTTTTCGCTGACCGGCAGCGCGATTTCGTTGTTCGACGAGAAGAAAGCCGGCCTCTTTGTGCGCCTGCTTTCCGGGGCAACCACCCGGGCCGAGCTGCTGATGAGCAAATACCTGTTCGGGCTGGTGCTGGGTACGCTGCAGCTGGCCGTCTATTTCGCTGCCGGCTGGCTCTTTTTCGGGATCGATCTCTGGGACCGGTTCGTGCCCCTGATGTGGATTGCGCTGTTGGCGGCGGTTGCCGCCACATCCTTCGGTATGCTGATCGCCGCGATCTCGCGGACCACCGGCCAGGCAAACGGCCTGGCCACCTTCCTGATCCTGATCATGAGCGCGATCGGCGGCGCCTGGTGGCCGGTCTTTTTCATGCCCGAAACGATCCAGTTCTTCAGCCGGCTGACGCTGGTTTATTACGCCGCCGACGCCTTTCAGGCCATCCTCTGGGGCAACCGCGGGCTGGGTGAGCTGTGGATCAACCAACTGGCGCTGATCTTCATGGCGGTGGTTATCATGGCCATCGCCGTCTGGCGGTTTGAGAAGAGCCGCCTGTTCTGAGGCAAGGCCGCCGGGGACCCGGCGTCGCCTGATGCTTTGCCGAGGCGCGCAGCGGCCCTCCCGGGGACGGATTGGCTTGGGAGGGCGGTCGTGCCCGACCGCCCTGAAAACGCGGTTCCTTGCCTTGGTTTTCCTCTCATACTGACTACGTCTGAAGGCGCGGTCACGTATGATCAGGCATCCGCCGGTCGACGTCATAGATGGACGTACGCACTCCCCGGATTTCTCATGAAGCCCAGATGTGATGAGCTGCACCTGTCCGCCATCATGTCCGCCGTAGCCTTGGCGTAGGAGGAAGTCCCGCCAGGCGCGTACAAGGCGTCATTTTCCCGCTTATCTCGACTTTTTTAACACGCCTCAGCCCGGCCATTTGTCCCTGGTCCGCTTGCTGAAGCGGTGCGGTACGCTGAGGCTGCGGGATGCGGGGCATCAAAAAACCGCCGACCCGGATGGTCGGCGGTTTGGCGTAAAGCGGTTAACCGCGGACTCAGGCCTTGGCAGAGGTGTAGAGCGCGTTGGCCTTTTCCCAGTCGACGACATTCCAGAAGGCGGCGATGTAATCCGGCCGACGATTCTGGTAATTGAGGTAGTAGGCGTGTTCCCAGACATCGAGACCGATAATCGGCGTGCCTTCCACCTCGGCGACGCCGGTCATCAGCGGGCTGTCCTGATTCGGGGTGGACGTCACGGCGAGGTTGCCGTCCTTTTTCAGGACCAGCCAGGCCCAGCCGGAACCGAAACGATTGGCGCCCGCGGTGGCAAAGGCGTCCTTGAAGGCATCAAAACCGCCAAAGGTGGCATTGATGGCTTCACCGAGCGCGCCGGTCGGTTCGCCGCCGCCGTCCGGTGACAGGATTGTCCAGAAAAAGCTGTGGTTGGCGTGGCCACCACCATTGTTGCGTACCGCGGTCCGCTTGTCTTCCGGGACTGCCGACAGGTCGGCGATCACGGCTTCGACCGGCTTGCCTTCGAGCGGGGTGCCCTCCAGCGCGGCGTTCACCTTCGTGATGTAGGTGTTATGGTGTTTGGTGTGATGGATCTCCATGGTCCGCGCATCGATGTGCGGCTCGAGCGCGTCATAGGCGTATCCGAGTTCGGGAAGTGAGTAGGCCATAATGATAATCAGCGGATAATGATTGATGTGCTTGCCCGGTCAGCCGGGCAGATAGCGGACCATAAGTATCCATAATATGCCGGATGCGGTCAACCCGTCGGGCGGGTTAATACTCGCTCAGGCCTCCTCCGCCGAAGGAGGGCTCTTTTTCCGTTTCATCTGAAAATAAGCCTGCACCAGTTGCCGACATTCCTCCTCGAGAATGCCCGCGTCCACCACGCACCGATGATTGCTGCCCGCCAGATCGTTCAGGTCGGTCGCACCGCCCAGACAGCCCATCTTTGAATCGCGCATCCCAAAGACGACCCGACCCACCCGGCCCATGATCATGGCGCCGCTGCACATCGGGCAGGGCTCCTTGGTAACATAGAAGGTCGCTCCGTTCAGGCGCCAGTCGCCGAGACGGTTCGCGGCCTGGGTGAGGGCCAGCATTTCGGCGTGGGCAGTCGGATCCCGGGCTGAGACGGTCTGGTTATGAGCGGCGGCAATCAACTCCCCGCCATACTCCACCACGGCCCCGATCGGCACTTCGTCGGCCCGCCAGGCGTCGATGGCCTGGTTGAAGGCCAATTTCATGTAATACGTATCATCCCGTTCGAGGGCGCTGGGATAGATCTTGGTGAAAGGACAAGCGGGTGGAGAATCAGCCATGGGCAGGAGGACAGCCAGCGGCACAGGGTAATGGAATCGGGCAGGGCCTTCGGCAGTTTACTTGACTTCAGTGAGGGTATGCCTGAAACCCAACCTTTTGTAAACAGCTCAACGAACCTGTATGGCGCGAACGCAGAACGAAGATTATGTAGAAGTCGAAGGCAAGGTGGTGGCGGTACTCCCCGGCACCATGTTCCGCGTCGAACTTCCCAACGGCCATGTGGTCCTCGGCCACATTTCCGGCAAACTCCGCAAGCACTTCATCAAGATTACCACGGGGGATACCGTGAAAATGGAGATGAGTCCCCGAGATCTTGAGAAGGGTCGGATTGTCTACCGTCTGCGGAACAATCAGCAGCAGCGCAATGCGCCCATCCGGAGCTATGGCCCGCGGCGGCGTCGCTGACCCTTCCTGTCCCGAAGATTTTCCGGAAACCGCGTCCCCACGACGCGGTTTTTTGGTTTTCAGATGCGGTGAAGGGGGCTCCTTTATTTTGAAATACCGGCAGGGGTTCTTCAGGCTTTCCCCTTGCGCCATGCCCTTAATCCGGGTAACTCGCCTGAAAAACCTAACATTCCTGTTCCCACAACCCCCGTTCTGACATGAAAGCATTCCCGAACATCGTCGACTCCGTCGGCAACACCCCCCTCATCAAGATCAACCACCTGACGGAAGGCCTGGAGGCCGACATTTACGTGAAGGGTGAGTTCTTCAATCCCCTGGCCAGCGTCAAGGACCGCATCGGCAAGTCCATGATCGAGGCCGCCGAAAAGGACGGCTCCCTGAAGCCCGGCTACGTCGTGATCGAGCCGACTTCCGGCAACACCGGCATTGCGCTGGCGTTCGTCTGCGCGGCCAAGGGTTACCGGTGTATTCTGACTATGCCCGAGACCATGTCGCTGGAGCGCCGGGTTCTGCTGCGCATGCTGGGTGCGGAAATCGTTTTGACGCCCGGCCCGAAAGGCATGCCCGGCGCCATCGCCCGCGCGCAGGAGCTACTGGAGGAGCACGGCGCCGCCGCCTTCATGCCGCAACAGTTTGAAAACCCGGCTAATCCCGAGGTGCACCGCAGGACGACAGCCGAAGAAATCTGGGAAGCGACCGAAGGAAAAATCGACGCTTTTGTCTCGGGAGTCGGCACCGGCGGCACGATCACCGGCGTTTCCGAGGTCATCAAAAGTCGCAAGGACCTGTACTCGGTGGCGGTCGAACCCGAAGCCAGCCCGGTCATCTCGGGCGGGCAGCCCGGTCCGCACAAGATTCAGGGCATCGGGGCCGGCTTTATCCCGAAGAACTGCAATACGGACATCATCGACGACGTCATCAAGGTTTCCAATGAAGATGCCTTTGAAACGGCTCAGGCGCTTGCCGAAAAGGACGGTATTCTGGGCGGTATTTCCACCGGTGCCAATGTCTTTGCAGCCATGGAACTCGCCAGGCGCCCCGAAATGAAGGGCAAGCTGATCGTCACCGTCGGTTGCAGCTTTGGCGAGCGCTACCTGAGCACACCCCTTGCCGAAAAAGCGCGCACCGAGGCGGCTGCCGCGACCGCTGGCTGAAGGCTTTGACCGGATTGATTCATTCAGGCCCCGTCGCTTTGCCGGCGGGGCTTCTTCTTTCATAACGCCTTTACGGAAAATAGGTAACCTAACCGGGTGAGTTGGGGCTTCAGCCCTATAGCCAGCCGCCGCCGAATCCGGTATCGTAGCCCCTGTTCTCAAACGAGGACCGGTTGGCCGCGAGGCCGACCGTTCACAATCAGGTAGTAGTAGCAGGTAAGCCGCCGGGAGTCCGTCTCCCGGCGGTCTTTTTTGGTGCGATCCCTGCGCCGAAGAGGGTCGGGTGCCAATGACACCGGCGGAAGACTTTGAAATGCAGGGTCTCCCTTGCGGGCGGTGCATTCAGGAACAACCGTGTCCCATGCCTGCCACTGCTCCCGTTCTTGTCTGGTTCCGTCAGGACCTGCGTCTGCAGGACAACCAGGCCCTGGCCGCAGCAATCGACTCGGGCCGTCCGGTCATCCCGGTTTACATCTGGTCTCCCGATGAGGAAGGTGGCTGGGTGCCGGGTGGGGCGGCGCGCTGGTGGCTGCATCAGGCGCTGCAAAGCCTCGACGATGACCTGAGGGGCCGCGGGTCCCGCCTGGTTCTGGCCGAGGGTGAAGCGCTCCTGGCGCTGCGTCTGTTGATCCGGAAAGCCGGAGCGGAGGCTGTGTATTGGAATCGTCGATACGAGCCGTCGGCCGTTTCCCGTGACAGCGAGGTCAAGCGCGCCCTGAAGGAGGACGGTATCGAAGCAACGAGTTTCAACAGCAGCTTGCTTTTCGAACCGCAGACGGTAGCGACCAACGAGGGAAAACCCTATCAGGTCTACACGCCCTATTGGCGCAATGTGAAGGAGCGTTCCGTTCCGAAACCCGTCGAGACCCCTTACGCCGTCTGGTCCCATCCGGCCGGCTGGCCGGATGGGACAAAGCTGGATGCGCTGGGCCTGATGCCGGTGATTCCCTGGTACGAAAAAATGGCGGCTTTCTGGACCGTTTCCGAGCAGGCCGCGATCACGCGCCTTCGCCGGTATTGCAAAGACGGCATCCAGGCCTACGACGATCACCGGAACCGTCCGGACTATGACGACACCTCGCACCTGTCCCCCTACCTGCACTGGGGCCTGATCGGTCCCCGCCAGGTGTGGCAAGCTGTCCGGGAGAGTGATCACAGCGCGAAAAAAGGGGCGCAGGCATTCCTCCGGGAACTTGTCTGGCGCGAGTTCGCGGCACATGTCCTGTTCCATTTTCCCAAGACGCCGGAGCATCCGCTGCGCGAGGCCTACCGCGATTTCCCGTGGGAAACGGACAAGAAGGCGCTCGAGGCCTGGCAGCAGGGTCGGACGGGCTATCCCATCGTCGACGCCGGCATGCGCCAACTGTACGCCATTGGTTGGATGCACAACCGGGTGCGCATGGTGGTCTGCTCGCTGCTCGTGAAACACCTGCTGCAGCCATGGCAGGACGGTGCGCGTTGGTTCTGGGACACGCTGGTCGACGCCGATCTGGCCAGCAACACCCTGAACTGGCAATGGGGAGCCGGGTGCGGTGCGGATGCCGCCCCGTATTTCCGGGTGTTCAACCCCATCATTCAGGGAGAGAAGTTCGATCCCGAGGGGGCCTACATCAAGCGGTGGGTCCCGGAGTTGGCCAGGCTGGCCCCTCCTCACATCCATCAGCCCTGGGAGACGCCCGGCCATGTTCTGGAAGAGGCGGGTATCCAGCTGGGGGATACCTATCCGGAGCCCATCATCGAGCACAGGGCCGGGCGTGAACGGGCGCTGGCGGCACTCGAAAAAATGAAAGCCTGACGCCATGGCCCGGAAAACCATTCGAAACCTGATCGTCGTCTTTGGCGACCAGTTGAACCGTGACGCTTCGGCCTTCGACGGGTTCGACCCCGACCGGGACGCGGTCTGGCTGGCGGAGGTTGCGGCCGAGGCGAACTACGCCTGGTCGCACAAGCAACGCATTGCCCTGTTTTTCAGTGCCATGCGCCACTTCCGGAACGATCTGGAAGCGGATGGCATCAGGGTGTGGTACACGACCATCGGCGATGGCGAAAACACCGGGAAGCTGTCGGCTCAGCTGCTGGCCTTCTTTGAGAAGGGACTGGTTGAGCGAGTGATCGCGACGCTGCCGGGTGAGTACCGCATCCGAAAGGGCCTGGAAACGGTCTGCGGCCAGGCCGATATCCCGTTGGAAATCCGGGAAGACAGGCACTTCTTCTGCTCGCCCGAGGCTTTCGACAGCCACGTCGAGGGCCGCAAGTCGCTGCGGATGGAATTTTTCTACCGCGAGATGCGCAAAGCGCATGGCGTCCTCATGGAAAAAGACGACAAGGACAGGCTCCAGCCGACCGGCGGAAACTGGAACTACGACAAGGCGAATCGCGACAGCTTCGGAAATAAGGGCCCGGGTGATCTGCCGGATCCACCTTTTTTCAAACCGGACGCCGTAACCCGGGCCGTCCTGACGGATGTCGAACGCCACTTCGGCGATCACCCGGGGAGCCTGGAATCCTTTCGCTGGCCCGTGACACCCGGGCAGGCCCAGCAGGCCCTGAAGGCATTCATCCGTGACCGGTTGCCGACCTTCGGCCAGTACCAGGACGCGATGTGGACCGGGCAGCCCTTCCTCTATCATTCGCTCATCGCTTCCTCGCTGAACCTGAAACTGCTCGATCCCCGGGACGTCATTGGCGCTGCGGAGAAGGCGTGGCAACAAGGGGACGCCCCGCTGGCCGCCGTTGAGGGATTCATCCGGCAGATTCTCGGCTGGCGGGAATACGTCCGGGGCATCTACTGGCGCTTCATGCCGGAATACCTCAAACGTAATGGTCTCGATGCCGATGAGACCCTGCCTGACTTTTACTGGACCGGCGATACGCCAATGGTCTGCCTGCGCGAATGCATCGGGCAGACCCTCGAGCATGCCTACGCCCATCACATCCAGCGTCTGATGGTCACCGGCCTGTACGGCCTGATGCTGGGGGTGTCCCCGCAGGAAATGGAGGGCTGGTATTTGGCAGTCTACGTAGACGCGGTCGAATGGGTGACGCTCCCCAACACCCTCGGGATGTCCCAGTACGGTGACGGCGGCCTGATGGCGTCGAAACCTTACATCGCGACGGGTAAATATATCCAGCGCATGAGTAACTACTGCTCCGAGTGCCGATTCAATCCGGCCAGGCGTACCGGTGAGCAAGCCTGCCCCTTCACAACACTCTACTGGGACTTCCTGTTGCGTCACGAGGATCGGTTGCGCGACAATCACCGCATGAGCCTTCAAGTCCGGAATATCAACCGCCTGGATCAGGATGAGAAACAGGCGATCCGGAGCCGCGCCCGCGCGATTCGAAAGGACCCGGCCGCACAAACCCTTTGCCCGTCCTGAGATCTGATGGAATTTGTCCGCAGCACCCCCCTGCCGGTCCTTGCTCAGGAAGCCTATCAATGGCATAGCCGTCCCGGCGCCTTTTACCGGCTGAACCCACCGTGGGATCCGGTCACGGTCATCGAGCCCCCCGAGGGCCTGGAAGTGGGGGCACGTGCCATCGTTCGGGCGGGCATCGGCCCGATCCGTCCCCGCATGCGGTTTGAACATACGGTCTGCGAGCCTGGAAGCCGCTTCGTGGACGAGCAGATTCAGGGGCCGTTCAGACACTGGCGCCATGAGCACCGTTTTCTACCCGGCACCGATCCCGGCACGAGTATCCTGCAGGATCGGCTTGAGGTGGAAGGCCCACTCGGACGATTCGGTGACCGGATCCTGCGCGGAAAGCTGGAGCGTCTGTTCCGGTACCGGCAGGCAACCACCCGGCAGGATCTTGTCCAGTGGCAGGCCTTCAGGGCCGAGCCCCGCAAGGAAATCGTCATCAGTGGGGGTAGCGGGCTCGTTGGCCGGCACCTCACCGCCTTCCTGCGCGCTCAGGGTCATCAGGTGGTCTGGCTTTCCCGCCGGGACGGCCCCGACCGGGTGCAATGGGATCCCGAGCGCGGTCGAGTACCCGTCGCTCTGATTGCCCGGGCTGACGTCGTCCTTCACCTCGCGGGGGAAAACCTCCTGGGCCGTTGGACCCGGGCCAAGCGCAAGGCTATTCGCGACAGCCGGGTCACGACCACGGCCCTGCTCGCCCGGACGCTGGCCGATGTCGGCCGTAAGGATCAGGTTTTCATCTGTGCTTCCGGGGCCAATGCCTATGGCCACCGGTTGAAAGAACCGGTGGATGAATCGGCCTCGCGCGGGGAGGGTTTCCTGGCCGATGTCTGCGCGGACTGGGAGGGGGCGGCGGACCCGGCCCGCCAGGCCGGCATACGCACGGTGTTTCTGCGGACGGGTGTGGTGCTTTCGGCTGCGGGCGGGGCGCTCAACCTGATGTTGCCTGCCTTCCAGGCCGGGCTGGGAGGGCCTCTGGGCGACGGAAAACAACGCTTCGCCTGGATCGCGATCGATGACCTGGTCGCCGCGGTGCAACATATCCTGTTTCACCGCGAGCTGGAGGGGCCGGTCAATGCGGTGGCGCCGGAATCGCCGCCCCAGCGCGAGTTTGCCCGGCAACTGGGCCGGGTGCTTCATCGCCCCGCGATCCTGCCCGTGCCGGCCATTGGCTTGCGTCTGGTTCTGGGGCAAATGGCGGAAGAGACCCTGCTGGCCGACCTGCCGGTACGGCCGAAAAAGTTGCTGGAATCCGGGTATGGCTTTACCTACGGTTCGCTAAAGCCCGCATTGGCGCATTTGCTCGGTCGCGCTGCTCCGGACGCTTAGGTATCCATTACCTGAATACCCCTGATTTTCATGGCTCCTTCCGAAACCTCCTGCATTGTCATCGGGGCCGGTATTTCCGGTCTGCTGGCCGCGACCGTCCTCAAAAAGCATGGCATCCATCCCGTGGTCCTGGAAAAAGGCCGCGGCGTGGGCGGTCGCATGGCCACCCGGCGGGTTGGTGACGCGGTCATCGATCACGGCGCCCAGTATTTCACGGTGCGCAACAACATCTTCTCCGGCTGGGTCGAGGCCTGGGAGAACAGCGGGATCGTGAAAGAGTGGTTTACCCGGTTTCCGGAGGAGAGCAGCGAAGTGGGGCATCCACGTTACATCGGCACGAATGGCATGACCACCATCGCCAAGCACCTGGCGGAGGGGCTTGAGGTCCACAAGCAGCACAAGGTGCGGGAGATTCATTTTGAGAACGGCCAGTGGCAGGTAACCTGCGGCAACGGATCCACCTTCGACGCTCCCTTTCTGCTCATTACCGCCCCGGTCCCGCAGGCGCTCGAACTGATCGACGGCAGCAACATCGAACTGACTGACAGCAAACGAACCATTCTTTCCGAGATTCGGTACCAGCGTTCGCTTTCGGTGCTGGCGCTGTTGGATGGTCCCAGCGGCCTGCCCTATCACGGCGGCAAAAAAGTTCATGATGATCCCGTCATCACCTGGATCGCGGACAATCAGATGAAGGGCATTTCCCCGAAGCAACCGGCCGTCACCATCCACAGTTCCTATGCTTTCGGCGACAAGCACTGGGACAGCCCGGACGAGGAACGGATTCCCCCGATGCTCAAGGCCGCGGAACCCTACCTGAAGGCAAAGGCAACCGAAACGCAGTGTCACCGTTGGGGCTTCACGACGCCCATCACACCCATCGAGGCTCCTTTTATGTTCAGTCGGCGGCATAACCTGATGCTGGCGGGTGACGGCTTCGGCGGGCCCCGGCTCGAAACCGCCGCCGTCTCCGGGCTCGAAGCCGCCGGCCACCTGATCGAGTTCTTTTGATCGGAGCGACCCGCCATGGGTGAACCAGATGAGATCCTCATCGTCGGCGGGGGACTGGCCGGCCTGCGCTGTGCCGCCCTGTTGGAAGCGGCAGGGGCGCGCTATCGGCTGTTTGAAGCCTCGGACGGGTGGGGCGGGCGCGTCCGGACCGACCGCCAGGCCGACGGCTTTTTGCTCGACCGTGGCTTCCAGGTGTTTCTGACCGCCTACCCGGAGGCCCGCCCGCTTTTCGATTACGGGGCACTGCGACTGGGCGGCTTTCTTCCCGGGGCCCGTGTCCGGGCCGGCGGTCGCTTCCATCGGGTTTCCGACCCCTGGCGCGATCCGAATAACCTTGGGGCGACCCTCCGGGCCGACGTCGGCACGCTTGCCGACAAAATGCGGATCGGCCTTTTCCGTCATGGCGTGTGTCGTGGTACGGCGGATACACCCTGGCGTGGAGCCGATCGGTCCGCCCTCGGGGAATTGCGCGCCCGTGGCTTTTCGGAAACGATGATCGAGCGATTTTTCCGTCCGTTCTTTGGCGGGATTTTTCTCGATCCCGAACTCGCCACCTCGGCCCGGATGATGTGTTTCGTTTTCCGGATGTTCAGCCAGGGGGAGGCGACGCTCCCGGCCGAAGGCATCGGTTCGCTGTCCGATCAACTCGCCGGGCGGCTGGATCCGGATCGCATTCACCTTCATCGACCGGTCGTCCGGGTTCGTCCCGACGGCATTGTCCTGGCCGATGGCCGGGAACTGTCCGGATCCGCCGTCGTCCTGGCGGTCGATCCGCGCTCGGCGGCCCGGCTTCGCGGGCTAACGGAGCCACCCATGCGCGGCACGGCAGTGGTCTACTTTGCCGCCGAACGGTCGCCCCTCGATGAGCCGGTGCTTGTCCTGAACGGGGAAGGGGCGGGGCCGGTCAATACCCTGGCCGTGCTGACGGATGTGCAACCCGGCTACAGCCCGGATCATCGGTCGCTGATTGCGGTGTCGGTGATAAGGCACGCCGGGACGCTCGATTCGCCCGCCGGGCTGCGTGCTGTCCGCGACCAACTGACCCGCTGGTTTGGGCATGATCCAGTCAGCGGTTGGCGGCACCTGGCCACCTGTTCCGTGCCGGAAGCCCTGCCGGTGCAGGAACCGGGGCACCTCGTGCCGGGTGAGCTGCCCGTCGTAACGGAAGAGGGCCTGTATGTGTGTGGGGACTACCGGGAATCGGGCTCGTTAAACGGGGCCCTGGCCTCGGGGCGGCGCGCGGGTGAAGCCGTCCTGGCCCGACTCAGCGGGGAGGGCCGTCTGTAACACGAAGGAATCCCATGTGGTCGACCCTCCTCCCTCTAATCGCCGCTGTCGGCTACGCCTTCAGTGTGATGTTGGTGAAACGCGCCATGGCCCACGGGGTCGGCACAGTCCGGTCGCTCTTCGTCGCCAACCTGGCCAAGGGCCTGATCGGGTGCTGCCTGCTCCTGTTTGCGGCACGGGATATTCCCTGGGCGCAGGCCTGGCAACCGCTGTTGGCGGCGCTGGGTTTCATGGGCGGTCAGATTTTCACCTTTCTGGCGATACGGGCGGGGGACACCTCGGTGGTCACCCCGATCATGGGGACAAAGCCACTCTTCGTCGGCCTGGGGTCGGCGCTGTTTTTCCGGGTCATGCCCGATCCCTCGCTGTGGCTGGCGGTCGTCCTCGCCATGATCGCCATCTTTCTCCTCAGCTGTGGCGATATCCGCTCGAACAAGGGTACGGCCCCGGCGGTCGCCCTGGCCCTGATCGCCTCCGTTACCTTTGGGGCAACGGACAGCATGGTGGGCGCCTGGGGTGCCACCTTCAGCCCCTTTGCCTTCCTGGGCCTGCTCTTCGGTGCCGTCGGTCTGCTGTCTTTCGGGCTCATTCCCTTATTCCGGGAACCGCTGCGCGCGATCGAGGCCGCCGGCTGGCCCTGGCTGCTGGGGGGTGCGGGCGTCATGGCCGGCCAGGCCCTGTTGCTCGGCACCGCCATGGCGGTCTTCGGCGAAGCGACACGTGCCAATGTGCTCTACAGCTCGCGGGGCATCTGGAGTCTGGTCCTGGTGGTGCTGTTGGGGGCCTGGCTGCAAAACCGCGAAGCCAGCGCACCCCGGCATATCCTGATTCTGCGGCTGGCCGGTGCCTGCCTGTTGACCGTGGCCCTGGCGCTTGCCTTGCTCACGCCCTGATGCGTGTTGTCTACCAACGGGTGAAACGGGCCGCCTGCCGGGTCGACGGAGCGGTGACGGGTGAGATCGGCCCGGGCCTGCTGGTATTCCTCGGTATTCATCGGGAGGATACGGAGGCGGAAGCGTCCTGGCTGGCCGGCAAGCTGGTGCAGGTGCGCATCTTTCCCGACGCGGCGGGCCAGATGAACCGGTCCGTCCGCGATATCGACGGCGAGATTTTGCTGATCAGCCAATTCACGTTGTATGGCAACCTGCGGAAGGGGACCCGTCCGTCCTTCAATCGGTCCGCCGGGCCCGACCGGGCCGTGCCCCTGTATGAACGGACCGGGCGGTTACTGGAGGCCGAGCTGGGGCGTCCCCTTGCCTGGGGTCGCTTCGGAGCCGACATGCAGATCGAGGCACACAACGACGGCCCGGTCACCGGGATCATCGACACCCATGACAAGCGGTTCTGAACCGGCGGTGCTGTCGGCCGCCTACCTGGCTCGTCCCTCCCCCGTGGTGGCCCCGCGTCTCCTGGGGCAGCCCCTTTGCCGTTGCCTCCCGGACGGCACGGTAATCCGGGCCCGGATTCACGAAGTGGAGGCCTACGACGGGGTGGCGGACGCGGCCTGCCATGCCCGCTTCGGCGAAACGCCGCGCAACCGCGTGATGTTCGGGCCCCCGGGCGCCTGGTATGTCTATCTCTGCTACGGCGTTCACTGGCTGCTGAATATCGTAACCGGACCGCCCGGGCATCCCTCGGCGGTCCTGATCCGCGGAGCCGGCTCCTGGAGGGGCCCGGGACGCCTCACCCGGGGCCTGCAGATCGACGGCTCGCTGAATAAACAATTCGCCGGCCCCGCCTGTGGCCTCTGGATCGAACAGACGCGGCAGCGGGCAGTTCCAAGTCGGCTCCGGTCCGCCACGCCCCGGGTCGGGATCGATTACGCCCCGCCTGTCTGGCGCGACAAGCCCTGGCGGTTTGTGTTGGAGCCCTGACCCGGACTTCTCACCAGAATCGGGAAAATGTGCGGTAAGTGATTCTGGCCAAGGGGCTTGAAGCATTTCTTTTAAATTCACGTTCGTGATGAAGCCCATTTTCCCGATTCTTTTCGCCCACATGCGCGATCTGCGGCGTGTTATTCTCGCTGCGCTCGTTGAGGTGTCGCCCTGCGGGCTCGGTAGTCGGGCTGGAAACCGCCTGGTTACGCACCACAGTGCGCGCCCAGCCGGTTTCGCCCTCCCGCCGTCACCCTGCGGGTTATGGCGGACACGCCGCCTTCCGCCGTCGCCAAGGCTACGGCGGACAGGTGCAGCTCATCCCACCTGGGCTTCATGAGAAGTCCGGGCTAAGTTCGGGCTGAATGTTTGCCCTACGCCGTTCTCAGGTGGGACGGATTCCGGCGAAAAGCACCCGGCGTGCGCCCGGTCAGTTTTTTGAAGCGCCGGGAAAAGTGGTAGGGGTCGCTGTAGCCGATCCGGTGCGCCACCTCTTTCTGGGGATGCCGCGTGTTGAGCAGAAGCTGGCAGGCCTGCTCGAGCCGTTTTCGTTCGCGGAACTTGCCGGGGGTTTCGCCCGTCACTGCCCGGAAGCGCTTCCGGAAGCTTTCATAGCCCAGGCCGGTTGACCGGGCGACGGCGGGGAGCGGTGATTCGTCGGGGCCGACCGCCGCAAGCGCCTCCCGTGCCAGGTGGAGCCAGGCGCGCATTTCCCCGGTTCCAGCCGGCGCGGGGCCCGGGGAGGCGGGTATCCAGGCGGCAAGCAGAGTCTGCAGCCGGGTCACTGCCGTCAGGGTCGATTCGGGCCGTTCGGCCGCAGCCAGGATTTCACGGAAGGTGGCATAGGCCTCGGCGGGTTGGTGCAGGGCGCATCCGTTGCGGAGCGCTGCCAACAGCCCCAGGTCGCGCCAGAGGCGAAAGACCGGACCGTCGAAGGTCAGCCACCATTGGTGCCAGCATCGGCCGGGCGGGGGGCCGTAGGCATGGCCGATTTCCGGCAGCAGGATGCGCGCGGTGCCGGGCGGGAAATTTGTCTGCGAGCCGTCGGCATCGAGAAACCGGCAGCTGCCCGCCACCGAAACAACCAGGGCGCATTCCCCCAGAATACGCAAACCAGTCCGGGTGGCCTCCCCTCGGGTTTGGTGTTCCCCCCCTGCGGTGATCCTTCCCAGAGGCGATCGATGTGGAAACCGGACGACGAAGGCCCGCGGAGGTGACTTCAGCTTTGATACCATAAAACACAAACAACTTGCCAGTCCGGTCATTCCTAATGCAAGACCCGATCCTGTATGTTCCAGCCCATGGCTTTCTCACCCCCTTCTATCGAGCTGTCCAGTGGCGGACGGCCCCTCGATGCCTCCCCCGATGCGCTTGGCGCAATGGAGGAGGCGACCCACCTCCTGGGCGATCCCGAAGCGCTTCGGGAGCAACTGGCCGAGACCGGCTATCTGCTGATCCGCGGGTTTCATGACCGGGACCGTGTCGTGGCAGCCCGCCGTTCAATCCTGCAGAAGCTGGCGGACGCGGACTGGGTGGACCCGGACGGCCCGCTCGAAGCCGGGCGCCTGCTGCCCGACGCGGAAAAGCCGGCCGGCCTGCTGGAATACGCCTACGAGGAGCCGGCGGTGGAAAACGTGATCTACGGTCCGGCGATGATGGCGCTGATGGACGCCCTGTTGGGCGGGCCGGCCATGCACTTCGACTACACCTGGCTCCGGACGACGCCGCCCGGCAACGGCACGCCGCCGCATTGCGACCTCGTCTTCATGGGCCGGGGCACGCACCACCTGTTCACCTGTTGGACCCCGCTGGGCGACATCGACTACGAGCAGGGCGGTCTCATGGTCCTGGAAGACTCGCACCGGAAGCGCAACCGGATCGCCGGCTACCTGAAGGGCGATTTCGACAGCTTCTGTGCGAACCGGCCCGAAGCGGAGATCGACCGTTCCGAGCGTGCCCATGCCGGTCACCTGACGGACAACCCGGTCCGTCTGCGGCAAAGCCTGGGCGGGCGCTGGCTGACGACCGAGTTCCGGATGGGCGATATCCTGATTTTCCCCATGTATCTGATCCATGCTTCGCTCGACAACACGAGCGAGGACCGGGTCCGGCTGTCGACCGACTCGCGCTATCAGCTCGCCACGGAAGCCGTCGATCCGCGCTGGGTGCGACCGGCTCCGGGCGAGCGACCGCCGGGCCACGGCCCGCATGTGGCCAGGGGCGTCATCTGCTGAGGCACAACCTCGGCAGGGGTGCCCGCGCCGCCGGGACCCTGCAGCGTGTGGCGGGGCCCAGGAGCCGGCCACTCGATGGAGTCCTCGGCTCTTGGGCCGTTCAGTGGGCGCACCGCGCTTGCAAGGACTTTCGTTTCCCTCGCCAGGGTCGCGTGCTTTTGCTTTATCAGGTTTCATCATGTCTGCGCCGCGCCCCTTGTCGGTCCTCCTGCTGAGCTTTTGCCTGACCCTCACGCCATCGACAGGTCACGAGCCGGAGACGAGCCTGTTCGCGGACTTGCCCGACTGGTCCACGCTGGACCCCTTTCAGGAAAGGATCAGCGCCGACACCTTCGGCAGCCTGATCCATGCGCTTTTCGTCTCCGGGGACCCCGCGCCCTGGATTACCTGGGACGACCGGCGCGCGATCATCCTGACCGACCGGATCGAGACCCCGTACATCCTCCGGTTTTCCGGAGCCGGCGGGAAGCCGGACCGGACCCTGCGCGACCGGGTGACCGACCGTCTGGGCGAAACCGGTCTTCTCGGCGGTCGGGGCCTCGAAGATCTGCACCTCGCCATCGATCCCGGGCACATCGGCGGGGACTGGGCGGACATCGAACACCGGCGGTTCCGGATCCGGGAGAGCGATGCCTGGGTGGTGGAGGGGGATCTGGTGCTGGCGGTGGCCGAAACCATACGCGACCGGCTGGAACCGCTCGGCACCCGCGTGTCCCTGGTCCGGGCCGACAGTCAGCCAGTCACCGATCTCCGGCCTGAGGATCCCGACCTGGAGGAGCCGGCTCGAATGCTCCTGAAAAGACGCAAGCCGGATCTCACGGAGGAAGCCCCGGCCTTCCCCGGGCTCTTGAGGACCTATCGGGATCTCGTCTTTTACCGGGTGGCGGAAATCCGCGCGCGTGCCGAGACAGTGAATACCACACTGCAGCCGGACCTGGTGCTGTGCCTGCACCTGAACGCGGCCGGTTGGCCCGATCCCGAGCAGCCGACCCTGGTCCCGGACACGAACCTGCACGTGCTGGTAAACGGCGCCTACCTGCCCGGCGAACTCGCGCTGGAGGACCAGCGCTTCGATCTGGTGAAGCGGCTGCTGGCCGGTTGGTGGGCGGACGAGTTGGTGCTGGGGGAGGCGCTCAGCCGATCCCTTGCCGAAGCGACGGATTTGCCTCCCTACACCTACGGCGGCGGCAACGCCCTGCAACCGTATCCGGACAACCCCTACCTGTGGAGCCGCAACCTGATGGCCAACCGGCTCTACGACGCCCCGGTCGTCTTCCTCGAGCCCTATATTATGAACAGCGTGCCCGATTACGCCCACATCCAGGCCGGGCGCTATGAAGGCCTGAAGCCGTTTCGTGGCAAGCCGCGGCCCAATCTCATTGACGAGTACGCTGACGCGGTCATTGCCGGTTTGCAGACGGCCCTGGGCAGGTAGCAGAGGGCAGGGCGCAGAGAGCAGAAGGCAGAAGGCAGCGGGCAGCGGGGCAGTAAGCAGATTGCCGAAGGCGCTGACCGGATCGCGCTGCTTCAGCGAGCGGGATGAACGCGGTCTGTAAGGCCCAGGTCAGCGATCGCCAAGGGAGGTCCGGTCTCGAATTCAACAGAGCGCCTTAACCCGAACTTCTCACCAAACGAGCCAATTTGCTGGTCAGGGTCAGGGCGGAATGTCACTAACTTAACAGCGTTTTGATCGGGATCGCTATCGGGATCGCTATCGACGAAGCGAAGCGGAGCGTTACGTCACGGCAACCGGATGCCCCAACGGGTGCCCGGCGGTCGACTCTGCCGCACAATCATCCACGGGACGTATGCCCCTGGGGCCTTTGGGGCTTCGGGTGATGCTTTTCAGCGACGACAATGGGCGTTGACCTTTAAATGCCCTCAGACGGGTTCCTGATAGCGGGCGCGCTGTTCGGCGGTGAGGCGCGGGAGAGCGGGGAGGGTGGGGCGCGCGAGTCGCCCCTTCAGGTAGTCGATGGCGGCGGTCTTGAGGGCCATCCAGCGGTCCCAGGGGTATTCGGGCGCCTTGGCGACGTGCTGGAGGAGGCTGCGAAATTCGAGGCTGGCGCGCTCGATGTCGCCGACCCGCAGGTCGTCGTGGGCGAGCCGATACCGCGCCTGGGGATCGGTTTCCAGCTGACGGACGACTTCGGCGGCGCCTTCCCCGTATTCGCTGGGAACACCTTTGCGCAGGTAGCCCGGGTACGTCCGGTTCCGGTAGGCCTGCCGGCAGACGGCGCGCAGACGTCCCGAGCCTTCGCCCTGGCGGTCGAAGCGGTGCCCGGCCCGCAGGTTGGCCAGATCGTAGAGCAGGTCCTCGGTGGCGTAGGCGGGATCTTCCAGCGCCACCGCCACCGCCAGCCCCTCGCCATGATTGAAAAACGAAAAAATCATGCCGCGCCGGGTGGGTTCGCCCCGGTGGGTAATGAGCCCCAGTTCAAACCAGATCTCGGCCGGTGTCAGCGCCCGCTGATCGGCCGTCTCCTCGGCCAGCGTACCTCGCAATTCGGCCAGGCTGGCGTGCTCCACCTTCCGCAGCGGGGGGTTGAGCAGGGCTTTTCCGTGTCCGTCGAACCAGGCGAAGATGGAGGCGTCCCGGTAACTGAGCCGGGCGTGAATCATGCCCTTGCGCTCGACCAGATCGACCAGCCGCCCGCCCTGGGTGAGCTTGGGCAGCAGCGGCAGGATCTCCTGTTCAAAGGCGACCAGATCCCAGCGGCGGGGCACACCCGCCTGGTGGCTCTTCGGATCGCGTTCACGGAACCAGCTGCGGAGGGCCTGGCGTATCCATTTTACCAGGACAACCTGGCCGCTGCCCGACTCCTCCGGAAAGCGCGCCAGCGGTACTTCGCGTCCGTAGACCCGGCCCGGCCCGTCGGGCAGCTTGCAGAGCGAGCCCACCTCGATGCCCGCGAGCGTGACGGGTGAGGCAAGCGCGGGAATCCATTGTTCCGCGTTCCTGTCCCAGAACCAGCTGTCGCCGAGGCGGCATTTGCGCGGACCCTTGCGACGTTCCCAGCCCCCGCCGGAATTCTGCATTTCGACGATCGCCTTGCGCTTGCCGGCGTCGGGCCCGGGCTGGGGTACCGCCACGGTGGCCGGCTGCCGCTTGTACTTGCAGAGAAAATCGCGCAGGCCAAGCGGCACCCGCTGATCACTGAAGAGGCGGTTGGACAGGGCCTGCGTGGCCTGCAGCGGGCCGGTGCCCCGGTCCTTCGCATTGGCCATGATCGAGACGAAGGTCGGCCAGTCGACCTGGTTGGTGCGCCGCAATTTGAGCGGGGCGGCCTCTGCCAGACGGGGCTTGCCCTCGGTTACCAGGATATAGCCGCGATCGTCCAGCCCGCGGCGTCCGGCCCGACCGAACATCTGCAGCAGTTCGTCGGGGCGCACCTGGTGGCTTTTTTCAGCCGTGCGGTACTCCCGGTCGGTCACCACGACGGACCGCATGGAAAAGTTGATGCCGGCAGACAGGCCGGTGGTGGCGACCACCACGCGCAACTGCCCGGCCTTGGCCAGGGGCTCGATCAGCCCGGCTCGCTGCTGGTAGGTCAGGCCGCTGTGATGGAAGGCGATTCGGTTGCGGAGCAGCCGGGTCAGTTCCTCGCCGGCGAGCGTTTTTTGCTCGGGCGACAACAGCAGCGGTTCCTCGCAGGGCAGGGCGCCCGCGATCTGGCGGGCCAGCGATTCGGCGGCATGGCGACGGGGGGCAAACATGAGGATGGGGCCGAGGTCGGCGGCCAGGGCCCGGGCGATCCGGCGCGGCCAGTAGCCCCGGATGCGCTTGGGTATGCGCTGACGCAATGCCTCGAAAAAGACCTCCTCCTGCGGTACGGGGCGCTGCTTGTGGCTGGTCAGGACAGCTTCCCGGCCGATCCGGCGCAACCAGCTGACCACCTTTTCGGGGTTGGCCACACTGCCGGAGAGCAGGAGCAGCTGGGTGTGCGGCGGGGCCATGGCGAGGGCCAGCTCGTAGTTAACCCCGCGCTTGTCATCGGCCAGCATCTGATATTCGTCGATGACCAGCAGATTGGGGCCGGCCCCGCGCAGAAAAGCCCCGCGCTGGGTTTCGAGCGTGGCCACGATCAGCGGCGCCCCGAGATTGACGGCCACATCGCCGGTCTGAATGCCGGTGTTCCAGCCGCGGTCCCGCCACTCGTAGAGCTTGTCGTTGGCCAGGGCGCGGGTGGGCACCGTGAACACGGCCTGTCCGCGGAAGCTCTGGGTGAAAAACTGCTCGAAAACGTAGGTTTTGCCCGAACCGGTGGGTGCGTCGACCACGACATCGCGGCCGGCCTGGAGATGGCGGATGGCCTGTTGCTGCCACAGGTCGGGAAGCAGGAGCCCCGTTTCGAGGCCCGCTTCGAGGTCAGTTAAGGAACCCATGCCCGGACCTAGACCCAACAGCGGCTCCTCCCGTTCCACAAGGAAAAAGGGGGCGGGCCGGGTTAAGGTTGGGTGACGGGAACGGGCCGGCCCGGCGAGCGGCGAATCGCCCCCTGTGGCGGTTGTCCCGCAATCCGGCGCCGGTTGGGCCATTTTGCGTTTTCCTTCCCCGGCAATCCGGGCAACCTTCAATGGTCTGTTCTCTCCGGACCCGCCATGAAACGTCTGCAACGCCTCCTCTTCACGGTGCTGGTCGCGATCCCGGTCGGCTACGGCCTGTTGCCGTATTGGAGTCTGTATGAGTTGCGGTCGGCGCTCCGGACCGGGGACGAGGCCAAACTGGAACAGGCGGTCGCCTTTCCGCGCGTCCGGGAGCACTTGAAGAACGACCTCCAGACCCGGCTGTCGGCCGAAGTGGAGCGCACGACGGCGGACGGTGAAGCCGGCGGCACGGTCACCCGGGGACTGGCGGACCTGTTCGGCCCGGTGGTTATCGACCGGTTGCTCGCCGAGTGGGTCACCCCCGACAAACTCGCAGGGCTGGTGAAACAGGCCGGCTTCGGACAGGATGACCCCGACCCGGGGCCTTCGCCCGGCTCGGAGACAGGCGGAGACACCGAAGACGAAAACGGCCTGTCGCTGGCCTGGGCCTTTTTTACCGGACCGACCACCTTCGAGGCACGCTTCCGCAACGGCGTTGTGCTTCAGCTCGAACGCCAGGGCTGGCGCTGGCCGGTCGTCGGTGTGGAGCTGCCGGCGGGTAAACGTTAAGGTTTTTCGCTAAATTGGGTTGATCTGATTGTTCCCGGTCCATAACTACTCCAGCCTCCGTAAGCAATATGCCGCCGTTTCATTCCCGCCTCCGACCTGTCCTTATGATCAGAAAATTCATTATTCTGGGTGTTCTGGCTTTCCTGAACTACCTGCCCGGTCACGCTGCCATTGTCGTGACGGGCCCGTTTACCAGTCCGGGCGCAACGATAGAATTTTCGACTGCCATTCCGCTCACGGTAACCACGACTTCCTCCAATGGGTTCTTTCTGGTTTTCGACGATTGGGTGTCCTCCGATGCGAGTTCTGAGACTCTCACTATCAATCCTGCCAGCCTTGCTTATCGGGTCAACGGGGGAGCCCAGATGTCTGTTCCCCTTCAGAATATTTCTGACAACTTTACGAACAGTAATGGCGATGTGAGTCCGGACGACGGACTTTTAGGATTTAATACGCTGCTTTCTGTAACAGCGGGGGATGTTATTGAAATTGTGCCTCAAACGCTGACGACCACAAACAGCTCTGCAGACTTCAATTCCGCCCTGGACGGGATCACTTTTTCCGGAGACGTATTTCTCGCCGACCTAAGCTTAAACGAATTGGCCCGTTATTCGGCCTCGCCCATCCCCGAGCCCCGATACTTCGCGGCCGTGTTTGGTTTGATTGCCCTCGGCCTGGTGGTGCGGCGATCCCGAAAGGGACAATGAGGGTTGAGCGGGACCCCTCAGCGGGGGATCCTGGGGCCATGGCCAAGCCCGTTTACCTTATGGTCGCCTGCTCGGAAAACCGCGTGATCGGCCGGGAAGGCCAGCTGCCCTGGTCCATCCCCGAGGACACGCGCTGGTATCATGACCACACACGCGGCGGGGTCTGCATCATGGGCCGCAGCTCCTTCGACGAAACCGGGGTGGCCCGACCCGACTGCCGCACCATCGTCCTGACCCGCCAGACCGGAAAAACCTTTCCCGGTGCCGAGGTGGCGCGCGATCTCGATGCGGCCCTGGCCCTGGCCGAACAGGGGGACGCTGCCCCGATCTGGATCTGTGGCGGCGAGGCCGTCTACGCCGAGGCCATGGACCGTGCCGAGCGCCTGTACCTGACCCGTGTCCACGCCGAGGTCGCAGGCGATGCCCGCTTTCCCGACTGGACCCACCGGTTCACCCGCGTCATCGAGAAACGGACCAGCGCCGACGGGGACTGGCGCTACACCTTTCAGGTCCTTGAACCTGGAAGTTCGGGTTAGGGCGTGTTTGGAAAGTCGAGATAAGCCGGAAACGGACGGCTTTTACGCGTATGGCGGGCCGACCTGTCCGCCATAGCCTTTTAGGCGACGGCGGAAGAGCCCGCCACTCCATGGAGACGCCGGCTCTTTCCTGTCCGCCGAAGTCCTTGGACGAAGGTGGAGGCCGGCGTTCGCGACTCCCGGCAGGGGTTTTCAAACACGCCCTAACCCGCCGGTCGCGCATTGCGGCGATCCCCCCATCTCCCGAATCTGTCCGCCATGGTTCATTACCAATGCACGCAATGGGGCACCGCCATGCTCGGCCTGATCCTCGGGAGCGGGCTGGCCGCCGCTGCGGTCCTGGTTTCGCTTCGCCCAAGCCTCTGGCCCCTCGCCCTCGGTGTGCTGCTCCTCGATCTGTTTATGGCCGTCAACTTCGGCTCGCTGACCGTTACCGTCGCCCGCGGGCGCCTCGCCTGGAGCTTCGGCCTGCTCGGGCTCATCCGCCAGAGCGTCTCCCTCGACGCGATTCAGGATGTCGCCCCGGTCAGCCTCCAATCGCCAACCGGCTGGGGCATCCGCCGCCTCGGCGATAGGAGCCGCCTGGTCGGGATCGGCGGGCGCGCCGGCCTGCGCATCACCTTTACCGACCAGTCTTTCCTCGAACTCGGAACCGACGATCCCGACGGCCTCGCCCGCGCCCTCCATCAGGCGCGGACGCGCTGACCCGTCGAATCAAAGGTTTTTCACCTAAAAAACCCTGAATTTTGGTTTTCGGGATGGACTCGCCGGCCCGGGTCTGGCTTACCTGACGCCTTTGCGGCACCGGAAAGCCGCCGCTGACTGATCCTGATGGCTGCCTCGCCCGACAATATTCACCCGGAATTCGACCGCATGCTGAAGCGTGCGGACAAGGAGCGTCTGCTGGGGCAGCGCGGGGCCGTCATCTGGCTCTATGGTCTGTCGGGCTCGGGCAAGAGCACGCTGGTCAATGCGATGGAGCGCAACCTGCATGCGGCGGGCTGGTTTACACAGATTCTGGACGGGGACAACATCCGGAGCGGCCTCAATGCGGATTTGGGCTTTTCGGATGAGGAACGCCGGGAAAACATTCGCCGGATCGCGGAGGTGGCGAAGCTGTTCCGCGACGCCGGGGTGATCACCTTCTGTTCCTTCATCACCCCCACGAATGCGCTGCGCTCGCTGGTTCGCGAAATCATCGGGGATGACGACCTGCTGGAGGTGTATGTCAAAGCCTCCTTCGAGACTTGCGCCGCGCGCGACGTGAAAGGCCTGTATGCCAAGGCCAACGCCGGCGGCGTGAAACAGTTCACCGGCAAGGATTCCGGCTTCGATGAACCGGACCGTGCCGATCTGGTGATCGAGACCGACGGCGTGGCGCTGGAGGACAGCCTGGCCCAACTCGAAACCGCCATACGGAAGCGATTTGGCTGACCTTTTTTCTCATGCACAAAGACTACACCCTCAGTCACCTGAAACAGCTCGAAAGTGAGGCGATCTTCATCATGCGGGAGACCGCCGCCCAGTTTGAGCGGCCCGCCCTGTTGTTCTCCGGCGGCAAGGATTCGATCGTGATGACGCACCTGGCCCGGAAGGCGTTCTGGCCCGGCAAGATTCCCTTTCCGCTGGTTCACGTCGATACCGGCCACAATTTCCGGGAGACCATCGCCTTCCGCGATGAGCTGGTTGAACGCGTCGGCGCCCAACTGGTGGTGGCCTCGGTGGAGCAGGCTATCAAGGACGGCCGGGTGGCCGAGGAAAAGGGACCGAACGCCAGCCGGAACATGCTGCAGATCCAGACGCTGCTGGATGCTATTGAAGAGCATCAATTCGATGCCGCACTGGGCGGCGGCCGGCGCGACGAGGAAAAGGCACGGGCAAAGGAGCGTTTCTTCTCCCACCGGGACGACTTCGGCCAGTGGGACCCCAAGAACCAGCGGCCCGAACTCTGGAATCTGTTCAACGGGCGCATGCAGCCGGGCGAGCATTTCCGGATCTTCCCGCTCTCCAACTGGACCGAGATGGATGTCTGGCAATACATCAAGCACGAGAACATCCCGCTGCCGTCGCTTTACTTCGCGCAGGAGCGGGAGTGCGTCATCCGCAACAGGACGATTCTGGCCGTGTCCGAATTCGTCGTGCCGGAGGACGGCGAGGAAGTCCTCAGGAAGATGATACGCTTCCGGACCATGGGCGACGCCACCATCACCGGGGCGGTCGAATCCGCTGCTGACGACCTCGAGAAGATCATCGCCGAAGTGGCCGCCGCGCGGGTGACCGAGCGCGGCAACCGGGCCGACGACAAGCGCAGCGAGAGCTCAATGGAGGATCGCAAGCGCCAGGGCTACTTCTGATCCGGCAAGCCGTATTCCATCATTCCTTACGCAAACTCCGACTTTCCCATGAATCCCTCCTCCCTTGATTCCGGATATCCCGACATGGACCTGCTGCGGTTCACCACGGCCGGCAGTGTCGACGACGGCAAGAGCACTTTCATCGGCCGGCTCCTTTACGACTCCAAGGCCATTTTCGAAGACCAGCTCGAGGCAATCGAGCTGACCAGCAAGCGCCGCGGCGACGAGAATGTGAACCTGGCCCTGCTGACCGACGGTCTGCGCTCCGAACGCGAGCAGGGCATCACCATCGACGTGGCCTATCGGTATTTCGCCACCCCGCGCCGCAAATTCATCATCGCCGACACGCCGGGGCATATTCAGTACACCCGCAACATGGTGACGGGCGCGTCGACCGCCAATCTGGCTGTTATTCTGGTCGATGCCCGGAAGGGTGTGATCGAGCAGACCTGCCGCCACGCCTTCATCGCCAACCTGCTGCGGATCCAACACGTGGTGGTCTGCATCAACAAGATGGATCTGGTGGACTACGCGGAGGCCGTCTACAGCCGGATCGTCGCCGACTTCAAGAGCTTCGCTTCGCGCCTGGAAAGCATCGTGGACGTGGAATTCATTCCCATCAGCGCGCTGGTGGGCGACAACGTGGTCGAGCGTTCGGGCAAGACCCCCTGGTACCAGGGGCCGAGCCTGCTTTATCATCTGGAGACGGTATACGTCGGCGCGGACGCCAACCACGTGGACGCCCGCTTTCCCGTCCAGTGGGTGATCCGCCCGCATTCGCAGGAGTGGCATGACTTCCGCGGTTACGCCGGTCGTGTCGCCGGGGGGGTGTTTAAGCCGGGGGACGAGATCAAGGTGCTGCCGAGCGGCTTTTCTTCGAAGATCAAAGGCATCCATACGATGGACGGCGACGTGGCGGAGGCCTTCACTCCCATGTCGGTCGCCATCACCCTGGAGGACGAGATCGACATCGGGCGGGGGGACATGATCGTGAAACCGAATAATCCTCCCCGCATGGGCCAGGATATCGAGGCCATGATCTGCTGGTTTTCGGATTCCAGGAAACTGCAGGGCCGCGGCAAATACGTCCTGCGCCAGACGACCAGGGAAACGAAAGCGGTGGTTCAGGAAGTCCTCTACAAGGTCAACATCAACACCCTGCACAAGATCGAGGACGACCTGTCCTTCGGTCTTAACGATATCGGCCGCGTCCGGATCCGTACGGCCGCTCCGCTTGCCCACGACAGCTACAAGAGAAACCGGCAAACCGGTTCCTTCGTCCTCATCGATCCCTTCACCAACCAAACCGTCGCCGCCGGGATGATTATTTAGTGGAGGAGTGGAGGAGTGGAGTAGTGGAGGAGTGGAGGGGTTGCTGGTTGGTGGTGACGGCAGATCCAGGCTGAATGGTTGGTATAAAACGTAGCCGCGCCGCCAGGCCTGGCCGATTCAGGGAATTCGAGCAACCCTCTGTTCACCACTCCAGCCATACTGTCCAAACGCGCCCAAGCCCCGACACCCATGGTGGCGGTTGCCATGGGCCGATGTTTCCGCACGCTTACGCCCCGTGATGACGGTCGAACCTGAGCAGCCCTGGCGCCTGTTTGTCGATACGGGCGGCACGTTTACCGACTGCCTGGCCATCGCTCCGGACGGTCGCGAAGTCCGCAAAAAGGTCCTGTCCTCGGGACACCTGAGGGCGCGTGTCCGGTCGGTCCTCGACGCGCGGACCCTGGTTATCGATCCCGGCTGGTCGGGGCCGGACGATTTTGCCCGGGGATTCAACCTGCATGCATCTTCCGATGATGATTCCAGAGCGCGTGTCCGGGGATTTTCGGTGGAAAGCGGGCGTCTGTCGCTCGACCGGAACCTCGCGGACCGGCCCGGGCCGGGGGCCCTGCTGTCGCTGGCGAGTGGTCTGGAAGCGCCCGTCCTGGCCGCCCACCTGGCCACCGGCGTGCCGGCAGGAGAGCCCTTGCCGCGAATGGAACTGCGCCTGGCCACCACCCGCGGGACCAATGCCCTGCTGGAGGAAACCGGCGCCCGAGTCCTGTTTCTGGTGACGGCCGGCTTCGGGGACCTGCTGCGCATCGGCGATCAGACGCGTCCCGATCTTTTCGCCCGCAATCCGGCCCGGCCCCGGCCGCTCCATGACCGGGTGTTGGAAGTCACCGGCCGGCTCGATGCATCCGGCCGGGAGATTCGCTCTCTGGATATCCGGAAACTGGATACGGCCCTCCAGAGTCTGGTCGACGATGGTTTCACCGTGGCGGCGGTTGCCCTGATGCACAGTGATCAGAATCCGGACCATGAACGGCAGGTTGGGGAACGGCTGCACCAGGCGGGGTTTTCCACGGTTGTGCTTTCCTCCGACGTCAGCGCCTTTACCCGCATCGCCCGCCGGGCGGAAACAGCCCTCGTCGACGCCTACCTGGCGCCCATCCTGACCGGGTACCTGCACCGGGTTTCCGAAGCCCTGGCTGAAGGGAGTGGCATCCGGGTGATGACCAGTGCGGGCGGCCTGGTGCCCCGGGACTTGTACCGGCCCAAGGACAGCCTCCTGTCCGGGCCGGCCGGCGGGGTGGTGGGGGTCGCTGCGGCCGGGGCCCGCCTGGGGCTGGAATGCCTGATCGCCTTCGACATGGGCGGCACCAGCACCGATGTTTCGCGTTACGACGGTCGGCTGGACCTGCTGAGCAGCCACCGGGTCGGTCGGGCTCGCTTGCAGGCGCCGGCGCTGCGGATCGAGACCGTGGCCGCGGGGGGCGGCAGCATCTGTCGTTACCGCAAGGGTTTTCTGGAAGTGGGGCCTGACAGTGCCGGTGCGGACCCAGGCCCGGCCTGCTACGGGGCGGGTGGACCGCTGACGCTGACGGACGTCAACCTGCTGCTCGGCAGGACGGATCCCGAGACCTTCAATGTGCCCGTTTACCCGGAGGCCGCCAAGGCCGCCCTCGAACCCGTCCTGGAAGCCTTCCGGGCCGACCGGGAGGGAGAGGCGGAGCAGGAAGCGGTGTTGCGCGGTTTTCTCGACGTTGCGAACGCCCGAATGGCTGACGCCATCCGAAAGATCTCGGTCCGGGAGGGGTTTGACCCCAAGGATTACACGCTGGTCGCCTTCGGCGGCGCCGGCGGACAACACGCCTGCGCGATCGGGGCCGAGCTGGGCATGGAACGCATCCTCATTCCCGGAGACGCGGGGATCCTCAGTGCGGTTGGCCTGAACCATGCCGTGTTGAAAACGGTGGAAGACGGTCAGGTCCTGCAAGGGGCTGATACCGTTCAGGGCGAACTGTCCGCCCGGCTCGCGACCCTCGAGCAACAGGGGCGTGATCGTCTGGTCGGCAGTCTGGGGCCAAATCAGGAGCTGCACCGCCTCGCTGCCTCGGCGGAGTGTCGCCTTTCCGGGCAGGAAGTGACCTTGCGGATCGACGTGGACCAGCCGGAGACGGACCTGGCGAAGGGATTTCGCGACCGCTTTGAGCAGGTTTTCGGTTACCATCCGCCGGGCGATCACTCCGTGGAAGTGGTGGCGCTCCGGGTGGAAGTCGGGACCCGCCTCGGCGAGCCGGAAAAAGAAGCATTCGGCGAAGCACGAACCTTTGAACAGCCTCAGGTCGAAGCCAGTGCCTTCGGCACGGTGGTCATCGATGCCGGGTGGAGCCGCTCCGGGGGCGACCGGGGATCCCTGCTGCTGAAGCGGACCAAACGCTCCGGACACGCATCCGGATCGGCGTTGATCCGGCGTGAAATGCTGACCCAGCGCTTCCGTGTCCTGGTGGAGGAAATGGGCCTCCAGTTGCAACGTACGGCCTTGTCGACCAACATCCGGGAGCGGCTCGATTTCTCCTGTGCGCTGCTGGATCCCGACGCCCGGCTTGTGCTCAATGCCCCGCACATTCCCGTGCACCTGGGGGCGCTTGGCGCCTGTTTGCGGCGGGTTCTGGAGACGGAAACAGTCGCGTCCGGCGACGTGGTGGTGGTCAACCATCCCGGGTTCGGGGGTAGCCACCTGCCGGACATCACCGTATTTGCGCCGGTCTTCGGCCCCGGTGATGATGGCTCGCTCCTGGGTTACCTGGCCACCCGCGCGCATCATGCCGAACTCGGGGGCAAGGCACCCGGTTCCATGCCCGCCGATGCCGCCTGTCTGGCCGAGGAAGGGGTGGTGCTTTCGCCCTTCAAACTGTTCGACGGCGGAAAGGCGGACTGGGAAGCTATGGCTGGTCGACTTAGCTCCGGCCCCTGGCCCAGCCGTCGCGTCTCGGAGAACATCGCCGATCTGCAGGCTCAGGTCGCGGCCCTGCGGCTGGGCACCCGGTCCCTCCGGGACCTGGCCGACCGGTACGGGGCCGATGAGTTGACCGATCACATGACCTTCCTGCGCAAGGCCGCCCGGGACCGGCTGGCCGCCTGGCTGGAGACACGCCCGGGCTTTCAGGCAAGGGCGGAACAGCGCCTGGACGACGGCTCGACCATTCGCCTCTCGGTGGCGGTAGACGCCAATCAAGTCTGTATCGATTTTTCCGGTACAGACCCGGTTCACCCCGGCAACCTGAACGCCACCCCCGCCGTCATCCGGAGTGCCGTCATCTACGTGCTGCGCGTCCTGATCGGCGGCGACCTGCTGCTCAACGAGGGGTTGATGGACCCCGTCACCCTCACGCTCCCGGAAAACAGCTTCCTGAATCCTGATTTTTCCGGAGATCCCGGGCAGGCCCCGGCGGTGGTCGGCGGCAACGTGGAGGTGTCGCAGCGCGTCGTTGACACGCTGCTGCTGGCCTTCGGTGAAATGGCCTGCAGCCAGGGCACGATGAACAACACGGTATTCGGTGACGATGCGGGCGGGATGTACGAAACCATTGGGGGTGGCTGCGGCGCGACGGAGGACGGTCCCGGCGCCTCGGGCATACACAGTCACATGACCAACACCGCCATTACCGACCCCGAGATCCTCGAACGACGATTCCCGGTGCGCATCGAGCGGTTCAGCCTGCGGCGGGAATCGGGTGGGGCAGGGAAGCACCCCGGCGGGGATGGCCTCGTCCGGCATTACCGTTTCCTGAAGGCACAAACACTTTCTTTGTTGTGCCAGCACCGCAAAGAGGGTCCTTATGGCCTGAAAGGCGGCCTGCCGGGTGCACCAGGAGAACAGGAACGTATCCGTTCCGACGGATCCCGGGAAGCCCTGCCCGGGGGCATCACCCTGCGCCTGGACGTGGACGACCAATTGATCCTGAGAACACCCGGTGGGGGTGGCTGGGGCAAACCCTGATTCCCTGATGACAACAGACCTCGAACGAGCCGTTGCCCGCTTCGGGCCTACCGTGGACTGGCACCTGGAGCCGGAAACCGAGCCCGAAGGAAATCCCTACGATTGTGCCGCCACAGTCGTCTTTACCGACGAAGCCACCGGCGAAGTCCGGACCACCGGCCTGTACTGGGACGGCGCCGGCGCCTGGGCTTTTCGCTTTGCTCCCACCCGGGAGGGTCGGTGGACGTTTGCGGGTCGGGACCTGCCCGCGGGCCTGCCGGCTTTCGAGGGACGGGTGACCGTCGGTCCGCCGGATACGATCAGCGGCAACGCCTTCGTTACCGCACGCGGCAACCGTTGGGCCTGGCAGGCCACGGGGCAGGTCCTGGCTCCCCAGTGGGTCATGTACCGCCAGCCCGACGACCTGGCCGCCCATATCGACGCGATTCCCGATGACATCGAAACGTTTCTCACCCGGCACGGTTTTCACGGTTTCCATGTACCTGTCTTCTGTCGCTGGCTCGACATCGACAAACAGGCGCATACCGAATTCGAAGATCCCGACCCCAATCCCGACCCGCGTACCTTCGCTGTCCTGGAAACCCTGATCCGGCAGGTTCATCAGGCGGGTGGCATGGTCCACTTCTGGATGTGGGGAGACAACGACGCCAATCACCGGCAGACACCGATGCGTGATGACTGGGGTGGCATCAACGGCCGGGTGGATCGTCGACTGCAACGCTATCTGGCCGCGCGGCTCGGGCCCCTGCCGGGCTGGACCCTCGGTTACGGCTACGACCTCGAGCACTGGGTCTCTGAAGAGGAGTTGGCGGCCTGGCACCGACACCTGAGCGGTCTCCTTGGCTGGCCGCATCTCCTGGGCGCCCGGGCCGGCTCTCCCGGCCGGGATGGCCGCATCGCCCAGATCTGCGACGGCCTGGACTATGCTGGATACACCCAATTCCGACCGACGCCCGGGGATTACCGCGCGCTGATGGAGGCCAATCCGCAGCGCCCGGTCCTCAGCGAGGACCGGTTTCGCATCCGCGACAGCGAGACGCATGCAGCCAAGGATTACGACCAGACGATGACACGCCGCGGGCTCTGGCACAGCTGGATGGTCGGTGGTATGGGCAATATCTGGGGCTGTTTCGTCGGCCACAGCGAGGCGCGGGGGATGAGTTTGCCGTATCCCGATGCCGGGGTGCTGCTGACCTGCCGCCGCTTCTTTGAAGACCGCTTCACGATTGATTTGGAGCCGGATCCCGATCGTCCGGCAGGAGCGGCCCTCCGCTCCACGGATGGTCGGTATTGGTTGCTGTATGCGGAGGACGCGGGAGAAATCGAGCTGTCCGGCGTGCCGGAAGGCCCGGCGGTCGCCGTGGATACCTGTCAGCCCTACAAAGAGCTGCCGGTCACGCTGAACGGGGATTCGTGGCAAGCCCCCCATGTTTCGGACTGGGCGCTGGCCATCGGATAGACCGCTGACCCGCTGGCACAAGCACTGCTTCCGTTCACTATACGTTTTTTCAAAAGCCTGATTGTCTGCCTCCTGATCCTGCCGCCGGCCGGGCCCCTCTTCGCCCAGGTCGAACCGGAGGAGGATATCTTCATCGCGGTGGTCGGCGGCACTTCATTCGGCGCTCCCGAGAAATTTGGCCGGGGGCTGGTTGAGGAAGAAGGCTACGTGGTGGTCGACACGCCGTTCGGTCCCGGGCCCGTCAGTACCGGCGAACCGTACACGGGTTCCTACACGGACCCGGATGCCGATTCCGACCAGATCGTCGAGCCGGACAGCTAGGAAGGATGGGGGTCCTCAGGCCGGTTCTCTGGTTTCAGGACCAGCGCAACAAACACCCAGGTGGCCAGGTTGAGCGGGATGATGAACCAGAAAAGGGCCTTGCTGTAGGCGGGCAGGGCGTCGTGCTGGCTGGACGCCAGAATCAAATACAGGGTGTAGAGGAGGTAGTAGCCGAACAGGACGGCCCCCTCGCTCCGGCTGATCCGGCCGCCGGTTAAAAAGACCGGCAGGCAGGCCAGCGCCACGATGATCATGACCGGCAAGTCGAAGTGGAGCATGGCCGCCGGGAAGGCCAGAAAGCCTCCCGCCCCGAACAGGGAGGAGAGGCCCAGGACCCCCAGGATATTGAAGGTATTGCTCCCGATGACGTTGCCGACCGCGATTTCCCGCTTGCCCCGGATAGTGGCCACCACCGAAGTCACGACCTCCGGAAGCGACGTGCCGGCCGCCACGATGGTCAGGCCGATTACCGACTCGCTCAGGCCGATGACCCGGGCGAGGGCGATGGCCCCGCCGACAAACAGGCGTGACCCGGCCACCAGGATGCCCAGACCGACCAGAGCGATGAGCGCCTGTAGCCAGGGATTGCCCGGTTCGGGCTCGACCGTGTCCTTCAGGTCGACGGCCGGTTGTTCTTTCCTCCCCGCCACAACCAGAAAAACAGTGTAAGCGACCAGGCCGACGACGAGGAGGAGCCCTTCCCGGCGGGCGAATACCCCATCGAACCCGAGGAACAGGATCACGAACGAGGCCAGGATCATGATCGGCACATCCAGTCGAATCAGTTTGGAAGCGACGGTCAGCGGCGCGACCAGCGCACACAGGCCCAGGATAAACAGCACGTTGAAAATGTTGCTGCCGATGACGTTGCCGACGGCCACCGCGCCTTCCCCCGTCAGCCCGGCCTTGATGCTTACCGCGAGTTCGGGGGCGCTTGTTCCGTAGGCCACGACCGTCAGACCGATCACCAGGGGTGGGAGCCCGAGGCCCGCGGCCAGGCGACTCGCCCCGCGGATCAGCACCTCCGCGCCGAGGACCAGCAGGATTAGCCCAATGAGCAACCAGAAGTAGACCATGAAACGAACCTGGGGCCTATTCAGGATCCTCGCCAGCGGCTTCCGCCCCGGCTTTGGATCCACCGGGACGGTTCCGCACGGAGGCGGCTACGAAAATCCAGGTCAGGATGTTCAAGGGAATGACGAACCAGAAGAATGCGCGGCTGTAGGCGGGGAGGGCGTCGTGACCGGAAACGTCCAGAACCAGGTAGGTCGTGTAGGCGATATAGTAGGCGAACAGGCAGAATCCCTCCTGACGGCTGATCTGCCCCCGGGTGAAAAAAACCGGCAGGCAGGCCAGCGCCACCGCGATCAGCACCGGCATGTCGAAATGAATCATGGCGGCGGGTACGTCGATGCCTCCAGGGTCCGCCAGGGCGGCCACCCCCAGAACGCCGAGGATGTTGAAGGTATTGCTTCCCAGGACATTGCCCACCGCGATGTCCCGTTCACCCCGAATGGTTGCCAGTAACGAAGTAACGACCTCCGGCAGCGACGTGCCCGCCGCGACAATCGTCAGACCGATCACTGCCTCGCTGATTCCCAGTCGCCCCGCCAGATCCACCGCGCCGGTAACAAACAGGCGTGAGCCGAGCACCAGCAGACCGAGCCCCGCGAGGGTCAGCACGGCGTTCATCGGCAGGCTGCCGGGAGCGCGGGCGCCTTCCCCGTTGAAAGTTTCCTGCGTATCCGGATGGGCACGACCCTGCACCACCTGGAAAACCGTGTACCCGACGAGCGACCCCAGCAACAGCAGACCTTCCCACCAGACAAAGCGTTCATCCAGAGCCAGCAGCAGCATGGCCACGGACAGAGCGATCATGACAGGCACATCCCAACGAACCAGACGGGCCGACACGGTCAGCGGGGTGGCGAGCGCACACAGCCCCAGGATGAAGAGGGTATTAAACAGGTTGCTGCCGATCACGTTACCGGCGGCCAGCGCCCCCTGATTGCTCAGGCCGGCCTTGAGGCTGACGGCCAGTTCGGGGGCGCTGGTGCCGAAGGCGACCACGTTCAGGCCGATGATCAGCGGCGATAACCCCAGGGCGGCTGCCAGCCGGCTGGCTCCCCGGATCAGCCATTCGGCGCCGAGGACCAGCAGGATCAAGCCAGCGATCAGATAAAGCAGTAGCATGGAGGAATGGGTACTTGAGCCGGTTTGGACGGATTTGCGATATCAACCCAAGGCTAACTTGCGCAAAGGGGGATTCTGCAGGGCCGGCGCTTGCCGCCGTGGATCCGTTGGACGAGGGTCCCGCCGTCGTCCCGCTAAGCGGGACTTTGGCGGGCAGGCGCGCGACGAAACCGGTCGGAGCACCGGCTTCAGCCGGTGGTGATCCGCCTGGCTGGCCGGCAGGGGCCTGGTCTTGCCCGGCTGAAGCCGGGCCTCCGCGGGTTCGCCGGGGCGCCGGGGCTCCGTTGGGTCGCGCGACGAAACCGGTCGGAGCACCGGCTTCAGCCGGTGGTGATCCGCCTGGCAGGCCGGCAGGGGCCTGGTCTTACCCGGCTGAAGCCGGGCCTCCGCGGGTCCGCCGGGGCACCGGGGATCCGTTGGGTCGCGCGACGAAACCGGTCGGAGCACCGGCTTCAGCCGGTGGTGATCCGCCTGGCTGGCAGTCAGGGCCTGGTCTTACCCGGCTGAAGCCGGGCCTCCGCTTGTCCGCCGGGGCACCGCGGATCCGTTGGGTCGCGCGACGAAACCGGTCGGAGCACCGGCTTCAGCCGGTGGTGATCCGCCTGGCAGGCAGTCAGGGGCCTGGTCTTGCCCGGCTGAAGCCGGGCCTCCGCGGGTTCGCCGGGGGACCGGGGCTCCGTTGGGTCGCGCGACGAAACCGGTCGGAGCACCGGCTTCAGCCGGTGGTGATCCGCCTGGCTGGCCGGCAGGGGCCTGGTCTTGCCCGGCTGAAGCCGGGCCTCCGCTTGTCCGCCGGGGCGCCGCGGATCGGTTGGGTCGCGCGACGAAACCGGTCGGAGCACCGGTGAAGCCGGTGGTGATCCGCCTGGCAGGCCGGCAGGAGCCTGGTCTTGCCCGGCTTCAGCCGGGCCTCCGCTCTCCCTCATTCCTTCACCACCTCTTCGGGCGGCTGGTAGGGCAGGCCAAAGGCTTCGGCTACGGCCGGGTAGGTGATTTCACCCCGGGCGATGTTGACGCCCCGGCGCAGGGCCGGATTGGCCAGCACCGCGCGTTTCCAGTCCAGGTCGGCAATCTGGCGGATGTAGGGCTGGGTGGCGTTTGTCAGGGCGATGGTCGAGGTGACGGGCACCGCGCCGGGCATGTTGGCCACACAGTAATGCATCACGCCGTCCACCTCGAAAACCGGGTCGTCATGCGTAGTCGGACGCGACGTCTCGAAGCTGCCGCCCTGGTCGATGGCAACGTCCACCAGCACGGCGCCACGCTTCATGGATTTCAAATGCTCGCGGGTGATCAGTTTGGGCGCCTTGCCGCCGGGAATGAGCACGCCCCCGATGATGACGTCCGCCTGCTGGCTCAACTCCCGGATGTTGGCCGCGTTCGACATCAGGGTCACGACGTTCTCCGGCATGATGTCGTCCAGGTAACGGAGGCGATCCAGCGAGACGTCCACCAGGACGACGCGTGCGCCCATGCCGGCCGCCATCTTGGCGGCATTGGTGCCGACCACGCCCCCGCCCAGGATCAGGACATTGGCGGGGGCCACGCCGGCGATCCCGCCGACCAGGACGCCCCGACCCCCATGGGCCCGTTCCAGGTATTTGGCTGCCTGCTGCATGGCCATGCGCCCGGCAACTTCGCTCATCGGCGTGAGCAACGGCAGCTTGCGATCCGCCGTTTGGATCGTCTCGTAGGCCACGGCGATGCAGCCGCTGTCGCGCATGGCCAGCGTCAGTTCCTCGCTGGCGGCAAAGTGGAAATAGGTAAAGATGATCTGGCCATCCCGGATTTTCGGATATTCGTCGGGTTGGGGCTCCTTCACTTTCACGATCAGGTCCGCCTCCGCCCAGATGCGGTCGGGGCCCTCGACGCATTCGGCGCCGGCTGCGACGTAGGCCGTGTCGGCGCAATCGCTGCCCAGGCCCGCCCCGGCTTCGATCAGCACCCGATGGCCGGCGGCGACGAGTTCCTCGACACCTCCGGGCATCACCGCGACGCGGTTTTCCAGCTTTTTGATTTCCTTGGGAATGCCGATGAGCATGGGTGGTTGGGTTCTCTGTTTGAGGTTCGAGCCGGCGTGTCTACGTCGAGCTCGCGGACGAGCGCGTGATCTCATTTCCCGCCAGCCGCTTTGCCCGGTTGAAGGAGGCCGCGGACGAACAACTCGCCGCTGTCGAGATCGAGGTAGACGGCCACGCCCTGCGCTGGGAGGAACTCGACGAGGACATCACGGTACCGGGCATTGTTGCCGGCCGTTTCGAGCTACCTCCCGAGTGACCCCGAACCAGCCGGAGTAGTGCACGGCGAGGCTGCGCCCCGCCGCGACTATCCTCAACGTTCTCAAATTGGGATAGAGTCCTTTTAGAAAAATTAGCGATCCCGCCAGGCTGTGCGACGCACATAATGATTGATTTGGCGCCAATCCGTATTGCAGGGGAACCATTCAATCGCCAGCTTGATCGGCAGGCGTGCCACCCACAGAGGCTATAGCTTAACCTGAAACCGGTCTAAAACTTCAGATCCGGCAGGCCCCCACCCGGACCGGATCCGCCCTGTTGGGCCTGCATGGCCTCCATCTGCTTGCGCATTTTCTTTCCTTTTTTGCCCTTCATCATGCGCATCATTTTGCGCATCTGGCTGTATTGCTTGAGGAGCCCGTTGACGTCCCGGACGGAAGTGCCGCTGCCCCTGGCGACACGCATGACCCGGCTGCCGCGGAGCAGGTTCGGATTCTGCCGTTCCTTCGGCGTCATCGACAGGATGATCGCCTCGGTCCGGCCCACCTGTTTCTCCTCCTTGTTGCCGACCTCCACGTTACTCATGCCCGGCAGCATACTCACCAGGCTGCCCAGAGACCCCATCTTCTTCACCTGTCGCATCTGGGTAAGCATGTCCTCCAGATTGAATTCCCCGCTCTGCAGGCGCTGGGCGGCTTTCTCGGCCTCGTCCTGATCGATGGTCTCCTGCGCCTTTTCGACCAGACTCACCACGTCGCCCATGCCCAGGATCCGGGAGGCGACCCGGTCGGGGTGAAAGGCTTCGAGTGCATCCAGCTTTTCGCCCGTACCCATGAACTTGATGGGCACCCCGGTGATTTCCTTCATCGACAGGGCGGCGCCCCCGCGCGCGTCCCCGTCCATCTTGGTCAGAACGATCCCGGTGATGCCGAGCGCATCGTTGAACGTCCGGGCGACATTGACCGCTTCCTGGCCGAGTGCGGCGTCCGCCACCAGCAGGATTTCGTGCGGCTGGACGGCCGTCTTCAGCTGTTTCACCTCCTCCACCATCGCATCGTCGATCTGCAGGCGGCCAGCTGTATCGAAAACAGTGATACGGGCACCTTGATCCTTGGCGAATTTGAGGCCGGCTTTGCCGATTTCGGGCACGTCCTGCGATCCTCGATCGGCGAAAAAAGCCGCTCCGGTTTCATCGGCCAGGCGCTCCAGCTGGTCGATAGCGGCCGGCCGGTAGACGTCTCCGGCCACCAGCGTGACCGGCTGCCCCCCCGCGGTCTCCTTGCCGAAGCGCCGGGCCAGCTTGCCGGCCACCGTGGTTTTGCCGGAGCCCTGGAGGCCCACGAGCATGATGCGGAGCGGACGATCGGGGGCGAGTTCGGTGGTGCCTTCCCCGAGCAGCTTGACCAGTTCGTCGTGGATCACCTTGACGAACTGCTGGCCGGGATCGACCGACTTGATGACTTCCCGGCCGACACTCTGCTCCCTGACCCGCTCGACAAAGCTCCGGGCGACCTTGAAATGAACGTCCGCGGACAAGAGGGCGCTGCGGACCTCCTTCAAGGCCCCGGCCATGTTGTCTTCGGTCAGCCTGCCCTTGCCGCGGATGTTGCGGAGGGCACCGGTCAGGCGGTCAGTCAGGGATTCGAGCATGGCGGGATCAGCTGGAGGGAAACCGGTAGGCAAACGCGGCACCTGCGCCGGTGCAAGACCGGGAATCGACGGCGCCGCGCAGGTACCGGGAATCGACAGTTGCACCCGGCCAGCCCCCCATCAAGACTCGGCTGCTTTGCCCTATGACCCAAAAGATAATTGTTGCTGATAAAATTTCACCGGTCGGTGTCGACTTCCTGAACAAGCAGGAGGGCCTTGATATTGTGGAGGCCTACGGGTCCTCGCCGGAAAAAATCCTGAAGCTGGCCAGGGATGCGCATGCCTTCATCGTGCGCAGCGAAACCAAGATTACCGCCGAGGTGATCGCCGCCGCCCCCAACCTGAAGGCGGTGGGCCGCGCGGGGGTCGGTACCGACAATATCGACATCGAGGCGGCCACCGAACGCGGCGTGGTGGTCATGAACACGCCCGGGGGCAACACCAACGCCACCGCTGAACTGACCTTTACCCACATGCTCTGCGGCACGCGGCCCATCGCGCAGGCCAATGCCTCCATGAAGGCCGGGAATTGGGACCGGAAGGTCTTCGCCGGGTCGGAGCTTTACGGCAAGACTCTGGCTGTGCTGGGGCTCGGCCGGATCGGTCGCGAGGTGGCGCGGCGGGCGCAAACCAGCGGCATGACTGTCCTCGCTTACGATCCCTACCTGACGGAGAGCCAGGCCCGTGCTCTGGATGTGGAAATGGTGGACCTCGACGGAGCCTTTTCCCGCTGCGACTATCTGACCGTTCACATGCCCATGACGGATGCCACTCACCACATGGTGGACGATGCGGCCTTCGGGAAAATGAAGGACGGCGTCCGTGTCTTCAACTGCGCCCGGGGCGGCATCATCAAGGAAAGCGCTCTGATCGCAGCCCTCGAATCGGGCAAAGTCGCGGCCGCCGGGCTCGACGTGTATGAGGACGAGCCGCTGGCGGAGGATTCTCCTTTGCGCAAGTTCGATAACGTCGTGCTGACCCCGCACCTCGGTGCCTCAACCAGGGAAGCCCAGGAAAGCGTGGGTATCGAAATCGCCGAGGTCGTCACCCGTTTATTGCAGGAGGGCATCATCGCCAATGCCGTTAACATGCCCAGCGTGGACGCAAAGACCCTGGCCATCCTGCGGCCGTACCTGACGCTTGGGCAGAAGCTCGGATCGGTCATCCAGCAGATTTCGCCTGACCAGGTGGAGAAGCTGCGCATCACCTACTGGGGCAAGATCGTTGACCTCGACGCCAAGCCACTGACCCGGGCGATCCAAAAGGGGTACATGATGAGGATTGCCGGGGATTCGGTAAACGATGTCAACGCCTCCAAAAAAATCCAGGAACTCGGTATCCACGGTGAGACGATCAAGTCGTCCGACGAAGCCGACTACACCGAGCTGATCCGGATCGAGGCCTTCAGCAAGGACGGTACGGTCAATACCGTCGCCGGAACCCTTTTGGGCAAACAGCAGGCTCCACGCATCGTGGAGATCGACAACCGCGAATTGGAAATCACCCCTGTCGGCACGCTCCTGGTCCTGCAGAACAAGGATACCCCCGGCATCGTCGGTTTCCTGGGCACGCTGATGGGCAAGGATGGCGTCAATATCGCCAACATGAGCCTGAATCGCGCGGGTGAGGGCGATAACGCCACCGCCTTTTCCGTCTACGAACTGGACAGCACGCCAAGCGCCGAAGCCATGAAGGCCATCGGCGAAAATCCCAACATTCTCCGGGCTCGCCTGGTTCAGGTCTGATTGCCTAGGGTTTCGGGCTTCCCGATTGCCCATGTCCGCCTTGCTGCCAGTCGCTTCCCTTCTCGCCGGCTACCTGCTTGGCTCGGTTTCCTTTGCCGTGCTGGTGGCGAAGGCCCGGGGGGTGGATATTTTCCAGGCCGGCAGCGGCAACCCCGGGGCGACCAACGTCAAGCGGGTGCTCGGTCGCAAGGCCGGCAATCTCGTCTTCATGCTGGATTTTCTGAAGGGGGCGGTTGCGACCGGTTGGCCGCTTCTGGCACCGGTGGAAACCACCGCCCCGGTGGCGGCCATCTGTGGCCTCCTCGGTGCGATCCTCGGGCACAGCTTTTCCTGCTTCCTCAAATTCCGGGGCGGCAAAGGCGTGGCCACCACGATGGGTGGCTTACTCGCCCTCATGCCCATCGTGCTGTTTGTCGGCCTCGGCGTGTGGGTACTCGTGTTTTTCACCAGTCGTTATGTCTCGCTGGCTTCCATCGCCTTCGGGGTCAGCCTGCCGCTGTCCGCCTGGCTGACCGGGCTCGGTCCGGTCATGCTCGGCTTCAGCCTGGCGCTCGCGCTGTTGATCGTGGTGCGTCACCGCTCCAACATCCGACGCCTGCTGAACGGCACGGAAAGCCGGTTTCAACCCAGGGGCAAGGAACCGCCCGCCGCACCCGAAGCCTGAACCTCCGGCCTCTTTTTCCATGCCGAAGAAAAAGACCCTTCGCATTGCATTGCTCGGCCTGGGCACGGTCGGCCAGGGCGTGTGGAAGCATATCCGGAACAATCGCAAGGCGCTCGAGGCGCGTCTCGGCGCAGGCCTTGAGTTGTACGCCGCCGGGGTCCGCGACCTTAAGAAAAAACGCCGCGTGAGCATTCCCGCCAGTCGCATGACGACCGATCTGGACGGCCTGGCGGAAGACCCGCGCGTCGACATTTTCTGTGAGTTAATGGGGGGTACCGGCCGCGCCCGCGAGCTGACGCTGAAGGCCCTGCGTAACGGCAAGATCGTGGTTTCCGCCAACAAGGCGCTGATCTGCGAGCACGGGGCCGAACTCTTCGAGGCCGCCCGCAAGGGTGGGGGGCACTTCTTTTTCGAGGCTTCGGTGGCCGGAGGCATTCCGATCATCAAGACGCTCTACGAGGGGCTGGTCGCCAACCGCTTTCCGCTGATTTTCGGCATTCTGAACGGCACCTCCAACTACATCCTGACGCGGATGGAGCGGGAGGGGCTGTCCTTCGAGGAAACCGTCGGCGCCGCCCGCGAGCTGGGCTATGTGGAGGCTGATGAAAGCCTTGACCTCGACGGCTGGGATGCCGCCCACAAGGCCGTCGTCCTCGCCTTTCTCGCCCACGGCCTCTGGGTGCCCACCAAACAACTGTTCGTCAACGGCATCCGCAACGTCACGACCGAGGATATCGAAACAGCGCGTGAACTGGGTTACAAAATCAAGCTCATCGCCAGTATCCGACGGGATTTCGACAGCGAGTCCCTCGTTGTCCTGGTTCAACCCAGCCTCATTCCGGAAAAGGAAATCGTAGCCGGTGTGGACGACGTCTTCAACGCCGTCAGTGTTTCCGGGGATGTGGTCGGCACCACGGTCCTGATCGGGCGGGGAGCCGGCCAGGATGCCACCGCCAGCGCCGTGATCGGCGACATCGCGGACGCGGTCCAACTGCTGGTCGGCCAGGAGGCCGGGACCGCCTCGGTGGAAGCCGGTTCAATCTACCGGCCCGTGGCTACCCGGGATCTGAGCGTGGCCGGAAAGGAAGCCGTCCGCGGCCGGTTTTACATCCGGCTGACGGTCGAGGACCGGCCCGGGGTCCTGGCCAAGATCGCGGATGTCATGGCTCGGAACAATGTCAGCCTGGCCACGGTGCATCAGCATCCGCGGGAGGTTGACCAGGCCGCCAGCCTGATTCTGACCACGCACCGGACCGATCTCGCCTCGGTGGACAAGACGCTGATGGCGCTGCGACGCTTGAAAACCGTTCGGGAACAGCCCGTCCTGCTTCATATTTTCGAACCGGAGACCGCCTGACCATGGCCCTGCTCGTTCAGAAATACGGTGGTACCTCCGTCGGTGATATCGAACGTATCCGCAATGTCGCCCGGCGCGTGGAAGCGTCCTGGCGCGCAGGCAATCAGGTGGTTGTGGTGGTGTCGGCCCGATCCGGCGTGACCAACGAACTGATCGAGCGCGCACGCTCGCTCAACCCGATGCCGGACGACCGGGAGATGGACATGCTGCTGGCGGTGGGTGAGCAGGAAACCATCGCCCTGACCGCGATCGCCCTCCATGCTCTGGGTGCGCCCGCGGTTTCCCGGACGGGCTTTCAGGCCGGTATCGTCACCGATCCGTCGCATACGCGGGCTCGCATCAAAACCATCTCGGGTGGTGACATTCAGCGGCAGTTGGATGCCGGCAAGGTCGTCATCGTGGCCGGCTTCCAGGGTATGAACGAAGAGGGGGAGATCACCACCTTCGGTCGCGGGGGCTCGGATCTGTCGGCCATCGCCATGGCGGCGTCGCTCCAGGCCGATCTCTGCCAGATTTTCACCGATGTCGACGGCATTTACACGGCCGATCCGCGGATCGTCCCCACGGCCCGGAAGCTGAAGGAAATCGCCTTTGAGGAATGCCTCGAACTGGCCAGCCTCGGCTCCAAGGTGATGCAGTCCCGGGCCGTCGAGTTCGCCCAGAAGTTCAATGTCCCGTTTGAAGTCCGCTCCAGTTTCAACGACCAACCCGGAACCCTTGTGAAAGCCGAAGCCTCCTCCATGGAAGACGTCGTCGTCAGCGGCGTCGCCCTCGACCGCAACCAGGCCAAGATCGTCGTCAGTGATCTGCCCGACGTCCCCGGTACCGCCGCCAAGCTCTTCGACGCCTTGGGCAAGGCCGGCGTCCTCGTCGACATGATCGTCCAGAACGTGGGACGCGAAGGAAAAGCCAACATGACTTTCACCGTCCTGCGCGACGACGTGGCCCGGGCCGAAAAGGCGGTGCGTGCCGCCTTCGCCGATCTCGGCAACCCCGATCTCTTTGTGGCCAACGACATTGCGAAACTGTCCGTGGTCGGCATCGGCATGCGTTCACACAGCGGGGTCGCCGCCGACTGTTTCCGGGCCCTGGCCGAAGCCGGCATCAGTATCCAGCTGATCAGTACGTCGGAGATCAAGATCACCGTGGCCATCGACCCCGAGCTGGGGGAGGAGGCCGCGCGCGTCGTCCACGATGTCTTCAACCTCGGGGTGCCTCCGGCCGAAGCCGGGGGCTGACCCGTGGCGCGAGGCTAACGCTATCATGAAGTTCATCAGCACACGCGGCCAGGCGCCGGCGGTCGGCTTTTCCGAAGCCATCGCCATCGGCCTGGCGCCGGACGGCGGCCTCTACCTGCCGGCTGAATTGCCGGACCTCTCGGGCGACCTTGAGGGCTGGTCGACGCTGACGTATCCGGGATTGGCCTACGCCTTTTTCCGGAAGTTCGCGACAGACATGGATCCGGCAGTTCTGCGAGCGCTCGTCGACGACGCCTACAGCCGTTTCCGGCATCCGGACATCGCGCCGCTGGTGGAACTGAAGCCGGACCTGCGGGTCCTTGAGCTGTTTCACGGACCGACGCTGGCCTTCAAGGACTTCGGCCTCCAATTGCTGGGTAATCTCTACGGCGAGCAGATCAGCCGGACCGGCCGGCCGATCCATGTGCTGGGCGCGACTTCCGGCGATACGGGCGCGGCCGCCATCGAGGGTCTGCGCGGCAAGCCGGGCGTCCATATCTTTATCCTCTATCCGGATGGACGGGTGGCCCCGTTGCAGGAACGGCAGATGGCCTGTACCGGCGATCCGACTGTTTTCCCGCTGGCCATCCAGGGGAGTTTCGACGACGCGCAGGCGGCGCTGAAGGAAGTCTTCGGCGACCGGGCCTTTCGGGAGAAGCACGCGCTCTCCGCAGTCAACTCGATCAACCTGGCGCGTGGCCTGGCGCAGAGTGTCTACTACCTCTACGCCTGGTTCCGGCTGCCCGCGGACCAGCGGGAGCGGACGGTGTTCGTGGTGCCCACGGGCAACTTCGGCAACGTGCTGGCCGGCTGGATGCTGAGCCGGATGGGTGTGCCGATGGGCGGCTTCCGGGTTGCGACCAACCAGAACGACATCCTCTACCGGCTGTTTACGACGGGCAGCTACGAGCAGGCGTCCGTCGCACCCAGCCTGGCCCCGTCGATGGACATCCAGGTGGCGTCCAACTTCGAACGCTTCCTCTACTACGCCGAGGGCGGCGACACCGAACGGGTCCGGTCCGTCATGCAGGCCTTCAGGACCGAGGGCCGCTGGTCCTTCGAAAGCATCGACCGATACGGCTTTTCCGCATCCCGGCTGACCGACGAGGGAATCCCCCGAATCATCCGTAAAGTGTATGAAGAATTTGGATACTCTGTTGACCCGCATACCGCCTGCGGGTTCGCCGACCTGCCGGAAGGCGTGCCGCTGGTAGTCCTGGCCACCGCCCATCCGGCGAAGTTTCCGGATGTGGTGAAGGACGCCACCGGCGTCGAGCCGATATCCGACACGCTGGAGGCCCTCAAGACACGGGCGATCGTCAAACACCCGGTCGACCCCACGGTCGAGGCCATCGAAGCCTTCATCGCCGCCCACCCGGCCCCTGAACCCTCATGATTTTCAATCAACCGCGAAGGCGCCAAGGCCGCGAAGGATTTCGCGATGCTGGCGCGGCCCTTGGATGATAATCCCCTTTGCGCCCGTCGCGGCTTAGCAGTTAAACCCAGCTACGATCTTCATGACCCAGCCAGACCAGCCGATACTGATCTACGACACGACCCTGCGCGACGGGACTCAAGGGGAGGGGATTTCGTTCCCCGTGCCGGCCAAGATCCGGATTGTCGAAAAGCTGGATCAGTTCGGGGTGGATTATATCGAAGGTGGCTGGCCCGGATCGAATCCACGCGATATGTCGTTCTTCGAGGCGGTCCGGGACGTGGAGCTGGATCATGCCAGGATCACGGCCTTCGGATCGACCCGCCGGGCGAGTCTGAAGGCGGCCGACGATCCCCAGCTCAAGCTCCTCCTCGATGCCGGGACACCCGTTGTCACCATCTTCGGCAAAACCTGGCTGCTCCACGTGACCGAGATCCTGCGGACGACCGCGAAGGAAAATCTGGCCATGATTGAGGACAGTGTCCGCTTTCTGGTCGAGGCCGGCCGCGAGGTTATTTACGACGCCGAGCACTTTTTCGACGGCTACAAGGACGATCCGGAGTACGCCTTGAGCACCCTCGAGGCCGCCCGGCGGGGAGGGGCCACCAACCTCACGCTCTGTGACACGAACGGCGGAATGCTGGTTTCGGAACTTGGGGCGGTGACGCGCACCGTAGTCGAGCGGTTCAACGACGTCCCGGTCGGTGTACATTGCCACAACGACAGCGGGCTGGGCGTAGCTGTCACGCTGGCCGGCGTGGAAGCCGGCGCCACACTGGTGCAGGGTACCATGAACGGATTCGGCGAGCGCAACGGCAACGCCAACCTCACCACCATCATCCCGAACCTCGCGTTGAAGATGGAGCGGTCCCTCAACTCTGGTCCGAACCTGGATCACCTGCGGGACCTCAGCCTCTTCATCGACGAACTGGCCAACCACCGTTCGGATCCGAAGGCGCCCTTTGTCGGGGCCAGCGCATTCGCGCACAAGGGTGGGGTACATGCCGACGCCGCCAACAAGGTGGCACGCAGCTACGAACACATCGATCCCCTGCTGGTCGGCAACCGGACCCGGGTTCTGGTCTCCGACATGTCGGGGCGCGCCAGCGTCATGATGAAGGCGCGCGAGTTCGGTCTGGACCTCGATCCCAAGGCACCCGAGCTGAAGAGCTTTTTACAGGAGCTGAAGGATCTCGAATTCCGCGGTTACGAATACGAAGCCGCCGACGCCTCCTTCAAACTGCTGCTCAGAAAATTCCTCGAGGGCTGGAAGTCGCCGTTCACGTTGCTGGGCTACCGCCTGCAGGTTGGCCGGACTCCCTCGCTCGACCGGATCATCTCCGAGGCCACGGTGAAGCTGGAGATCGAGGGTCAGGTCACCCATACCGTGGCCGAGGCGCACGGTCCGGTCGGCGCGCTCGACCACGCGCTCAGGAAAGCCCTCGAAAGCCATTTCCCGGTCATCCGGAAGCTGGAGCTGGTCGATTACCAGGTGCGCATCCTCGAATCGAAAAGCGGAGCCGACGCCGTCACGCGCGTCCTTATCGAGACCACCGACGGCGAGGACACCTGGGGTACCGTCGGCGCCTCCGACAACATCATCGACGCCTCCTGGCAGGCCCTTCGCGATTCCGTCGAATACGCCCTCGCCCAGGACAGGGAGATTGGCCGGAATGGCGGCCACTCAAGGGTCTGAATCACCCGCAGAGGGTCATTCAACCGTTGCTCAACGAGTACCCCCCCTCCTCAACCCTCCAGAGCCGCAAGCGTTTTGAGAATGGGTATAAGGCAGGGCGTTAGACCCGAATGGCGCTAACTTAAGGCCTCCAATCCAAATCGGGATCGAAATCGAAATCGGGATCGAATATTCATAAGCCAATGATTTAAAATTGCTTACAGAATCGATTTCGATAGCGATTTCGATAGCGATCCCGATCAAAACGTTGTTAAGTTAGCAGCATTCGCGTTAGACCCAATAACCCTTCACCTTAACCCCCTCCCTTGCGCCAGCCGCTGGGGCTGGCACCGTAGCGTTTCCGAAAGCGGTTGGAGAAATAGAACGGGTTATCGAAGCCGGCGCGTTCGGCGACGGTCTGGACGGGCCAGGGGGTCAGGCGCAGCCATTCGGCGGCATGGCTCAGGCGCTGGTCTTCGATGTATTGGCGGATGCTGCGCCCGGTCCCGGTCTTGAAGATCTCCGCGCAGCGGGAGACGGACAGGCCCGCCGCCCGGGCGACGTCTTTCACGGTGATGGTGTCGGAGAAATGGTTGTGGATGAATTCCCGTGCGGCGAGGACGCGGTCGTCTTCCGCTGGGGGGTGTCTGGCGGATTCCCCGGCTTCCATGCTGGCCCAGATCAGCGCGGCTTCGACTGCGTTGCGGGCGAGGTCGGTGCCCCGGGAGAGGGGGCCCTGGGTGAACCGGTAGGCCGTTTCCAGGTTTCGGGTTACCTGTCGACGCAACCGCTCCCGGGACAGGGGCAGGATCCGGATGCCGGGCATGGTCTGATTGCCTTGCGCGAGCCAGCGGCCGTTGAAGAGCCCTGGCTGGACGTGAGCCCAGAGGAGCTGCCACTGGCCGGGCTCGACGCGGGTGCCGTAGGCCACCGGGGTGTTCGGTGCGATCATTGCCAAATCGCCGGAGGACAGGTGGTTTTCATAGGCATTTGACGACACATAGCCTTCGCCGGACAAAGTCAGGATGATCAACCAGTCGCGGGTCCCGGCCGGCCTTTTCATGCTGTAACTGGGACCTTCATTGAAATGACCCATCCGGATGGAACGGCCGCGCAGAATGTCTTCCGGTGTCGACTGTTGCTGTCTGGTCATTCCGTTTCGTAAGAAATTATAGTTATTTGCCTTAAAGGTCTATGGCGGGCAAGCGGATCTTTCGGCACACTATCTCCATGATTCAGTTAGCAACGCTCTCCCCTGACACGCTTCAGGAGCTCAAACGCTCATTTGAGGAAAACGGATTCTGCATCGCCCGGGGTGTCTTTTCGCCTGAGGAGGTTTCCGAAATCAAAGACCTGTTCGAAGGGCTGCACGAACAAGGCCCCATCCCGAAGTATTATGAACCGATGTCCGCTGAAGAGGCGGGTGACGATATCCTGAAAACGCGCCCGCGCTTCATGCACCCGCACCGGTACAGCGACACCGCCAGGCGTTATATGCTGCACCCGAAGGTGACACGCATTCTAAAAGAGTTGTTTGGTCATCCGCCCCTGGCCGCCCAATCCATGTTTTATCAGAAACCCCCCGGTGCGAAGGGTCAGGACATGCACCAGGACCAGTTTTATCTGCTGGTGGAGCCGGGGACCTGTATCGCGGCCTGGACCGCCATCGATGATGCCGATCCGAAAAACGGCGGCATGCATCTGGTGCCCGGCTCGCATAACACCGAGGTGGTGTGCCCGGAGAATACAGCCAACCCGAATGAAAGCTTTACCAACCACCATGTCCGCGTGCCCAGGGGCTACAAAACCGAGCCTGCCATCATGTCGGCCGGCGATGTTCTGTTCTTCAACGGTTCGGTCATTCACGGCTCGGGCAAGAACCGCACCGCCGACCGGTGGCGCCGGTCCTTCATCTGTCACTATGTCTCCGAGATGACCGAAAAGCTGTCGTACGCCTACCTGCCCCTGATCGGGATGGACGGCTCCGAAGTGACCCGGGAGGCGAATCAGGGCGGAGGACCCTGCGGGGCCGACTGGCAAGGCGCGACGCACTGAGGCGGGCTCTGGGACGCAATTAACGCTTGCTCCTCCGGTGGACTGGCCGGTTCAGGTCCGCCCCGGCTATCGCCTTCCTTGAATCGCCCCTGGAGCCGTCGTTGCCGGGTGTTTGCCGAATCGTAGAGGGAATGTCACGCGGGGGATTTGGCTCATGGGGTATAATCCCCCGTTTCCATGCCCCCTGTTCCCCCGCGCCTGATCGATCTGGAGGCCGTTTTAACCAAGCGGCTGCCCCCGGCCCTCGTCCCGCTGGTGCGGGCGCCGGCGGAACGGCTGCTCGCGGTTCCGGCCCTCAATGACATCTACGCCGGGGTGGCGGCGGATCTGGCCGAGCAGGTCGATGCCGAACCCTGGGCGTTCTGGGACGCGGGCCTGCGTCTGGTCGGCGCCGAGTACCGCGTGGCCGAGCAGGATCTGGCGCATATTCCTGAAACAGGGCCGGTGATCGTGGTGGCCAACCATCCGTTTGGCGGAATCGACGGGTTGATCCTCGGTGCCATCCTTGCCCGCCGTCGCCCGGATACACGGCTGATGGCCAATTTCCTCCTGGGGCAAATGCCCGAAATCCGGCAGCACATCATCCCGGTCGATCCCTTCGGTACCGGCGACAGCCGGGCCCGCAATGCGCGACCGCTGCGCGAGGCGCTGGCCTGCCTCAAACAGGGTGGCCTGGTCGGCGTGTTCCCGGCCGGGGAGGTCGCCACCTGGCGATGGGCCAACCGCCAGATCGTCGAAAAGGCCTGGTCGAGCCAGATCGGCGCGCTGGCCCGGCGCACCGGCGCCACTGTGGTCCCGCTTTTTTTCGAAGGCCGAAACAGTGCCCTGTTTCACCTGGCGGGGCTCATTCACGACCGGCTCAGAACGGCCCTCCTGATTCGGGAGCTGCTCAACAAGCAGGGGGGCCACTTCGAGGTGCGGATCGGGCGCCCCCTTTCCCCAAAACGGCTGGCCGCTTGCGCGGATAATGCCGAGGCAACCGCTTTGATGCGGCTGAAAACCCTCGTGTTGGCGGAGCGCACCCCGGTCGACGCCCGCAAATTGCAGCGATTTCCACGCCTGCCCGGTTTCCGGCCCCGGCGGGAGGAAGCCGAGCCGCTGGCCGAGGCCGAGCCGCCGGATCGCCTGGCCGGGGAGGTGGCCGCGCTTCCGGAGGAAGCCTGTCTCCTGAAGCACGGGGCCTACGCCGTCTATCTGGCCGAGGCGCCGGCAATGCCTGCCTGCCTGCGCGAAATCGGGCGTCTCCGTGAGTTGACCTTCCGAGCGGTGAAGGAGGGCACGGGCGCCGCTCGCGACCTCGACGCCTTCGACGCCCATTACCTGCACCTTTTTCTCTGGAACCGGGAAAGGCGCGAAATCGGCGGGGCTTACCGGCTGGGCCTGACGGACAGGATCCTGGCCGACCAGGGGCCGGACGGCCTGTACACCACAACCTTGTTCCGGTTGAAACCGGCGCTCCTGGAGGCCATCCAGCCCGGCATCGAACTGGGACGATCCTTCATTCGACCGGAGTACCAGCGAAAGCATACTTCCCTGGCATTGATCTGGCGGGGGATCGGCGCCTTTTTGTATCGAAACCCCCGATACCAGTATCTGTTTGGTCCGGTCAGCATGTCGGCGGCCTACAACGCCCTGTCCCGGGATCTGATCGTGCAGTTCCTCCAGGATACCTCGCTACATCCGCGCTGGGCCGGCTGGGTCAAGGCGAAGCATCCCCCGCGGCTGCGATATCGGCGCAGTCCGGAAGGGGCGACCGCCCGCACCGCCCTGCGCGACATCGAGGATGTGTCGGCCATCGTTTCCGAGATCGAGCAGGACCGGAAGGGCGTGCCGATCCTTTTGAAGCATTACCTCAAGCTCAACGGGGTGCTCCTGAGCTTTAACGTCGACGAGGAGTTCAGCGACGTCATCGACGGGCTGATCCTGGTCGATCTGGACCGGACCGATCCGGCCATCATCAAAAAGTATATGGGACCGGAAGCCTACGCGGAATACGCCGCTCAGAGACGCGGAGTCGACTCGGCCTGACTGTCCGCTGTTGCCGGCCCCTCGGCCTCATCGGGCATGGGGTCCTTGATGGCGTCCTCGGGGGTCTTCGGGAGCAGAATGCGGAAGGTAGTTCCGATCCCTCCCCGGCTTTCGCAGGTGATCTTGCCCTTGTGCGCCTCGACGATGGAGCGGGCGATAGCCGTGCCCAGACCGGTTCCTCCGGATTTGCCGTAGGTCACGAAGGGTTCGAAGAGGGACTCGCGGATTTCCTCGGGGATGCCGGGTCCGTTGTCGGTAATTGTAATCAGGATGGCGTTCCGATTGAGGCGCCCAGACAGACGCACCTTTCCCTTGGATTTGCCGAAGGCCTCGATCGCGTTGCCCACCAGGTTTTGCAGGACACGGATAAGCTTGTCGCCCTCGGCCTGAAAGCGGGCGGGCTTCACGTCGATCTTCAGGGTCACGTTGTCCCGCTCGAAGAATGGTTCATTCAACGCACGGAATCGATCGAAGAGCTCCTCCAGTCCGAGGTCTTCGTACTGCACCCGCTGGTTGCCGTGCGAAAAGGAGATGATTTCGTTGGCCATGCCGACCATGCGGCGCACCTGTTCCTCGATCGTGTTGCAGAGATGGACGGTTTTCTTGTCGGGATGCTGTTGCTTGAGCATCTGGGCCCCCAGGCTGATCAGCGTGAAGGGGTTTTTAAAATCGTGGATGATGCTGTTCATCATCGTACCCACGAGCGCCATTTTCTCCTGGTGGACCAGGTTATCTACATAATGGCGGGTCGTATGGCGGAGATGGCCGACCATGCTGTTGACGATCCGGTCGACCGGGCCGGGCGTATGCTTGATGAAATCGCGCAACGGCTGAGCCGGGATATGGCCGAGCCGCACCGCCGTCTCCGCCTGGGCGCCCAACGCCCGCTTGTCCCCGGTAAAGACGCCCAGCTCGCCAAAAAATTCCCCGGGCTCGCTGCGGCTGATGACGTGGGTGGTGTTGCTCTGCAGGGTTTTGACGAATCCGACCGTGCCCTCGAGGATCAGGTAGATGCCATCCGAGTCCGACCCCTCTGCGAAAATCTGCTCACCGGCCGCATAGCTGATCTCAGCCGTATGCGGAATTAGCCGTTGGAGTTCCTCCTCCGGAGCATCGGTGAAAAAGGGATGTTCCTGGACCTGCATGCGGGACGTAAGTACTGAGGAGTTTTCCCCAGGCGTACGCCCTTCGCAAGGCGATAACCCGACAAGCCAGGGGAATCTGCCGGTAGCTTCCCCGCGACGCTCGCCCGTCGCGGGGAGCCGGGGCCTTCCCGATCACGCCGAATGACGCGGCCATGGGGGCAAGGTCTCCTTCAGCTCGACTGGCGGAAGCGGCGGTCCCAGTCCCGCTCGCGATCGACCACGATGCTTTCAAGGCGCCGTGTGCGTCGCTCGAGGCTGTCGAAGACCCGCCGGATCCGGTCGAGCGCCAGTTCCCGGTTGTTGGCCAGACTGCCGTAAAACTCCGCCTCTTCCGGGTTTTCGGGCGGCAGCACCGGTTCCTTTTTCATGAAAATGGCGGCGATGACATAACCGACCACCACCGGGAAGAAGCCGGTGAACAGAAAGATCAGCACCAGCCCGAGCCGGATCCAGAAAACCTCCAGATCGAAGTGACGCGCCAGGCCTTTGCAGACGCCGAAGATCATGCCGTCGCGAGCACGGTAAAGGGGAGGACGATGCGTTGCGTTGTTCATTGTGGTTTAAGAGGTCGAGGGGTCGGGGGGACGGGGTCAGTCGTTGGGCCGGGAGGTGTGGGAGGCCTCGGAGTGTTTGGGGCGGTCTTTCCCCTCGCGCTCCTGATCGAGAATGATGGTCTCGAGGGCGTCGAGGCGGTCGGCGAGTTTGCTCAATCGCTGGTAAAGCTCCTGGATGGTCCGCGTTTCATCCCGGTCCCGGGCCTCGCTTTTTTTGCCGGACTTGCCCTTGAGGATGGCGACCAGCGCGATGATGGTGCCGCAGAGAATGGGCAAGCCGATGAGGATGAACGCTTCGAGGGCGTCGGACATGGAGATGATGGGATCGGGGTTGGGTTAGGCGCGGCGGGGGAGGCCGGATCAGGCTTGGGGCTTTTCCGCCTTTTGCCGGAGCGCCTCAAGTTCTTTCTCGATCTCCTCGTCCGTCTCGAAGCGCGAGAAATCATCGTCGAGGGTCGGCTTGCTGCCGTCGTTGACCAGGTCGGCGTCAGCTTCCATCCGGTCGATCCGGCTTTCGAGTTCCTGGAACTTGGAAACGGTCTCCACGCTGCGGCTCTTGCGGATATCCTGCTGGGCCTTGGCCTTTTTATTGGCGTGGATGTGACGCTGGACGAGCAAGGTGTGCTTCTTGCGGGCCTGCGTCAGCTTGTCCTCCAGTTCGGAGATGTCCTGCTTGTACTGAGTGACCAGGCCGGCGAGGTGACCGATTTCCTCTTCCAGCTCAGTCATCCGCTCGCGGGCGGCCCGTTTTTCCAGCAGGGCTTCCCGCGCCAGGTCTTCGCGGCCTTTGCTGACCGCCAGCTCGGCCCGCTCGGCCCAGCGCCGGAGTCGGTTTTCGGCGTCCTCGAGGTTGCGGCGGGTTTTGGCCTGGGCGGCGATGGTGCCGGCACAGGAGGCTTTCAGTTCGACGAGGGTATCCTCCATTTCGCGGATCATGAGTTTGATCAGCTTTTCGGGGTCCTCGGCTTTATCCAGCATCGCATTGATGTTGGCGCTGATGATGTCACGGAATCGGGAGAAAATACCCATGGTGTTTCTGGTTGGGAATAAACCGGGCCGGGGGCACGGCAGTTGAGATTCGGTGATTTGTTATCAGGCGGCGTGCCAGGGTCCGCATCCTGATGTGTAAAATACTGATAGTTAAGGACTAAAAATTTAAGAAATTCGCTGTCGGTCGCCAGATTTCGAATTGGATGGTAAAATTAACCGCGTACTGGCAGGAATTAACCCATGCCCGGACGACGATCTCGAATGCCCTACGATGCGGAAACCGCCGGTGTTCACCGGACCCCGGAAGCACTGGGTGAGTCCGAGGCCTTTCTGAGCTTTCAGGACCAGTTGAGTCGCGCGGCGCAGGTGGACCGGCCCACCTTGTTGATCGGCGAGCGGGGCACGGGCAAGGAGCTGGCGGCCAGCCGGCTGCACTATCTGTCCCGGCGCTGGGAAGGGCCGCTGATTACGCTCAATTGTTCGGCGCTGACCCCGAGCTTGATCGAGAGTGAGTTATTCGGTCATGAGGCCGGCGCCTTCACGGGGGCTCAGCGTCAGCGACCGGGACGCTTCGAAGCGGCGGACGGCGGAACGCTCTTTCTCGACGAGATCGGTATGATTCCGATGATGGTGCAGGAGAAAATCCTGCGGGTGGTGGAATACGGATTTTTCGAACGGGTGGGAGGGTCGGATCCGATTCAAGTGGATGTCCGGATCATCGGGGCCACCAACGCCGACCTGCCGGGCCTGGCGCGCAAGGGGAAGTTCAAGGAGGACCTCCTCGACCGGTTGTCGTTCGAGGTGCTGTACCTGCCACCGCTGCGCGCGCGGCAGGAGGACATCCTCTTTCTGGCCAGACACTTCGCCGAACGGATGGCCCTGGAACTGGGCCGGGAGGGGGCCCCTCGTTTCAGCGAGCGCGCGGTCCGTGCGTTGGAGTGCTATCCCTGGCCGGGTAACATACGGGAACTGAAGAATGTCGTCGAACGCGCGGTCTACACCACGGATGGGGATACCATCCGCGACATTCAGTTCGATCCCTTTCAAAATCCCTATGGTGAGACGGCTCCGGGCCGGGACAACCGGCGGACGGACGGTCGACTCTTCGGCTGGGACCTGGGCGACAGCGGGTTGCGGGACGCCCTGGCTGACTTCGAGGTTACCGCCCTCCGGGCCGCCCTCGAACAGAGCAAGTACCACCAGCGCGCGGCGGCCGGTCTGCTCGGGCTCAACTACAACCAGTTCCGCGGTTTGTATCGAAAACATCAGGACACGTTGACCTGAGGTCTGCGACGGTAGACGGTGGTTTTATCATGTTTACCGGACTGATCGAGGAAACCGGCGAAGTGCTCGCCTTCGGAGAGGAGGACCATGCCTGCATCCTGACCCTGCACGCCGACCGGGTGATCGCGGATGACGGGCTCGCCCCCGGCGACAGCCTGGCCGTCAATGGGTGCTGCCTGACCGTCGCCCGGATCGATGGCCCCGTCATCGGCTTCGATCTGCTGGGAGAAACCGTCCGCCTGACCAGCTTCCGCGACCTGGCTGTCGGCTCGGCGGTGAATCTGGAACGGAGCCTCCTGCCGACCACACGCCTGGGCGGTCATTTTGTTTCCGGGCACGTCGACGCGGTCGGCCGGGTCACTGCGGCCGAGCCACGTGGTAAGGACCGCTACCTGCGGATCGAGCCGCCGGTCGAATGCCTGAAATTCCTGGCCTGCAAGGGCAGTATCGCCATCGACGGCATTTCGCTGACCGTGGCCGAGGTCGACGCCACCGGCTTCGCGGTCTGGCTGATACCGCACACCCTGGAGGTGACCAACCTCAGCGACCGGTCTGCCGGCGATGCCGTCAACCTTGAGTTCGATCTGCTGGCGAAGTACTGCGAGCGCCTGCTGGCCGACCGGCGGGTCGACGGTTGACCGAAGGGGGCGGCCGGCCAGCCGGAAGACGCCGGGCGGTTTTAACCGTCGTGACGCCGTCTTACCGGCCCGTGGGCAAATGGAGGGAGAAACCAGCGGAAACGGCTTTGATGCCCGCCCATGCTTGCCGTCCTCCGCGCCCCGCCCTTGGATCGTCTTCGTGCGGCAACGACTCGAAGCGATCATCGACGAATTGAAACGCCTGAAGATGGAGGGCGTGGATCGCGTCCTGCTGGCCGATCACACCTTTGCCTGTCTGGAAGCTGTGGCTGAAGCGCACGGCGCCGGGTTGGGGGAGGGCGGGGCGCGTGCTGTAAAACGGGCCGAGGTCGCGGCCGCGGCCGAGCCAGGCGATGGTAGCGGGACTGCGGCCTCCTTTTCCCGGACGCTCAATCAGGCTCAGCCCAAGGCCGCACCCCGAAAGGCCAGGCCGGGCACGGCGTCGGGGGAGGGCGACACCTCGGCTCTACCGCCTCCTCCGGAAATTCACCTGCCGGATCAGCCGGTGGCCGAGCAATGGACATGGCTGCGCAAGCGCGTCCTTGAATGCGCGGTCTGTAGCAGCCAGGTGAAGCCGGGTAAGCAGGTGGTGTTCGGTGTAGGCAACCGGGAGGCAGACGTTTTTCTCTGCGGGGAGGCGCCCGGAGCCGAGGAGGAGGTCCAGGGGGAGCCCTTCGTCGGCCCGGCCGGCCAGCTTCTGGACAAGATTCTGGCGGCAGCCGGCATGCCGCGCGAAACCGTTTACATTGGCAACATCATGAACTGGCGGCCCGATGCTGGCAAAAGCTGGGGCAACCGGCCACCGACCCGGGAGGAACTGGCCTTTTGCCTGCCCTACCTGAAGGCGCAGGTGCATCTGGTCCGGCCGAAGCTCATCATTGCGCTGGGCGGAACGGCGATCCGCGGTCTGCTGGGGCCGGACCGCGAATGGAAGGTTGGGCAGGTCCACGGCCACTGGCATCAGTTCGAGGGCATTCCGGTCATGCCCACCTACCACCCGTCCTACCTGCTGCACAACGATACCCGGGCGGCCAAACGCAAAGTCTGGGAGGACTTCCTGAAGGTGATGGAAAAACTGGAGATGCCGATCAGCGACAAGCAGCGCAGCTACTTCCTTTAAGGAGGAACGGGGCCGGCCACGATTTTCTTCGTGCAGGCCGGTCGGGTTTCAGTTTGGCTGCGGTTTTCGATGAACCCCGTACTTGAACTGTTGCTGCAAGGTGAATCGCTCGACACCGCCCAGATGGCTGAAATCCTCGGTTTGGAGCCGTCGGAGGTGGAGCGCCAAATCGATGCCCTGAAGGCGGAGAACGTCCTTCTGGGCTGGCGTCCGGTTTTCAATGCCGAGGCGCTCGACACGAGCCGGGTGCGGGCAGCCATTGAAGTGCGGATCACCCCCGAGCGCGGCGGCGGCTTCGACAAACTGGCGCAGCGGATCAGCCGCTTCGAGCAGGTGGAGAGCTGCTTTTTGATGTCGGGCGGGTACGACCTGCTGGTCTTTGTGAAAGGGGACAACCTGCATGACGTGGCCGCCTTCGTTTCCGAGCGCCTGGCGACCATCGGCGGGATCCTGTCCACCGCCACGCACTTCCTGCTGCGGGCCTACAAGGAGCAGGGCTTTATGCTGGTCGACGGCGAAGGGGACCCGGACAAGCCGGCCGTTTCGCCCTGACCGTCCTGAGGTCCTTTTACCATGAGCCAGGATGCTTCCCAGCGCTTCGTGGCGCGGCACGTGGTCGACCTGCCACGCTCCGGAATCCGCGATTTCTTCGCCGTGGTCTCGCGGATGCCGCAGGCGATCTCGCTGGGTATCGGCGAGCCCGACTTCATCACGCCGTGGCATATCCGCGAGTCCGCCATCTTCGCCCTCGAGCGTGGCAAGACCAGCTACACGGACAACCGGGGGCTGATCCAGCTGCGGCGTGAAATCAGCCGCTACGTGGCCGAACACTTCGGCCCCGAGTACCGGCCGGACGACGAGATCCTGGTCGCCACCGGCGTCTCCGAGGCCATCGATATCGCGCTGCGTGCGGTCATCAACCCCGGCGACAAGGTTCTGTATCACGAACCCTGTTACGTATCCTACTCGCCGAGCGTCCGGCTGGCCTTCGGGGAACCGGTCGGCATCCCGACCCTGCCCGGCGACCAGTTCACGCTGCATCCGGAGCGTCTGCGCGAGGCCTGGGAGCCCGGCTGCAAGGTGCTGTTGCTGAATTTTCCGACCAACCCGACCGGCGGGGTGGTGGACCGCAAGCGCCTTGAAGCGGTGGCCCGTTTCGCGGTCGAGAAGGACCTGCTGGTGATCTCCGACGAAATTTACGCCGAACTGACCTATGACGGCAGTGAACACGTTAGCGTCGCCGCGCTCCCGGGTATGCGCGAGCGGACCATCTTCCTGCACGGCTTTTCCAAGGCCTATGCGATGACCGGCTTCCGAATTGGCTACGCCTGTGGCCCGGCTCCGCTGGTCGAGGCCATGATGAAGGTCCACCAGTACGCCATGATGTGCGCGCCCATCCTGTCACAGGAAGCCGCCATCGAGGCCCTCCGCCACGGCGATGCCGCGGTTGCCCGGATGCGCGACGAATACCAGAAGCGCCGGGACTATGTCGTGCGCCGCTTCAACGAACTCGGGCTCACCTGTCACCTGCCCGGCGGTGCCTTTTACGCTTTTCCCAACGTGACGGGTTCCGGCCTCGATGAGATGACCTTCTGCCACCGTGTGCTGAAGGAGGCGGAGGTCGCCGTTGTCCCCGGCACCGCCTTCGGTCCCCACGGCCGGGGCTTCGTCCGCGCCAGCTTCTCCACCAGCTACGAACGCCTCATCGAAGCCACCCGCCGGATCGAGCGCTTTCTGGAAAAGCTGAAAGCCGGGTAAAGCGTTAACCGCGAAGCCGCCAGGGACGCAAAGGGGTTTGGGGGCTGTGCTGCTGCCTTTTCTCCAGCTTCTCCGATAGGCGGAGATCTTTCAAAGATTTGCGGTTGCCTCCGTTCTCGTCGGTGCCGGTGGTCCTTTCCGATTCACAATCGGCCCGTGCCCTGATTCGCTGCCGGCATGAGCAGACGGATTTTTATCACCGGGGCGAATCGCGGACTCGGGCTTGAGCTGGTGCGGCAGCTCGCTGAACGGGGGGACCGGATCTGGGCAGCCTGCCGAAACCCGAAGCAGGCCGATGCGCTGAAAGACCTCCAGGACCGGCACGCCGAGCAAATCAGCATCGTCGCGCTCGACGTCACCGACGCGGCCTCCATCCGGGCGGCCTTTGACCGGGTATCCGGCGAGACCAGTGCGCTGGACTGGCTGATCAACAACGCGGGGATCGGCGGGTTTCTGGATTTCGCGTCGGTGACCGGTCAGCGCATGCTTGAAATTTTTGCCGTCAACAGCGTGGCCCCGCTCATGATCGCCCGGACCTTCCAGCCGTTACTGAAAGCGGGCGAACAACCGGTGCTCGCCAACATGTCGTCCCGGATCGGGAGTCATGCCTTCCGAAAGGAAACCTATCTGCCGGCCTACGGTTATCCGGAATCAAAGGCGGCGCTCAACATGACCAGCACCCAACTCGCCATCGACCTGAAGGACGACGGCATCACGGTCCTGCCGCTCAGCCCCGGTTGGGTGAAAACGGATATGGGGGGCGAGGAAGCACCCCTGGAACCGGCCGAGTCGATTGCCGGTCTGGTGACGGTGCTTGACGGCGTCACCCTGGCCGACACCGGCCGGTTTCTGAGTGAAGCCGGTGAAGAAATTCCCTGGTGATTGTCGACCGGTGGAGCGGTCTGCTGTCCGGCCCGGCACCCCCTTGACAAGGGAACAGCGTCGGCCTACGACTGGTCGTTTCAAACGTCTCTTTCACTGAGAGCGGGTCTTGGCCCGCTCATTTTATTTCCAGACCGCCAACCAACCTATGAGCACCGAAATCCTTGCCGTCCTCGAGTATATGGAGAAGGAGAAGGGGATCGACCGCGAGGACATGATCTCCGCGATCGCCGCCGCCATAAAAAACGCCGCCGCCAAGGGCGTGAATGCCGGGCAGGAACTCCGCGTCGAAATCAATCCCCGCACGGGTGCCCTTCGGGCCTGGTCCGAACTCGAAGTGGTCGATTCGGTGTCCGATCCCGAAACCCAGATTCATATCAGCAAGGCCGGCGATCTGACCGACAATCCCCAGGTCGGCCAGATGGTGGAAAAGGAAATCGACCCCGCTTACCTCGGCCGGATTGCTGCGCAGACCGCCCGTCAGGCGATCATGCAGCGCATCCGCCAGTTCGAGAAGGAGCGAGTCTTCGACGAGTACAAGGATACGGTGGGCGACATCGTGACCGGGACGGTGCGCCGCCGTGAACGCGGCGACCTGATCGTCGACCTGGGGCGCGCCGAAGCGCTGCTGCCCCCACGCGAGCGGGTTCCGGGTGAGGACTACGCTCCCGGCGAGCGCATCCGCTGTCTGCTGCTCAAGATCGAGGTCGGCAACCGCGGGCCGGACCTCATCCTCAGCCGGTCCAACATCAATTTTGTCCGGCGCCTCTTTGAACTGGAGGTCGCCGAGATCGCCGATGGCACCGTGGTGATCGAAAACATGGCCCGCGAACCCGGTTACCGCACCAAGCTGTGCGTCACCAGCAAGGATTCGAAAGTCGATCCGGTCGGCGCCTGCGTCGGTGCCCGGGGTGCCCGGGTCAAGAGTATCGTCCGCGAACTGGGCGGCGAAAAGATTGACATCATCAAGTATGAATCCGACCCGATTCTGCTGCTCGAGGAAGCCCTCAAGCCGGCCGTTCCGAAAAACATCGAAATCGACGAAAAGAACCGCCGTATTCACTTCCAGGTGGCGGAAGACGACCTGTCGATCGCCATCGGGCGCCGCGGCATGAATGCCCGGCTGACCTCCCGCCTCCTCGGCTGGAAGCTCGATATCGGCAAGGAGGAAAAGAAGGTCGTCGGCTTCGACGAAAAGCTCGAACGCGCCGTCCAGGGCCTCAACCAGATTCCCGGCCTGTCGGAGGAGATGGTCGGCCGTCTCGTGCCTCTCGGGTTCACCAGTGCCGATGTCTTCGAAGGCGTCACCGCGCAGGACCTGGAGGAGGCCGGTTTCACCAACGAGGAAGCCGTCGATATCATTTCCAAAGTCGAAGCCTTCCGCAACTCGGAGGCCAACGCCTGAGGCAGTTCCCCTTCCCGCCCCGTCCGCCCCGACCAGCCAGACCAGAGATCCCGACACCCCCTTTATGAGCGTCCGTATCCACCAGCTTTCCAAAGATATTGGAATGGAGAACAAGGAGCTGATCGCTCTCCTTCAGGAGCGTGGCTTCGATGTGAAGAGCGCTTCAAACACCATCGACAATATCAGTGCGGATGCTATCCGCGATGAATTTGCCAGAAAGGAGGAACCAGCGCCGGAGCCGGAAGCCTCCCAGGCTGCCGAGCCGGAAGCCCCCGCCGGGGAACCGGAAAAACCGGCTCAGCCAAAACGGCCGTCCGGTCCTTTCGTCAAGACCAGGGAGGACCTGGACCGCGAGAAGGCCCAAAAGGAAGCCGATAAAAAGGCTGCCGAAGAGGCCAGGTCCCAGGCGGAGCAACCGGCGAAGCCCGCACCCGAGGCTCCGAAATCGCAGCCGGCCGCGCCGCCCAGGCCTCAGCAACCGGCGCCCGCCTCGCCCGCCTCCCCCAACCGGCCCGCCGCACCACCGCCACCGGTCCGGCGTCCCGCCGCGCCGCCCCCCCCGGGAAAGCCCGGCACCCCGCCGCGCCCGGGTGCGGCCCCGGCGCCGCAACCGGCTGCCGGCGAGGCCAGGCCAACGCCGCCGGAAACGCCGTCCGAGGATCAGGAACAGGACGGTAGCGCCGCGCCCGCTGAGCCGACCCCCCATCAGGTCATTCAGGTGAAACCGCCGATCGTGGTGCGCGATTTCGCCCAGCAGATCAACCGCAAGCCTTTCCAGATCATCTCGGAATTGATGGAGATGGGCATCTTCGCCTCGATCAATCAGACGATCGAAGAGGACGTTGCCTCGCGCATCGCGAAGAACCATGGATTTACGCTGGAAGTTCGCCACCGCGGGGAGGGCTCCGGCGAACAGAAGAAAAAGAAAGAGGCGGAACCGGTCGATGAGTCCGAGTTGCTCGAACCCCGGCCCCCGGTCGTCTGTATCCTCGGTCACGTCGACCACGGCAAGACCACGCTTCTGGACACGATCCGGAAAGCCAATGTGGTCGAAGATGAAGCGGGTGGCATTACCCAGCACATTGGTGCCTACCAGGTCGTTCAGAACGACAAGCCGATCACGTTTATCGACACGCCCGGTCACGCCGCCTTCTCCAAGATGCGCGAACGCGGAGCCAACACGACCGATATCGCCGTGCTCGTCGTTGCTGCCGACGACGGTTTCATGCCCCAGACCGACGAGGCGCTCAAGTTCGCCAAGGCGGCTCAGAATTCCATCATTGTCGCAATCAACAAGATGGATGCCCCCGGGGCCAATGCCGATCGTGTCCGTACGCAGATGCAGGAACGCGGCATTCCCCCGGAGGACTGGGGCGGTGAGGTGATCACCTGTGAACTGTCCGCGCTCAGGGGCGAGGGCATCGACAACCTGCTGGAGATGATCAATCTGCAGGCGGAGATCATGGAGCTGAAAGCGGTTCCGACCGGCCAGAGCAGCGGCGTCGTCATCGAATCGCTGATCGAGCAGGGCCGCGGCCCGGTCGCCTCAGTCATCGTGGAACGGGGCATCCTGAAGACGGGCGATTCGATTGTTTGCGGCAGCTGCTCCTGCAAGGTCCGTTCCCTCATCGACGATCAGGGCCAGACGCTGAAAAGCGCCGGGCCGGCCACACCGGTCAAGGTCGTCGGCTGGAGCGACACCCCGCCTTCCGGCCTGAAGTATGAAACGGTCAAGAACGACCGCGAGGCCAGGCGCCTCGTCGAGGAGCGCATTCACGAGGCCAAACTCGAAGCGGCTGCTGTCACCCAGCAGTCCGAAACGGGAGCCAGTGTGGAAGACCTGTTTGCGGCCTTCGAGCAACAGGCCAAGAGCACGCTCCGGGTCATTCTCCGGGCGGATGTCCACGGGTCGCTCGAAGCGCTGGCCACCAGCCTGGAGGAGATCCCCACCGACAAAGTCGACTTGGAGATCATCAACAAGGGGGTGGGCATGATCACCAAGAACGATGTGATTCTGGCCAGTACAGGCGAGGCCACGATTGTCGGCTTTAATACGCGGCTCGAAAACGGTGTCCAGGGCCTGGCCAAGCATCACCAGGTCGACATCTTCCAGCACAATATCATCTACGAGGTCATCGATCTGGTCCGTGATGCGATGGCGGATCGACTCGAGCCCGAGCTGCGCGAGAAAAAGACCGGGCGCGCCGAAGTGCGGCAGGTTTTTCCGCTCGGCAAACGCATCCGGGTCGCCGGTTGCATGGTCACCGAGGGTTCAATCCGCCGCGACCTCATGGCGCGTGTCGTCCGCAAGGATGAGCGGGTGCACCAAAGCAAGATCGCCACCCTCCGTCGTTTCAAGGACGACGTCACCGAAGTCCGCGCCGGCTACGAGTGCGGTGTCCGTATCGACGGTTGCGACGCCTACGAAGAGGGCGACATCATCGAGTGCTTCCAGGTCGAGAAAATCCGCCCGAGCCTTTAAACGCCTCTGCACGCCCAGGGTCCATTACCGCCATGTCTCAGCGGACGATACGCGTCAATGAGCTGGTTCGCCGCGAGTTGAGCAGCATCCTGCACTCGACCTATCGGTCCGAGTCGGTCGCCATCACCATAACCGAGGTGAGTGTTTCCCCGGATTTGCGCAACGCCCGAGTGTTCTATTCCGTTATCGGTGACGCCGCCGCGCAGGCCGATGCCGGTCGCCTGTTTGCGCGGATCGGCAAGGATCTGCGCCAGCGGCTGAGCAAGGCCATTGTGCTGAAGTATCTGCCGCACCTTCACTTTCGCCACGACCCCGGCATGGCCCGGGGTGCAGCCACCCTGGATGTCATCGAACAACTGGACCGCGAGGACGCGGATGAGGATGGCACCTGATTCCGTAATTCGAACCATGGATCTGTTCTTTCCCGACCACCGGAATACCTTTGCCGAGGCGATGGAAGCCTTGAAGGGCAAGTCCATCGCCGTCATCGGCCATGTTCGACCCGATGGTGACTGCATCGGCTCGCAGGTCGGTCTCTGCCGCCTGCTGAATGCCGCCGGTGCGGATGCCGTCTGCGTGAACCATGACCCGGTGCCCCGCGTGCTGAAGCCCTTTGTCGGCGACACGCCCTTCTTTCAGGCCGAGGCCTGGGAACCCGGCCCGGATACGGTCGCGGTCACGGTCGACTGCGCCGATCCGAAACGCATCGGGGCCAAGCTGCGCGACGCCTTCCCCGAAGTCGCCTTCAACGTTGACCACCATATTTCCAATCCCGGGTATGGTATCCGGAACATCATTACGGACCATGCCTCCGCGACGGGAGAAATCCTGGCCGGGCTCGCTCTGGACGCGGGTCTGCCGGTCGATGCGACTACCGCTCAGGCCTTCTACATCGGAATCGCGACCGATACCGGACAGTTCCGGTTTTCCGCGACCACGCCGCAGGTGTTTGAGATCGCCTGCCGGTTGTGCGCCCTGGGGGCCGACCCGGCCGGCGCCGCCTTTCACCTCTATGAGAACGAGAGTCCGGCCAAGATCCGCTTGCTGCAGCGATTCCTGGCCTCGTTCGAGAACCATTTCGACGGGCGGGTCGTGCTCGGTTTGCTGCCCGACAGTGCCTTTCGCGAGTCGGGAGCGGGACCGGAGGATACGGAGGGCCTGGTGGATTATGCCCGCGCTATCGACGGGGTGGACATCGGCTTGCTGCTCGAGGAACGGAACGGGGCGGTCAAAGGCAGCCTGCGATCCAAAGAGCCCAGGTTCCGTTGCGACCGGATCGCGCAGCAGTTTGGCGGCGGCGGGCATGCCTGTGCCGCCGGGCTGAATCTGGACGAGCCGCTCGAAACCGTTCGCGAGCGCGTGCTGGCCGCCATCGAAACCCAGCTGAACACCGTTTCCTGACTGATGGCGGGTCCGCTTACCACCAGTCAGCCCGAGGGCGTTCTTTTGGTCGACAAACCGAAGACCTTCACCTCCCACGATGTGGTTTCCGTCCTGCGGCGCATCTACGGGCTGAAGAAGATCGGCCATGCCGGGACCCTCGATCCCATTGCGACCGGCCTCCTCATCCTCCTCATCGGTAAGGCGACCAAGGTGTCGCAGTACCTGATGAGCCTCGACAAAACCTATACCGGGTCTCTGCGCCTCGGCCAGGAGACCAATACCCAGGATGCCGACGGCGAGATCACCGCCGAGGCGCCGGTGCCGGACGATCTGGACCAGGCCCGCATTCAGGCCGCGATGAATGCGATGACGGGCGACCAGTACCAGACCCCGCCTATGTACTCCGCCAAAAAGGTGGACGGGGTGCCCCTTTACAAGCACGCCCGGAAGGGAAAGGAAGTCGAGCGGGAGCCGCGGTTTATCCATGTGGCCCGCTATCAGTGCCGCTCCGTCGATCTGCCCGAAGCCACCTATGAGGTAGCCTGTTCGAAAGGGACTTACGTGCGCACCCTGGTCCATGACCTGGGGAAGCATTTGGGTTGCGGGGCTCACATGACCGACCTCCGACGGACCCGGATCGATCGCTTTTCGGTGGAGGATGCTGTGACGCTGACGGAGCTGGAGGCCATGTCCTCCGGTGAGCGGCTGCGCCGCCTCATCCCGGTTTACCGGGTCGTGCCCAGCCATGTGCTCTAGCACCCCGGGGCCGGACTCGCTCGCGCATTTGATTCACCATGGGTACCCCCGACATCGAGCCGCTTACTGACCTGCGGGCGCTGGAACGTCGAGGCAGCCCGGTTCACCTGGCCATCGGCATGTTCGACGGGGTGCACCTCGGGCACCGGGCGGTCGTGGATGCCGCACTCTCGGGTGCCCGGCGGGATGGGGGGCGGGCTGTTGTCCTGACCTTCAATCCACATCCGAGCCGTCTGTTCAAACCGGACGATCCGACGCTGATGATCCAGCCCACGGCCTGGAAGCGCCGCCTGCTCATGGACCTGGGAATCGACGCCGTGGTGGAACAGGTGTTTGACCGGACCTTCGCCGCTATCGAGGCACATGCCTTTTTGCCCCTCATCTTCCACTGGGTGCCCACCTTGCGGGCCGTCTATGTCGGGGAAAACTTTCGGTTTGGCAAGGGACGCCGGGGAGATATCGACCAGTTGGTCGAGACCGGGCGCAAGATCGGCGTCCACGTGGTCAGTGCCGAGCGGATCCGGCTGGACGGTCGTCCGGTCAGCAGCACCCGTATCCGTGAAGCCCTGGAAGCGGGGCGGATGGACGAGGTCAACAGCTGCCTGGGTTACGAGTACTTCATTGAGGATCGGGTCAAGGCGGGGCGTCAACTGGGCCGCACCATCGGCTTCCCGACGGTCAATTTGTCATTCCAACCCGAACTGCGCCCCGCCTACGGGGTCTATGCCGTGCGCGTCTGCCGGCTGCCTGAACGCGCCGGGCGCGGCGTGCCCGGTATCGCCAACTTCGGCATCCGGCCTACCGTGGAATCAGCCGGCGAACCGCTCCTCGAAGTGCATTTGCTGGATCCCGCCTTCGGTTCGCGCCTGCAGGCCGGAGATAAACTGGAGGTACGCTGGGAGCACTTTGTCCGGCCGGAAAAACGCTTCGACGATCTCGAAGCGCTTAAGGAGCAGATCAGCCGTGACGTGGAGCAGGCCCGCGCGTTTTTTGGTCTCGAGGCGTAGGGCGGGTCCGGGCCTGTTTCTCCGTTCACGACGGGTTATCAAAAAGCCGCCACCCTTCCTTTCCAGGCCGGGGCTTGCCCAGCCCGGGTGTCTACGGGCAGGGCGCGGGGTCGCTCATGCCCGAAAGGCAAATAAAAAGGCCCGACCGCACAAGCCGGACGGACGCCAGTCACGAAATGATCGCTGAGTCGACCCGTTCAGCCGGGGATCAGTTCTTTGACCATCTCGTATTCGTCTTTGAGCTCCTTGACGGAGGCTTCGATTCGTTCGCGCGAGTAGGGATTGATGGCCACCCCTTCCACCACCGACCAGGTCTTGCCGTCGGACCGAATGGGCAGGGAAGTGATCAGGCCGGGCTTCGTGTCATACTCGCCCTGGCTGCAGACCGCCACGCTGTGCCACTCGCCGTCCGGGGTCGGCGTGGTCAGACCGACCACCGTGTCGACCACCGCATTCGCGGCGGAAGCGGCGCTGGAAGCTCCCCGCGCCTTGATGATGGCGGCGCCGCGCTGGGCGACCGTGGGGACGAAGGTTTCTTTGAGCCAGGTGTCGTCTCCGATAACCTCGTTGGCCGGCTTGCCCTCAATGCGCGCATTGTAGAAATCCGGATACTGGGTGGCCGAGTGGTTGCCCCAGATCGTCATGTTGGTGACCGCCGTGACAGCGACTCCGGCTTTCTGGGCGAGCTGCGTCCTGGCCCGGTTTTCGTCCAGGCGAGTCATGGCGAAGAAGCGATCCTTCGGGATACCGGAGGCGTTGTGCATGGCGATCAGGCAATTGGTGTTGCAGGGATTGCCGACCACCAGGGTCCGGACATCCTCCGCGGCGCTTTGGCCGATGGCTTTTCCCTGGCTGGTAAAAATCTTGCCGTTGATCTCCAGCAGGTCGCTGCGCTCCATGCCGGCCTTGCGCGGCACGCTGCCGACCAGAAGCGCCCAGTTCACATCTTTGAAGCCTTCGTTCAAATCGGTTGTGGCGACCACGTCCTTGAGCAGGGGAAAGGCACAATCCTCGAGCTCCATGACCGTGCCCTTGAGCGCATCCAGAGCGGGCGGGATCTCAATCAGGTTCAGGGCGACGGGCTGGTCGGGACCGAACATGCCCCCCGAAGCGATGCGGAAGAGGAGGGCGTAACCGATCTGGCCGGCCGCGCCCGTGACTGCTACTCGAATGGGATCTTTCATCATGGTTAATTTTCTTTGCAGCATGCCGTCATGAGCCTCGCCACGCAAAACAAACCGCCCGGCTGGCGGCCCGATCAAGCCCTTTCCGGTCCCTTTATGTGAACCGCGGAGCGAGCCGCTCGTAGGCTTCGCGCAGGGTCGCTTCGGTTGTCTCCCAGGCCAGGCAGGGATCGGTGATGGACTGGCCGTAAACCAGGTCTTCCCTGGGTAGCGGAAAAGCCTGGCTGCCGCCTTTCAGGTTGCTTTCGAGCATGGTGCCGATGATCGAGAGGTCGCCCCCCGCCGCCTGGTCGACGAGGCTTTTGAGGACCTCGGGTTGTTTTTGGGGATCTTTGCCGCTGTTGGCATGCGCACAGTCGATCATGATGGCCGGGATGAGGCCTTCCCGGGTCAGGCGCTCCCGGCAGGCGGCGATAGCCGCCGAGTCGAAATTGGGACCGGAAGTCCCGCCCCGGAGGATGACGTGGCAATTGGGATTGCCCCGCGTCGTCACGGCGGAAGCGACGCCGTTGCCGCTGATGCCCATGAAGGTCTGGGGCTGGCTGGCGGCCCGGATGGCATTGATGGCGATCTGCACATTGCCGTCGGTCGCATTCTTGATCCCGATGGGCATGGAAAGGCCGCTGGCCATCTGGCGGTGCGTCTGGGATTCGGCGGTCCGGGCGCCGATCGCGGTCCAGCAAATCAAATCAGCGATATACTGCGGGGTGATGGGATCGAGCAATTCGGTGGCGGTGGGCACACCCATCTGAATCAGGTCTCGCAGAAAGGTGCGGGCGACCCGGAGGCCTTCGGGGATGTCGTAGCTGCCGTCGAGTTGGGGATCCATGATCAGCCCTTTCCAGCCGACCGTGGTCCGCGGCTTTTCAAAATAAGCCCGCATGACCAGGAACAGGCGGTCGTCGAGTTCCCCGGCCAGGGCGCGAAATTTTTCCGCATAAGCCAGACCGGCGTCCACGTCGTGAATGGAGCAGGGGCCCACGATTGCCAGCAGCCGCTTGTCGTCACCGAATATGATGCGGTGGATGGTCTCCCGGGTCTCGGCCACCGTATCGGCCATGGCGTCCGTTTTCGGGATCGCCTCGAGGAAGTCATGGGGCCGCGGCAGCTCGACCGTCCGCGAGACATTGATGTCGGAAACCTTATGCACACGAAGAGCTTGGGGGTGCGGCTCGGGCGGCCACAAGTCCGGATTCACCCACCCGTTCCCTTGCCTCCGGAACTGACCCGGGAAACAGTGAAGCAATGAACCACGGTGATGAGACGATGCTTCCGATTTCCGATACCGGCTGCCTGCGGGTTTCCGGACCGGACGCCCACAGCTTTCTGCAGAATCAGGCAACGGCCGATCTCACCGATCTGGGCGTGGGTGCCGCGCGGTATACATTGTTCCTGAACGTCCGGGGCAAAATCGAGGGAGATGCCTGGGTCCTGCGGGTCGATGAAACGAGCTTCGAGCTTCATACCCTGGCCGGGGACGGCGAGAGCCGCCTCCTGGCCCGGCTCGAGCCCTACCTGATTGTCGAGGAGGTGGAGCTGGCCGGGCGCCCGGTCCGTCATGAACTGACGGCCGACGTCAATGCTGTATCCAGCCAGCAACTACCCGGGGATGTCCGCTCCTGGGATCCCGGCTGGCCGACGTCACCTTCCGCCCGGCTTCGCGCCTTCGTCGGAGTGGGGTCCGGGGAAATGCCAGCCGGCGACGGGGCTGCCTTCGAAGCCTGGCGCATCCGCCGGGGCATTCCCCGCCTCCCCGCCGATCTGGAAGGCCTGACACCCCAGGAGGCGGGGTTGGTCGACCGGGCCGTTTCCTTTACCAAGGGGTGTTTTCTCGGTCAGGAGGTCATGGCCAAGCTCCGGGCTTCCGGACGGGTCAACCGGCGTCTGGTGGCCTTTTCGGCGAAAGGCGAGCTGCGGGAAGCCCCGGACGGTCTGTACGCGGGAGAGCGGCCCGCGGGTGAGGTGCGAAGCCTGGCTGAAGCGGAGGGTGGCCGCCATGGGCTGGCACTGATCAAGCAGCGTATCCTTGATGCGGATACACCGTTAGCGCTGGGGATCGGAGGTCCCCGGGTGCGTCTCTCCGTTTCCTGAAACTCTGTTTGGCCTCAGGCCGCACCGGAAGCAGGTTTGAGGCGGTCCTTAAGCGCGAGACTGCTTGACAAGCGTAATCGGCCGAACGATACCGCTGAAACAGGCATCAGATGCAGGATTGAGCCGAGTCTGCATAAAAAATCCAGAGTCTTTTTACGGTGAAAAAGGTTGACCCGGAGTAGCTTCGGACCTGTATCAATAACCCTGTTGTTCCGTTAGCAACAAAACCCTAACCACAAAACTCCATCCTATATGAATAAAGCTGAACTGGTCCTCGAGGTGCAGAAGTCCCTCGGTAAAGACGTTTCCAAAGCCCACGCTGAGCGTGCCGTCGACGCCGTCATCGACACGATCAAAAAGGGCATCAAAAAGGACAAGTCCGTGCAGTTGATCGGCTTCGGCACCTTTTCGGTGACCAAGCGTTCCGCCCGTACCGGCGTGAATCCGCAAACCGGCGAGAAGATCAAGATCAAGGCCTCCAAGGCCGTGAAGTTCAAGCCGGGCGCCGGCCTGAAGTCCGCCGTCTGAGGACATTTCGCCGCTCTGATTTTAAGCCCGTCCCGCAATGCGGGGCGGGTTTTTTTTGGCATTCACCGCTGGCTATCCCTGCACAAACCGCGCTGCTTCAGCAGGCGACCGGTCACCCGTTCGGCCGCGTTTGGGGCCCGGGTATAAACTGCGGTTAGCCCGAATTTCTCACTGAGAACTCCCGGGTTGGTCAACGCATGAGGCCTGGGCGCCGATTCGTTCATCACCGGCCTGGCAAAAATCTGTTGAGTTCGAGCCGCTTCGGGCCCACCTACCGGGCATGCAGCAAGCGAGCGACTGGAAAGCCTCCCTGACAAAAGCCTTTGCCCGTGGGTTTCCCGACGCCGGCGAGCCCATCGCTCTGTCGGTGGCTCCCGGGCGCATCGAGGTTCTGGGGAACCATACCGACTACAACGGCGGGGAAGTGCTGGGTGCCGCGGTGGATCGGCAACTGGCGGTGGCGGTGGGCCAACGGACTGATCGGGCCATTCACCTGATGAGTGGTGACGGCGAGCGGAAAGAGCCGGTTGTTTTGTCGCTGGACCGTCTGGAGCCGGTGGCGGGAACCAGTCCGGAGGCCTGGACCAACTATCCGGTAGGTGTCCTGGTGGAGCTGATACGGGCGGGCATGACGGTCGACCGGGGGTTTAATATTCTCGTTCTGTCCGACCTTGATCCGGGGGCTGGCCTCAGCAGCAGCGCCGCCCTGGAGCTGTCCGCCGCCCTGGCCCTGGCTTCAGCCGCCTCCTTCTCCCTGAAGGACCGGGCTCAGTTGGCCCGACTCGGTCGCCGGGCGGAAAACGGCTTTGTGGGCGTGCCCTGCGGGATCCTCGACCAGGGCGTCTCGGCCTTCGGCCAAAAAGACGCGCTGGTTCATATCGATTGCGACACCGAAGTCTTTTCCACCTCACCGCTGCCGCCCAGAATGCACTTCTGGGTGTTCAACAGCGGGAAGAAGCACGCGCTCATTGATTCGATGTACAGCCAGCGTCACGAGGAATGCATGAACGCCCTTCAGGTGCTGCGCGGATTTTTCCCCGAAATCACCGGTCTCTGTTCGCTGAAACCCGCTCAGTTGGCGGGTCATCGCGTGGACTTGCCGGCCGCCGCCTTCAAGCGCGCTCACCACGTCGTACACGAAAACGGCCGCGTCCAGCAGGCTGTCACGGCCCTCGAAGACGGCGATCTGGACCAGTTGGGGCGTCTGCTGAGCGCCTCCCATGAAAGTTCACGCGACTTCATGGAAAACAGCACGCCGGAGCTCGATTTTCTGGTCGGTCAATTAACGGGTCGTCCGGGGGTCATCGGAGCTCGCCTCACCGGAGGTGGCTTCGGGGGTGCCGTGCTGGCCTTGACGGATGACACCTTCGGCAAAGAGGACGCCAACGCGGTGATGGACGCCTACCGGGTGGAAACGGGTGTCAAGAGCCGGTGGACCCACATGATCACCGGTCCGGGGGCTCAGGTGATTCACGGCTTAGATCCGCTGGGGGGTGGTTGACCGGTGCCGGTTTCCTTTGGCAGGGCTGGGCGTTCAGCTCTGCACACGCGACCGCGGTTTTCGCGCGGCCCAGGCGCTTGTTATCCAAGCGTCCGCTGATGCGAAGGCCTGCGCCTTTCACTGTTTTGCGCCTCAGGGCAACCGCCTTTACGGCTCAGTGGGTATCCGGGCGCAGCTTTGGTCGAGACCGCCGGGACGGGATGTTTGCAGCCAGGAGGCGCGGTGCAGATCGATCGCAGCCGCCCGAACCTTCGTCCAATCTGAAAGGGGGCGGGTACCGCGTCGGATACTGGCGCGCAGGGCTGCGAGGTGGCCAAAGGCCAGAGCGGTCCGGCGTTGCAGGGATAAACTCTCAGCCCGATCGCTGTTCTCCTGTAGGGACGGTTCCCGTTCGGCCAACGCCTCCAGCCTTTTTTCAAAGGCCTGCCAACGGTTATCCGGAATAGCCCGGGCGACGGCCTCGCTCCGTTCGGGCTGATCCAGCAACACACGAGCCGCCGGGCTCCAGTTAGGGAGTGGATGCTCCAGGATGCGGTGCGCGGTACCGGCTTGCCCCCACCAGGCAGCGGACCCGCCGACCGGATTAACGAAGACGCGCCGGTCCAACCACTGCTCGACGGAGGAGCGGTCGCTCCCGCCCGGCAGCCAGGCCTGGGCCGCACCCAGCGCCAGCCCGTAAAGGGTGACAGCCTCAGGTTGATGGTGACCGTTGTCGCCCCACTCGGTGATGAGAAAGCCGTGGGCCCCGGCTACCCGTCCAGCCTCGCCGGCTCGGAGCAGATTGGCTTCCCCGGTATCCAGGCGGCCGAGAAAGCTGTTCCAGCCACTGGTCCCCGGCACGACGTAAAAGGGACGGTTTCCCTCCGCCACCCGGGCCAACTGGTCGTCGAAGGGATGGTCCGGTTCGTATCCCCAAACCATGGGAATCAGGTTGTCAGCCAGATCGGAGGCATCGCCGCCCGCTTCCAGAAGGATGTCGGCCCAGAACTGGGCCTCGTAACCGCGTTTCGCCAGCCTGTCGGCCAGGGCATTGAGGTAGCTCAGGTAAACCCGGCGCAAGCCCCGACGGTTCACCTCGGCAGCCGTACGGCCCTGACCCAGATCGAAGGTCTCATCGCAGCCAATATTGACCGTCCGTTGCGAAAAACAGGGTAGGAGGGTGTCGAGGAGCCCGGTTACAAAATCGAGGCTGTGCCCGTTTGGCTGAAGGCTGGGACCGACGGGGTAGCGGGTCCCGTAGCGGTTCGTGAAGGGATTGGGATGTTCGGCCAGGCACTGATACGCGGCGTGAATCAACCAGCGCTCCATGTGCCCGAAGCAATTCTGATTGGGCACCAGATCGATACCCCGCTCGCGGCAAAACCGGTCCAACTGCCGGACCTCGTCGCCCGTCAGGGGTGAGGCCCCGCGCCAGACCGCTTCGTGATTCGGGTAGGCGAAGGTGTGCTCGGTGTAGAGTTGCAGCTCGTTCAACCGCAGCTCGGCCATCCAGGTCACCAGGCGCTTCAGGCTGCTCAGCTTCGGGACCCGGCATCGGCTGACATCGAGCATGAAGCCCCGTCGCTGAAAGGCCGGCTCATCGCGGACCTCGAGGCCGGGACCGGGTACGGCTGCTTCGTCGGCCCACTGCTTCAGCGCAGTCAGGCCGTGGCGGAAACCACTCAACTCACTTGCCTCAAATGCGATGCCGTTCCCCGACGCCGACCATCGGTAGCCTTGGCGATTCAGCGTTGCGTCCACCCTCAGGTGAATATTCCAGGCGGGCACGGAATCCAGCAGGGGTTCAAGCTGCTCCCAGCCGGTGACCGGCTCCCCCTGCCAACGGGGTTTCGCCGTTTTCGGGGTGAAGCCCTTGTCCAACGATTGAAAGACGCGGGGCGGCGGAAAAATCGAACGGATCAGGGCCATTTCGGATATTTATCACGCCTCCGCTGCCCGGACCTGGCAAACGTCGAATAAAAAAGCAACCCGTGCACCGGATGGCACATGGGCTGCTACATCTTAAAGCAGACTACTTTGTTGATTCAGGGGTTTCTCTCATCAGAGACCCATACAGGAGCCCGGCGTTAAGGGGTTTTCGCCGGGTTCTTTTTTTGCCGACAGGTCAAATTTTAGGCCGCATGTGGACGGTGCTCAGGCCGCCGTCGACGGACAGGACCTGACCGGTGATCCAGCCATTGGCCGGATCGGCCAGAAACTGAATGGCCGAAGCCATCTCATCGGCCGTTCCGACACGTCCCAACGGGTGCATCGCCTCGGAGACTTTTCGACCCTGGTCTGATTTTAAAATCGGTTCGGCCAGGGGGGTCTCGGTCATGCCGGGAGCCAAGGCGTTAATCCTGACGCCGCGGCTGGCGTAAGTGGCGGCCGCGCTGCGGACCATGGCGTTGATTCCGCCTTTGGCCGCCGCGATGGCCTCGTGGGCGGGCAAACCGGTAACCGCCGCGACCGTGGAGACAAAGGTCATGCTGCCGAAGCCCTGCTTCTGCATCCGGCCGGCCATAGCGCGGAGGCCGTAGAAGGCGGAGGTCAGGTTGACGTTGATGGTCTCCGCCCACTCCTCGTCCTTGATCATGTGGGCACCTTTGAGGAGGATGTTTCCCGGTAAATGAATATAAGCGCCGACTGATTGCAGGGCCTCGGCGGCATCGTCGATCGCCTTTTTGAAAGCTTTCGCATCGGTGGCGTCGGCCACCCCGGTGTGCTCAACACCGTCCAGGTCATTGACCAGGTTTTTCAGCTTATCCTCGTTGCGGGCGATCAATGCGAGTTTCCAGCCGTCCGCCGCCAGGCGCCTGGACAGGTGGGAGCCAAGCCCACCGGTCGGGCCGACGAGGATTGCAGTCTTGGGGGCCGTTTTTGATTCTGACATGAGGCAGCTTTGCCGGAAATCCACCGGCCTGCAACCGGAGCAACCGGAAAATCTGTCCTTAAAAAACGGATACGCAGGATGACAGCGCGGGCCGTGCGGAAAGCTCCAAAGTCCTTTTCCCGAGGACGGATTACGTACCGCGCCGCTTCAGCAAGCGAAGATCTTTCGGGAATCAGGACCCGGTGCCATTCGTACAGGTATGGGGCAAGCCGCTTCTCCCAAGACGCAACGATGCAAATGTAAAACCTGACGGATGGGTTCATTCCGAGCACGGATTCACCGGCTTGTTCGCGTCTGTGTGCCGCAAGCGGCAGCCCGACAAGTGCGGCGCGACTGCAGGGCCGGCGCTTGTCAGCGATCCTGATGTCAGCGATCCTGAGCTGGTCGAGGGGCGCCGCGCCGACGGGCTGGACGCCTTGATCATCAAACCCTGGCAGCAAACGCGTCTACAAGCGGTCCCCCAGGTCCTGGGCGTAGCCGGTGAGTTCGAGGAAGGCGTCGCCGATGACCGCTCCCTCGGCGTTGCGGACGCGACAGGGGCCTTCCCAGTAGGCGATGCCGCCCAGGGTACCGGCCAGCTCGAGGTCCCGGCCGAGGGGTTCAAGGCGATAGGTCTCGGTCAGGCCGGTTTCCGGGTGGGTGGCGGTCAGCGTGGGAGCGATGGGATAAGTGCCGCCGGTGTTGGGGCTGGTCCAGTCGCCGCCCCCCTGCCAGGTGAAGGCGTCGGCGTTGACGGTGGTGACCGTTCCGTCTGCGGCCACCCAGTTGAAAAAGGAGTAGGGATCGGTGGAACCGTCCTTTCGCCGCAGCCGGTAGGCCATGATCTCGGTGCCGTCGTGAAGGTGAATGGCGGTCCAGTCCCAGCCGACCTGATTGTCGCCGAGCTGATTGCTGCTGATTTCGTGATCCATCCAGGCGAAGCCGGTGACCGTCAGGTTCTCGCCCGGCAGGTTCACGGTTCCGTCCACGGACAAGCGCGTGAAGGTGATGTAGTAGCTGCTGGCGGTCAGCTCGGGGCCCTTGCGGGACCAGCCGTCGATCCCGAACAGCGTGCGCCCCTTTTCCGGTCGAAGTGAGAGGGTGAACCGCATTTCGCCGTTTGTGCCGCCAACCAGTTCCATGGTTTCGGGATCACCCTCCGGTTGATAGTCTTTGGCCCGGAGCGACCAGGGGCCGGTGAAGATGTCCAGCCTGCCTTCGGCGGCGTCGGCGTTCCAGCCCATGCGGGCCAGGCGCTCCTGATGGTAAAAGGTCTGTTTTTGCACATCGAACAAGGCCATATGGGCGAGAAACAGCTGGTCAGCGCGGAAGGTCGGATCCCCCCCGGCGGCTGAATCCGGCGGTCCGGCGTTGCGGAAGAACGTAGCCTGAAATCCGAAGCGGCGATCCTCACCGGCAAACAGATGACCGGTGATGTACCACCATTCGATGGCAAACGCCGGATGGCTGCCGTGGTCCTCGGGGAACTGAAAGGGGTGGCCGGGCTGAGGGACGGCAAAGCCCCCTTCGGTTCGATCAGGAACGGCTTGCGGATCCGGAGCGCTGCCCGGTTCGCCGATGAGGCAGACGCAGGGCAGCAGAAAAACCGGGGAAAGCCGGCGCAGGAAGGGCCTGGACGGGGTCATGTACCGACCGTACCCGAACGACCCCAGTTTTCCAGAAGGCGGACCGCATTCCCCGGACCATCCTCCTGCCGAAGCAGTACGGCGACCTCGCGGGCGCGCCTGGCCAATGGTTTGGAGCGCTCTACTTTGGCGACAAGCGTGGGCAGGTTTTCCGGCCATTTTCGGCGCTTGAGGGTGCGGCCGACGCCGACCCGTTCCATCTCCGCGGCGAAGAAGGGCTGATCGGCGATATGTGGAATGATGATCTGCGGAATTCCCGCGTGCAGGACGGAGCCGGTGGTACCCGCGCCCCCGTGATGGATGACCACCGAGGCATGTTTGAACAACTGGTCATGGGAGACCTTGCCGATCACTTTGATCTCGGGGCGCGGCCGTTCGACGGTCAGCCCGGCCCAACCCGCCTGCACGATCAGTTTCTTGCCCCGTGGCCAGTTGGCGAGAAAGCGGTGCATGATGTGCCGGACCTCGTCGAAGGTGACGCTGCCGAAGTTCAGGATCGGCACCGGTTGTCCTTCGGTAAAGGCGCGGATCTCGGCGTCCAGTTCCGGGTTTTCGGCGGACTGCCATCTCAAATAACCGACAAAATGCATCCGTTCCCGGTCGTAATTCGCGGGCTCGAACAGGCCGGGGCTGACCGAAATCAGGTTGATGCCGAAGGGCGCGGTGAGGAAACTGTTGACGCGCTTCAGGTTGTGCCTGTCCAGGACGGGCCCCACCACCCGGTTGATGGCGATCACAATGGCGCGATCGGCCAACCACCACCAGGCACGGTTCCAGCCGCGTCGGAGTTTGGCCGGCATGCCCAGCAACCGCGGCATGCCGTGAGGCGGATAGCCGGGCGATGGCACGACATTGTGGGCAAAGGTCGTGACCGCGAAGGGGATGCCCCGGCGCTCGGCCAATACCCCGAGGTGCGTGAACAGGTAGGAGGATACGAACAGGTCGGCGCTGGCGAGTTCGGCGTCGAGCCGTTCCAGGACCTCGTCGAGGAATGGAACAGACTCCCGGTAAATCGTCTGCAACAGCTCCAGGTTGTTTCGCGCGTGCGTCAGGTCGCGCATGGCCTCGGCGAAGCCGGCCTGATCCCAGTCAGGCGGCAGGTAAACGTAGGTCAGGCCGGCGGATTCGATTTCTTCGCGGAAGAGCGACACGGTCGCATACCGGACATCGTGCCCGGCATCTTTCAAGGCCTTGCCCAGGCGAATCTTGGGGTAGATGTCTCCGGTCGAACCGTGGGAAGTGAGCAGGACCCGCATAAAAAACCAAATGTCTGATGATCGGCGGCCCGGAAAGCAAGGGGCCCCTGGGGATTTCACAAAACAGAACTGTGCCTCAGAGATCCGCCAACCGGTCCCGGATCTCGGCCTCCGGGGTCTCGTGCTGCTGAACGACCGCCAGCTGCAAGGCCGCCTCCCAGGTGCTTCTGGCTTTGGCGTTGTCACCAGAAGTCCGATACGCATCACCGAGTAGGATGGCCGCCATCATCCAGTCCGGCCGTCCGGCAAGGCAGCGTTCCAAATGGGGGATCGCCTCGGACGGCTGCCCGGCATCCATGTATGCCTGGGCCAGGCTGAACCGGAAAAGTGGGTTCTCCGGTTGGGCCTCCACCTTTTCGCGAAACTGGACGATTCGATCAGGCATCGGGGGGAAACAGGACGATGGCCGTGATGTTATCCGGTCCACCGCGTTCATTGCCGGTGTCGATGATCCAGTGCACCAGTTCCTCCGGGTCCGACTTTTCAAAGATGGCAGCCTGCAGTTCGTCCGGTTCAAATACCTTGGTCACGCCGTCGCTGCAGATCAGAAACCGTTCCCCGGACCGCCAGATATGCTCCTCGGTATCAATGTCGAGCTCGTCCGTCTGGCCGATGCAGCGGGTCAGCGTGTGATGGAAGTAGTCCGGAATATAGGCGTCTTCGCCGGGTTTGAGCCGGCTGCGGATTTCCTCCGCCATCGTGTGGTCAGACGTCAATTGATCCCAGCCGTCCGTCCGGAAGGCTATGAGGGCGCTGTCGCCGGCATGACCGATGGTTAAGCGGTCGTCGTTGATCTGCACCGCCGTCAGAGTCGTGCCGATTCCGGTTTCTTCGGAGATCTCGAACCCCTTGGAGCAGACGAGGCGATTGACCTCGAGGAAGATCCTGTTGAGGTCGGCGGACTGCTCCGCCGGATCACGCATGACCAGGGCGTTGAGGTGATCGACCGCCAGGCTGCTCGCCAGGGAACCCCGCGGCAGACCGCCCAGCCCGTCGGCGACCGCGAAGAGCTGTCGCTCCGGATTGATCAGCAACGCGTCTTCATTCTTCGGGCGGACGCGCCCCTGATCGGTTAAACCTGCAAAGGTCCAAGGCATGAGTTCCGGGGAGTCAAACCGGCGGATGGGCCACAGGCGACGTTAAAAGGCGGGCTCAGGCGTCGTCCCCTTTTTCAAAGGGCCAGGCCAGGCGCGCGCTCCGGTTCGTGCGATCGAAGCGGATGACCGGACACGGCGGCAGGGCTTCGAAAAAGGCCTGACCGTAGGGCCGGTGCACCATGCGACTGTCGAGGATGGTGATGAAGCCGCAGTCGCGGTGGTTCCGGATCAGCCGGCCGATCCCCTGGCGGAACTGAATGACCGCCTCGGGCAGGGTCCACTCGACGAAGGGATTTCGCCCCTGCTCGCGCAACCACTCCATCCGTGCCTGGGCGATCGGGTGGGACGGATTTTCGAACGGCAACCGGGTGACGATCACCTGGCTGAGGGCAGGACCCGGCACATCCACACCGGTCCAGAAACTGTCGGTGCCAAGGAGTACCGCGCGCCCGTTGTGCCGGAAGCGACGCAGCAGATCGGCCCGGCTGCCATCCCGACCCTGCCGGAGCAGCAGGCGCCCGGCGGTGGCGAGCGGCTCAGCCAGCCGGTCGGCCACGGTATCCAGATCCCGGTAACTGGTAAAAAGGACCAGGCTGCCGCCCGGGACCGCCCGGACGGCATCGGCCACGGTGGCGGCCAGCCAGGCCGTATCCAGATTGCCGGCACCGACCCGTCCGGTCGTGGGTGCGGGAGAGTCGGTGGCGAGCAACACCCGGCAGTGCTTGTCCAGGGGGAACGGGCTGCGCTCCAGATGGGTTTCGGCCGCATGCCCGCCCGATCGATCCTGGAAGGTGTCCATTCGACCCGATACCGCCAGGGTCGCGCTGGTCAGGACCACGCCGGTCTCCCGTTCGAACAGGGCGGCCCGGAGATAGGGCGCCACGTCGATGGGCGCAGTCCGGAGATGGACCAGCGTCTGCCGGCGTCCCGACCGCTCCAGCCAATGGACATGGTCCTCGGCGGTCAGGCTGATGAATTCCAGAATCCCGCGGTGCAGGCTCTGCAGACGGCTCCGGTGATCGCGTATCTGCTCCACCACCGTTTCGGATTCCGTGTGCTGCTCGAGTGATCCCAGGCGATCGATGATCCGGCGCAACGGCGGCAACAGGGTCGGTTCGCAAAAATCCGGTTCCCGGATGCGGACCTCTGCCCGGCGGGCCAGCCACTGTTCGCGCAGCAGGGCGAAAAAGCCCTCCGCCGCCCGGATGGCCTCGGTCACCAGCAATCCGTCTCTGTGGCGATTGCCGTACCGGACCAGAAACCCTTTTTTCCGCTTCGGATTGAAGAGCCGCTTGAGCGCGAAATCGACGGCATAGGAGCTGATCCCGAGACCGAAATGGCTGGTCGCGATCGGCGGCACGGTATGCGCCTCGTCCAGAACCACAAAGTCTTCTGGAACCAATACGCCGCGTCGATTGGCGGCCGGGACTGCGCCGGCGTTGATGAGCGAAAACAACAGGCTGTGGTTGAGGATCCGGACATGGGCCTGATCAACCGCCTTCTTCGCCTTGCGATAAAAACAGGGACCGCCTTCGCAGTGTTTGCGCGAACAGGTACTGCCGTCCGCGCAGACGGCATCCCAGACCTCCGGCCGGGGGGAAGGCGTCAGTTCCTGGCGCAGGCCGCTTTCGGTGGTCTCCGCCCAGTTGGCGATCCGGTCGAGTTCTACCCGTTCCTCGGAAGGGAACAGGTCGTCGGCTTCCTGCCGGGCACGGGCCAGCCGGGTCGTGCACAGGTAGTTGCCGCGCCCCAACAGAACCGCCGTCCGGAATGTCGCAAAGGCTTCGAGCTCGGGCACGGATTGAAACAGGTTCCGGACCAGCCCCAGGTCCTTCTGCTGCAGCTGCTCCTGCAGGGCGATGGTGTGGACCGACACCACGAGCGGCCGCTCGGCGGTCATGGCCTGCAGAATGCCGGGCACGAGGTAAGCCAGGCTCTTGCCGACACCCGTGCCCGCCTCGACCAGCAGCGGGGCGTCACTCGTCAGATGGGCGGCAACCTGCCGGGCCATGCGCGTCTGCTCGGGCCGGTCGTCGAGGCCGAGTTCCTTCACCAGCCAGCCGTCCTGACCGAAGCAACGATCGGTCAGGTCCATGACGGTTTCCGCCCAGCGGGGTACGCCGTCGGCTTCCGGCTGCAGGCTGATCATGACCGTGCTCCGGCCGGTGGATCGATCCAGACCAGGGTGCCCTTCGGGATTTCCGGGAAGAGGGTGATAATATCGGTATTAGCCATTTCGATACAGCCACCACTGAAGGGCCGCCCCAGCCGGCCCTCGTGGTTGGTTCCGTGGATATAGATGTAGCGGTCATAGGAATCGCGCTCCGGCCCGGCGTTGAGACCGGGTTCGAGACCGCGGAGACGCAGGATGCGCGAGGTGATGAGGTTGCCTGCCTGCTGGTCCGCAGGCAGCTCCCCGAAGGTCGAGCCGACGGACCGGCGGCCGCGGAAGACAGTACCGGCGGGAGCGCCCTCCCCGTGCTTTTCCACCACGGCATGGAGGCCCCAGGGCGTGCCGAAGCTGTCCGCCCGGCAACTCGGCGGGTTCCTGGAGGTCGAAACCGTGAATAGGCGGGCGTCCTCGCCGGCCCCGGTCTGGATCAATCGCTGGTTCGGAATGTCGACCAGCAGGAGGGTGGGGGTGGGTGCGATTGACAAGGCCTGACAGCGGGCCAAGCATCGTTCTTTCAGCTCCTCCCAAAACGGCATGGCTACAGCACTTTCAGACAACCTGATCGGAATTGTCGGCGTCACCGGAGCCGTCGGTCAAGAACTGCTTGATCTCCTGCTCGCCCGTGGGGTGCCGGCGGACCGCGTCCGTCTCTACGCCTCGGCCCGTTCCGCCGGGAAGTCGGTCGAACGTCCGGAAAGCACCTGGACGGTGGAAGAGGCGACTCTGGAGGCGATGCAGACCTGCGATATCGCCTTCCTCAGTGTCGGCAGCGATTTCTCCCGGGAGGTCGCCAGGGACCTGGCGGAAACCGGTACCCTGGTCATCGACAACAGTTCCGCTTTCCGCATGGATCCGGCGGTCCCGCTGGTGGTGCCGGAAATCAACGGTGAGGCGGCCCTCGATCACCGTGGTCTGATCGCCAACCCCAATTGCAGTACAGCGATTCTGCTCATGGGCCTGTATCCGCTGCACCGTCAGTTCGGGGTCAAACGGCTGATCGCCTGTACCTACCAGGCCGTCTCGGGCGCCGGTGCCGGGGGCATGACCGAACTTGAAGACCAGACCCGGGCCTGGGCGAACGAGGCCGCGCCTCCGCAGCCCGACACCTTTCCGCACCCGATCGCCTTCAACCTTTTGCCGCAGTGTGATGTCTTTCTGGAGAACGGCTATACGAAGGAGGAGGAAAAGATGGTCAACGAGTCGCGGAAAATCATGAGCCTGCCGGAACTCGGGGTGAGTGTCACCTGTGTCCGCGTGCCGGTCTTGCGGGCCCATTCCATCGCCGTGCACGCCGCCTTTGAGCGACCGGTGGATCTGGATGCAGCCCGGCAGGCGATCGGGCGGTTTGTCGGTGCCGAGCTGAAGGACGAGCCGGCCGAACAGGTTTATCCGATGCCGATCGACTACACGCGCCATGAGGCCTGCGGGGTGGGTCGCCTGCGCCGCGATACGGTCTTTGAAAACGGTCTGGCGTTCTTTGTCGTCGGCGACCAGCTCTGGAAGGGGGCCGCCTTGAATGCCATTCAAATCGCCGAATACGTCGCCGCGAAAGGAGCCGTACGGGTCTGAGGGCTGAGCTGGAGCTGTTTTAAGGCTTGAAGACGGGGGTCCGCTCCCGATAAACCGTGCCTTTTGACGGACGCCTAGCTCAGTTGGTTAGAGCGGCTGGTTTACACCCAGTAGGTCACAGGTTCGAGTCCTGTGGCGTCCACCATTTCCCGATCAAGGCATCATTCCCAACCAACCCCCCGGGTCTCATGAAGCACACCATCAGCATCCTTGTGGAAAACAAGTTCGGTGTCCTCGCTCGCGTCGCCGGCATGTTCAGCGGTCGCGGCTTCAATATCGAGACCTTGAATGTAGGGCCGACCATCGCCCGGGGGGATTCCGACCTGTCGCGCATCACCGCCACCATCCTGGGCGACGAACACGCGCTCGACCAGGCGCTCAGGCAGCTGGAGCGGCTGGTCAACGTGCTCGAAATCAAGCACTTCACCGGTCGCCAGGCGGTTTCCCGCGAACTGATCATGATGCGGGTTCACTGTGATACCGACAGCCGGGCGGAGATCGTTCAGATCTGCGACATTTTCCGGGCCAAGATTATCGACGTCACGGCGGACAACGCCGTCATCGAAGTGACTGGCAACGACAACAAGATCCGCGCCTTCCTCGATATGATGCATCCCTTCGGCATCATTGAAATGGCGCGTACCGGCAACGTCTCGCTCGAGCGCGGACGCAACGGCGAGGCCTGACCGCACTGACTTTCGTTTACTCAACCAACCCGTACACCGCATCCCATCCATGCCTGCCAAAGTCTATTCCGAGAAGGACGCCGACCTGCGCGTCATCAGCCAGAAAACCCTCGCCGTCATCGGCTACGGCTCCCAGGGGCACGCCCACGCCCTGAACCTCAAGGACAGTGGCTGCAAGGTCGTTATCGGCCTCTACGCGAAGAGCAAATCCCGCCAGGTGGCCGAGCAACACGGGTTCACCGTGATGGATACCGGTGAGGCGGTGAAGGCCGCCGATGTCATCCTCATCGGGGTGCCGGATATGAAGCAGCCCGACATTTTCCAGAAGGCGATCCTGCCAAATCTGAGTGCGGGCAAGACCCTCATCTTCACGCACGGCCTCGCCGTCCACTATGGGCTGGTCGAAACCCCGGAAGATGTCGACGTGATCATGGTTGCGCCAAAGGGGCCGGGCCATACCGTGCGCAGCCAGTACGTCGAGGGCAAGGGCGTGCCTGCGCTCATCGCCATCCACAACGACGCCACCAATAAGGCCAAAAAGGTGGCGCTGGCCTGGGCGAAGGGCATCGGCAGTACGCGTGCCGGGGTGATCCAGACGACCTTCCGGGAGGAAACGGAAACCGACCTCTTCGGCGAACAGGCCGTCCTGTGCGGCGGCGCCAGTCAGCTGGTTATTGCCGGTTTCGAGACGCTGGTGGAGGCCGGCTACCAGCCCGAGATGGCGTACTTTGAATGCCTGCACGAGCTGAAGCTGATCGTCGACATGTTCGTCGAAAGCGGCATTTCCGGTATGCGCTTCAGCGTGTCCGAGACCGCCAAATACGGGGATTACGCCAGCGGCTCCCGGGTCATCAACGAGCAGACAAAAAAACGGATGCAGGCCGTGCTCAAGGACATCCAGTCCGGCAAGTTCACGCGTCGCTGGGTCAAGGAGTACCAGGACGGCCTGCCGAACTACAATCAGTTCCTCAAGGACTCCGAACAGATGCAGATCGAGAAGGTCGGTCGACGCCTGCGCGGCCTGATGCCCTGGGTTTCCAGGAAAAACCTGAAGGGGGCGCAGGCGGCCTATGCCTGATTTGCCCGAGCGCGCTTTTCGCAGGGTGGACACCGGCCTGGCCCGGGTCCACCCTGTCTGTTTTCGCCCCAGCCGTTTCCCCCCGCATGGCTTCCCCCGATCTCGCCCAGCGCCGCAAACTGGTCCTCGCCACCCGGAAAAGCCGGCTGGCGCTGGTGCAGACCGAGCTGGTGGCTGAAGCCCTGAGGAAGGCCTGTCCTGACAAACAGGTCGAGCCGCTGAAGCTCGTCACTAGCGGCGATGCACGTAAGGGCTGGTCGCTGGAGCAGAAGGGCGGCAAGGGATTGTTCACGAAGGAGCTGGAGGATGCCCTGCTCGACGGGCGCGCCGATGCCGCCATCCACAGTGCCAAGGATCTGCCGACCGAAATGGATGACCGCCTGGAGGTCGCCGGTTTCCTGCCGCGGGCACCCGTCGCCGACGTGCTCGTCTACCGGGAAGACACCCCGGTGCCCCAGGCCCTGGCGACCAGCAGTCCCCGTCGACGCCAGCAGGCCAAGCATCTCTTTCCCAATGCCGTCTGGTGCGAAATCCGGGGCAATGTCGAGACGCGGCTGCGGAAGATCCAGGGCGGGCATGCCGACGGCACGATCCTGGCCGAGGCCGGTCTGACGCGGTTGGGCATCATGCCTCCCGAGGGCCTGAAATTTCGGACGATTCCCATGCGCTGCATGGTGCCGGCTGCCGGGCAGGGCGCGATCGCGGTCCAGTGCCGGGCCGGGGAAGCCGCCTTCTTCGAACCCATCCTCTGTCCGGACACCGCCCGGGCGGTCCGGCTGGAGCGGGCGTTCCTGGCCCGCATGGGCGGTGGCTGCCAGATCGCGATGGGCGTTCATTATTCGGGCAGTGTCCTGGATATCTACCACGAGGACTGGGGGCACCACACCTTCAATGTGCCGACTGAGAAGGCGGAGGCGGTGGATGAGACCGTTGACCACTACCTGGAAACTATTCGGAAGACGCTGAAGCGATGACGATTCAATGCGGAACAGTCTATCTCGTCGGGGCGGGGCCGGGGGATTCCGGTCTGCTTACGCTTCGCGCAAAGGAATTGATCGCTGCCTGCGACGTCCTGGTCTATGACTACCTGGTCAATCCCGTATTCAAAACCTGGGTACAACCGGATTGCGAACTGGTCGATGTCGGCAAGTCGCCCGGTCTGAAGAAAAGCGCGGTCCAGCAGGAGATCCAAACGACCTTGATCGACCGGGTCAGGCAGGGGCTGTCCGTCGTCCGGTTGAAAGGTGGGGACCCCTTCGTCTTCGGACGGGGCGGGGAGGAAGCCGCCGCGCTTAAGGCGGCCGGTATCCCCTTCGAAATCGTGCCCGGCATCACGGCCGCACTGGCCGCCGCCGCCTACGCCGGCTTCCCGCTGACGCATCGCCAGTACAGCAGTCTGGTCACCTTCGCCACCGGCCATGAAGACCCGGAAAAGGGCGTTCCCCGCATCGACTTCTCCGCTTTGGCCCGTCCCGGTGGCAGCCTGGCTGTTTACATGGGCATGGCCCACCTGCCGGAAATCCTGGAACGGCTGTTGTCGGGCGGTCTTGATCCAGGGACGCCGGCTGCGGTTGTCCAATGGGCGACCTGGCCGGAGCAACGGATCGTCACCGGGACTGTCAGCGATCTGGCGGGAAAAGTGGCCGCCGCCGGGATCGGCAGCCCGGCCGTGGTTCTGGTCGGCCCCAGCGGAGTCCTGCAGTCGGAACTGAGCTGGCGGGAAACCGGGCCGCTGGCGGGCAAGCGGGTGGCGGTGACGAGGAGTCGGCAACAGGCCGGACGCCTGAGCGATCTGCTGCGCGGGGCCGGCGCCGAGGTCCTCGAACTGCCGTTGATCCATACGAAATTCGACGTGGATCCGGTGGCCGCGAGCGAGGTTTTTTCAGAAATCGCGACCTACGAATGGCTGGTTTTCACGAGCATCAACGGTGTGACTGGCTTCTTCGAGCTGTTTCACAAGGCTTTCGACGACCTGCGCTGCATCGGCGGGGCACGCATCGCCTGCGTGGGCGCCTCGACCGCCCGGGCGGTGCGTGAACAGCGGCTGGCGGTGGATCTGTTGCCGGAAGAGGCAAACGCCGACAGCCTGGCGGATGCTCTGATCGGCACCGACAGCCTGGAGAGCGCTCATGTGCTGGTTATCCAGGGCTCCCGAAACGATCCGACCCTCGCCAGGCGCCTGCAGGAGGAAGGCCGCGCGATCGTCGATACGCTGGCTGTTTATAAAACGCAGCTTGCCGACCTGACGGATGACCCGGCGGCCCGGCGGTTCCGGGAACAGGGCGCCGATGTCGTGACCTTTACCAGCCGTTCGACGGTCGAGGCCTGGGTCGGCCAGCAGGCGTCGCTTCAACCGACGCACGCCAGCACACGTCCCAAACTGGTCAGCATCGGCCCCAGGACCTCGGCGGCGCTGCGGGAGGCCGTCTTGCCCGTGGCCGCGGAAGCCGAGTCCGCCGATCTGGATGCTCTGGTGCGGGCCGTCGTCGCCGCCTGCGGTGATGCGGACGTCGGGGCTTGAGCCCTGGGTCATTGGCGGCAAGATTAGCGTGTCCGTCTGTAACCATGCGCCCCACCGTCAAAATATGCGGGATTACCCGCCCGGAAGATGCTGAACTTGCCCTGGAGCTGGGTGCGGACTTCGTTGGTGTGATCCTGTACGGACCCTCGCCGCGATCCGTGGCGTTCGACAAAGCGCGGGAGTTGCTGGCCGTCATCCCCGAGGGCAGGCGCGTGGCGGTAGATGTTTCTCCCGGCTCGCTCGAACTGGAGCGTTACCGGGAAGCCGGGTTCGACCGCTTCCAAATCCATTGTCCGTTGGAAACGGGATTGGGGGAACTGGCGGTCTGGTCCGGGCTGGTCGGCGAGGACCGGCTCTGGATGGCGCCCAAGGTGTCGCCCGGCGAATCCTTCCCCCAGCGGATCTTCGAGTTCTGTGATACCGCCCTGGTCGATGCCTTCCGGAAGGACAAGTACGGCGGCACGGGCGAAACCGCCGACTGGCAGCGCTTTGTCGACTGGGCCACGCTCTACAACCACAAGCAGTTCATCCTCGCCGGCGGCCTCGGCCCGAAGAACATCCGCGAGGCTCTCGAAGCCACCGGTGCCACCTTCGTCGACGCCAACAGCGCCCTCGAAGCCAGGCCCGGCGAAAAAGATCACGCCCTCATGCGCGCCTTCTTCGAGGCGTTGTGACCGGGCGTGGGATTTACGGGCTCGGAGGTGTTGGGGTTCAACCCCGACGGATACGAAGAGCGCGAAGGGTGGGTGGCGTGCGTGGTATGGTCCCCTCGGAAGACTTATGCCCGAACAACTTGAACCACTACACTCGTCGCTTCCCAGTCGGTCAAAGTTGAGACGAGGTTGATATTCTGAGTTTGACCCAAATGGTACTAACTTAACAGCGTTTTCATCGGTATCGCTATCGAAATCGCTATCGAAATCGATTACGTAAGCCAATGCATATTATTTCCTTATGCATGTTCGATCCCGATTTCGATTTCGATCCCGATTTCGATTTCGATGTCCCGTCCTGAAATAGGTTGTCGGAAGTGGTTCGGAAACCAGATCCGATGAAAGAGAAAAAAGTAATGCGTTACAGCGAGGCGTTCCAGCAGCAGGTGGTTCGCGAGATAGAGACAGGCCGT
>JBNPEH010000016.1:0-40141 GCA_051117635.1 Opitutales bacterium | reverse complement strand
AGCCGGTGGGAACAAGCCTGGCTGGCAGCCAGGGGCCTGGGCTTGCCCGGCTCAAGCCGGGCCTCCGCTGGTCCGCCGGGGGCTTCGTCGGAGCACCGGCTTGAGCCGGTGGGAACAAGCCTGGCTGGCAGCCAGGGGCCTGGGCTTGCCCGGCTCAAGCCGGGCCTCCGCTGGTCCGCCGGGGGCTTCGTCGGAGCACCGGCTTGAGCCGGTGGGAACAAGCCTGGCTGTCGGCAAGGGGCCTGGCCTTGCCCGGCTCAAGCCGGGCCTCCGCTGGTCCGCCTCCGCCGCCAGGCGAGGCCCAGGCCGAGCAGACCGGCGAGCAGCGCATAGGTGCGCGGCTCGGGAATGGGGGCACCGAGGATGGTGACCGACTCGTCGACATTGGCGGTGATCCAACTGGTGAAGGCGGACACACGCCCCGCGCCCAGCAGGTCGCCGTAGTTGCCTGCAATGCCGTCTTCGACCTTGCTGTCTCCGGGATTCTGATACGCGTCCGAGACGAAGCTGTTCACGCCGACGAGGACGATGGTGCCGTTGGTGAGTTCGCCGTAGAGGCCACCCCCGCTGTCGCCGCCGGAGGCCATGCCCTCGGTTGAGGTGTGTCCGTACTGGCTGATGCCACTGCTTGAATCGGCCGGATCATCGAAATCAGAACCAATGATGATCTTATTGTTGAACCCTGCCTGTGTGTTGGAAACCAGAACGGCGCCGGTACCGCTTCCATCCGATTCGAAGGCCAGGTCGATAAAATTGGTTGCGGCCCGATGCGTGCCACCGCCGCCACCCACATTGTCGCCGGTACCCGAGGTTCCGAAGCCGTTGATGAAGCCAAGCCCGCCAAATTCATCGCTTCCCCCGTACAGCGGCACCGGGGAGACGCCCGTCACCGGGGTGGTCAATTTGAACAAGGCGAAATCATTGCCCTGATCGAGATTCGAATTTCCCGCAAAACCGGGGTGAGCGATCCGCGTCTGGGTGGTGTAAGTCGTGCCGTCGATTATCCAACTGGCGGATGTTCCGATGTGGGCGGCGGTCAGGATCCAGGATGGAGCGATCAGGGTACCGCTGGTGTTGGCCGAACTCTTTTTGGCGGCCTGCGGGAAATTGCCGGCCAGCGTCGTGTACTGACTGTCGGCCACGCCGAAGGTCCGCACAATGGCGGTGGCGGACATGGGGACCAGGCCCGCCATCAGGGCAATTTTAATCCAACGCGAAGGAAGAACCCGGTCGACCATGCCTGTCAGGGGATTAACGCTCAGGCGGCGTCTTTGTCGCCGCGTTTGATACGGGGTTTGCCCCGGCCTTCGACCACCGGTCGGGTAATGGTGACCTCCAGGATATTCTCCTTCTGGGGGAGGTCGTACATCAGATCCAACATGATCTTCTCCATGATGGACCGGAGTGCACGGGCGCCGGTTTTCAGGGCGATGGCCTTCTCGGCGATGGCGCGGATGCCGTCTGCGGAGAACTTCAGGACAACGCCCTCGAGCGCGAACAGCTTGGTGTACTGCTTGACCAACGCGTTTCTGGTTTCGACCAGAATGTGCTCCAGCTCCTCGGCCGCCAGTTCATCCAGGACCGAGGTGACCGGCAGCCGGCCGATGAACTCGGGTATCAACCCGTAGTGGACCAGATCCTCCGGCTGCACCTGGTGCATGATGTTGCGAACTTCCTCCCGGTCGCTCCGAATCCGGTCATCTTCGCGCTTCTGGCTGAACCCGAGCACCTTCACCCCGGCCCGGTCGCGGATAATCTTGTCGAGACCGACAAACGCCCCGCCGCAGACAAAGAGGATGTTCGCGGTGTCGACCTGAATATACTCCTGATTGGGGTGTTTGCGCCCCCCTTGCGGCGGCACGTTGCAGGTAGTCCCCTCCAGTATTTTCAGGAGGGCCTGTTGAACCCCTTCGCCGGAGACATCACGGGTGATGGACACGTTTTCGGTCTTCCGCCCGATCTTGTCGATTTCATCGACGTAGATTATGCCGCGCTCGGCCTTCTTGACGTCGTAATCAGCGGCCTGCAGGAGCCGGAGGACGATGTTTTCGACGTCCTCCCCCACATAACCGGCTTCGGTCAACGTCGTGGCGTCGGCAATGGCAAAGGGCACATCGAGAATCCGGGCCAGCGTTCGGGCAAGGTAGGTTTTACCGCTACCGGTCGGCCCAATCAGCAGGATATTGCTTTTCTCGATTTCAACATCGGCCAACTCGTCGGCGACCTTGGCCAGGCCCTGACTCTCGCGCTGGCTGTCGTCGACTAACAACCGCTTGTAATGGTTGTAAACCGCGACGGAGAGCACCTTTTTGGCATGTTCCTGACCAATAACGTATTCGTCCAGCAGAGCCTTGACCTGCGCCGGACGCTTCAGGGTCATGCTGCCGCCACCCGAGGCCTGTTCTTCCTTAATCTGCTGCAGCTCCCGATCGATGATCGTCTTGCAGACGGTGACACAGGAATCACAGATGTGGACACCGGCGGGTCCGGCGATCATTTTGCGCACTTCGTTCTGAGATTTCCCGCAGAACGAGCAGAAGGTCATTTTGGTAGGCTTCGCCATAAGGTCGGCTGGTCAGCGGCTCAGGCGGTTTTCTTCTTTTCGAAGACGTGGTCCACGAGGCCGTAGTCTCTGGCCTCATGAGCGGTCATGTAGAAATCGCGGTCGCTGTCTTTGCGAATACGCTCCACCGATTGTCCGCTTGTTTCGGCCAGGACTTCGTTGATGGTCTCGCGCCAGCGGAGGATTTCCTTGGCGGCGATGGAAATGTCCGAGGTCTGGCCACCGGCGCCGCCGGTCGGCTGGTGCAGCATCACGCGGCTGTTCGGCAACGCATAGCGCTTACCCTGGGTTCCGACGGACAACAGAACCGTCGCCATGCTGGCGGCCAGGCCGACGCAATAGGTGGTGACATCGCAGTTGAGCATGTTGATCGTATCGTAGATCGCCATGCCGTCTGTCACGCTGCCTCCGGGGCTGTTGATGTAGAGATTGATGTCCTTTTGCGGATCTTCCATCTGCAGGAACAGCAGCTGGGCGATCACCGCATTGGCGACAAAGTCATCGATCGGCGTGCCGATAAAAATGATGCGGTCCTTGAGCAGGCGGGAATAAATATCCCAGGCGCGCTCCTGGCGACCGTCCCGTTCGTAAACGTAGGGAAGTGGAAGGTAACTAGCCATGGCAGTCAGAGAATATCAAAGGGGTCTGGTTTGCAAATCCGGGATTGAGGCGATCAGGAGGTTTGGGCGGTTTCCTTCACCTCGGCCTGTTCGACCAGATAATCGAGGGTTTTGTTCATCAGGATATCCTGCCGCAGGGCCTGGACCCGGGCCCGGTCCTTTTTCAGCTCTTCCACGATTTTATCCGGCTGTTGCCGGGTCATCATGGCCTGTTGCATGATCACCTGGCTGAAATCCTCATTCTGGACCTCGATGGTCTCCTTATCGGCGATCTTAGCAAGTATCATCCGCAACTTGACTCGGTCCTGGGCACCCTTGGCGGCGTTTTCGTAGAGCTGGTCCTTCTGCTTTTCCAGTTCTTCCCGGGCGACGCCGCGCTGGACATTGTGCTCCACGACTTCACGGAGGATCTGCTCCGTTTCTCCCTCTACCGCACTTTGGGGCAAGGGGAAGTCGACCGCCTCGCCGAGCTGCCGGGTGATCTGGCTGCGCTTCTCGGAGTTGGCCTGTTGCTGCTTCCGGTTTTTCAGGTTCTCGTGGAAATTCTCCTTCAGCTCCTCCAGCGACTCGGCCTGCAGGCTTTTCAGGAAGGCTTCATCCATCTCGGGTAGCACTTTTTCGCGGACCTCGGTCACTTCGATGTCGTAAGTGGCCGTCTTTCCCCGCAGCGCCTCATGTTCAATGTCCTCGGGAAAGGTCATCTCGACCGTTTTCCTGTCGCCTTTGGCCATGCCGACCAGGCCGTCAACAACCGCTTTGACGCCGGGAGCGTCCTCCGCCCCGGCCTCCTCCCAGGTCGCATGCTGCGTTCCGTACATCGAGGCATCCGGTGCCAAATCCGCGATCAAGGCGTCCCCGATTTTGCCCGTGTAGGCACAGCGCACATAGTCGCCTTTTTCGGCCGCGCGGTCGACCTCCTTGTAATCGGCCCGCTGGTTGCGCAAATCCTCGATCGCCTGGTGCACCTCCTCATCGGTGACTTCGACCGGCTCCACCTCGACGGTCAGGCCCTTGTAGGCCGGGACCTCGAACTCAGGCTCCACATCAAGGGTGAATTTCAGTTCGCCCGGTTCCCCGATTTTCAGCTCATCCCCTTCCAGGTTGATCACGGAAAAGAGCTTCACATCGGTTTCCTTCAGAGCGAACTCGTAAGCGTGGCTGGTGACCTTCCGGTTCACCTCCTCACGGATATCCTTGCCGAATTTGCTTCGGACCAGTTTAGCGGGCGCTTTGCCGGGACGGAATCCGGGCAGTTTCGCCTGACTGGCAAATTCCTGCACGACCTGCGATTCCTCGGCGGTGATTTCCTCGGCATCGATGGCCACAGTCAGGATTTTTCGGGTGGGAGAGACGTCTTCGGTCGTAACCTTCACAATAGCAGTCGGAGTGGATTGGCGTACGCGCGGGCATCGCGCGAAACGAAAGAAAAAAGCCCGGCCGGAGAGGCCGGTCAATGGGAAACCCGGTGCCGCGCTTCCGCAGTGACCCGGCGCCTTGCACCGTTTATAGCCTCGGGCATGGCTCTCGGTCCTTCCGCCCGCGAAACGCTCTACAGCCAGCTCCATAATGCACTGGAGGCCGGGCTGCCCATCCTCGACGGCGTCCGGGAAACCCGCGGCCTGCCGACCCGGGCGCGCGAAGCCTTTAAGCAGGCGGTCGCCACCGCGGGTACTCCGGAGGCCGGCTGGCAGGCGCTGACCGGCTGGCTGCCCGCGGTCGAATTAAAGCTCCTTCAGGCGGGTGCGCGGACCGGGCGGTTGGTGGACACCCTGAAACAGGTCGAAACCCGGGCGGGTGAACAGGCGGCCCTGCGCCGCACGGTCATTGGCGCGTTGATCTACCCGCTGACCATTCTGCATCTGGCGCTGGTTCTTCTGCCCTTGCCCGGGATGGTCTCTGCGGACGGTGGTTTGTCCTTTGATTTGGAAGGTTACCTCGGCACGGTCGTCCCCGTCCTCCTGCTCACCTGGCTGGCCCTGGGATGGTTCTGGCTCATGGCGCGTGAACGCTCACGGATTCTGGACGGGCTCCTGGCCTGTCTCCCGTTTTTGCGCCGATTCCGGAAAAACCAGGACCTGGCCGATGCCGCTTTCCTGCTCGGGGCTTACCTCGAAGCCGGGCTGGCGGTGGATCGAGCCTGGGATGCGGTGGCAACCACCCTGCCGGCCCCCGGCCTCAAGCAAGCCGCCGGGCGACTGGCCGGAAAAGCCCGCGCGGGCCTTAAGCTGGGCCCTGAGCTGGCCGGGGAAACCCGGGTGTTCCCCAGTCTCTTCGGAAACCTTTACCGCAATGGGGAGGAAACCGGATCCCTCGCGGAGACCTGCCATCAACTGGCCCGCCGTTATCAGGACGAAGCCAGGAGCGCCATTCGGATTTCGGCCCTTCTCTACCCGCTCGGGTTCTCCCTGCTGGTCGGCCTCTACATCGCCGCCCGCGTGCTCCTGTTTTACGCCGCGTATTTCCGGCGGATCGGCGAACTGGGGGGGTAGGAAGATTCCAATCTGGGGTAGCCGGTTGTCGCAGCGACTTCACCGGCTGAAGCCGGTGCGCCGTGCAGGCGTCGGTCGGAGCCCTGTCTTCCCTCCCCGGGTACTGAGCAGGAGAATACCTTCGGGAAAACGGCTCTAAGCCGAGCGGGCTTTGATCCGCACCCGGTATTGTCCCGGGCCGATCAGCGCGAAGCCGATAAACAGGATCGCCATCTCGATCGGCCAGGCGACCTTGGTCATGAAGGGCGCGCCATTGGCCGCCAGCATGCCCGCCGCAACCGCCATCGTGCCGGTCAGGAAAACACAGGCGGTCCGAAACCCGAGCCCCAGGGCGAACAGGAGTCCGCCCACCGTTTCCGAAAGAGCTGCCAGCAGCCCGAAAACGATGTAGAGCGCCGGCACATCCAGGCCGATGTGCTGGATGGCCGAGCCCACCCCTTTCAGTCCCTCGGTACCCCCCAGGAATTTCGGAATTCCATGGGCGATGAAAAATCCGCCGATTCCCACACGGACGATCAGCTTCCCCAGATCGGTTGTTTGCATAGGTGTACCCAATCGATTGCCGCCAGCTTGGCAACCCGACTCGGCAAAAGACTCAACGAAAGGTCACCGGGTATGGCTCCACCGTGAAACCGGCTTCCAGCCCGATCCGCTGCAGGCGATCCAGCGCGACGGGGATGGCCAGAGGACGCCGCTTCGGAATGAAGACCTCCCAGCCTTCCAGGCCTCTCATTTTCCGGCCCACCCGATAGCCGACGGCTTCGATGGCCTGCCGCCAGCCGGCATTGGCGTCGGCCTCGGCCCCGGGACGGACCAGCACCCGGTCGCCCGCCATCATCCCCCAGGCTGGCGTTTTCGCAACGGCCGGCTCCGGCACGGCTTCCCAGACCCGCACCACGGGATGGGGACCCTCCGCCAGTTCCAACAGCCACACCCGGCGCGGTCCGACCCCCGGTATCTCGACCACCTCGAAGGCAAGCAACGCGCTCCGCCGCAGCGCCTCCGGTGACCCCTCCGGCAGCGGGGACAGGCCGGTTGTTGCCTCCAGGCGCTCGGCCAGGCTTTCCGAAGCGGTCGGACGTTCACCGGTCTCCGGATCGACCCGAAGCCGCTCGATGATTCCCAGCAAGATCAGCCCGCCGACGAGTCCCAATACAAAGACCAGGATACGTTCTCCGACCGACAGGGTCATGCCCTCTCCCCCGCCGATTCGTTTTCTTCAGCTGCCGCGCGTCTGGCCCTGTTCCGCCGATGACCGCGGACAAAACACAGGACAATGGCCAGCCCGGGTCCCCAGACGACACCGAGATAAAAGAAGCCGTTCACAAAGCCCTTGGCCAGCCGGCGGCTCCAGCTCCAGTCCGGCACGACAAAGGGTGCCACCAGACTGTAGGCCAGCGCCCCGACCATGCCGCCCACCAGAGCAGTGATACTCCAGAAAAGAGCCCAGGAAACGACCCAGCCCAGGCCGGTTTTCAGGTATGACATTGCGGCAGGCACGAGCAGGCCGTTAAAGACCCGATCAGGCTTCCGTCGCAAGCCGAACCATTGCCCGCCATGCTCGAAACCAATATTTCCATCCGCGTTCGCTACGCGGAAACCGATCAGATGGGGGTGGTCTACCACGCGAACTTCCTGCCCTGGCTGGAGTCGGCACGCATCCAGGCCCTCGACAATCTGGGCTATCCCTACAAGCGTCTGGAGGCGGACGGTTACCTCTTGCCGGTGCTGGAGGTAAACCTGAAATACCACCAGCCCGCCCGCTTCGATGACCGGCTCTCGGTGACGGCCGTCCTCGCTCAGCCCCCCGGCGTCCGATTCCGTATCAGCTACCGGGTCGAGCGGGACGGCACCCTCCTGTGCGAGGGGGAAACCCGGCACGCCTTCCTGGGTCGGGACTACCGGCCCTGCCGCCCCCCGTCCGCCCTCAAGGAGGCCTGGCAGGCCGCCATCGACCGGAGCGCAAGCCGATAGCGGCGCAGGGAGGCTCCCCGGGGCTCAAGCCGGCTGCGCACCGGGCACCAAACATGCTCTCTGCCTTAATATACAATGAAGACTGTTCTCCGTTTCCTTACCTTGATGGTCATCGTCCTCTGCCTGCAGAGCCAGTTGACGGCCGGGCCGACGCCGATTCGGGCCGTCATCGTCACCATGTTCGAGCAGGGCGCCGCAACCGGCGACACACCCGGCGAACTCCAGCTCTGGGTGGAAAGGGAAAACCTCGACCAGACCCTGCCTTTCCCGATGGGCATTCGCCCCCTTCACCTGAACGAGGAAACCGGTGTGCTCGCCATCTGCACCGGGATGGGCATCGCCAATGCCACTGCTTCCATCATGGCGCTGGGCGTCGATGAACGTTTCGACCTGACGAAGGCCTACTGGATCGTCGCCGGTATCGCGGGGATCGACCCGGAGAACGCCTCCCTGGGTTCCGCCGCCTGGGCCGAATGGATTATCGACGGGGACCTGCTCTATGAAATCGATGCCCGCGAAATTCCGGAGGACTGGCCGTACGGCATCGTGCCCATCGGCGGAAAAACCCCGAATGACCTGGCCGGCAGCTGGACCGTGAAAAACGCCGTCTTCCGGCTCAACCCCGGCCTGGTGGAATGGGCGTACCGGCAGTCCAGGGACAGCGCGATCGAAGACCGGGAGTCGATCGCCGCCTTTCGGCGGAATTTCGAGGGTTATCCCGAAGCGGTAAAACCGCCGAAGGTCCTCAAGGGCGACCATATCGCCGCCAGCACCTACTGGCACGGCGAGCTGCTCAACGAATGGGCCAACGACTGGGTCATGCTCTATACCGACGGGCGCGGGGAATTCGTCACCTCGGCCATGGAGGACACGGGCACCCTCGTCGCCCTCACCCGGCTCAGCCAGGCCGGCAAGGTCGACCGGGACCGCGTCCTCGTATTGCGGACCGGCAGCAACTATACCATGCAGCCACCCGACGAAACCGCCGCCTGGTCCACCACCGCCCCGTATCCGGAAGGTGGATACCCCGCCAAGCTTGCCGCCTGGAAGGCCGGCTCCGCCGTGCTTGACGCGCTGCTCGCCGGCTGGGACACCTACCAGCACCAGATCCCGGCGCCGTAGAGGGATTCGGTAACCGCTAAGGCGCCAAGGGCGTAAAGGGAGCCTCGGAGGCAGGAAACCGAGGCGGGCCGACCCCTCCCGCGCAGGCGAGAAACCGTGGCACTACCCTACCGCTGGCGCGCCAGTTCCTTGTAGGCGCGAAGGACGTGGGCGAGCGTTTCCCGTTTCGGCCGGAGGTCGGTCATGATGCAGGCGTGGGCACGCTGGTAATAGGGTTGCCGCTCGCTCAGCAGGTCACGGATCCGTGCCTCCGGATCGGGCACGTTGAGCAAAGGCCGGTTTTTGTTGCCGGAGACCCGGCGCAGGATGGTCTCGGGACGGGCCGACAGCGCCACCACCACCCCTTTGGCCATCAGACGGTCCATCATCCCGGGTTGGACGGCGAGACCGCCGCCACAGGATACCACGCAGCCGCGGCCCGGATGACCGGATTCGATAAACAGCCACTCTTCCTCCCGGAAGGCGGGCTCACCCTGCTCCTCAAAAAACCGCGAAATCGGCATCCCGACTTTGGCTTCAATCGCTTGATCGACATCGATGAAGCGTGCCTTGAGCGCATCGGCCGCCCGTCGCCCCAACGCGGTCTTGCCCGTGCCCATGAACCCGATCAGGTAAAGATTCGGGCCGGCACCGGGGGGATGTCTGGAGGCGGAGGAGGGCATGGTCTCGCTCCGAGGATTGCCCCGAACCCGGCGGAGCGACAACCCCATATCCGCGCCCACGGCTTGCACCGCGGCGGCCCTCTCCTCACCGTCTGCTCAGCATGGCGTCCAACCCGTCCCTTTCCAGTCTGGTCGACCCGCGCCTGGACCAGGCCCTCGACGCTACCTGGTCCCGCCTGGCGGAGCGTTTCGAGGCGGTGCCGGAAGGCGACCGCCTCTGGCCGACTGTGGCCGGCTTTCTGGAACGGTCGGGCAAGTGCATTCGCCCGAGGCTGATGTTGGGCGCCTGGGAAGCCTGGAGCGGCAGGTCGCCGCCCGACCCGCTTTTCCCCGCTGCCGCCGCGTTGGAAGCGTTTCATGCCTTTCTGCTGATCCACGATGATGTCATCGACGGCTCGTATCAGCGCCGCAAGGGGCCCGCCCTCCACCGGGCGATCCAGGGCGCACTCGGCTTTACGGCCGCGCGGGCGGAGCACCTGGCCATTGTGGTCGGGGATGTCCTTTTCGGCTTTGCCGGCGAGCGACTGCTCGCCCTGGCGGACAGCCTCCCGGCGGACCGGGTAAACACCGCGGTCCGCCATTTCCTGTCGGTGAGCGCCGACACCGGCCTGGGCGAAGCGGCCGAACTGATGCTGCAGGAGGCGGCCCTCGACACCGTTTCTGCGGATGCCATCGAAACCGTCTACGTGTTGAAAACCGCTCGTTACACCTTTGAGTCCCCGATCCGGATCGGGCTCCTGCTGGCGGACGCGGACGACGAAGCGATTAGCGGTCCGCTCGCCACCTTCGGGCGGTTGACCGGCCTGGCCTTCCAGGCGGAGAACGACCTGCACGAGTTCAGGCTGGAAGGGACAGCTGCAGAGGCCCTCGGCTATGACTTGCAATGCGGGGTGAAGACTTTGGTTCTGAAGGAGACCGAATGCGCCCTACCGGCCGACAGGAAGACCCTTTTTCTCGACCACCTGGCCGCCCTGGCGAACGGGGCGGGAGAACGGGATCTCCAGGCTGTCCAGGGGTTCGTCCGTGAGAGCGGTGCTATGCAGCGGCTGGAGGATCGAATCCACCATTGGTTGGAGGATGGCGCCGCCACGCTCCTCACACTCGGGGATAGCCCGGCCCGTCAAAACGGCCTGTCTGCATTGGCGCGGTTGATCCGCGGCAAGCTGCACCATTCGGAAGCATCGACCAGCGAAGCCGATTCATGAATGCGCCCTATCGTCTGTGGCTGTCTTCGGCCTGCTCCACCAGGACTGGCTGGGTGCCGCAGGCCCGAGGGAACCCATTGAGCACTTGCGGGGTCGGCGAACAGATTGTTTAATCCATTTATGAATGCAGACGTCGTCGAAGTTTCCATCAAGGGGGTGATGCCCACCTCCAACGGCTGCGCCGTCTTCCTCGGAAATGACGACAAGACCATCGTCATCTATGTGGACCAGGGGATCGGCAACGCCCTCTCCATGGCGATGAACCAGGTGCGCAAGGAGCGCCCCCTCACCCACGACCTGATCGGTTACATCTGCAAGGGTCTCGGCGCGGAGATTCAGCGCATCGTCATCAACGATGTGGATGACGGTACCTTCTACGCCCGGCTGTTCCTCAAAATGGAAAACGAGCTGGGTACCAAGGTGGTTGAGATCGACGCCCGCCCGAGTGATTCCATGGTGCTGGCCGTCCAGAATGAGAAGCCGATCTACGTGGCTCGCGAGGTGATGGATGCCGTCGAGGACATGACCGAAATCCTGGAGCGCATCCTCAAGCAGCAGAACTGAACCGGTATCCGGCCCGTTCTCCCGCATGACCCCGCTCCGCGATTCCGGGCGGCCCCTGCCGCCCACCATCGAACCCGGGCAACCCGTCACCGCTCTGGCACCGATGCAGGATGTCACCACCCTGCCCTACATGCAGGTGGTCGGTCGGTGCGGCCCGCCAGACTACTTCTTCACCGAGTATTTCCGGGTGCACGACCACAGCACACTGGAAAAACACATCGTCGCCTCGATCACCGATCACGGCACGGGCCGCCCCGTCTTCGCTCAGATCATCGGCGAGAACCTCGAACACATCGGCCGGACCTTGCAGGATCTGGAGCCGCTGCCGACCGCCGGCATTGATCTCAACATGGGCTGTCCCGCTCCGAAGATCTACAAGAAGAACGTGGGGGGCGGTTTGTTGCGCGATCTGGGGCATGTCGACCGCCTGCTCGGGTTCATGCGGGAGACCATCCCCGGCCTGTTTACGGTCAAAACCCGTATCGGTTTTGAGGATACGGAAAATTTTGAAGGCCTGCTGGAGATCGTCGACCGCCACCGGGTCGATCTGTTTAGCCTGCACGGCCGCACCGTCGCCGGCGGTTACCGCAGCGAGGTCGACTACGGCCTCATCCGGCGCGCGGCGGAACGCCTGCGCTGCCCGGTCCTCGCCAACGGCAACATCACCTCCGCCGAAAAGGCGCGCGACGTCCTGGCCTACACGGGCTGCGCGGGGGTCATGATCGGCCGTTCGGCCATCCGCAACCCCTGGATCTTCCGGCAGATCCGGGACCTGATGGCGGGACGCCGGGTCTTCCAGCCCACGCTCGGCAACGTCCGGGCCTATCTCGACGAGATCCGGCGAGCCACTTATGTCGACGGTATGCCCGAGAAGGCGCATGTCGGGCGGCTCAAAAAATTCTTCAACTTCGTGGGGCTCGGAGTGGACCCGGCGGGCGAATTCCTGCACCGGATGCGGCGGGCCAAAACGATGGTGGACCTCTTCGCCATCTGCGACGCCTTTTGTCTTCACAACGGCCGCTCCGCCCAGCCCTTCACGCTGGAGCCCTACGACGGCCTGATCGCCCGCCCGAACTGCGAGGCGCCGGTGTCGGGGAAAGCCGAGCCCGCCTCGACGGACGGGTGCCGGCTTTGACCTCGCCCAGCCCATCGGACAGCCGGGCCAGGCGGGGATCCGGTGGACCTGAAATGGTTTCAGCTCAATCAATATCGAGGCGTTTGCGGCCTGCTTCGGAAATCATCTGCGGGTTCCAGGGAGGATCCCAGACGATGTCGACCGTGGCGCTTTCCACCCCGGGCAGGGCCTCTACTTTCCGGCGGGCGTCATCCGCGATGACCGGTCCCATCCCGCAACCCTGCGCGGTCAGAGTCATTTGAATCGCGACGCGGTGGCGATCGTCCGCCGCCGGGTCAGTCCGCAGATCGTAGATCAGCCCGAGATCGACGATGTTGATGGGGATTTCCGGATCGAAGCAGCTTTTCAACGCCGTCCAGACCTGATCTTCGCTGAAGGGCTCGTCGGGGTTCACCTGCGGCCCGACGTCGGAGTCCTCCGGTTGAGTGGTCGCCCGTTCGCCCAGAGCAGCGACGTGCTCGCTGGCGATCCGAAACAGACCGTTGGCGTAGCGGACGGTCACGGTGCCCCCCAGGGCCTGGGATACCGTGACGGTCGTGCCGGCCGGCAGGGTCAGTTCTTCCCCGGAGGGAATGCGGGTACCCGGGCAGTCGCGGGTCAGGGTAAAATCCTCGTGAAGCATGACGGCACCATCCGGCTCACACCTGGCTTGTCAATCCCGCCCGACCCGGCCGGAGGGGGTATTCCCCCTTGGCAAGCAGCTCGCGGGACATAGGCTGAAAGCGTGTTCCTCTTTCGCCCAGCCTTTGTCTCCCTTCACTGGAAGCGCCTGTGCTTCGCCATCGCCTGGGGCTGCCTCCTCGGCCTGGCAGGCCTTTTCGGCCAACGCAGCCAGGATGATCTGCCCCCGATGCCGGATCCGGCGCTGGTCCGTGAGTTGAATCGGGCCGACCAGGTTGCCTGGTATGAGGCCATCGAGTTGATCGAGGAGGGGGAGTCTGATGTGCAGACGGGCCAATGGTACCAGCAGCGCAAACCCGGCTCGCTCAATCCCAACGAAGACATGGCCAAGGTGCACGCCATCGGACGCCGCACCGAGGAACAGGGCCGGGAAAAGATTCGTCAGGGGCGCGAGCAACTGGCCCGACTCGCCGAAAAGGCCCGCTCCACGCGTCAGGCCCGCGAGGGCGAAGCCGACCGGGAAACCCGTTATCAGGTCGAGTTGGGCGAAGTCGCGGCTTTTGAGGAAACGCTCATCACAGCGGCTGACCGGCTTCTGGAAACCCTGCATGAGCGGGGAACGGACCGTATCTTTGTCCATGGGGTCTACGCCTATACCGCCCTCGAACCGCGCTTACAGGCTGACTGGGCCCATCCGCTGCAGGCCGCCTTCACACAGGCCGACGGCACACGCTTCTCCGTCTTCTTTGCCCCGGAAATCGAGGTGGCGACCGCCGAAAACGGGCAGTCCGTCATCACCTTCGCGGAGAAAGGCATCAGCCGCGACGGCGAGCCCCTGAGCCTTGTCCTGGGGGAAGTGTTTCCGGAGCCGGACGGTAAACACGGCCTGTTGGTGCTACGCGCCATCGATCTGGCAACCTGGAACATTATGACCGCACACTGGGCACGGATCGCGTTACCGGAGGCGACCCCCCCGGCCGGTTCAGCGACGGGGCAAAGCCCGCTGCTCACGCTTTCGACGTCAATCAGGCAAGCCGGTTTCACCGATACCTCGGGCTTCGTGGAACGGGCCCGGGCGAGCGCCGGGCTTTACCGCTTCCGGTTCGATTACAGGCCGTCCGCGTTGGAGGCCTTGGGTAATCCGCATGCCGTTCCCAGTCTTCTGAAGGCCATTCTGGTCGAGGAGGCCGAGGCACCGGTCACGGACTACGACTTCATCGCCCGGCTGTTTCAAACCGATGCCCACGGAACCCGCCGGGTGCTCCAAAAGGGCATCAACGCCGCCTGGGACCTGGTCGCGGAAAAAAAAGAAAGCGACACGACCTACCTCCTGCGCGCCCGACAGCTGGCCGACACCTCCCGCGTCGAAATCGGACCCGTCACACTGGCCCCCGCGCCGGTCGCCGCGGAGAAGAAGGGCTCTTCAAGCAAACCGTGAGAGAATGGCCGGGCCCGGCCCTCCAACCCGCGCTACATTGCCGCGTCCCGCCGGGACGCCCGTGCTCGTTTCCCGGGAGAGTTGGGCAGGGCCCTTTTCTTGAGTCGCCTACCGCACCTCGAGGAAATAAGGCGTCCGGGCGTAAGCATGACGCGGGTCCGGGTGGGCGGCGTAGTCGGCGGCTACCCGGACCAGACGCTCCACGGTTTGACCGAGGTGCCCGGTGCCCAGCCTGGCCCTGACAGCACGAGCGACCGTTTCCTCCGGCTCCTCGCTGAAGAGGCTGGCGGCCGTCTCTTCCTCGGGCAGGTCCCGCACCTGATAGTCCGCGCCCAGTCCGGCCAGTTGGACAGCCTTTTGTATGGCGTCCCGCAAGTCGCCCGTCTGATCCGCCAGGTTGACCCGAACCGCATCGTTCCCGGTCCAAAGGCGGCCTTCGGCCACAGCCGCGACCGCCTCGTCATCAAGGTCACGGCTCCGGGCAACATGACGGGTAAAGTCGTCGTAGGTGCCTTCAATGATGGCCTCGAAGCGAGCCAACTGTTCCGGGCGCAGGGGCCGGGCGATGGAGAAGAGGTCCGCCTGTGCGGTGGCTTTCACCGAATCCCAGGCAATGCCCAGTTTTTCGGACGAACCCTCGATGTTAAACAACATGCCGATGACGCCGATGGATCCTGTGATCGTCGCACGGTCCGCCAGGATGGTGTCGCTGGCGGTTGCGATCCAGTAACCGCCCGATGTGGCCATGCTGCCCATCGAAACAACCACAGGCTTGCCGGCCTCGCGCAACAGCGCCAGCTCGCGCCGGATCAACTCGGAGGCATAGACGCTGCCACCGGGCGAGTTTACCCGCAGGACAACCGCAGCAACGTCTTCGTCCGAACGGAGCTCCCGCAGGCGGCGGCTCAGCCAGTCTCCGCCGATCGCCCCCCGGCCGTAGGTTTCCCCCGGCAGGATTTCACCCTCCGCATAAGCCACCACCACCCGGGGAGAACTGGATGCCTCCCGTTCCACCACCGATTGCTGCTCGGCGCGGTAGTCATGAACACCGATACGCTTCAATTTTCCGTCGCTGCCGGTGCGACCGAAGGTCTTCAGCTGCGACAGGACCCCGTCATCGAAAACGATGTCGTCAACCAGATCGTAGCCCAAAGCCTGTGCGGGCTCCAGCAGGCCATCCGCGTCCGCAATTTTCTGAATCTGCGCGTCTTCCATACCCCGGGCCGACGCGATATCGCCCTTAATCGTTTCCCAGAGATCACCGACCAGCCGGGAGAGTTGTTCCCGCACGGGCCGGGAAAAGGCGGTTTCGGTGAAGGGATCCCGAGCCCCTTTGTAGGACCCGGCCTGAACCGCCTGGACGCCGATTCCGGCCTTTTCCATCAGTTCCGGAAAAAAGGGTGATTCCACCATCAGGCCATGCAAAGGCAGCACGGTCTCGGGATGAATCAGCACCGTCCCGGCAGCCGACATCAGGTAGTAGTCCCGCTGGGTGCCGAGTCGAAAGGCCGCCACGGTTGGCTTGCCCGATTCCCGGAAGGCACGAATGGCGGACCGAACCTCGCGCAACGTGGCGTAGCCGCTGCCACCGTTTTCCGTCAGCAGCGATCCCCGGATATAAAGCCCGGCTATTCGATCGTCGCGGGATGCCCGGTCGAGGGCGTCGAGGAGGGCGCGCAGGTGGATGTCCGGCGTGTCATCGGGATCGAACAATTCCTCCAGCGCCTCGAGTGGCTCAAGCTGGCGGGGGGTATCGGTGATGGTCCGGGCCAGGTCCAGCACCAGAACGGATCCTTTTTCAACCTCCGGCACGGGAGCACGGGCTCCGCTGATCAACACCCCGAGGGTGAGCAGGACAAGGAACAGCAGCAGTGCCCAGGCAATCAGCAGGGCCAACGTGCGCTTAAATAAGCCGGCGAGAAAAGTACGCATGGCCTGAATCAACCCGGACGGCCCCTCCGGGACAAGTGTTCCCGCCGGATTTATCAGGAAACCCGGGCCGGCCCTCCCCGGGCCGCTCTTCCCCCCGCCTACCGAACACCGTCGCATATTCCCATTGCGGATCCACCCGGTAACCCTGAAAATAACAGTCATTTCAGCATGAAGAATGTCCTCATCACGCTGACGGTCATCCTCGCCTTCACCACGGGTCTCGCCGTCTACCTGTTCCTCAAGCAGCAGGAGACCGAGCAGGCGGCCCAGAAGGCGATCGAAGAGAGCCGCGCCGCTTCCGAACGCATGGCCGAATCCCTCGAGGAGACCGAGGCCCGTTTGTCCGAAATGGAGGCCCAGGCCCAGGCCGCCGAAGAAGCGCGCCGCATGGCCGAGGAAACCCTCGCCCGGCAGGAGGCCGAGCGCCAGGCCCGTATTGAGGCCCTCAACCGCCAACTCGCGCATGAAGAGGCCGCCCGCCTCGCCGCTGAAAAAGCATCGCAGGAACTGTTGGACCGGATGCAGGCCGTGCAACAGGCCCTGGCCGCGGCCGAAGCACGTCAGCAGCAACTCCTTCAGGAACAGGCCGAGCGCCTCGCCGCTCTGGAGAAAGCCGAGGCTGCGGAAACCAAAGCCGTGGAGCAAGAAGCCCTGGCTGAAAAGTCAGCCGCCCTGTCTGAACTGGAAGCCGAGCTAAAACGACGGAAGGCCGAACTGGCCCAGCTGGAAATCCGGCAACGGGAAATCACCGAGCGCCAGACTGAGCGAATCGAGCGTCAAAAAGCGATCGAACAGGCGATCTTCGATGAGGGCGGCGATATCCGTGTACCCGGCTACCGGGTACACAGCCCCAATTACAAGCGACGCGAAGCCGTCGACTTCCGCCTGCGCACGCGCAACCTGGATCCCGACCCCGAGGGTTGACCCGCAGGCGTTGCCTGAATGATTGCTACCCTGACGGAATGTAGCGGCGTTCAGCGTGGGGCGATTCGCCAGGCTTATTCGCGTCGGCGTGCCGCAAGCGGCAGCCCTACAGACACGCGCCGCCTGCAGGGCCGGCGCGTGCGCCGCCCCGAGGTGTAAGCGTTGTAGCCGCGTTTTCAGGCGCGGCCACGGGTAAGGAGAAACAATCGCCTCAGTAAATGGGCCGATCAATCCAGCTTGATGCGCAGGACCTCGGTCTCGTTGGTGCGCTGGACAAGGACGACGATCTCCTCGACCCCCTCCTGGTCGGACAGCGCCTCAAACCGCGCAACGGCCTGCTCGTAGGTTTCGATCGTCTCGGCGCCGATTTCGCGAATCCAGTCCCCGCCGCGCAGGCCGGCGGTGGCGGCCGGGCTGTTGGGCCGGACGTAATTCACCACGGCGCCGGTCACCCCGATTTTCAGGATGCGTTGGTTGAGCGCGTCGAGAACGGTGAACTCGCGAACGGTCAGGCCCAGGTCGGGCAGCCAGGTGCGCTCGGCTTCGCGCAGCGTGTCGGGGCTCTCCTGCGGAACGAGGGTCAGCTCCAACGGCTCCGGTTCCTCCCCCCGGACAACGGAAATACCGAGCGGCTCGCCGATGGTCGCCCTGGCCAGCGCCTGCTCCAGCCAGACACGGGTCACCCAATCGGGCGTATACTTCGGAAGGGGATCCCCGTTCAGTCCGACCAGAATATCGCCGCCCCGGACACCGGCTTCGGCGGCGGGCCCGCCCGCCAGCACGTCACTGATCACAATCGCCCCCTGGTCATCCAGCCCGAGGTAGCGGGCGGTGTCCTTTTCCAGCGGCTGCAGGCCGGTGACGCCAATCCAGGGCCGGGGATCGCCGACCGGATCCGCCGGGGGCTTGCCCGATGCTTCCAGGAAGGGCTCGGCCATCAGGATGACCGTGGATTCGTTCCGGCTCATCAGACCCACATTGTAGGACTGCCCGCGCATGAAGAGACGGTACTCCCCGGGCGATCCGGTGCGGGCAAACCCGACAAAGGCCCCCGCCAGATTGAAGACGGGCAACCCGGGCGAAGCTACCTCCGACGGCGTGAATCCCACGGGCTCGGGCAGCTGCTGAACGAGTGCCAGTTCGCTGCGGAGCAAATACGGCTGACTGTTCAGCTCGGCGTCCAGCAACCCGATGCCCCAAATGGGGTCTCCAAGACGCACCGTGGCCGTTGGAAAGGCCGTGATCGGCGTGAGCTGGTCGCGGATAGCTTGCGGCGCACGGATATAGTGCCACCCATAGGCGAGCTGAGGCCCCAGGTATTCGGCCGGATGACCGTCGTCATCCGCCCCAGGCAGGTGTACCCGGACATCCTTCAACTGATCCGGAGGAAGCCAGTTCGGGATCTCCCCCGCATTGAGGATGATCAGGCCCTCGTCGTTCAGCACGGTGCCGTAAGCGCGGCGGTCCTCCCGGTCGACCTCACGCTCGATGGTAAAGGTAACGGCTACCGTGGCCGGTACCCGTTCCTCGAACAGCGTCTGCAAGTCCGGACGGTCAGCGGACTGGGCGGCAAGGAAAGGAAGGCCGGCGGCAAGCAGAAGACTTGCGGGAAAAAGCGTGCGTACAATCAATATCAGGCGGGTTGAGAGAAAACTGTATTCAGGGTTTCAGGACGATGTAAGCGGTCCGGTAGTTCCGGTTTACTTCAAAAAAGATTTCCTCCGGATCCTCACTGAAGGCGCCATACACATCTTTCAACTGATTGATGCCTTCCAGGGTTTCGCGGTTTACCCCCGTGATGATGTCGCCGCGGCGCAGGCCCGCTTTGTCGGCGGGGAAGGCGTTCTGGACGCCGATGACACGAACGCCATCCTCGGTCGGGAGCTTTTCCTCACGCGCCACGGTCCGCGAAATTTCCTCCACCGAAATGCCCCAATCATCGAAAACATATTCCTCCCCTACGCGCGATTCGAGGCGCTCCGTGGTAACGGTCACCGGCCGGGGCTCCCCCTCGTTACGACGGATCGTCAGGGTCAGTTCGGATCCGATGGGGCGATTGGCGATCGCATTCTGGATCGGCGGCAGCTGCTCGGGGAAGCGACCGTCCACCGGCTCGCCGTCCATGGCCAGCACGACATCGCCCGGTCGGATGCCCGCCTCTGCAACCGGTGAACCCGGGTCGACCGAGTTGACCAACATGCCCCGGTTGGCCTCGAGCTGGAAGAAGGTCTCCAGGTCCTGCAGCGGCCCGGGGGTCAGCCCGATGTAGCTGCGCTGAATGTTGCCATCCGCGATCAGGCCATTCATGACCTGGCGCGCCACCCGGCTGGGGATTGCGAACCCCAGGTTGTTCGAACCCAGGTAGCCACGCGTGTTGATACCGATCACGTCCCCCGCTTCGTCAACCAGCGGGCCCCCACTGTTGCCGGGATTGATGGCCGCGTCCGTCTGCAGCCAGTTGTTGAAATAGCCGGTCTCGTAGCCACGCACACCCTCCACCCCTTCGAAGAACCGGTTGGTGTTGGAAATGATGCCGCGGGTGACCGTACGGGTCAGGCCGTTCGGGGTACCGACCGCGAAGACGGTTTGCCCGGGCTTGAGGGCATCACTGTCGCCAAAGGTCGCCGGCTGAATCGACATCCCCTTTTCAGCAGCCTCGTCCGGATCGAATTGAACGACGGCCAGATCGGTCCAATGATCCCAGCCGGTCAGCTCCGCTTCCACCCGCTCGAGATTGGCCAGCGTCACCACGATCCGCGTCGCCTTCGGGCTGACCACATGGGCATTGGTCAGGACGTGTCCCGCCTCCGTCATGATGACGCCCGACCCGACGCCACGTCTGGTGCGTCGAGCCCCGTCCTGATAGCTCGCCTCCCAGACGTCGATGCGCACCACGGCATCCAGCAGGCGTTCAAAACCGGTCGGAACGGGGGGCGGGGTTTCGGCTGTTTCGGACGGATCCGTGGTGCTGCAGCCGATCACCGACATCAGCAGGAGGCCAAGGGTCAGGAGCCCGTAAGGGCACGGGGTGTGCAGCGTTGACGATGACATCAAAGTATTCATGGATGGCGGCTTTTCGCGTGATGGCAACCCAGTCCCAAGAGTATGACCCGGCAGAGATCGAGCCGCACTGGCAACAGTGGTGGTCCGACCAACAGAGTTTCCGGGCCGAGGATAATGACAGCCGGCCCAAGTATTGGGTCCAGGCGATGTTTCCCTATCCGTCCGGGCTGGGTCTGCACCTCGGTCACGCGGAAAATTACACGGGAACAGACATCATCGCCCGCTTCAAGCGGGCGCAGGGCTTCAACGTCCTCCACCCCATGGGCTGGGACGCCTTCGGGCTGCCGGCCGAGCAATACGCCATCAAGACCGGCAACCATCCCAGCCGCGTCGTGGCCGAAAACCTGAAGACCTTTCGCGCCCAGAGCGACCGCTGCGGATTCGGCTTCGACTGGGAGCGGGAAATCAACACCACAGACCCGGGCTACTACCGCTGGACCCAGCACATTTTCCTGCAGCTGTTCAAGGCCGGGCTGGCCTATGTGGAAGAAAAGCCCGTCTGGTGGTGCGACGCTTTGAAGGCCGTCCTGGCCAACGAGGAGATCGTCGACGGCAAGAGCGAGGTGGGCGGCCATCCCGTCGAGCGTCGCAACCTGCGCCAGGTCATCCTGCGCATTACCGCCTATGCGGAGGACCTGCTGGATGGCCTGAAGGACGTCGACTGGCCGGATTCCACCAAACGCCAGCAGACGGCCTGGATCGGTCGATCCACGGGTGCGGAGGTCGTCTTCACCATCGACGGCCATGGCAATGACCAGCTGACCGTTTTCACTACGCGTCCGGACACCCTGTTCGGGGCCACTTACATGGTGCTGGCCCCCGAGCATCCGCTCGTCGAAACGATCACCGCCCCCGAGTTTCGGGAAAGGATTGCCGCCTACCGCAAGGCCGCCGCCACCAAGAGCGACCTCGATCGTGCCGAACTGGCCAAGGGAAAAACCGGCGTCCCGACCGGCGCCTATGCCATCAACCCGGTCAACGGCGTAAAAATTCCCATCTGGGTCGCCGACTACGTGCTCATGTCCTACGGAACCGGCGCGATCATGGAGGTGCCCGCCCACGACGAGCGCGAATGTGAATTTGCACCGGCCTGCAACCTGCCGATCCAGCGGGTCATCGAACCCGATCACGACAGCGGCAACAACGGCCACGGCGGAGACCTGCCCTACACCGGCGACGGGCGGTTGGTGCATTCCGGCGACTACACCGGCAAACCGGTAGCCGAGGGAAAGGCGGCCATCACCACCGACCTCGAGAAGCAGGGCAAGGGCAAGACCGCCATCAACTACAAGCTGCGCGACTGGATTTTTTCGAGGCAGCGCTACTGGGGGGAGCCGATTCCGCTCGTCTGGGTGACCCGGGAAGCCTGGGAACAGGCGAAGGCGGCCCGCGGCGAGGTGGCCGCCTGGTTGCCCGAGGACGCCATCACCACCCGGATCGACGGTGAAACACGTTACGCGCTGCCGGTCCCCGACAGCCAGTTGCCCCTGCATCTGCCCGAGGTGGAAAGCTACCAGCCGTCGGGCACGGGCGAAAGCCCGCTGGCCAAACAGCCGGACTTCGTCGACATCTGGTTTCACCTGGAAACGGGGGAAAGCCGACCCGCCAGCCAGGGGCGGCCATCCGGCGAAGGGTGGGTCCGGGCCCGCCGGGAAACCAACACCATGCCACAATGGGCCGGCAGTTGCTGGTACCACCTCCGCTACCTCGATCCGCGCAATACCGAACGCTTGGTCGATCCCGACAAGGACAAATACTGGGGTACCGTGGACCTGTATATGGGCGGTAATGAGCATGCCGTACTGCACCTCCTCTATGCCCGGTTCTGGCAGCGCGTGCTGCACGCCGCCGGCGTCGTCGCCGATCCCGAGCCCTACAAGAAACTGTTTCACCAGGGGCTGATTCTGGCCGAGGACGGATCCAAAATGTCCAAGTCCAGGGGTACCGGCGTGAATCCGGACGACGTGGTCCGCGAACACGGAGCCGATGCCCTGCGCCTGTACCTGATGTTCCTCGGGCCGCTCGAGGCGAAGAAGCCCTGGAACCCCAACAACATCGGCGGGATCGTCCGGTTCCTTCGCAAGCTCTGGCGCGAGTTCATCGCCGAGGATGGGTCCGTCGCCTCCAAGCTTTCCGCTGATGCCCGACCCGACGCCGATCTCGAGCGCCTGCACCACGAGACGATCCGGAAAGTCGGGGAGGACTACGAACACCTGCGCTTCAACACCGTCGTCTCCCAGCTCATGATCCTGCTCAATGGTATCAGCAAAGCGGATACCGTACCGACCGCCATGGCCGGGGATTTTCTGCGCATGCTCGCACCGCTGGCCCCGCACATCGCGGAGGAACTCTGGGAGCGACTGGGCAATGATCCCGGCATCATGCGCGCGGGCTGGCCGGAGGCCGATCCGGAGAAGCTGAAAAAGGACACCGTCCGCATTGTCTTCCAGGTAAACGGCAAGGTACGCGCCCAGGCCGACCTCGAGGCCGGGCTCGACAAGGAGACCCTCATCGCGCTCGCCAAAGACGATTCCAAGGTCCGAAAGTTCATCGAGGGAAAAACCATCCGTCGCGAAATCGTCGTGCCCAACAAGCTCGTCAATCTGGTCGTCTGACGCCGCGGAGGACCATGGCCGATTACATGCCCCACCCGGCGTCGCCATCGCAGGCTTTCGCCTTTGGCTCGCTGAGCGGGCCCGGGGCACCGCTGTATGGCCCCAAGCGCCTGTCAACGTCAGTCCCGAGGTTGGTGGTCCTTTGCCTGCTGATCGCCGCCGGCTGTTTGGCCGCCCACGGTCAGCCGAATCCCGACGCCGTCGAGGGCCGGATCTTCCTGGCCCTGGCGACCCGGGCACCCACCGTCGCCGGGCCGGACGGCCTTTCCCTGCCGGACGGCCTGATCGCCAACGAAACGCTGATGATGACCCGGCGGGCCGATGTGCTGCTGGCCACCTCGGCCGGCCCCGTTCTGCTCCTGCGCCCGGAGACCCGGATCATCTGGCGGGCTTTCACCCACGCTATGCCCCTGGATGCATCCCCCGTCACGCCCACCGGGTCGCTGCTGCCCAGCCGGGCCTCGCTGACCCTCGAATCCGGCTCGCTCAGCCTGCTGGCCGACCACGCCCCCTCACCCACCGCCTGGGCCATCACGGTTCCCCAAGGCACCCTCGCCTGGGAAACCGGCTATTTTGCTCTGACCGTCAATCCGGCCGAAACCACCGTCAGCGTGCCCCTCGGCACCCGCGTTCGCTGGCAGCCGGCAGGCGACGCCGGACCAAGCCGGCTCCTGCCCGCCGGCTTCCGGATGCGCATCGGCTTCCTGCCGGACAGCCTGAAACGCGAGCCGCTATCCGACACCCTGCCTGTTGCCACCCACTTGCGTCGGCAGGCTGAACGCCTTGCGGTGACCGATGCCGCCGGCAACCCCGACCTGCGCCTGACCTATCCCGCCACCCGCTTCACCCGGCGCCCGTTGAATCCGGATCGGCTGGACCCGCCGGCCTGGACCCCCATCCTGCAGAATCCGGAGGCGCCCCCCGCCCTCCCCGTTGACCTCGATCCCTGACGCGATGGCCGACCCGAACGCCGACTCCGCCTTTCTGCCCACCGACTTCGATCCGTCACGACCGACGGTTCTGATCGCTGGTAGCGGGCGCTACCCGGAGCTGCTGGTCGAGCAATTCCAGGCCAGACGCTGGCCTGTCCGCCTGGTGGGGTTTCCGGGGGAAACCCACGACAGTTTGATCGCCAGACTGCCGTCGACCGACAGCGCCCTGATCAAGGTCGGCCAGGTCGGCAAGCTGCTGAAACACATCCGGTGGTTCGAAGCCGGTTACGCGCTGATGGCCGGCCAGATCACACCGGGACGACTCTTCAAAGGGCTGCATCCCGATTTTAAAGCCATCAGCATCCTGGGCCGGTTGAAGGAGAGGAACGCCGAAACGCTCTTCGGCGCCATCGCCGCCGAGATCGAGGCCACGGGCGTTCAGGTCCTGGACGCGCGCGCCGGCCTCGATGGCCACCTGGCCACGACCGGCCCGATGACCCGCGGCCCGCGGCAACCCGATGCCGACGCCCTGGCCTTTGGCATCAAAATCGCGAGGCACAGCGCCTCGGCCGACATCGGCCAGGGCGTCGTCGTGGCCAAGGGCACGGTATTGGCCGTCGAGGCCTTTGAGGGCACCAACCGCATGCTGGAGCGCGCCGGCACCTTCGGCGCGAAAGACACCCTCTTCGTCAAGACGGTCAAGGCCCACCAGGATTTCCGCTTTGATGTGCCGGTCTTTGGTCTGCAGACGCTGGAGGCCATGCAGGCGGCCAGGATCCCGGCCGCTGCGCTCCAGGCCGGCGCCGTCATCATGCCCGACAAAGACCGGGTCATCGCCGCCGCCGACCGGGCCGGTATCACGCTTGTCGGGTTCGAGGCCTGAGGCGTCCAGCGGGCGGGTGAATCAGGACAGGGATACCGCCCGTGCTTCGGCGGCTTCAGCGGCCTGGGTTTCGCCGCATCGTTTCAACAGCCCAGCCAGGTGCCGATAGAACTTCGGGTCGTCCGGGTTCATCGAAATGGCTTGCTCCACGGCCTCGACAGCGGCCGAAAGCTTACCGGCCCGGTAGTGCATGTGACTGAGCTTGAAATAAAGTGTCGGGGTTTCCAGGCCCCTGGATTCGGCCTCCAGGAGAACCCGTTTGGCTTCATCCAGCTCACCACACGTTTCGAGCACAGTACTGAAATGGATGACTCCCGGCATATAGTCAGGCCGCATCTCCACCGCTTTTTCCAGCGAGACCTTTGCCTTTTTCAACCGCTTCAACTTCAGGTCAATCAGGCCAAGTTGCACGTAAGGTGCGAACCACTTCGGGTCTGAGGCACACGCCTTTACCTGGTGCCCTCTGGCTTTTTTGGGATAACCGGCTTCAAAAAGAAACTTGCCGAGGACGTAGGCGTAGACGGGGTTTTCGGGATCCCGGGAGGCGATCTGCTCGATAGTGGCCTGAATTTTTCTGCCTTCCTGATGAGTGCGCCGCAGATACACCAGGAAGTCATTGGCCGCCATGGTCCGGTTCACGGGATCGGCAGGGAGGCGGAAATAGTCCAGAAAATGAGTCAGCTGGGGATTCCGCTTCAGGCTGAGGTGTCCCAGGCCCTGAACGGCGCTGAATGAGCCATGCCCACCTTTCTCCGCCCAGGTCGAAAATGACAAGTCCCAGCCGAAGTCGATCCCCTGCGCCTTGAGCGCATTCGAATCCTCGACCAGCATATTGAGGAGCCGGGAAAACACGTCTTCGGAAAACCGGGCGTCCACCGTCTTCAGACCAGCCTTCCGAGCGGTCTGATTATGGACCTCAAACGAACCATTGATGGCAGCCTCCTCGCCCGGAATCCCCAGAAAGGCACAAACGCGTGCCAACAACGCTGAAGGGTTCCGTGCCAGTTCCTCGAAACACAACACCAACACCCGGTCACGGGGAAAGTGCTCCAGATAATGCGTCAGCTGCCAGCCGTAACACGAAGTGAGGACATCGTCGGAGCGCGGATTTGCGTAATAGTCATTCAGGGATCCCCAGAAACGCCCGATCTTTACCTGATGGACATAGGCGGAAACAAGCCGCTCAACAGGGTGCCGCAACAGGTAGATAAGCCTCGCATCCGGCGAATACTGAGCCATGTGCCCGGGTATGCCTTCATCCCGGCTCAAGGTGCCAAAGGTATAGCCGGTCGTGCTCTCAAGAATATAAGGCTGACCAGCGTAACCAGCCAGGATCTTCCCGTGATAAGCCTTGCGATCGGAAAACCCCCGGCGGCCGGACCGCGCGTAGTATTTCTTAACCGTTTGAAAATTCCGCAGCGTGGCACATTCCTTGATTTGAGCCGGAAAGATGTCTGCCGAGCGTGCCAGATAATTGTGGAGCGAGGTGGTCCCGCATTTCTGGGATCCGATCAGAAATAAATTCGGGACCGGGGCCATTTCATGGATCCCAAGCTCACGGTTCACTGCGTTCATTGATATACCTGCGGCTGGTCGCTTTCTCTTTATATAATTTCCCTCGCCTTCCCTTGATTACCGGTGCGACCGGTCTAGCCCGAACTTCTCACCAGAATCGGGAAAATGGGCGTCATCACATCTGGGCTTCATGAGAAGATCGGTCTAAGCGCTAACGGCGGCATACGTTGGAATCAAGCCGCATCCCGGTGGCCGCGAGGCATAAAGGGTTCGCCGTTTGCCTCCAGGGCGACCCTGGCCTTGGATAACCGGCATGTCACCCATCGCCAACTCAGCTCACGCCTCTCATTAATGCCCGGGACCATTCGCTGACGGGCCTGGGGACCGTCCTCGTCCTCCTCGCGGCCGTATGCTGGGGGCTGTCCGGCGGCATTGGCGGGATCCTGATGGCCGACGGCTGGGACCCCTTCGTGGTCTCGTTTTACCGGGGCGCGATCGGTCTGCTGTTCGTCCTCGGCTGGCTGGCGGTACGGCCCTACGAAAGCGGCCTCCGATCGGGTCGGCTCTGGCTCTGGTCGGCGTTGGCGGGACTCGGCGTGGCGGGCAACTTCGCCTTCTATTTCGTGAGCATCGCCAACGGCAGCGTAGCCGTGGCGGTGACGCTGATGTACTGCGCCCCGGTGTTTGTCTACCTCGTCTCCTTCGCCCTCAAACTGGAGCAACCCACGGTGGGTAAGGGCGCGGCCATCGGCCTGGTTCTGGTGGGGATTCTGTTGCTGACCCAGCTGTATGACGTGGGTGCGGGCGGCGTCACCCTGATCGGGGCGGGAGCCGGCCTGCTGGCCGGGCTGTCCTACGCCCTCTTTATCTTCGGCTTCAAGTTCGCGCTGCCGCATGGCAGCCCGCAGGCCATCCTGACCATCGCCTTCGGGGTGCTGGGCTGCGTCCTGTTTCTGCCCGGCGACAACGCCCAGATCATCGAAGCACTGACCACGCCCGACTGGCCACTCTTTGTCGCCCTCGGCATTCTGGGGGCCGGCCTGTCGTTTCTCGCCTATGTGTTCGGGCTCCGGAACACGGTGCCTTCCCGGGCATCGATCATCGCGACCGTCGAACCGATCACCGCCGCCCTCTTCGGGGTCCTGATCCTCGGCGAACGTCTGGCAATACCGCAGATCCTCGGCATGGTTCTGATCCTGGTCACCATCACTGTCCTGACCGTCCGGACCCGGGTTATCCCCGTGGAGGAAGTCGCCACCGCAACCGAAGGCATCCCCACCACCGATGATTCCCCTTCATCATCCAGCCCCAGGTAAGGGGCTTGCAGGGGGCTTCCCACCGGATGGAGCGGAACCGTTGGCGCTACCGGCTCCCGATCGGTTGCCGCAATGGAAGTGCCCGCGAAACGATAACGCCGGACCTGCCGTTCGTCACTGGCCTGGATCTTCAGCAAGCAGCGCATCAGCCAGCCCGGTGAAATCATGCACAATGAGATCGGGTTGGTAGAGGTCGACCGTCTGTTCGTAGGGGAGTCCGTAACGGTCGACCCAAACCGCATTCAGGCCGCAGGCCCGTGAGCCCATCACATCGAACGAATTGGATGAGATCATGATCAGCTGACTGACCTCGAGGTTCAATTCGCGCGCGGTCCGCCGGTAGGTGCCGGGATGGGGTTTGAAGGCTCCGGCTGATTCCACGGATATCACCGCGTCAAATTCGAAGCGGATCCGGTTTCGGGTCAGGTGCTCGAGAAACCAGGGATTGCCGTTCGAAAAGGCAATCAGGCGATACCGTTGCCTCAGCCGTTGCAATCCGTCCCGTACCTCAGGAAAGGGCGTCAACTCCTTCCAGGCTTCCATCCATGCGGCCACCTCACGCCCGGTGGGGTTCCATCCGTTGAGCCTGCAGACGTAATGAAAGGCCTTTTCCACCGTTTCCAGATAGCCGGAATGGCCCAGTTGGAGCAGGCTGTCCTGGTATTGCTCGATACGCTGACGGTGCCGGAGCTGCTGCCAGAAGGCTTGCGGGGTTTCCCGGCAACCCGCCTCCCGCAGGAGAACGGTCAGGGGAGGAGTCAGGCTTCCTTGCAGATCGAGTACAGTCCCGAAAAGGTCGAACGTCAGGGCTTTAGCGGATTTCAGATTTTCAAGCATAAGAGAATCGGGCGGAGAGAGCTATCCGGAAACCGCTGAATCATTGGGCCTCCCGGCCTCAAGGCAACACGCAAGCCTCGTCCGGCCACCCGGCGCGATCCTTCCGCTTCCCATCCCCATAAAAAAGAACAGTTCCCCGCCTGTGCCGTATAGCGTGGGCTCTTTACCTGACAGATATCAAGTGGGTGCCGGGCCCGTTCGTTCTGTCTTCCGGTTTACGGCCTGACATCCTGAACGAGTCCCTGGCTCCCGAGGTTGGGAGAGTAAGGAAAGAGCGATGAATCAGGTCACGAACACCGCAGGGAACTGTTAACCATAGCTTATCCCGGGAACGCCCGGGGTCAACCCTCACCCCACCCGATCACGGACCGCCACAAGCGGGTATCAGTTCTCCTGTTCGGGCGGTTCGACCTCGCTGCTTTCGGGGTCGAGCGCCTGCACCAGCGCCTCCTGCAGCGCAGCGAGAAAGAGGTAAGCCGCATAGGCACGTTGCTGGTCCCCCGACAGCCGGCGCATGTCCAATTGTCCCCGCTCCAGCTCGGCATCTCTCACATGGCGCAGCAGGGAGCGATGGATCTTCAGGCGAACCGCGGAAGCGGCCCGGAGCAGGCGTTCGGCCTCGTCGTCGCCAATGGTCAGCGTCTTCTTCCCGAAGCCTTCGCGGTCGAAGAGGTCGAGCAGTGCGGCACAGTCAGCGCGCAATTCGTCCTGCAGGCCCTCGTTCCAGTATTGGGCCAGATCGCCGGCATCGCCGGGCGCCTCCTCCTCGATGGCCAGCTCGCCCTCGAGCGAACGCGTGACCAGCGTCACCAGTTCGCGGAGGACACCTTTGACGGCGGGCTGCAGGCGGAAGGTCAGCTCAGGCATCGTCGACCGGCTCCAGTTTCGCACGCAGTTGCCACTGCTGCAGGGTGTAGGTGTAGGCTTCGGCCTTTTCGCGGTCACCGGTCCAGAGGATGGAGCGACCAGCCTCATGCACTTCGAGCATGTGCCGGCGGGCCTTTTCCAGCGAATAGCCGAATACCTTGCGGAAGACCATGACCACGTAGGTCATGAGGTTCACCGGGTCGTTGAGGACGACCACCTGCCAGCGGGGCGCCTGCTCGTCCGCAGTCGCCTCCTCCAGGACGGGGGTCGGGCTCTCTTCAGGTTGCATCGCCATGCGCCGGTCACGTTGCCCGAGGCCGGCCCGGAATGCAATCAGGCGAACCGCTTCCAGCCTTGCCGCCCGCAGAGGAGCCATGCGGAATACGGCCATGCCCCCATCCTCCGAACCGGACAGGGACTCCTCTCCCGACCCGAAGCCGTCCCGCGGTCGCCGGCTGCCGATGCGCTGGGTGGTCATCGCCATCCTTGCCTACGCGCTGATCTACAACTTCCTGCTATGGTGGCAGCACCAGGGCGGGTAATGAAGGGTTTTCCGGGGGGGGGGTAACGGGTCGGTCGGGGCCCGACGACCACGCCTGAAGGCGCGGCCACGGGGGATCCAACCTCAGGCATGCCACAGGGGATCCAACCTCAGAAATGCCTCTGCGTGGCCGCGCCTTCAGGCGTGGTTCCCCTGTTTCCCGTCAACCAGCCAATAGCCAGCGGCCGCCGGGGACGGCGGCCTTCCCGATAATTCCGCCTCACCCGGGAGGGCGGTCGTCCCCGACCGCCGTTGTCTGAAACCCTCAATCCTCCGCCGGCTGGAGTTCGACGTTTTCCTTGACCATGGCGAAGTCCTCGACCTTGGGGACGGATGAGCAGCCGACCGGGAACAGGGCTAGCAGGTATACCGGCAGCGACCGGGCAAAGGCCGTCAGGCCGGTGCCGGGCTCTACCCGTCCTTCTGCAGCACATGCAGGTTGGCCATCGAAATGCCGGACAGCATGGCGCCGACGATGCCCAGAAAGCCCTGGTCCGTACCGATGAGGTAGACGTTGTCGAGCCCGGTGCGCCCATCTTTCACCTTGTTGGGCGACCCGTAGATCGCGCCTGCCACGTGGCCGGTGAATTTGGTGATGGTGCGCGGCGTGAACATGTCGGTCGCTTCGGTCATGGCTTCGAGGCCGGGATGGCCGTCGGGCAGGGGCGGCAACAGCCCGACCGCCTGTTCGGTGAGGGTGCGGTACCAGTCCCGTTTCGCCGCCTGGTAGGCCGGCTCCTCCAGGCTGCACCAGTTGTCATAATGCGCCTGCGCGGTGACCCGCAGCAAACCGTTCGGCAGCCGCTTGCCCTCCGGATAACGATAGTTGTTGGGCATGCAGATGACGCCGCTGGTGGGATCGACCAGCTCTCCGTCATCGGGCCGGGCGTAGCGGAAGCGTTCGGTGGTGCTGAAAAAAACGATGGTGTCGTCCCAGCCGATATCGGCCGGTTCGGTATCCAGAACACTGATCGTCTCGACAAAACTGAGCCGGCCCACATGCCGGTCCTCCGACTCGCCCGGCGACCCGTCGATGATGCGCTGCGTCTCCACCCGACCGATGGACGACAGCACATGGTCGGCGGTGATGGTCTCGCCGTTGTCGAGATCCAGCGCCGAGGCGCGGCGGCCATCGGTCCGTATTTTACTCACTCCAAGGCGCATTTTGCGGACCCCGCCGAGTTGCGCGTATTTTCTGGTCAGGACACGGATAATCTGCCGGACACCGGCATAGGGCCGGGCAAAGCCCTCGAAGAACAGGCTTTTGAACATGATCGCGTACTGCCCGAGATCGATGTCTCCCTCCCGTGCGCTGCCGTAGTAGTAGATCGGGCAGGCCAGCATGTCGCGCAGCAGTGGATCGGTGATGTATTCAGCCACCACCGGCCCGGCACTCTGTTCCCCGGCCGCCAGGTCGGTGGCATTCAGTGTCCGGCAAAAATCCGCCAACTTGCGGAAGCCGTCAATCTGCGGCGGAAAGGCGCGGGCCACCTCGCTTTCGAGCAAAGCGAAGTCGTTGCTGAAGCGCAGATCCACACCCGGAAAGGCGATGCGCGAGCCCTTTTGCTCGGCCAGGTCGAAATCCGCGTGTTTAATCCGCAGTTGGCGGAGCAGCTTGGTCAGCGGCACGCCTTTTTCCCCGGGCGCCGCGTAATTGGTCATCGCGTGCAGCCCGACGTCATACTTCCGGCCCCCCAGCGTATAAAAACTGTTCAGGCCGCCTGGAGCTTCATGGCGCTCGAGGATGATGACCGATTTGCCGCCCAACGCGAGCCGGATACCAGCGGCCAGGCCGGACATGCCGGCACCGATGACGACAGCGTCGAAGTGCTGCCCGTGGAGGCTGGCCACGGCAAAGAGCGGGCGCGCAGCCCGGTCAGGAGGCGGCCTTGGCCTCGAACTTCGGGGTCAGGTAGTCGGCGCAGCTCTGCAGGCTGTTCAGCTTGGGGTAATCCTCCTCGGGAACCTCAATGCCGTGCTGCTTGCGCAGCTCCATGACGATATCGAGAAAGTCCATGCTATCCAGCTCGAGCTGGTCCCGAAGGGCGACATCATCCTTCAGGTTGGAGGTATCCTCGTCAGGAGCGATTTCCTCGATGATGTCTTTTACGATCTGCTTTACGTCGTCTTGGGTCATGGTGGTTGCGTCTGTGCTGATCCGGTTGGGCAACCGGGTAAAGGGAAATGGCGGAGAAAACGTCAGTCCTCGAAGCGTTTGACGATCAGGGCGGAATTAATCCCCAGCATGCCGAACGAGTTGTTCAGGATCGTGTCCACCCGGTCGACCTGAAGGGGCTCGTTGAGAATGAGGTTGGCTAAGGCACATTCCGGGTCAAGGTTATCCACATTGATCGTCGGGTGGATCAATCCGTCCTTGAAGGAAGGCAGATTACCCGCCAGTTCGAGCGCACCGGCCGCCCCCATCGCGTGCCCGATGTAGCTCTTGGTGTTGTTGACCCGGGTGCGCGTGCTTTCCCCGAAAACCGCCTTCACCGCCTTGATCTCCTGGATGTCGCCCTGCGGGGTGGAGGTCGCATGCGTGTTGACGATGTCGATATCGTCCGGCGCCAGACCGGCCCGTTTCAAGGCCGCCCGCATGCAGACAGTCTGGCGCTCGGCATTCGGCAACACGTAGTCGTCCGCATCGGAATTGATGCAGTAGCCGACGATCTCCCCATAGATGCGGGCGCCGCGGGCCTGCGCGTCCTCCAGGCGTTCCAGTGTGTAGATGGCACCGCCTTCGGAAACCACGATACCATTCCGGTCCTGATCAAAGGGCCGGCTCGCGCGATTCGGGTCCTCGCTCCGGGCAAGCGCTCCCTGGCTTTTGAAGCCGGCGAAGATGCCGAAGGTGTGAATGCTCTCGCTGACTCCGCCGGCCAGCGCCAGATCCACCTCGCCGAGTTGCAGCATCTGCAGGCCCTGGACCAGGCCGGCGTTACCCGCCGCGCAAGCGGCGCCGATGGTGTAGTGCGGTCCGGTGATCCCGAGGTTGATGGTGACCTCACCGGCCGGGTTGTTGGCCACCGTCCGCGGGTTGTGGTGGTGGGTCCAGAACTTGGTGTCGTAGTCGAACTGCTTGATGTTGTAGATTTCGTTCTCCGTCTCAACGTTGCCGTGCTCCGTCGTGCCGATGTAGACGCCGACGCGCTCGCGATCGAGGCCCTCCAGCTTGAGCCCGCTGTCGGCGATCGCCTCGTGGCTGCAATAGATGGCGACCGAACCGGCTCGGGTGCCGATACGGAGCTCTTTCCGCGTCTGGTAGCGACGCGTGTCGAAATCGCAGACACCGGCCGGTACCGGGCCCATGTACCGCATGTCCAGCGTGGCGATACGCGCCTTCCCGGCCAGGAGGTTTTCCCGGTACTCAGCCAGGGAATTGCCGTTGGGCGCAGTCAGGCCCAGACCGGTGATGACAATGCGGGGCAGTTCCATGAAAAACCTTTGAAGACCAAGCCGCACCCCCACCCTGTCAAACCAAAAGGCGGTCCCGACCGCCCCGCCTGGTCAGGATCAGCCCGCGCTAATGCCTTAATGAAGGAAACCCCACAGCCGCCGGGGACGGCGGCCCTCCCCAGGTTGTTCAATCCGGGAGGGCGGTCGTCCCCGACCGCCGCTGGTTAAAGAAAGACCCCGGGTTAAAGGATTGGCAGGTACCCGGGCTGACAGCTAAGCCTTGGGCATGAAAGTCCTCGTTGTCGGCGGTGCCGGATACATTGGCAGTCATTGTGTACGCCAGCTGGTTCAGGCCGGCCATCAGCCCGTGGTCCTGGATAACGAAGTCTTCGGCCACCGGGGCGCGGTTGCCCCGGATATCCCATACCATACCGGCGACCTGGGCGACCCGGAGGTCGTGAAACCCATCCTGCGCGACGAGGGCATCGAGCTGGTCATGCATTTCGCCGCCTTCGCCTACGTCGGCGAGTCGGTGACCGATCCGCTGAAGTACTACCGCAACAACCTGATCGCCACCATCCACCTGATCCAGGCCATGCTTGACGAAGGCGTGAAGCGGTTCGTGTTCAGCTCCACCTGCGCAACCTACGGCGTACCCGAAACCCTGCCCATCACCGAGGACACGCCGCAGGTCCCCATCAACCCCTACGGCCAGACCAAGCTGGACGTGGAGAATGTCCTCAAGGCCGTCGCACATGCGCATGGTCTCAGCTTCGCCGCCTTCCGCTATTTCAATGCCGCCGGTGCAGCCGAGGACGGTTCCATCGGCGAAGACCACGACCCCGAGACACACCTGATCCCGCTCGCCATCGCCGCCGCACAGGGAATCCGCCCCGCTCTCAAAATTTTCGGTACGGACTACGACACGCCCGACGGTACCTGCCTGCGCGATTACGTGCATGTCGATGACCTGGCCCGCGCCCATATCGCCGTCTTTGACAAGCTGGCCGAGCCGGGCACCGCGCTGTTCTACAACCTCGGCACGGGGCGCCCCTATTCCGTCCGGGAGGTCATCGCCGCCGTCGAAAATGCCAGCGGCCTGACCGTGCCAACCGAGGAAGCGGACCGGCGCCCGGGCGATCCCCCGGCGCTTTACGCCGACAACACACGGGCCGTCCGCGATCTCAGCTGGTCCCTCCGGTTTCCCGACCTCGACAGCATCGTCGAAACCGCCTGGGGCTGGCACCGCGACCACCCGACAGGCTTTTCAACCTAGCCCGGATTTCTCATGAAGCCCAGATGGGATGAGCTGCCGGGCGAAGGGCGAAACCGGTCGGGCGTCCCGCTGAGCGGGATAACCAGCCGGTTTCCAGCCCGACAACCGAGCCCGCAGGGCGACACCTCAACGAGCGAAGCGAGAATAACACGCCGCAGATCGCGCATGTGGGCGAAAAGAATCGGGAAAAAGGGCTACCTCACAAACGTGCATTTCGAAGAAATGCTGCAAATCCCTCGCTCAGCATTATTTACCGCCCTGTTTCCCGATTCTGGTGAGAAGTTCGGGTTAGGACCATTCACGTTGGACCGGTTCAGCCGCACTCAAAGTCACTTGCGTCAGGTTCACTCCTTGAACCGGGTCTCAGGTTTGTAAGACAGCCATAGGTCAGGGCCCTTCCAGCCCGACTCAAACAGGGGCCATTCACGGCAGGAGGTTCTGGACCGGGTTGTACCGGTTGTTGCTCCGAATCAGGTTCTTTTTAGGATCCAACTCCAGGTTCCGGTCATTCGGCGTCGGATTGAAGTAGTAGGTCATCCACACCTTGCCCGTGGGGTAGAACCCGATCTCCCCCACGATCTTTGCGTAATGCGCCGATTCCACATTCCCCGCCGCATCCAGCTCCGTGCGCGTGCGGAGGAAGTAGCCGTGCTTGGGGGTCTGATTCACTAATTCATGGATTGAATTCCTGGAATGAATAAAGCGCGACCATACGGCGTCCTTGTAACCGTTAACCGGCGCTTCGTGCGGCATTTGCAACATGCTCTCCGGCACAAAATCTTCCTCCACCTTTACCCAACCATCGCCAGGCCGAACAAACCTCAACTCCAGAGTGCCGCTCCAGACGCCGGCTACTTCGCGAAAGATTTCTTCATTAAACGGGATTCCCATGCGCTGATTACGCCCTTTGATGTCTTCACGCCTACTTTCAATTGTTTCATCAGTATACTGTGCTATGTGAATATGATGAAATTGCCTTTCGTATCTAAATTTAATATCTGATTTTTCGCCACGGCCATAAGGCTCAACCCAATCAAATTTCATGAAGTCAAAACCGATCCATTCGTTCTGCTTTGGAAGCAGATAGGCTGCTTCGCTGGAATTTTTAAAAACGCTCCTTTTTGCCATTAAGGGAATTGGATTTCGAATTTTCCTCATGCGCACGGTGTATTCAAAATCGCCTTCAATTTCGCGCATCGCAAAGTCTAGCGGCTGCGCATTGGGATACCCAAATTTATAGTAGCCATCCTTGGTCGCCACCAGGCTCATGCTGATATTGGCACTCGCTCGGGTAGTATAGAGTCCATCTTTGTCTGTATTCCCAGTTCGCCTGAAGTATCGCGGGATATTGGGCGCATTGTCGAAGCCGAGGGATACCTTAACCCCCTCAACCGGTAGGCCTAGCGAATCCACCACAGAGATCCGGATTTCCGCACCCGAAAGCGCTTGGAGAAGCAAACTGATCAGGAGCGCGGGTATGATTTTCTTCATTGGTTGGATCGGTTGGTCCAGTCTTGGAATAGGGCTTCTACGGACGTCAAACTAAGCACAATGAAGTCGGTGTGATACCAAAAGGGCCGCGACTCTCCCTCATCTTCGGAGAGCCAAAAGGGGTCAAACGTGAATGGCGCTAACTTAAGGGTCCTGATCCAAATCGGGATCGAAATCGAAATCGGGATCGAACATGCATAAGGAAATAATATGCATTGGCTTACGTAATCGATTTCGATAGCGATTTCGATAGCGATACCGATGAAAACGCTATTAAGTTAGTACCATTCGGGTCAAACGTGAATGGCGCTTAAGCTCAATTACAAAATTCTGCAGCCCCCCTTTGAGCGAAAATCACAGCGGAGGCCCTTTTGAGTGCGGCGTATCTTTCGCCGCTTTAAATAGGCGGGTCTCCCAGCCGTCGTTCCGCTCCGCGGAACTTCCTCCTACGCCAAGGCTACGGCGGACATGATGGCGGGCAGGCTGACACGCCGAAGCCTTGAGAATCAGTTTTTTCTGCGACCAGGGTTAAGCCCACTCATACTCAATACCGACGTTTCTGCCCCTTAAGTGAGTGCCATTCACGTTTGCCCCTTTTTGACTATCCCTGTCGGACAACCGATAGACGCCTGCCTTCCAACTCCTTCGCCAGCACGGCTTCATAAACAGATTCGACCAAGCCAGGCCCCAGGGCTGAGTGAACCTTCACTGCCGCATCCACGACAACTTTTCCTACTTGCTGGAACCATCTCCGCTCCGCTCCGTCATTTTCTTCCATCCCCGATTCACTTCGTTCATTACCCGCTGGCGGGATCTTTGACTTTGGGACGGCTACGTTGATCTTCTTTCCAGCCGGATGCTGAGTAGCCTGGCAACGGCGTGTCAGAGACCCGCCTGTTAAAAGCGGCGAAGGATTCGCCGCACTCAAAGGCACTTGCCTGAGGTTCACTCCTGGAACCGGGTCTCAGGATTGTAAGACAGCCATAGGTCAGAGCCCTTCCAGCCCGACTCAAACAGGGGCCATTCACGGCAGGAGGTTCTGGACCGGGTTGTACCGGTTGTTGCTCCGAATCAGGTTCTTTTGGGGATCCAACTCCAGGTTCCGGTCATTCGGCGTCGGATTGAAGTAATAGGTCATCCAGACTTTGCCCGTGGGGTAGAACCCGATCTCCCCCACGATCTTTGCGTAATGCGCCGATTCCACATTCCCCGCCGCATCCAACTCGGTCCGCGTGCGGAGGAAGTAGCCGTAGGTCGGATTGCTGGTGGAGATTTCATTCATCGACTCCCGGGAATGGATATACCGGGACCAGCTGTCATCGCGGTAACCATCAACCGGTGCCTTGTGAGGCATCTGCAGCTTGCTGTGAGGATTAAAAGCCTCATCCACCTTCACCCAGCCGTCCCCCGGGCGGACAAAGCCGATTTCCAGTGTCCCGCTCCAGACCCCGGCCTGTTCACGGAAAATTGCTTCGTTGAAGGGCCGATTCAGCCGACGGTGTTTGTCCGCCAACCTGACACGCTGCTCCTCCACCGTGCTGGGATTATAGGGCGATACATAAATCTCATGGAAAGTCCTGGTGTATCGAAACTGAATGTCCGCGGTTTTCCCACGACCATACGGAGCCACCCAGTCAATGGCCTTGAAATCAAATCCGATCCACGTGTCCGTCTGGGGCAGGCGGTAGGCCTCCTCACCAGGTGCATTCCAATTTGTCCGTCTAGCAAAAAGAGGTATAGGTTTAATGATCCGTCGAATTCGAAAGATCTGCTCAAAGACTTCAGGCAGTTCTTTCATGCCGTAATCGAGGGGTTGCGCGTTGGGAAAGCCGAACTTGTAAAATCCGTCTTTCTCCACGGTGATCCCAACACTGATACGGGCCTTGGCTCTGGCAATGAAGCGCCCCTGCTCGTCGGTCAAACCGTCGCGCCTGAAGTAGCGCGGATGATTCGGCCCATCGTCAAAAATCATTCCAACTTCCGCTTCCGGCACAGGCTGGCCGTGTTCGTCCAGGACCTGGATACGGAACTCTACCGCTACTAGTCCTGATGTCTGGAATAGCCAGACAAGCAGGAAAAGGGGCGGCAATTTAATTTGAAGCATTTTCATACCAGTGCTGAAAAAGGGGTATTACCGAGGTCAGTCCCTGGTTTTTAAAATCGCTATGAAACCATTGGGGCCGGCTTTCTCCAGCGTCGTCGGTTCGCACCGGCCATGCCGCTGTCTTTTCTCTGCCCAGATCCTCCATGTTGAAATTAAATATAAAGTCTGCCTGTATTTCCACCGCCGCTGCCGCGTGAGACAGGGCGGGGATGCCGCGGGCGAGGACGTCCCACTGGACTTCGGGGCGTTGGGCGGTGACAGAGGCGAGCGTGGCATCGCCTCCGGTGAGGGTCGTGAAGAGAAAATCATCGCGGGTGATGACGGCGGGATCCCGACCGGCGTAGGCTTCGTGCCAGCCCCAGCCGGCCTGGCGGCGCTCAATCGTAAGCGAGGCAAGCGATTCAAACCAGTCTTTGCCCTTGACCAGCTCCTGAAGTTTCCACGCGCCGCGGGTGAAGCCGCCGTTGTCGCCCAGCAGGTTGGCCGCAATACCGGCGTCCCGGTCCTCGATGCTGGGATCCAGCACATCTTCCCCGGGTGAGTAGTAGTTGGTGACTGGCAGAAAATCTTGAAGACCGACATAGCGATTGCACCAGGTCAGGCCGTTGCGGGCATCCCCCGGGTTTTGGGCGAACCGCTGATACCAGTTGGCGGCGAAGAGTTCGGCGGGGGCACCGTCCCAGGCGGCTTCCCGCATTTCGGCGATGCTGGCGGGAGTGATGGAACCGGCGTCATAGGCTTCAGTCGCCACGGCCGCGTTGACCATGAAGTAGCGTGCCGGGCGAAAGCCATGGTTCTGGATTGCCTCGCTGACGAGCATGTTGCCGAGGCTGTGCGCGATAACAGTGGTGTTGCCGGTCGCGGGCAGCTGGTCGGCAAGGTGCTGTGCAGTGCCGAAGGCCCGGAAGACCGCCTTGTGATAATCGAGACCGGTGTCCCCGGCCCAGGTCACGCCAATAAAGGGAACATTGGACCCCAGCGCGTGCAGCCGTTTGAAGACTTCTGCATGCCAGCCCTGAGCCTCGCCCTCGCTGACATTATACCCATGGACAAAGACAAGCGCGCTGTTGTCCGCCTGCTCCCCGACGGGCCAGTTCGGGGTCGTGGACCGTTCCGCCTCGCCCACCGCAGGCACCGATGGGGGATCAGCGCCAATGTCCACGGGTGCCTCATCCCGCAGGTTCCGGTGCTGGAAGAAGGCCTGAACCGGCGAGGTGGTCACAAACAGATTTACCTGAGCCAGTTCGCGATCCTGGTAGTGGATCCGCAGGGTCAAGGGCTCACTGGACTGCTCGCCGGCCCGTCCGCGCGCTTCGAGGAGCAGCCGCTGAATCCCGGGCCGTTGCACCCACTCGGCAACCGCCTCGGTTCTTATCCGGAGCCCGTCATCGCCGAAAATGCGCTTCATCGGCAGCGAAGCGACCGTTTGCGCCTCGCCGAAGTCGCGCAGAAAGGCGCCTATGTCGCCCATGCCCTTGGATATCCAGTAACCCAGGTTGAGGGTCGACCCGGCACCCTTGAGCTGAATCGTGAGCGCTTCCTGGTCCAGCCCGGCCAGACTGCTCAGGTCAGGCTCCAGCGCGAACAGGTCGACCACATCGCGATAGCCGTCGACCTGACTGTTGGCGCCATCTGTTCCGACGAGGGACACCGGCACATCTCCATAACCCGAATAGGCCCCGTTCGGATTGTCAAAATCGCTGTTAAACCACCAGCGGAAGGGGCGGTCTTCTGTGCCCCAGGCGGCGTCGGCGACGGTGAGGCGGCCGTCGCGGTTGCCGTCGAGGCCGAGGTGGACGGGCACCCAGAGGACGGAGGCGCGCGCCCCCTCCCGCATCAGGGTACCGCCCAGCACACCCGAGGGGTGCAGTGCGGTGATGCGTACATCCGGGTCGGGCAGACCGGGTGCCAGGATCGGCCCCGCATCGACCAGGATTGTCGGAAGGCTGGTACCTTCTGGGCTGGTCGGGTCGGGAAAGCCGGCTTCACGCCAGAGGAAGAGTTTGTCAACGGAAGCCAGCAGGACGGTGCCCGGTTCGTGGGTCAGCTGGGTTCC
>JBNPEH010000034.1:0-43847 GCA_051117635.1 Opitutales bacterium | reverse complement strand
GCGTAACCAGGCGGTTTCCAGCCCGACTACCGAGCCCGCAGGGCGACACCTCAACGAGCGAAGCGAGAATAACACGCCGCAGATCGCGCATGTGGGCGAAAAGAATCGGGAAACAGGGCAACACCACGAACGTGCATTTCGAATAAGTGCTGCAAGCCCTTCGGCCAGAATCACTTACCGCCCATTTTTCCGATTCTGGTGAGAAATTCGGGCTACCCCCCCCAGTGCCGTTTCAAAAGCGGCGATGATCGCTTCGGCAGGTTCGAGACCGACGGAGACACGGATGAGGTCGGGATCGATGCCCTGATCCCGGATAAAGGCGCGTCCGTCCGGCGAGCTGACCAGATCATAATGGGCCAGGTACATGAACGGGCAGGCCATGGTGAAGGTGGTGCCGAAGCTGGGGCCCTTGACGACCTGCAGCGCGTCGTAAACGTCCGCCAGCGACAGCCCGTCGACGAGCGAAAAGGAGAGTACCGCCCCGGGACCGCCCCGGGGTCGTCGGATCCGATCAAAGGCGGGGCGATTTTCCGCGGATTCCAGCCACCAGACGTGATCGACGGCCGGATGCTGTTCCAAAAACCGGGCCAGTGCCCGGCAGTTCGCATTAGCCCGGGAGACCACCTCGGGAAACCGGTCGATCTGCGCGGCCAGCCGTTGCAGATCCCGCGCGTAGGGCGGTTCCACAAACGGCATCGCCCCCGCCAGGAGATCCAGAAAATGCGGCTTTTGCGGGTTGGCGACCAGCGCGCCCGCCATCACGTCGCCCTGTGCCGCCGTGTATTTGGTCAGGCTGTTCACCACCAGGTCGGCGTAAGGCAATACGTCGACATTCAGAGGCGTCGCCATGGTTGGATCCACGATCACACAGGTGCCGGCCGCGTCGGCCAGCTCGCGCAACCGCGGCAGATCCGGACAGGCCAGCAGAGGATTGGTCGGCGCCTCCGTGATGATGCCGGCCACCCGATCGCCCTCCCGCTCCAGAAACGCTTCCACCGCATCGAGGTCGTCGACCCGGAACACACGCTCCAGCGACTCGCTGGCCCCGCGGAACTGCTCGAGGATTTTGCCCGTATCAAGATACAACCACCCCAGCTGAATCCAGCAATCCCGGCCCGCCTCCCGCTGCACCTGCTGCAGCGCGCGGAAGCCCGCATAGAAGGCATTCATGCCGCTGTTACACAGGACCACGCCGTCCGGCCGTTTCAGGCCGTAGGCATCGGCTAATACCTTGCGGACCCGGCCCTCGGGGTCGGCGGCCTGCAGGTCTTCACCGCCGACCGCAGGCAAAATCCCCCGGCGGACCAGACAGTCCTCCGCCTGGCGGGAGGAAATCCCGACTCCTGTATGCTGCAGAAAAGCAAAGGCGCGCTTATGAACCTCACCCCGAGGGGCTGTCGGGAGGGCCACCCAGGCCAGGCCGTCAGCCGGCGACTCACCGCGCAGCGGGTCAGCCCGCTCCCCGACGAAGGCCGCCAATGCCCGGGCGCCTCGGGCGGACTGACAGAGGTAGAGGACCCGATCAGCCAGTGCCTGCTCAGCGGCCAGACAATCCGCCAGTCGCACCACCCAATGGTGGGAAATAAACCGCGGATAGCCCGACACCACGCGGTTCATGACAAGCGGGTCCTTCTCCTCGTACCCGACGACGTCGGCGAGCGCAGGCAGGCTCACGCAGAGCGCATGCTCGGAATCGGGCACGCGCTCTCCCAGGGATACGGCACGCAGGCCGCAGATCACAGGCAGCGAGGGGGTGGGCATGACAGGCAGTATGCTTCGCAGACGCCGGTTACCCGTCAACGGTCATTGCCGGCGCCACCGGGCAGCTGACGCACCGGCCAGTCGTTCTTGCGGAACCACGGGCTTTGGAAGCCGGGCAGGAATTCAAACGCCTCGGGATCAGCGAAAGCGGGATCGCCCACCAGCGAATCCAGGTCGGACTCGACCGCCTCCTGCCAGGCGGCGAAAGCCGTATCCCTTTTTGCATGACGAAAGGCGATGAATTCGCCCAGCCCGAAGAAAAGATTGCCCGACCCCCGGTAGGTCGTCTCCTCACCGATGGCGACGACGCCGAACGGCTCCGTCTCCCCCGCCACCACAATGCTGTCGCGGAGCGACAACCCGGCCGCCTCTCGCGCCCGGACCGCGAAAGCCCCTGCGTCGTAGATGATGCTGTCGACGCATCGGACGCTGCCGGCTTCGACCAGCAGCCCCGTCCCGCCGCCAAAGGCGATGCGGGTTGAGTCGATGGTGGCGACGGGGCCGGCCGTGCGGACATGCACCCCGCCGTTGTGGCCAAACACCGAATCCTGCACCGTGTGAGCGCCGTCTCCCCGCAGGATCAGTCCGTCCGCCGGCTGGTCCGAAACGGTAATGCGGTAAAGGCGGGCCCCGGCGACGGAGGCGAGGGTAAGCCCGTAGCTGCCATTGAAACGGAAGTAGCTGCGGCCGAGGGCAACGGTATCCGCCTGCTGGATACGCAAACCGCCGTTGCCGTTTCGGTCCACGACCAGATCCAGCCCACTGACCTTCCCGCAGGCGACGAGGGACAGACCGGTGCCACCGGTGTCGGTCACGGACAGACGGCGCAGGGCTACCCGGTCACAGTTTTCCACCCGAACGGCTGCCTCCCGGCCAGAAAAACGCTCGACCGTCAGCCCCTTCAGGGTAACCGCCGCCAGGCCCGACAGGGTGATCAGCGGCAGGCTGTCGGGCTCCGGATAGACGACGTCCATGCGGGCGGGGTCGAGCTCCGCATCCTCGGGTACGGCCAGCACCAGCTCCCGCCGGTCACGATCCAGGAAGACCTGCCAGACATCCAGCGCCGCCCGGTTCGGGTTCATTTCCAGCCGGACATCCCCGTAAAACAGGACGGGTTCCGGATCGAGGACGGCTTCGGGCGGCAGGAGGAAGCGCCAGGTCCGGAAGTTGACGGGTTCCCAACCCGGACCGAGCGGGCGGGCCCGGGTCAGGCGGGCGGTGCCCTGGCCCGCCGAGCGGAGGGTCAGCCGGCCGTCGACCGGTTCATCGAAGCGCAAATCCAGAGCGGACCGATAATCGCCGGGCGCCAGCACGAGTTCGACCCGTTCCCCGCCCGCGAGGCGGGCGCGGACCTCCGGCAGCACCGCCGCCAGCGCGGACTCTCCGTCACCCGGCGTGACGCTCCGTCGCGTCTGGGCACCGGCGGGAAGGGTGCTCCATCCGGCCAGGACCGCAGCCAGCAGGCAACGGCTCAACAGGCCGGGCCGCGGGCCCCTACTCGGCCGGATCGACCTCATTGGCAAGGATCTGATCGAGGGTCTGACGTTTACGGATGAGGTGCAGGATACCCGGCCCGCAACGCAGCACTTCGGCCGCTTCGGGAAAGCTGTTGTAGTTCTTGGCCGACATGGCGCTGCAGTAGGCACCCACGCCCTCCACCACCGCCAGATCTCCCGGTTGGGCGACCGGCAAGGTCCGCGGCCCCAGGGCATCGGGCTCATTCGGCAGCGGTGTGATCAAATCCCCGGATTCGCAGCAATGACCGACCACCACGGCGGGCCGGGTTTCCCCGGTGGGATTAGCCGGCAGAACAACCACCGGGTGTTGGGACCCGTAGAGGGAGGGACGCAGGACCTCGGTCATGCCGGTGTCGAGTTTGTAAAAGGTGTGGCCATCGGGGCCGGTGTCGACCACATCGGCCACCGTCGCCACCAGCGAGGCCGCGTTGGCAACCAGATAGGTACCCGGCTCGATTTCCAGATGCGGTTGCCGGTCGGTTCGCTCGGCGAAGGCGCGAAACACGTCCGCCACCGGGCCCCCGATCGCCTGGAGATCGGTCGAGCCCTCGCTGCTCATGCGACCGACCTTGTAGCCGCCGCCGAGATTGAGCGTAGTGGCATCCGGAAACTGCCCGAAGAGGCCGAGGCTGAGGTTGGCCACCTCCTGCCAGACGGCGGGATCCGACCCGGAGCCGATGTGCGTGTGGATCCGCTCCACGGTCAGGTCGGCGTCGGCCGCGATACGTCGGGCCCGGTCGGCAGAGGCGTGCCAGATCCCGAAGCTGGAGGACGGCCCGCCCACGTTGGTCTTGTCGTTGCCGCCGGAGCCCTTGCCGGGATTGAAACGCAAGCCGATCGCCACCCCCGGTCGCTGCCGTGCGATGGCCGTCAACTGGTTGAGCGAACAGGCGTTCACCTTCACCCCCCGGTCCAGGAGTTTGCCGATGTCGGCCGGCAGTTCCTGGCTGCTCAGGCTGATTTGGTCGGGAGCAAAGCCGGCCCGGATCGCCCGCTCCACCTCGTAGCCGCTGCTGGCGTCGATGTGCAGCCCCAGTTCGCGGAACAGCTTCAGGAGGGTCGCGTTCGGGCTGGCCTTCATGGCAAACCGGACCGTCAGGCCAAAGGCGCTCGGAAACGCCAGCGCCTGCCGGGCCTGCTGCATGAGCGTCGGCGCGTCGTACACAAAGGTCGGTGTGCCGAAACGGTCGCGAACCGTCGCGGCATCGGATGAGGACAGGAAACGAAGCGATTCCATGAGCGGGTCAAGCAACACCCGGCGGGCGCTGGCAGCAAGCGTGAAGCGACCCTTGCGCCGTGCGGGGAAGCGCCTTCAATGATGCCATGCAGCCTGAGTCGCTTCCCTCCGCGGACACCCTGATCGCGCGCCTGAACCTGGAGCCCCTTCCGCAGGAAGGCGGGTTTTTCCGCCAGGCCTGGAAGAGCGAAACCCGCTTGGCGCCGGAAGCTCTGCCGGTGGGTTACGGGCAGGAGCACCCGGCCGGAACGGCCATCTATTTCCTGGTAACCCAGGGGCCGCCGACCGCAGTCCATCGCCTGGTCGGCACCGAGGTGTATCACCATTACCTCGGGGATCCCGTCCGGGTCCATCGCTGGAGTCCCCACGGGGTTTACGATCCGGTCCGTCTGGGGCCGCCCGTGGATTCCGAAACCGAGCCTCAACGCGTGGTGCCGCCGCTGCACTGGCAGGCGGTCCAGGTCCTGTCGCCCGGCACGGGAGCCGGCTTCGCGCTGATGGGAACCACGCTGGCCCCCGGCTTTGTCTGGGAGGATGTCGTGTTTGCGGATGAGGCGACGCTCCGCGCCCTGGGCAAACCGGAAAAGCAAACCGGAGCGGATTGGGTGAGCGGCCTCGGGTGCGTTTGACGGATTGAACCCATGATCGGCTTCGCTCCCGCCGTTGCGTTTCCCGACGGCCCGGGCCACCGTTGCCGCATGAAAGAACCGTCTGTGGATGTCGCGGCGCTCCGGGAGGAATATACCCGCGCGGGGCTGACCGAAGCCGACCTGACCGACGAACCGCTGGCCTTGTTCGACCAGTGGTTTCAGGAGGCGTTGAAGGCGGAGCTGGTGGAGCCCAACGCCATGACGCTGGCCACCGTCGACGAGACCGGGCAACCGTGGACGCGGACCGTGCTGCTCAAGGCCTACGATGAGCGCGGGTTTGTTTTCTACACCAATTACACGAGCGACAAGGCGCGACAGATCGACGCCCGGCCGGGCGTGTCGGTCCTCTTTCCCTGGTTACCCCTGCAGCGTCAGGTGCAGGTCACCGGCCGGGCGGAAAAGGTCCCCACCCGTGAGTCCCTGAAATACTTCCTGAGTCGGCCGCGCGGCAGCCAACTGGGCGCCTGGGTGTCCGCCCAGAGCCGGGTGATCTCCTCCCGGCAGGTACTGGAAACCAAGCTGGCCGAATTGAAGCACACCTTCGGCGAGGGTCAGGTTCCCCTCCCCGACTTCTGGGGCGGTTACCGCATCGTGCCGGAGACGGTGGAGTTCTGGCAGGGGCGGCCCAACCGCCTGCACGACCGGTTCCGCTACGCGCGGGACGGAGACGGCTGGTCGGTCAACCGGCTGAGCCCCTGATCCGGAATACGCTGCGGCGTGCCCTCCGGCCTTGCGAGGACCCGGGCTGCCCTGCATCTTGGCCAACCTTGCCCGCCTTGTGAGTGCGTCCTTTCCACCAACACCCCGCCTCGTCGACTGCCACATGCACACGACCCTGTGCGGCCATGCCGTCGGGGATCCGGAGAGTTATATGCGCCAGGCGGCGTCGGCGGACATCGATCTGGTCTGCGTTACCTGCCACATCCCGATGGAGGACCCGGGCTTCGGGCAAATGGGCATCCGGATGGCCGAGGCAGAGCTGCCCCTCTACTGGGACTGGATAGGAAGGGCCCGGGAAACCGGAGAAACACTCGGCGTTCGCGTGCTCGGGGGCATCGAAGCCGAGGTGTTCCCGGAGACGAAACCGCTCGAGGCCATGGACCGCCTGATCGCGGACGAACCGTTCGATTTCGTCCTGGGTTCGTTGCACCATCAGTTGCCGGTTTACCGGCAGTGGCTGAACCGGCATAAAATCCGGGACGACCTTCGGATCATCGACACCTATTTCCGGCACCTGATCGACGGAGTCTACAGCGGCCGCTACGACAGCATGAGCCACCCGGACGTCATTCGACTGTACGGCACCGTCAATCACTATGAAGCGACCGACCACCTCGGTGTCATCCACGACTTCCTCGATGCGCTGGTCGAGACGGACACGTGCATGGAAGTGAATACCAGCGGCCTCACCAAGGGAACCTGTGTGGTTCACCCCGATCCCGGGATCCTTGCTCTGGCCGCGGAAAAAGGTGTCCGCCTCACCCTCGGGTCCGACGCCCATCACCCGTCCAGCGTGGGCCAGTTTTTCCCCAGGGTCGTGGCCGATCTTCACGCCTTCGGCTTCCGTGAGATTCATTACTTTGCAAAACGCGTCCGCCACAGCCTGCCCTTGCCCAATCTCCGCGACACCGGTTCGCCCTTCGCGGGCACGACCCGCGGCTAGCCCCAATTTCTCACCAGAATCCGGAAAAATGGCCAAAAACGATGCCGGGCCCGCGAAGGATTACCCCTGAGGGCTGCCGATCCATGCGGATTTTCAGGAACCTTACCCGTTGCGTTGAGGTTCTTCCAACAGGTGGTTGCGTTTGGTTCCACGTTCGATCCGCCCGCTCTTTCCGTCCTTTCAACCCTCTTATGTTCCCCCGCTTTCCGTCGGCCCTGATCGGGCTGCTTGTCCTTGGGCTGCCACCCGGCTGGCTGATGGGCCAGGCTGACGAATCAGCCGATTCACCCTCGCTGACCCTGGCCACCGCCATCCGCGAAGCGCTGGCTGCCAATCTCGATATCCAGGTCGAGCGCCTGGACCGTGAGATCGCCGGGGCCGCCGTCGAGGCCGAGGCCGCTATATACGACCCCGTGCTCTTCGCTTCCGGCTCTGTCCGCAACGCCGAACAGACCATCACCTTCACCGAAACAGAGGGTACCGAGAGCGACAACCGGGACTACCGGCTCGGCGTGACGCAGGCCATCCCGCTGACCGGCGCCTCCGCCACCCTCGACACCGGCCTCAGCCGCCGCCAGAGCAATGCCGGGGTCAACCGGTCCAACCTCAGCCAGGAGGCCGACGTCGGCCTGACCGTCCGCCAGCCCCTGCTGCAGGACTTCGGACGCGCGGTCAACCTGGCCGCGCTCAACCGCGCCCGTGCCGCCGACCAGGCCGCCCGCCTCTCCTTCCGCAGCCGGATCCTCGACCTGCTCCGCCAGACCGAAATTGCCTACTGGTCGGTCGCTTTCGCCCGTAGCCGCAGCGATTTGACCCGCACCAGCATCCAGCTGGCGGAAAACCTGTTGGCCGAAGCTCGCGCCCGGGAGGAGGTGGGCCTTGCCACCCGGATCGACGTCCTGCAGGCCGAGGCCGCCCTGGCCGCGCGTCGCCAGGAACAGATCGATGCCCGGCAGGCGGTGGAGGAAGCCCTGGACAACCTGAACCGCATCCTCGGTCGATTGACCCCGGAGCGCCTGCCGCCCGAACCGACCGTGGCCGCCCCGCCGGCGGATCCCGCCATGCCCGCCACCGAGACCTTCGATCCTTACTGGAACCAGGTCCTGACCACCCATCCCGATCCGCAAATCCAGCAGGCGGTCATCCTGCAGCGCACGGAGGACCTGCGCCTGGCCAAAAACCGGGCCCGCCCCACCCTCGATCTCTCGCTGTCCGGCGGTTACAACGGCCTGGACGACCAGGAGGCCATCGACGCCTACGACGCCGCCCTCGACCGCGCCGGGGAAACCTGGTCCATCGGCCTGGAATTCCGCATGCCGTGGGGCATGCAGGCCGAAAAGGCAAACCGGCTGCAGGCCCGCAAGCGCCTGGAGCAGGCCAATCTGCAACTGGCGGACGTCCGCCAGCAACTGTTTGAACTCGCACGCTCGGTGTGGCGGGACGCCACACTCAGCCGGCAGCGCCTCGAGGCCGCCCGGCGCACCCTGGCCCTGCAGGAGGCGGCCTTCGCCCAGGAGCGCAGCCGCTACGACAACGGCCTGGCGACCTTCCGCGAGGTCCTCGAGGCCGAACGCGACCTCGACGCCGCCCGCGTCTCCGAATTGAACGCACGCTTCGCCGTCATCGAGGCGGCCGTAGGTCTGACCGGCCTGGACGGTTCGATTCTTCAACGTCACGGCTTCACCTGGAACGAAGCCCTGGCGGCGGCGGAAGCCACGGCGGCCCAACCCTGACCTACCCCTCCCCCCCTTTCCCTCCCTTACCATGAAACGCAAAGCGAACCCCGTGCGCTGGATCCTGCTCCTGCTTGTCATCATCGGCGCCCCCGCCGGCTGGTGGTCCTTTCGTCAGGCCGACGACACGTTGGTGGCCGTCACGCTCGGGGAAGCCACGCGGGGGAATATCACCAGCGTGGTCACCGCCACCGGCAAGATTTTCCCCGAAGTCGAGGTCCGTATCTCCTCGGAAGTGCCAGGGGAAATCGTCGAGTTGCCGGTCACCGAAGGCCAGACCGTCCAAAAAGGCGACCTGCTGGTCCGGGTCAACACCGACACGCTGCAGGCGCAGGCCAAGCAGCAGGAGGCCTCGCTCAGTGCCGCCCGGGCCAACGCCGCCCAGAGCCGCGCCCAGCTGTTGCAGGCCGAGCTCGATCTCAAGCGGATCGAAGGGCTGTTCGCCAGCGACTTCGCCACGGAAGACCAGCTTGACCAGGCGCGCACCGCGCTGGAGGTGCGCAGGGCCGCCCACGAGGCCGCCGTCTTCCGTATCGAGCAACAGGAAATGCAGGTCGAGGAGGCCCGCGACCAGCTCGACAGGGCGTCCACCTACGCGCCCATCGACGGCACCATTTCCTCCCTCAATTCCGAACTCGGCGACCGGGTGGTCGGGACCGGTCAGTTCGAGGGCACGGAAATCATGCGCCTGGCGGACCTGAGCCACATGGAGGTGCGAGTCGACGTCAGCGAGGCCGACATCGTCGAGGTGAAAACCGGAGACGAGGCCGACATCGAGATCGATGCCCTGCCCGGCGAAACCTTCAGCGGCGTGGTCTCGGAAATCGCCAGCTCCGCCGTCACCAGCAACCAGGGATCGTCCGACCAGCTGACCACCTTCGCCGTGAAGGTCCGCCTGACCAGGCCGAATGCCCGTATCCGCCCGGGCATGACCGCCACGGCCGACATCAAGACGCGCACGGTGCGGGATGTCGTCCGCGTTCCGTTACAGAGCGTGACCGTGCGCCCGCGGGCCGCAGTCAACGAGGTCCTCGGTGTGGTCGAAAAACCGCCCCGGGACCGGCCGACCCGGGCGGAGGGCGACAACCGGGACGGCGGGGAACACGGCGGACGGGGCCGGGGTTCGGACAACCTCACCCGGATCGTCTTCGTGGCGGAAGGCGGCGAAAGCGTATCCATGGTCCGGGTACAGACGGGCATCGCCGACAGCCGGTTCATCGAGATCACGGAGGGCCTGGAGGCGGGCCAACCGGTGGTCACCGGGCCCTACGGTGCCATCACCCGGGACCTCGAACACCAGTCCGCGATCACGGTCGAGGAAACCGCCCGGCGCTGGAACCGGGACTGATCCCGGCTCACCGATGACTGATTCCCCGCCATCCGCATCCCACTCGACGCGCCCGGCGCTGATCACGCTGGAGGGTGTGCGCAAGACCTACGATCTGGGCAGGGCGCAGGTCCATGCGCTGGCCGGCATCGACCTGTCCATTTTCGAAAACGACTACGTGGCCATCATGGGGCCGTCGGGCAGCGGCAAGTCGACGCTCATGAACCTGCTGGGTTGCCTTGATACGCCGACCGCCGGCAGCTACCGCTTCGCCGGGGAAGACGTGGCCACCATGGACGACGACGCGCTGGCCGACATCCGCAACCGGCAGATCGGTTTTGTCTTCCAGAGCTTCAATCTGCTGCCGCGCGCCACTATCCTCCGGAATGTCGAGCTGCCGCTGGTTTATGCCGGTCTGGACCGGGACGAGCGCCGCGAACGCGCCGCCGCCGCCCTGCAAGAGGTGGGACTGGCCGACCGCCTCGAGCATCGACCGAACGAACTCTCCGGCGGTCAGCGCCAGCGCGTCGCCATCGCCCGCGCTCTGGTCACGCGGCCCTCCCTCATCCTGGCCGACGAGCCGACGGGAAACCTGGACTCTAAAACGGGCGCCGGGATCATGGCACTCTTCGACGGCCTGCACGGGCAGGGGAACACCCTGCTGCTGGTTACACACGAGGATGATATCGCCGAACACGCCCGGCGCTGCGTCCGTTTGCGTGACGGCCGGATCGAAAGCGATGTGGACCAACCCGGCGGGAAACAGCCCGCCGGCCAGCCCTGACCCGTCATGGCGCGCCTGTTATCGGAACTCGCCGAAGCCGGTCGTATCGCCTGGGAGCAGGTCACCGCTCACAAGCTACGATCGCTGCTGACCGCGCTGGGCGTCATCATCGGCACCTTTGCCATCACGCTGATGGGCACGCTGATCAAGGGGGTCGACCGGGGGTTTGAGCAGAGCCTGGCGCTTCTCGGAACCGACACGTTCTATGTCGAGCGCATGCCCTGGCGCGTCCAGGGCAACCAGTGGTGGCTGTACCGGAACCGACCGCCGATCGAGGCGGAGTACGCCGAGTCGCTCAACGAATGGATGGCCGAGATCCCCCATTCCAAACTCGTGGTCGCGGTACCCGCCGTCACCACAGACCGGAGCGTTCGCCGGATCGACCGGCAGATCGAAGGTATTCAGATTACGGGCACCAACAGTGATTTCGCGGTCATCAACACCGCCGAGCTGGCTTACGGCCGCTTCTTCAGTCCGTCCGAGGCGCTGGCCGGGCGGAACGTGGCCGTGATCGGCTGGGAGGTCGCGGAAGCCCTGTTTCCGGCCGGGCCGGAAACCGCGCCTGGTGAGGAGGTCATGATCGCCCGACGCAAGTTCGAGGTGATCGGCGTGTCGGAACGCCAGGGCAGTTTTCTCGGCCTGCAAAGTTTCGACAAGCAGGTGGTCATGCCGATGGCGGCGCTTCGGAAATTCTACAACCGCAGCTGGAACAACAGCAACAGCATCCGGATCGCCCGCCTGCCGGAGGCGACCAACCAGCAGGCGATCGACGAAATCACCGGGCTGATGCGGCGCGTCCGCCAGCTGATGCCGGGGGAAGACAACGATTTTGAAATCAATCAGTCGCAGGCGATCGAGGATCAACTCGGGCCGATCAAGCAGGGCATCGCCGGCGCCGGTCTGTTCATCACCGGGCTGGCGCTGTTTGTGGGTGCCATCGGCATCATGAACATCACTTTTGTCAGCGTGAAGGAGCGTACCCAGGAAATCGGCACACGCCGTGCCCTCGGCGCGCGAAGACGGTCCATCCTCATTCAGTTCCTGATCGAGGCGGTGACGATCTGTCTGGCCGGCGGCCTGGTCGGGATGACGCTGTCCTTCATCGCGCGTTTTGTGCTCGAAACAGCCCTGCCCGATTTTCCCGTCGTGTTCTCCCTCGATCTGGTTCTCTTCGCCGTCACCGCATCGGTCCTGACCGGGGTCATCTCCGGTTTCGCACCTGCCTGGCAGGCCAGCCGCCTGGATCCCGCTGAAGCCCTCCGTCATGACTGACCGCCGTCCCATCCGTCCGCTCGACGTCGTCCGGGAGGCCTTCGGCGCGCTCGGGGCGAACAAGCTGCGTTCGGCGCTGACGGTCCTCGGGATCACGGTCGGCGTCTTCAGCATCGTCGGCGTGATGACCGCCCTGACCGCCATCCGGACGAGTATCAATTCGGGGTTGGCGATGCTGGGTGCCAATGTCTTCGAGATCAGCCGGGAGCCGGCGATCCGGATTCAGGGCTTCGGCGATCAATGGTGGCGGCGGCCGCGAGTCTTTCCCGACGACGCCTATCGCTTCAAGCGGATCATGGAGGAAGCCGGCGTACCGGTCACCGTGTACGCTGACGACCGGGGGGAACGGGTGACCTTTGAGGATCGTCGGTCGGAATCCCTCCATGTGATCGGCACCAACGAGAATTACCTGCTTACTCAGCGTTACGAGATCGCCTACGGCCGCGGCCTCAGCCCGACCGACATCGAGTTCAACCGGCCCGTGATCGTCATCAGTGCGACCACCGCCGACGCGCTCTTTTTCGACCGGGATCCGATCGGGCAGCAAGTCGTGACCGACGGTTACAAGTATACCGTGATCGGTGTGCTCGAGCCGCGCGGCGAACTGTTCGGCAACGACTTCGACGCGGTCGCGCTGATCCCGGTCACGCGTTTCGTCGCCAACAACTGGAACCGCTGGCGAAGCATGAACATTTCGGTTCAGGCGCCGACGGCCGAGTCGCTGCCCCAGGTCCAGGATCTGGCCGTGGGTCAGTTCCGGCTCGTTCGCGGCCTCGAGCCGGAGGATTCCAATGATTTTGAGGTTTATTCCAACGACTCGCTGCAGAGCGCCTTTGCCCGAATCGCGAACATCGTCAGTGCGGCCGGGCTGGGGGTCAGCGCCATCGCGCTGGTCTGCGCCGGCATCGGCATCATGAACATCATGCTGGTGTCTGTCACCGAGCGGACCCGCGAGATCGGTATCCGCAAGGCGATCGGCGCCCGAAAAAATGACGTGCTGAAGCAGTTCCTGCTGGAGGCGGTCGTCCTGTCCGAGGCCGGGGCTGTCTGCGGGATCCTGATCGGCATCGCGGTTGGCAACGGGGTGGCCCATTTCCTCGGCGTACCCATGATCATTCCGTGGAGCTGGATGGTGATCGCGGTCGGCGTCTGCTCCGGCGTCGGGATTGTCTTCGGGCTCTTCCCCGCCTGGCAGGCCGCCCGCCTGGATCCCATCGAGGCCCTGCGCCGCGATTAACCCGAATTTCTCACCAGAATCGGGCTCAGCGGGAGGAAGGAGGAAGTCCCGGCGATCACGACTCCGCGCTGAGGGGGTTCTGTTTTTTAGGGTAAACACCCTAAAGCTTTGGCGCGTTGGGTCGATGCTCATCCATACAGGCATTCAATCCGTTCCTTACCTGCCTGCGTTACTCCCTCTCCGCGATCAAACCGTATCACCCTTAGTCCAACATGCGTGAAACCCGTCAACGCTCCGCCATCAAACGTGTTCTGGAGGAATCCAACCGTCCCCTGTCTCCCAGGGAAATCCAACGCCTCGCGGGGTGCGCGGTCCCCAATCTCGGAATCGCGACGGTTTACCGAAACCTGAAAACCCTCGTCGGGCTGGGTGAGCTGGTCACCGTTCCAATACCGAGGCAACCCGACCGTTACGGATTGCCGGGGCGCTCGGGTCCCATCCTTTTTCACTGCCTGGAGACCGACGCGGTTTACTACCTCGACGCCAAGGAACTGGGGCTGCGGCAGCCGGCGCTTCCGCGGGGATACGAGGCGGAGGACTGGTTGGTCGTCTTTTACGGACGCCGCCGGTAAGGCCGGGCCGGGTGCAAGGGGTATAAAACCCGAAAGCGGATCCCGGACCGGACGAGGCCTTGCCTGGCTCCCGGATCCGAAACAGGGTCGAACCATGGCTGAATACCACCTCGACGACCGACAACCCCACGCCTGTTGGGACAACAGCCTCGAGCCCCGGCTCCGTATCCAGTCCGGGGATACGGTGGTCTTCGAGACGCTCGAGGCCGCCGGCCAGATCACGCCGGACTGGACTACGGCCGACCTGGCGCATGTCGACTCCGACAAGGTGCATGCACTGACCGGACCCGTGACGGTGGAAGGGGCCGAACCCGGTGATTCCCTTGCCATCGAAATCCTGGACCTCAAACACAAAGGCTGGGGCTGGTCCGCCGTCATTCCGGGCTTCGGCCTGCTGGCAGACGAGTTTCCGGACCCTTTCCTGCACCATGTCTCGCTGGAGGGCGACACCTGCCGGTTTGCGGAGGGCGTCGAGCTGCCTTTCGAACCTTTTTGCGGCTGCATGGGGGTCGCCCCGGCGGAGCCCGGTCGGCTGGGCACCATTCCCCCGCGCCGGAACGGCGGAAACATCGATGTCCGTCACCTGACGGCGGGTTCCACGGCCTATCTGCCGGTCCTGCACGCGGGCGCCCTGTTCTCCTGCGGCGACTGTCATGCCACGCAGGGGGACGGCGAAATCAACGGGACGGGGATCGAATCCCCCATGACGGTCACGCTGAAAATTCACCTGCGCAAGGGGGTGAAGATCCCGGAACTGCAATTCCGGACCCCGGCCGGGCAACCCCTCACCAGAGCCGGCGGCGGCGGCTACTTCGTCACCACGGCCCACGGGCCGAACCTGCACGAAAACGCAGCTCAGGCGGTGCGCTACATGCTCGACCACCTGACGACGGAGTACGGGCTCAGCCGCGAGGTCGCTTATGTCCTGTGCGGCGCAGCCGTCGACCTGAAGATCAGCGAACTGGTCGACGACCCCAACGCCATCGTCAGCGCCTACCTGCCGCTGGAGATTTTTGAGTAGCATACATTGGAGCGTAGGCGGGCCTGGCCGCCGTAGCAGGAAACAACCGCCGGCTGAAGGCCGGCGCTCCACCGATTGGGCCGATGCAGGTAACCCGTGGGAGGCATCGGCTTCAGCCGATGCTCGGTGGCTGGCGGTATCGAACCACGCCTGAAGGCGCGGCCACGCTTGGAAGGGCTCCGTGGCTGCGCCTTCAGGCGTGGCAGCCATAGATGTCGCCTAGCGGCTGAGTTCGACGAGGAAGACGGGCTGATCGGCGGGCAGGGTGAAGGTGTCGCCGTTGATGACGCCTTCGCCGATGACGCGGTGGTGCCAGTCGAGAAGGCGATAGGTCATGCCCTGGAGGGGCTTGGCATCCAGCGTCAGCCCGACGCGGGCATACCGGACGGGCAGGCCCCCGTCCCGGTTGGGAAAGGCCTTGCGGTTCAGAAACCACTCCTTGTTCACGTAATCGAGATCGAGTTCGAAGTTGTCGTTGAAGCTGGTGCTGACGGCGGCCAGGACGGCGTCCCTCGACTCGGCCAGCGGCAGGCCGTCCCGGGTGGTCACCCCGAAGACGATGAATTCCTCGTCTTCAGTAACGGGAAAGGCGATTTCCGGGTCATTGACCACCTTGAGGTCCGTGATCGTGATCCCCGCCTGATCGAAGGTCCAGGTGCCGTCGGTCTCGCCGAAGAAGCCGCAGAACATGGCGGCGCCGGGGGCGTCAAAGGTCAGCCGGGCGTTCTGGTAATCGAACGTCATCTGGTCGGTGGCTGAAATCGGGCTCGGCTCGTAGATGTTGCGGCGACGGCTCTCCCCGATGATCTCGTTTTCCTCCTGGTCCGGATTGATCCGGATCCGGGAACCCCAGCGGTAGGCGGTGGGGGCGAAACGCTCCTCAAACCCTTCGCCGTAGCCGGCAAAATCAAAACTGTGCAGCGCCTTGCGGCCGACCACGAAGGTGGTCGGATCCGGGGCGGGCTTGAGGTGGAGGTTCTGGAAGATTTCGCCGGCGAGGGTCATGGAAGCCTGAAGCACGGCGTCAAACTGGATGTGATATCCCTGCGGGTGCCCGCCGAGCGTGTAGTCCATCGCGCTGTCATAGGCATTGGGGTCATCCGGATCGCGCGGGAACCCCCAGTAGTGCGCACAGATGATGTCCCAGTCCTGAATCGAGGCCAGGTGCGCCATGCGCATCGGATGCTCGGCCCGGTATTTGCCGGGATTCATGGTGTTGTGCTCGTAAACGAAGAAGGGTTTGCCCTCGATCCGGTTCTGCTCGAGCCAGGGCTTTGTCCATGCGTTGAAGGGCAACTGGTCGAGGCTGGACCACCAGGGGTAGCGGCGGTGGGTGGCATCCGGATGGTGCTGGCCGTTGATGTAGGTGGAGTGTACCACCGCTTCGGAATGCTGATGCATGTACTGGGTCTGCGCACCCCAGCCGATGCCGGTATCATAAATGACGGGCGAGAGCCGCGTGCTCTTGCCGAGCGATTTAACCAGGGCTTTCTCTTCTTCCTTCGTCTCGAGCCAGATCTTGAGGAAGAACTCGATGACGTCGGCTTCGCGCCGGCCGTTGAACATCGCCATGTCGAGGTCGCCAGTGAGGGCATCGCCGACATTGACCCCGAGCGACTTGGCCTGCGCCTCGTCGCTCAGATCACTGGCGAGGGGCAGGATTCGCACGGTCCCGGCCTCGACATCCTCGCCCTCGAGCAGGTTGCCAATCCAGGCCTCGGAAAGGCCTTCGGCATCACCGTATTTCTCGAGAAGGAAGGCATTCCACTGCTCGACCAGACTGTTCAGGAAAAAATCCGGCAGGTTGAGGAAACGGCCCCGCTGCATGTTGTGAAACCACCAATCCTCGTTGACCAGTTCCCAGACAACGAAAAGCGGGTCGTCGGCCCAGCGCAGGCCGTTGTACTGGTTGACGTGGTTGGCCATCTCGACGAGGCGGGCCCGGCGAATCGCCTTCAGGCGCGGGTCCCACATGGTTGCGAAGCCGTTCTTGCCGAGTTTCCAGCCCTTTTCGCCAACGGCCGCCTGCCAGGCTTCCGCCGTCTCCGGGTCATCGATGACATCGACGTGCTCCGGATAGGCCCGACCGGCGTTGTTGCCGTATCCGGCCAGCCAGACCTTGATGCCTTCCCGCCGACAGGCCTCGTGAAAATAATCCAGGATATCGGCGTAGGAGCCGTCGCCCGGCGTATAGGCCGATTCTTTGTCCTGCCGCATGCCGTTCCAGGAGCGGATCAGCGTATAGCCCTGCTCGCGGAGCCGTTTCACCATGGCATCGGTGGCCCGGTACCTGGCCTCCAGGGTGTCCGGTACGTTGCGGAAGATTTGCATGCCTCCGCCGAGGCCCCAGTAGCGGACCCGCTCACCGTTGAGTTGCAGGTGCCCGTCCGGCCCGATGGTGACATAGGCCGTATCAGGCGGGAGCGCTTCCAGGTATTCCGGGGTACCGGGGGCCGGAAACGCATCACCTGCGAAGGCCGGGTTGAGGAAGATCCCTGAGGCAATGGCCAGGGGCAGCAGAAGCTGAAGCAGCGGACGTCTCATGAGGCAAACAAGGGGGTGACGGGCTCCATGTCGGGTGCGGAACAGACAAACCGGCAGAAAACCGGTGCCTGGCGAATCATGCTCATGCGTTAACCGTAACCAACAGGCAATTCCGCTCGCGTGCACACAGTTACATGCATTGGTTCAAAACGTGCCTGTTGCGCCCGAGGATCGCCCGCCCCGCCTGTTGATTGTCGCCGGACGCCCCGGTTCGGGAAAGACCACGCTGGCGCAGGCGCTGGCCGGTGCCATCCGTTGCCCCGCCTTCTGTCGGGATGCCTTCAAGGAAGGCTATGTCCACACCACCGGTGAACGCGACGGCGACGCCAACCGCCGGGTGCGGGATGCTTTTTTTGCGGCGTTGGCCACGGCCCTGGAACACGACATTACCTGCGTCGCCGAGTCGGCGTTTCAGCATCAGCGCTGGGCCGACGGCCTGGCCACCTTGCGCATGCCTTACGAGGCAAAGGTCATTCTCTGCGATATTCCGCCGGAACTGGCCCGCGAGCGGCACATCCAACGGGGTCTGGAAGACCCTGACCGGCTCCGCTTTCACAACGATGGCGCGGTGCACGCTGCCCGCGAGGGCCGGAGCGTGCCGCTGGCCACGTTTGACCCCCCGGACCTGGCCGTGCCCACCTTGCGCGTGGACACCACCCGTGGCTACCAGCCGCACCTCGAAGCCATCTGCGCCTTCTGCCTCGAGGGTCGGGGTTAGCCCGGACTTCTCACCAGAATCGGGAAACAGGGCGGTAAATAATGCTTAACGAGGGGCTTGCAGCATTTCTTCGAAATGCTCGTTCGTGGTGTTGCCCTGTTTCCCGATTCTTTTCGCCCACATGCGCGATCTGCGGCGTTCGCGACTCCCGGCAGAACTTTAAAAACATTCCTCGGATGCTGCCTGGGCCCGTCGTCGGCGTTTCCACCAGGAGACCAGGCAGGTCAGGCCGATCAGGCCGCCAACCGCGTAGGTGGATGGCTCGGGCACGGGCACGACCTCGCCGCCCGGCACCTGGATCGCGATGCCCCTGGGTATGGGGGTTCCGCCCGCTCCCCGGTAAAAGAGGATCTGGTCGGTGGGGAGGATCGATGTGAGGTCGGTCCCGAAGATCAGTTGGTCGTCGCCACCGCCGTCTTTCCAGATGCCGTCCCAGTTGTAAACGTGGAGCGTGTTGCCGTTGAGGGCCAGATCCTCGAAGTTGAGGATCGCATCGGCGGCTCCGAAATCGACGATACCGTCGGCGGTGAGTGTCAGCGTGCCGAGATTCAGGTTGGCCCCGTCGGCGCCGGCGCCCAGCTGTAACCGTCCCCCGGCCAGGGTCACATCAGGAGCGGTCAGCGCGTTGTTGGCGGCGGTCGTGCTGTCGAGCAGCAGGGTGCCCCCGTTGAGCGTCAGGTTGCCGCCGTCGACGCCGTCGTAGAGCGCGCCGGAAACCTGCAGCGTGCCGTCATTCAGGACCACATCGCCGGTAAAGGTGCTGGTGCCGGTCAGATCGAGGGTGCCGGCCCCGTTCTTGGTCAGGTCGTTGTCGCTGGTGATTTCGTTGGAGACAGTGAGCGTGGTACCGGATGCGGTATCGAAAGTGGTGGCATCCAGGCGGGCGCTGCCGTTGATGGTGGCATCGCCGGTGGTGGTGACCGAGTCGAAGAATGCGGCAGTGGCGGTGTGGTTGAGGGTGACGGTTGACCCGTCGGCGAGGTTCAGGTCACCCAGCCAGGCACTGCGGAAGTTGCCGAAACTGGCGACGTCGGAGGCGGTCAGCGCATAGTCGTTCCAGTAATAGAACTCATCGAGGTAGCCGGTCAGGTTGCCGCTCACGAACGGACCTCCATTGACGGCACCGATACCCCCGTCGCTCCCGTGATTGTTCAAGGTGGGGACGAAGGTGTCGGTACCGGCCAGCGCACCGTCGAGGTAGAGGCTGATCTCGCTGTTGTCGTAAACGAGCGCCACGTGCGCCCATTCATTGGCCTGAATCGCGTTGTTTGCGGTGACCGACGCAAAATCGGACCCACCATTGTTTTTAATTTGGGCATTCAGCGTGTTGTCATCAAACCAGATCTGGACGCCGTTGGTGCCGCCGCCCTCCTCGAAGACCTGATTGACGCCCGAGGTGATGCTGTCCAGCCGCACCCAGGTGGCGACACTGAGGACGGACTCGCCGTCGTTGGAAATGAGCTGGTTGCCGTTGGCGAAACTGATGCCCTGGCTGCCGTTAAACCGGGCGGAACTGGTGCCCTCGATCAGGGTGCCCGTGGCGAAAGTCGGCAGGCTGCCGAGGGCGGCACCGTCGTAACCGTTGCCCGAGTCATCCGCCGCGATCGTTCCGGAATTGTCATTAAAATCATGATACACGGTTTCTGCTGTCGTTGGCGGGCTGGTCGGATTCGACAGGTTGATCGTGAGCGTCTGGTTCGCCGCCACGTCGATAGAGGCGTCCGCATCTACGTTGACCGAAGCCCCGCCAGTATCCGTCAGATCCAGGGTCAGATCGCTGTCGACCTGAAGGGACGTGCCGGCCGCCATTTCGAAGGCGCCCTGTGCGGTGATGTCCTGATCGGCGACAAACGTGCTGCTGTCCACCGCAAAGGTGCCGACGTCGATGGTCCCGCCCTGGTCGACGGTTCCGGTGCGGTTAATGCGCAGGGCGGAGGCCCCGTCGCCCGAGACCGTACCGCTGCCGAGCGTGCCGGTGGCCCCGCCGTCGCCGATCTGCAGGTTGCCGGTGCCGAGGTCGGTCGCTCCGCTGTAGGTGTTGGTGCCGGTGAGGATCAGCGTCCGGTCGTCCAGCCGGGTCAGGCCGCCGGTGCCGGTGATAGCCCCCGAAAAGGTCGCATCATCGCCCAGGTCCATGTCCAGCGACTGGTTGAGCACGAGGTTGTTGGCCACGCTCGTAACGCCATTCTGCGAGCTGAGGGTCGTACTCGTGCCCGACACAACCAGATCCCCGCTTCCTAGGCTGGTGTTATTCCCGAGATCCAGACCGCCGGCGGACAACGTGGTGCCCCCTGCGTAGCTCCCGGTACCGTCGAGGACGAGGGTGCCGTCCCCGGTCTTGGTGAGCGCGCCGCTGCCCGCGACCGTCCCGCCGACGGTCAGCGTTTCGGTCGCATCGACCGCGACCGTGCCGTTGCCGGCGCCGAGGGTTATCCCCCGGTTGGCATCAAGGCTGAAGGTGGCGGTCGCCTCGAGCGTGCCCCCATCGAGGGTGAGGGCGCTGGCTGTCGGGCTGCCGGGAGCGGCCCCGAATTTGGCATCCGCGTCAGCCTGGAGGGTGCCCCCCGTTACGGATGTAGAACCGGTAAAGGTGTTGGTGGCCGCCAGGACCAGGGTACCGGCACCCTGTTTGGTGAGGGAGCCGTTGCCGGCGATGATCCCGTCCACGGTCAGCGTCGTCGCGCCATCGGTGTCGAAGGTGCCGCCGCCGGTGTCGAGGCGCACGCCGCGGTTGGCGTCGAGGGTTACGGTTGATGTGGTGTTCAGCGTACCGCCGTCGAAGACCAGGTGGTCGGGGGTGGCGGTGCCCGGTGCGGCCCCCAGGTTGGCGTCGGCTGAGACCTGGAGGGTACCGCCGGTGATGGCGGTGGCCCCGGCGTAGGTGTTGGTACCGGAGAGGATCAGCGTCCCGTCGCCGCGTTTTTCGAAGGCGCCGATACCACCGTCCATGACGCCACCGTAAGTCAGGCTTTCCCCGGCGGTCACATCGATGAACCCGCCTGCCAGCCCGAGGTCGATGCCCCGGTTGGCGCTGAGGGTGAAGGTGCCTTCGGCGATTAGCCCGCCCCCGACCAGAGCGAGGTGACCGGGAGTCGCAGTACCGGGTGCCGCGCCCAGACCGGCGTCGGCCGTGATCTGAAGCGCCCCGCCCTCGATGGTGGTCGATCCGGTGTAGGTATTGGTGCCGGACAGGACCACCGTCCCGCTGCCGTCCTTGACCAGCGCGTCGCCCTTGCTGCCGTCAGCAATCACCCCGCTGAGCGTCAGGTCGCCCGTTCCCTGGTGCAGCAGCTTAAGGTCGTTCTCCAGCTGGAGATCGGAGGCGATGGTGTGGACGCCGTTGCCGGTCACGCCGAGGCGGGCGGTACCGGCCCCGCTGTTGTTGCGCTGCATGATCAGCGTGTTGCCGGTCACCGTATAGCTGTTGGTGTCCTCGGTGATGTCGAGGGCGCCGACCGTCCGGTTTGCCGTGAGGGTGACGGTCCGGTCGGCGGTAATGTCGACCAGCTGGGCGAGGGCGCCGGTGGCATCCGGGATGCCGGGCTCGGACCAGTTGGCGTCGATGTTCCAGTCGCCGCTGACATCCTGGTCCCACTGGTAGATGACGGCGTCGGGCACGATCTCGAAGATGCCTCCGCCCAGATCCAGAACGGTGGCCGAGGCGTTGTTCCAGCCGGGAAAAAGGATGTCGCTCAGGAAGCCGGCCCCGGTGATGTCGGTCGCCACCAGAAACCGGTTGTCGATCCCCGTCACACCGCCGTTGATCGGGTCGCCCACCCAGTCCTCGACATTCAGCCCGATCCCACCGCCGGCGAAGGACAGGTCTTGTATCCGGAACACCGATACGCCGGCAAAGCGCAGCGTCGAGGTACTCGAAACCGTCATCTGATCCACCCCGAGGCTGGCGATGCCCCCTTCGCTGAAGCCGTTGAGCGAAAACTCCCCGCCGTTGAAGGTGAGGTCGGCGGTGTTGGCGATCTGGTCGTCGGCGTTCAGCTGGAGGACACCACCGTCCAGCGAAACAGCTCCGGCCAGCGCATCGGTCCCGGCGGTCTGGCCGAGGGCCAGCGTCCCGGCGGTCACGGTGGTGGCACCCGAAAGCGTGTTGGCGTTCCCCCCGTCGAGAAGGAGGGTTCCGGCTCCCGTCTTCTCCAGGTCGCCGGAACCGGCCAGGATCCCGGCGTAGGTGAGCTGTTCGCCACTGTCGACCGAGACCTCGGCCCCGCCGGCGCCCGCGGTCAGCCCCCGGTTGGCCGCCAGCGCGAAGGTGCCCGTGGCCTGCAGGGTGCCGCCGTCCAGTGTCAGGTGGCCTGGAGTGGCCGAGCCCGGGACGGCTCCGAGACGATCATCGGCATCGATGGCGAGCCCGCCACCGGTGACGGTGGTGGTGCCGGTGTAGGTATTGGCGGAGGCCAGGGTGAGCGTCCCGGCGCCCTGTTTGAACACGTCGCCGTCGCCGGATAGCACCCCGCCGTAGGTGCTGCTGCCCGCTTCGTCGAAGACCAGCGAGGCCTCGTTGATGATGTCGGCCGGCAGGCTGTCGCCGTCGCCGATCACACGTCCCGCGCGAATCCGGACATCGCCGGTGAAGGTATTGTTGCCGGTCAGCGTGAGATCGCCTGCACCCCATTTGGTGATGCCGGCATCGGTTCCGGAGATCACGCCCGCGTGGGTGATGTCCTGAGCCCCGCCGGCGATGAGGGAGGCCCCGCCATCCGCGCTCAGGTCGAGGGTCGAGGTAGCGGAAAAATCCAGATCCGCCCCGGCCGCCCGGATGCCCATGAACGGTCCGCTCGAGCTGAGGGGTGCCTCAATGGTCTGGAGGACAGTGCTGTTGTTGACGATGCTGCCCCCGCTGGCGAAGACGAGGCTGCCCCCGCCATCGGTAATCGTGTAGGCGGTGGATTCCTCGAACCGGATCTGGCCGAGCGGCGTGCTGTAGGTGACATCGACGTCGGCGTCGGTCCGGCCTGAGCCGGTGTTGTCGAACAGCAGGCCGTCCCCGTAGCTGAGGTTGCCATCGGTCCCGTCCCAACCCGACCAGTTGGCGCTGTCGGAAAAGTCATCGCCGTTCGGTCCCATACCGGCCAGCCCGACCCACTCGATCACAGTGCTCCGGCCCAGGGTTTCGGTAAACCCGCCGGAGAAGGCGAGCAGCGAGACGATCTCGGTGGTGTGGTTCCGCTCGGGATCCTGGACGCGGTCCTCATCGATGTTCAGGTCCACGCTGGAGGCGGTGTTGTTGCTGAACCGGGCCCAGCCGCCGTCGCCGCCGTCGTAGGAGCCGATGGTCGCCTGGACCAGGGGCGGCGCGCCGAAGTTCGTCTGGTTGTAATTGATGGTGGTGGGACTGCCATCGACCGTGTTGGCCGAATTGAAGGCATCCCAGTAAACCGTGCTCGCGCTGTCGTCGGTGAAGGATCCGAAGGACTCCTCGAAAAGGATATACCCCATCCGTTCGTCGACGGACAGGTTGCCGGCCCCGGTTTCGGCGCGCCCCAGCGAGGTCTCGAAACTGGACGTGCCGAGGTTGCGGTTGTGGGTTGTTACCCAGGGATCGCTGGGATCGCCCGGCGGGGCCCCTGTCTCATTGTTGTCGGTCTGGACCATGCCGGTGACCGACGGGGTGGCCCCGAAGGCTTGACGGAGGCTGATGGTGTCCCAGGTATCCGAGCCGCCCTTGGCACTGGCCGAATTCGTCAGGTGGTGCCGCACTTCGAGCAGCTCGCCCGAATCGGTCTGGTAGAGCCCTTCCTCCGCGGCCACGAAGCTGATGTTGTTCATGGCCGGGCCTTCACCATTTTCGGAAGACGGCTCGACCATCACCACCTCGAAGCCTTCGTTGGTGACGTTGCGGATCCGCAGCGCGGCCGGATCAGGGTTGTCCCGGTTGGGGGTCAGCACCACGACGGGGATGCTGGTGAAGGCCTCGTCGAAGGTCACCGAAACAAAGGATGTCTGGCCGTCGGCGGTGGCGGGCAGCGATACCGAATCGGCCTGCAGCAGCCCCTCCGCCGACAGCGGTACCGGTCCGCCCAGGACCAACAGGGCGAGGCACAGCAGGGGATACCGTTTTCGGGAAGGAAGCGCCACCGGTTATATATCGGTGTTTCACCGGATCTGTTTAGGCTGTCTTCAGAAGTGAATGGCCTGCCAACAGGGGATGGATCCGGGAATAAACCACCATCGGTCGAACGGCTCTGAAATGGAACCGGTGTCGGCGCGACGGGTCCCGGGGAGAGCCGCTCAGCGCCACTCGTGTTTCGGGTAGCGGCCCTTCAGGTCTTTCTTCACCTGCGGGTAGCTGTTTGCCCAGAATCCCGCGAGGTCCTGCGTGATCTGGATCGGCCGCCGGTTCGGCGCGAGGATCTCAATCGTCAGCGGAACCGCGCCGTCCGCGATGCGCAGGCGGTCGGCCGGCACGTCGTACAGGTCCTGTACCGTCGCCTGCAGCGTCGGTCCGCGGTCGCCGCCGTACCGGATCCGAAACGGACGCTTCCGGCCCGGTAACACAAGGCTCTCCGGTGCCAGGTGGTCGAGCAGCGGTGCCTGCCCCGGACCGAGCCAGTCCTCCAGGACCGGCCAGACCGGCTTGTCCTTGATGTCCTTGTAGCGGATGGCATCCGCGCAGAGTGTCTCCAGCAGCAGCTGCCGGCCCGCCTCGTCGATCGGCGAGATCCCGGCGGCCGGGCAGGTCTCCGCAACGAAGTTGACCCGGTCAATCCAGGCCTCCACCCCCGCATCCCAACGCTTCAGGACCAGACCGTCCCGCTGCACGGCTTCCGCCAGCAGCCGTGCCGTTTCACCGCCCGGTTCCGCCGGGCGGTCCTTCGCCTCCAGGACCAGATCCCGGAAGCGGCGTTCCTCCCGGGCCACGACCGACCGGGTCTTCGCATCCCAGACGACCCCGGTTGCGGTCTGCAGGCCCTCCGGATCAATCGCCTGCAGCCAGGCCGGTTCGACGGCGGTCACCGCTCCCAGCTGGATCTTCACCCCGTCCGGACCCGCCCGCTCCTGGACATCAGCGGCCACGACCAGATCAGCCTGACGCACCACGCTGTCGGGAGCCAGCCGGGCTCGCCGGCCGTGTATCAGCGCACAGGTCAGCGTGCCCCACCGGTCCCGCCGGGCCAGGTGATCAATAAAGGCGGCCAACAGGCTTCGTTGCAGCGGCTCCGCCAGCTCCGACCGGCAGGCCAGCGCCGAATCCAGCGATTCCCCTGCACCCGGCAGGTCCAGTTCCCGTGCGATCCCGGCGAACTGGTCCGCCGCCCGGCCCGCTTCCCGTGCCGCCTGACCGTGGATTCCGTACGCGTCGCAGTCCTTGCGCTGAAACCGGTGTTCACGGGCCACTACCCAGGCGTCCAGCGCCACCAGCAGGTCCGAGCGCCCTGCGTCGATTTCCGGAAAAGCTTCCTCCCGCCGCCGCTCAGTGGCCTTGTCGGGCCGCGGCAACAGCAGGCCACGGCCCTGCATGATGCCGGCGATCAGGCAGGCCAGGGGCAGGCAATGACGATCGGATGCCTCCAGAAACAGCCGGGCGTAGCGCGGATGCTGGGGGAAGGCGGCCATGCGCTCGCCCAGCGCCGTCAGGCTGCCATCAGGGCGGATGGCCCCGAGATCCGCCAGGCATTGGCGGGCACGCTCCCAGGCATCGGCATCCGGTGCCTCGAACCAGGCAAGATCGGCCCCCAGATTGGGCAGACCAAGGGCGCCGAGGCCAAGCAGCACCTCCGCGAGATCCATCCGATGGATCTCGGGATCGGTCTGAACCGGCAACGGGCGGTGCTCGGCTTCGTTCCAGAGCCGGACGGCCAGGCCCGGTCCCAGTCGCCCGGCCCGACCGGCGCGCTGGTCGGCCGAGGCCCGGCTGATCCGCTCGGTCAGCAGGGTGTTAATGCCACGCTGGGGATCGAAGCGTGCCTGACGGACCAACCCGCTGTCGACGACCGCCGCGACACCGGGAATGGTCAGGCTGGTCTCGGCGACATTCGTCGCCACGATGACGCGACGCCGGCCGCCTCCCCCGGCCACCGCGGCATCCTGCGCCTCCGGTGGCAAATCGCCATACAAGGGCAGGCAGTCCCAACCCCGCAGCGCACGCTGCACGGCCAGCGCATCGAGGGTCCGCCGGATCTCACGACCGCCCGGCATAAAGACCAGGATATCACCGGAAAGGCCGCCCGCCGCCAAATCAGCGCAGGCTGTTGCCGCACGGTCCCAGATCGGCGCCGCCTGCGAACTGAGCGCGGCCCCGGCATACCGGACATCGACGGGAAACTGGCGGCCTTCGGACCGCAGGATGGGGGCGTCATCCAGCCAGGCGGCCACCGGCTCCGCGTCAAGCGTGGCCGACATCACGACAATGCGCAGATCGGGTCGGCGCGTTAGTTGCAACTGCCGAGCGAGCGCCAGACCGAGGTCTGCATCGAGGTGGCGTTCGTGAAACTCGTCGAACACCAGTACGCCAACCGAGCCCAGGTCGGGATCGGCCTGCAGCCGCCGCAGGAGGATCCCCTCGGTGACATAAATCAGCCGGGTTTCCGGCCCGGTCCGGTTGTCGAAACGGACCTGATAGCCGGTTTCCCCGCCGCAGGATCCGCCGCGTTCCGAAGCCACGCGCCGGGCGAGCATGCGGGCGGCGAGCCGCCTGGGCTGCAGGACGAGAATCTGGCCCTGCTCGCCGGCCGCCCCCTGGTCCAGCAGCATGGCGGGCACGCGGGTGGACTTGCCGGATCCGGTCGGAGCGGTCAGCACCAGACAGGGCGTTTGCTGGCGAACGTGTTCGGCCAACGCCGGCCCGAGAGCATCGATGGGTAATTCGGCAACCGACATGCTTGGTCAGGAAAATGGGGACGGTGCGGTCAAAGTATTGGCCAAGCAAGCGCCCATCCGTTAACCAGCCTATTCCGCGCTATGCTGAGTGAACCGCCCCCTCCCGGTTTTCGTAGAACCGGTCTGCTGCTTCTGAGTGTCTGCCTGATGGCCGTTGCCCCCACCGGGCTGGGTCAGGACGGGCAGGACCAGACTCAGGTAATCGAAGGCCAACTGGACGGCGTCGGCTACCAGATTGCGGCCACCGCCGCCTGGAACCGGAAGCTGCTGGTCTTCGCGCGAGACCAGACGCCGCCGGGCCAGCCGAAGCTGGCGGTCATTCCCATCCGGATGGAGCCCTTCAAGTCGCTGGTGGACGACGGCTGGATGGTCGCCACCTCGGGCTACCGCCAGACCGGGATCACCGTCCGGGACGGCCTGACCGACATCCGCAAGCTGATCAATTTCATCCAGGAAAAAAGCGGACGACCGGAACGAACGCTCATCCTGGGCGAGGGGATGGGCGGCGCGATCGCCCTGCTGCTGGCGGAAAACGAGCCCGACGAGGTGGACGCGGCGCTTATCGCCGGCCACGGGTTCGACCTGAAGGACCGGCACTACCCCCTGGCGCTTCAGCACAATTTGAAAATCCCCGTTCTTTTTCTGGCCAACCAGCCTGCGATGCGAACGGCGATGCAGTACGTGGGCCGGGCACAGGACAGTTTTGTCCCCCCGGCCATCTGGCGCGTCGATCGCTCGGCCCGTCACGACTTCACCGGGCCGGAGCTGCTCAATGCCCTGTCAGCGTTGGATGCCTCGATCGACACCGAGACCATCGCCTTGCTGCGCGACGGCACAGTCGACGCCGGCACCCCGCTGTCCGGGGCCAGCTTTCAGAAGGGCGGGGCGTTCGCCCGGGTGCTGCACGTCGATCCATCGACCGGCGACATCGATACCGCGTTCGTGGCCCGCGATCTGGCAAAGCTGGGAATTTCCCCGGGCGACACCTTTGAAGCCAATTTCAAGGGCAACCGGCAGGTGGTGACCTGGCTCGCTGACACCGGCGAAACCCTTGAACCGGGGCAATGGGGCGCGCGCCTGACGAGTCGCGGCTTTGTCCGGGTGTTCGTGGAGAGAGGCTTCGCCCAGGAAACGGCACAGATCCAGGTGGATGAGCCGCTCTTCATCAAAAAAGACGATCCCTCAGGTTGAGGCCGGTCCGCGGATTGCTTCCTTCTCCTTTATGGTTCTTTTCCGGTTACCCGCGGTCGGCTTGACGGCCCTTTTGGTGGCAACCGCCCTTCACGGGCTCGATTCGGGCCCCACCCGGGACAAACCGATCGTGCGGGACGGCCAGCTGGCTGGCGTGCCCTACCAGACGGTGGTCCCCCCGGATGCCTCCGGGAACTGGGTCGTCTGGGTACACCCCTATTACTTTGAAAGTCTTCCGCAGACGGCGGACATCCCTTACACCCGCGAGCCCTTCACCACCTTCCTCGAAGCCGGCTGGTCCATCACCACCAGCGCCTATCGGGAAAACGGCCTTATCCCCGAAAAGGCCACCCAGGACCTGATGGCGCTGATCCGCCACCTCGACCCGGACGGCAAGGTGCTCCTTCTCGGCGAGGCTTCCGGCGGAGCCTCGTTTTTCCATCTGGTCGAGCAAACCGACATCCCCGTCACCGGCGGAATCCTTTTCGGCGCCGGCTGGGAATCCATCGCGCCGGGCAGCCGACTCGGTCGACCCGTCGCTCCCCTCCTCCTCACCGCCAATCAGTCGGAGATTGAGCCCCTGCAGGCCTACCAGCTGGCGGCTCAAAACCGCCCGTCCGCCGTCCCGGTCACCGTCGCCGTCATCGAGCGCGACGGGCACATGATGATCGGGCGCGGTGAATACCGGGCCGCCGCCAGCGCCGTCCTGCAGGCGCTTGAGCCGGACGGGGACTGGCCCACCCTGCGCAACCTGACCCTACCCGCCACGCTGCCGGCCGAGCCCAATGAGCGGTCCACCGTCGACGGAGTTCCGGTCGTCACCGGGCGCGTCACCGCCATCGATCCCGCCTTCGGCAACCTCCGCACCACCATCGGTCCCCGCGACCTCGAGGCGCTGGATCTGGACGCGGGCCAGCCCTTTCAGGTCGACTTCCCGGGCAGGCACGAGACACCGCTGCCGGTGCGCCCGGTGGCGAGCTGGGCCGAACCGGGCCTCGAGCCTGGCGACTGGATCAGTTTTATCGACGCCGACGGCCGCCTGCTGGTCGCGCGGTTCGCGGCCTCGGCTTCCCGCCCTTTCGCCCTCCAACCCGGTGATTCGATTCGGGTCCGACCGGAAGCGGACTGAGCCCCCCACCACCACCTTGCGCTCGACTGTTAGCCAAAGGCGAATCAGGGGTCAGGCCTTTCATGTTGCGCTCTGCCGGTGACGGGCCAGGTTGCGGCTGGCCGAGCGGAGATAGCCGGGGTGAAGCGTATCCGCCAACCAACGATGGGGCGCACCCGTTTTCTGTTTGAGCCGCGAAGACAATTTGGCGGTTCCAGCGGGCGGGTTTCGGGGAACTGGCCAGATCGTCCGGGTTGCAACCCCGGGTGCTTTTTCTGTCGTCAATCGCAGTAGGAAAGGCCCGACCCGTTTTATGGATTCGGTATCGACGGACGGAACCCGCTGACGTAAATAAAAAATGCCGGGGGCGATCCATTGGACCACCCCCGGCTCACGCTTACTCTAACTACTCCTATGAATGATGCCTCGGCACCGGCCGGCGCTGATCCGGCCTGGTTTCGGGGCGTCTGACGGCGCGGGGAGCGGTCGGCGGGCAAGCCCGGCAGCGACACACTCGACCAGCCGTCAGGCCGAACCATCACTGACTCCTGTGGACAGGTTTTGCCGATTCGGGTTCCACCCCGGAAACGCAGAAATAGCCTCTAACCCGGATTTCTCATGAAGCCCAGATGTGATGAGGTGCACCTGTCCCCCATCATGTCCGCCATCATGTCCGCCGTAGCCTTGGCGGGAGGGGGAGGCGTTCTCAGCAAGGCCCCGTTTTGACCATTGCCCCCATATCTGACCCGACCGATTCCGACACCGCCTTCAGACGGCCTGCCAGTCACCGAGTTCGCGGATCCAGATATTGCGGAAACGGACGAGGTCGCCGTGGTCCTGAAGCACAACCGGCCCCCTGGCGGGCGGCCGGTCATACTGCGTGCGGTCCTTGTGCATGGTCGGTCCCTGCAGCGCGTAGGCGTGGTGAATGACGACCCCGTTGTGCAGGACGGTGATCAGCGCGGGCGCGGTCACGTAGCCCGCGTCGTTCGTCCGCGGCGCGTGAAAGAGGATATCGAAGATGTGCCAGTCCCCGGGCCGGGAGCAGGCGTTCACCAGCGGCGGTTTCTGGCCGTAGAGGCCGCCTGTGAGGCCATCGGCGTAAGTCGGGTTGTCATAGCCGTCGAGCACCTGGACCTCGTAGAGCCCCTGGAGGAAGACCCCGCTGTTCCCGCGGCCCTGGCCCTCGCCCTTGATTTCGGCCGGTGCAGCCCACTCGACGTGCAGCTGGCAATCGCCAAATTCGGCCCTGGTCTGGATGTTGCCGGTCTTCGGCACGACCCGCATGGCCTGCCCGTCGACCAACTCCCACCGGACCGCGCCTTCCTTGCCTTGCCAGGCGTCGAAACCCGAACCGTCGAAAAGCACCGTGGCGTCGGAGGGCGGGGTGCCGGGGGTTTTCTGGGAGCTGAAGGTGCCGGGGGTGACCACCGGGGGTTGCGGGCGTTTGCCGTCGTGGACGCGCCAGGGCATGCCAGGAATGAAGGGAGTGTCGTCGTAGCCGAGAGCCATGATGGTGGGAGGGGTTGTTTGAAAACAGATATCGGGCAGCCGCCAGCGTTGCCGTGCCATCGTTCCCGGCAAGGGAAAAGCGGCTAAAGCCACACCTTTCCGCAAACGTCCGACCCCGATTCCCGCCGATCAACCGGTCAGCCAGACCCGCGTCGCCCCCCAACCGCCGGGCCCGTCGTCGAGCGCGAACCGTTCCACCCGGGGGTCTTTCCCCAGCCGGGCGTGAACCGTTTCGCGCAGCGTACCGATGCCTTTGCCATGGATGATCCGGACGACGGGGATACCTTTCTCCGCACAGGCCTCGAGGTAGCTGTCAACCACGTCGGAGACCTCCTGCGGACGGAAGGCATGCAGGTCCAGTTCATCCGTGATCGGCACATGGACCGGTTCCGGCTCATCGGAGGGATCAGGCATCGGCGCGGCTTTCCTCCTTGTTCTCCAACTCGGCGGCCTGCGGGGGACGGGGCGTCTCCGTGATGGGTTCCAGTCCCTCCACGCTCTTCTTACTGGCGATGTGCAGGTCCTCAAACCGGCGGGCTTTAGGCAGGAAGCGCGACTCCACCGACCCGATCGCCTTGTTGTAGGCCTCCACCGCCCCTTTCAGCCCCTTGCCCAGCTTGGCGAAATGACCGGACAGGACAGCCACGCTCTCATAGAGCTGCCGGCCCAATTCGCTGATCTCGCGCGCCTCGCGGGCGATGGCTTCCTGCTGCCAGCCGTAGGCCACCGCCTTCAGGAGCGCGATCAACGTGGTGGGCGTGGCCAGGATGACCTTTTGCTGCACACCGAATTCGATCAGCCCGGGATCCTGCTCCAGCGCAGCCGAAAAAAACACTTCGCCCGGGATGAACAACACCACGAAATCCGGCGTGGGTGAAAACTGCTGCTGATAGCTCTTCTGGCCGAGCAGCTTGAGGTGGTCCTTCACCTGTCGGGCATGGCGCATCAGCTCGGCCCGCTGCTTGTCGACGTCCTGCGCCTCGAGTGCGGCGATGTAGGCCTCCAAGGGCACCTTGGCATCCACGATGACCTGCCGGTCGTTGGGCAACCGCACCACCATGTCCGGCCGCTGCCGGCCCGCCTCGGTTGTCTGCGACTGCTGCTCGAGGAAATCGCAGTGGTCCACCATGCCCGCCATTTCGACCGCGCGCCGGAGCTGCATTTCGCCCCAGCGGCCGCGCACCTGCGGCGCGCGCAACGCATTGACGAGGTTGCCCGTCTCCTTCTGGAGCAAGAGCTGGCTTTCCGCCAGGTGCTTCAACTGCTCCTGCAGGCCGGCATAGGCTTCGGTCCGCCTGCTCTCGAGGTCACGGAGGTTGGCTTCCACCTTGCCCAGATTTTCCCGCAGCGGTTTCACCAGGGCCTCGATCGCCTGCTGGCGCTGGCTGAGGTCACCCTTCGCGCTTTCCTGCGTTTTGCCGAGCACCTCACGGGCCAGTTTGAGGAACTGGTCGTTGTTGTCTGAAAGCGCCTTGTTCGACAGGGCGGCGAAGGTGTCCTTCAACCGTGTCTCGGCCTGCTCCAACAGCTTCTGCTTTTCGGCGAAACCCGCTTGCGCCGCCTGGGTCTTCGCCTCCAGAACGGCCCCTTCTTTTTCCAGCAGATGGATGCGCTCGCCCGCCGCCTTCAGCTCGTTTTCCAGCGACGACACACGGGCGGTGGCCTGCTCCAGGTCCTCCCTGGCCATCGCCAGACGCTCGCCGGTCGAGCCCAGCCGCGCCCGGGCCCAGGCCCAGACAGCCAGTGCGCCCAACGCCGCACCGAGCAAACCGACCGCGACCCGAGCAAACCATTCCATGCCCTCCAGTGTTGCAGGCCCCGGCGGCAGCTCAACCTCAACCCGCTGCCGGGCGGCGGGAAAACGGCCCGGCATCCAACGGTTGCGGTCGGATCCGACCGCGCCGATCATGCCGGGTCATGCCCTTCCGTGTCCGCCGTCTCCTGCGCCTCGGCCTGCCGGCTCTGGTCCTGCTGATCGGGCTGTGGCCGATGGCGGCCCAACCGCCGGCCGGATCGCCGACGCGTCGACTCGTCATCATCGGCCAGGGGCCGGGCGACCCGGTGGCAGCGGCCACGATTCACGGCGTGCGTCAGTTTTTTCCGGATACGCCGGGCGGGGGCTGGACGGCGACCCTGCTCCGCCCGGACCGGCGCGATCCCGTCGACCAGGCGGATCTGGTGCGCCAGCAGTTCATTCATCCGCCTGACGCGGTCTGGGTCCATCCGATCGACCTGCCCCGTCTCGGGCCGGCGCTCGCCTTCCTTACCGATCGTGGCCTGGCGGTGCGCCTCTTTGGCAGCGCCGTATCGAACCGTCCTGATCAGCCACCGCTCGCCGCACCGGGCAGCGCCTGGGCCGGCCTGATGCTGGAGGCCGCCGGCCAGACCGCATTGCGCGCCGGTGCCTGGCAACCGGTGTTCGGCGGCTCCGCGGGCAAGTCGGGCACGGAACAGGCGACGCTGGAAGCGGCCTGGCTCTCGGCCTCAGCGGCGACAGGATTGCCTGTCTTACCGCCCATTCGGGTGCCCGAACGGTTCGGGGAATCGGTGGCCGCCCTGGCCGCCCGGCCCGATCCGGACCGCAGGATCGGAGGCTGGCTGTTCTTCGGGGCATGGCCGTTTCAGCAGCCGGGTTCGGCGGATATCTGGAATCCGAACGGGCTGCCGGTAATAGCCTGCGGGGCCACCCCGGCGGTCCTGACCAGCCTGGCACGCGGGGAACTCACCGCGCTGCTGACGGATGATCCCGTGGCCTGGGGCCGTTGGGGCGCCCGTCAGCTCGAGGATCCGGACGACGACTCCCCGGAGCCGAAACTCCGCATCCTCGACAACCGGTTGGCCAGCGAGGAACTGGAACGCTGGAAAACCCTGCTCCGGTCGGATCCCTGACCGGGGCGCGGGAAAGGGCCCGGGCGGCTCAATTCAGCCGGGGCACGAAGGAGGTGGTCTTCAGGTTGGGCTGCAGGCGATGCAGGCGTTGGCGCCGGACGAACCGGATTGCCCAGAGCGCGGCGGCAAGCCGGCTGCAGGCGCCCGTTTTCTGAAAGATCCGCTTGAGGTGTCCTTTCACGGTGTAGACCCCGATGCCGAGGATGATGCCGATCTCCTCATTGCTTTTGCCTTCCGTAATCCAGGTCAGCACCTCCGCCTCCCTGGCAGTCAGTCCCGCGCGGATCAGGAGCCCGGGCTCGATCGGTCCCTCGCGTTCAGAGTCGAGTAGCAGGGCCAGGTTGCGGGCCTGAGTCAGTTGCTGTTGGCCCAGTTCGAGGAGGAAGCGGTCCTCGCCGGAAAAATCGGGGCCGCCCTGGCGCTCGATACCGAAAAAGACGGTTTCGTCGGCATCCGACGGGACATGGACGGCGCAATGGTTGTCGATGCCGAGGACACGGTAGACACTATCGTAAACATCGAGCTTCCGGAACTGCCGGTCGCTGAAAAAATCGCTCCGGCAGAAAGGCCGACCGTCGTTGACGTCCGGGTCCCAACGAAAGAGGTCGTATTGACCCATGACGCGACCAAAGGCCTCCATGGCCTCGCCGAACCGGGGGACCCGGTGGTCCGTGGCCATGTCCATCTCCGCCGTCCCGTGGTCCAGTGAGCCGAAAACCACGAATTCCGCCGAGACCAGACGCTGGAGGAACCGGAAAGCGAGTGCCGGGAAGGTCTCCAATGACAATCCGGCCTGGTAAAGGCCCGAACAGGCCTCACTGAAACGGCGCAGGCTTTCCTGGTTGAGTGTTGGCGAAGCAGACATCCCGACTTAGGCGAATACCTTAACCAGAACCGGTCCGGAACCAGGCATCAAAGGTATTATCGCCAGGCGCTGAAAAATTAAGGCCATTTTCCGGAAGCAAGCCGCCGGGCGGCGCCCCGCCCCAGACCGGTAGGGTCGAGCCGCGCCGCTGCGATCACCGGAGCCTGCCCATGCGGTTGCAACGGAACCGAGCCCCTCGAAGGGGGGATACCCAACCAGGGCACCGGGCGTTAATAATGAACTTTCATGCCCGGTCCTTCACCTGCTTCCGATCCGAAAGAACCCGTTGGAGTCCGGCCCGATCGACAGATCCCTGTCTTTGGGGCCATCCGGGAAGTCTCCGGTCACATCCTCAACGTAGTCACCGGTCTGCCCGGTTCCGCCACCCCCCTTCTGATGCGCATGCTCGAAACCGGCGGACTCCTGGCTCTCGAAGAAGCCGGACCCAACTTCACCACCCCACCAATCTACCACGGTATTCTGGAGTGGGAGGCCATCCATGGCCTCAACCGGCGCTCTCCCCTGCTTGAGCGTGCCCGATCACGGGTAATCAATCTGCCCTGCTCACTGGTGCATCAGCTGCCCTGGAATCATCGGTACCGGATCCTGTTCCTCCGCCATCCCGTCGAACTGCTGGCCGACGGACGAGCCGCGGAGGCGTATCCCCGCTCCGAGCGGAATCGGGCTTCAAACAGACAGGCGGACACCTTGCGGAATCACGAGCGGGAACTCCTCGAGCTGTTTCGCGCCCACAGCCATTTTCAACTGCTGGAAATTCCCTACGAAGGCCTCATCGATGATCCCGAGGCCTGGGCTTCCCTGATAACGGAATACCTGGGACCCGACCTGCTGCCGCATGCCGAACGAATGCCGGCCGTGGTGGAGGATGCGGCGGGAGCGGATTGAGGCCAGACCCCTCGGATGAGCACGGCCGCGAGCCGACCGGGATTGCGCCGACCGCTGCAGTCGGGCAGCCTGAAAGGCCATGTGCGGTCGGTTTACCCTTCACATCAGCCCCAGGGTCCTGAGCGAGCATTTCCTCCTGGAGAAGGTGCCGCCCATTGAGGCCCGGTACAACATCGCTCCGACACAGGGCATCCTCAGCATCCGGGAAGACCGGGACAAAGGCCGCCGGACCGCTGTTCCGGTCACCTGGGGCCTGGTGCCCTCGTGGGCCAGGGATGTCGGCATCGGCAACAAACTGATCAACGCCCGGGCTGAAACCGCGCGCGAAAAACCGGCTTTCCGCAGCGCCTACCGGCACCGCCGCTGTCTTATCCCCGCCAGCGGGTTCTACGAATGGCGCAAGGAGCCGACCGGCAGGCAACCCTTCTGGATTCATCCGAAGGCAGCGGATCGTCCCCTGGCGATGGCCGGCCTTTGGGAGCACTGGTCTTCGCCCGACGGCAGTGAGATCGAGTCCGCCACCATCCTGACCACCGAAGCAAACGGCTTCATGGCCGGGATACACCACCGGATGCCGGTTTTCCTGCAGCCGGCTGATTACGCGACCTGGCTGGAGCCGGAAACCAGGCTGGATGTCGAAACCTACGCCCGCCTGACCGCGCCCGCCCCCGAGAACCTGTTGACGGCTCATCCCGTGGCCCGGTCCGTCGGCAGCCCCCGGAACGACGACCCGAGCCTGATCGAACCAGTGGACACCGATGTACCGCCGCTGCGCAAGGCGGACCTCAAGGGGGAGTCCCGCTGGCAGGGCCCGCGGCAGCAGGAACTGTTTTAACCCGGATTTCCCATGAAGCCCGGATGAATGAGCTGCCGGGCGGAGAACTCAGGATTCCGAACAATCCGTTGACCGGCCTGTCTGCTGATCCAGCATCCAGCCAATCGATGAATCGGTCTTTTCTCCAGGGCCTTACGGTGACCTCCATCTGCCTGCTCGCGACGGGCTGTGCCTGGCTGCGGTCCGGCGATCCACCGGCGAAGGCCACCGCTTCGTCCGTCGGGGAGGACGCCGTCGCCGGCACCACCCTGGCCGACAAGCGGCTGGCCGAAATTCAGGCCGAGCAACAGGCCCTGGCCGAGGCCTATGCCCGCGATGCCAACCAGTTCGATGCCACCGAATGGCAGCGTCGCCTCCGCCAGCTTGCGGACCGGTACGATGCCTACCTGGCCGAAAACCCGGAGGATACCACCGCGCTGATCCTCTACGGCAAATTTCTCCGCAGTGTGGACGCCACCGAACAGGCGGTGGAAGTCTTCCTCCGCGTGGATCAAATCGATCCCGATATCGCCGTCGTAAAGCAGCAGATCGGGAATTATCTGGCCGAGAACGGGCGCTACATGGCCGCGCTGACCTATTTTCTGCGTGCGCTCGAACTTGATCCCGAGGTGGCGCGCTATCACTTTCAGGTCGGCGAGCTGCTCTTTCGCTATCGCGAGGAATTCCTCCTGGATGGCCTGTACTCCCGGTCCGACCTCGACGCCGCCATGCTCGACGCCTTCCGCCAGGCCTACCAATTCGAGCCCGACAACACCGGCTTCGCCCTGCGCCTGGGCGAGGCGTTTTACGACATCAGGGACCCGGACTGGGCGGCCGCACGCACCCACTGGGAAACCGTGCTCGCCCAGGTGGACGAGCCCCTGACCCGGGACGCCTGCCGGCTGCACCTGGCCCGTGTATTAGGAAAGCTGGGACAACTGGACAAGGCCCGGGAGCTCGCCGAAACCGTGACCGCTCCCGCCCTCCAGCACAGCCGCAACGCACTCCTGACAGAGCTGGACGGCGGATCCGCGTCAGCCGACGGTTGACCCGGTTGGTCGAGAGCGCCATTCCGAAACGTCCCCGCCATGCAGCTACAGGAAGCCGTCATCGTTTACTTGTTTCTGGTCATCAGCCTGAGCCTGCATGGCTGGGCCCAGGCCTGGTGGGCCACCCAACGGGGCGACCAGACCGCGCGGATGGACGGCCGGCTGACCCTCAACCCGGTCGCCCATTGGGACCCGCTCGGCATGGCCTTTTTTCCCATCCTGCTCCTCGGCCTGCATGTCATGGCGGGCCAGGGAGCGGGCCTGATCTTCGGCTGGTGCCGCCCACCCTCGATGGACACCAGCCAGTTCAACAAACCGGCCCGGGACGAAATCCTCTCCAGCCTGGCCGGGCCCTTCAGCAACTTGCTGGTCTGCTTCGCGGTCAGCTTCGTCAGCGGCTTCCTGCTCCCCTGGGTGCCGCGTCTCGACGAGCTTGTGGTCCCGGTGCTGCTGGTCAACCTCTCGCTCTTCGTCCTGCACATCCTGCCCATCCCCCCGCTAGCTGGCGGACCGATGCTGCGGCACCTGGCCCGCATGAGCGACGAGGCCTACCTGAACCTGAGCCGCTGGGGTTTCCTGATCTTCATTGTCGTGGTGAATGTCCCGCCGACGCGCCGGATCCTCTACGGCCTGCTCTTCATGCTCTACAACCTCTGCGCCCGCTTGCAGGAATTCACGTTAAGCATCGTGACCTGAGGGCTGAACAGACCGCCCGCGACCGCGGCGCGAGGTTCCGGGTTACCCTTCCTTTTCCAGGTCCACGATCACGTAGCCGGCGCGGAGATTGACCAGGCGGGAGACGGGGGTGGACCAGTCGCCGGCCAGGCAGTGCCGGCGGCGGACGGTACATCCGATGGTCGCGCACCAATCCAGGAATTCCCGATGAGAGAAGCGGTTTTGCGGGCGACTGGTGTACCAGGTTTCCGGATACACATCATTGACCGGGCGACTGCCCGTCATCAGGTAACTGAGCCGGTTCAGCCAGTAGCCATGGTTGACAAAACCGACGGTGAGCGTGCGCCCCACCCGGAGGGCGGCCTCCAGGACCCGGGCCGGCTGGTCGAGTTCCTCCACGGTCCGGCTGAGGATAATGCGGTCGAAGCTGTTGTCGGCAAAGGTGGCCAGCAGATTCAGACCGTCTCCCTGATAAACCGCTATCCCTTTCTGTACGCATGCGGTGATTTTTTCGGGGTCGATATCCACGCCGAGGACACGCGCCTTCCGGGTCTGTCGCAGATAATCGAGCAGCACGCCCCGGCCACAGCCGATATCCAGCACGCGGGAGCCCTCGATCACCCATTGGCTGATGACCTGAAAATCGACATAACGCTTCTGATGTTTACGGGCCATCCGGTCAGGCGGTTCGATCCCCGGCGAGGAATGCGTTAATCAGGGCGTAGAGCTGCGGGGCGTGAACGAGGAACGAATCATGGCCCAGATCGGTGGTCAGCTCCGCGTAGGAAGCCTCTTTGCCGAGACGCAGGAGGGCCTCGACCACCGCCCGGTTCTGGGCTGGCGGGAAGAGCCAGTCCGAGGTGAAGCCGATGATCATCGTCCGGGCGGACAGGGGCTCCAGAGCGGCTTCGAGCCGGTTGTCGGGCCCGTACAGGTCGTAACGGTCCAGGGCCTTGGTGAAATACAGGTAGGTATTGGCGTCGAAGCGGTTGACAAAGCTCCGACCCTGGTACCGGAGGTAGCTTTCGACCGCGAACTCGACCTCGAGTTGCTGACGGGCATCCGTCGGCTCGCTATGATCCACCTGCGTCCGGCGGCCGAATTTGTTCTCCAGTCCCTTGTCGCTGAGGTAGGTGATGTGCGCCATCATCCGGGCGATGGCCAGACCTACGTTCGGCCCGGCGTCCTTCGCGTAGTCCCCGCCCCGCCATTCGGGATCCTGCATGATAGCGGATCGCCCCACTTCATTGAAAGCGATGGCCTGCGTGCCCTGCCGGGCTGTCGTGGCCAGGCCGATACAATGCGCGACCCGCCTGGGAAAGCGGATGGCCCATTCCAGGGCCTGCATGCCGCCCATGCTTCCACCGATCACGGCGTGCAGCCGCTCAATCCCGAGATGGTCCAGCAGCCGGGCCTGGGCGACCACCATGTCGCCGATGGTCACCGCGGGAAAATCCAGGCCGTAGGGCTTGCCCGTCGCCGGGTTGGTGCTGGAGGGCCCCACTGATCCCTGACAACCACCGATGCAGTTGGCGCAGAGCACGAAGAAGCGACGCGTGTCGATGGGCTTGCCCGGGCCCACCATATTGTTCCACCAGCCGGGTTTGCGGTCGCTCATGGCGTGAACCCCCGCCACGTGATGGTCCCCGCTCAGGGCATGACAGATCAACACGGCATTGGAGCGGTCTTTGTTCAGCCGTCCGTAGGATTCATAACGCAGAAACAGTTCCGGAATGGTCTGCCCCGATTCGAAGGTAAACGCCTCCGTCTCGTGAAAATCCCGGGGCCGCACCAGCCCGACTTCGCCGGGCTGGTCGGTCAGGTCGCCTGATTCCGCATCATTCATGCAGGCGGCAAGGGTTTCGCGGAACGCCCCGCGACAAAAGGAAAAAAGGGGTCATCGGTTTACAAGGTTCGTACCGCGCCGCATCAGCAAGCGCCGGATACCAGGGGTTGAGCATGGAAACGCGTGTCGCCTGCCGAAGGGGCGCGGCACGGGTTGGACCTACCCCGCACGAGGGAATCCCGGCCAGGGCACCCATCGCCGGGCTCCTCACTGCTCGGCTTCGGCCAGCAGGTCTTCGCTCATGTCGAAGTTGGCATGAACCGCCTGGACATCCTCCAGGTCCTCCAGCGTGTCGATGAGCCGGAGCACTTTTTTGGCGGTATCCCTGTCGGTGACGGGCGTCAGGCTGTTGGGGAGGTAGGCCAGCTCGCTGCTTTCGACCCGGATCTCCGCCCGGGCGATGGCATCGGCCAGCGTGTCGTAATCGCCGATTTCGCAGACCACCTCGAAGTGGTCGCCCTGATTGCGGATATCCTCGGCCCCGCCTTCCAGCGCGATTTCCATCAACCGGTCCTCGCCCGTGGCATCGGCGGAGACAATGATCTGGCCCTTTCGCTGGAAGTTGAAAGCGAGGGCGTTGGCACCGGCCAGGTTGCCCCCGTGTTTGGAGAAGGTGCTGCGGACTTCCGAGGCGGACCGGTTCTTGTTGTCGGTCGCGACCTCGACAATGATGCCGACGCCGCCCGGGCCGTAGCCCTCGTAGGTCAGCTCCTCGATGACCTGGCCTTCGATTTCGCCGGTTCCCTTTTTGATGGCGCGCTCGACATTGTCGGCGGGCATGTTGGCCGACTTCGCCTTGCCCAGCACGGTCCGCAGGCGCGGATTCATGTCGGGGTCACCGCCCCCGGCGCGTGCGGCCAGGGTCAGCTCTTTACTGATGACACTGAAGATCTTGCCGCGTTTGGCGTCGACCGCGGCTTTATGACGTTTGGTGGTTGCCCATTTACTGTGTCCGGACATGGGAGGAAGGGGTGGTTGAGAATCGAATCGGAGGGATCAGCGTTTGCGCTTGCGGTTACCCTTGCCGGTTTTTTTGGCCGGCGCCTTGGACGGCGCTTGGGGCGGGGCTTTTTCCGCCTGTTTCGGCTGCTTCTTTGCTTTACCGCCCTGCGTTGTCTGCAGGTGTTCGAGCGCGTCGAGTTCCGGCTGGAGGCGTTTATTGATGAGCGCCTGTTGAATGATGGTGAGGATGTTGTTCGACGTCCAGTACAGGGCGAGGCCGGCCGCGAAATTGTAGAGGATGAAGACGAAGATGATCGGCATGATCCGGAACATCTTCTGCATCATCATCTGCTGCTCATCCATGGTGGCCGGCTGCGGGGTCATCCGCATCTGGAAGTAGGAGGTGACCCCCATCAGGATGGGCAACAGGTTGAAGGCATTGCCCAGGATCGGGATGGTGAAGGGCAGGAGAAACAACTGGTCGGGTTGGGACAGGTCGCTTATCCAGAGGAAGGGCGCCAGGCGCAGCTCGGCGGCGGTCCGCAGCATCCAGAAGAGGCCGAGGAAGATCGGCATCTGGATCAGCAGCGGCAGGCAACCCGCAACGGGAGCCATGGGATTGATGCCGTGCTTGCTGTACAGCTTCATCATCTCCTGGTTCCGCTTCTGCGGATTGTCCTTATACTTCTCCCCGAGGGCCTTCATCTCCGCCTGCAACGGCTGCATCCGCTTGGCGAAGACCTTCTGTGTGCGGATGCCCTTCGAGGTCAGCGGCCAGAAGACCAGCTTGACCAGGATGGTCAGTGCGATGATGGCGAGGCCCCAGTTCGGCACCACGGCGTGGATGCCGTACATGATCGTCAGCAGCATCTCGCTGACCCAGCCCAGGAAGCCGAACTGCATCAGCAGGTCCTGGCGCTCGCCAAAGCGCGACAGCCGCCGGTATTCCTTGGGGCCGATGAAAAAATCCATCTGGCGACGCTCCACCTGGCCGGGAGCGAGGGTCTGGCCGTCGAAGACGAGGTCGGCGCTGATGCCGATACCCGTTTCTCCGGTCGTCTCATCCCCGGGCAGGTCGACACCCGTCGCGATCAGGGCCGAGGCGGGATCCTCCGGCGTGAGGCAGGCGGCGAAGAACTGGTTCTTGACCGCGCCCCAGACGATGGCGGGCACGTCCCGTTCGACGCGTTCCCGGGCAACCCGCGAACCGATGCCGAGGAAGCCGCCGCTGCCGGTAAAGGTTTTTGCCCCGATGAATTCGGCGTCCTCGCCGTCGAAGTAGCTGGCATTCTGAAACTGGCCATAGACATCGCTGCTGTTGGGCGTGGTGGTCCCCAGGTGCAGGGCGAGGGTGGGAATGGCGACCGGCGTGTTGCGCGTGTTTTCCAGCGTCGTCTGATGGCCGATCAGGTAGGGGTCGCGCTCTTCCGGATTTGCGGAGATTTCGTAGCGCCGGACGATCCGGGTGCCATCGCCCGCGATGCGCTCGTAGGTGATGCTGCTGGAGGTCTGCGCCACAATGCGGTAGGCGGGCAGGACGGATGGCTCCAGTTCCATGCCGTCCCAGGTGACGGCCAGCGCTGGCCGGATACCCCCTTCGTTGAACACATAGTCGTCCAGGGGCTGGGAGGGATCGGTCTTCTTGAAAAATACCCGGCGGATACCGCCGCCCCGGTTGGTCATTTCAACCCGAATGAAGTCGTTTTCCAGAACGGTCCGGGTTTCGGGTACCTCCGGGGCAACAACAGGCGGCTCGGTGGGCTCGGCCCCGGGAGTCGCGGGCTCGGTGGCCGCGGCCAGGGGATCGACCGGCGCCGGCGCAGCGGAAGATTCGGCGGACGGCCCGTCGGGGGCGCTGGTCGCGGTGGCGGGCGTACCCGCCTCTTGTTTCTCCGCCTGCTCGGCCTGCTGCCGGAGGTATTCCTCCCGGGCGTCGGCGACGCGTTTCTGCTCATAGAAGAGCGCGGCGAACGCGAGGGCGATCAAGGTCAGCCCGATAACAATGTTTTTCTTATCCATGGGAGGCGTCGGCGGGCGGCAATTGCCGCAGGTGAGGATAGGCGGGGCGCTCGCGATCGAAAACGGGATCCGCCCCGGGCACGGGGTCATAGCCACCGAACCGGCCCGGGCGGCAGGCGACGATCCGTTTGAGGGCCAGCGGCAGGCCACGGCGCAGGCCGTACCGCAACAGGGCGTCGCGGGCGTAACGGGAACAGCTGGGGCTGTACCGGCAGGCCCCCAGGGGCCCGAGCAGGCCTTTCTTGAGCGGAGAGAGGACCCGCCGGTAGCCCTCGATCAGCCACAGCGACAGCCGCAGGACCGGCGAAGCCGGGCGGGGAAAATCGGTGAAGCGCTGGACGTTCATGACGGGTCGGAGGACGAAGGGGGTGGCGTGGCCGGAGGGCGATCCTTTTGGAGAAACGCGGTCAGGCGCAAGCAGGCCTTGAGGTAGCGTGCCTCCAACTCGGCAAAGGGTTCGCGGATGAAGGCGGGCCGCACGATGATAACCAGATCACACGGAACCGGCAGCGCCTCGGGATGCGTCCGGAACAGTTCCCGGAACCAGCGCCTGGCCCGGTTTCGCCGGACCGCGTTGCCCACCTTGCGGGAGGCGATCACCCCCAGGCGGCTGTAGGGCTGGTCCGGGCTGGCCGGGGCCGCCTGAACAAAGAAGGGGCCACAGTTCAGTTTGTGCGGCGCCTGGCGCAACCGCTGAAAATCCCCCTGGGAACGGATACGGCGGGAGGCGGGAAAACGCATCGCGAAACCCTGCCAAAACGGACCGCCTGACCGGCCCCGCTGCCTCAGGCGGAGAGGCGGGAACGGCCCTTTTTCCGACGGGCGGTCAGGACCTTGCGACCGCTTTTGGTGCTGTTGCGGGCACGGAAGCCGAACTTGCGGGCACGCTTGATCTTGGAGGGCTTGTAGGTGATGGACATGGCCGGGAACGGGGTCGGAGAAAAAGAGAAAGAACAAAAGGTGACCGGTCGGGCGTGTCAAGCACACCTGAAACGGGCTAAGGCGTGTTTGAAAACCCCTGCCGGGAGTCGCTGAACGCCGGCCGACCTGTCCGCCATAGCTCAAGAGCGAAGGAGGAAGAGCCGGCGTCTCCATGGAGTGGCGGGCTCTACCCCGTCCGCCGAAGCTTTTTGCGTAGGAGGAGGCCCGCCACACGCGTA